>NZ_JBALDA010000034.1:0-138502 GCF_036917535.1 Nostoc sp.
GTATCCGCAAACAACTTGACAAGTTTGATTGTCTACGAGATGCAATCGAGTTTGTCTTGAACCTAGTGTCCTAATTACCTTGGCGATTGCTATACATAGTATATTTTGTCAATATTTTAACCATCCTCTAGGGATGAAATTTTTATCTATCTAAAAAGATATTTTTTTAATTAACTATAGCAAATATGCTGATATAGAAACCTGTTTCTTATATCAGAAAGAAACTAGGTTATATTTTATACTTTTTACTTAAAGCGCTTTCAGTAGTTTGCAAGATCCTGAAAGAGCAATTTTGTAATCAAACAAGCTTGAGAAAATGAGGGTTTTGGAATGAAAAATTTAGTACCAGAACGTGCAACATCTGAAGAAGAACGTTTCCAAGATGACTATTATTCTTACTTTGAATCCCCGGAAAATGTCACCAGATACACACCTACAGGTGGTTTTTTAAGTAACGCTTTTCCAGAAAATTCATTTTCTTTATTAGATTTAGGATGCGGTAATGGGGCTTTAAGCAAATATCTTCCAGCTCGATGTGACTATCTAGGAGTTGATCACAGTGAATTAGCTATTGAAAAATGTATAAAAATTTACCCAAATAGAAAGTTTGTTACCAAAGATTTATCGCTTTTCCTGTCTGAACTTGTTGAAGAGAATAAAAAATTTGATGCAGTCGTGCTAGCGGGTTTATTATTTCACAGCATTAACAAAGAGACACAAGAAAAAAAAGACGACCAAGAAATTATTCAATTTTGCCTGAATAAAATACTAAATGACAAAGGATATCTCGTTCTCATTGTACCTTTTTGCTACGGCGATCATCCATCTCACAGTTTGTTTGTTCGAGCAGAGTGGCTACAAAAGTCAATAGAGAAAATGCTAGAAATTGCTAATGCAAAAATTGTTCACGAAAATATATCTCTACAAATTGGTTTGGAAAAGAGGGTTCGACAGCAGAAAGCGATTCCTGATTGGTTTGTTTCCGATAGTAGTGCTGATTATCCCAGTATATTTGTGGGAACATATATGGCAAGCTGGACATTTATTGCTTGCCTCTAATTAAGAAGGAAGCATCTTAAATGTGCAAGTTTCTTTTTATACAGTACTTGGACTTAGGCGGAGAATGAAATAATAAACCGCAAAGACAAGGCAGTGCGCCCTTGCGGTTCCCCGACTTGTTCGCGTAGCGTCTCCCCTTGGGAGAAGCAACTGCCGCGCAAAAAACGCAAAGGAAAGAGGTTTGTACAGGTTTTTTTAGCAGTCTTGTGTCTTTTAGCTTGCATTGGGATGCTCCCCTAGAATAGATCGATTTGTCTAAATCAAAACTGAAAGACGTTCCCAACTTGTGACAATGGCTGAGTGATAAATTATAGAGCTTTTCATTTGTATGCAATATAAATTTACCTCTCTCCTGCAAAGAGAGAGGTTTTGGGGCTTACTCTCTGTTCTAGATATGTAAGTTTGGGAAAACTACTGGTTTAGCCACCCCAAATTTTCTCTAAAACTGTGTTTGGTGAAATATCCGCCGTTTTTCCCGTGAGGGATTCAATAGCTAGGAATTTATCGTTTTTCGGCAATAACTTAACTGGATCGCTGGGGCCAAATACGGCAATGGTATAGGTTTGAACTGCAACACTCAGTTGTAGTGCCGCGCTATCAGTAGATAACATCAAATTTGCTCCAGCAATTATGGCAGTTAACTTACCAATATCATCTGGGGCAGTTACCTTGATTTCTGGAGTCTTCTCCAGAAGCGATCGCACAAACAGCTCATCATCAAGTCCCTTAATAACCACCACAGGTAGATCGGGCTGTTTTTGTTGGAAAGCTTGAATAATTTGCTGCCAATTCTCGACAGGGTAGATTTTATCTAGTTCTTTAGCCTGTATTAACTGGCCAGAACTACCATTAATCAAGATATAGCCTGTTTCATGAACCCCTAAACGTTTTTGTTCCTTTTGTGCCCACTCAATATCTGGTTTTGGTACATTTACTGCTAACTCTGGGACAGGGCTATTTATTTCCAACGGTTGCAGCAAGTCGTGATATACTGCTGCCGCATATTGGGATGATTTGAACGGCACAGTATGGGTAAGAAAACCCGATCCTTTGCCTTGGTAGCCAATGCGTATAGGAATTCCTGTCAACCAGAGTAAAAGACCTACCAACCAATTTTGCTTAACAGCAATAGCAACATCGTATTCGCGATCGCGAATTGTCCCCACTAAATTACCCCAATCTGCCAGACTGTTACGGTCATTAAAATCAAAGTACAGTACCTCGTGAACTGACTTGCTCACTCGGTAGGCAGCCTTTGACCGGGGTTCAACAACGACATCTATTTGAGCGTCAGGGTAATGGCGCTTCAGGTCATCTAGAGTCGGAAAGAAGAGAATTTGGTCGCCAATTCCGCCAGGTACAAGGGCTACTACTCGCATAATATTTATTGACGCTTACTCGCTCCCTATTTTAGGGGAAAATATATAGCTTAAAGATTGAGGAATTCTGTGTATTTACTAATTCCAGCTGCGGGAATCGGAAAAAGAATGGGTAGTAACCGCAATAAACTCCTGCTACTCGTGCGATCGCAACCAATTATTGCTTGGACTTTATTAGCCGCAGAAGCCGCCAGTACAATCAGTTGGATCGGGATTATTTCTCAGTCTAACGATTGGCCAGAGTTCAAAGCAATTATCGCCGATCTAAAGCTGACTAAACCAGTAGAATTGATTCAAGGCGGCTCCACCCGCCAGGAATCTGTTTACAATGGCTTGCAATCTTTGCCAATAGACGCAGAACAAGTGTTGATTCACGATGGTGCTAGATGCCTAGCCACACCAGATTTATTTAACTCGTGTGCTGAGGCCATTCGCCACTGTCCCGGTTTAATTGCTGGTGTACCCGTCAAAGACACCATCAAAGTTGTCAACGAACAAGGCATAATTCAAGATACACCCGACAGACGACAACTATGGGCGGCACAAACTCCCCAAGGATTTGATGTCAAGTTGTTGAAACAGTGCCATGCTGAAGGAGTCCGTCAAGGTTGGGAAGTAACTGACGATGCTGCTTTATTTGAAAAGTGCGGCATTGAAGTCCGAATTGTCGAGGGAGAGGAGACAAATTTAAAAGTAACCACTCCACAAGATTTAGCGATCGCAGAATTTATTCTCACAAATAGAGGCTTTTGAGGGAGTGGGGAGTGGGCGGATCAGGGGGAGCGAATCAATTCAAAATTCAAAATTCAAAATTCAAGAACTTCTGCCTCCTGCCTCTTCTTTTTCAATGCCCAATGCCCAATGCCCCATCCCCCATGCTCAATTTAAAAGTTTTAAAAAATACTTTGACAATTTACGATATAATGCCACACACTTATTGATTGTTAGTTGTCATGTACTAATGACCAATGACTAATAACCAATGACTAACGACTAATGACTAAATGATTACAGCCACAGCGACGAAGATAGAAGCAATTCTCTATTTAAAGGGTAAACCCTTGTCGCTCGGCGAAATCGCCGAGTATGCCGCGTGCGATCGCGCTACTGTCAAAGAAGGCATAATTGAACTCATGGACAATTATGCCCACCGAGATAGTGCTCTAGAAGTAATAGAAACCCCAGATGGTTACAGTTTGCAACTACGATCTGACTTTCACGATCTAGTACAAACGATGATACCAGTAGAATTGGGTGTAGGTGCATTGCGAACTTTGGCAGCGATCGCCCTTAATAGTCCCATACTCCAAAGCGACTTGATCAACCTACGCGGTTCAGGAGTATATCAGCACGTTCCAGAACTCGTTGAACTTGGTTTCATCCGCAAACGCCGAGACAGCGATTCTCGCTCCTACTCGCTCCAAGTAACACCGAAATTTCATCAGTATTTCCAAATCGAACAACTTCCGCAAATACTCTCTACCAGTCAAAAGGAAGAACAACTAGAACTAGAACTAGAACTAAATGGAGTGGGGCATAGGGCATGGGACATAGGGCATGGGGAAAATGAGGGGAATGAGAAGACAAGGAAGCAACAAAGCAGGGGAGCAGAGGAGCAGGGAGGAAAAGGGGAATAAATCAATTCAAAATTCAAAATTCAAAATTCAAAATTAAAGAACTTCTGCCTCCTGCCTCTTGCTATATCTTCCCCTTTTTCCTTGTCTCTTCCCAATGCCCACTCCCCTCCTCTTGACTTATACCTGTGGTAAATGCGCTACCCTTGTACTATGGTTTAGAGTAGAGTTAGCAATTAAGCTAAATAAAACTGCCAATGGTGTTTAATCCTGACTTTTTGAATGACAACTCCGAGGAACACCCTAATCAACTTCTTTCCGACCACTTTGAGGAATACCCTAATCAGTTACTCAAATATCTACAGCATCAGTCTCCTGATGTTTTAGCTAGGATTGCTCAGTCCGCCAGCCCCGAAATTAAACAAATCATCTCGCAAAATGTCCAAGGGCTAGTGGGAATGCTCCCGGCAGAAAATTTCAACGTGCAAATCACAACAGATCGGGAAAATTTAGCTGGACTTCTAGCGTCGGCCATGATGACGGGGTATTTTCTGCGCCAGATGGAACAAAGAATGCAGTTAGAGCATTTGTCTAATGGTCAATAATTAATAGTCAGTAGTCAAACATTCTGGGATTATTGACCAAATAGTTACTAATTCGTAATTCGTAATTAAAAAAGGTATAGCAGCCGACACTGAATTAAAATGGAGTGGTCAACAAGACATTTATGGAAAGTTCAATCTTCGACTGATTGCACAGCGTAAAGCCTTCTCTTCTCCCAAAAGGAGACGCTACGCGAACGAGAGGCTTCTCTTTCAGAGACGCTAACGCGAACGCCAACGGCATGGCTTCGTTTAGAGCGAGTCCACTAGCATGTTGTAAGTACGAATTACGAATTACGAATTATTTTGACTACTTCCTTTCAGGATAAGCTCCTGATTGAACTTTAAAGGTTTGAATTTTACCGCTGCGGTTGACTTCGATAGCTATTATGTCTCCAACTTTGCTCGACTCTACCAGCCTCTGAACTTGAGCTGAAGTTTTAACCTGTTTACCATTAAATTTTTGAATTACGTCTCCAGGAAGTAGTCCTCCACGCTTGGCTGGGGAATCATCCGTGACTCCTTTAATCACAATTCCAGCATCCTGCTGAATGTTCAGTTGATTCTCTTGATTAATCTGCTGTTTTCTAATGGGAGAAAGGTCTGCCATTTCAATACCCAAGAAAGGATGTTCCACACGCCCTTTAGTAAAAAGTTCATCGGCGATGCGGGCGGCGGTTTCAATGGGGATGGCAAAACCGAGTCCTTGAGCATCAGCGCGGATGGCAGTGTTAATACCAATCACTTCGCCTTGGGCGTTTAATAAGGGGCCACCAGAATTACCAGGATTAATTGCGGCATCAGTTTGGATAAAGCTTACTCGCTTATCTGGGACACCAACTTGAGTGCTAGTGCGATCGGTAGCGCTGATGATGCCGATAGTAACAGTATTATCTAAACCCAGAGGATTGCCAATAGCGATCGCCCATTGTCCGGGGATCAGATTTTGCGAATTGCCCAGTTTTACTGTCGGCAAATCATTCGCTCTTATTTTCACCACCGCCACATCTGTCACAGAATCAACTCCTACCACCTTCCCCTCTAGACTTCGACCATCCTTGAGGGTAACTTGTACTGTATCTGTATCTGCTACTACATGAGCGTTAGTGAGTAATTCCCCATCTTCACTCAAAATAAATCCCGATCCTGTACCGCGCTCAATGCGTTCTTGAGGAATTGGTTGGTCATCCTCTCCAAAGAATCGCCGCAATATGGGATTTTTCAAAGCATCAGAGATAGGATTGGCTACTTTGCGAGTGGCATTAATTCGAACTACAGCCGGGCCAACTTTTTGCACTGCCGTTGCAATAAAATTCACATTATCGCCACCAGTAGCCCCAATAGCTCCGTTAGGAGAATTCGGAAATACAGGTTCTGGCGGCGAAGCCATTGTTACATTTTTTAGTTGTTGGAACGAGCGATTTTGTGGAATGAGATAGCGACTGCCAAACAAACCTGCACCACCACCAATTACCAGTAAAAACACATAAACCGCCAATTGCTTTAAGGATAACTTCATAATTGTTTTGCTCAAGAACAGCAATGCAGTTGCTAATTTCTAAGTGTAGTCAAGCTAACGGCAAGTGGACAGATCAATTTACGAGAAATTAGGGATTGGGCATTTGTCATTTGTCATTGGGCATTGGGCATTGGGAAGAGACAAGGAAAAAGGGGAAGATATAGCAAGAGGCAGGAGGCAGGAGGCAGAAGTTCTTTAATTTTGAATTTTGAATTTTGAATTGATTTATTCCCCTTGTCCCCCCTGCTCCCCTGCTCCTCTGCTCCTCATCTCTCCACTCCCCAGTTTTCCCACTTAAAATCTAAAGTTAATGCGCTATTGATCTGTATACATGACTTTACCCTTTCGTCAACTGTTTCTCTGTAGCTTAGTTAGCGCCTTGAGCCTAGTAAGCATACTGCCATACTCAAACAGTGCTAAGGCTGCTGTGGGTGATTGCTCAACTCCAGCCCTATCTCGATTCCAACGCCATAAAGTTGTTCGTGGCGAAACTTTGGAGAGCATAGCGCAGCGCTACAATCTCATTCCGACAACTATTATTGGCATGAATCCAGCTTTGCAGAATGGTGCAGCTGTCGCTGTTGGTAGTGTGCTTCAGATTCCTCCCTACAATGGGATTGTAGTCGAGGTGCCTCGCGGTCAAACTTGGCGACAAGTGGCAGCACAATATAAAGTTCGTGCTGATAGCCTGTTTGAGGTGAATGGCTGCCAACAAAACCCCAGAATCGTGTTTGTTCCGGGAGTAAACTGGTCGCCTAATGGTGTTGTAACTAAGTCACCTTTACCTACTGATGCAAGTACACCAAACCGTGCATCTTTGTCTGGATATCCCTTAACACAAGTGGCAACTGTGGGATTGGCTTATGGCTGGCAAATTAATCCTGCGACAGGTGAAGTTTTCTTCCACAGTGGTGTTGACTTATTATCACCAGTTGGTACTAATGTGCTAGCGATCGCACCTGGAACCGTAGCCTTTGCCGATGAGCAAGGGAGTTATGGCAAGTTGGTGATCATTAACCACAGTGGGGGACTCCAAAGCCGCTACGCCCAACTTGACAGCATCAAAGTCAGTGTTGGTCAAAAAGTGAACAAAGGAGACTTACTGGGAACCGTAGGCATCAGTGGAACACCAAGCGCCAGTCAACCCCATCTGCATTTTGAAGTACGTTCTAGCTCATCACTAGGTTGGGTAGCCCAAGATCCCAAAGGTTATTTGAAGAAATGAGGGAATGGGGCATGGGGCATTGGGAGTGCTGAGTTAGGAATTAGGAGTCATTCTCCCCCTGCTTCCCCTGCCTCCCCTGCTCCCTCATCTCCCCCATCTCCCCCAGTCCCCAGTCACCAATCCCCAGATTTGACGACGTGCATTCCTGCATCTGCAAATCTGGCAAACGCGGCATCTGCTTGTTCTGTGTAGTCCACAACACTGGGAACAACTACAGGAGAAGTACAATCTTCTAGCAAATAGATTTTTTGAGCGAGGGTGGCATCTACCTGTTTAATTTCTGTTAATAAATCGTCAATTGTCCAAGCAACACAATGACTTTTAGCTTGACCACCAATAATTACAGTATCAAATTCTAAAAGTTGCTTAATTAACCGTGTATTCTTTTGAGCAAGTGGACGCTGTTCAAAATCTTCTAACACTTCTGGACGTAAAATAGAATAGTTTTCTGTTAAAGGATTTTCGCCTTTAATTTCAAATTGTGTTTGATTTTGACGAGCAATGCTGTGAAAAAAGATTGCTTCTTCTACCGATGAAACTAAAGCATGACCTATACCACCCAACATTGAATGATAAGGCCAAACGGTGAGGGGATATTTACCGTCTTGACTGAGTTTCTTAACGTAATGATAAGCATGTTTTTCTAATAATTCATAATTGCCATTAGTGACACTATTAGCAACTGCTGGGTTTACTTTCCAAATACCTTGTTCGATATCTTTAGGGGTGATGCTAGTAGCTGCCGCAATGGGATGTTCTCCAGCGGGGTTCACCCAAAAGATAGGATGGAAAATTTGGGTTGCTGTGTGAGTATCTAAGGTGGGAACAATTTTTGTAATTATTCCCAAATTACAATAGATAAATTCAGACAATCGCCGATTATCATCCACTGCCGCAGTACCGCTTCTTCCTCCTACAAATAATTCAAATCCAGGAATGCAGAAGGTGTTTTGGACATCAATTAATAGTAGGCAAATGCGGGTTTCGTCTAAAGAAGCAGGTTGAATTTTGTGTTGTTTTGCCCATGTTTCGGCTGCAGCTGCAATCTCTTGGTAAGGTACGCGCCAGACTTCACCGACTTTCTCAGGGTTAAAGTGCGACGGAATTGGTAGTTGGGTTGTTGTTTGGGTATTCATAGTTTCAGTTTGATTTATTCTGTAATAACATCAATAATTTCAATACCCAAATTTTCTTAAGTCTAGTGTTACTTTAGTACACATCATCATGAGAACCTAAAGTCAACAAAGAAATTACTAATTCCCCAGAATCGGGATGAGGAACAAACTCAAATAGAATACGATTGTTGTAGTCTATGGAACAAGCCCATGTACCCAATAAATCCCCTTTAAATTTATGAGTACGCAAGCTAGGGGAAAACGGATCTTCAGCAAGTTGTTGTAATGTTTGCTCAACTACAGAAAGTAATTGCGGGTTTCGACGGGCTAAACGCTTAAAATCTCGAATAAATCTTGCACTCCAAAACAGTTGCATCAATCATCTAACTCCGCCATTAAATCAGCAACAGTTCCACTACGTACTTCCCTTTTAGCATAGGCTTCACGAGCTTCTGCAACCGCCTTTAATAAGTCATCCCGTCGCTGTTGTTTGAGGCGCTTTTGGATAATATTTACAAGAATAGCCTGAGCTTCTGGATCTAATGCTTCTACCGCCTCTATGGCTTTCTGGAATGTAGATGTTTTTTCTAGCATGAGCGTCAAAGAATTTAGTGATAAGTCTAATTTAGCTGGTGGTAAAGGCGATCGCTCCTCATCTTCTTTACTTAATAGTATATTTGTATTATTAAATAAATTTAGCGATCGCTCTTATGAACCGAGATGAATTACTGAGACGCTATGCCGCAGGTGAAAGAGACTTTTCTGGAGTTGACTTTAGTCGTGCTAATCTAAGCAATGCTAACTTAAAGAATACTTCTTTAAAAAACGCTAATTTACAGCAAGCTAATCTCAGTTACGCCAATCTTGAACAAGCAGATTTGAAAGATACAAAACTTGAGGGTGCTATTTTTTACAATACAATCATGCCTGATGGTAGTATAAAGCATGATTATTTATAGTTAAATTATTATTGCAGTTTGGGTTATAGAATTATCACACTTAATAGTAATATTAATAACTCAGTAATAGGGCGATCGCTTCCTTAAGCTTTCCTGCTGAACGCTGCGCGAGCGCTACTCAAGCTACTCACTTAAAAGAATTTTTCAGCAATATATCTTTATAAATGAGCAAAACCTTTGAATTGCTCTTTATTTCTTTGCCTGTCTCATTCTCCATTTTTTTCTATTGAATCACCAAAAGAGCCACCACCTGTGGCAATCTGGGAAACAGAGATTTATCAAATCTGATATTTTAACGACAACAAATTTACCTAATCAGGTTATGCAAACTCTGCCCATAATAGATACTTCAAACACTACATCTAGTCAACCTACCTTTGATACAACTATCAAGCGGCGTAAAACCCGCCCTGTAAAGGTGGGAAATGTCACCATTGGCGGTGGCTACCCTGTTGTAGTACAGTCAATGATTAACGAAGACACTCTTGATATTGATGGTTCCGTAGCTGCTATTCGTCGTCTACACCAAATAGGCTGCGAAATTGTCCGCGTCACAGTGCCGAGTATGGCTCATGCTAAAGCTTTAGGGGAAATTAAACAAAAATTAATTAAAACTTACCAAGACGTGCCCATTGTGGCTGACGTCCACCATAATGGGCTGAAAATCGCCGTGGAAGTAGCCAAGCATATAGAGAAAGTGCGGATTAATCCGGGCTTGTATGTGTTTGAAAAACCAAACATCAATCGAACTGAGTATACTAAAACTGAATTTGACGAAATTGGCGATAAAATCCGCGAAACTTTAGAACCTCTGGTAGTTTCTTTACGCGATCAAGGAAAATCCATGCGAATTGGGGTAAATCACGGTTCTCTCGCAGAGAGGATGCTATTTACTTACGGTGACACCCCTGAAGGAATGGTAGAGTCTGCTATAGAATTCATTCGCATTTGTGAATCTTTGAATTTTCGCAACCTGGTAATTTCCATGAAAGCCTCAAGAGTACCGGTGATGGTAGCCGCCTATCGCCTCATCGCCAAGCGCATGGATGAACTGGGTATGGATTACCCGTTACATTTAGGCGTTACCGAAGCCGGTGATGGCGAATACGGGCGAATTAAATCCACGGCTGGTATTGCTACGTTACTTGCTGATGGCATTGGTGATACAATCCGCGTCTCACTTACAGAAGCACCAGAAAAAGAAATTCCCGTCTGCTACAGCATTCTCCAAGCTTTGGGATTGCGAAAAACGATGGTGGAATACGTCGCTTGTCCTTCCTGTGGACGCACTTTGTTTAATCTAGAGGAAGTGCTGCACAAAGTCCGGGAAGCTACTAAACATTTAACTGGGCTTGATGTAGCAGTTATGGGTTGCATTGTCAACGGTCCCGGAGAAATGGCAGATGCTGACTATGGCTATGTTGGCAAAACACCTGGTTATATTTCTTTGTATCGTGGTCGAGAAGAAATTAAAAAAGTCCCAGAAGATAAAGGTGTAGAGGAATTAATTAACCTCATTAAAGCAGATGAACGCTGGGTAGAACCTTAAAGGAGGCAGGGGGGCAGAGGAGACAAGGGGACAGGGGGGACAAGTTTCTTCTTTGTATCCCCCCTCTTCCTTGTCTACCTTGTCTCTTCTTCATGCCCAATGCCCAATGTCCCATTCCCAAAAACTTTATATCTTTTAACCACTAAGGTTGCCTGATTGTCAAGTATTTTGTTCAAATTAAGAATACATATTTGGTCTGTAAGTGGTAGCCTGTGTTAGATTGAGCATACTGACTATAAATTTTCCCTCTGATGCAGCTGTCATTATGGTGACTACAAAAAGTATACTTGTTTTGAGTGCTACGGCAGTGACACTCTCCACGATCGCTGTTACTAGCCTTGGCATTCACTCGCGAGGTCAGGCTTTATTTAAAGCAAGTCCTAAAGAATTAGTAGATGAAGTTTGGCAAATTGTTCAGCGCCAATATGTTGACGGTACTTTTAATCAGGTAGATTGGCAGGCTGTTCGTAAGGAATACTTGAGCAAGTCCTACAGTAATCCGCAGGATGCGTATAAATCGATTCGGGAAATGCTCAAAAAGCTAGATGACCCGTACACCCGATTTATGGACCCAGAGGAATTCAAGAATATGCAGGTGGATACCTCTGGAGAATTGACAGGGATTGGGATCACCATTAGTCAGGATGAAAAAACCAAGCAATTGGTTGTAATTGCGCCAATCGAGGATACACCAGCCTTTAAAGCTGGTGTTTTGGCAAAAGATATCATCCTCAAAATTAACGGCAAAGATACCAAGGGGATGGATACCAATCAGGCAGTATCCTTAATTAGGGGTGAAGCAGGAACGCAAGTCAGCTTGACTATTCAGCGCGACAAGCAGATAAAACAATTTGATATTACACGGGCGCGAATTGAAATCCATCCAGTTAAGTTTTCTGAAAAGAAAACCCCAGCAGGCAATCTTGGTTACATTCGCTTGAACCAGTTCAGCGCCAATGCTGGTAAAGAAATGCAAACCGCTATCAAAAATTTAGAAAACAAAAAGGTAGCTGGATATATTCTCGATCTGCGTGGTAATCCAGGCGGCTTACTTTTCTCCAGCGTGGATATTGCCCGGATGTGGATAGATAAAGGTAAAATTGTCTCCACTGTTGAACGCCAAGGAGAGGCAGAAAAAGAAGAAGCAAACGGACGAGCCTTGACCAATAAACCATTGGTGGTGCTGGTAGATAAAGGTTCAGCTAGTGCTAGTGAAATCCTTTCAGGGGCTTTGCAGGATAATCAGCGTGCTACTTTGGTCGGTACTCAAACCTTTGGTAAGGGACTAGTACAATCGGTACGTCCCCTGGAAGATGGTTCAGGATTGGCGGTGACAATTGCTCATTACTATACCCCCAATGGTACAGATATCAATCACAAAGGCATTTCGCCAGATGTGAAGGTGGATTTGAACAAAAAGCAGATGGAGGATTTATGGCTCCATGAACGTGACAAACTAGCTACTTTAGCAGACCCTCAATTTGCTAAAGCGGTGGAAGTGATAGGTAAAAAAATTGCTGTTAAGGGAACACCTACAGCAGAAAAATGAAGAGTTAGGAATGAAAGTTAGGAGTCAATAGTGAGGAGTTAGGAATACAAACCATCATTGTCAACTCAAAACTTCTAACTCCTAACTTAAACTGGTTGGCACTTCCCAGCCCTAATCAGTCCGACACGTCGAGCGATCGCTTCTTCTTGAGAACTAAAAGGCCCCCACTGTTCTATAATTTCTAAATTATCGTTGCCAACTTGGTCGCTGGGGATAATTTCACAGTTTCCAGCAGAAGGCTTGACAATATACCAAGTTTGTGAATCGTTCATATTTTAAATAAAAATTTTGTTTTTATAGTAAGAATTTTACGGCATACAGAAAATATCTTCGCACTTACTGCTAAATTTTACATTCTGTAGGTGCGCTTGTAAAACTCTGTAGCTTTTTTGCTGACCAATTTATATCTTGAATGCTTGAGGTAGTTTCTGTTGCTTACCTTACTCTCAAAAGTTTTCCTCTGTCAATTCGCTACAAACTTACGCAAAGCTGTACTAAGCCTCAATTTAAACTATGGGCAATAGGCAATCACTCAGTTCGATTAAGTTTCTCTAAAAAAAGAGCTTCTACTTCGCTCTCAGGATTGTCTAGATCAAAAGGATAAGGGTGTTGTGTAGAGAAGTCAGAACGACTCATCAAAACTTGTAATGCAGCCCGAAACGCTTCTTCGTCATTTCTATGTTCTGAAATATATCGTTTTATTTCAGTATTGGTCATCTGGTTGAGGTTTTGCATCATAGAACAAATTTCCAATTCCCATCTTGATCAATTATGACTGAAATTTCATCGTTCAAACCAGCTTGCATATAAAGCGTTTTCAGCTTTTGGTCGTAGCGAAAAACCTGGATAGGCTGATATAGATTAGAAAGTAACTGACAAAGGAATATCGCTGTATCTGATTGTTTCTGTGTTGGCATGAGGTTATATGGCAGCTGAGATTTTATATATAAATGTGTTACATTTCTATAAAGAGAGTGAACATACAAGCATATATTACGATGCCAGTTATCAGAATACCTAATCCCATTTATAAAAGGCTTCAAGCCCTGGCTGTCCCTTTCGAGGATACACCCATTACTGTTATTGAGAAGTTATTGAATGAATATGAGGCACGTTACCAGCCTCAGCAAGTTTCTGAAACAGAGAATTATAGAGTTCTTGAACCTGATGTTGCAAGCAATTTACACCATACTAGAGTGCTGCGAACCGTAATTGGTGGTCAGGAAATTCATCAACCGAACTGGAACAAAATCGTTGATGCAGCGCACGAAATTGCTATTCTACAAGGATTTTCTGTAGAGGAACTGATCAAACTAACTCTATCTCATGTCGTTCCGGGTGAAAAAATTAGCTCTGGTTTTCACTACTTACCAGAGGTAAACATTTCCATACAAGGTGTAGATTCAAATCTTGCTTGGCGTAACACTTTGCACTTAATGAAGAATTTGAAAATGCCAATTGAAATATATTTTGAGTGGCGTGACAAAGAGGGAGCAGCATATCCCGGTGAGAAGGGGAAGTTCATTTGGAATACTAAATAGGATGTGAGAATCACAACTATGAGAGCATCGCTGGATGGGTTTATATTATTAATTTTGTTACATATAGATTTATAAAGAAAAAAAATTTATGGACGAGCTACAACCAAGAGTTGAACAGCTACAATCCTTATATAGACTTTGCCATCAACTTACAAATGTGATATTTCAGCCAATTCACATAGTGCGATTAGATGAACGATCGCTCAATATATTTATATTAGCTGGGCAAAATGAAGGAATAGAGCTAGAAATTACACCAGATGGTAGTATACAACCATGAATAAGGTAAACTATGCAGCAATGAGCGACCAAGAGCTAAAAAGTTACTTTATCATCCACAAGAATGATAAGGAAGCCTTTTATGCTTACATGGATAGACGAAAATCTCGTCATCGTGATGCTGCAATAAAATTAAACGATCCGGCTTGGGAAGAAAAGATAATAGCTGTGATTCAGAAACAATTAGGTTCTGATTGATAACTTAATCATTTCATATTCTTAATCGAGGTGGACAAAATTTTTGTAGTCCCCTCGATTTCTCACATAAATTTACCTTTGGCTAATACTTCCGCTCTTTTGGTTCAAACATGGTAATTGCGACCGATCGATATTGAATATCAATTCCTGCTGGTGAATAATAAGCCATTGTGTGTTTGAGAAAGTTAGCATCATCTCGCTGGGAATAATCTTCGCGGAAATGAGCACCACGACTTTCCTGGCGATTTAGGGCCGATGCTAAAATGGTCTGCCCCACTACCATCAAACTTCGCAATTCTAAGGCTTCTACGAGTTCTGTATTCCAGCAACTACCTTTGTCATCTAAATAAATTTGAGGATATTGCTGTTGTATTTCTTCTAGTTTCTGCAAACCTTCAGTCATTAATGCTTCAGTGCGGAAAACGCCGCAGTACTCAGTCATACAATCCTGAAAAGCTTCACGGACTTGGTTAATACGGTACTGTCCTGGTTGTTCTAGCAAAGCTTGAATTTGTTGCTGGGCTTCTGTTACATACCGTTGCTCATCTACAGAGGGTAACTTACGTTTTTGCACAAATTTGGCGATCGCAGCCCCAGTTCTCTTGCCATAAACGACACATTCTAGTAGAGAATTACTGCCCAAGCGATTCGCCCCATGTACAGAAACACAAGCTGTTTCACCAGCAGCAAAGAAAGCATCAACAAAACCATCGCCACTACTACGAACTTGACCATCAGTGTTAACTGGTATACCACCCATACAATAGTGAATTGTCGGACGGACTGGCATAGGTTGAGTTACTGCGTCAACACCTACTAGGCGATGGGCTTCTTCCCAACAGAAGGGAACGCGACTCATAATTTTTTCTTTGCCCAGATGGCGTAGATCCAGATAGACAAAGGGCCCGCCAGCACTTCCATTGAGATGAATACCACGTCCGGCGCGAATTTCGTAAGCGATCGCTCGCGAGGTAATATCACGAGGAGCTAGTTCCATGCGACTGGGTGCATAATTCGCCATAAACCGATCGCCTTCACTATTAATCAAATATGCCCCTTCTCCTCGTACCGCTTCTGAAATCAGTACCCCTACCGGATATAAACCAGTGGGATGAAACTGGACAAATTCCATATCTTCTAGGGGTAAACCTGCGATCGCAGTCATTGCCAAACCATCACCTGAAGAAGCGTAATCATTAGAGGTAGTATTATAAACGCGACCATAACCCCCGGTGGCAAACATCACCGCCTTAGCCCGCACCACCTCAATATGTCCATCCAAAAGATGGAACATTACCACACCCTTCGCCTCATTTTCTTCTAAAATAAGACGCATTACGTACCACTCTTCGTAAACTTGCACCCCATAACGCCGCAAATTGTTAACCAATTCGTGCAAAATCGCATGACCTGTTTTGTCAGCAGCGTAGCAAGTGCGGTTGTGAGAATGTCCGCCAAAAGCCCTTTGGGCAATGCGTCCATCGGGTAAGCGAGAGAACAAAACGCCGAGATGTTCCAAGTCAATCACCACATCTGGCGCTTCTTGGGCAAGAATCGCCACAGCATCTTGGTCTGCCAAATAGTCAGAACCCTTGACAGTATCAAAAGCATGTGCTTGCCAACTATCTTCGGAATCAACATTTTTCAGCGACGCAGCCATACCACCTTGAGCCGCAACCGAGTGAGAACGAATTGGGTGGGTTTTTGCAACCACAGCAATATTTAAACTAGGGTCGGTGCGGGCAATTTCTACAGCAGCACGACATCCTGCCAATCCACCCCCGACAATAATCACATCATGTTCCAGCATATTTAGCCCCCGACTGCAAACCACTGCTGTTCTATTGTAGAGAGGTGATGAATCAGGCAGTGCGTTACAACAGTAGCGTCTCTACAAAAAAATTCCCTGTCTATGGACAGGGACGTTATGACAAATTTTGAAATTAGGAGTGAAAAGTTAAAAACAAAGAGTTATGGCACAGATAGAGTGACTTATAACTCCTGTACAGACGCGATTAATCGCGTCTGTACTCATAACTCCTAATTCTATTAGCTAGTTGCTTGTACAGGTTGTTGCTGAGACACATTACCTGGTATAGGTTCCATTTTGGTTCCCGGCCCTACAGGACTGACTTCAATATGATTTAACAAGGTAGTGACAAACGCAAACAACAAGAAAGGTAGCGATAGCAGAACGACAAGACCCGCTGTTGCTAAAGCGTACACGGGCCGCTTGGCACCCATCAGCGCCAAAGCTGATGCCAAACTTAGGGTAATTGTAATCAACCAAACAATTATTTGACCGTAGATATCACCGAAAGTCAGGGTACAGACAAACCGATACTTTTGAATATTATTTTCGCTCATCACATTTACCTCAAGTCTCTCCTAATAGGTTCTACGTTAGAACTATGTTTGACTTGTAGGCAATTTCTAAATATTTTTGCAAGCTTTGTAATATCACTTCACAATCTAGCTGCCTTTGGCAGTAATGCAGTTATACTAGAAAACTTCTTCTTTTCATAGGAGAGGCCGCAATTGCGATCGCTTCCTTAAAAAACACTATCTTAGTTTCAGGTAAAGAGACTATTTGTCATCTATCAAATTCAGGATATTTAAAATAAACATATTGCAATTCTATTTAATTTGTGAAAATTGCAACTCACAGATTCCCAACTTCGCAAAAGTTGTCGGGGGTCTTGTTTTTCACAAATGATTCAAGATTGCTATAGTATTTAGTTTTTTGCTAGTAAATATTAACCAGAGAAATCAAGTAAAGTGCTTGATGTCAAACCGATTTTTTGATGTTAAATTTTGAGTATTGCCCGAACTTGTTGACTAAATCAACAAAAACCTTTATTTTTCGTGGCAACATTGTTTTAGGAGTGAATGTGAATACTATTTTTCTTCGTAAAGGTGTTTTTTGGTTGCCAAGTTTAGCTGCTCTTGCATTCCTGAGTAGCGATTTATCTGCAAGTGCCCAGACAGTAGACAAGGTGAGCAGTCAGCCATTAACCGAACCTTCCGCAACCGTAGCGTCTCCCAACGAGTTTAATCCAGAAATAGACACTGAAAGCCAAAATCTCTCTACAGAAATAACTAAAACTTTTACTGTCACAAATTTAACTAAGGTAGAGCAGTTGCCCAACACTGCGATACAAGAAAACGCTAGTGTAACACTCACACCCGTTCCAGGCACAGTGGCGACTTCATCTGCGACGCTTACCTCTGAATTTGTACAACCGACTTCTAAAGCTACTGCTCAACCATCTGCTACCAAAGTAGCGCAATCGGATATTGATTTAGGTAGAACTACAAGTGGTGGTAGTAGCTATCTTGGGATCGCTGCTAACATTGGTTTGAGTGGTGGTGACACGTCTTTGGGCGACGGTAACTTTGCAGTAGTTAGCAAAATCAGACTGACAAATTCTGTATCAGTGCGACCCTCAGCTGTATTTGGGGATAACACTACAATTTTACTTCCGATTACCTATGATTTTACCTTCAAACCAGCAGATGCTTTTAGCGAACCATTAGCGATCGCACCTTATGTCGGAGTGGGTGCAGCTTATAAAACTGGTGATGATTCGCAATTTGCCTTTTTGGCATCTGCTGGCATTGATGTGCCTCTAACTTCTCAATTTACAGCAACGGCTGCTATAAATGCTGGATTTTTCGATGAAACTGATGTGGGCTTGTTGTTAGGAGTTGGTTACAACTTCAGTGGGCTTTAAGAATTAGGAGTTAGGAGTTATCAAGATTAAATTCATAACTCATAACTCCTTAGTTTTTATTTAGGGGTAACTTTGTCAATCACTTTGATTGTGCCATCATCTCCTACTGTCCAAACATCGTATACTCCGACAACATCGCCGTTAGCATCAACATCTACGTTGCCGCTGGCTCCTTGATAGTTAATTTTTTTACCATCTTTAAGTAACTTCAGCCCCTCGCAAACATCAGTAACTTCTGTGCCAGGCCCATCAGCAACTTCCCGAATTTTGCTGGCTATGCCAACGCCTGTATTTTGTTTAGCAGCTTGCGCCGCCAATGTCAATAAAGCAGTTGCGTCCCAAGCTTGAGGAGCGTATTCCCCTGGTGCACCACCCTTTTTATCCTTCCACAGCTTGTTGAAAGCTTCTAATGCTTTACCATCGGAACCTGGTACTGTACCGATCGCTCCTGTCAAAATATATTTACCATCACCGCCTTTGCCAACTTGTTCTGGGAAAGTAGGTGATTTGACGCCATCTGTCAACAAAATCTGTACTCCCTTTGCCACACCTTGCTGATAGGCGGCTTTCAAGAACAGACTACCAGTTTCTGCATAGAGTACAGCCAAGACTGCATCTGGCTTACCAGCAAAAGCAGCAGCTGCTTCTGTATCAAATGTTTGGGCTTTTGGATCATAGCGGACAGGCTTATCTTTATTAACTATGGTTCCACCCAATTTTTCAAAAGTTTGCACGAATGCTTTTTCAAACCCTACGCCATAGTCATTATTAATCACGACTGTAGAAACTCGCTTGAAACCTTTTTTTCTGGCAAGTTGGGCTAAAGCTAGTGCTTGGTATGTATCGGGGGGAGCTGTACGTGCCCAAAAGCCTTTATAGTCGCCTTTTTGAGCCTTTTCGGTAAATACGGGACTGGTACTACCAGGAGAAACCAGCATTACTTTATTCGGCGTGGCAATGGAGACTGCTGCACTAGAAACGCTACTGGCAAAGGAACCAACTACACCTGCTACTTTATCTAAAGTTGCTAGTTTGGTCATACCGGCGGCTCCAGCTTTCGGGTCGGTTTGGTCGTCTACTTGTACCAAGGTAACAGGTTCGCCATTTACCCCACCGCAAGCGTTAACCGTATCGACCAGTAAAGGGACAGAACCTAGCATCTGCTGTCCTACAGAAGCCAAGTCGCCTGTTGTCGGTAGCAGAGAACCAATTTTTAGTCCTTTAGCACTGCTTGTAGTAGTTGAGTTTGCCGCTGGGGTAGCAGTACTTCCGTTGTTAGCTGTACCGTTGGGGGTACTGCTATCACCACAAGCCCCAACTAAAAACCCAGTTGCTAGGGTAGCTATACTGAAGGCTAAGGCGGTGCTAATTTTTTTCATAAATTACTCTCACTCCTCAAAATACTTAGGAGCCTAAAAATAAGATCCAAACTAAATTTGTAACTTAGCTGGATCTTATCAAGACTTCAAAGGATAAATCATATCATCCATCTTTGGGAGTAGGAGTATTTACCCGGCATTAATATTTATTTTTCTACACAGGATATTATCCGTGTATCAAAACCTGAAAAACGGAGAGGGAGGGATTCGAACCCTCGGTACGGAGTTGCCTGCCGTACAACAGATTAGCAATCTGCCGCTTTCGACCACTCAGCCACCTCTCCATGACTCACGAATAATAACGATAGCAAATTTGTGGGGAAGAGTCAATGGTCATTTGTCATTTGTCATTTATAAAACACTGAGGACTAAGGACTAATAACTAATTATTTAAAGAACTTGCGATCGCATCCAAGCTATGGGCAAGGTGCGTAGCTTTTTCCACTGGGGAACAAAAGCCCGCTGACTGAATACATCGTAAGCGTTGCGTTCAATCGCCTCCAAAATTTGACCGTACAGCATTGATGCTGCCCACACAGGCCAACGGGCATCGGATGCTAAATAAGTAATTCCCCGGTCAGATGTAGTGTAAAATTGGCGAGCGCGGTCAATTTGAAAGCGCATCAATGCCCGCCAACGCTCATCTACCACACCATTAAAGAAGTCTTGCTCGGTATAGTTGAATTTTGCCAAGTCCTCAAGAGGAATGTAGATCCGCCCCCGTTTGGCATCTTCTCCCACATCCCGCAGGATGTTGGTGAGTTGATTGGCAATTCCCAGAGCGATCGCTTCTTCTGTGGGAACATAAGGTTGGATGTTTTGCTGCCACGGTGCTGCATATATGGTGTTATCCACACCCATAACTGATGTTGACATTAAGCCAACAGTACCGGCAACACGGTAACAGTAGAGGTATAATTCCTCAAAGGTTTCATAACGACTGCGATATAAGTCCATGCGCTGACCAGCAATCATATCCCGAAATGGCTGAATGTCCATTGGAAAGCGCTGGAGAGTATCAACTAAAGCGACATCATAATTTTCTAATGGGCGTCCCGCAAAAATCGATTCCAGCTGCTGTTCCCATAGGTCTAGGGTTTCTGGCGTGGTAATAGCAGATGCAGGGCCATCCACCAATTCATCTGTACGGCGACACCAAGCGTAAATCGACCAAATAGACTGACGTTTTACCGGACTCATCAACAAAGTACCCAGGTAAAAAGTCTTGGCATACTTTGCTGTGAGATGCCGACAAAGTTTGTATGACTCGTCTACAGAGACCAGCGTTTTCATACGCGGCGGGGAATCAGGCAGTTGCAGCATTCGTTGCGGGCGGTCGGGTGAGCGTTTGCAGGTTTGAGGAATTTACTACCGGCAGGGCCTCAGAAATCGCCTGCGCTGTCAGCTTACCAGAAAGTACGGCACCTTCCATACTGGCTAAGTAGCGTTGCATGGTGTAATCCCCGCTAAGATAGAAATTACTAATGGGGGTTGTTTGCGAGGGACGGTACTGTTGACGACCAGGAGTCGCTTTGTAAACTGAACGGGGCGTTTTCACCACATGAGATTTCAGCAATGTTGCTGGATTGTCTCCCCCAAAGTGGTCGGGGAAGAGTTTTTCCAACTCGGCAATAGTTGCAGCCACGATCTCCTCATCGGATTTGGCAATCCAATCTTTTGCCGGGGCTAGAACTAATTCCAACATCGAGCGCTCAGGGTTGGCATATTCACGGCAGGTATTGCTCATATCAGCATAAACGCTTAGGAGGGGCGATCGCGAGAATAGCAAGTGATCAATTTGCGTAAGTTTACGATCAAACCACAAATGCACGTTAATCACAGGTACGCCTTCCAACCCTTCTAGCTTTTGGAAAAACTCCATTTCTTTCCAAGGTGCTGGCAAAATCACCTTCAAAGGGTCAACCGGTATGGCAGATACATACAAATCTGCCGTGAAGACTTCATCTTCGTCTCCATTCAACCCCCGAATTAAGTATCCTTTGACGCTACCATCGTCGTTTAGCAAAATCTCTTTTAAAGGGGCATTCAAGCAGACTTTTCCACCGCGTTCGGTAATGTAATTCACTAGGGGCTGACACAATCGTTCTGTTGGCGAACCATCCAGAAAGGCCATTTTCGAGCCTTTTTTTTCTTGGAGGAAACGATTGAGGGCGGTTAAAAGAATGGTTGCCGAAATTTCATCTGGGCCAATGAAGTTAAGCGATTTGGCCATGGCAATAAATACTTCTTTATTGACCCGTTCTGGAATGTTGTGTTTACGCAGCCAATCTGTCCAAGAGTATTTGTCCATTTCTTCAACGTACTTTTGCCCCTGAATCATGGCGGGCAATAATCCGATGCCAAAACGGATTTTTTCTGGCCATGTCAGCATGTCGTTATTTCGCAGAATTGCCACTATACCATTAATCGGTGCGGGCAAATCTGGAAAATCAAAGCGACTGTAAGTACCTGGTACATCCGGCTGGTTGAAAATCATTGTGTGTTCTTTCCACTGCAATCGATCTTCAATGTCCAGCTCTTTGAATAACTGCAACATATTAGGATATGCGCCAAAAAAGATGTGCAGACCTGTTTCGTACCAGTCTCCATCAGCATCTTTCCACGCAGCCACTTTACCGCCTAGAACGTCTTGACGTTCCAAGACAATGGGTGTGTGACCTGCGTCTGTAAGATATTTCGCGCAGGAAAGTCCTGCTAGTCCCGCTCCCGCGATCGCTACTCGCATTTAACCCTAATGCCCTTCAATATTTCTTAATGGTTTTGTCGTTTTTATTATACGTTGCAAACCGTTACATTTGGCAGTCATTGTGCGATCGCTTCCCCAAAAAACTTTTGCCAAAGAGAATTTTACCTACGCGCACTGTCCAAATAAATTGCCAATACCATTGTTGGCAATAGCTTTGCGGCGTGCACTTTCTCTATATTTACATGCAAGTGATTTCGGGAAACAAAAGTATTTCCTTTGACTGAAAATAGCTAATTTCAAAAGTTATCTTAAAGTAGTTGATTTCTTTGCTAATTTGTGTATTTATTATGAAGAAATATCTAGGGTATTGCTTAAGGACTACTTTGAAAACTTTCCTCTCCCTATAAGGGTGTAGGATAAATGTTTATGTCCTCTAGGTTGAACAACCAAGTTGTTTACCTGACAACTTATAGGTAAAAGATTATGAGTGTATCGCAAAAGCTAAGGCGCTTTGGACATCACCTGATTCTAGGTGTTTCCGGCACTACATTAAGCGATGACGATAAACGGGCACTCAATGAATTAAAACCGATTGGGGCGATCTTTTTTGCTAAGAACTTTTTGGATGGCACCCCATATCAGATTTGGCTGGAAAGCTTCAAAGATTTAAACAGGCAAATACGAGAATATACTGAACATGATTCCATGTTTCTCACTCTCGATCATGAAGGAGGTCGTGTAATTCGTACACCACCGCCAATTACTCGCTTTCCTCATGCCTTATTACTGCGATCGCACGCTTACGAAGTAGCAAAAGCCACAGCGGTAGAACTAAAATCATTGGGAATTAATTTATCTTGGGCACCAGTAGCCGATATTTTTTCCCATCCTGATAACCCCGTGATTGGGCCTCGCGCCTTTGGTAACACTCCCGAAACTGCTACTCAAGGTGCCCGTGACTATTACCTTGGACTTCGAGATTCAGGAATTTTGGGATGCGCTAAACACTTTCCCGGACATGGAGACACCAGCAAGGATTCTCATATTGAGCTACCAATACTGAATTTAACTCTAGAAGACCTGCGACTTCGAGAACTTATACCTTTCAGAGCTTTAATCGAAGTACAGATTCCTTTAATCATGACTGCTCATATTTTATTTCCTAAGATAGATGCTGATGTGCCAGCAACGCTTTCCCAGGCTATCCTCGAAACCATACTTAGAGAGGAACTTGACTTTAAGGGAGTGGTCGTATCTGATGATTTGGATATGAAAGCTATCTCAGATATATTTATGAAAGCTGGTACTGTGGCGCGGTCATTTAATGCAGGCTGCGATCTGTTTATTGTGTCGCGTAATATTAATTCATCATCTATTGAAAGAACTTATCGGATTGCTGAAGATTTTGCTGATTCGCTCAGTAACGGTAGCTTAGATGAAACAGTAGTAGAAGCAGCTAGAGAAAGAATTGAGAAACTACTGGCAGTAACACCGCAATATTCCATACATGCTTTGGATAAAGATGTATTATTGCAACATGCTCAACTAGCGATCGCGAGTTGCTATTCATAACCCAACGAGCATTCAAGTTGCATATTAGCAATTGCCAAAAGGCTAACCAAGATTACATTTTTGAATTTTGAATTTTGAATTTTGAATTGTTTAGTGGGTGGTATAGGAGTCGAACCTATTTCTGAGGGTTAAAGGCCCCCTGCACAGCCGGTATGCCAACCACCCTAGTTAATTTGAAAAAGAAGTGAGCAAGTGCGATTGGATTACATCGCAAATCTTGTAACACCAATCTTAGATATAAATCTACCAGGGAGGTACTGCCCCTCCTATTTCTGTGTTATCAGCACAGCGCCTCGCTTTTCGGCTTCAGGTGGATAAGTGGAAGATGGAGGAATCGAACCCCTACAGTTGCCCATACCCTGGTTTTCAAGACCAGTTGCCGTCCATTCAGCGGCATCTTCCATTTAGGGGTGTCTGACGGGACTTGAACCCGCTATGACTGGTTCCACAAACCAGCGCCTCGACCACTTTGGCTTCAGACACCATCAGTGGAATCAATGGGACTTGAACCCATGACCTCCTGCTTGCAAGGCAGGCGCTCTGACCAACTGAGCTATGACCCCATCACACAAGTCAAAAGTCAAAAGTTAAAAGTCAAAAGAAAGAATTTAATTATTTCTCTTTTTTTACTTTTTACTTTGCTCTTTTCACTTGTTCAGGCGGGAGTGGTAGGACTTGAACCCACAACTTTCGAGGTAGAAGCTCGACGCTCTATTCCATTGAGCTACACTCCCAAGATTTGGTAGTCCTGACAGGAATTGAACCCGCAACATTCTTCTTGTAAGGAAGACACTCTACCAATTGAGTTACAGGACTACGCAAGCGAGTCAAGGGAGTTAGAACCCACGCACTGAGTATGGCGCACTCAGATGCTACCGATTACATCACACCCCCAAGTTTCAGAGCGGACGGCGAGATTTGAACTCGCACGAAGACGTTGGAAGCGTCTCATGCTGCCGTTACATCACACCCGCATCAAGCTGGTAACAGGAATTGAACCTGCAACCTACTGATTACAGGTCAGTTGACGGACACTCGCACTCGCCTCAACGGGAGGGAACCCCCGCACGGCGGTGTCCTCCTCTGCCAATTGAGCTACACCAGCATTAATTTTGGTGACGGAGGCAGGAGTTGAACCTGCTGATGTTCAGGTTATTAGCCTGACGAGCCACCGTTGCTCTATCCCCGCATATTCACCAAATACCCCTGACTGGATTTGAACCAGCAACCTCTTCGTTCTAAGCGAAGCGCCTCTTCCGTTGGGCTACAAGGGCAAAGTCTGAGTGGCAGGGATTGAACCTGCGACCTGGAGTTCCCAAAACTTCTGCGCTCCCATCTGCGCCACACCCAGATATTTTGGTACTCCCGACAGGATTTGAACCTGCAAAATGGACTCTGATTCCAGCATGTATGCCATTTCTGTCACAGGGGCATATCGGGATGGCAGGACTCGAACCTGCGACTCCATGCTCCCAAAGCATGGCTTCTGACCGCTGAATTACATCCCGTTGGTACTCCTGGTGGGAGTCGAACCCACAAACAAACAGATTTTAAGTCTGCCACCTCTTCCAGTTGGGCTACAGGAGCAAGTTTTGGTACTCTTGGTGGGAATCAGAACCCACAACATACCGTTTTTGAGACGGCAGCCTTTTCCAGTTGGGCTACAAGAGCAAAGTTTGGCAGCCCCACCAGGACTCGAACCTGGAATCTTCGCCTTCAAAGGGCGCTATGTTGCCAATTACACTACAGGGCTTTATTGCCAGGGCAGGGTTTGAACCTGCAACCTCATCGTTCAGAGCGATGCGACTTACCAATTCGTCCACCCGGCAATCAATGGCTGCCTCAGTAGGACTCGAACCTACAACCGCGCGGTTAACAGCCGCTTGCTCTGCCATTGAGCTATGAGGCAACGAAGCCCCCCAGGTCGGAATCGAACCGACGACCTCCTGTTTTTCAAACAGGCGCTAACTACCAACTGAGCTACCGAGGGATAAGGAGGAGAGATGGGTTTTACCCAGTGGACTGGTTTAATTCAACTCGAATCAGCCACTCCATCATCTCTCCCATGTAACGAGAGTGGAGGGATTTGAACCCTCACGTCTTCAGTTTCGTAGACTGAGATGTTATCCGGTTACACCACACTCTCAAAACGGAGAGAACAGGATTTGAACCTGCGACGGGTATTAACTACCCGCTTCCTCTTAGCAGGAGGACGCTTTGAGCCACTCAGCCACCTCTCCACACTGGGTCGAGCAGGATTTGAACCTGCGTGCAAAAAAGAACAGTTTTACAGACTGTCGCCTTCAGCCAGACTCGGCCACCGACCCATAATCATTCCCTCGACGAGAATTGAACTCGCATCTGTGCTTTGAAAGAGCACTGACTTAACCATTCGTCCACGAGGGCATAATTTACCGAATTTTAGACTTTGGATTAAATTTTTTAATCTAAAATTGTCTGACACAGGGACTAGGATTTGAACCTAGAACATCGGATTTGGAGTCACGAGGTGTTACCGTTACACCATCCCTGCATTTGGTGGCAGTGGCGGGATTTTCACCCGCATATACCAGGGTATGAACCTGGGGCTTTGCTAATTAAGCTACGCTGCGATTGCATCAGAGGCTGAGGTGAGATTTGAACTCACGATGTCGGTTTTGCAGACCAACGCCTTCGACCACTTGGCTACTCAGCCATTTGGGAGTCCCAACGAGATTCGCACTCGCAATCTTCAGCTTGAGGAGGCAGCGCGTTGCGGAGGTTCCCTCCGTTGTAGCGACTGCCGTGGGCTGACGGCTTAAACTATTCGCCTACAGGACTACAACCAGGATGGCGGGATTTGAACCCGCAACATTTCCGCAGACAACGGAACGCTCTACCCAGTTGAGCTACACCCCGATTTTTTGGAATCTGTGCCTAAACTTTTATGCTTTTAGGCACAAATTTTTGGTGAACTTGCCCATTTCTTATTTAGTTTTCAAGGTTCAGAAAATTTACTTTTAACTGTTAGAAACTGTTAGGAAAACAACCGAAACTCTAGGTAGCAAGCCTGTTGTGTATTACGGATGTATTCAGTGGTTTTAATGAGTGCAAACTTAGAACTTTTCTCGTTTGTTGCCTCTACTGCCGATGGTTTGCAAGTAAAATCAGCCTTGTTGGGTGGGGGCTCTGGTTTATGCCAACGCCTGTCCTTTAGTTGTATGTAGAACATAAATTTGACTCTTGAGAAGCTTTGTCTTTCGCCTTACTACAAATATACTACACAATACTACAAAAAGTGTCAAGGGGTTTTAGAAAAATTTTTTAAAATTGTCTAGAAAAGCTTCTGCACTTATATTTGAGCTTGCTAAACCCTTTGAATAATCAAACTACAGCTTATGATTGGGTGAATCTTTTAAAGCCTGACGTGACAAACAACTCCCTCAAGCGACAACAGATAATTAGTCTTGTCGCGATCGCCTTTAGTATTACAGCTTGTAATATTGCTCCAAGCATTTCCCGACAATCGGGATTGAATCAGCCAATAAGCAAAAGCCATGCTGCACAAGTTCCAGTAAAGGGCCAAGTTAATGCCCAGCTACCACTATCAGCCAAAGTAGAAAACCCAACCTTTACAGTCCCAGCTAAATTTCAGGGAAAAACAGTTTATCAGGTGCATCCCAGGAACAACGAGAAGGTTATCGCTCTAGGCATTGATGATGGCCCCTGGCCAAAGACGACCCTAGAAATGCTCGATATCCTCAAGCAAAATGATGTGAAAGCGACATTCTTTTGGGTAGGACAAGCTTTACAAGCAAATCCTGACCTAGCCAAGCGTGAAGTAGCTGAAGGACACGCCATTGGCAACCATACTTGGCATCATTGGTATCGGCGAATGGATGAAGCTACAGCCAAGAGTGAAATTGATCGCACTTCTGACTTGATATACAAAACTACAGGAGTTAAAACTGCTCTGTTTCGTCCTCCTGGAGGTTTTTTAAACAATGGACTAGCCGCTTACGCCAAAAGCGAGAAGGACGCTGTAATTATGTGGTCAGTAACTTCAGCTGATACCGATCCTCACGCCAAACCACAAGCATTTGTAAATAATGTCCTCAAAGGCGCGAAACCTGGTTCTATTGTTTTAATGCATGATGGTGGTGGCGATCGCCACAGAACTGTAGAAGCTTTACCACAAATCATCAGTGGACTCAAACAGCAAGGCTACCGATTTGTGACAATTCCCGAACTACTAAAAATGGCGCAATAAAGGGTGAGGAAAATTTCTCACCCGACTATTTCGTTTATTCACTCATCACAGAAGCACAAGATTGAGCTTCCTGCCAAAGTTTCTGCAAAAAGAACTCAGCGCGATCGCTCATCGTGGTGACAAACACACCGACAGAATCCTTAGAACTAACTGATAGCCAAGAACCCCGTAGGGTAACTTCCACATATTCGGCATCACACGCACAGAGGGCAATGATTTCTCTGTCATCTCTTTTTACCTCAGCCCTGAGTACTTCTACTCCTGGCAAATCAACAGGAAGCAAAAAGGAAGCGGTAGTCGGTTCAATGCACAAACCTTGCCCAACTCGCAGGGCTAAAATCACTCGTTGCGCTACCCATTCTTCTAGCGACAAAGTGACACATTCTAAATCAAAACTGCTTTCAGTGTAAGTTAATTTCAGCATTCCTTATGCTCTCCTGTTATTCCAGGTTTGCTTGCATATCTATCCAAAACTGTTCAGCAAAAGAAATCGCGGGGTGGATTGGTGCTTTTGGTTTGGTACGCAGTTGCATACCAGCTTCAAACAGGGTGCGATCGCCTTTACAGGAGTTACATCTTTCACAAGCTGCGACTACGTTATCCCAAGTGTGAGAACCGCCTTTAGAACGTGGCATCACATGATCTAGCGTTAGATGTTTGCTGCTGCCGCAATATTGGCAACTGTGATGGTCTCGTCGCAATACTTCCCGCCGATTGACTGGCGGAACTTTCCACATCCGCTCATTAGAAGTGATTGTTAAACGAATATGTTTTGGCACATCAATTACCAAACTGGGTGAGTGAACTTGCCATCCGCTTTCTGTGGTAAAACCCAGTGGTTGCGCCTTGTTGGTTACTAACAGCACAATTGCCCGCTTGATATTGACCCGACATAGTGGCAAGTAATTTTGAGAAAACACCACCACAGATTGCTCTAACACTTGCATTGCGTTCGCGCCGCGCATGGAAGATATCGTCACAGCTTAACTCCTTATAAAAAAACCCCCGCTTCAAGTTTTCGGTGAAGCGGGGGTTAGAATTGACCGGAAAATTTTCTGGTCTCATATCGGTACAGGATTCCTTTGCCTGTACCCCCCGCTTTTTTGATTTAGTTGTGGTTTTGCAATTAGTGCACTAATGCCTACATACTTATAATCATCATTACCTTCTGTGATTTGCCCATGATCTCGGCTACCATAGCCCATAAATAAATACTCCACTTCCATAGCAGCTGATTCCCAATTGGTTCGGCAATTGGTAACGCACAAAATTGAAGTAGAGATGGGGTAAATGGATTTCACAGAAAATTTCACCTATTGAACATTCCTTTAAACATACTACACTTGTATTACTATCCTGTCTATACCTTTAAGGAGAAAACTGATGCACACGATTGCTCGCACCCCAACCACTGATATGGAAGTTACCAGCATTCGCCTAGAGCGGGAACTCAAAGATAAACTCAAAGAAATAGCTGGGAATCAGGGATATCAAGCTTTAATCCGAGATATCCTTTGGAATTATGTCCAGCAAAAATCAGGTGAATGGAAACCTCGATTTTCGCGATCCGACATTCGAGCTAGCATAGCTGCCACAGCTCAGCAAGAAGAACGCTGTGTACTTACAGGTCAACTAATTCAACCCCAAGAACCGATGTTGTTAGGACTGACGAGGAATGGCGATATGGTTCCTCTGAGTGTCGAGAGCTTGGCTGGATAAACTTCGCCCATTTTGAAACCTGGAGTAGGGCGGGCCTTTCGGCCCGCCAATACTAGCAGGGAGGACAAAATGCTCTTACTACTTTAAAAAATATAGTTCTGAAAATAGATGTGGTTTAGTTTTATATTCAGACGAATGCAGCCCAGTTATTAGTAAAAATAACTGGGCTACCTTCAAAATTTAGCAATAAATGCCGCAACCCCTGGTGAGCAAGAATTTAAGCTCTATTCCAAATTTATGCCATGTATTGGAAGCAAGACCTTACAAACTAGGTATCACCGTTACACTATTAGTGTAAGTCTGAACGCAAGTGTATCTTGTTGGTGTAGGCTCTGTGGACAAGAGAAGCCTACACTGCAAGAACAACCTCTTGCTTTTTGTCTCTTTCACTTTCATTGATATTTTACTGAGAGTTACGGAGATTAAAGAGTAGCTTGTTAAACCTACTAGTTTTTTCAAAAATTGTAATAAAGCTTTATAAAGTAAGTTCCGTGCTTTTACGTGATATAGAAGGCAATTTTCCTGTAATTCCAGAGAAATTACGGTTTATGTATACTTACAGACAAGATAAAGTTAGTGAATTATTTCAAGATAGAGCAGTTAAAAATAAGTTAACTTAAGCATTTATAGGATATCTTAAGTATTCTATATACTTATGTCCCAATGTAGCAATTTGCTTGATGCAGTGGAAATTTGGCCATCTGAGATAGAAAAGGGCTATAACAGGTGAGAGAAAGTATTCAGACAAAATTTGTTAATTATCAAGGTGTAGCAACACACCTAACGGTGAAAAATATGCCAAGAGGTTGGGTGCAAGAACAATGGGGTTATTATCCGAGGGCGTGCCAGAAATGAAAAAGCCTTTATCATCGGCGCCACATTACGTAGATGACATAGACCGACTACAACCTTACCAAGTCAAACTGATGCAGCATCAGGAAGAACCTGCCCGCGAGTTGGTACAAAAGATTAACCAAACCATTGCTAATAGCTCGGCTACAGCTTTGATGCTGCAAGAGATTGCCCAATTGCTAGGAGTTGCTTTTCAAGTAGATTGCTGCTGCTTGGTTTCAGTGGTGGGTGAGACATCCCAGGAAACAACTACGACTAATTGGTGTGCTGATGAGTATCTAGGGCTGCCACACCCAGAAGAAATGTTTTCGATGGAACAGTTGCTTATGCACTCGCCAGTGCTACAATGTGCTGCCCAACCATTGACTATTGAAGACATTTCCATAATTCAGAACAGTCTGGTCGTTGGCTGTCAATATTTGCCACTACCGATAAAAGCGGTTTTGGCGACTCCTACTCGGTTTTGTGGCAATAATAATGGAGTGATTAATCTGATTAAATTCCAACCTTATGAATGGAGTGAATCAGAAAAACAATTGCTCAAAGAAGTAGAGTCGGCTTGCGCGATCGCTTTTTCTGGAGTGGCACAAGCTCAACAAATTACTCATCAAGAGCAGTCCCTACAAAAAAGCAAGCAGCATCAAAGCTTGATCAAGCAATTAACTATACTAAGTCGTAGCAACTTGGAGCTAAATCAGATGCTCCAATTAGTTATCGCCTCGACTGCTGAATCTCTACAAGCAGATCGAGGTTTGCTTATACAACTGAAATATACAGATAAAACTCAAGCTAAAAAACAAATTCCTAAAGCAAAAGCTACCGTGAGTGGTGAATGGACTAAGGTAATTCAAAGTTCCCGCGTTAGTAAACCAAAAAACTTAGATCAGTCGTTCTTAATTTCAGATTGTGGTTTATGCCAGCGTGCCTTCCTAGACTCAGGAAAACCAGTAATCTTTGATGATTATACAGAGCAAAATGATACCTCAACAGCTACTCCATTATTGGCAATAGAGAAATTTCCGGCGGTGCTGTTAGTGCCATTAGAAAGTCAAGGTATAATTTTAGGATTTTTGGTGCTACAGCAAGCTGTCACTCGCAGTTGGCAAGCAGCAGAATTAAATCTTGTAGAAATGGTTTGTGCTCAAGTAAGTAACGCCATAATTCAGTCACAGACATTGAGCGGAGTCCAAAGTTTGGTAAAAGATCGGACGGCGCAACTCCAGAGTAGTCTGGAACTCCAGGCAAAATTGAATGAAAGAACACGGCAATATGTTGAGCAGTTGCGGAAACTCAACGAACTCAAAGATGAATTTTTGAGCAACATGAGCGATCGCCTACGTTACCCCTTGACAAATATGCTGATGTCAATAAAAAACTTGCGTTTGCCAGGAATAGCGCCAGAGCGTCAGGGTAGATATCTGGATATTCTTGAACAGGAATGTTCAAAGGAAATCAACTTGATTAATGACTTGTTGACACTCCAAAAGCTAGAATCGCCTCACGAAGCCCCGCAATTAGAATCTATAGATTTAAATACTAGAATTCAGGATATAGCAGCATCTTTTGAGAAAAAATTTGCGGAGAAAGGATTAAAGATTTCTATAGATTTGCCGGAGGAATCGCTAAAACTGCAAACAGAACTGGAGAGTTTTGACCGTATCCTGCAAGAATTATTAACGAATGCCTGTAAATACTCGGAGCCTGATACAATAATTAGCCTTGAAGCTTCTCACCGACTCGATCAACAAATCGATCAAGTTATCATAAAGGTGACGAATACAGGACGTGCCATCTCTGAAGAAGAAGCGACCTACATCTTTGATAAGTTCCGTCGCGGAAAAGGTCGCTGGACTCCAGGGACTGGTTTGGGACTTGCTCTAGTCAAGTCTTTAGTGCAGCATCTGAATGGAGCGATCGCTGTTGAAAGTCTCCCAATCTCGGATTCTGAACAGAGCGAAATTTGCTTCACCTTGACTTTGCCCCAATTTTCTGACGAAAGCAAACCATAATTCTGAAAGTGACTAAAAAACAGAACACAACAGAGAACCTTGATTTGCAGTCTTTTGCTGATGACACCAACCTTGAAGGGGATTTGCCTGCTAAGGTAGAAGTTAAAATTGAGAAAATAGCAGAGCGACAGCGGCAAATCAGTGCTAAAATCCAAATTCCTCACCCAATGGAGCAAATCTGGAAGGTTCTGACAAATTATGAAGCCTTACCTGACTTCATCCCCAATCTCGCCAAGAGTTGTCTAATCGAGCACCCTAATGGTGGAATTCGACTGGAGCAAGTAGGCTCCCAACGCTTATTGAATTTCAACTTTTGTGCGCGGGTAATTCTTGATTTGGAAGAATGCTTCCCAAAAGCAATTAATTTCCGCATGGTAGAGGGAGATTTTAAAGGCTTTTCTGGTAGCTGGTGCTTAGAGCCTTATTCTTTCGATGAGTATCTAGGAACAAATCTGTCCTACACAATTCAAGTTTGGCCTAAACTCACTATGCCAGTGGGAATTATTGAAAATCGCCTGAGCAAGGATTTACGGTTAAATCTTTCGGCTATTTACCAACGTGTAAAAGAACTAGCCAGCAAAGAACCGTATGCATAACAACAATAAAACCATCATTCAGGTGTATTCTTGGATGATGGTTTTTATTGCGAAATTTCAAACAAAAAAGCTTTTGCTTTTTATTATTTTTAAGTACCCCCAGGGGAATTCGAATCCCCGTTACCTCCGTGAAAGGGAGGTGTCCTAGGCCTCTAGACGATGGGGGCATTGGACTCAGACCTTTTATAAGTTAACGAATTTCCCTACCGTTGTCAACGGGTTTTGCCAAAAAAAGTTTCTGGCAGCTAAACTGGGTGGAAGCAAAAGCTTAAAGAGGATACAAAGATATGGAGACAGTTAACAATTCAAAATTCAAAATTCAAAATTCAAAATTCAAAATTCAAACATTTTAGACATTTTCAGACGGGGATTTAAACTCCGACTGTAGCTTGCTTGCCGCAGGGTAACTGACCGGAGGCGGAGTGGCTCTGACTCCACGCTACGTGTAGACGTAGCGCAAAGTCTGAGCGGAGATTTCCACCGGAAAGCGTAGCCCGCCGCAGGCATCAGACGGCAGTTCCTTTAAGCGGGGGAACCCCGCCAACGGACTGCCTCAACTTTGTAAGAGAGGGGTCTTAAACCCCTTGATTTACGATAAAAAAGTCCGTAGATACTTCTGTGATCAGCCGCGGGGTACGTCAGCATTCGACGTTGGGAATTTTGGGGTATACACATATCTAAAAAACGCTGAAGACAGCAAGGAACAAAGGGTATAATGTTCTACCCTGTAGAGTTAATATCTACGGTTTTTTACAAAAGATTTTGAAATAAATCGCTCAAAATCTACAACATGGAAGCATCTTTTGAAATCACCATACAGATGGCGAGCGCTGTCTTTGCAGGCATTAGCGCCCAAGTGCTGGCTGCATACCTTCGTGTACCCAGTATTGTCTTGTTATTGCTGTTGGGCATTTTGTTTGGCTCTGATGGCATAGGGCTATTGCATCCCCATTCGCTAGGCACTGGACTGGAAGTTATAGTCGCTCTGGCAACGGCAATCATTTTGTTTGAAGGCGGACTTAACTTGGATCTGCGTGAGTTAGGTAGAGTTTCAGTCAGCCTGCAATTGCTTGTTACTCTCGGAACGTTAATCACCCTGCTTGGCGGGAGTATGGCTGCTCACTGGCTGGGGGAATTTCCCTGGAACATAGCTTTTCTCTATGCTTCCATAGTCGTGGTGACAGGTCCAACCGTCGTTGGTCCATTGCTCAAACAAATCAATGTAGATCGACAAGTGGCAACACTTTTGGAAGGAGAAGGGGTTTTAATTGACCCTGTAGGAGCAATCCTCGCCTTCGTTGTCCTTGATACGATTTTGAACGGCGATGGTGACCCGATCAATGCGATCGTCGGTTTACTTATACGCCTGGGTGTTGGAGCAGCAATTGGTGGTGCTGGCGGTTATCTGATGAGTTTGATTTTCAAACGCGCCAGTTTTCTGTCATTTGAGCTAAAAAACTTAGTGGTATTGGCGATACTTTGGAGCTTGTTTACCTTATCGCAGATGATCCGCAGTGAATCGGGAGTCATGACAACAGTAGTTGCAGGAGCAGTCTTTGCTAACTCCTCAGTCCCGGAAGAACGTCTGTTACGCAGCTTTAAAGGTCAACTGACAATTCTCAGTGTCTCAGTGCTATTTATCTTATTAGCTGCTGATTTATCCATTGCGAGTGTGTTTGCTTTGGGTTGGGGTAGTTTATTCACCGTTTTGGTATTAATGTTTGTCGTTCGCCCGATTAATATCCTCTTGTGTACTTGGAACAGTGACCTCAACTGGCGACAGAAACTATTTTTAAGCTGGGTTGCTCCAAGAGGAATTGTTGCTGCCTCTGTAGCTTCTTTTTTTGCGATTTCGTTGACACAACGCGGCATTAACGGTGGTGATTCGATCAAAGCTTTAGTATTCCTGACAATTATCATGACTGTTGTCTGCCAAGGGTTAACAGCCGGCTGGGTTGCTAAATGGCTGCAAATCACCTCCAAGGATGTAACTGGAGCAGTGATTGTGGGTTGTAATCCTTTGAGTCTTTTGATTGCCCGCTTCTTTCAAGAACGGGGAGAAAACGTGGTGATGATTGATACTGACCCTGAATGTCTTGTCCAAGCTGAAGTGCAAAATCTCCGGGTAATTGCCAGCAGTGCACTGGATGCTGCTGTTTTGGAAGAGGCAGGACTTGGCTCTATGGGCACTTTTTTGGCGATGACAAGTAATGGTGAGGTGAATTTTGTTTTAGCTCAACGAGCAGCTGAGGAGTTTAAACCCCCGCGCGTCTTAGCTGTTTTTCCCCGCGATCCGCAAGCGAGTATCTCGGCTAATAATAAAGTTAATCAAGCTTTTATCCCAGACTTAGCGATTAAAACTTGGAATGAATATTTGAATGATGGGCGAGTGAAGTTGGGAACAACCACGCTAGATGAGTTGGAGTTTTCGACTCAATACGATCGCATCCAAGAAAAGATTCGGACTGGGGTGTTGATACCGCTATTGGTAGAACGAGCAGAACGCTTACAGGTAATACCAGCTAACCAAGATTGGGAAATTGGCGATCGCATTATTTATCTGTTGCATGACCCCAGACCTAGCCTTTTAAAACGCTTATCTGGTGCTACCCAATCCACTCCCCTTTCTCTAGAAAAGTTACCAGAGGTTGAAGACCTATCTCTTGCCCAATTATCTCAACTTTCTACTAGTGAGGCTCCTGGTGGATAAGGGGGATGGGCAGGGAAGCAGGGGAGGCAAGGGGGGACAAGAGTACAAGGTAACAAGGTGACTAAAGTTAGAACTTACAACAAATCTTTCCCTTCTCCTTGTCCCAAAGTCTCTTCCCAATGCCCCATGCCCCATGACTATTTATTAGCTTTGGGAAGGAATAAATTCGCTTTCTGGTTTTGGTGCTTCTTGATACATTTGCCATTCTTGCCAAAGTAAAGCAGACAAATGTACTATGGCGAGAATTAGCGTCACTACCGAAATCAGATAACTGTGTATTGTGTAAAGGTGTTCGACGGTAATTGTGTTAATGGCTCCACCACCAGTCAAGATTTCGCGCAGTTGCCCACCAATCAAAGGAATGGCTTCAATGGTTCCTAGCTCAATGCTAAAACGCCAGTATCCTTCCTGAGTCCAATCTAAAATCATCGCTGTCCAATCCAGCCCGATCGCACTTAGGGTTAAAAAAATCACACTAATCCAAGCAGCCAGCCAACTCTTGCGAAATTGCCGACCTAAAAACATCACCACAATTTGAATTAAGGCGATCGCAATTACTGCATTACCAGCAATATCATGCGCTCTCCAAAACAACCAGCCGTATGGCAGTTCTGTATTAATCATCTTCAATGAGTTATAAGCTCCGCCTGCTGTCGGTTCATAGTAAAAAGACAGCAAAACTCCGGTAGAGATATAAATTAAACACAGAGTCAAAATCACGACTGATAATATCGTCGCTATTCGTCGCAAAATCTGATCGAACTGGGTGCTTTGCATGGCTCACCCCTCCTGTTCTTAACTAAGTATTTATTCTTATTACGATTTTAGCTAAGAAATTTTAATAAATTTTACTTTTCTTATATAAAAATAAAGTTTTTTAAATCAAATATTGCACCCAAGCTTTTAAGGGTTCTGGTGAGCCATACCAAATTCTAGGACTTCTGGGAGAATGCCTCACGCCTTCAATCACCAGATTTACTGCCCCCTCTAAATGAGCAGCTTCAATGGGGGTGATGCCATCTCCCCAAGTATTGCCCTTTCCACAGGTTAATTGATAACTACTGTAAGCTAACCAACTACCAGGCTGCCTTTTCCCAAAGATAGTTTTACCAGCCACACAAACATAACGAACGTTTTTGTAAAAAGCTCCTGGATAGTTATTGGTGACAAAATCTAGATGGGAGCGTGTCCAGCGTTCTTGGCTGACATGGGGTGTACCTAAGGTGATCAGAGTAGCAACCAAAGGATGCCCTTGCCAGAGAAATGGCTTGAGATCACCGCGTGCCAAATAGGGCTTTTCTCCCATGTAGATCCGGGATATCCAACCTCCAGCTGAGTGACCAATTAAGTTAATTTGAGTAGCATTATGTTGCTCTAATGTATGCTTGATCGTGTAATCGAGTTGTTGCAGAATCAGGGTTACAGGTCTTCCTCCTAGAGTAGGGAGCCAGTCACGCCTTCGCAGTGGTACTGTAACTGTAGGAAAATCTAACTTTTGTAGGGATTGTTCTAGCTGGCGATAAGCGATCGCACTTTCCAGATATCCAGGCAAAATAACTGTCGGTAACGGCATTTGAAATTTTGGGGATGCAATGATTGAGGATTTGAACTTGATTCAAGAGCTAGAATTGCGATCGTCTGACTCACTTTTTGGAGAAAAACCAATAGCTTTGGTGGAATTTCAGGCTAGAATGTCAATAAAATTGTACAATTTGCAACAGTTTGAGTAGTTGCCAATGTGGTACTATTTTTTTAATAGGCCCTAGTCTCGGACAGACATGTGTGCTATCTGTTACAGAAGTGTAGTTGACTGAAAAACAGTTGAAAAAACAAGACAACTTCGACAGATGTTTTGATGTATTCAAACTTGTGCGTTTACTTAAACTTTATAAAACTTCTAGATATTAATTTTAATTGTGTGCGTCATAAACAATAAAAAATCAAAAGTACTAATTTTTCAAATATCTCTTTAGCAAGCTCGAATTTTGAAGATATGATACAGCGTCATTAATTAAAAACTTGAATAAATGGCAATTTGAGCGTTTTGATTGCCAGCAGACGAAGTTATTATTTTCTTATGAAGAACGCATATCTTGCAAGATATTGCAATATCGAAAAGAGAAAATCGCTAGTCAACCGCAACTGAGTGAGTGAACGATAAAAGCTATGTCTTACGTCTCCCTGCTGAAAAATATACCAGAAATCTTAAGCCAGCCAATTGGGATAGCAGCTATAGCCTCCCTTGGTATCCACGGTGCGATCGCCATGATCGTACCATTGATGCCGATGGAGTCTAACAAGCCCAAAGAAACAGCATCATCTAAAACAGTTGGACTTTTGGAATTGAGCCAAGCAGACCAAAACCGTTTGCCGCAAAGCACACCCCAAATTGGTTTACAACAATTACCTCCAGTCGCCCCACTTGCTGCTCCAAACTTTAGCCTCCAACCGGGATTAACCCCATTAGCGCCATCACCATCAAGTCAGCTGATATTACCTCCGCTACCAGCATCAGCAAATAACTATCGAGTCTCTTCATTGCCTACAAGGCAGTCTTTGCGGATGATTCCTAGTAATAATTTGCGGTTTGACGCGTCTAAATTTGATAGTTCTAAATTTAATACCAGCGCCAGATTCTCTCGACCAGTTCCTCGTGTGAATGTGAGTGAGAACGTCGCCAAATACGAGCCATCTAAGCCGCTGGCTGTAAATAGGTTGCCAGAATTGCAGTCGCAGCCAATACCTGCTGATATTCAGCAAAATGCCCAACCTCCAATCTTATCTGACAGTACACCCGTTGAAACAGCACAGGTAAATACTACTTCTGTGCCAATTGGGCCAATGAGGCAACCAATTCTTAATGCGTCGTCTACAATTGCTCAAAACCCGCTGATAAATCCTCTAAAACAAGCTCCAAGGAATGGGGGTACTTTAATTGGAACTAGGGGAAGCACGCTACAAACAGCAGATTTATCGACTAAGGGAACTCAACAGGCAATTGCACAGCTAGATTCCTACGCTAACCTGAGAAAGGAAGTCCAGCAACAATACCCTAACGCTGAACAAAAACCAGTCATCCGCCAAACATTATCCACAGGTAAATCAAATCTTGAAGGTGCTGTTTTGGGTGTATTGGTTGTAGATCCTGATGGTAAGGTCTTAGATATCAAATTTCAAGACAAGTTAATTTCCCCAGAATTGCAATTAAAAGCAAGGCAATACTTTAACAAGCAATCCCCCAAAGGAGATAAACAGATTAGTTCCTATCCATTCAACCTACGTTTCCAAAACAGTACGAGCAATCTTACTGGAATTAATCAAGAGCAAAAGCCCTCGTCATTATCTGCACCGGGAATCAGTAACAATCAGATCACCCCTTCACCAGCAGCTACTTTTAAACCATTACCTAATTTACAAATCAGAAATAACCCGCCTACGTCCTTACCAACAGGTACTCTTAAACCATTAACTGCACCAGCAGCTACTCCCAAACCATTATCTGAACTGCAAATTAAAAATAACCAGCCTACGCCTTCATCGGCAGCGACTACTTCTGAACCGTTATTGTTGCCGAAAATCAATCAGGGCCAGTCTACATCTGCTGTTGAATCGGATAAAAAATTAGTAGAACGGTTGCGCGAAGTCAAGGAAAGCAGACAAAAGTCTAATTCAGAAAAATAATCACTCGTTGATGATTTTGGATTTAGGTAGGTAATTGATCTAGACGTATTCGCAGCGTCTTATAAAGAAGCTGCTACTCGACGAGTTCTCCCCTAGAGTACCTCAGGGCCTTTTACCTACCTGAAAATCATTCTTTTCGACTATTGTTTACGTAAGTCCTGTTTAAAATACAATACGCTTGGGTTAAAAATTATTAGACTTCTGGCATGAATCAATGAGCTTTCACCTTAAATCCTTCCCCCAAGCTTGGGAGAGGGACTTTGAAATAGTCTCCCCTTCTCCTAATTTTGGGAAAAGGGGTTGGGGGATGTAGCAAGATCCTGTGGAGTGGGCTAGTTTTGTATTCGTGTAAGAGATCTATTGGTGTAAATAATTGGTCTTTTAAGACGCGATAAATCGCGTTTCTACATCAGGGTTTTGGGTTTAAAATATTGTTTTTAGTAGTTGACGAATAAGCGATCGCTAGTTCGTCATACATAATACTTAACTTAGAAGTTCGTTAAAAGCTTCCAACAAGGAAATGCACTGAGGGATTTCCAACAAATAATATTCTCCAACGTTTTGGGATGAGCGCCTAGCTGGCTAGTAATTAAAGATAAGTAAACGCTCACCCCACAAAAACTAGATGATATAGCACTTTATACCAATTAAAAAAAAGAATGCGACAGATACATACGGACATACCTTTGTTCTGTCTGGCTTTCTTAATGCGTGAATTTTGTTAGCGCAGCGTAAAGCCTTCTCTTCTCTTTCAGAGACGAAGACAGCGAACGAGAGGCTTCGCCAACGGCATGGCAACTCTTAGAGACGCACTCGCGTTCGCTTAGAGCGAGTCCGCGTACTCTGTAAGAGTTGCAAGCTACGCTTTTAGCGTCTCGTAAAGAGCATCATTTTGAATTTTGAATTGGTATTACCAGCCTTGTTCTGCATTGTGAAAAACGTAAGCAGCTACCTCCAGAATCTCCTCAGAACTTAACTTGCTTTTAAAGGCAGGCATGGCATTTTTACCATTTTGCACTTGGTGGATAATCGCCTGGATTGAGTCTTGATTGTAATTTTCTAAGTACTTTGACAATGCTTCCTTTTTCAAGGTTTTCTGGCTAATAAGGATGTTACCGCCACCTATATGGCAAGAAGCGCAGTTAGCCTCGAAAATTTTAGCACCGTTGGATGTTTCGGCAGCTAGTGCTGGACTAATGAATGTAAATTTGAATAGGGCGATCGCCGACAGTAGAATTAATAAAAGTATTCTCAACAGAATTTCCTCGCAACAAGCCTCCAGCAAGAGTATAAACGCGATTAATCCCTGACTAAGTCAAATTTGATCAAAATTGGCGGTAACGAGTTCACTCCTTGATCGCTACAGATTGTTTAGCGTTTTAGGAAAGGATAGGACTCGTTACCGCCATTTGTATATTTTGTGCGTCACTCTAGAAGTGTAGCGTGTGGCGATGAGCTAATTTCACTGAGTAATCATCTCGTGTCAAACGCTGGTGTTTTCTAGCTATTGGACAGTGATTGTACCAACCATACCAGCACCACGATGCGGTTCACAGTAGAAGGTGTAGTCACCAGCAGGTGCGTCTGCTGCAAAGGTGGTTGTTTCCTTTTGACCGGGACTCATGAGCAACTTCTTATGAGACAGAGATTTAGCTAGATCAGCGCTCTTAGAGGGGTTTTTGGCAGGATCAAACACTACATTATGGGGAGGAACTTTATTGTTCACCCATTCAATTGTGTCACCTGGTTTGATGGTCAACTTTTTCGGTTCAAATGCTAGCAGTCCTTTATCGCTACCCAATTTCACCTTGTAGGTTTCAGCCGAAGCACTGGGAGTAAAAACAGCAAAGCTGCTAACAACTAAAAGGATTGTCAACACAGCTAAACTAAGGCGTCGCCAGCTTGCCGAAATTAATTTCATAGCTCTCTCCTAACAAACAATTTTTTTCCCTTTCTCATTTTAAATAAAATCAACACCAAATTATGACAATCTGTCATAGATCAATTTTTTTTAAGAATGGAGAGCAATTTATTATTGCAAAAAGCTGTCCAATAAGTAGTAAATGGGGAATAGGGAATAGGGAATAGGGAATGGAGAATGGGGACTAAATTCTTTTCAATGCCCTATTCCCAATGCCCAATGCCCAATTCCCAATGGCTCAACTCTGGGATTTAGTAATAGATTTTCCCGCCTCCCCACTTAGTACCAACGATTTTGGGTTGTAAGAGAATATGACCGGCGATCGCCTCCAAGTCATCATCCGTCAGATTTCGCACTGCTGTGAAAATATCTGCGCTTTTGAGACTGGGGTGTATTTCGGAAATCTCTTCTTCCCCGTCGTAAGTAGTGGGATTTTTCAGGTAATCTACTAAACCTTCAATGTTGTTACGGTTAGGTGTTGCTAGTGCCAAGTCCTCTGGAGTGAGTCCTATGTTTTGGTTTGTCTTGGTAACTCCACCAGCATGACATTGGGCACAAGCGTAATTAAATAAGCGTTTGCCTTCTTTGACTTGTTTAAGGCTGAGTACAACGGTATCACCCTCAGTATTTAATGGCACTGTTCGGGTAGCTTTGTCCAGTTCCACTGCTGTCGCGCTACCGACAATCAACTGAAACGAAAGTAAAACAGTAGCCACAACAACGCCAATTAGTCTTATAAACATGTTTCCCCTTAAAGATTTTGACGCTCAACACAGCTAAGAACGCGATTCTCAATCTCCAAGCTGCTAATTGCTAATGACTGATTGTTTTTTATCATTAGCTATCAGTTATTAGCGAAAGTTCTGAGATAACCCTTTAGGGGACTTCGTGATCGCCCACCAAGTCGTTAGTACCTTTGGGGCGTATTTCAGACGATATTTGGGAAATAATTGCCTTTGCATCTTCTAACGCCAAACGGGTCTTTTGGTGTTTGTAGGCGATTCCCAGTTGGTTACACAGAGAAAACACTTGTTCTACAGGAATGCTGTAGTCGGCTGCTATCTCTGCGATCGATAGGTCTGCAAAACCCATAATGCTTGTTTACTGATAGATAGAGATTGAGTCGCTGTAATACCAATATCACGTTAGGAGTGCAATTTGTTGCCCAAAATACTGTTTGGGGAATGGGGCATGGGAAATGGGGCATGGGGAGACAAGGGGGACAAGGGAGACAAGGGTGATAACTGATGTCCAATGCCCAATGACTATTAACCTTTTCCTCCTGTAAAGGTGACGCTTTGAATAAAGTAACGATTAAAAAATGCGTAAATACCTAAAACTGGTAGGGTGAAGACCATAGAAGCCGCCATAATGTAGTTCCAATAGCTGATGTATTGACCTTTGAAGGTGTTTAACCCCAAAGGAAGGGTAAACATTTCTGGGTCAAATAGGATAACTATAGGCAGTAAAAAATTATTCCAACTCCCCATGAACACAAAAACTGCCTGTGCTGCTAGTGCTGGTTTTGCCAAAGGTAAGACAATGTGTCGAAAAATTCCAAAAGTATTTAAGCCATCCAGTTGCGCTGCTTCTTCTAGTTCTTTAGGAAAATTAACGAAAAACTGCCGCATCATGAAGATAAAAGTGGCATTAATCATGCTAGGTACAATCATGCCTTGATAAGAATTCAGCCAGCCAATCGCTTTCAAAATCAAAAATGTCGGAATCAGGGTGATTTGTGTCGGTACTGCTAGTACTGCCAAAATTAGGAAAAACCAAAAGCGCTTGCCCACAAAGCGTAGTCTTGCCAAGGCATAACCAGCCATTGAATTTAACAACAGGTTTAGAAGCGTAACGCTGACGGCGATCGCTACACTGTTGAATAACCAGCGCCAAAATAGCGGTTCTTGGAGAAAGATTTGCCTGTAGTTGTCAAGAGTAAAATTCTTGGGGAGAAAGTTGGGTTCACCATTGACAATCTCTGTTAGGGGCTTAAATGATGCTGAAAGTGCCCAGAGAAAGGGAATTAGGGTAATGATGGCATAGAGTGTCAGTAAGACGTACAACAGTGCTTTGAGCCAGGATAAGCCAGAGGTGTTAGTCAAATTCGTTCGCCTCCGAAAAGTCGCCGCTGAATTAAAGTGATAGCAATGATGATTACTGTTAACAAAAATGCGATCGCAGCTGCATATCCCATTTGTAAATTCCGAAATACAGCTTGATAAATCAGCAGCACTACAGTTAAGGTAGCGTTGTTTGGCCCGCCAGTACCGCCAGAGAAGATGTAAGACTGGTCAAAAAGTTGAAAAGTGCCAATTACCCCCACTGTCGCCACAAAGAAGGTTACAGGCTTAAGCAAGGGAAGAGTAATATGGATAAATTGCTGCCATCCATTTGCACCATCAAGTTCCGCGGCCTCGTAAAGTGTTTGGGGTATATCTTGCAACGCCGCCAGATAAATCACCATAAAGAACGGCGCGGTTGACCAAATGTTCATAATCATAATTCCTTTGAGCGCAACTGCTGGATCGCCCAACCAGTTATAAGTAGGTAGCCCCACAAAGGCGAGAAAATCGTTTAGTAGCCCATCAGTGTTATAAATCCACATAAAGATAAGTGTCAGCACTGCTGAAGAAGTGACTGTCGGCAAAAAATAGAGAATGCGCCACCAGTTTTTACCGCGAATCCCAGAATTGAGAGTTACTGCCAGAATTAAAGCCAAAATAGTTTGAGTTGGCACAACAATAGCTACATATTCGGCTGTGTTTCTCAAAGCAATCCAAACTCTTTCATCTTCAGCTAATCGTGTGAAGTTCCGAAACCCGATGAACTCATACTCAATACCGCCGAGAAGTTGAACTTTTTGCAAGGAAAGAAAAACGGCGTAGAGAATAGGTAAGACTACAAAAGTTCCCAAAACTAGGATGGTGGGCATCATGAACATATACCCAGTCAAATCCTCGGTGATGTTCCTTCTGGAGTTTCTGCGCCACCTGTTGATTTCAAACACTACTGAACCTCCGCTTAATCCCGTACTAACCCGACTGTAGTGATGGGTCGTGCATGATTATTTATCGTACTCCTGTACAAAAATATTTAACCAGATCAAATAAGTCTCTACTTTTGGAAAGCGTAGATCAAAGCAGCAAGTCAAAAGACATCGCTTGTGTGAGTTAGCTGGATGTACAACTTAGGGAACTATATATTTGGTTTTCTTGGAATGCTAATTAACGCGATTCAACCAATTAGTACACAAAAACTTATTCAAACACTACCTGTCAAAAATTGATATGAATCAGTTAATTAACTTTGAAATTATGGCAAAAAAAGTATGAGGTTTACTTCATTAGATATTAAATTAGTTGTCGTAAATAATAAAAAATGCTATTCTTTTATAATAAATAAATTCAGCTTTAATAACTTCAGATGTGATTACTTACATCAATAATCTACAACATAGTGGCTTAAGTCTTAACAAAGAACAGGTCAAAATTTTTTGGAAGAGTATAGGAGCATGAGTGTAAATAGTCCTAAGTTATAAATTTTGAAATTAGAATGATAATTGTATTAACAATAAACTAATAAAAATGGCGATTGCTACTTTTTAAAGTGTTAGAGAATAGCTTTAGAAAAACATGATATTTTCATCTTCTAAAAATCTTGCTAATAAGTATATAAGTGATAGGGATCACCTATATTTTAAATTGTCCATTTCTTTTGCAAAATTTATCAGCCTCAAAACAACTCGTATTTGCAAGCGATTCAAAAGTTTATCGAAAAGATTGAGTCTCAAGAGTAAAAAATATTCGTGTTTACGAATGACCTTTTGTACTTCGATTGGTAACTCATTCATCAGGCTATAAGCTTCAGTGACAAATTGTCGAATGCTAGAAGGCGTGCTAGCCAGAACGAAACTAACTAACCCAGGAGTTAAGAAAGGGCATGTTCTAAGGCTAAACAACCGCCCCATGATTGCCCAAAAAGATGAATTTGATCTAAATTTAAGGCACTGCGAACGGCGAAGAGTTCTTCTTTGAACAAATCAATGGAATATAAGTTAGCGTCTGTGGGGCGATCGCTATTTCCACACTCTAATTGATCGTAAAAAATCACCCTACGTCCGGTTGTGGCGATGCCTGCGGCGGGCGAAGCCAACACTTCCAAAGGTTCTAAGTAGTCGTGGGGTACTCCTGGGCCTCCGTGAAGACACAGCAGCGGTAGCTTTTTAGAATCTTCTTGGTCTGGTTTAACAATGCGATACCACACCTGATGACCACAAAATGAAATAAAGTCTTCAATAGCGGAAGTTACAGTCATGGAGTTAATATTTTTACTTTTTAAACAAGTATACGTAGTTATGGCCAGTAAATATTGAGCAATAGTTCATGCTATGTCCTATTAAAATATGACTATAGTCATGACTACAGTTATTATGAAATCAATTTCCAAAAGTAAACTCAAATCTCAACTTCTTGAGTTCTTACGACTTGTAGAGTCAGAGGGAGAAGAAATTATAGTTACTGATCGCGGTAAGCCAGTGGTGAAAATTTCCAAATACGTACAAATACCTTCAACAGAGGAGTTATTTGGGGAAATGCGCGGTAAAGTGAAGTACTTTGAGGATTTAACTATACCAACCACTTAGGAATGGACACAATTGTGAAGATAGTCCTTGACACTTGTGCTTTAATCTGGTGGAGTTTAGATCCAGCCAAACTTTCTGAACAAGCCAAACAAGCGTGCAACTACATGGAAAGGGATAAAAATGGTCTTGTCCCGTCTATAGCTATATGGGAAATTGCGATAAAAATCAAAAATAAAAAATTAGATTTAGGAGTCAATCTTAACGAGTACGTAGTAACGCTGAAAAAGTCTAGTACCGTTTAGATTGTACCCATTGATGAAAATATTTGGATGGAAAGTGTCAAATTAGAATGGGGTCATCGAGATCCAGTAGATCGAGTTGTTGTTGCAATAGCCAGAAATAATCAAGCTGCAATCATTACATCTGATCGGGAGATAGCAAATTTCTACTCAGAAGTGATTTGGTAGAGGTAAGAAAGATTACTTACTCCATCGTCTTAATTTGCTGATTAGCTTCATTCTCTGCCTTCAGCATCGCTTGCTTTAATGGTTGTTGTCGTAACAAGGCGCTGACAAACTGGTTATCAAAGTTATTCATGATCGCAGCTGGATACTGACCTACTTGCCACGGTGTAGCATAATCAACACCCGCTACTAATGGCGATCGCAACGGATCTTGGTCATAGCCTAAATTCTTTGCTACTGATTTACGTGTTGGCAAGGCATACCCTGTCCCTGTCCACTTTTGCATTCCTTCTTTACCTGTGAGATAAGAAATCAACTCCCAAGCTTCGGCTTTGTGTTGTGCCTGCTTGTTCATCACGTAGGCAACGGTCAACAGCATTGTGCCTTTTTTGTTATTAATTGCAGGTACTTGTGCGGTAGCAAACTCTACTTGGGGAAAGGTTTCGGTTAGATAGGGAATTGCCCAGTTACCTTCAATCACCATCGCCACCTTGCCTTGACCAAACATTTCACTACCTGAGTTTGCCCCCACATCAGATTTTTGGGCAGAGGAGCGGTCTTTTTGATACTGATCTACCACTAACTCTAAACCTTGTAAACTTGCCTCACTGGCAAAGGTAGCATAACTATTTTGATCGACGAGTTGTCCACCAAAGGCTTTAATTTTATAAACCTGACGTACTAAGTCGGGGTTTTCTCCAAAGCCGTATTTGTTAAGTTTGCCTGTCAATTGCTTAGAATAAGTGCGTAGTTCATCCCAAGTAGCTGGCGGATTACTCAAGCCTGCGGCGGCAAAGGCTTTTTTGTTATAAAACAGAGCAAGGGTGGAATAGTCTTTAGGAAGACCATAAATATGGTTCTGGTATTTGAAGCTGTCAAGTAAGCTATCCTCAAAGTCCGCTAAGTCAAATTTAGGGGTAATGTAAGCTTCTAGCGGTTCAAGAACATTTTGACTCATCAAAAAAGGAGCTTCCACCGACTCTAGATAAAAGACATCAGGCGCTGCTTCCCCGACCAGACGAGTTTTGATTACATCCATGTATTGGTCAGAAATCGCCTCATATTTGACCTTAATATTTGGATGCTGTGCCTCAAAGTCTAGCAATACCTGTTTCAAAAGTTTTTGCTCAACAACATTGCCTCCCCAACCACTGAGTTTAATGGTGACTGGGGTAGACACTGAGAGTTTGCTTGGTAATTGTAGGGTGTGACAAGCAATAATGGCAATCGCGATCGCCATCACCAATGCCAAAAAATTAAATAATCCTTTATTAATCACAGACAAATAATACGTCTTTTTCCTCGCTCATACCTTGTGTTATTAAGGAGTGATATCTTAATTATTTGAAATTTTGGTTAAAAATTGCAAGCTAAAATAACGAAAAATTATCAGCGATGCTAATTAAAGCATACTGAGTTCCTTTGCAAGCTGATTTATCCGAGGATACTTCACCCATAATCTATGTTTACGGATTCTGTTCAGATTGAAACAACTGCACCACTGATCCTGGAATTTACCCAGACTGCCTCACCACCAACAGCAATCTCTTTAAACTCTCGAATTTCCAAAGATACTATTCGCACTAGTTTAAAAGCTTCCACTGCGGATTCTGTCTTAGCATCGGTTTACTCTCTTGGAACTGGCGGGATTTTACTCAGCAATTTATTGGTGCAATTGGGTGCTAGTCCAGTGGTATTTGGAATGCTGTCCTCTATTCCCATGTTGGTCAATCTTATTCAGCCGTTGGGTGCTTACTTGTCTGAACGCAGCACCAGCCGCTTTCAATATTCGCTTCGGACACATGGAATTGGTCGGTTGCTATGGTTGGTTTTAGTAATTGGTATTGCCAGTGTCAGTTGGGGAGTGCTTAATACTCACCAGCTAGTCATATTGACACTCTTGATTGTTCTATTTAGTAGTCTTTTGGGAGGACTAGGAACTGCATCGTGGCTAAGTTGGGTAGCGATGATAGTTCCCCGTCAATTGCGAGGCAGGTATTTTGGGACACGTAATAGTGCTGCTAGTCTAACTAATTTGGTTTGCGTACCAATGGCCGGTCTAGTTGTATCACATTGGTATGGGGGAACTCTACAAGGCTATGGAGTAATTCTACTGATAAGCATTATCTTTGGGATTATGGGATTGGGTTGTCAGTATTTCCAAGTGGACATTAATCCGCAATCGCAAAACACTTATTATGGCAAGTCATCACAAACCAGTGAAATTCAATCAGAGGTGACAAAAGATGAATCTTCTGAAGTACTTCAATCAATTCATCTGCCACAAGATCAGTCAGCTAACAGCATCTGGAAAAACTCTAACTTTTTGATATTTCTGCTGTATTTCAGCTTTTGGACGCTTGCTGTTAACCTCAGCAGTCCTTTTTTTAACCTCTATATGCTTGACACGTTGAATTTAGATGTCAGCTATGTAACTATCTATAACAGCCTTCAGGCGGGGGCAACTTTGCTGATGCTTATCCTGTGGGGAAAATTAGCAGACAAGATAGGTAATCGTCCCATCCTTATCTGTATTGGGATTTTGGTTGGAGTCACACCACTCTTGTGGCTAGGGATTGGTGTGAATCGCCTTGATATTTGGTTGTGGTTGCCACTGTTACACATCTTGACTGGAGGTACTTGGGCGGCAATTGACTTGTGCAGCAACAATATACAATTGGGCATTGTACCAATTAAAAATCAGTCTATATATTTTGCGATCGCAGCTGCCGTTGCTGGAGCGAGTGGTGCTTTGGGCACAACTATAGGCAGCTTTCTCCTCCAATTTGCTCAGTCTGGAGGCTTACTAGGCTTGTTTGCCCTCTCAGGTGTATTCCGACTAGTAGCCCTTGTTCCACTCATGTTTCTTCAAGAGCCAGGCAGAGCATAAAGAAGCAAGGGGAGCAGGGGGGACAAGGGGACAAGGTGACAAGGTGACTAAAGTTAGAACTTGCAACAAGTCTTTCCCTTCTCCTTGTCCCCAAATCTCTTCTCAATGCCCAATGCCCAATGCCCCAAGCCCCATGCTTTATTCTGCGGCAGTAGAAGTCAAGGACATTGTTTCCCACAAAACCATGTGAGGTGTTGTTAGTACAGGCTGGTGTAGGGCAATCAGCTGGGCTAAGGTGTTCTTTAATTGGGTACGGGGTACTATATCATCAACAAAACCATGCTGGAGCAAATCTTCAGCAGTCTGAAAATCATCAGGCAGTTTTTCCCGTAGGGTTTGCTCAATCACTCGCCGACCTGCAAAACCAATCGTTGCCTTGGGTTCTGCCAAAATGATATCGCCCAACATCGCAAAACTAGCGGTAACGCCGCCCGTTGTCGGATTGGTCAAAACAGGAATATATAATAGTCGGGCATCTTTATGGCGCTGTAAGGCTGCGGAGATTTTTGCCATCTGCATCAAAGAGAGCATACCTTCTTGCATCCTTGCGCCACCAGAGGTGCAGACGATAACTACAGGATAGCGTCGTTGAGTGGCTTGCTCAATCATCCGGGTGAGTCTTTCTCCCACGACCGAACCCATACTACCACCCATGAAGCGGAAGTCCATAACCCCAAGGGCAATGGGCAAACCATTGATTTGACCTAAGCCAGTTTTAACTGCGTCTATTAAGCCAATTTTTTCCTGCATTTCCCGCAAGCGATCGCTGTAGGGTTTGCGATCGCGAAATTCCAGCGGATCGGTTGGACGCAAATGCTCATCCAGCGGTTTCCAAGTATTGTTATCTATCAATTGACGAATGCGCTCATCGCTGTCTACCCGATTGTGATGACCACATTCGACACAAACCATCTGATTAGCTTTTAGGTCTTTTGTATATGTCAACACGCCACACTTAGAACATTTATGCCATAAACCATCAGCAATTTCGCGCTCTTGGCGTTCGAGGCTGGTAGGTCCTGACTTCCGTCGATTTGCAAACCAATCAAATAGAGACTTTAAACCACGTGATTCTTCGTTGTTAGCCATTTTTTATTTTATTTTAAGTGGGTATGAGGTCAAAAACATGTCAAACCGTATTTGGTTATCCTTAGTCATTAGTCATTTTTTTTTATTAAGACTAATGGCTATATTGTCAAGCTAAGCTTTTAAGCAATTCAGACCTTAATTTTCATCTTTGGTTGCCAGCTTAACGAAAATACTTATACCAACACAAGTCTCTTGCTCTTTTTTTCAGCAGACTTAATTATATGGACGTAGTGACAAAGCCATGAGAATACTAACCTCCAAATAAGATGCTCTCCCCCTCCCACCCAAATCAATTATTCGTATTGCTAGGTTCTGAACAATCAGCATCTGTTGCACTAGTTGTACTTGCCAACGGTTAATCGTTGTTAAGAGGGTAATACAAGTGACAAGCTGAATATTATCAAAATGTGAAAGGTAGATGGGGTAATGTTGGTTACAGTCACAAATTATAAATATTTCTTATGAAAGGGGATTGGGCATGGGGCATTGGGCATTGAATCTTCAATTTTGAATTTTGTTAGCGCAGCGTTAGCGAGTCCGCGAGCGTCATTTTGAATTTTGAATTGATTTCTCCCCAGCTCCCTCTTCCCCACTCCAATTCAAGAGGTTGGAAAAAATAACCGCAGGTAGCTAGACAAAATGGCTTCGCCGCTAAACAGGGTAATCACAGATCCTAAAGCCAGAAAAGGGCCAAAAGGTATCTTTTGTCCCAATTTTTGTCGCGATCGCTGCATAATCAAAACACCGATGCCAATTAACGCTCCCAACGCACAGGCAATAAAACTAGCCAAGAGCAAATATTTCCAGCCTAACCAGGCTCCCATCATGGCTGCTAACTTGGCGTCACCTGCACCCATTGCAGTTTTTCCAAAGGCAATTGAACTCAATAGGGCGATCGCATCAAACAGCCATAATCCTAATACTGCACCAACTATAGCGATTATCAAGTGATTTACCAATGCCACAAAACTACCCTCTGGTAGAAAACCAACTACCATTTGAAACAAAATCCCCACTACTAAACCTGACTGAGTAAGTGGGTTGGGTAGGGTCATTGTATCTAAGTCGATGAGCGATAGCGCCAATAACCAACTGCAAAAAGCCCAGTAGCCTATTGTTAAAGTCGAAACTTGAAATACCAAAAAAATTAGTAAAAAAATTATGCCCGTTACCCCTTCTACCACAGGATAACGGACAGAAATTTTGCTTTTGCAATATCGACACCGCCCTCTTAAGGAAATCCAGCCGAACACTGGTACATTGTCGTAAGCTTTTAGCTGGTTTAAGCATTTAGGACAACGAGAAGGCGGCCAAAGAATTGACAACCCAGCAGGTAGGCGATAAACAATAACATTGAGAAAACTACCGATAGATGCACCCAAAGCAAAGACCATTACACTCGCCGGGATGGCGAACAAAATGTCCATACAGTCATTTGTCCTTTGTCATTTATCCTGTGTCATTTGTGCTGTGTCATTTGTTCTTTGTCAATAACTAATGACCATTGTACAGACGCGATTAATGAGCCAGCGCGTTGCGGGGGTTCCCCCCGTTGTAGCGACTGGCGTCGCGTCTCTACTGACCAATGACTAATACATGTGCGATTCAATTTGACTTAAAGGCACAAAACACTCTTGAGGTAAAAGAACTGGTTGGTTAGTAAAAATAACCTTACCTCGATGAGTCACACGATTAATTGCTACACCGGAAGGTTGCCCAGCTATTTCGGGATGAACTTCACAGTGAATGTAGTAAATCTGCCCAGCGGCTCTGATTACGGCAGGATCAATCAGAGGCGATTGGTTCTTGGGGGCGGTAAAATTTGCTTGTCCTTGTCGTAATGCGTACACTATCGACTGTTATTTGATTGCTAGATTTCCCTTTAGTCTACCCGAAACTTATAGCAAAGATTGCCAAATTGCCCAAGTTGATCTATAAAATTATTTTTGTTCAATAGCCTTAATAAGTGAGTCTCCCATAGCGCGGCAACCCAAGAGGTTTTTTCCTGGAGAAATTATATCTCCGGTGCGATCGCCTTGTTCTAAAACTTGCAATACAGCTTGTTCGATATGATCTGCTGCCTTTGGCTGGTCTAAACCGTAGCGTAACATCATTGCTACACTCAAAACCTGTGCTAGAGGATTTGCCTTATCCTCTCCAGCGATATCTGGGGCGGAACCGTGGACTGGTTCAAATACACCAGGCCCAGAAGCGCCCAAACTAGCTGAGGGTAACATCCCAATACTACCTGTGAGCATGGCAGCAGCATCAGAGAGAATATCACCAAACAAGTTGCCTGTAACTATGGTGTCGAACTGCTTAGGAGCGCGTACTAACTGCATAGCTGCATTATCTACATATAAATGAGAGAGTTCGATATCTGGATATTCTTGAGAAAGTTGGGTGATGTGATCGCGCCACAGCTGAGATACTTCTAATACGTTTGCCTTATCTACCGAACAAAGTTTTCCACCGCGTTTTTTAGCCGCTTCAAACGCTACCCGCCCAATACGCTCAATTTCTGACTCTGTGTAAACCATTGTATTTACACCGCGTTTCTCACCGTTTTCGGTAGCAAAAATCCCTTTAGGTTTACCAAAGTAAATTCCACCAGTGAGTTCGCGCACCACCATAATATCCACACCTTCGACAATTTCGCGTTTCAAAGTTGAAGCGTCGATTAGCTGGGGCAAAATTTTCGCTGGGCGCAAATTGGCAAATAATCCCAAACCGGCACGTAACCCTAACAAACCTGCTTCTGGGCGTAAATTGGATGGCAGGGAATCCCACTTATAACCACCAATCGCAGCGAGTAATACAGCATCACTGTTACGGCAGGTATCTAAAGTGGCAGATGGTAATGGTTCGCCTGTAGCGTCAATTGCTGCACCACCGATCAGGGCTTCTTGATATTCAAACTTCAGATCAAATTGGTTTCCTACGACTTTCAGCACATCTACCGCCACTGCCATAATTTCAGGGCCAATGCCATCGCCGGGGAGTAGAGTAATCCGGTAGTTCTGGGTCATAGCTGATTATTACTAGGTAAATGCTTACAAATTAAATATCATACCTAGCAAAATGTACTGATGGAGTTTTTAATTTATTTGGGTGCGGTTCTAAGGGACTTCCAAATAAAAAAATAATCAATCGCTTTGGAGACTTGGGGAGCAGAGGAGGCAGGGCAGAAATTAATAGTTGTATTTAGATGCAGGAATTGAATAATTTAATTTTTGGATGTCCTAACCTAATCATTTGGCATTGGATAAAACCACTATCGGACTTCTACAGCAGATTGCAAGTAAGTGAGGTACAAAATCCAGGACTGATTTATCAAATATAAAGAGTTTCTACCTCTTCCCTCCTGCCTCCTGCCTTCAAAACCCGTAACTTTGTACTTCATGCAAATGAAAACTGCTGTATATCCCTAGTTGAGCGGATCGAAACGCTGCAAGATGAGAGCTATAAACACCACTGGCAAACCTACACCCATGCAAATGAGAGCTTGGATAAATGTTAAAGGTGTGGTATCAAACACTTGATTCATCATGCTCCACTGACTGAACAGACATTGTAAAATCATTACAGCCACAATTCCGATCGCAGGTGCATAAGCTACAGGTGTGCCTTTACCTTGGATTCTCACGAATAGAGATGGTAAAAACTGGCTAATGCTTAACAAGTAAAAGACTTCTGCCGCCACCAGCCCATTAATTGCCATCGTGCGCGCCAATGGTTCATTGCCTGTAGTTTGAAGTATCCATTGAAACACCCCAAAAATTACCAGCCAATTGAAGACGGAAATCGCGATGATACGTTGGAGTAACCCACCTGATAAAAGTCTTTCTCTAGGGTTGCGCGGTGGTTGTTGCATCACCTGTCCAGATTTTGGCTCAAAGGCGAGGGGAGCAATCAATGCTATTGAACTAACCATGTTGAGCCAGAGAATTTGGATTGGTAAGATGGGAAGTACGGTGGCTAGGAGAATGGCAATTAAAATCGTCATGGATTCGCCAACGTTGATCGGCAGCAAGAAGGCGATCGCTTTTCGTAAGTTGCGGTAAACACCACGTCCTTCCTCCACGGCAGCTTCTATTGAGGCGAAGTTATCGTCAGTTAGAAGCATATCCGCCGATTCTTTGGCCACCTCTGCCCCGGCTATGCCCATTGCTACACCAATATCTGCCTGTTTGAGAGCGGGAGCATCATTGACACCATCTCCAGTCATGGCAACAATTTCACCCTGAGACTGCAACGCTTTTACCAGATGCAATTTTTGTTCTGGGGCAACTCGTGCAAATACCATACCTTCCTCAGCCGCTTGGGTGAATTCTTTTTCATTCATCTGAGTTAATTGCTGTCCGGTAAAGACCTGTGCTTTAGTCGAGCAAATTCCCATTTGGCAGGCGATCGCAGCTGCTGTGAGTGCATGATCCCCAGTGATCATCTTTACCTGAATCCCGGCAGATTGGCAGGCGTTGACTGCGGCGATCGCTTCTTTACGGGGCGGGTCAATTATGCCCTGAAGTCCTAAAAACACCAGTCCTTGATCAATATCATGGCGCTTCAAGGAACCTTTGTTAGAGGTAACTTCTTTGCTAGCAAAAGCTAGCACTCGTAAACCTTGATTTGCCATGCGATCAACTTCCTGTTCCACTGCGGCAGAATTGAGAGGAGCTTGTCCTTGAGCATCAAGCATCCGATCGCATCGTTGAAGAATTGCCTCTACAGAACCTTTGAGATAAATGACATTGAGCGATCGCTTTGCATCTAATTTATGCAAAGTCGCCATGTACTGGAATTGGGATTCAAAGGGAATAGTGTCTATTCTAGGTAATTCTTGCTCTAGATTTGCTTGCGTCAATCCCGCTTTATTGGCAGCTGTAATCAATGCTCCCTCGGTTGGGGTTCCTACTAAATCCCACTGTCCATCTCCCCATTCGATGTGAGAATCATTGCAAAGCAATCCTGCTTCTAGGGATTCCCAAAGAGCAATATGTCCATCTGCATTGAAATCAACAGGCTGTGCATTCATGAGGATTTCACCGTCTGGGGCATAACCAATACCGCTAACCGTGTAATGTTGCCCACCTGCATAAATCTTTTGAACCGTCATCTGATTCTCAGTTAACGTCCCAGTTTTATCAGAGCAAATAACGGTGGTACTTCCCAAGGTTTCCACAGCTGGTAGCTTGCGAACAATCGCCTGACGTCGTGCCATCCGGGAAACTCCGATCGCTAAAGTGACGGTGACAATCGCAGGCAATCCTTCTGGAATCGCGCTGACTACCAAAGCTACACTCGCTTTGAAAACATCAATCCAAGATTCGCCTTGTCCTAATCCGACTGCAAATGTTAGGGCAGCTAAACCTAAAATGACATACAACAAGCTTTTGCTAAATTTGTCAATATTTCGCGTCAGCGGTGTTTTCAAATTTGTGCTGCTTTCAATTAGCTGCGAGATGCGACCGGTTTCGGTGGCATCTGCGATCGCTACTACAATCCCTTCTGCCTGTCCAAAGGTGACGAAACTTCCTGCATACACCATATTACTGCGTTCGGCTAACGGTGTTTCCACAGCCAGCGATGCCGTTACTTTCTCAACCGGAACGGATTCGCCTGTTAAGGCAGACTCGTCAACTTGCAACTCACGCACACTTAATAGCCGCAGATCGGCGGGTACTTTATCCCCAGATGCCAGCAATACCAAATCACCCAGAACAAGTTCTATCGAAGCCAAACGAGTTTTTTGACCATTGCGAATTACAGTTGCTTCAGTGGTAACAGCTTTGGATAGAGCAGCGATCGCACCTTCTGCTTTCAATTCTTGAATGTAGCCAATGATGACATTAATTAGGATGACACCAAAAATTACTCCCGCATCTATCCAATCTCGCAGCAGCAGTGTCACCACTCCCGCCGTCAATAAAATATATAGTAGTGGTTGATTAAATTGCTCTAAAAATCGTAGCCAAGGACTTTTTCCACTTTTAGTAGTCAGTTGATTTGCACCCATCTGCTGGTGTCGTTTGGTAGCTTCTTCATGGGTCAAACCTGCTTCAGTATGGCTGACTAACGTTTGTACAACCTTTTGTTCACCTAGAGTATGCCATTCATAGTTGAGTAAATCTTTTGATGTCTGGGCAAAAGTAGCTGTCATCTTTGTCTCCAAAATTAAGTAACCGTTAAACGAATTCGTAATTAAGACTGATCAGATTTAAGTAAGGATTTCTCTGTTTGAATTTGTACCTTTCATTTTTTAAATTGGTGTTATTACCAGAATCTTTTGCTAGGTTCATAAACATGCCACTCTCGCACACCCCAGTAACTGAGAATGAATTCTGCTTGCCAGATTTCATCTGCTGTTCCCTCTACCTTCACCAAAAGTTCTTCTTGAAAGGTAGTTGGCTTACTGAATGTAGCTTGCCTTTCGGGAGCAAACCAACCTTGAAATGCACCATATACACTGCCAAAAATCGCACTAGCTCCACCCGCCAGCAGTGTACCCAGTACAGATTCAACCGCTAATGCCGGTCCAAAACCAGGAATAACTAATACGCCAAGTCCGGCTGTGAGTGCCAGAAAGCCCCCGGCTGTTCCTCCTGTAATTGCGCCTGCTTTAGCACTTTCGATCGGAGTTATGGTATGTTTATCTGCATTAGCATCCCCATGCAACTTTTCGTGTTTAGAGTCTAAAGGAAACATAGAAATTTTTTGCATAGGAAAGTCAATTGCTCTAAGTTCATCAAGCACCTGTGTTGCAGCTTGACGAGTAGAAATGATGCCAATTGCATTTTTAACTGAATAGAAATTCATCACAACATCTCCTATAAAAAGAAGTAAGTTAAAAAGGAAAATTTATTAATATCTAAATAGTAGAAAATTAGAGTTTTTAAATTTGATGCGAGCCGTATTAGGTTTCTTATCTGCTTCTATTTCAGGATTACTGATAAATGTGAATGAAAAGTGAATAAATCATTTATCCTACTCACTTTTCACTTTTGAATCACATTTATCCCTCAAGCTAAAAGACAACACGGATGAATGAAGTAATTAGACCTGTTGCAAAAATCCTTGAATCACCCCTCTCCAACCCTCACGCCACTTGCTTCTCCCAAAGGGAGACGCTGCGCGTAGCTTGCTTCCCCGAAGGGGTACAAGTCGGCAGAGCCGCCCAACGCAGTGGCTCCCCTTGTGAAGGGGCTACCAGTGTATACACAAGTCGCATTACCCCCCTTAATCCCCCCTTGGAAAGGGGGGAAAAAAGAAATCTAGTTCCTTCCCCTTTCCAACTACGGTTGTACACACAAGTTGCATTACCCCCCTTAATCCTTCCTTAGAAAGGGGGGTAATAAGATTTCTGGTTCCCTCCCCTTGTAAAGGGGAGGGTTAGGGTGGGGTAAAACCTTGGTTAATCAGCTATTTCAGACTTGTGTGTACACTGTAGCCCTTTTAAAGGCGGGATTAAGGGGAGTATTCGACTTATGCAAGAGGTCTAATGATTAGTTACAGCATTGAGCTAGCAACTTCTAGTCAACTCACTGTGAATTTAATAAATTTAGAAATACAAACAGAACAGGCACAGGGTTTACTACGGTTCTACTATCAGAAAGCAAAAGCACAAGGCATTCTGGTAGAATTCAGTTATAGCTGTAGCCAACAATGTTAGGACGCTGCTTGTTTGAGAACAGTTTCCAGACGTAATGGTAACTCTTATACTCTACGTCCTAACAAACATGGCTATAGCTATATCAAACAGGAGATCCTGCGACTAACATCTTGAGAACGTATTCATCCGATTTCTACAGGTATTGAACCCTCGTAATTTGGCAAAGGTATTGCAATACAAGTGAGATTTGCTCCAATTAGGCTACCATTCGGTTTTATTATTGGCGTGATATAGATATCGAAATAACGGGTGCTGTGGCTAGTTGTCCACTTTAGATTCTTTTTACTTATCAAGCAGCGATCGCGATTTAACCGCTTCATCAAGTCTCTAAGATTTGCAACTTGTCCTATTTCTAAATCTTGCACTCGCACACCTAGATCGTCGTCTTTGAGATCAAACAGGGTACGAGCTTGCTCGTTAGCCATAATCAGGCAACCATGACAATCGACTGCAAGTAAGGCAAATGGGCTGTTTTGGAAAGCAGCTTGCCAAAAGTGGATAATTTGAAAATCTGAAGAGTTATGTACTTTCTTTTCAGCAGATTCAGGTCGAATCTGCAAGTATTCTTGCAAACTAAGATTCCCTGCTTTATGAAAAATCGAATGCTTCATACTAACGGGGATAAAGATTTGTTTCTCGTTAGTCAAGCTTTCTGTTTTTCCTAAAAAAAGAAAACCGTTATCGTTCAAGGCAAAATGAAAGCGAATCAGAATAGTTGCGTAAATTTTTGCGTCGAAAGACTTTAGGACGTTGCGGCACACAAGCAGGTCAATTTTAGATATGGGTGCATTCATAACTAAGTCATGGCGACCAAAGATGATTGACCTACGCAATTCGGAGCGAAAAATATAAAATTGCTCAATTTGCTCGCAGTACTTAGACAAAAATTCACGGGGAATGTCTGCTAGCTCGGAGTCACTATAACGACCTTGTCGCCCCCAATAAAGCGCGTCTTCTTCTATACCAGTGGCGAAAATTTGCACTCGTTGCAAATATTGCTCCATACCCAGAGCTTCTGCTAGCAACATACTCACTGCATAAGCTTCCTGTCCACAAGCATAGCCAGCAATCCAAACTCGAATTCTTTCATCTGGATGCTTGCTTTTAATAATTTGGGGAATGATTTTGTTAGCTAAATAATCCCAGGAATCGCGCTCAGAAAACGAGTCAGTGGAATGCTTTAAAATGGTGTCAATTAAAACATTAAGTTCTTCAGGTTTATCTTGTAAGTATTGCAAGTATTTACTATATTTCTCAACTTTTAATTGCTGCATACGGTCTTGTAACCGAGCTATCAAATTCAGCTGCTTATAATCTGAAAAATTATAAGCATGATTTTGCTGAAGGTAATTTAATAAAGTCTCTAACTCTTGCTGGCAAACTGATTTACTCATATTATTACCTCTTTGCGCTGCTAAATAATTACTGAAGCATCCAAGCTAATGTAATAAGTATCGTTAACAGTACTCAGTAAAATTTCTCAAAACAATGTATTATTAATGTTAAATATAAACTATCTGACTAACATTTGTAGATAGATAATAGTATTTATTCTTAAGCTAGAGGGCAATTATTTAGCCTAGAACAAACTTTAACTACTAAAAAACTGCCTTAAGACTTAAATACTATTACCGCTCAACGGAAAGTTAACAATAAAAGTTGCACCCTGCCCGACTCCTGGACTTTGGGCATAGATAGTACCACCGTGGAGTTCTACAAGGTTACGTGCGATCGCCAGTCCTAACCCTAGTCCTTTTTTTGAGCCTGATGCTTGACGGAATGTGTCAAAAATGTATGGTATAAACCTAGCATCTATTCCGCAGCCAGTGTCACTTAATATAATCTGGGCTTGATTTTCATCAGTTTGCAGACTAATTTCAATTCTTCCCCCACAAGGAGTAAATTTGATAGCATTAGTCAGTAAATTTAAGACAATTTGTTGTAAACGGTCTGGGTCGGCTTGAACTGTTACTGGTAAAGGAGCAAGCGCACACTCTAGGCGAATATTTTTGGTTTGGTAAGATTGACGCACTGTGGCGATCGCAGCTTCAATCACTTGTTGCAGTTCAACTAGTTGAAGATTCAGGTTAACTTTACCCGCAGTGATTCGCGAGATATCGAGCAAATCTTGAACGAGTTTGGCTTGTAGGGTGGCATTGCGTTCTATCGTTTCCAGGGATTTCATCAGCATGGCTTGATTAGGCTGGCTGCTACGAAGTAACCGCGTCCAACCAAGAATAGCGACTAGGGGGGTATTCAGTTCGTGAGAAACTTCTGCTAAAAACTTATCCTTCATACGGTTAATTGTTCTCTCCTGGTGGAGCGCTTGGGAGCGCAACTGTGCCATTTGGAGATGGGCTAAGACACGGGTAACAAGTTCAGTAGCAGAGAAGGGTTTAATCAAGTAATCGTCAGCCCCAGCTTGGAGTCCTTCAATTACAGACTCTTCTCCTGCACGGGCAGACAGCAGGATGATGGGTATTTCTTTTGTTCGGGCGTCGGCACGCAATGCTTTCAATAACTCAAAGCCGTCCATCTGGGGCATCATTACATCAGAAAGAACTAGAGAAGGCACTCGTTCAGTAACAATTGCCAGTGCAGCTGCCCCATCCGCAACAGCTTCAACTTCAACATCGTGTTCGCTTAATATCCGCTTGAGGTAATCGCGCATATCGGTGTTGTCATCGACAATAAGGATATAGGCTGGAGAATCTGGGGAAGAAGTTCTAGTTTCTGAGTTAGCTGAAATAGTTTTTGCGTCTGCGGAAATGATTTCTGAGTTCGCCGAAATGATTTCTGAGTTCGCCGAAATAGTTTTTGCGTCTGCGGAAATGGTTTCTGGGTTCGCCGAAATGGTTTCTGGGTTCGTCGAAATGGTTTTTGAGTTCGCTGAAATGGTTTCTGAGTTAGCTGAAATGGTTTCTGGGTTCGTCGAAATGGTTTCTGAGTTCGCTGAAATGGTTTTTACGTCCGCCGAAATGATTTTTGAGTTCGCCTCCCTTGCTTCCCCTGCTTCTCTTCTCCCCGCGCTCTCTTGGTGCAACCAGCCCTCTGCTTCCTGAACATAAGGTGTTGCACCTGATGCCGTTGATGTCAAGGTGCGTGTTGCTGTGATGCTACGTGCGCTATCACGCCTCGCGACGCTAACGCTTGGTAGGTGTGCTGTGTCTAATGGAATTGTGACAGTAAAGCAGCTTCCTTGTCCTACAGTGCTGCTTACATCTACAGTTCCGCCATGCAGTCGAATTAAATCCTGCACCAAAGCTAGACCAATACCCGAACCTTCATGAGTTCTGGCTTTTGTCCCTCGCACTTGGTAAAATCGCTCAAACAAATGGGGCAGTTCCTCCGGCTCAATTCCAAAGCCTGTATCTTCTACCTGTAGTGTTACATGATGGTCATCAGCAAGATGCAGCTTGACAGCGATTTCGCCTTCTAGGGTAAACTTAAAGGCGTTGGAGAGCAAATTAAGCACAATTTTCTCCCACATTTCCCGGTCTACGTATACAGGCTTAGGCAATGATGGGCAATCGACCACTAGCCGCAAAGAAGCCCGTTCAATGGCGGAACGAAATACACTGGCTAACTCAGTTGTGTACAGTGCCAAGTCGGTTGGTTCATAAACTGCTTCCATGCGTCCGGCTTCGATGCGGGAGAAGTCAAGCAGGGTATTAACAAGTTTCAGCAAACGCAAGCTGTTGCGATGTGCAAGTTCCAGCCGTTTTCGTTGTGAAGAAGTTAGGGGATTGGCCGAATCACTCAAGGCATCTTGCAGAGGAGCGAGTAACAGCGTTAGCGGGGTGCGAAATTCATGGCTGACATTGCTGAAGAAAAGGGTTTTGGCGCGATCAAGTTCTACAAGAAATTCGGCACGTTGGCGTTCTTCTTCGCGGGCGGCTTGTTCTCGAATCCGTTGAATTTCCGATTTCTGTAAGGCGGCTTCGGCACGGGCGCGTTCGACTGCCGCCCAAGTGCGCTCCGCAGTTTCGCTTAAGATTTTCAGGTCGGACGGCATCCAGTCGCGCGGCTCTGGGTGTGCGAAGAAGAGATAGGCCGCAAGAGTACCTCCCTTGATCAGTGGGATAGCCCCACCTGCGCGCACGTTGATCGCCGCAAACGCCGCCCAGGTCTCAGGGGTCATGCTACCGTCGTCGTCGTGATTGGCGAAGAAAACCGACTCTCCGCTTTGCATCCTTTGGGCCATGCTCCCAAAATCACTAAGGGTGTAACGCATCTTCAGGCTGGGTATACGGCCGTCATTGTACTCGTCAGTGAGCACGGCGGTGAGTCCACCTGGCTCTGTCTCCGCGTACCCCGCCGCCGCAATATTGAGCCGCTCAGCTAAGTGAGTTGCAGCGATCGCCTTTATTCTGGAGGGATCGGCAAGCGGCCGTAGCGCATCACTCAACTTCAGCAGAAACGCCTGCCGCTCCTCGCTCTCGTGCAAAGTTTCTTCTACCGTTCGCCGTTCGATCAAATCGGCGGCTTGGCGGGTGAGTAAATCAAGAAACCGCAGTTGGCGATCGCTCGGTCGATGGTGTTTGCGCCAATGGGTTGAAATCATACCGACCGCTTTGCCCGAACGGGTAATCAACGGCGTGGACTGGGCACAGAGATAACCTGCCTCAAGGTGCAATCGCATTGAGCCATCTGGGTCTTCGTTCTCTTGTACATCGAAATCAATGAAGGTGCGATCGCCGGTTACCAGTGCAATGCCACAAGGCGTGTTTGAACTGGCGTTGACGCGGTAGAAATGCTCGGTCATATTTTGCTCAAAGTCCTGGGTAGCGAGCAGCACCAGTTCTTGCGTTGCTTCATCGAGAATTTGCACCGTTCCAGCATCTGCCCCTGTGAGGGCGATCGCCGTTGCCATAATCTCTTGATAAAGCGCCTGAATGTTGCCTTCGGTAACGAGCTTCGTGCTTAGGTCACGCAACAGTTGTGTATCTTGAAGGTCTTGAGTGATCGCTGCTTCGGTTTGTTTGCGATCGGTCACATCACTTGCTGTTCCAAACCATTCAATGATTTCACTTTGCTCATTCAGCATTGGGATGGCGCGCGAGAACATCCAGCCGATTGTGCCGTCCTGTTGAATAACCCGATGTTCCAACTCAAACGTGCTCTTGGTTCGGATGGCTTCTTGGATGACAGCCCATACCTGCGGCTGCTCCTCCTTGGAAATATACGTTTCAAGCCATGTGTCGCTGGGCTTCTCAGTGCTGACGAGGATGTTCTTACCTTTGAGGTTACGTATCTGACTCCAATCTGCGCTCATTCTGTATATTATGTCCGAGCTAGCGGTGACGAATAAGCGGAATCGTTCTTCGCTCTGGCGCAAAGCAACTTCTGCTTGTTTACGCTCGGATATGTCGTATGAAACGGCAAGCACTGCATAGACTTCGCCGTTTGCAGAATAAAGCGGCGTTCCTCGTGAGACGTAAGTGTGATCGTGTGCATTGTGTTCGTGTTCAAACGACTCACCAGCAAGAGCTTGACGATAAAACCCTTCGTAATATGCAGCTAATTCCGGCGGAAGTACGTCGAAAATCGTCTGCCCGACAAAATCTTCTGTTTTAAATCCGGCTACTCCCAAAGCTTCTCCTTCAGCGAGGAGATAGCGGAGATTGCGATCAACGACAAACGCCGCCCCGCCTGGCAAATTCTCAATCAAAGCACGCGTTCGTTCTTGTACCTGCTTGCGTTCAACAATTTCCGCTTCTAAAGTAGCGTTGACAGCCAGCAATTCTTGAGTTTGTCGCTGATTGAGTAAGAGGGCGGCAGCCGTAAAATCTGCTAAACTCGTCATCACCCGTACATCTTCACTGTCAAAATGTCTTTGCTCATCGTGCGACATAATCCAGATCGTGCCGAGGGCGTGATTCTCCGCAATCAGCGGTAACACTAATCCTTCAACAATGGGAGTGTTTGCTGCCTGGAGATAAGTGAAATAGCGATCGGGATGCTCATAAAGCTGGGGAGTACCGCGATCAAGACAGATTCCACAGGGGCTAAAGTTGCGAGGGGTAGTGCCGCCTACGTACTGTTCTAACGACCCTGCTAATACATTCCAGCGAAAGACTTCTTCCCCTGTAGAGGTTGTTTCTAGCAAGCTGACTCCTGCACTTTGAGACATGCACAATTCTAGTGCTATGTCAACTAAACTCTGAAGCATCGTTTGGGGCTGATTTACCAACTGCCGCGCCAACCCATGCAATGCTTGATTTTCCGAGAGTAAGTTTGCTGGACGAGGGTTTCGCCGGGACAATTCCTCGGTGATGACAATATCTTCTAGCGTGACAGTTTCTCTTTGAGATCGTTGCATGGCACTTATAGCTCTGGCTAATTTTGCAAGAATTTCATTCGCTAGCTATTGAATGGCGCAGCAGCAACTTCTGCCTTGACGTTTCCGTGTTTCGCGCAGGCTGTAGCAGCTTCCGCTTTGATTGCAAGAGCTTCCGCTTTCACGTTTCCGTGTTTCGCGCAGGCTGTAGCAGCTTCCGCTTTGACTGCAAGAGCTTCCGCTTTCACGTTTCCGTGTTTCGCGCAGGTTGTAGCAGCTTTTGCTTTCACGTTATTAGAAACAGACTTGTGTTACAGTATCTTCTCTTAAAATAAGCTAGCTACTAACGACCAAAATAGTCTTCTATTCCCGTTTCAAATTTTCCTTGATATACCTTTAACTAATTCTAGGATTTTTATCATTTTAAAGCTTACTGCCATCTGTGTATAAAGCAGCGGCAAGCCGTTCTCTCACGCTGGGCGATCGAAATCCTAAAACAATATCTTGGGGTGCAACGCCGCGTCCAATCAGTTCTCGATCAATAAAAATTTCAGTACTGTTGTGCTGAATCCAAACTTTGCCTTCAATCAGGTCTAGCTGCATTGCACAACCGTAGATGCCGTACTCGCCGCGCCAACCATTATGCATGACGAGATAGCGATCGCGCTCAGTATCAAAAATTAATTGAGCCTCTGGATCGTCAGCAGCAAAATATTGTAAGAAATCACGTATAATTTGGCGATATTGGTTTATTCTATCCATTGTTCAATTACCTCTTGATTTGAATTGTAAATAATCAAGCGAACTTCATAACGTTCTATACCGTTTTAGCTGGCTCAAAACGCAAAAAGGTTTGATGTACATCGCTTGGAACTGCCAGATAAAGAATGCGGTCTGGTTCTTCTGAAACTTCTAAGGCAATGCGATAGTTTAGAAATTGTCCAAGGGCGGTATGAAATTCAGAAACATTTGAACCGCTGACAAAGCTTTTTACTTCCACTGCTATTTTACGTCCTGCTTTTTGGGCAGCGATCACTTCTTCTGCGGCCAGGTCAATGTAAATATCGGCAATACCATAGCGTAGGCGATACGGGTCGTGGGTAATTGTCCAACCGTCTTTTTGCAGTGCCAGCTTCACAGTATCGTGAAAAATGTCTTTTGCCATATTGCCCTGTCAAATTAATCGCAACTTGACGGTAAACGTTGCACCTCGTCCAATTCTGTCACTCGCTGCCTCAATTTATCAAAGGGTTTTGACTACACCCTATGGATTAGCCATCAGCCCTAATCAATGAGGTTAACTGTTGCCACTGGCTAATTTTATGGGAAGCGTTGAGAATTTCTACACCAATAACATTGCCTTGTTGATCGTAGTCAAGAATGAATCCCGACTGCTCTTCGTCGCTTTCTTCAATTGGTGCATCTGACCAACGAATCCGTAGAATATCTTGCTCTGTGTCGTATTTAGCTTGCATATTCTTTCACGCATTAGAGAGCGTTCTTTGTTATTTAGTTTTAACTCTCTTTTTAAAGCGTACATTACTATACTTTCTCAAACTTGTCTACGTGAATAAGTTGTCAAACTAATGGCAGCTTGACGGTAAACGTTGCGCCTCGTCCAACTCCCTCACTCGCTGCCTCAATTGTACCGTCGTGCAGTTCTACGAGTTGACGAGCGATCGCCAGCCCCAATCCTAGTCCTCCTGGCGAATGTCTGCTAGGAACCTCTGCTTGAGTAAAGCGATCAAATACGTCGGGCAGAAACTCGGCACTAATTCCCACACCTGTATCCTTGATTTGAATCGTAGCTAGAGAATCAATAGTATCAAGCCGAACTTCTACTACTCCTTGCTTTAATGTAAATTTAATCGCATTGGCAAGTAATTCTTTGAGAATTTGCTGCAAGCGATCGCGATCGCCTAAAACGGTGTCACGTTGTTGGGAAGTTGCCTGCAAAGTTTTGACAATATTAATTCCCTTTTCCTTAGCATTTAAGGACATTGTATTAATAACTTCTTCAATAATCTTTGTGAGTTTAACTGGCTGGCTCTGCAAGCAAACTTTACCTGAGATAATCGTTGAAATGTCCAGCAAATCCTCAATTAGCTTTGCTTGGTTCTTGGCATTGCGCTCAATTGTATCCAAAGCATGTAAAGCAGTAGCCTTGTCAAGTTCCTTTGAACGCAGTAAGCGAGTCCAGCCCAAGATTCCAACTAAAGGAGCATGAAGTTCATGTGTAACTGTTGCTATAAATTCATCTTTGAGGCGATTAGAAGATAATTCTTGGCGCAAACGTACCATTTGCAAATGAGATTCTACACGAGTAAGCAGTTCACGAGCAGAGAAAGGCTTGATCAGGTAGTCATCAGCCCCTGCTTGCAAACCCTCAATTGCCGCCTCTTCTCCCGCACGAACTGACAGCAGGATGATGGGTATACCTTTTGTCTTTGGATCTGCGCGCAATGCATTCAGCAATTGAAACCCGTCCAATTCTGGCATCATCACATCAGTAAGTACCAAATCTGGCGGTTGCTCACAAACGACAGCTAGTGCAGTTGCTCCATTAGCAACAGCTGTTACCTGCCATTGCTTTGATAGCAGACGCGCCATATAGTCTCGCATATCGGCATTATCATCGACTAACAAAATGCGCGCAGTCAAGAACTGAGAGGGTTTTATCGGGGGTGGGTTTGGGGCCGCCACTTTGTGGCGGCCCCAAACCCACAAATCTTCTTCTTTTTGCCATTGCTGTGCTTCCTCGACATAGGGAGCAGCACCTAATGAAGTCGATGCCAGTGGGTTTTTGGTACTAATTTGATTATTTGGCAAGTGCGATGAGCCTGTGGGTAGCGTGACTGTAAATGTCGTTCCTTTACTCAAGACACTTTCTACATTTACAGTGCCACCATGTAAGTGAACGAGTTCAGCCACCAAAGCTAGCCCAATGCCTGACCCTTCATGACTCCTTGCCTGTACGCCTCGTATACGGTGAAAGCGCTCAAAAATTCGGGGTAACTCTTCGCTTGAAATGCCTGTGCCTGTATCTCGTATTTTTAACTCTACTTTGTCACCAATTGGGCGTAATGAAACGGCAATTTCACCAACAAAGGTAAACTTGAACGCATTGGAGATTAAGTTAAAAACAATTTTCTCCCACATTTCGCGGTCTACGTACACGAGGTTGCACAGGGGCGGACAATCTACTATTAATTGCAGTCCTGCTGTTTCAATCGCCGAACGAAAAACTGATGCCAGATTGGCTGTGAATACTGCTAAGTCGGTTGGCTCATAGACTGCTTGTATTCTGCCTGCCTCAATCCGGGAGAAGTCCAATAAGGTATTTACTAGTTTCAGCAGTCTAATAGCGTTTCGTTGGACAATATCGAGTTGTTCGCGTTGTTTGGGTAGGAGTGAACCGTATTCAAGAGCGAGTACTTGCTCAAGTGGATTGAGGATTAACGTCAGGGGCGTGCGAAATTCGTGGCTGACGTTGCTAAAAAAAGCCGTCTTTGCTTGGTCTAGCTGTGCCAATGCTTCAGAGCGTTTGCGTTCTGACTCATAAGCACGGGCATTAGCGATCGCTGTTGTCACTTGCCCTGCAACCAGATTGCAAAAACCTTGGTAATCATCATCGAATGGTCTTAAGGGGCTAATCCCAACAATCATCGCCCCTAAGATTTCTTGTCCAGCCCCGGTAAGTGGTAGTGCGATCGCAGTGTTTGGTGATTCAGTCCAAGCACCGCCTGGAAGCGACCCAAATTGTTCCACTAAATTCTTAATGACTCGGCTTTCACCAGTGGCTAAAACAGAGTTGAGTGACCAAAAATCAGCCGATTTCAGCACGGAGGTAAGCTCAATTGCAGTTGGGCTGGCAAGGGTTCCGACGGCTAAATTTGTTGTACTCGCAAGTTGGGCAAAGCTTTCATTCTCTAGTAGATAAATGAGAGCAAAGGGGATGTCGTGAGGGTTGTTTGCTAACACGCTGGTGGAAATGTTGCAAGCCTCGTTCACAGTCTTGGCTTTTGCCGTCTCTGTACCTAATTCACGCAATGTCCGCAGGCGGCGATCATCTAATACTCGCCTAGTGTCTTCAGTGCAGGCGCAAAAGATACCCCCGACTCCACCATCGTCATTGCTAATCGGACTGTAAGAAAAGGTGAAGTAGGTTTCTTCAGGATAGCCATTTCGCTCCATAATCTCAAGGAATTCTTCATTCCATGACGGCTTACCAAGATTCAACACGTCCTCTGCAAACGGCCCAACCGAATGCCAAACATCGGCCCAGATATTACGAGCCGATTCACCCAAAGCTTGAGGGTGTCGCTTACCCAAGACAGGAATATAAGCGTCATTGTAGAAGTTAAGTAGTTCCTGTCCCCACCAAACGAACATTGGATAGCGGGAACCTAAGATAATCCGAATAGATGTTTTTAGGCTTTGCGGCCAGTTTTCAACTGAACTGAGCGAAGTTTTTGACCAGTCCTTGCGTCGCATCAGCTCACACATCTCGCCATCGCCAGCAAACACTTCCATTGCATGAGCGGCTTTCTTACTTTCAGTTAAGCTGTCCATATTTCCTGGGGAAAAGATATCTACTTAAGTCTGAAATCTTTCGGTTAAGAAAATTCTATACTTTTACTTATTGATATAAAATTCTGCTTTTTCAAAAACTAAAATCTTTTTCTCCCCTGCTCCCTGCTCCCTGCCCCCATGCCTCTTTAACCTCGTCCAGCCAACTGTGCAACCATTGCTATTAACTCCGTTGGTTGAGCAAGTTTATGCAAGTGCGACTGGAAACCTGCTCTTATTGCTTTTGCGCGGTCTTCTGCAAGATAAGCACTCAAGGCAGCAGTGGGAATTTGCCATCCCTTCTCTATTTCTAGTGCCTTAATTTTGCGAATCAAAGCATAGCCATCTTCATCGGGCATTCTGATATCACTAATGATGACATCGGGACGCGATCGCTCCAACTCAGATAGCGCCTCAGTAACAGAGGCAACTGTTGTCACCATCACCCCACATTGCATTAGCACTGCTGTAATCAACTCGCGGGTATCAGCTTCGTCATCTATAAACAGTACGTGTAAGCCATTAAGCTTATGAGGCGTTTTTATAGGTTCGCTGAAGACAGGTTGCTGACTTGCTGCTAATTGCGATCGCTGTACATGCTTGTACTTGGTAATATCATATAAGCATATCTGTAGTAAATTCTGCGTCCCCAAAGTTTCTCGGACAGGCTTCACTAAGAGTAAAGCATCAAAAGCTTGAGCGTTACGCGGACAGATAGTTACTTCCCATTCTTGCACAGACTTTACATTCAACGATTGGTTCAGTTTGTTACGAAAGAATGGACGCTTTTCCCTAGAGACGAAATTAATTAATAATTTGCCAACTAATAAACTGGGCAACATATTTAATAAAGCAGCAGCAACATAGTTGATTTCTTTAATTTTTCCTTGGGCATCTATTACCAAATAAGCATTAGGTGCAAATTTAAACAAATCACGATAAAACTTGCGTTCTTTTATTTTCTTTTCATTTTCTTGTAGCAGTTGTTCCTGAATAATTGCCATTGTTTCTAGATTAGCCTGCATTTGTTCATTGAGTATCTCTAGGTTGCTGATAGAAACGTCAAGAGCTCCTAACTCTGCAATCGCCTGTTGCTGCATTGGTGTCACTTCAATGTATTTATACAGTGTCTCTATCTGCCTTCTAATGTTTTGAAACTCAAATAGCAAATCATCTCTGTTCATGATTAACTTGTCTCTTTACAATACCTTAGCCAAAATAAGAGGATGAAGTTGAGAGGGCTGCTGTAGTAGAGTAATTGTCTTCCCAAACGATAACTCAAAAACTATTGATCAGCCTATGCCCGACATTTTATCACTACTACAGTGTCTGTTACCGCAGATAAACGCTACAAAGATACGTCAATTGAACCAGATAATCTTAGCGATGTTATCTTTTAGGGGCCTTACGATGTTGAGAATTACTCGATAAACAAGGATTGGTGTTAGTTATGGCACTATGTTGAGATTCTTTCATACAGTAATACCTTGGGCAACGTTGTTTTGGCTGTTTTTTCGTAAACATTTATGGCGAGAGAATGATCTGTATTTGCTTGCAGGAGATGAAGTTGTAGTTATACTATTTCTTTGTGAAGCTGCGCCAAATTTTCTCTCTTCCTTTGTGTCCTACCCTGCGGGAAGCCACTTCGTGTCTATGCGCCCTTTGCGGTTCGTTCCTTATATAATTTGGGGCATCTTTATACAGAATTGGTATTAGTAAATCAGGTAAGAAAACTTATAGATTAGATAGATTCTTTTCCAGCCTCGCCGATAAACCCATTCATGGTTTATCTTTCTTTGTATTAATAGTGAGCGTGGAAAGGAGGCAATGATTAATCAGCTTTTATAACTTTTTCAACTATAGTTAATTTCCACCTTACTAGTACGCCACAGCGTAAATAGCGCAGAGTCGAGCCAGTCGCAAGGGAAAGGGTTTCCCGATTTGGGCGAACTGGCGTTGAGCGGCGGTTGCCGCCATTGGCGCAGCCTGCCGCAGGCATCAGACGGCAGTTCCTTTAAGCGGGGAAACCCCGCCAACAGACTGCCTCAACTTTGTAAGACGAGCAACCATTTAAAATCCCTAAAGAGCTTATTCCATAATAATTTTGACTTTTGACTTTTGCCTTGCGGTACTAGCCTGAAATCGGATCAATGTTACTGTGCAAATTCATAGCGCACTAATTTTCTAACATCCTGACGGGGTAGACCTAGTTCTTGGGCAATTGTCGCTTCTATTTGGTTGAATTCTATTGTTTGAAGTTCTAATTCCAATCGCTTCAGGATGGGATCTGCTGTTTCCACTTCAATCTGGGTAATTCTCTTAGTTCGATTAACGGTGGCGTTAATGAGTAACACATTGACTGATATCCGTGCTTCGAGTTGGGTATCTGACTGAAGTTTATTTTCTGTGGAATAGGGTCGGCTTAACTCTTGAGCAGCGAGAAAACTACAGCCAAGCCAAAACACAACCGCTACTAGTGGTAGAGGCAACCAAAACTCTAATCCCAGCCCTTGCAGCCAAAGTTTACTAATACGCCACACCACTACACCTGCTTCTGATTTTGCTAGATCACACTTTATCTATATCCTAATGGGGTAGACAATCCTCTGAAATCTGACTGATGAAAGACGTTGAGATTGCCTCAATGGATTATTCTAAACAAGCACAAGTGTATAAAAGTGATGAAAATCTTACTGGTAGAGGATGATCCAAAGCAATTAATGCCGCTGCAAATGGTTCTCTCTCAGGCTGGACACAGCGTCGATGGTGTCAAGGATGGTGAAACCGCTCAATGGCTTTTAGCTGAAAAAGAATATGATCTGCTGATTTTAGATTGGATGTTACCTCGGATTAGTGGAGTGAGTTTGTGTCAACAGTATCGGGCGGCGGGAAAAACTGCTCCCGTATTAATGATCACGGCAAAAGATACCACACCTGATAAAGTCATCGGCTTAGATGCCGGAGCAGATGATTACTTAGTCAAACCGATTGATATCGTGGAGTTCATGGCGCGGGTGCGGGCATTGAGGAGGCGATCGCCCCTCTGGCAAGGAGACACCCTCTGCTTGGCAGACCTCGAACTTCATCTCGATACACTAATTTTGGAGCGACAAGGAGCGACTGTATCCCTTTCCAGCCAAGAATTTCAGTTGCTAGAGTATTTCATGCGTCATCCCCGGCAAGTCCTGACTCGCAACCAAATTGAACAAGCTGTATGGGAGTGGGGTAGTGAGCCAGAAAGCAATGCAATCACTGTTATAGTTCGTAAACTACGTCAACGTTTGCAAACATTAGCAGCAGCCGATTGGATTGAAACTGTTTATGGTATGGGCTATCGTCTCAACCCTCCACAAACATCTTGAGATTTAATAATGGCTATGCAAAGTAAAAATATAGTGTAGTTTAATTACTTGAAAAGCATTGTAATTATGAATTACGAATTAGCATGAGTTGTGTTTAACCGCAGTCGTCGTAACTTAGCTCGTTGGTTTACCCTTTCAATGGGGTGCATTCTCATTCTCTTTGCTGGAGTCATTTACAATCTTGAGGTAAAAGACAAGCTTAAAGCATTAGATCAACTGCTTTATAAAAGAGCAGAGCTAATGGCAGCCAGTTCGCAATATCGGCTGTATCAAGGACAAAAACAAGTCGATCTGAGTAATATACCGCTATTGGGTAGTGGTTCTCACCCTGCTGATATTGAACTGGTGTATATTCGCTGGTATAACCCCAATGGCAAACTTAAGCGGTTTTTTGGTACTCCACCTCCAGAAGAGTTAGAAATAGCATCTGAGTTTCTCACAATTAAGTCCGTTGACCAGTTTACAGGTAAGACGCTTTGGCTGCGTCAAGTCACGCTACCTGTTCAAGGAGGAAATTCAGTCATCGGTTATCTGCAAGTTGCTATCCCACTGACAGAAACTCAAAACGAGCTTAGAGAATTTCAGTTAATATTGACGCTGGCTGTACCTGTAGCACTGGGGTTAATTGGACTTACAGGTTGGATACTCAGTGGCATAGCTATGCAGCCTGTTCAGCTAGCTTATAATCAACTGCAACGCTTCACATCAGATGCTTCTCATGAGTTGCGATCGCCCTTGTCTGCAATTTTAACCAATGCCCAAGTTGGGTTACTAATGGCAGCAGACCATCCCCAAATCCATCCCTCAATGGAGAACATCATCGATAGCGCCAAGTCGATGAGTACCTTGGTCAATAACCTACTGCTGTTGGCTCGGCATCAGGGAAAATTAACTCCCGAATCTCTCAAAAAGGTAAATCTCAAGAGCTTGCTAGAGAACTTAGCTATTTATTACAATACTGTTGCTGCAAAAGCATCGATCAAGTTGATCAGCCATTTACCAGAACAACCTATTGAGTTGTGGGCTGACCCCGATTTGCTACGCCTAGCTATTGAAAACTTACTTAACAACGCCTGCAATTACACTTTGTCTGGTGGAACTGTCTGGTTACGCTTAGAACCTCACGCAGATCGGGCAGTAATTCAGGTCATCGATACTGGAATTGGAATTCCAGAGGCCGATTTACCTTACATTTTTGATCGCTTTTACCGGGTTGATACAGAACGTGCCAGAGAAAGCGGTGGATTTGGATTAGGATTAGCGATCGCTCAACAAATTGTCCAGGCTCACGGCGGTCATATTCATGTGATCAGCAATGAGGGTAAAGGCTCGACATTCCAGATAAAATTACCGCTTATGAGCCATTCCTAAATCACCTTTAAGAGATGATTCATAATGAAAATCTAAACCAAACAGCTATATTTAACGACCCACTAACAGTAATTCTCAATAAACTAGTCACCTGTAAAAAATGTGCTGCAATGTAGTATAAAGTATAAAAATTTATTACGCTCCCTCCTATGTATGAGCGGTAGTTCAGCAAGACTTTCCTTCCACTTGATTGGGTAAGTTATTTGAGCTATTCGGAGTCTGTGTTCCAGAAATGTTCTTCAACCCCCATTTTGCAAGTGCTTTCAGCACGGGTTCAAGATCGCGGCCGCGCTCGGTCAGAGTGTATTGCATCCGTCGGCGATGGGAGCTGTAAGGCTGCTTCTCAATCAAACCGAGTTGTTCTAAGCGGTTCAATCGCTCCGATAGAACGTTGGTTGAGATTTTTTCGGGGGATTGTAAGAACTCTTCAAACTTCTGTTTGCCAAAGAACAGCATGTCGCGGAGCACAAGCAGTGTCCAGCGATCTCCAATCACGTCCAGAGTACAAGCAATCGGGCAAGATGAGCGTCTGATTTGCATAAGAATTTTAAGCCACTCTAATTTAACTTGCAATTTACCAGTTAGATCAAGTATAATCAAATTAACTTTTAGATTGCAAGTTAAAATCTAGATTGGTGAACAACTTTGACGTGATTTTGCTACCAGCCTTTGAAACATCTCAGATGTCAAATAAGGCGAAGCGGCGAATTAGGTCAAAATCAGTCAGGCAAATGTTAACACTTGGACACTATAAGTTCAAGCAGTTTCTCAAGCACAAGCAACAACTTAAAGCGCGGCTTGTCCGCAAGAAAAGGACCGAATAATGAGTGATTCCATCATAACGAGTGTTAGCGAAGCAGAACCGGCAGGTCAGGCTCTCAAGATCAGTGTTTACGCTAGTCCGACCAGGTCCATAAATGGCGGGACGTTCTCGCCCACCACCTCTATACTCATCTCTGGAAGCACGGACGCGATTCTTGTTGACGCGCAGGCCATCAAGCAGGATGTGGACGCGCTGTCCGAGATGATTGAACGTACGGGTCTCAAGCTGACGACCATCTTTATAACGCACGGACACCCTGATCACTACTTCGGAGCGGCGCAACTCGCAAAGCGTTTTCCCGGTCTTCAGGTCGTCGCAGCCCCGGGCGTTGTCGAATACATCAACAAGAATCTGGAACAGAACATGAAGACGTGGGCAGAGTGGTTCGGCGACGATGTCGTCAGCCCCGATCTCCTCCCGACCGCGCTCAAGACGGACTCGATCCCGCTTGAGGGGAGAGATCTGCGCGTGATCCAGATCGGGCAAGGCGACATCGCTCCAAGCACCATTCTCCAAATTCCCGAACTCGACGCGTTGATCGTCGGGGACATCGCCTACAACAAGATCCACCTGATGCTCGCGCTTGGCGGGCCGAAGGAATGGAGCAACTGGATCGCGAGTGTCGATGAGCTCGAACGGCTGAAGCCCCGCGTTGTCGTCGTCGGTCATAAGAAGCCTGGAGCGTCGGACGATGACGTCGCCACGATTCTAGGCGGCACGCGATCCTATATCCGCGATTTCGGGGAGGCGGTTAAAACATCCGATTCAGCCGATGCGGTCGTGGAGATCATGAAGGCCAAATATCCTGACTACGGCAATCCCTGGACGCTTGAGTTCTCTGCAAAAGCGGCCATGAAGCAAAAAGCGGCTTAGAAGCCTGCTGCCCCATTCCTGGTCGCTCGGCCGCGGTGAAATAGGCAGACAGGCGTCGTCAGATCAACATGCTTTCCGACACTCCACGACACCGCAGCGTGGCAGCAATTCGAGGGCGCGCGCAGCGGCCTTGCCAAGGCTGTGACACAGAGCGGCCTTCCCGCTGAACGCTACAAGCACGCATCAGCCTAACCGTACACCCTCCAAACCTCAAACCATCAGGAGAAAACCATGCCCCTCTGGCTTCAAGCCGCCCTTGCCGAATACCCCAGCGGAAACTCGGTGGCGGTCTGAGAATCGGCCATCGGCTTATGAGACCTAAGAACACACTACCTGCTGGCGAGGCTATTTTGAGGGGGCTGATCTACCCCTGAATAAGCGGTACAGTTGGGCAGAATATTGGGGACAGGGCGATAGCTTTGGCTATTTTGATGTTAGCTCTGGTCGGTTTTCGTTCTATGCTTTTGCAAATACATCTGCAGGTAGCACGGACGAAGCAGCAGGCGGTGCATTGAATATATTGCGATCGCGCTTTTCTTCCTATGCCAACCCAGTGCTAGCGATTCTTGAAGCGCTGATTAATACCAATTCTATGTGAGGCTGCACATTATGCCAAGAGGCTAGAAGCCTGGGGCTACATGAATAAAGCTCCGATCACCCTTGGCGTCTTTGAGAGTGAGAAGTTCACGCTTGTTAGGAAACCCGCCTGATAGCGCATCCGCGCCACGCTGCGCTATCAGGACTTCTCTGTGCCGAAGCCAGGCTAATGAGGCGCAGCTTCATACAGAAACGGTATAAGTTAGGAAAAGCTCCACGCCAGCTTTGTAGCACATGCAATGTGTAGAACTCCTTGAAAGTCTTATAACCACTACCATGAAACGCATTCGCCCTTGGCGTAGGCGTTCGCGCAGCGTCTCGTAGAGAAGCCCGCTGCAGGCATCGCTTTTTACTGCCCAGTTTCTCGCGCTTTATATCTAACAGGCTTTTTGGCTTTTTCTAACCGTCGAACTCACATTGAATTAATGCAAACGTGGACTATTACAAATACATCCTAGAGTTGAGATAAGCTTCTTCAAAGGTGTAGCCGTCGATTGTTTGACAGATAATAGATTACTTCAATGCCTATAGCTACTCCTATCATCAATATTAAAACCCAGACAGTTTGTGGATCTGTTTGCAAAGCAAACCAAATTAACATTCCTAGTGCCACTAAACATATTCCAGCACCTAGAAGTGAAATCCACTGCTTGCTTTTCGTATAACGATGCATACGAGCATTAGCTAAATTAACCGCAGCAAATATCAAGAGAAACCCAGCACTACCCATCGTTGAGATCCGATTTACATCAAAAAAATTAGCGATGAGTAAAGTAATACCACTAGTAATAAATAAGCCAATTGAAGATTGATCTATACTATTTATTTGGCTGCCAAAGTCAAACCCTCTAGATTTAGCAATCACAGAGCTAAAACGAGCTGAACCGTAGAGTGTTGCGTTACTAGCTGAGATAGTTGAGAAAAGAGCAGCAATAGTAATCAAAACAGATCCAAATTGTCCCATAATTGGTTTAGCAACTTCAACCAAAGCATAGTCTTTTGCTGCCAAAATCTGTTCTATTGGTTCTGCTCCCAATGTAACCAGTGCTATTAAAACGTAAAGCAAAATAACGAACCCGATTACAGAGTAATAAACTCGTGGCAAAGTATGCTTGGGATTGACAAGATCCTCTGCTGCATTGGCGATTAGCTCAAAGCCTTCATAAGACAAGAAGATTACCATTGCTCCGGCGAAAATTGACCGTAGCGACGATAATGAGACTGGTTGTAGACAGGAAATGTCGATATGACTACTTCCCATAATAATGAACAGTATCAAAATTCCCAATTTGAAGCTGACAATCCAGATTTGAGATTTACCAACATGATTGGCAGTTAGTAGATTTAATCCAGTTGTCCCTAAAATTGCCAAGCTAATCAGTAAATGCTTCCAAATAGGTTGAGTAGACTCTGTAAACAGGCTAACTCCATAACTACCAAAAGCCTGCAAGTAAAAGGAAAGCATGACTACATAGCTAAACCATAGTAGAAGATTCAGTGTCCCACTAAACAGCCCTGAACCAAAAGCCTGGTTTAAAAAGGTTACTGTCCCGCCTCGACATGGATGAGCTACTGAAAGTTTTGCATAAGCATAAGTAGTTATCAAAGCTATTGTGCCAGCGATCGCAAATGCTAGTGGTGCGCCTGCATCAGCTATTTGAATTACAACTCCCAGCGCTGGAAAAAGTCCACCGACAATGCCTCCGACACCCAATGCCCACACAGACCAAAAACCGATTTTTTTGCTTGACACCTGTAACCTCTTTAGGAATAGATAGTCTTATAATCGTTGACTAGTAGGCATATAATCAAGCTGAGATTAAGCGGGTGGGAATATAGCGGTTTTCGATCATAAGTAGGTAAGGCATACGTTCTACCTACTTTTGCTAAGTTATGACCTATTCCAAGCTTTGATGAAGGCAATTACTGAATGTCCACAAGCATTCATCATTACACCATTTACTGTACCACCGACCGCAGACCCTATAAAAGGTATTATTTTTGCTACGTTCACTAAAGTTTTTTCGCCTGCTTTGGAGATTAACTTAATTCCCAAAGCTTTGTTTATCTCAGCAAAAGTTTTACCAGGGATAGACATTAAAGCTTTTTGAATAGCTTGTGATGCTGCCTTAGTTCCTAATTCGTTAGCCAGTTCAGATACACTCACTCCAGCCGCAGCAGCTAAAACTAGTAGTCGTGAAGATTCGCTTCTTACATCAATGCTATAAAGGGCAAAAAGAGCGGATGCTAATTTTACATTGGAATACAAAGTAATCGCAATATCAGTGGGTATTCCGGCTAGTCCTACAAGTCCGCTTAAAATACCGTTGCCTACTGACCAAACGGTTGACTCTAATATCATCAGGTTTGCAATGTTATCTCTATTACCTACCCAATAAAAATTGTTGGCAAAACTTAGTCCCCATTGCCTACCATCTTCAATAGCATAAGCAATAGTTTGCCCGATAACAGGCATATTTATAATCGATTCAAAATCCATACAGCTTTTACCTAATTAACTGAGAAGACCTAGAGATTTCTAGTTTTAGTATTCCCAGTAGTAGCCAAATAGTTATTGGTATTATTTGAAACTTTACTGAAGATAGTAGTAAATAATACCCATGACTTAAAGCAGCTTTACATAAAACCAGTTTCAATTTCCGAAACCAGCCTGACAGAAGTTGTAGAAAAAGGTTAGGTTATGTGTTAATCACAAGCCGCACCCCAGCAGCGATGGTAAAAGAATTAGCAATTTGCACCCGTGGACTAACTAAGCAATTTGATCGGCACGTTGCTGTCAATAATGTGGATTTAGAAATCGAGGTGGGTGAAGTATATGGATTGATTGGGCCGAATGGCGCAGGTAAAACAACTCTCATCCGCATGTTGGCAACTGCTGAGGAACCAACTACGGGTGAGATTTATATTAATGGCGATCGCCTACTCCGTGACAAGAGTAATCCCAAACTCAAGCGTCGTCTAGGCTACTTACCCGATGACTACCCGCTGTATGAGGATTTGACAGTCTGGGACTACCTAGATTATTTTGCGCGTCTGTATCGTTTGCGAGAACCACGCCGCACTCAACGCCTGCATGAAGTTTTAGAACTAATCCAACTTGGTAATAAACGCAATAGTCAAATTTCTACTCTGTCACGCGGGATGAAACAGCGCTTAAGTTTAGCGCGAACCATTATCCACGAACCGATTTTACTCCTACTAGATGAGCCTGTTTCTGGACTTGACCCCATTGCCAGGATGCACTTTCGCGAAATCATCAAGGCTTTGCAAGAAGCTGGGATGACTGTAATTATTTCCTCTCATGTTCTCAGCGATTTAGCGGAACTGTGTACATCTGTAGGAATTATGGAACTTGGCTTCTTGGTAGAAAGTACTTCCCTACAGCAACTTTATCAACGTCTAGCCCATCAGCAAATTGTGATATCAACTCTGGGGAACCTAGAGGTACTTTTAAGGGAACTAAAACATCATCCTTTAGTAGAAGAGTGGGAGGTAATACCAGGAAAAAATAGCGTCCGGGTGAATTTTTCGGGCAAAGAGGAAGATAATGCTGAGTTGTTGCGATCGCTTATCAAAGTAGGCATTCCTCTGACTGATTTTCACTGTATGCAAGAAGACTTAGAAAGTATTTTCTTAAAATTAGGTCACAAACAAGCATCTTGATACGTCAGTAAATATCACTCCCCATTTTTGGAGATTTTTTTCCTATGATGCTCAATTTAATAGACAAAATCGGCGATTGGAATCCGCAACTATTGCGGGAACTCAAAGGACGCTTGAAGTTTTTTAATGTTGCGATCGCATTTGCAACTTCACTACTACTGCAATTAGTAGTTTTTTTATATCAGTTACGCGAATTTCCTGGAGATAGATACTCGCTAACTGCTACATACTGTAATCTGCGTCAAGTATATCAACAGCAACAAAACCGACTTTACCAGCAATCAAATCAATCTATAATTGATGAATTCAATAATTTCCTATCAAATAATTTTTGTCCACAAAATGAAATTAATTGGCAGTTGTGGTGGCGAGACCATTGGGAATATATATTTCTCTCTTTTACTGTAATTTTTGGATTTACACTATTAGTTGCAGGAACTTATTTACTAATCAACGATTTAGCCAAAGAAGAAACTCGCGGTACACTGAATTTTATCCGTCTTAGTCCCCAGTCAGAAACAAGCATATTGACTGGTAAGTTGCTAGGAGTTCCAAGTTTAATTTATCTGGCTGTTCTAGTAGCAGTTCCTTTACATTTATGGGCCGGACTTTCTGCCCAAATTGCCTTTAGCTACATTTTGAGTTATTACGCAATTCTTATTGCTAGCTGTATTTTCTTCTACAGCGCTGCACTACTATTTGGCTTAGTTAGTCGCTGGTTTAGTGGTTTTCAACCTTGGTTAGGTAGTGGTGCAGTTTTCCTTTTCTTGTTGATAACTTTTCAGATAACATCATCAGATCATTCAGGCACTTCGTATAATTCAACGGCTTGGTTGAGGCTGTTTGCTCCTTGGGATGTAACAAATTATCTATTTGCTAACTTATTTCATCTAAACAAAGGTTCTAACTTGAAAAACTTGCAGTTTTTCTATTTACCATTAGGGAGAGGTTTTGTTAGTGTTGTTGGCTTCCATTTATTAAACTTTGGATTGTGCAGTTACGGTATTTTGCAAGCTCTTAAACGTTGCTTCCGTAATCCTCAAGCCTCAATAATTAGTAAAAAGCAAAGTTATTTACTAGTAGCTTTTTGCCAATTGATAACATGGGGATTTGCTCTACAAAATGGAAATAATAATAACACATGGGATGAACAGGTTGCGGGAAATTTCGTTTTGCTGGTAGTGTACAACTTGGTGTTGATTTTAAGTTTAATTGCAGTTCTTTCCCCTCATCGTCAAGATGTACAAGATTGGGCAAGATATCGACATCAGGGAGTTTCTAACTATAAGAGTGTTTGGCAGGATCTAATTTGGTCTGAAAAAAGCCCTGCACTTGTGGCGATCGCTATTAATTTGACAATTGCCGCTATTCCCTGGTTAGTTTGGCTTGTACTTACATCTGTTGTTGATGCAAACAATGGCCGAACTGAGATTGTTAACGAGATTGACAGGTTTAAAGTACTTTTAACTATAGCTTTGTCTATCAGCTTAATGATGATTTACGCTACCATCGCCCAATTGATACTTTTGCTGAAAACTCCTAAGCGTTTTTTCTGGGCAATTGGGACTTTAGGTACTGTAATGTTTTTGCCACCGATGATTCTAGAATTTATTGGTATCTCGTCATGGAAATATTCTACCGTATGGATGTTTACAACTTTTCCTTGGACAGCTGTAGAATACGCTGGGGTAACAACAGTTTTTATGGCACTCTTAGCTGATTTGAGTGTTCTAGCATTGTTGAACTTCCAGTTGATAAGGCAGGTAAGATTAGCAGGCGAATCTGCTACGAAAGCATTGTTGGCAGGACGTTAGGTAATACTAATTCGCAATTGAGAAATTTAGATGCAGCAGCAAGGCTTTCTTGGCTTACATCTGTTGCCTTATTGTTAGAGAATTGGTATAAGTAGTTATCGATATTTAGCTCCACGACTTTTTAAAGAAGTCGGGGAGCTTGTTTTTCACAAATGATTTAGGACTGCTATATTATTTATTATTTGCCTACATCGGCTGTGAAATTTTTAATCAGCACAAGTATCACAACAATCTGAAAATAATGTTAAATATCCCTACTCAAGACTTGCGCTACACAGCTATCCAGTTTTTAGAACAAAGTCCATCACAGCGTCTGCAAATTCTCAAGCAACTGGGCATAGCTCGTTATGATTTTTTAACCAAAATACAACTAAATGAAGCAAATATCATTTGTATAATGAGGTTTTTTAAACATCCCAATCAGCTAAAGTTTCCTAATCTTATAGGAACAGATTTATCTGGTTTAATTTTAGATAGTGTCAATTTCATCCGAGGAAATTTGTCAGAAGCAAATCTACAAGGTAGTAGTTTAGTAAATGCGGACCTCTTGTTTGTAAATTTTACGAAAGCCGACTTGAGAAATGCAAATTTACGAGGTGCAACTCTGAACGAAACTATTTGGTTAGAGACTTTAGTAGATAATTGTCAGCTTGGCGTAGGTATTGGTTTAAATCATCTACAATGTCAAGATTTACAACTACGCAAAGCGATATTTAATTCTTAAGAAGTTAGTAATGAAAACACAAAAAATTATAAGATGATTGAATTGATATTGACCTGGATAAGTTAATGAGTATTAAGTTGCCCCAAAGATTGATGTTGCTGGGTTCAGGAGAACTGGGCAAAGAATTTGCGATCGCTGCTCAACGTCTTGGTAATTATGTGATTGCCGTTGACCGCTATGCCAATGCTCCGGCGATGCAGGTTGCTGATGCTTATGAAGTTATTTCTATGCTCAGTGCTGATGATTTAGAAGCTGTAGTAACAAGACATCAGCCAGATATTATTATACCAGAAATTGAAGCAATTAGAACAGAAAAACTGAGCGAATTTGAACAGCGAGGAATTACAGTTATTCCGACTGCGGCTGCCACTAACTACACAATGAATCGCGACAGAATTCGGGAACTGGCACATCAAGAATTGGGTATCAGAACGGCTAAATATGGTTATGCAACAACTTTAGAAGAATTGATTGCAGTTTCGGATAAAATTGGCTTTCCCAATGTTGTTAAACCTGTGATGTCATCATCAGGGAAAGGTCAATCTGTAGTGCAGGATAAGACTGAGGTTGAGAAAGCTTGGAATTATGCGATCGCTAATTCTAGAGGTGACAGTCAAAAGGTCATTATCGAAGAATTTATTAACTTTGAAATTGAGATAACTTTACTAACAATTAAACAGTGGAATGCACCGACAATTTTCTGTTCTCCTATTGGTCATCGCCAAGAAAGAGGCGATTATCAAGAATCGTGGCAACCCGCACTAATTTCTGAAGATAAGATATTAAAATCTCAAGAAATAGCCATAAAAGTCACTAATGCTTTAGGAGGAGCCGGAATTTTTGGTGTTGAATTTTTCATTACCAAAGATGAAGTGATTTTTTCCGAACTTTCTCCCAGACCGCATGATACAGGAATGGTGACATTAATCTCACAAAATCTCAATGAATTTGAACTACATCTACGAGCTATTTTAGACTTGCCAATTCCTCATATAGAACAGCTAGGAGCATCAGCCAGTGCCGTAATTTTAGCCTCAGAAAAATCTGATTCTATTGCTTTTAATGGTGTAGCCGATGCTTTGTCAGAAAAAGATGTAGATATTAGATTATTTGGTAAACCTAATGCTCATCCATATCGGCGAATGGGTGTAGCTTTGGCGAAGGGTGTGAATATTCAAGAGGCTAGGGAAAAGGCTACTAGAGCAGCCAGTAAAATTAAATTGGTCTAATTAGTTGCACTATAGGAGTTCTCAGTAGGGTGCAATGTGAAACGACTTATTTTTACATGAGTTTTTTGTAGATACCGATACATTGAGTTGTGCTGTTGTCAATAGTTGGGGATAAATCGTAGTAAAATTCTTGAAATTAATTAGTATTAATTTCTGAGCATTTACCAGTCGGTAACTATGACCATTACTCCAACACCAGAATGGGATGAATGGTGGGTAGAAGCTGCCAAAAACAGCCTGCAAAATCCATCAGAGCCATTTGAATTTTATTGTCAAGTACCCAAGCAACTGGGCAAAGGATATGTGCGAGATATCGAGGTGTATCCCCAAGTGTGGCTGGGGATTGATAACCACGAATACTACGATGATGTACTGTTCCAAGACTGCGACTGTGATCACCCTTTGCAATTTGCTGTTTGCCTTTCGGGAACAGCTAGAGATGGATTTGGAGGGCAAATAGGAGAAGGATACACACTCATCTCTGGTGGCGGCATTCAACCAAAGATGACTTTTTGGCATTCGCAATCAGAAGTGAGTGTTGGCATAGTTATGCCCCCTGAATTGTTGGCAACCTTTTTCCCGACAGTCGATGGAGAAATTCCTCCGCAGTTGTGCTTTTTGGCAAAGGGTAACGATTGGCAAACATTGCTCTACCCAAAAACCACAATCGCAATCCAGACAGTAGCACAGCAAATAGTTAACTGTCCTTACCAGGGGATAACGAAACGTCTGTATTTACAGGGAAAGGTGCTAGAGTTGATGGCGTTGCAACTTGCCCCCTTTTTAGCCGAACAAACTGGAGTGCAACCATCAACAAGATTAAGAAATACAACGAGCGCTTGCATTTATCATGCTAGAGAAATTTTGCTCTCTCATCTGGAAAACCCCCCATCGATACTAGAATTGGCGCAAATGGTAGGAGTAAGCGATCGTACTCTCCTACGTGGTTTTAGAGAATTATTTGGCACAACGGTATTTGGTTATTTGGTGAATAAACGTATGGAGCTAGCAGAGCAATGGTTACGACAGGGTGATGCCTGTGATAATCAATACCAACGCACTGTAGCAGAAGTTGCAATTTCACTTGGCTACTCAAATCCTGCTCATTTTGCTACTGCATTTAAACGCAAATTTGGCATTACACCCAGCGAGTGTTTATTGGGCAAAAAGTCGGTTTTGCGAAGATAAGGCGGTTTTTGGGTAGACACGAAAGCGAGAGTTTTCATATAATACATTCCGGCTTTATCAAGAACTCTTGTCATTAAATCAAGAGTTAATTATTGGAGTGTGAGGAATAATGAGAACTCAGGGGTTGCCGTCCAGTATTTGCCTATGGTTGGTGATGAGTTTTCTGCCAATATTTATAACACAACTTGTACGGGCACAAATCAACCAAAATGAGCTAACAGCCATTTCTAGTGGGGAAAGTTTCAAAGCGACTGCCGATTCCTCTACTACTAATAAAAGAATTAGGCGACTAAGTGAGATAGAACGCCCAGCCATCAATGCTAGCGGGACTTAAACATTTTTGAGGAATAAATAAACCTCAAACCCTTGCGGGGTAAGGGAAATACACCAAATGTCCGAAAACGCCTGAAACCCAGATATATTAACAAACCAAGCAAAACAATGTCAAAACCCTTTGAGATATACGTTTGAGGTCATTTTATCGGTTTTTTTTGCCTAAGTCCCATTAATAAATATCTGCAATAAGCCTTGGAATCAAAATTGTGTGGGGAGTGGCATGAAAAATCGGCAGTTTAATATCTATTTATGGCTAGCACCAACTTTGGTGGCGATGATCGGCACTCTAGTAACTCAACCTGCATGAGGACAGGTAAAATCTGAGAATAATACTCAAAAAACCTTCCTTTTGCAAGAGGGTGATGGGAATCGAAAAATCCGACAACTCAGGGAGCTAGAAATCCCCCTCACCAACGCTCAATATTTACTAGTGCAATCGCCCACGTCGCAAACCGCACCAGCGCCAACAATTCAAATCACGTCTGTGAAAGCTAATTCCACCGATAAAGGTGTGGAGGTAATTTTAGAGACACCTCTTGGACAACAACTGTAAATCACAAATCGCAGCACAGGTAATAATTTTATTGCAGATGTTTCTGGCGGGCAATTGCGTTCTTTGCTGTCAATAACCCTCTCCTATCTTGTAGTATTATTAGGCGAATCAACCGAAGCAACTGGGTTGAGCTGATTCAGGTAATTGTAAACTAGTTGGGAAACTTGACGAATAAAGTCTCTCCCCCTGGTGTCCTTATAGGGACGGGTAACGAAGATGGCAGCCAAATAGCGCTTACTATTAGGCATAGTAATAAATCCAGCGTCGCCAATGAGAAAGCCGATATCTCCGGTTTTGTTGGCGATGACTGCACCTTTTCCTAAACCGGCGGGAAGCAGTGTGTGAATTGTGGTGTGACGCAGAATATCTAAGACCTGCTCTTGACTCTGTGAGGAAACTAACTTGTTATTGACTAACAAAGCTAGCACCCGTGTCATGTCTTGAGAACTTGTGGTGTTAGTTCCTCTCAAGTCAGCCAAAAGATGGCGAATTACTGTGTCTTTCAGTCCCCAAGTACGGAAACGCTGATTTAGTTTCACCGCCCCACCTAAGCGATCAATAATCATGTTGGTGGCGGTATTATCGCTAATGGTAATCATCTTAGTGACGGTTTCCAAAGCTGTATATTTCTTCCCAACGTGCTCATATTGCATCGTTCCAGAACCATTGGTCACTAAGTCACGCCGCATGGTCAGTTTTTCCTGAAGCGTGACTTTACCAGCATCTAAATCCTGAAAAAAGGCGATGAGTATTGGTAGTTTGATTGTACTAGCAGCGGGGAAAACGCGATCGCCTCCAATATCCAAATAATCCCCAGTATCCAAATCCAAGAAAAACATTCCTGTTTTCAGAAAACTGTAGCGACTCATCAAGGCTTTAATTTGAGGTTCCAGCACTTTCATCGGTGAATGCATCGGAACCACGCCAGCAAAGAGAGTGCTATTATCATTCACTCTTGGAGAAATACTCGGAGTTATCTCTAAATATTGCGGCTGGGTTGCAGTCAATCGTATTGGTTTGGGTAACTGCACAGACCAATGATTGGGAGATTTTTCTTGCAGTTGTACCTGTGCTAAATCAAAGGTGTAACCGGATGCTAAAGTAACTACCATACGGGTAGTCTCTGCATTAAACTGCTCAATGCGAATGTCTTTAATTACTAACCCCACTCTTTGACTAGTCTGTGGATATCCTAATGTAACTCCAGACAAATCAATTACCAGACGAGTAGGGTTGGTAAGTAGTTGTACTTGCGGTTGAACATTCTCATCTGTGGTGAAGTCCAGATGATTACGATTGCTATCAAAATGCCAATTTGCGATCGCAGCATTAGCTTTGAGAGTGGAGCCAAACAGTAGCAAGCTTAAAAGGCTGGGTAGAAACCAGCTAAATTTTACAATATTTTCTTTGTGTGTGAGTAACATCAGCGATCGCTTTGTGTGTGAGGAAGATTCTTAAAAACAAAAACCGCCCACCATTAAAGCACAATTATGAAAAATTTTGTAAATTGCGGTGAAAAGGCACGGTAAAGAACCAACCGAATCGATTTTAAGCGTGGCGTAACCTACTGCATACACGCACAAATGCATTTGCGTATCGCGGCTGATGACTGTTTCTCCGGTGCGAGTTGCAATCCCACAATTGCCTCACTGAAAGCTTTTATTGCGAAATCCAGATTAGATATTCGATAGGAATGCCACATAAAAAATGAGTATTATCCTGACATAACATTGACATCATAATGACATATCTAAAAAATATACAATCAACTATACTTTTAAAAAGTCACCATAATTTCTGTTTAGTAACAAGACTACTCACAAATTTAATATTACTTAATTTAGTGTTAACCAAGCAAGTACTATTGCAGAGTTTTTGGTTGCATAAGATATCTCAAATCAGTTATGACCTAATTAGGTAGCTAACTCAAAAATTAATGTGAGGTGAAAGTGAAAGTTTTTAACATACATAAAATTAGTCTAGCTTCAGTATTGTTAGCTACACCATTATACATTTTGCCTCTAAGAATACTTGCTCAAACTCCAAATCCCAAACAGCCAGCAATTATTATTAATAGTGGCTCTACAAATACCTGCAAATATAGAATTCGCCTATTGCCATCTGGAAAAGCAACCTACACCGTTTGCGACAAAACAGGCGAAGGTCAAGTAAAATTGGAGATAGCAACTAAATTTTTTAATGATATTTTAGCAGCGAAACCATTGTCAAAATTATCATATAAACCGTGTGTAAAATCTGTTTCGTTCGGTACGTTAGCTCAAGTCAGTTATCAAGGGCAAAAATCTCAAGATATTAGCTGTCCAAGTAATGATTCGAGAGTGACAAATCTGTATAATGACACTAAAAGTATTCAAAAAGAGTTGAACTTCTCAACTTCCAAAAATTAACTGTATACGTTTAGCTTGCAATCTCAATTAAAATCCTATCTAAGCTCAAATTTATCCAAAATTAAGAATTCAGTTTTTGTATTAATCAAAAATCTGGCTTTTTTGCAAATGCTTTTTCTACGTCACAGATTATTGATGAATTTCAAGAAGTAAGAATACTATTCCACAAGGTTTCAGCATCGACTTTTGGTCCAGAATATAAATCCGTTGGTTAAAAATATAAGTCCGTTGGTTCAGAATACAAGTCCGTAGCGATGTCTACGACAGGCTACGCCTAAGCATTCGTAAAGCCACCATCATCCGGTTAAAATCGATAATACTCTGAGACAACCAAATATGCTTATGCACATAATAGACAATTTTTACAGTGCGTAAGTCCTAAATCGACAGCCTCTGGTGACTTAATCCCTTTAATCATTTGGAGTGTTTCCTTCAAATTAGCGATGTCTGCAACAAGCCGCTAATAGCGTCTATATTTCCTGTATATTAATCCCAACAGCGTTGACTGGAATTGGATTTGGGCATTAAGGCGTTTGATCTCAATACAATAACAAGAAACTTGATGCTATGATTCTGTTTCAAAATCTCTGCTTAATTTGACAACAATCACAATCTATCAATATCTGTCTGTAGGTACTTTCATCCGTTTATTTACCTAAAAGTATAGATTTATATCAAAACTTGAGTTATTAAATTAGAGAAATAACTGGTATAAAAAACTGTCCATGTCCTCCCAAGATAAACCAAATCCAGAAGATTCACCGCAAGTATCATCTTCAGCACCTTGCCAAACCATTTTACCCACTGCTCCATTACCGGAAGAGATTAGTCAAAATATCGAAACTATTATTGCACTGCACAGACGTTATGAAAAAGACATACCTCAACATCAACGGGTTGTAGAAACAGTAACAGCCTTTTTTGGTCGTCCGGCATTCCTGTATAGCATCCTATTAGGAATTGTTCTGTGGGTAACACCCAATGTTTTACCACGACGTTTGGGCATATCAAGATTCGACCCCCCACCATTTTCTTGGCTACAATTTTCACTGACCGCAGGTTCCCTGTTAGTAACAACAGGGGTGTTGATTAAACAAGAGCGTCAGGAAAAATTAGCAGAGCAAAGGGCGCAACTTAGCCTTCAGCTTAACCTGCTCTCTGAGCAGAAAATTGCGAAACTTATCGCCTTAGTTGAGGAATTACGCGAAGATATTCCCAATGTTAAAAATCGCTCTGATCAGCAGGCCCAAATAATGAAAGAAGCTGTTGATCCACAAGCGATTATAGATGCATTAGAAGAGACTTTAGCATCAGAGTTAGCTAATTTTCAAAACCAGAAAATACCAGATAAGGAGTAATATCATGTTCGGTAATTAAAATCCTAAATCTACGGCAATGCGGTGGGCGCAAGCAAACCCAGAAAAAGCGACTGCATTCAACCCTTGACCAGGGAAGGTACTATCCCCAACACAATAAAGTCCTGAAATAGCTGTGCGATTAAAGGGCATATTCAATAACCCCCACAACTTACGTCGGGGAATTGGCCCATAAGTGCCATCCTCACGACCCAAAAAGCGGCGATGGGTGCGTGGTGTCCCCACTTCTAAATAATCCAATCCGGCATCTAAACCGGGAAAAAGCTTCTCTAGGCGGTCAATAATTCGCCAAGCTGCCTTTTCTTTATTCGCTTCGTATTCATTGGGAGAAAGTTCTTGCCAATCATTAATCCAGTGAGGCGTGAAGGCATGAATGATATGATATCCATTTGGTGCTAAATCTGGATCAAGCAATGTGGGAATCGAAATAAACACCGTGCCTTCTGCTGTTGTCATCTTTTCCCAATCTTCCAGCAAAATATGGTGACACTCTGTCCCCACAGGTAAAACTGACTCCTTTACCCCAATGTGCAAACTCAAAAAGCTTGGAGATTTTTGATAGATTTGTTGCCATTTTTTCTCATTATATGGCATTTCTTCTACTGATAGTAATTGTGTAAATGTATCCCACCGTGTAGCATTAGAAACTATGCGTTTACCCCGATATACTTTACCATTTGCCAGTTGCACACCTACGGCTTTTCCCTGTTCTGTGAGAATTTTTGTGACTTTAGCTTGGTATTGAATCTTACCTCCAGCCTTCTCTAGACCTTGCACCAGTTTTTGGGCAATTTGTCCCACCCCGCCTTTAGGATAGTTAACTCCACCATAATGTCTGTCAGAAAAGACCATTCCAGCATTAATCATTGGTGTCATGTCTGATGGAACCACCGACCAGCAATAACATTCCATATCGATAAATTTCAATAATTGCGGGTCTTTGATGTAACGCCGCGCCACATCCCCGGCATTTTGGGGCAGATACTTAGCTAAACCGAGACACGCCAAAGGATGCTGGAAAAATACGCGCAGTAAATACCGAGGTTCTTCCAACGACAGCAAATCCATGCTGTTGAGACACTTAAATACTTTTTGGCATTCGTCATAAAAGCGACGAATCCCTTGTTCTTCATGGCAAAAATGAGCAATAAGATTTTGCAAAAATTTCTCATAAACCCGGTCAACCTTCAGGTCTAAACCTTGGGGTAGATGATAGTGAATCTGTACCGGATCTGCGATCGCTTCTAGGCTGACATTTACCGCTGATAATGCACGGGTGAGTAAGTTGGTTGTACCGTTCTGTCCCAGCCCAAAAATCATTGATGCGCCAACATCGAATTGATAGCCTTGGCGTTCAAAATAACCAGCACTACCACCTGGAATCAAATAACGTTCCAGTACCAGCACTTTCGCTCCCTTCGCCGCTAACTGGGTCGCTGTTACTAATCCGCCAATCCCAGACCCAATCACGATTGCATCAATATCTTGCATTTTGGTCATTAGTCCTCTCTTACAAAGTTCTGAGCGCCGGAAGCCGGCGCTCAGACTTTGCGCTTTGTCATTAGTTATTCTCCCCCATGCCCAATGCCCAGTGTCCAATCCCCAATCAAAAAAAAGAGGGACGAGCCTGCTACTGCTGGCTAATCCCGTCTGCCGATCCTTAAAAGAGAGGAGAACACTGTATAAGAATATAGCCTTGATTGAGAATTAATGTCAACTACTAATGAAATATTTTATCAATAAAATTGAGATTGTCAATTTTAAGCTGTCAGCCGGATGCAGGAAAGAGTATTATGGTGTTTCAGTTGTTATACAATAAAAAGGCGCCTATTTCTGGCTATGACGCTACAATTGCGCGTTTATGTTCCACCCCATCCCCTGATCAAGCACTGGCTTGCAGTTGCCCGTGATGCAGGCACGCCTTCAGTATTGTTCCGCAGTGCCATGACTGAGTTAGGAAGATGGCTGACTTATGAAGCTGCACGAGACTGGTTGCCGACTCAAGAAACAGCAGTACAGAGTCCCTTAGATACCTGTCTGGCAACGGTGATCGATCCGCAAGTGCCTATGGCAGTAGTACCGATTCTGCGGGCTGGGCTAGGATTGCTAGAGGGAGCGCAGACTTTACTGCCTCTAGCATCAATTTACCACCTTGGCTTGGCGCGAGATGAAGAGACACTGCAACCTCATTGTTATCTGAACAAGTTACCAGAAAAATTTGACCCCCAAACACGAGTGTTAGTTACCGATCCAATGTTGGCAACCGGAGGGTCAATTATGGCGGCAATGGCAGAATTGACACAACGGGGTGCTGACTCAGCCTTGACGCGGATTGTTTGTGTAGTAGCGGCTCCACCAGCTTTGCAAAAATTGAGTGAAGCTTATCCAGGTTTAATAATTTACACCGCTACAATTGACGAAAAACTGGACAGCAAGGGATATATTGTACCGGGATTGGGAGATGCAGGCGATCGCATCTTTGGGACTTAAGCTAGTATGCAGCTAGGGCAGGAAAATAGCATAACTACTGTAAAAGTTGCAAGGTTTGTTGAAGGCGGTAAAGATATGAGTCAGCGAGATGGTTTTGGCAGTGGCTTTTTAGCAGGGGCGTTTGTTGGTGGAGTCTTTGGCGGTGTTATTGGGGCATTAATTGCTTCTCGACGCGAGCCAGAATTGCTAGTAGAAGAGGAGACAGAACTGACAGATAGCCAAGGCGAAGCTAAGAAAATAGCAGCAAAGCGGCGTCAGATGAAAGCCTCAGAAAGCGAAAGCAACAGTATAGAAACGGCGAGGCGATCGCTAGAAGATAAAATTGCCCAGCTAAATGCCACAATTGATGAAGTGCGAAAGCAACTGGGAAATGTTAATGGCGGTTCACCCCAACCAACCAATGACCGCTCCCTCACTAAAGACTCCTGAAGTTTGTTCAGGCGTGGTGAAAGTGTCAAGTGTGGTAAACGTGAAATCCGCAAACACTTTTGACTCTGGACTAAATTAAAATTAAAAGATAAGACCGCGTTTGACAACTAGTAGGAAACAAAGCTATCTATGAGTTTACTGATTACGACACTAATTACCTTTGTCACCTTTTATAGCTATTTGCTAATTATCCGGGTTTTGCTAACCTGGTTCCCAACAATCAACTGGTATAACCAGCCATTTGCCGCTTTAGCCCAGATAACTGATCCTTATCTGAATCTATTTCGCTCAATTATTCCCCCATTGGGCGGTATAGATTTTTCGCCGATCTTAGCTTTCTTAGCACTCAATGTAGTTAGTGGGCTTCTGAGTGCCATTCCAGCTAACCTGCCCTTATAAAAAGATTTTGATTACTACCTTGGTAAAGAATTGTGTAGAGACGTTAATTATACAAGCGTCTCTACAATTTTTTACGAATTACGAATTATTTACGCACTTGACCGCTAAACCCGGCAGCCTTAAACTGTTTTAGCTTCAACGGAGTAGGCTGATTCGCAGGTACGGAAATTCTCAATTCAAAATCGCTAATACCTGGTGGTACCTCGGTAATAGAGCCTAAGCGAGTGCGGTTTTGCATCACCGAGTCATTATTGGCATCATAAATGCGTCCAAAAATATCTGCGTCGTAGACTGTTTTATTAGTGCCATTTTCTGCTTTGCCAATGATAATAAAACAATTAGCTGCCGCGCTACCACTACTGATAACAGCGCCTTGTGCTAGTTCTGATGGACAATCTTTATAAGAGACATCAAATAGTTTAATCTGTGTCAGGGCTACAGCTGGGGGAACAATCACCCACGATAGAAAGGGAATGAGACATGAAATAAAAACGACCGTGAGCGAACGCAACCGCATAAAAGACCCCGTGATTTAATTCAATAATTATTAACTGATAACCTCAGCTTACAACATACCCCTACTCTCTATTCTCTACTTCCTTGATAAAAATGCTTTAAACTGCCTCCATCCTAAATCGCTAATCGCTCTAGATAATTTCCTGTTTGGGGTTGCTGAATCCAGGGATGAATTGTCATTCTGAGCGCATCCTTGACAGGTTAAGGTAATTGCACTTTTGTCAAGAGGGTGCAGAGAAAAGGGGATAAATTCAGCTTAGAGACTGGCTAAGGGAGAGATTTAACCACACCTAAGTCTTGATTTTCTGTTAAAACGAACAACCTCCGAAGCCTACAGTTCAATCCCGAAGGCTGAATATTTATTCTTTTGCAACTGTATCTGGAGTTTAGACTAGTAAGGAGTGCGAAACTGTTGAACAAATTAGTTAAAAAACTTAATAAATTCTCAAGATTTATCTTAATCTCTCACGCATAGTCAGTACTGGTGTGCTACCACACCCAGTACCAAGTTGAATCAATCGGTCTTTGGCGTTGCTCAAAGAGTAATGTTTAACATGGCATGTTGGAGTCCTTCTTACTTCGCTTGTTCTGTTGGTGGCGCACCAATCGAAGTATTAAAAGAATATATTAAAAATCAATTAGCCAAGTAGCGAAGCTATTGGGCGGGGCCTGTATCCCATTATTTTGGTCAACCCTAGAAAATACCAAGCCGATGCCAACAACTCAGGAGATAGGAGACAGAATCAAGTTTTTCTCCGAATATTAGGCATTTTACATTTAATTATGTCTATATTTAACTACAGGGTGATTGGAGACTTGAATTTAGCATTTGTAATAATTAGGAGAATAAGCCCTTAATTGCTATGAAATTATGACTCCAGATGAGATTGAAGTAGCTATGTTCGCAGCCTTTAATGATTGTGATGCAGCAAGCTGTCCTCTCACTGACACGCAAAAACAGATATTACTGCAAGTGGTCGAGCAAATTCAGGGAAATTTTACCTCTGAGATGTCAAATATTGCTAATCCTTTAGATGAACTTACCCCAGAAGAGTTAGAAGCATTTTTACAATTTGTTAAGGATGAAGAACAACGCAACCGCACTTGGAAAGTGCAATTACTCAACGACTGGTTGCTAGAAAAAGACTCTGGAACGGTACACTTTATTCGCCAACGCTATGGTTTACAGTGGTTGAATCGTGTTGAGTCATATCATTTTGACAAGTATTCTTATTTTGAGGATGCACTGAAGTTAAGAGTAGGCGATCGCATTGAAGTTTCCAATGCACTATGGGAATGGGTGCAGGAGAATGGGCCTTGTAAGCGGGAATGGTTTCCCTGTATGGTGATTAAGGTCGAGGAAATTAGCGATGTCTACGACGGGCTACGCCTACGTGATGATTCCTCTACTAATTGCGTTGTCCGCTTCTTTAACGGCGCAGAATATGAAATTCAAGGAATGTATGAATGGAATCGCTACAATTGGCGTTGGCCTCAAAAGGAGTAATACCAATTCAAAATTCAAAATTCAAAATTCAAAATTAAGAATTCAGACAGGACAAGGTTTTGGAGATGTGTATCTGTCGCATTCTTTTTTCAAATTGGTATAAGGAGTGCTGAGTTTTTAATAATTATGAATCCGTCTGGAAATAAAATCATTGCCCGAACAACGCCCAAGCCAAAAACCTCTCAGTGTAATACAATGCTAATTGATTGCTCACACCGTTGAAAACAGCATCAAAAGCATGTTCTGCCCAAGGAATTTCTAGAAAAACCGCAGTATTGCCAGATTCATGTAAACTTTCATACATCTGTCTGCCAAATCGCGCTTCTACTAAATGGTCGCGACTGCCGTAAATTAATAAAGTTGGCGGTAAAGGGTGCATTAAGTAATTTATTGGTGAAGCAATTTGATACCGATTAGGCAATTCTTCTAAAGAACCACCAAGAAATGCTTTTAAAACAGTGCGGGTATTTATAGGATCGGGATTTGGTGGTGTTTTATATCCTTCAGTTAAGTTAACAGGCCCATAATAGTTCACCACAGCGCGAATCGGTGGTGCATCGGGTTGATAAGCCGCTAGCATTGCTAGATGTGCCCCAGCAGAACGTCCTAAAAGTACCATACGTTCTGAATCGGCTTCATATTCAGCTGCATGTTTGCGAATAAAATTCAAGGCTGTACGCACATCATCTAACTGAGATGGAAACTGATATTGAGGTGCGTGTCGATAGTTGATCGCAAATACCGTATATCCATGATTAGCAATATATTGGTTAAACTCAGAATTGGCATGAGTATTACCATATTGCCAAGCTCCACCATAAATTACTACTACTACTGGATATTTCCCTACCTCTGGGGGTTGATAAACTTCCATTTTTAAAGACACTCCTCCAGGAGAAGCAAAGAGAATATCTTTTTGATGACGCGTTTTACCTAATGTAATACCCTGAAAGAAATTAACTAAGTTAAAAGGATAGGTTTGCATCTTAGCCCTTACTTTGGGTGGAATTTGCTCTAGATAAATTGCTCCCAACCCTTGTTTCATCGCTTTAGCCATCTGCATTTGAGTTGATGGGATATTCACTAGCACCCATCCACAAATTAGCAATCCAATTAAACTGAAAATGCAAACTAAACGTTGTAGTTGACGGTGACGGATATAGAATAAAGACAGCAACAAAAAAAGCAAATTAAATAATAATAACCAAGGACTAACTTCTGGCGCTCCTACTGCTAGCGTGAGTAAGAACATATTTGGAGCAGGAAGAATAATCCAAGCACTAAGAAATAGACTTGCAAAACTGAGTAATAATGCAAGCGATGATAAAAATATTTTGGGTTTAATAAACATAGATTAAAATGCGGTAGTAATGACTTCAAATAAGTACAATTTATCCGCTAATGCTAGGGCATGTCATCAATTGAGCCAGATGACAGAAGCAGCCAGATAAATAGCACCTAGAAAGTTGGTTGCCCGTTTATCATAGCGAGTTGCGTAGGCGTAGCCCGCCGTAGGCATCGCCCAGTACTGTTTGAGTTTAGCAAAGAAGTTTTCAATTAAATGACGAGCTTTGTACAAGTCCAAGTCGTAATCATGAGGATTCCTGCGGTTGCGCTTGGGCGGAATCACGACAATTTTGCCTCAAGTCATTAAGATAATTTAACCTATCTGTGGATAGATAGTAATAGTTTGAATAAAAGTATATTTTCAGTGACGAAAGATACAGAAATTTCTAAAACATATGGCTGACATTGTTGATACTGCTGTTAATGCTGGTTCCTTTAAGACCTTAGTAGCGGCAGTACAAGCTGCTGGTTTAGAGGATACCCTCAAGGGCGATGGTCCATTTACGGTCTTTGCACCAACTGACGAAGCATTTTCTAAGCTAAAAGAAGGGACAGTAGACTCACTGCTTGCTGACGTTCCCCTACTGATAAGAATCTTAACTTATCATGTTGTTTCAGGGAAAGTGTTGTCAACAGATGTGGTCAATTTAGACTCTGCTTCAACTGTTGAAGGAAGCAGCATCAAAATTGATGCATCTAATGGTGCTGTGAAAATCAATGATGCGACAGTTATCACGCCAGATGTGGAAGCTGATAACGGTGTGATTCATGTGATTGACACAGTATTAATTCCTGCATATCCTGCATAGGCAGTTGTTTCAATAGCTAATTTGTATTTCGATTTTGTAGGACAGCGATTATATTTAATTGCTGTCCTACAAATTTTCAGATGCAGTGCAGAGCAGGGGTGAGTGTTGGGCTTCGTTAACCATGTCGGTGAATTCTGGTAACAGCATAAATTATTGCTGTTGTATCTGTTTTTGTACCCAAATCCGAAAAGCTTTGAGCGTTGCATTTCTACCTGCTGTTGTACTTTGCTCCAGATATTGGGGAATCGCTTCAATTAATGAGAATAGAGGAAAATTTAGGCTTTGTTGAGATTCGACATAATGCCCATCTCGCAAAATATTAATTTGGAGCTTTCCTCGATCAAAACGCCAAAGCTCAGGCACATTTAGCACTTCATAAATATTAGGATGAGTACGAGAAGTAATATCAATTTCTAGAGCTAAATCTGGAGGAGGGTCTACTGCTAAATCTAGTCGCTTCTTGCCGCGAATCTTAGATTCATTTTTTATATAGAAACACTGATCGGGTTCTATACCTTGAGCCATTGCTTGGTTTTTGAAAGTAGTAGAACCAAGGCATCTAAACTCAATGTCTAATTCTTCCAAAAGAGCTTTGACTAAATCGCTAATAATTTCTTTATCATCTTCATGTTCTGGCAGTGGTGCCATAATCTCCAGCATTCCCCTGTCATAAGCAATTCGTGCTGCTCGATGTTCCCCTAAATCCTCTAGAATTGTTTCCAATTCCTGCCAGGTTACATCTTGCAATAGCACTCTTTGTCCTGGTGGAACATGGATGCGCTTTAATTCCAACAACATCATCTCCACTCCCAGTAGTTGAGACCTAAATTTAGCTTACTCTAGTTAACCTGATAGGGGCGACAATTTTTGCTGCTTTATAGAAGTATATAGATAGTGGAGAGATCGCTCCTATACAAGATGAACAGAGTAGAGAAAAACCTCTGGGAACTCCAGAGGTTTTGGTTCCTGATTTAGTTTCTACTTGTTACTCCAATTTGTCCTCGGTCATTTCCTGATAATGGAGAAAATTATTTTAAAAACTAGATCCCCGATTTCTTAGACAGTCGGGGATATGAGCCTTGCGATTTTATTTAGATATTGAGTGTCTACCCATCTACGCTATTAATTCTTCGCCTGTGGCTGCGAACCAGGAATCGTTACATCTATTGGTGTCACCTGTTTAGCTAACTGTGTCAATGGCGGTTGAATGGCGGTTTGATTTCCCACTACTAAAGTCACAATCTTTTCTGGCTTAAGGTATTCTCGTGCTACTCGTTGGACATCGGCTGCTGTGGTGGCAGCGACGGCTTTTTGATAGCGAAAGAGAAAATCAGCAGGATAGCCGTAATATTCGTATCGCATCAATCGTGATAAGGTTTGGCTGGGGTCTTGAAAGTTGAACACAAAGGAGTTGAGTGTAGACTCTTTGGCATAAGCCAGTTCTTTTGCTGTCACTCTTTGAGTTTGGGTGCGCTTGATTTCAGCTTGTAAGGCTTTGACAAACTGGACAGTAGCATCCGATCGCGTTTCTCCACCAGCGATAAATATGCCAGGATAATCGTAGCGGGGACTCCACTGACCATAGACAGAGTAAGCTAAACCTTGACGCGATCGCAATTCATTAAATAAGCGTCCACCAAATCCATTTAACACTCCATTCAATACATCCAGCGTTGCATAATCGGGATTGTCGAAACGTCCGCCCAAATGTCCGATAAGCACACTACTTTGCGTCAGTTGTGGCTGATTGACAAAAAAGACTCCACCTGTATTAGCTGGCGAAACCTTTGGTAATGTGGGTTTAGCAATACCTGGGTTACGTTGCCAATCGCCAAACTTAGCTTGAATGAGCGATCGCATTTTCTTACTCTCAAAATCCCCCACAATCCCCAAAATTATATTATTGGGGTGGAAATATTGCTGATAAAACTTGAGCAAATCCTCACGCTCGACCTTATCCACCGTTGCATACTCCATCGTGCGAGCATAAGGGCTATCTTTTCCATAGAGCAATTTCTTAAATTCTCGGTTAGCAATCCCATCTGGATTGTCATTACGACGGGCAATGCCACCTTTAGCTTGTGTCTTAGCCAAGTCTAGCTTTTCTTGAGCAAATACAGGCGATCGCAGCACCTCAGCAAACAGCCCAAACACTGTTTCTAAATCTTCACTGAGTGCGTCAAAGCTAGCACTACCAGAAGTTTCATTAATACCAACTTCCACAGATGCCGCTCGTTGTTCCAATATCTCGTTGAGTTCATCAGGCGAATGGTTCTTAGTTCCTCCAGTTCGCATTACCCCACCTGTAAAACCAGCCAACCCAACTTTCTCCATTGGTTCCAAGCGATTCCCTGTCCGTACAAACGCTGTACCATTCACCAACGGTAACTCGTGATCTTCCATTAAATACACAACCAAGCCATTTTGCAGTACAAACCGCTCATACTTGGGTAACTTAATCTCAGGTAGCGGTGGTAGCTGCAATTGTGTGTAATGTTTCGCCTCAGCCGTCGCCGCTAGAGAAAAATTACAAGTTAAAAGTAAACACGCAAAAACAGCAACCAAAACATAAATCAGCCCCTTTACATTTTGGATTTTAAGTCGCACCAAAGGTGCGCTGACAGCGCAACTGAGGTTTTTGATTTTGAACACCATCCGCCTTTTACCTTTTACCTTGTGCCTGTGCATACTCTTTTCCTTAGCGTCCTTCGTGGTAGCCTGCGGCAAGCCGCTTTGTGTCTACGTTTCTCTTAAGATTGTTTCGATAACAACTCACCAATCGTGCGATTTTCTGGCGTAAACGTCTGCTTTGCCACTCGCACAATATCAGCCGTCGTCACCGCTGAAATGTCATCCAACTGCTTAAACAAATTCCGCCAAGAGCCAGTTTTCACCTCATATTCCAACAATTGTTGAGCCATACCCATATTGGAATCGAGAGTACGTAACAAACTCGCTCGTGCTTGGGTTTTCACGCGTTGCAAATCAGCCGCCGCTACAGGCTCAGTTTTTAATTTGTCAATTTCTTGACGTAAAGCCACTGCCAACTCATCAACTGTATGACCAGGAGCTGTGAGAGCATAGAAAAAGATCAGGTTTGGGTACTTATCTCCAGGAAATCCACTGTAACCTCGAGCATTTAGCGCCAAACGTTGCTTTTCTACCAAAGATTTATATAGCCGCGACGTGCGTCCATCACTTAATAAACTGCCAATGATTTCATAGACAGCATTATCTGGATGAGTAATCGCCGGACGATGATAACCTTCTAAATACCAGGGTTGTGAAGGTAGCTGTAAAGTAACTTCTCGTGTTTGTTGTTGTGGCGGTTCCACCGGGATTTGTTCAACAGCTTTGGTTTTGGCTTGAAAACGACCAAAATAAGTTTGCGCCAGTTTTTTCACCTGAGTGGGATTGACATCTCCGACAATGGCGATGGTTAAGTTACTTGGTACGTAGTGAGTATCAAAAAACTTTTGGACATCTTCTGGTGTCAGATTGCGGATATCTTCGTCATAACCAATCACCGGACGCCTGTAGGGATGGGTTTTGTAAGCAGTATCGACGAACTTTTCCACCATCAGTCCAATGGGTGAATTCTCCACCCGCATTCGTCGTTCTTCTAAAATTACATCTTTCTCTTTATAAAATTCACGACGAATTACCGGATCGAGAAATCGCTCCGACTCCAACGACATCCAAAGTTCTAGCTTATTGGCAGGAAAGCTGTAAAAATAACGAGTGGCTTCAGTTGAAGTGTTGGCATTTAAACCCACGCCTCCCGCTTGTTCGACAATTTGCCCCAATTCATTTTGCTTGACTAGCTTGCCTGCTTGCGATTCCACTTGCTCAAACTCAGTTTGTAATCGAGCAACCTCAGCTTTTTTGCCAGCGGCTGTCGCTGTTTTAATTTGAGCATTCAACTGCTCTAAGGTATCTAGTAGCGGTTTTTCTTTTTTGTAGTCTTGTGTACCAATACGCGTTGTGCCTTTAAACGCCAAATGTTCCAGAAAGTGAGCTACACCAGTTTTACCATCTGGCTCATCCACACCACCTACATTCGCATAAGTAAGAAAAGAAACTACGGGCGCTTGATGTCGTTCCAAGACAATGAATTTCAAACCATTGTTAAGGCGAAACTCCGTTAATTGCTTAATAACTCGATCAAGATAAGGTTGGATTAAACTTTGAACTGGTGGGGTTTGGGTTTTAGCTTCTTGAGGAGGTGCTGTCTGAGTTTGAGCTAGAGCGACTTCTGGCAGCAATGCCCACGAGAAGATAATTAAAGTCAACAAAGTAACAAATAACCGCTGTAATATGACAGATACTCGATCTGAGCAATCCAAAATCCCCAATCGTTCGACACAGACGTTTGGCGATCGCTCACTCAAGCCGCGCTGACGACGAAGTATAAAATCCAAAATTGACCGACTGCTCTGGTTCATAAGCAAAAATTAAGATAAAGTTACATTACCTAAATAACAGGATACTTAGTAAAAGAGCCTTAATCTTGTATTAAGCTTTTTGGGCTTTTTGTACTTGACGTTAGACAATAATGCTACAAGTCCTGTTCCGGATATTTCACCATAACTGTTATGCGAGTTTTTAATTCTTCCCCACCTTCAGAGGCTCAGACGCGTACCCGGATTTTACAGGCAGCACAACGGTTGTTTGCCTCTCAGGGATTTGACGGTACTACCACCCGCGACTTAGCACAAGCGGCAGGTATAGCTGAAGGTACTCTATTTCGTCATTTTCCGAATAAAAAAGCAATTTTGGTGGAAGTAGCCACGAGTGGCTGGGTAGAGATTCTTACAGATTTGCTCACAGAATTAAGTGAAATGGGTAGCTATAGAGCCGTCGCTCAGGTGATGCGCCGTCGGATGTGGAATTTCCAAAAAAATGCCGATTTGATGCGTGTTTGTTTTATGGAGGTGCAGTTTCACCCTGATTTGCGCGATCGCATTCAATTAGAAGTGATTACTAAAATGACTGATGTGGGTGAAGCATTCTTTCAAACAGCGATGGATAAAGGTATTTATCGTCAAACAGACGCCAAGCTAGTTGCGAAAGTTTTCTTAGGAATGTTTGCGATCGCAGGTTTTTCTAACAACACCCTCATCGAACCTGAAGCCTCTCCCCAACAAATGCAGGAAATGGCCGAAGGACTTGCTGATATCTTTCTTAATGGTGTTTTAGCTAAAGAGTAGGGAATTGGGCATTGGGTATCAAGAAGAGACAAGGTAGACAAGGGAGAGGGGGGAGACAAGGAGAGAAGTCACCAGCGCCGGCTTCCGGCGTTGGCGTAGCCCGCCGTAGGCATCAGAACTTCGGGGAGAGATTTGTTTAATTCCTCCTTGTCCCCCTTGTCTCCCCTGCTCCCCACTCAGCACTCAGCACTATTTTCGCTTGCTGACTCCACTGTTGTACTAGCTCAATTGCTGGACACAAATCTCGGCGCTGCATTGTTGCTACCTGCAAGCGCATAATTTGTTGGTGCAATCTGTGAGTGGGAGTTTGAGCTAACTGCACTACAGAACCAATACCTGCATGAAGCAATAAACCACAATATTGTGTCCCGACACTGGGAATACGTGCCAAGTCAGCTAAAGCCATCCATTTATTTACATACTGAAGATGAATTTGTAGTTTATTTGCTAACGCTAGTCTTGACTCTAGAGTTTTCCCTTGTTTGACTAAGGTTACTGTGCTAGTGATTCCACAATTTTGAAGTTGAGATTGTTCCTCATGGCTCAGTCCAGGTAATTGCTCAATTGGCCAATCATGAGATTGGATAGTAATTCTATCTTTGTGTTTAGCAGACATTTTTGAAAGAAAAATATAGGCTTGTTTAAATATTGTGACAGTTGTTTCTTCGCAAAAGTACGCTTTTACAGTTTAGTGTTTGTTATGTAAATGTCAGAGTTTAATATCTAAATATAGACTAACAACTATATTTGAGTTGTTAGCCTCTGTTAAGTAAAAATTTGTTGCTGAATAAGACTTAAAAAGTATGTTAAAGTAGCTGATATCAGTAAAGTTCATCAAAATGATGATATATCAAAATTCTCAGATTTTAAAAAAACTTTTAAGTTTTATACTAGGAATTAGTTTAATAACAGCCTGTGATTCCATTCACGCAGACGAAAAAAGTATAACTAAAGAAAAAATCTTGATTGGTGATAATTATGGTGAACTATATGATCAAGGAAAGTTACGTACCTACTATTTTTATACCCCAAAATATTATAATCTAGACCGCCCGATGCCATTAGTTTTGGTATTTCATGGAGATGATGGTAATGGTCGGTCTATCAGTAATGTGACTCGCTTCAATGAATTAGCAGATCAAAAAGGATTTATTGTTGTTTATCCAGATGGAATTAACCAAAAATGGAGCCTTAAAGGTAACACTCAAGGAAAAGTAGATGATGTTTTGTTTGTCAGTGCTTTGATTAATCATCTTCAGCAGCAACTTAATATTGATAGTCATAAAGTTTATGCCACCGGTTTTTCTAGAGGTGGCATACTTACCCAAGCACTGGCTTGTAAGTTACCTGATAAAATTGCTGGTTTTGCATCAGTAGCTGGTTCGCTCCCAGTTAGACTCAAACCTAGTTGTCAGCCTCAAACTCCTATATCGATGTTAACGATCAACGGTACAAATGATCGCGATGTCCTTTATGAAGGTAATGACCACACTCAACGAGGAGCGTTGGTTTCGATCTCAGACATGGTAAAGTTTTGGCGATCGCACGATCAATGTAGCTTATCGAATGCATCTTTGAATTTTTCTGAAGACAAAGTGAAAACCGCTATCTACACAGGTTGTAATGGCAACTCTGAAGTCTGGCAGCTAGCAGTAGTCAACGGTGGACATTTTTGGCCTGGTGGTTCTTCAACTGACAAGAGTTTAAACAAATTCAATGCCAAGCTGGGGCTGAACGCCAGTGAAACAATTTGGGACTTTTTTCAGCGTCATAGTTCATGAGTAGCTAATTTTTTAAACACCATTTTTCTTAAACCATGCCAAGAGGCGTTTCCAACCATCCTGAGCTTCTTTCTCACGGTAGGAGGGGCGATAATCGGCAAAAAATGCGTGGGGTGCATTGGGATAGACGATAATTTCAGATTTGCTGCTGCTGGACTGTAAGCGCTCGCGCATCTGCTCTACTGTATCAAGAGAAATACCTGTATCCTTCCCACCATAGAGTCCAAGAATGGGAACTGTCAGTTTTGATGCAATATCGACGGGATACTTGGGCTGAAGTTCTGTAGCATCGCCCACGAGTCGCCCATACCAAGCTACACCAGCCTTCACTTGGGGATTATGTGCTGCATATAACCAGATAATACGACCGCCCCAACAAAAGCCTGTAATTCCTAACTTCTTGCCATTACCCTTAGCTGATTTCTTTGCCCAGTCTAGTGTAGCATCAAGATCGGATAACACCTGGGTATCTGGCACTTTGGCGACAATTGGACGAATTTCGTCTATGCTGCTTAATTTCGAGACATCACCTTGACGGATAAATAATTCGGGTGCGATCGCTAAATATCCTAACCGAGCAAAGCGACGAGTGATATCCTGGATATGCTCGTGTACACCAAAGATTTCCTGGATTACCAGAACGATTGGGAAATTGTCACCAGTAGCTGGTGCTGCTCTATAGGCAGGAATTTCGCCATCTTTGACAGGAATTTTCACTGCACCAGCTACTAACCCCTTGGCATCAGTAGTAATGACTCCGGCAGAAATGGGTTGTACTGCGAGGGCAAAACCTGTCGCCACTGTCGCTGTTGCAATAAATTTGCGGCGCGTTAGTTCTTTCATAGTCTCTACGTTGAATTACTAAGTTCCTTTATATTTAGGTTACTGTATGGTCAAATGTGCAAAAGGGTAGGTGTACAAATTTCACACCTGAAAAAAAGTGCTTTTATCTCAACACCAGCAAGCATTTCACCGCACTAATTGTCCTCTACGTTAAAAAATTTATTTTACGAATTCTGACTTTTGACTCCTTTTCATAAAGAGTTTTAGCTTTAACTAAACTGTATTGTTGCTTATTCTCTATATTGCAATTTATCAAAATCCTTATTAAGGATTGAAACAAGGGTAGCAGTGGGGTCTGGAGAAACCTCAGATATAAAACTTAGTATCAATAATTAGACAAAGAGCGATCATCTTATTTTTCCCGATTTATCCAATCTTTTCCACCCGCTAACTGACTAAGATAATCATCCATAACCGCTGGTAATTTCTTTGGTGAATAAGTATATGTTAAAGCCAGTAAACTAGTAGCGGTAATTAAAATCTGGTTTTTATCTAACATTGCTGACAACTGAGAACGAGTAAATTTCCCATTAATAACTTCTTCACTAGCATCAGCGATCGCATCTTCAAGAATTTCCTCCTCTATCAAATATTTCCATTCCTTTAAATTAATATAGTAAGATGTTTTATTATATTTGAGATTCAGTTTTTTAATTTCTCGGATTGAATTACGAATAGAAGCTGCCCATAAACCAGTTAATCGTTCTTCTATTTGGTTCTTAATCAAATGAATTAGCAGAATCCTTAAATAAGCTTAGATATTCCGTAGAATAGCTTGTTTACTCATGCCCTCTAATTCATCTACAATTGCCAACGCATCTGCGTAACGTCCTTCTTGGATACAAGTTCTGAGGTCTATTAATTCCTGTGTCATTTCTATTAACCTCAAAATTTCATTATGCCAATTTCAATATAACAATCACATATACTTTATTAATAGCAGGATATCTTACCTACTATTAATAAAGTAGTATTATTCACTTATTCGCCTGTATCACCTGCAAACTACCACCTGCATATAGAGTAGACTTACTCACTTTAAAGCCAGTCTTAGCTAACAACTCAGCTAAATCAGTTTTTAGTAATTCCCAAGCTGTTTCTGTCTCAAACAATAACAAAAACACCGATACCCCAGGCCAAAATATCGGATTTGTTGGAGCGTGAAAATCCACCAGCGTAAACACTCCTCCTGGCTTTAGCACCCGATAAACTTCATTAATAATTTTTCGTAATTGCTGAGGCTGCATCTCGTGTAGTGCAACACTGGTATGCACCACATCGAACAAATTATCTGCAAATGGTATCTCCTCAGCAAATGCTTCTATGTATGAAGCTTCCGGTACATTTAGCCGCGCCCGTTGCAAAGACTTGGGTGAAGCATCCAATCCTGTTACGTTTTGTGAAGTTTTTACTAAAAACTCCGTCGTTTGGCCACTACCACAACATAAATCTAAAACCTGAGAATCTGAGTGAATTGTTAAGCCTTGCAAAGCAAGTTGCCGAAAACGGACTTCACCACCTACACTTAAGGCTGCTAAACGAGAGATCCCATCATATAACCACTGATAACGGTAACTCCAATCCCTTAAAATTGTTGCCATTGCATATTTCCTTGCTATTAAGCTTTATATTTAATAAAGATATATTGTTAACATTAGTAAAAAACCTGAAAAGATTGGGGGAAAGTAACTGCTATGGGTCGTGTAGGCGTCTTATTACTCAATCTCGGTGGCCCTGATAAGCTAGAAGATGTTGGGCCGTTTTTATACAATCTATTTTCCGATCCGGAAATTATTCGCCTACCATTTCGCTGGTTGCAAAAGCCCCTAGCCTGGTTTATTGCCACGCGGCGAACCAGAACATCTCGAGAAAACTATAAGCAAATCGGTGGTGGTTCCCCATTGCGACGGATTACAGAAGCCCAAGGGGAGGCTCTAAAAGAACAGTTAGGTTTTTTGGGGCAAGAAGTTAATATTTACGTGGGAATGCGTTATTGGCATCCCTATACAGAAGAGGCGATCGCACAGATCACCCAAGATAAGGTAGAAGACTTGGTAATATTACCACTATATCCCCAGTTTTCTATCAGTACCAGTGGTTCCAGCTTCCGGCTTTTAGAAAAGCTTTGGCAAGAAAATCCAAAACTTCAACCTATTGATTACACCGTCATCCCTTCTTGGTACAAACAACCAGGCTATCTCCAAGCAATGGCGCAACTCATAGTCCAAGAACTTGAGCAATTCCCAAACCCGGATGATGTTCATATATTCTTCAGCGCTCACGGCGTTCCGAAAAGCTACGTTGAAGAAGCAGGCGACCCTTACCAGCTGGAAATTGAAGAGTGTACTGCATTGATTATGCAGACTCTCAATCGACCCAATACCCATACTTTAGCTTACCAAAGTCGTGTCGGCCCAGTAGAATGGCTCCAACCCTATACTGAAGATGCCCTCAAAGAACTAGGCGCACAAGGCGTGAAAGATTTGGTTGTCGTGCCAATTAGTTTTGTCTCAGAGCATATCGAGACACTACAAGAAATTGATATTGAGTATCGAGAAGTAGCCGAAGAATCAGGAATTCACAACTTCCGACGCGTACCTGCTCCCAATACTCATCCAGTATTTATTAATGCACTAGCTGAATTAGTGATTGATGCGTTGAGAAACCCCAGTTTCAAGCTTTCGCAAGCTGCCCAAATGAAGAAAATGGTAAAAATGTACCCTCAAGAGCGTTGGGAATGGGGTTTGACAACTAGTGCTGAAGTCTGGAATGGTCGAATTGCGATGCTGGGTTTTATAGCCTTAATCGTAGAGCTGATTACCGGTCACGGCTTCTTGCACATGATTGGAATTTTGCAGTAAAAGGTACTGGAGACTGGGGATTAGGGATTTGGGACTAGGAAATAAATATTTAGAATACTTTCTTACTACCCAATCCCTACTCTTATGTCCAGATAATTAGTTACGATTAAACTCGAATTTGAATCCACCAGTGAAGGCATCGAAGTAATTGCCAAATATCGCTGCAAAGGAAATTGGCAACTGAGCTTGATTATAAAAATTAGACTAAAGTCGATAGCGATCGCATTTCCACAAATTATAAAATTTGTTAGTATAAAACGCCTAAAACCAGGAATTAGGGCTTTACTCTTCAATGGAGTCAGGGTGAGATGAGCGATCGCATCAAGCTTGGGCGCAAGAAAGCAGGTACATCCACTTCTTCAAATCCGTCCCTCGTTTCACCAAATACTCCTACCCTGGCAAACCCAGTACCAGGCTTCGAGTCACCAATAAATAATGCTTCAATGCAAACAGCATCTAAGGTATCAACCGAAGAGCAAGAAGCGGAGTTTGCTGGTGAATCATCCTTAGAATCACTTGCCATCAAAGAAAAGCCCATTAGTCACGACATTAGTCGCATAGCGTTGCGTCGTCCCCAAACAAAACTGACAGTTGGAGAACCAGGGGACGAGTCTGAGCAGGAAGCGGATAGAGTAGCTAATCAAGTGAGAGCGTTTAGTGATGAGCGCGATATTTACTTTGGAGTGGGGAAGTCGCCAAGAAATCATGAGTTGACTCCTGTGACGCAGCAGACAGGAACAGTACAACGGGTTGTTGATGAAGGTGAAACACAAACCGTTTCTAAGCCAGATGATATCGAGTCCCAAACATTGAATTTGGAGGCTTCACAAAATGTAGAATTGATTGTCAACCGAATCGCTACACTTTTGCAAGTCGATCCTAACGATCAATCTGGAAAGGTCAGGCGATTGTTGGCTCAACTCAATCCGTCCACCCGTCAAGCAGTACTCGCTCAACTTCAAACACTCTTGCCCCGTGAACAACAGCAAAGTTTGCAAAGAATTCTGTTGGAATCCAATTTTGAGCAGGTGCAGGTACTTCCCGAACAGATGGTATCTAATGAGAGCGGTATTTCAGAAGATGGAAACCAGGTCAATGCTAATTCTTCTCAAACTCAAGCTCAAGACAGTACCGATCAAGCAAATAATAATTCATCTCAAACTGCTTCAGATGCTGGAACAGAGGCATCTGCCAAGGCTCAACAGTATTCAGCAACTGCCAGTGAGTCGACATCATCTTCTAGTTCTAGATTTAGTGAAAATGGTTCAAGTGCCAATCAGGCAAGTGCTTTAAGTCAACAGGCTGCTTCTCAACAAGTATCTGTTGCTGACAATGGGGGTCATCAAGGTGCAAGTGAACAAAATCCTCCTGCCTCTTTCCATGCAGGTGAGCAAGCTGCAACCACCAGCAGTAAATCTGCATCTTCGCCAGAGAATGCCTCTCTCAACAAAGGAGCAAGTCCGACAACTGCATCTCAAACTTCCTCTGGTTCTCCTACATCTACTAGTCAGCAATCCAGCCAACAAGCAAGAGCATCGACAAGTCAACAATCCGGTCAAGGAGCGGGGTATCAGGGAGAAGGCCCCAACGGAGAAACAGCTGTTGCTCAACCTCTACAAAGTCCTGATGAAATTCAAGCTCCATCAGCGCGATCGCAAAGTAGCCAAGTGTTACTCGAACAAGTTGCGACAGCAGCTAATAGGGCACGGCAGCGATTTAGCGAACGCGTTACTCAGGGAACTGAGGCGATCGCCGCCAGTATCCAACAGCAGCAAGCAGCCTTGATTGCAGCCGGGGAAAAGCAAACCGGGGCAATTCAGGCTCTGTTTGCCAATGCCCGCGCTCAAGTCAAAGAGACTATCACCAGTGTCCAAGCTCAGCTTCAAACCGATGCTACCTCACATCTGGCAAGCTTAGAACAGGGGCATACTACCACACTGGGGCAAGTAGAAACAACCTTTTCCTCCGGACAAGAACGTGTCCAGAATCTTGGGAATACCTATGCTGACCGTTCGTTACAAACTGCTGATCAGTCTGCTCAACAAGTGCAAACTCGGATTCAGGGAATGGCGCAGGAAGCGCAAGCTATTGGTCAGCAGAAGGCACTCTTGGGCGGTAGTACCCCAGAGATAGCTCAGGCAAAAGCTAAAGCAGCTAACGAGATTGCCTCAGAGACTGCAACCAAGATTACCAGTGGTGTGTCTGATAGCATGAGGGATTTACGAGCAACGGGGCCAGAAACTGCTCGTAGTTTTAGAGACCAGGGTCAACAAGCAGCACGGCAAGTAGGTGCTGGGCAGGCTGAGGTCGCGAACCAATTGCATACATCCTATCAAAACACAGCTAGTGGGATTCAACAAGCTGTTGTCCAAGGTAGTCAGGCACTCGGAAGTCTTGGTAGTCAATTGACTGCTCAATTGACATCTTTGGAGCAAACGATTCAGAACCAGTTACAAGCTGAGATTGCACAGAAGAACCAGGAGATTGCTACTGCCGGACAGCAGGCAATTACAACCTTTCAACAGCAAGGACAACAGGCGATCGCCAGCGGCGATCAACATCTGGCTCAGTTCAATCAGCAGCTTGCTGAAATGGATATTGACCCTGAGCTTGCTGCTGAAGTCACTGGGGAAATCCTCGGTCAAGTTAATGGGGCTTATGACAATCTGATTGCAACCACTGATGGAGCTTTCCAACAGGCTGATGGTGCCCTAACTCAAGCTGGAACAGAGGTAATTAACGCAATTAACGCCATCTCTACAAATGCCTCTGGACAAATTCAAACCTTCCTGGGACAAGCTCAAGGGCAAGTGACTCAGCAAGTCGGCACCATCTCTGGTCAGCTTGGCAGTGCCGTTAGCCAAGCAAATACAGCAAGCAGCAGTATGGCCAGCCAAGTAACCACAAATCTGCAAGGACAACTCAATCAAGTCGATCGCGGTTTTGGACAAGGTTTAGAACAATATCGCGGTGGACTGAATCAACAGGTTACATCTGTAACAGAGCAAGCCCGTGAGCCGCGACAGAGTGTACCTGGTCGCATTGATGAAGCACAACGTAGAGCCGAAGAAAGAGCAAAGAACAACTGGTTTGTAAATCAGTGGAATGACTTTGTGGAGATGGTCAGTAGTCCAGGTTTCTGGGCAGGTTTGGTTGTCGGATTGCTTGTTGGCGCACTAATTATTGCAACATTTGGAACAGGTGCTGTAGTTCTGGTGGCGGCTGGGGCGATCGCAGGAGCAGTAGGAGCATTAGCAGGTACGATCGTTGGTAATTACTCAGAAGGGAAACGAGGCTGGGCAGTTTTCGAGGGTGCTCTCAATAATATGATTTGGGGTGCTTTCGGTGGTGCTGTTGGTGCTGCTGCTCTGGTATTTCTTGGAGGGGTGGCTGCTGGCGTGGGTCTTAGTGCAGGTGCCACTCTGGGCCTGCTTGCAGGTGGTGCTTCCGTTGTAGCTGGTGTTATTACAGTAGTAGATAACATCGCCCATGACCGTCCTTGGGATAAGAACCTCGTTGCCAATATGCTGTTTGCTGGACTCCTAACCTGGATTGGCGGCAAAATTGCAGGTCATGGTGGAGAAGAACCGCCAGTGCGTCCACCTAGAGAAGAACCGCCAGTGCGTCCGCCTGGAGAAGAACCACCAATGCGTCCGCCTGGAGAAGAACCACCCGGAACCGAACCACCTACCCGTCCACCTAGAGAACCTGGCAGTGGAGAGGAACCTCCTCAACCTCAAGGTTGCTTTGTCGCAGGAACCAAAGTCCTTACTCCCCAAGGTGAAAAGAATATTGAGTCTTTGGTTGTGGGGGATGAAGTTTGGGCTTTAGAAACCTTATCTAAAGAAGAACGAACTCAATCGGTTGAATGTGCTTATATTCGTAACGTAGCTACTGTTTTAGATATTCAAATTGGTGAAACGATTATTACCTGTAGTCCTGAGCATCCATTTTGGGTGTCTCAGCAAGGCTGGATCAAGGCAAAAGAATTGCAAGTTGGATTGACTTTGTTCTCACTGCAAAAAGGTGATGTCACAATAGAACATATTCAGATACGCACAGGTACATTCACGGTTTACAACATCGAGGTCAACGGTTTACACAACTACTGCGTCTCACCTCTTGGTATTCTTGTGCATAACAAAGCAATGCGCTGGAATCTACAAGATCGTGCGGTTGCTCTCAGACCAAAAGTCAACGAATTAATTGAGCGAGTAAATAGCTTACCTGAAGATGCACCAGGCAAAGCAGATTTATTGCGTCAGGCGCAAGAGATTGATCCAGAAGCAAGCAGATTGTCGCGCCTTGCAGAAGACTCGGAATCTCCAGAAGCTTTGGAGCCCTCACGTGATGCCATTGAATCAATGGAAGAGCGTTTGGCTCGGTTGGAAGAAACCATTAATACTGCTAGTTTACCTTCACGTGCCCGTTCTCTTCCTCATAAGGTTCGACAACTTAGCGAACGTGCAAAGGAGTTGCCAAATAATATACCTGAAAAACAAGAGATATTAAATAGACTCCGAACATTGGAAGAACAGGCAGAAACTGTGAAACAACTAGCACAAGAGCAACCTGATGATATAAGCAGTCTTGAGTCTGATATTCTTGAAACTGAGGCAGAATTAAGAAGTATTGAAGAAAGAATTAGGGAGCTTAATCCTGCAACGCCATCAGAAGCAACTGTTCCGCGCCCACACCTTCCTTATCCTCAAAATCATTTGCCTACGGAAGGAGATCATCCATACATACCACCTCGCCAAGCTGGTAATCCAGAAATTGTTAGATGGGCTGAGGGAGGTGGATTTGAGGATATTCATGGCAACAAATGGGAGTGGGCGCGCGATCAACATGCTGGTCCCCACTGGGATGTACAACATCCTGATGGTTCACATACAAATGTGTATCCTGATGGAATAGTTCATCAGGGAAGTGATAATTTTTAGCACAAAATAAAGATTATGTACACAAACTCACCAGAAGAAATTTTCTCCAGAATTTCTCAGGGAATTGCTGGCATTGACTGGTTACGTCATGAAGTTGATGCTGAACTGCTTTTAAAAGCTCTTATCTTAGCACCAACAGACCATATTTGCATCGTATTATGTGATGTACTTGGTTGGCGACACGAGCGTATAGCAGTTTCACATCTCATTACCTTGTTAGAACATGAATCCTCCAAAGTGCGATCGGCAGCGGCAGATGCATTAGCTAAGATCGGCGATCCGAGTGCAGGTACAGCCTTACTGAAACGCTTGGAATTGCCTGATCCCAATATTGGTGTGCGTCGTATGCTTTTGGCTGCGCTAGGAGCCGTAAAGTGTCAAGAAGCAATCCCATTGCTAATTGAGTATTTGCAGAATCCCGATCCTAGTCAACGAGGTAGTGCCTCTTGGTCTCTTGGCATAATGCATGTAAATGAAGCTCTACCTGCACTAGAAGATGCTCTACAACGTGAACCAAGTCAATATCCGAAAGAACGTATGACTGAAGCAATTAGAGCTATTCGGACAGCCAATTTTCTAAAATGATGATATCTACACATAATTTAAATAGGGAAGATGAAGAGTAAAGATAAAACGCTCCCTTTGGGTAAACTTAGCATTTAGTAACTATTTTTTGATGCCAAACAATTTAATCTTACCAGATGGTAACTTTACTATTCGTAGCCTTATGGGAATTAAGAAGCAAGTTGCTCCAGAAGCGATCGCTCCCTACGAAATTTCAGCCAAAGATGCTGAACCCTACATGCAACAAGAAGTAACTCAGGCGATGGAGCAAATTTCCAACCTGTTTTCCAATGTTGTTACAATTAGTCTCCAAAAGAGCAAAGGAAACACTACGGATTGTGCAAAATCTGCTGATCCCGCTCAACCTGCCTCCAGCCTTTTAGCAAACCTGTTGGGAGTTTCATTAGAAGAGTTTTGTGATAATCCTGAAGTGGCTAAGGAAGGCTTGCAAAGCTTCGTTACTGAAGTTGCAACAGCAATGCAGAGCAGTGTTACTCAAAACCCCGATTGCACCCAAGTAATTCAAACCAGTGTAGATGCAGTGCTAAACACTCTCCAGTCCCGTGGGTTGAATATACCTGACCTAAATACTACTGATGGATTCAAATTGGAGTTTAATCGTAACTAATTACCGGGACATAATATGATACCAGTCATACCACTGCTTGGCGCTACGAACTGCAAACCAGAGCAGTATTAAAGCAATTACTCCTCCTTGCCAAGGAGCACCAAAGGCAAATAATACTAGAGCAATGCACAAGGTATCTTGAAGGAAGACTGCCCACAGAGGTAAGCCACGTAAGCGATAGAACCAACCAACTTGGACGAGCTGGAGTACCAAAGCTAATAAACCTCCAATTATGGCAATCAACCAGTTTGGCGTTGCTGTTGCTGTAGCTACTCCTAATCCCATAATTGCGCCCACCAGGGGAGACATGAATAACTGAACTAGTTGGAGCGATCTTTGCCCCCATAGCTTTTTTGAGACAAATAATTCAATTAATGACCAACTGGTGAGGCAACCTAATAATATTGGTGGAGAAATGTGAGATAAAATTGGAACTTGTGACCACAAGTTACTACCCTGCAATAATCCAATAATCAGCAAAGGTATGCCTATTCTCATTCCTGCTGCCGCAGAGGCAGAAAGTGTGGCTAGGATTTCAATCATCAAAGCACTCGTAATATTAATAAATAAGCAAGTATTTGTTATGTATACTACCCAGTGCTGGCAATGACTCGAGCATCAAAAAGATTCCAATATTAAATGTTGTTAGTATCTTCATATAGAACTTATATTTGATTGTGTGAAAAAACTTTGTACAACTTAAAGAGCCTTTTTCCGGTTGCCTCTTGCCTGTCTATCGCGCTTGCGCTTCTCTGCGAGACGCTTCTCTTTGCAGAGAGGCTTGTCTGCGACACGCTCCGCGTAGCTTGCTTCTCCGTAGGAGTACGCCAACGCGAACGCGCACCACGCAAATAAGTTCAAAAATCAAATCGGATTGTTATATATCTTTTTTGATAATATCTGCGTATTTTTTGGGTAAAAGGTTTGTAGTAAGCGTTTAAACGCTTACTACAAGGAAATTAATTCTAAATACTCAATCGTTGGTAAACTGCTTCTAAATGCCGCAGATGTTGCTGGGGGTCGAAACAAACCTCTAGTTCTGCTGGAGACAACTTTTGGGTAACACGCGGATCTTTGCTAATCAAGTCTTGGAAGTTTCCTTCTGGCTGATTCCAAGCGGCATGAGCACTTTCTTGAACGATCGCATAAGCCTCTTCTCGGCTGCTTCCTTTATCTATCAAAGCCAGTAACACTTTTTGACTGAACACAACGCCGCCGTAACAATTGAGATTGCGTTTCATGTTCTCAGGATAGACCAACAAGTTTTTGACCAAATCGGTTATTTCTGACAACATAAAATGGGTCAAAGTGCAAGCATCTGGTAAAATTACCCGTTCTACAGAACTGTGGGAAATGTCTCGCTCATGCCATAAAGCAACGTTTTCTAAAGCTGCACCTGCATGACTTCTGACGAGTCGTGCCATTCCTGTCAATCGTTCCGAACGGATGGGGTTACGCTTATGTGGCATTGCTGAGGAACCTTTTTGACCTTTGGCGAAGAATTCTTCAACTTCCAGAACGTCTGTTTTTTGGAGATTACGAATTTCTACAGCAAAGCGTTCAATCGTTGCTGCTACCAAAGCTAATTGTTGCACGTAGTCGGCGTGGCGATCGCGGGAAATAACTTGGGTTGAGGCCGTATCAGGTTCGAGTCCGAGTTTTTGACAAGCGATCGCTTCTACGCGCGGTTCAATATTGGCATAAGTTCCTACTGCACCAGAAATCTTACCAACAGCGATCGTTTGACGGAGTATTCTCAGACGTTCTTGGTGTCGCAACACTTCTGCTAACCAACCAGCTAGCTTAAAACCGAAAGTAATCGGTTCAGCGTGAATACCGTGCGATCGGCCAGCCATCACTGTATGGCGATGCTCCCGTGCTTTTTGGCGAATTACCTGAATCAAATCTTCCAGACGTTGCAATAATATATCCAAACTGGCAACTAATTGCAGTGCTAAAGCTGTATCCAAAACATCCGAACTCGTTAAACCCAGGTGAATGTAGCGTCCGGCATCACCTACATATTCATTGACATTTGTCAAGAAAGCAATGACATCATGGCGGACTACAGCCTCAATCTCCAGCACCCGCTTTGGATCAAAATCTGCTTTAGCCTTAATTTCCTCAACGGCTTGGGATGGAATGTAACCAAGTTCAGCTTGAGCCTCACAAACAGCAATTTCGACTTGCAGCCAAGTTTTTAGTTTATAGGCTTCACTCCACAGATTAGCCATTTCCGGCAAAGTATAACGCTCAATCACAGTTCGGCACAGAATACAACCGTCATATTTTACAGTTTAATTAATGTAGATCGCTTTTTAACGCTACTTTCTGCTCACGGACGGCACTAGTTTTTGAATCCGACATGATGATACTAATCCTGCCGTCAGCCTCCATATACGCGAACTTCACATCAGCTAAAAATTCTACACCTTGCTGACGTAACTTGCTCATCAATTCATCATCTGTAATTAACTCTCGTTGCAGATGGCGCTCAATCATCCGACCATTTTTTACCAATAGCAGCGGTGGCGGATTCAGGAAACGTTGGAACTGGGGAAGTTTGTAACCCAACCAGTTCAGCAAGTAACTCCAAAAAATCACTGTTCCTACTAGGATAGCGCCTTCAGTAATTGATGTGTAATTACTTGCCATAGCATTTTGAGCAGCTTCCGCAAATAGTACAACTACGAGTAAATCAGTAATTCCTAGTGTTCCTAATTGTCGGCTAGGAAGCAGGCGTAACACTGAGAACAGCGCTAAGTAGACTAGTGAACCGCGGATAATCAACTCCAAAACGCTGATGTTAGGAACAAAGATTGCTTGCCAATTGATAAAAAACCATTTTTCCATTAACACTGATTTTCTTCCTTTTTCAAGAGAATTCTGGAAAAATCCAGTATAAAAAGGAGTCAGAATTCAGAATTGCTGAATACTTTACTCATCAACTGTGGCAAGAAGAACTAATTTACTGGACTGGATATTAGATACTTCAATCTATATCAGATTTATAAATATAAATCTCCAATAATCAAGGATTAAAAGCGCTGATTTTTTCTTTTTTGCTTTAAGCGTTTGGGCTTCTTAAAATACTGAAAGAAGCGATTAATAAAGCGAGAAGATGGCTTTTTATTAGTCGATGCTTGTTCTCTTTGAGTCTTGCCATTAGAGTTTATGTTATCAGATATATGTACAGCATTTTTAGTTGGAACTATGCCGCTTCCATATCTTCGAGAATAAACTTGAGTAAATTCTGCACCAAAGAAAAGAATCTGTGCAGCATAGTTAACCCAAGCTAAAATCACTACCAGTGAGCCAGCAGCACCATAGGTCGATCCAAAACTGCCATTACCTAGATATTGTCCTAATAAAAATTTCCCAATAGAAAACAAAACTGAGGTGAGAGCCGCTCCAATTAAAACATCACTCCATGCAATTTTAACATCTGGTAGAACTTTAAAAATTAGTCCGAACAGTACTGTTGTGATTGCAAAAGAGATGATAATATTGGCAATCTGCCAGATGAAATCGAAACCTGGTAACAAATTACTAAAGTATGTTACTAATGTTGCTAATATCGTACTAATTACTAGAGAAACTAAAAGTAAAAAGCCAATCCCGATCACCATTGCAAAGGACAAAAAGCGGAGGCGAATCATGTTATTTATGCCACGTCCAGGTTTGGGTTTCACTTCCCAAATTGTGTTCATGGCATCTTGCAACTCAGTAAATAAGCCTGTAGCACCTACTAGCAGAACCAGGACACTAATAATTGAAGCGATCGCTCCTGTCTTTGGTTGGTTAGCATTTTGGATGGCTGTTTCAAGAAACTTTGCGCCATCTACCCCGACTAAACCTTGAATTTGTCCGACAATTTGACCTCTTGCCGCTTCCTCTCCAAATACTGCACCTGCGATCGCAATTACAATAATTAGCAATGGTGCAATGGAAAAAATCGTGTAATAAGCTAACGCTGCCGCTAATCGTGAGGCTTTATCGTCACTCCATTCTTTGAACGTCTCTTGTAATAACTTCCAAATTTCTTGCAAATTCATCCAATCAATCTCCTTGTAGGGGATGTGGCTTAGTCCCTGATATATTGGATACTGATTTCCTAAGTTGTGACATCCTCCCAAGGATATTTGTGAAGCGTTCTTGGGAAAGAATTTAAAATTTTATAGTGATATGACAATGTGATATTTAAAGGCGGGCTGCGCCTACGCGCCAATTGGCGATAATAAAGATGTGCTGATGTTGATTGGATAGCAAAGCAATTTTTACCTAGAAGCAATGACACAGACCGCAGCAATTACAGAAGCGATTACCACTCTTGAGGATGCAGAAAATCGATTTGGTTTTGTCCGTGTTGAAAACGAGCTATTTTTCCCAGAATGGTATGAAGGATTGTCTGAAATTACAGAAGCGGAAAAAGCCTCTGTGGATGTCGTGCGGCGCAGGTATCTTTATCACCGTGCTGGAGGTGATTTACTAGAAGGGACAGTCATATTGTTGTTGGTGTCACCAATACTTGCACTCTCTGGATTTTACGATCCTCCTTTCAGAATTAAGGCTGAATCATCCGTGGAATTAGTGCTGGATGATGGCGAGGAGATACTGCGCGGACGGATTGATGTTTTAGTGTTACAAGATCAGTTGTGGGTGATGGTGTTGGAGTCGAAAAAAACCACGCTCTCAGTTTGGTCAGCTGTACCGCAAGCTCTAGTTTATATGATGGCTAACCCCAACCCCAGTAAACCTGTGTTTGGGATGGTGACGAATGGAGACGATATTTTATTTGTCAAAGTGACGCAAACCAATACACCACAGTACGATTTGTCGAAAGTTTTTGCTCCGTTTGCATCTGCGAGAGAACTGTACGCAGTTTTGCAAATTCTCAAGCGTATTGGTCAGTTAATTTCTCCTACGTCTTATAGGATTTGGCAACTTCTCGCAATCAGCAGCAATTGATGTTACTTCTCAAACTTACGATCCACAAACTAATACTTTAACTATTCAAATTGATCCTGTTTCTGCACCTAGCGCCCAACTCAATACTTTCATCAAAACAACAAGCTCGCTTTCAGCACCAGCAGAAATTATTCAAGGACAAATTCAAATACAGTTTTCTAATGATAACCAGCAAATCGCAGGAACTGTCAGTTTGCTTGGCAACGGCTATATTCAGCCGGGAATCAGTTTGTATCAAGCAAGCTTTACAGGTACTTTAGCGCAGAACTTTACTGGATTAGCTGAAGGATAATTGACCAACAGACGCGATACTTATCGCGTCTAAAATCATTACTCAAAAATTAATATTAACTATGTATAATACAATACAGTTAGGTAAAAAAGTAATCTCTGCTGAAGAAATTATTCCTCTTTTAAAAAAATATCACATACTGCCAAAACTATTAAGAGAAAGTATACTTGACGAAGTAATTTTACCATATGAATACACATCGGAGGAGGTGGCTAACGCTTGCCAATTAGCTACACAAGAACAATCTGGTATGAATCAAGCAGATTTCACTGAATTAATTAGTAGAAGAATAAAAGTTGAGAAATTTAAGCAAGCTACTTGGGGTAATAAAATAGATTCGTATTTTTTTCAACGTAAAACTAAGCTTGACAAAGTTATTTATTCTTTACTGCGAACTAAAAATTTGGGATTGGCTCAAGAATTATATTTCCGCATTCAAGAAGGTGAGCAAACATTTTTTGAACTTGCACAAGCATACGCTGAAGGTACAGACGCACAAACAGGCGGCTTATGTGGCCCTGTTGAATTAGGTCAACTTCCAGAAGCAATAGCTTATATTCTCAAAACTAGGCAACCAGGTCAACTTTGCCAACCAATTTGTATGGGTGAATGGCTAGTAATTATTCGGTTAGAAAAGTTAATAACAGCACAGTTAGATACAGCAATGCGCCAGCGATTACTCGATGAATTGTTTGAAAATTGGTTGCAGACAGAAGTTAGTAAATTTAACTAACAAGTTTTCTTTAGATGTAGATGTAAATGGTAGAGTTTAGCAACGCCGAAAATTTTTACTGCATTCTATCAATTGTGCGATACTGAATAGCTTCTGCCACATGATTGGCTTTTAACTCATCATCATCTGCTAAATCTGCTATGGTACGCGCTACTTTCAAAATGCGATCGCTTGCTCTTGCCGATAAACCTAATTTTCTAATTGCTGCTTCTAATAAATTGCGGCTAGCATCATCTAACTTGCACCATTTCTGGAGATGACTACTTTGCAAATGGGCATTGCAACGCAGATTTGCTTCTCCTTGGAAACGGATAATTGCGCGATCGCTTGCTTGTTGCACTCGTTCGCGTACTGATGTTGATGTTTCTCCCGTTGGTTGTTGGGTAATTTCTTCTGGTTTCAAGCGATTCACTGCAACTTGTAAATCAATTCGATCCATCAACGGCCCAGAAAGTTTTGCCCAATATTGCTCGCGTTGGCGGGGAGAACAAGTACATTGTTGGATGGTATCGCCGTAGTAGCCACAAGGACAGGGATTAGTACTCGCCACCAAAGTAAACTGTGCCGGAAACATTACCGATAATTTGGTGCGGGAAATTGTGACGTAGCCATCTTCTAGAGGTTGGCGCAGAAATTCCAACACATCTCGTTTAAACTCCGTGAGTTCATCAAGGAACAGCACACCTCTGTGAGACAATGAGATTTCTCCAGGACGAGGGAAACTACCACCACCTACCAGAGAAGGCCCGGATGCCGAGTGGTGGGGACTGCGAAAAGGGCGATCGCGTACCAATGTACCACGATTTTTCAATAAACCAGCTACCGAATGAATGCGAGTCACTTCCAAAGATTCAGCAAAACTCAACGGCGGTAAGATTCCCGGTAAGCGCTTTGCTAGCATAGTCTTCCCACTACCAGGCGGCCCAACAAAAATCAGTTATCTGTAGCTCTTAAAAACAATTCTTTAAAGTAAACAACAACAACTTGACAAGTACATCTGCACTCTGTAGACTATTTAACATTGAGCAATTCCACATAGTCAATAAAGTCTACAAAGTACATGAAAGTTCAAAGGGTACGTATCCCCAAGGGTGAGAAAGTTACCTGGATTGTACTAGGGGATGATTATTTGCCCATAGAACCAATTCGGCAGTATCTAGCTTATTTAGAAAGCATTGAGCGATCACCAAATACAATCAGGTCTTACGCTCACCACCTCAGTCTTTATTGGGAATATCTTCAAACCTACGATTTGGATTGGACACAAGTTAGCGTAATTGAGCTTGCCGAATTTATGGCATGGCTTAGAAGTCCTAATCCTCAAAAAGTTGCATCAATTCAAGAAGTGGTCGCCAAGCGTACAGAATCAACTGTAAACGTGATTCTGACTTCAGTCTGTATGCTTTACGATTTCCACGAAAAAACAGGTAAAGTACCACATATTCCTCTCTATCGGTCACAGGTCATGCCAGGTAGGAAGTATAAAAGCTTCTTGCATCACATAACTAAAAGCAAATCGACAAGAACTCGTTTACTCAAGCTCAAAGAACCAAAACATTATCCAAAAACACTTTCATCTGAGCAGGTCAAGCAACTTATTGATGGTTGCAAACGAATTAGGGATAAATTTTTGATTTGTTTGCTACATGAAAGCGGTATGCGAATTGGGCAAGCACTAGGTCTAAGACATGAAGACATTCAGTCTTGGGATAATCTCATCAAAGTTATCCCTAGAGACGACAATGCTAATGGCGCTCGTGCTAAAGGCAACTCTCCCTACAATGTCGATGTCACAAAAGAATTGATAGGACTTTATAGCCAATATTTACAAGATGAATTCATGGAAATACTTGGTGATGACCTCAGTGACTATGTTTTTGTAAATCTTTGGGATGGAGAGATTGGCTCTGCGATGACATACAACAATGTCATGGATCTATTCAATCGCCTCAAAAGGAAAACTGGGATTGCTGCTCATCCCCATATACTTAGACACTCACACGCTACAGCGCTAGTTCGTGAAGGCATGGAAATGGCTTATGTCCAGAAACGACTAAACCACGTAAGCATTCAAACCACAATTGACACCTATGTTCATGTCAACAATGAAGACATGAAAAGAGAATATAACCAATATTTGAACAATAGATATGACGCAGAATCAGCCAATAGTTCAGAATCAGAATAAAGTCTATCAATTTATTAACTGCCCAAAGTGTAAAAGTACCAGTTTTAGGAAAAATGGGAAAAATTCATCAGGTACTCAAATTTATATATGTAAGCAGTGCAATAAAACTTTTACACCAGAGGCACTAAATTTAATTCAAGAGTCTAAGGAAGTAAGCGTTAATCCTAAATATGAGTATTCTAAAGATATTTGGGATTGTCGAGCATTGGGAGTTGAGGGTGGTGTAGGAAAATCCAGTTATAAACTAAATTTCGTTCCTATCAAACAGGACTGGTTGAAAGAAACAGCGAAAACTTATTTAAAAGTTTGCCTGAGTTCTATCACATTCGCTTCTGTACAAGAAAAACTCAGTTCAATCAGAAAATTATCAAAGTTTTTTTTAGAAAACTATCCAAATATTATCCCAGAAAATATAAACCGCGATGTCATCACTGAATACACAATATATTTAGCAAGTCAAAAATTAGCATCAAGTACCAGATATAAGTGTATTAGTGATGCAAAACTGTTTTTTGATTCCGCTTATCAATATCAATGGCTTGATGTCCGAAGGTATTTAGTTCGTCCAGAAGATTTTCCTAAGAGAGAAAAAAGACTCCCTCGTTACATTCCAGAAGAAGTAATGCAGCAACTTAATCAATACTTGGATGATTTGGCAGAGCCAATAATGCGAATGATATTAGTATTGCAAGAGTGTGGGATGCGAATTTCAGAGCTAGTAAATCTTAGCTTTGATTGTTTATTGCAGGATAAATCTGGAGATTGGTTTTTAAAATATTACCAATTCAAGATGAAAAAGGAAATTACTATACCTATCTCAAAAGAGGTTGTAAGGGTCATTCAAGAACAACAGAGATACATTCGTAAGCATTTTACTCAGAAAGAATTTAATTATTTATTCTGTGCAAATGTAGGAGCAGTCAGACCTGATTTTATTCCATCCCCTCATGTAATGCTGCGGAAAACGTTACCCAATCATCTTAACCGTTTAGCTAAAAGAAGAAATATTTGCAGCAACTCTGGTAATCTATGGCATTTTCAAAACCACCAGTTTCGTCATACAGTGGGAACACGGATGATAAATAATGGTGTTCCTCAGCACATTGTCCAGAGATATTTGGGACATGAATCTCCTAACATGACCGCTGTTTATGCTCACATCCATGACCAGACAATGAAAGAAGAAATTGCCAAGTTTCAAGGCAAAATTGTCAATATTTCAGGGCAAGTTGTTGAGCCAAATAATATAGAGGCAGACATAGCTGATTTGCAGTGGTTTAAGAAAAATATTCATGCACAGGCGTTACCTAATGGGTCTTGTGCCCTGCCTAGTATTTCCCAAGGATGTCCGCACTCAAACGCGTGTCTAACCTGCACTCACTTCCGAACAACTTCTGAGTATTTAGCAGAACACAAACAACAGCTAGAGCAGACCAATCAGATTATTCAGAAAGCAGAAGCTAATGGATGGGTGCGACAACTTGAGATGAACCAGAAGGTCAAAACCAATTTAGAAAACATCATTTCCGTATTGGAGGTAGATGCAAATGACGGTTGAGCGCAATATTGATGGACTACGTGGTAATGCTCAAAGGAAACGCCAGGAGGCATTCGAGAAAGTTGAGAAAGGAATTCAGAAACTCATTAGAGAGCAAAAAGTTATAAACTTTAATACCGTTGCCAAAGCTTCTGGACTTAGTAAAGCTTGGCTTTATAAAGAGCCTGAAATTAAGGCTCGAATAGAACATCTCAGGCAGACATACTCAAAACCAGAGCAAGTACCGCCCAAGCAAAAAGTGCAAGATGCTTCTAAAGATGCAATTATCAAAACCCAAAAAGAAAGAATTAAAAAGCTCGAAGCTGAGAACAGAGGGTTACGTGACCAGCATGAAGCAATTTATGGGCGTATCCTTCAAGCTTCTGAGATAGAGCATCGATTAGAGAGACTGGAGGCAGAAAACACTCTTTTAAAGAAAGAATTGGAGGAATGTCTTTCTCGGTCAACCAAGCCTTTGGCGTTAGAGAAATCTAGCTTTACAGCCATCCCTATAAAAGGGTCAAAAGGAGAGATTAGTAGCATCATTAGAGATGAACTAACTGCCTTGGGTATTAAGCTAACTAGCCCTCTTGCTTCTAAAATACGAGACTCAACCGAAGAGATAGTCTTAACTGCGATAGAAGCACTAAAAGAGCAGCTACAACATGGAATAGTAAGAAGACCTGGGGGATGGCTATCTAGTGCAATTGATGATGCATGGCAGCCTAATCAACCTCAAGGTGTTGAGAGTCATCCAGCAGACTTATTTAGTGAATGGTATGGCTTGGCTAGAGAATTTGGGATTGTAATTGGTAGTCGCAAGGAAGACGATGGCTCTATCTGGGTTCAAGATAATACTGGGCAGTGGTTCCAGTTTGAACAGTTTTCCTCGAAATGGACACTTCAGTACTTGCGTTCAAAAAAATAAAGCGAGAAAGAAGCAAAGATGTAATCAAATTTTTGCCAATTTCCGCGGCAACATTTTATTTTTTAAAATACTATTTTTTGAAAAAAACAAAATGCTGTTTTTTTTGGCCGAGCTTCTCTTTGTTTGTTGTATTATATTTAATAAGAAGAAGCAGCCGCTCCGTCCCGGATCAAAGGTAAGGCGCAACTGCTACTTCTGACAATTCACATAGACCTGTGTAAAGCTTTGATTCAATATGCCCACTGCCAGGTGGAGTTTTTTGGATCTAAGCTAACCACAGGTGCAACCGCCTCTTCAATACAAGAGGTTAGATGCTCTTGTCTTTACTTAATAGACATTATAGAGCATCTAACGGTTGATGGGTCAATTTCTTAGATAAAAAGTAGAGTACCCGCATGAACCAAGATGTTCCTTCAAGTCGATTACACCAAGAACACTTTGATTGGCTGAGTTCAAAACAAACATCCAAGCAGCAGAAGCTCGCTGCTATAAAAAATTTAGTTGCACAATATCCAGATGATTTTGATGAAACAAAGGAGCTTGTCGAAGGGTTGCAAACGGATGTAGCATATTGCGAAAATATTCTTGAGTATCTAAAAAAAAATTTCAATCAACAATGTGACGGGAATGAAAGCGAAGACGGAATTTACAGCGAAGATAACGAAGACAACGAAGACAAAAATAATCACGAAGGCGAAGATAACGACGACAACAATTATTTAACTGAAAAACAATTAGAGAATTTTGTTCAACAGCCTGTTCTAGAGGATTTAATGCCGCGAGATCCAATGGATATGCTGCGTTCAAAATACAAGGGAATGCAGATGCTTGAAATCATTGACAGCATTTTAAATGACTATCCTGATAAGCTTTCTAGCGAGGAGGTTACGAAAATCGCTTATGACACAAACTCTAACACTGAGTTTGAACGCGCAAAAGCTTCTATGTCTACTCAATTACGTTATGGTGCAGGCAAAGGAAAATGGCTAAAAGTAGGCAGAGGTTACTTTGTTTCACACCATACTAGAGTTGCACCCAAACACCTTAGTGATGATGAGCTTGAAGAAATATTAGTAAATAATGGACGCTCCCATTAAGGAAAACAAATAGCGGAATTAAATGGGTAACTAATTTTTTAATCGTCTCTCAATCACAAGTTGATAACGTAAAGCGACAAGGTGTAACCTCGCCGCAAGTGCAATTCATGGGCGGTGCAGGTAGCCAGACGAGCCTCCTAAACTCAGCGCTGAGGGCTTCAATGCCCTACCGTCCAGACAAAAGTCAACTAAAGGTAAAATAACATGTCTGAAAAAATTCTGAAAGCGACTCATGAGGGGACGCTAAAAATTGGAGAATCTTTTATCTCATGTGCTGTTCTAGAAGATGGAAATAGAGTCTTAACGCAGAAAGATTTTACAGAAATTATTGGACGTGCTAGCCGAGGAGGGTATTTACAGGTGACGACCAACCTACCCCCTTTTTTGGCTGCAAAAAACCTAGAACCCTTTATCTCAGAGGATTTGAGGTGTGCTTCAGCACCTATAAGATTTAAGTCCTTGAAGGGTGGTGGATATCGAGGTGAGTCTTTAGGATATAAAGCTGAATTACTTCCAGCAGTATGCAAAGTATTCTTGTTGGCAAGAAGCGCCGGCGTATTACTACCTAGCCAACTACACATTGCAAAGCAATGTGAAATCCTTCTGTGTGGTTTTGCAGATGTAGGAATTATAGCTTTAGTTGATGAAGCTACAGGTTATCAAAAGTACAGAGAGAAAGATGAGCTTCAGAAAATCCTTGAGGCTTATGTCATGAAAGAATACTTAGCATGGACAAAGTGCTTTCCAAACGAATTTTATGAGGAGATGTTTCGTTTAAGAGGTTGGGAAAAACCTTCGTCAGTAAAACGACCTCAATACGTTGGAACACTAACAAACAAAATAGTATATTCAAGATTGCCGCAGGGAGTTTTAGATGAACTACGCAAGATAAACCCTGTAGTATATCATACTGGTCAGCGCTTGAGAAAGCATCACCAGTATCTTACGCAAGATATAGGTCACGAACATCTTTCTCGTCATCTAGCAGCAGTCATTGCACTAATGAGAGCTTGCGACACTTGGGAAGATTTTGAGAGAATGTTAGAGAGGTCTTTTCCACTACAAACGCCAAAACGAGAAGATGAAAACGACAGCATGAATTAACAGATTTAGAACTATCTAGACTAAAATCCAAAAAACTATAAACCAAAGCGGTGAGAGTAATACCTCGCCGCTTGGTAAACTCATGGGCGGCGCTTGGCGCGTCAACGAGCCACACGTTCAATTCCCCTGCCGTCCACAAAATCTTCATCATAAGACATTAGACATCTATATAAAACTTTTAAACAAAAAATAATGCGAAGTGTTCGCCTATTGAAATCTTCATCAATTATTAAGTACCTTCTCTGTAACATTGTTGTTTGACGAGATTATACAAAGGTAAAAGAAGCTTTTTAATGCCCTTGTATATATTGGTAAGCCCAAATGCCTCAAACAGCTATAGTCACTAAAAATAAAAATATTAGCATATCTAACAACACTCAACAATCAGCACGTTTCCAAACAACCAAAATGCTGAGAGTGCTAAAATTTTTGCTTCCTGACGAAGGATGGGATAAAAATAAACTACATAAAGAAGCTGGAGGTAAAACTTACACTTTTCAGCACGTAACCATACGCGGTCTCGGTCAACCAAACGGCAGTGGAACTGAATATTTGTGGGAAATAACAGTTGATGAGCAATGGGCGAGGCAATTATTTGAAGCAAATAATAAAGCTGATGCCGAATTAGTAGTAAAAGCCGAAGTTTATCCAAAAATCTGGAACGGAATTGTTTTGCGTTCTCCTGCTGAAGTTGCAATAGCCGAAGCTTTACAGCAACAAGGAGTTTTATTTTTTGCTAACGCTAGGTGTCGTTTATGCAATCGCTTAGGACAGCTAGAAACTTCTGAGACAGATTTTTTAATTGTTCGTAAAGGCGTACTCCGCATTTTAGAAGTAGACGGGAAAACCTTTCACCCAGATGCATCTATTGACTATAAGCGCGACAGAACATTTGCTAAAGAAGGAATCCAAACTAGCCGCTTTACTGCTTCAGAATGTTTAAAAAATCCAGGGGAAGTAGTTAAAGAATTTTTGGAATTATTTGATTCCTGTAATCATGGTTGTGCTTAGTGATACTAAAAATTAAATATTGGTTAAATTCTTAAATATGTTTTAAACTTGATTTGAGCCTATAGCCACTAAACTTGGTAAACCTGGGTTTTTATTCATCAAAACCACGTCTCAATGCTTGAATAGCTGTAAAACCAAACATTCCAGCGACAAAAGAGCTAACAGTTCGTGAAGCTCCTTTAGGAAAGTAATTTATCATAAAAATTAATACAATAGTAGAAATCAGAAGTACAACACCTGTAACGGTGGCATTGCCTGGATTTTCATTTTTATTCTCGTTATAATAATTTTTCATGTTACACCTAAAAGTATTTAGCTTTTCTTAATTTAATTGTGCTATTTTATATTTGAATCATCAGGAGGCTTTTTTACTTCAGCTACCTTTTCTTCGATTTTAGGATCAAATGGTTGGTTTTTACCTTCAGGTAGACGAAATTGCTGAGATCCCTGTCGCAAAAATCTCACTTCTTGTTCAAAAAGCGCTCTTTTGTTTTTCTCCTCAAAAAGTTCTTCTTGAATTTTGTTTATTTTTTGATTATTTAGTAATCTCTCTTCAAGCGTAGCAATAGTTATTTTAGAATCGGATAGTTGTTCTTGAAATTCATGTATTTGCATGGATTTTATACGTTCATTTTCCTCTTTTTTATCTTTATCATCTTTATTTACAGTAATAGCTGCTACAGCAGTCCCAGTTAATGCAGCAGCAGCCTCAGGCTCTCCAGTGTAAAATAAATAACCACTTCCGCCTAGAAGCCCAATATAAAATACAGGTAGTAGAAATGAATTTTTAAACCCATTTTGTAAAAGGTATTTTATTGTATTGGATATAAACAATGGAGATCACCTTATTTTTCAAAATCAATAGAATCAAAATGCACGAAGAACAACTCTAGCTATAAATAAAGTATGTTAGGTATTTTATTACACCAATCACTCAACCTGTATAAATTTATATATCTTAAAATGTAGGAAAATATTATTTTGTCGTCTTCTAAAAATTCACTTTATTGATATGTAAACAAAGTAAAATTTCTGTCAGATAAGAGTTTTAAATTTTTGGCTATAGATAAGCAGAGATTATGCCCACCAGCCGCAGCAATTTCTAAAGCACGACGCGCGTGAGCTTGTCCTTTGACATCATGCAAATCTGCACCAGGGTAGGATACTGTTGTCTGTGTTGTACTATCTATCTGCACAGGTTTGTAACGCCCTGGATTATTTAAAAAATCCACCACCTCAGACAGATGTTTGCAGCCGTAAACAGCCAAATCTTCAACTACTGCTGCTTCTTGGGCATTATCAGCAGGGAGAACTAAACCTGCAATTCCCATCTTTTGGGCTGCTGCTGCGATCGGTAACACACCAGCCACGGGACGCAAACTGCCATCTAAAGAAACTTCGCCCAAAAATAGATAATCTCCTAACAAATCAGCGCTAACTTGTTCAGAAGCTGCCAAAATTCCCACACTAATAGGCAAATCGAAACAGGGGCCTTCTTTGCGTAAATCTGCCGGAGTTAAATTAATTACTATTTTTCGCATCGGAAAGGCAAAGCCAGTATTTTTCAAAGTTGCTTTGACTCTTTCTCTTGATTCTTGAATCGCTGAATCTGGCAGTCCCAAGACAACTATTCCCGGTAATCCCCCTGACACATCGACTTCCACGCCTACTTTGACGGCATCGATGCCCACAATTGATGCACTCCAGACTCTAGCAAGCATTGCTTATATAATAATAAACCTTTAGAATCTCTAGCAGATGAGTTGGGAGATTGGCATTAGTGAAACCACGCAGTTGTGGTGGTGATCGCAACTGTGTTAAAAACCTCTCGGCGTTTCATAATTGTTCGTTATTTAAATTGCGTCAAATTTAGGCAGATAGAGAATATTTATCAGGTTTTTGGCAATTTTTTAGTTCTGGATACTAAATTAAACACGATAGGGACGTATAACTATGCGTCCCTATCATGTAATCAAGTTTTTGATGCTGAGACTTTTATTTTTATTAGCGCCAATGTTGGGGTATCTTCAGATTTTCCGGTAGGATAGTTGTGTGATCGCCAATTGCTTGTGCAATCTGCTGTGATTCTACATTTTCTGAGCCACTCAAGTTTGCTCCACAGAGGTTAGCTTCTTGAAGATTAGCTGCTTGGAGGTTAGCTGTACTCAGTAATGCACTTTCTAGATTAGCGCCAGCCAGTTTTGCGCTTTGCAAGTTACTACCAATCAGATTTGCATCTTGGAGATTGCTACCCTCGAAGTTAACTTCTTCCAAGTTGGCATCACAAAGGATTGCTCCTTCCAAGTTGGCATCACAAAGAACTGCTCCTTCTAAATTGGCATCACAAAGAACTGTCCCTTCCAAGTTGGCATCGTAAAGAATTGCTTGGGAAAGGTTCGCTTTTCTCAGAACTGCGCCTTGGAGATTGGCTTCTGGGAGGATTGCTTTTTGCAAGTTGGCTTCATAGAAGATTGAGCCACAAAGATAGGTCACTGATAAGTCTGCTTCAGAGAGGTTTACTCTGGTAAAATTGACCCATTGCAAGTTAGCCCCGACAAAAATTGCTCTAGAAAGATTAGCTTCCGTTAAGTCTGCATTGCTGAGGTCTGTATTGCGTAAATCGAGTTTTTGATTAACTGGATCTTTAGATGAATCTCGTCTTCCAATGACAGTTAAGGCTGTTTGAATATCTGTAGGAAGTTTTGATGATTGCAGTAACTCATTTTCGTATTCCATATTCACCGGGGCATTCTCGCGGATAAAAGCAGCGAGGATTTCCATGATTGTCCAATGATCTTTCGGAGAATCTTTGGCAATTCGTTCTAAAGCATAAATTGCGGCAAATCGCGTTTCAATCTTTTCATTTCCCAGTTGTTCAATCGCTTTAGAAAAGCGTTCGGAAACAATTTCTTGTGGAGTTGGTTGTGTCTGATTAATACAATTTACGATATTGTTATCCCAAGTTAGTGTTCCAGCTAGGAGTTGCGTTAACAAGCTGTGATTCTCATCCAAAGAGAGTCTGGAAGTATAGTAACCATTAATAATTAATGCCAATCCACCAATAATTATGGCAATTGTTGTTAATGCTTGAGTGATGTATTCAATTTTTTCTTGATTTGAAAATCCTTGAATATTTTCAAAAAATAATATAATTAGAGTGAATGATAAAATAAATATAACTGAGACAAATACCAATAAAGTCGTGAGTCCATTGGTTTTTATGAAAGACATGTCATAAGTCTTCATATCTGACTCCTTACGGAAATAAATTTAGGTTGATTCTAAGAGTATCTGTCAAGTTATGATAGAGTACAAACACGGATAAAATTAGCAAAATATTAAATCTACTATATAAAAATTATCTATATAACAATCCTGAATCATTCACGGTCAACAAGATTATCGATTTTGGTGCAATTAAATATGCGTTAATGACTTGCAAAAAATAAATTATCCTAAATTCTTTATAGATTCGCAGGGGCGCAATACTGTTCGGTTTAGGCAAGAGACACGATGAATTACGTCTTTGCGATCTAGAATTATCCATTCCCCAGATATTTCTCAACATTTACGAGAGTATTCACTCACGTTTTTTATAATCCTAATTAGTTAGTCATAAATTCTCAATAAAAACCTAATTTTAGCGAGAAGATTAAGAGCTAATACCAATTCGCAATTGAGAAATATAGATGCAGCAAGGCAATCCCTGCTTACATCTTTTGCCTTATTTTAGAGAATTGGTATGACTAGGGGAATCATCTAGCCGTAGTCACATAGGTTAGGACATAAGGATGGGGTGAATGCTAGAGTTAGCAATAGTTTTACCTTCTGCCTCCTGCCTCCTGCTATAACTAATTATGCGGACATGATATTATTTGTGAAGAATAGTTTAAAACCTGTAATATTAAGCATAGTTCATCTAATTACTCAGGTTGATAATAAACCCTAAGTAGATTGGACTAAATTAGAAATCGCCGTGAGCAATTCCTCTGGTGCTACAGGTTTAACGATGTGCTGTTGAAACCCTGCTCTTAATGCGTACTGCTGATTGATTTCGCCTGCATAAGCAGTCAGAGCGATCGCCGGAATCTGTTTTCCCCCAATTTTTGCTTCTAGAGTCCGCACCTGTTGCATCAGCATATAGCCGTTCATCTCTGGCATTCCAATATCGCTGAGTAAGATATCTGGCTTTGACTGGGTTAGCGCTTGTAATGCTTCATCTCCTGATGCGACTGCGGTGACGATCGCACCAAACTGTTCCAGTACAAAGCTGAAAAAGTTGCGGGTATCATCATTGTCATCCACAACCAGCACTTGTAAACCCATCAGGGGAGAAGAAGCAAAAGCGGCAGTTGAGGAATCAGTTTTTGTGTCATCCTTGATTGTCGCCCCGTCCTTGATCAGCGGCAACCTAACTGTGAAAATCGCTCCTTTGTCCTCACCAGGACTTTCCGCCCCAATCGTTCCTCCGTGCATTTCAATCAAGTGACGAGCGATTGCTAAACCTAAACCTAATCCACCAAACTTTCTAGTTGTTGTACTATCACCCTGACGGAAATAGTCAAATACATGAGGTAGAAAATCAAGATCAATGCCTTTACCTGTATCGCTGACGGTAATCTGCGCTTGAGCGTCGATGCGCTGCAATCGCACATTTACTTTTCCCTTAGCCTCAGTAAATTTGACGGCATTCGATAGAAGGTTCCAGAAAACTTGCTGTAAGCGGGCTGAATCGCCCAAAACTTTCCCTACATTTGGATCGAACATTGTCTCAATCTCAATGGTTTTAGCCTCTGCTGCCAAATGCACTGTTTCCATTGCGGCTTCAATTGTGGATACCAGATCGACTGGAATCATCTTGAGGCTGAGTTTGCCTTGGAGGATGCGAGAAACATCTAGTAAGTCTTCAATTAGTTGAGCTTGTAGTTTGGCATTGCGCTCAATAGTTTCCAATGCTTTGTTGAGGGATGCTTCATCAAATCTCCGGCTCTGCAATAGTTTTGCCCAACCGAGAATCGGATTCAAGGGCGATCGCAATTCATGGGAAAGTACTGCCAAAAACTCATCTTTGATTCGGTTAGCAGCCTCAGCTTCCGCCCTAGCTGTTTGTTCGAGTTGCAAAAGGCGATCACGTTCTGATTCGGTGCGTTTGCGATCAGTAATATCAGTTAGCATGGCGATCGCACCCAAGCACTCACCTTGTTCATTCAAAATCGCTCTGGCAGAAATCAGTGTCCAGATGTACGATCCATCTTGGCAGCGCAATCGCCCTTCTTTGAGATCGCTCTCTTCTCCCCTGAACCACTCCAGTTTTGCTTCATCTGCCATATCATCAGCCCGATCCATAAAATCAAATATAGAACGACCGAGGATTTCTGCTGCCGGATAACCCAACATCTGAGATATCCGCTGATTCACAAACTCTGTTCGGGTTTGAGAGTCAATCATCCAGATTCCCTCATAAGAGGTATCAACAATTCGGCGATACTTGGCTTCACTCTTCTGTAAAGACTCCTCTGCTTGCTTGCGCTCACGCCGCTCTTTAGCTTCCCGCAATGCCCGTTGCACTGAGGGAACTAACCGCCCTAGTCGTTGCTTTAATACATAATCAGTTGCACCGTTCTTCAAAGCTTCAATCGCTAATTCTTCACCTAACACAGCAGAAACAAAGATAAAAGGAACCTCTGGACAGTGATTTCGGGCAATTTCCAAGGCAGAAATTCCATCAAAAGATGGCAGGGCATAATCGGCAAGAATTAAATCGAAAGTCTCTGCTTCCAGAGCAGCTACGAAGTCAGCATCGGTTTCGACTCGGATCAGTTGGCAATCAATTCCCCCTTCAGTTAGTACTGCTTGGGCTAGCTCTGCATCTAACAGGCTGTCTTCCAAAAGAAGGAAACGGAGGACATTCATCATTTGCTCTCCTTTTGAGGATGAGGTGCCGGAGGTAAAGCACCAACGGGAGGCTGATTGATCACTGCCCAAAACAAGCCAACACCCTTAATAGAATCGACAAAATCATGGTAATCTACTGGCTTGACAACATAAGCATTGACCCCTAACTCGTAGCAGCGAACTAAATCCGGTTCCTCGCGGGAAGAAGTCAGTACCACCACTGGAATTACTCGCATTACTGGGTCAGATTTGAGTTGTGCCAGCACTTCTAACCCATCGATTTTAGGCAATTTTAAATCGAGCAGCACAACAACAGGATACCCTTCCATTCGCAACCGGAACAACCCCCGGCGATAAAGATAATCTAGTGCTTCTTCTCCATCACGTACCACTACTACTTCGTTGGCGAGATGGTTTTCTGACAAGGCGGCTAGGATTAACTCTGCATCATTGGCACTGTCTTCAATTAGCAGAATTCGTTTAAGTTCTTTCATTCACTCTCCTTCTTGGACAATTTAGGCAGCGAGAAATAAAAGGTAGCGCCACTGTCAACTACAGCCTCTGCCCAAACTCGACCATTATGCCGATGAATAATGCGTTGCACGTTTGCCAATCCAACACCAGTGCCTTCAAATTGTCGGTCGCTATGCAGACGTTGAAATACTCCGAATAGCTTGTGTACATATTGCATATTAAAGCCTATGCCGTTATCTTGTACAAAAAAGATAACTTCGTTTTCATTATCAATACTTCCAACAGTAATTTCTGCTGGGTTTTGAGTCTGGGTATATTTTACGGCATTGCCCATCAGGTTACGAAGCACCAACCGCAGCATGGAGGGATCGCCCTGCGCTTCTGGCAGTGGCTCGATGTGCCAATGGACTATCCGTCCTGCGGTTTCTGCGAGCAAATCGCGTTTTACTTCTTGTACCAATTCCTCCATATTGAGGTTGATGTAGCGCATTTCCGTGCGCCCCATGCGAGAAAACGTCAGCAATTCATCGATCAGTATTCCTGCCTGTTTGGCAGTGTCGGCAATTATTTTCAAATAGCGCTGACTTGTTTGATCTAAGCTTGTTGAGCTATGGCGCTTCTGAAGCAATTCGACAAATCCGGCGATGTGGCGCAGTGGTGCCCGCAAATCGTGAGAAACTGAGTAAGAGAAGGATTCAAGTTCTTTATTAGCGGCTTCGAGTTGGGCAGTGCGCTCTTGAATTCGCTGCTCTAGGATTTCATTGAGTTGTTGCAGGGAGGCTTGGGCAACTTTGCGATCGTGAATGTCGCTGGCAATGCCCACCCACTTGATAATCTGTCCGCTTTGATCTCGAAATGGTAAACCCCGGACAAGATGCCAACGATAGCTACCATCAGAAACTTGCCGGAAGCGAATTTCTACTTCGTAGTTTGTCGCGTTAGCAACAGCCTGCATCGAAGTTTTAAAAACACGATCGCGGTCATCGGGGTGAATCACAGAAATCCAGCCATAGCCTGCGGTCTGCTCCATTGTCAGTCCGGTGAAGTCTAACCAGTATTGATTGCAATAAGTAATACCACCATCGCGATCGCCCATCCAAATAGCCTGCGGCGACACCTCTGTTAAAATTCGGTATCGCTCCTCACTGTCACATAACGCTTCTTCTACCAATTTGCGAGCGCGTAGCGCAGCTTGCTGTTCGCTAATGTCAGCGATCAACGCCGCATATCCTTCAACGGTTCCCTGTCTATTAAACTGAGGAACGTAAATAGCATTAACGTAACGTGTACCACCATCTTTATAAGGAACTTCACTTTCAAATGTTACCTGCTCTCCTGCTAATACTTGTTCCACGTAAGGACGAAGCACTTCATAAGCGGATTCACCCAAAACTTCCCAAAGATGCTTCCCATAAACTTCTGCCGTCGGATGCCCAAACCACTCTTGATATGCTCGGTTGTTGAAGCGATAGCGTTGTTCTGAATCTATAAAGGAAATCAGAACTGGCAACGTATCTGTAATTAAACGAAGTTCTGTTTCTCGTTGCCGCAGTGCTTCTTCTATGAGCTTACGGTTGGTGATATCGCGCCAGCAATCTATTGCACCAATAATCTCACCTTGGGAATCTCGAATTGGTACAACATTGGCGATCGCTGTAATTGTAGTACCATCTGGACGTTCAATGATGCATTCTTGATTGCGGATCGTTTCACCATAGCGCGTAGCACGGTATAAAGGTAGTTGCTCTAAGGTGAGGGGCGTTACACCATCAGCGAGAAACAGATTGTATAGCTGAAGATAAGACTCAGAAGATATGCCAACAAGAGATTCACTTGGTCTGCCCAAAAGCTCTTGCGCGAGTTTGCTGTTAGCGATGATTGAGAAATCAGGGAAACCGCCAGTAATAGTAATTCCCTCTGGGATGTGTTCTAGGAGCATTTGTAAAATGCTTTGGGCAACTTCTGCTTGGCGGGAGCGATGCTGGGCTTCTGCTTCGGCTTGTTTGCGTTCACTCAAGTCAAGAACAAAACCAATGATTGTCCGATCTCCCTGTTTAGCAAAACCAAGTAGAACCGGAACTAGAGAGCCGTCTTTGCGGATGTATTCCTGCTCAAAGGGCTTACAACTCCCAGTAATTATCAGTTCTTGAATCGCTCGCTCGCTCACCTCAATGTATTCAAATGGAACGATCTCGCCCCAGCGGATTCGACTAGAACGCAAATCCTCGCGGGTATAATTGAGCATTTGTAGAAAGGCATCATTGGCTTCAATGATTAAGCCATTGAGATTGACCACAATCACCCCAATAATATTAGACTCGGTTAAGCGACCAAACCGTGCCTCACTTTCGCGTAGTGATTTCAGGTTCGCCTCAGCTTTTCTTTGGGCTGTGCGGCGTGATTCGTTGAGCCAGATGATTAACCCTGCTGTCAGCATGAACACGATTAGCCGCACAAAAATGTCCAGATTTGTAATAATCTTTACCGGAGAGAGCGGATGAAGAAACAAGTAGTTGATTACCAAAGTAGACAAAACAGTTGCAAGTAGTCCTGGTGCGAAACCCCCGTACCAGGCACTCACCATCACCGCAGCCAAAAATATTGCCGCAGGTGCTGCGGTGAAATATGGACGGAGCAGCAGCGTTATTCCCACTGCTAAGGCAACGGATAGCAAAGCAATACTATAGTGCAGCAGTTGCTCCCGAATGATTGCGCCCTTTTTTCTACCGCTAGCAAAGATGTTTTGGGATTGAGATACCTTCGCTTTACGACTCATAACCCTACTCTGCTTCTGGAAAATACTGATCTAGCAGTCTTTTATCGGCTTCACCCATCTTCCGTAACATTTATTCTATTAGTTTTAGCACTATGCGTGAAGGGATTGTATGCCCATTCTCTCAACGATTAACTGTTTTGAAGTAAACTTCTACTTTAGCAGCAAACTGTTTTTGAGAAAGATTGAGCTGCTGAGGAAGTTCTCGAATGAAATCTAAAATTTCCAGCCGCTTTGTTACAGACATCTCTGTATTTTATCCCCATAAGATAATTAGCATAAGACAGGTGTCCTGTTTATTATCTCTTACTTAGAGAATATTTTAAAAAGTGATTGGCTGTAATTTTGGGCACTTGTTGATTCCCCCAATGCAATATGCTGTAAGTTTTGCCTGTTGGATCGCTCCTTCTTTTAAATGTTCTCTGAGATTGACTAAAGCTTTTTGAGTAATATAATATTGCACAACTTCGTTGATGAATTGACTGCGTTGGCGTAGCCTCTCCTCTGGAGAATCGCTTACCCTTTTAGTATTTAAGCATTTGCACCCAGAATAGTAGACGCATTCGCGCAGTATTTCGTAGAGAAGCGGCTTGTCACTAGACATCGCTTCAAAGCTTCACTAGACCAAGGCTGATTTGAATTGCTTGATCTACCTGTGCGATTGTTTCTGGGTGCAGAATTCCCAAACGTTTAATCAGCCTTTGCTTGTCAATTGAGCGAATCTGATTGAGAAGTACAACCGAATCAACCTCTAGATCGCCCTCTGGTACTCTAATCAGCACTTCAGTGGGATACAAACGTTCTGCAAATTTTGAGGTAATGGCAGCTACAACTGTGATTGGACTATGTTCGTTAGAAACATCATTTTGTAAGATTAAAGCTGGGCGTATTTTTTTATCTCTGCACCAATAGTTGGATCGAAATTGACTAAGTATACTTCACCACGTTTAGGGTAATTTACTTTTCGTTTCGGTGCCACAATTCTTCTTCCAAGTCAAACCACTCTTCTACTAAACCCAAATCACGTTCTGCGCGTTGAATGGCTCCCTCTTTTAACTGTTCTCTAAGATTGGCTAGGCTTTTCTGAGCAATATAATATTGCACAGCTTCGTTGATGAATCGACTGCGTTGGCGTAGCCTCTCCTCTGGAGAATCGCCTTTTTCAATGACTTGATCGATTAGTTCAATTGTCTCATCTGGCAAAGTGATGTTAATCCGGCGATGCATAATTATTCGCTCTGTTTTGCATGGCGATTTTATTGTACACATCTAAAGTGTGTATAGCTGTGCTAAAGATAATTCTACAAAGTTAAAAGACGCAAAGCAGCTTGTCGGCAGACATCGCTTGGCTTTTACTAGATATCATCGCAGAGATGCTTGGTGCGATCGTTCAAATTCGGGTTATTTTGCAAATAATTATGCAGCCAATTGCAACCCCGCACCAACAATTGGTTTAAACTCTCCACAGGCCACAACCGCGCTGTGTTGTCAGATGATGCCGTGGCGATGGTTTTGCCGTCCGGGCTGAAACTCACACTACTGACACTGCCTTGATGCCCTTTGAATTCTTGCAGCAGTTGCCCTTGCAGGTTCCACAACCGCGCTGTGTTGTCA
>NZ_JBALDA010000035.1:0-234916 GCF_036917535.1 Nostoc sp.
TCGCCTGCCTGCTTGTGAGTTACTAATCCGCCCACATTGCTATTTAATCACGATCTGGTATTACCCATCAAAATTAATGGGACAGACCACTAGTATATATTTCAGGGTTTGATTCTGTATCATATTTTTCGTGAAATGGTATCAATTCCTGTATGCGGCTGCAAGTAGGTGCGATCGTTTGTAACTCGACGGTGATCGCCGCTATGCTGCAACGGGACTGGCGACGACCCACCGCTGAGGGCACACTCAAGCACGTCCTCGGTGGTCATCTGCCATTTTACGAGTGGCTATCAAACAATCACAACTATACACCCACCGCCAGCAAAAGTACGACAGCTTAAGCCTTGAGCAAGATTACCCCGCCACAACGTAAATATGTGAGGAGAATGAAATGGATAGGTTTGCCATCTGGTCACGCATGGAAGTCAAACCGGGCAAGGAACAGGAATTGGAAGAGTTCCTAAAATATGCACAATCCCTGATTGAGCAGGAGCCAGGGACGACCACTTTTTACGCCTTAAAAGTCGGACCGAATACATACAGCACCTTCGATACCTTCGCCGACGAAGCGGCTCGCGATGCCCATGTGAACGGACCCGTTGCGAAGGCACTGCTTGCAAGGGTAGATGAACTGTTTACTCAGGCACCAGAGATTGTTCAAACGACAATCATCGGGGCAAAGGTACCAAAAATGTAAACCGCACCGAGATTCAAAGTGCTACGCTCAATCAAACTGACAAGGAAAATTGTACAGTGACTTTTTATTTGTCGCTGTTAGAACTTACGCATTGATAGAAAATTGGGTAGTGCGTGAAAATGATCTGGGTCTGGTAGGATGAGAAATCACATCATGTCCGGTTAAAGACTTATCATTAAGAAGGCAGTTCTTGCTGGGGGCAGGAGGAGAAAGAGTTTTCAAAGAACTCACGTTAAAAGGGATTGGAGATTGGGAACTTTGTTCATCCACCTTTGAACTAGATTTATCCACCTCAGAACTTTGTTCATTATGATGCCCCATATCCTACTGTCGCCATAACATCCTTTAGTACTGCTACCAATTTTTCAATATGTGCTACTTCATGAGTTGCCATCACAGATATTCTGATTCGACTTGTGGATACTGTGGGGGGACGAATTGCAGGGGCAAAAATGCCAGCATCTCTTAGCTGTTTTCCAGTTTTGAGCGCATCGGTAGCATTAGGCAATTGAAAACATAATATGGGTGATTCAGAAGGCAGTAATTTCAGGTTAGGTAGCTGTTGCAGCAAAGTTTTCAAGTAATGTATATTCCCCCACAATTGGGCACGATGTTGCGGTTCTTGTTGCACTATCTTGATTGCTGCTAAGGCCGCGGCTGTATCAGCAGGTGAAAGCCCAGTGGTATAAATCCAACTAGGTGCGCGGTTCCGCAAAAAGTCAATTAGGGCGCTACTTCCTGCTACATACCCGCCTAAACTACCTAAAGCTTTACTCAAGGTGCCAACTTGAATTAATTGCTTTCCTGTGCAGCCAAAATGTTCGACACATCCAGCCCCAGTTTTTCCTAGTACCCCAGTGGCATGAGCTTCATCGACTAGCAGCATACAGCTAAATTCATCAGCGAGATCCAACAGTGCTGGCATTGGACATAAATCACCATCCATGCTGAAGACGGTATCAGTAAGAATCAAACAGCGTCGGTAATTTTGCCGCTGCTGGTTCAATTGAGTTTTTAATACTGCAATATCACAGTGTGGGTATTCCACAACTGTTGCACCGCTGAGAATCGCTCCATTTTTCAGACTGGAATGATTGTACTGGTCAGAGAATATTAAATCACGTTTGCCCACAAGAGCAGTAATTGCACCCAAATTGGCTAGATACCCGGAACTAAATACTAAGGCATCTTCTGTTTGTTTGGTAGATGCGATCGCCTCCTCTAACTCTCTATGTAATTTCCTATGCCCACTGAGTAATCTCGAACCAGTACTACCAGTCCCAAATTCGGCGACGGCTGCGATCGCTGCTGCCATTAAACGCTCATCTCCAGCCAATCCCAAATAGTCATTGCTGGCAAAATTAATTACCTCTTGCCCAGCTAAAACCACCGTTGCACCCGGACGACCATTGATAGATTGTACTGAGCGATACCAGTCCGCCCGATGAATTGTTGCTAAGGACTGTTCTAGCCAAGCATAAGGGTCAGTGGGCATAGAGAGAATGGGGAGCAGGGGGAGCAGGGGGAGCAGGGGGGGCAGGGGAGCAGGGGAAGAATAAGAAATAACTAATGACAAAGGACAAATGACAAATGACTAATGATTAATGACTATTAAACTTGTTCGCTGCTAAGATGAGCGATCGCTTGTTTTATCCAATCTTCGACATAGGCATCTTTGGGTAGTCCGATGTCTTCGCTGACGACATGCAGGGCGTGACTGACCTCATGGGCAGTATATCCCAAGGCGAAGAGGGTCATTTGCACTTCTTCGAGAATTCCCGGTGCTGGCCCGCCTGTGGCGACGAAGAACCCGGCTGATTTACGCCACTCGACTAATTTGCTTTTCAGTTCCAAACAGATGCGTTCGGCGATTTTCTTACCGACACCTGGAGCCTGAATTAAGATTTGCGTATTGCCAGCAATAATTGCTTGGACTAAATCTGGTAGTTCCAGAGTGTCTAAGAGTGCGATCGCTAAGGCTGCACCAATACCTGTGACAGTCAGCAAGTGGCGAAATAAATCGCGTTCGGCTGGGGAAGCAAAGCCATATAGAAAGGGCACTTCTTCACGAATTTGCAAATGAGTAAAAATTTGCGCCACTCCTCCCGACTCTGGTAATTGGTTTGCTAGCCGTTGGGGAACTTGCAAATCATACCCTAAGCCATTCACTTCCAGAGTCAGAATCACGCGATTAGCGCCAATTGTTTGGATACCAGCGACTATACCTTTTAAATAACTAATCATACAAGAGACCAAAATAATTTAAGCCTTCGATAATTCCACCTGCACAAAAACATAAAGCCAGGTAGCGATAGTCTGCGGGATACTCATTGTGCCATTAGAGTAACTGTTTGCGGGCATTCCCCACAATGATTCCGCGTTCGTTGCCTACAGCAAATAAAGCAATATCATTACCCGAATTACCACAGACAACTGTTTGTTCTGCTGCAAATTTCCACTTCAGGCGTAAAAACTGCATTGCTTGACCTTTATCGCTGGTCAGGGGTACAATGTCAAGGTCTATTCCGTTACTGTAGATTAACTTTACATTTAATTTAGTAATTTAGATTTCTGTAACTCTGTTTCAAGTTGTGGTAGAACATTCGCAGATACTTCTTGGTTCTAGAAAACAACTCATTTTGAAGGGACGCTGTTCTAAATCTGGTTGCTGAACTAACTCAGGATATTTTCTTGTAATAGATCATACAGTTTCCCCTTCCCATCCCAAAGAGAGGATTTCTAACGAATCTGAGTATGGAGTATTACTACCATCAAGGTAAATTTCTGTACCTACAGATATGACGAGGGCATCCGTTGCAAAAGATTTTTTTGAGCTTGGATTTCTTTGTAAAGTACAAGCGATCGCCCAGTAGAATAAACGATTTTAGTCCCATATTCTTGGCGATGTCTCTCCAGCAGTTGATTTAGTTTTGGTAAAGCGCTGTCATCATCGACGGTGCGATATACGAGGGTGTCATCTAAATACAAAATATATCAGACATTCAATTTGAGATTAAGGATAGTTAGAATTATTGTCAGTAAAAGGTCAATACCTAGCCCAACAAAGTCAATCTACTTTGTTGTTAGTAACCCAAGTTGCTAGTTTGTCCAGTTTTTCATACAAGCGATACATACAAACAGTCCGCCTTCAGTAAAGTCTGATCAAACCAAGTTTTTAGGACTTGTATGTACACCGTAGCCTCTTAGGATATCTGTTATATTTCAGGAAATAAATCAATTTATAAGTTCATTACAATGATTGTTGCAAATGCTTAAGCCTTTCTTATATATGGAAGAACGTTTGTTGCAAAGTATTAAGCCTTTGCAGCAACTAATTATACATTTGCAGCAAATGCTTAAGCCTTTCTTATATATGGAAGAACGTTTGTTGCAAAGTATTAAGCCTTTGCAGCAACTAATTATACATTTGCAGCAAATACTTAAGCCTTTCTTATATATGGAAGAACATTAGCTGCAAACGTTCAAATTTTGATAACTAATGTTTAAATTTGAGCGATGTCTACTGAGCGTAGCAGCGAAAAACAATGTAAAGACGTAGCACTGCTACGATCCTTAGAATATATAGCCGTAGTCACACTCTCTTAGGACATTTGCCCTGGGTGAATGCTAGAGTTAGCAATAGTTTTACCTCCTGCCTCCTGCCCTCTGCCTCCTGCCTCCTGCTATACTTTTGTGGAAATAATTTTCCGCAATTTATATTTTTTCAATCTCGGAAAATAATTTTGGGTGATTTTAAAACTCTTTTAAAGACGCAAAATTGCATTTCTTGCTATTTGTCTAAAGTTTTATTCCTCAAAGAAGAATATAATCCTCTCAAAGTTAGGTGAGCGAATTTTTTGGCTACGTTAATCTCAAGGCTGGAAGTAAATCTGCTTTTGCTGCCCATTCTGCCATGCTAGTAAAATCATTACATTATTAATGCTTAAATACAATATTATTGTCGTTGGAACATCAGCAGGTGGAGTTGAGGCACTGACTTATCTAGTCAAGCATTTGCCACCCGATCTTAATGCTGCTGTAATTATAGTCCTTCATCTATCAAGTCATAGCACAAGTGTTGTGCCAAGAATATTAAGTAGCGCTGGCAACTTGCCAGTGTCTCACGCTCAGGACGGCGAAGCTATTGTTCATGGTTCGATTTATGTCGCTCCGCCTGACTACCATTTACTGGTAGAAAAAGGATATTTGCGTTTGACGCGGGGTGCCAAAGAAAACCGTTGTCGTCCTGCTATCGATCCATTGTTTCGCAGTGCAGCGCGAACTTATGGGCAGCAAGTGATTGCTGTGCTACTAACAGGTATGCTTGACGACGGTACGGCGGGACTAATGGCTGTAAAAATGCGGCGTGGTGTGGCAATTGTCCAAAATCCTGACGATGCTTTGTATCCTGATATGCCACGTAATGCGATCAAGAACGTAGAGGATATTGACCATATTCTGCCACTTTCAGATATTCCTTCTACTTTAGTAGCTTTAGTTAATACGCCAATGGAAGTACAACCGGAAAACCCAGTACCTAGCGAGATGGAGTTTGAATCTAAAATAGCGCAATTGAGTTTGGAAGCAGTAGAAAACGAAGGCAATCGACCTGGTAAACCATCAACCTTTGGCTGTCCTGACTGCGGCGGTGTCCTCTGGGAAATCGAAGAGGGAAATTTGTTGCGCTTCCGGTGCCGCACGGGTCATGCTTATTCAGCAGAAACTTTGCTGGCCACCCAGTCTGATAAGGTGGAGGATGCACTATGGATAGCTTTAAGGGCATTGGAAGAGAAAGCTTCTTTATCACATCGTATGGCTTCAAGGATGAAAGCTCGCAATCAAACCTTGGCGGCACAAAGCTTGAAAGAGGAGGCAGACTCTGCCAAGGAGTCCTCTGCCATTATTCGAGAAGTACTTTTGAAGGTCAATCCAAACCCAGGTGTTGATTGAAGGTTAAACTTAATCATTTTGAGGAATGGGATGGTTTAGTTTAACGTGTGCAAGTGCCACCACAGCTTGAACTAACTCTTCTGGATTGAGGGGCTTGGTAACGTGCCGTTGATAGCCACTGCTTATCGCTCGCTGGGAATCCTCAACTCTAGCATAAGCAGTCAAAGCGATCGCCGGAATCTCTCCCCCTTTTTCAGGCGTTAAAGTGCGGATCTGTTTGATTAGAGAATAGCCATCGACTTCCGCCATCCCAATATCACTGACTAAAATATCGGGTTGAAAAGATTCCAAGTTTGCCAATACTTCTGTCGCCGAGGCAACAGTCAGCACTTTTGCTCCGTATTCAGCAAGCAATACTGTTAATAGCTCACGAGCATCGGGATCGTCATCGACTGTGAGAATTCGAATCCCCGTGAGTTCGAGTGCTTGTTGTGGCAATTCATTTGGCTGCTTGATTTCCGGTTCTACATTCAGCAGTGGCAACTGGACTGTAAAGGTAGCTCCCAAGCCTTCACCAGGACTATTAGCTGTGATGGTGCCGCCGTGCGCCTCAACCAACTGCCGGACGATCGCCAACCCCAATCCTAACCCGCCATACTTGCGAGTAATTGAGACATCTTCTTGACGAAATGACTCAAAAATATACGGGAGAAACTCAGAGTTAATGCCTTTGCCAGTGTCACTAACGATAATCTGTGCCCACTCGTCAACTCGCTCTAGTCTGGTTTCTACTCGTCCTCCCTTCGGGGTAAACTTAATTGCGTTGGAAAGTAAATTCCAAACGATCTGTTGAAGGCGGTTAGAATCTCCAGAGACTTGCCCAATATTCGGCAGTACTGAATGCAACACAATTGATTTGGAAAGGGCCGCTGTATTTACTGTGTCGAGCGCAGATTCAATCACAAATGCCAAATTCACAGGAGCTGCATCTATGCTGAGTTTGCCGCGCAGAATCTTGGCGATATCGAGCAAGTCATCAATCAGTTGAGTTTGCAGTTTCGCGTTGCGTTCAATAGTGGCTAACGCTTCAGCCATTTTAGTTTCACTAAATTTGCGGGTTTGCAGCAGTTTTGTCCAACCGAGAATGGGGTTAAGAGGCGATCGCAATTCATGGGAGAGAATGGCCAGAAACTCATCTTTGATTTGATTAGCGCGTTCGGCTTCTGCTCTTGCTGCTTGTTCTAGTTGCAATAGGCGATCGCGTTCTTGCTCTGCTTGTTGGCGTTCCTTTAGTTCACGCTGTGCCTGTTGATACAGTTCTGCCTGTCGTAGAGCGATACTCATCTGAGTTGCTAACTCTTTAAGCAAGTCAATTTCTAAGGGCTGCCAAAATCGAGGGGAGGTACAATGATGAGCAATTAGCAATCCCCAAAACTGGTTATCTTGCAGAATTGGTACAATCAGATGAGCTTTGACTTGAAACTGTGCCAATAATTCTCTGTCGCATGGGTCAATAATGCTATCGTAAATATTTGATACTGCCGTTACTTGCCCCTGATAATAGCGTTCGATATAATTTTTGATTAAGGCGGGATTGTACCTGACGGGTTGCAGTCGATTCGAGGCGATGTAGCTCTCAGCCAAGCAGGGATCGTACATAGTAGACGAGAGCAGCGATCGCCACTCTGCCCCAACCGATTCGGCTACTACTGTCCCATTATCATCAAGTTTTAACTGAAAAACCAAAACGCGATCAGTGTGCAGAAATTCTCGCACTTCGGCTACAATTGTCTGAAGAATTTCATCCAGATTTAGCGATTGGTGAATTTTCTGGGTAATATGTGAGACTACGCGCTCTCGTTCAATACGCTGTTGTAGTTGGGTGCGTAGATGTACTGTTTCAATTGCCCCATTGACTGCTATTTGCAGCCCTTCTGGGGTAATTTGCTCTTTGACAAGATAATCTTGTGCGCCCGCTTTGATCGCCTTAACTGCGATCGCTTCATTGCCCTGTCCAGTGACGACAATCACAGGTAGGCAAGGCTGTTGGGTCGAGGGTTGCAATTGTGCCAGAAATTCCAGTCCGTCTAGGTCGGGCAATCGATAATCAAGCAATACAGCATCGGGCTGATGTTGCTGCCAAAGTTCTAGCCCCTGTTGTCCCAGCGTTGCTTCTAGGATAGTGTAAGAATATTCGCGATCGCGCAGCAAATACCGCCGATAGAGTTCTCGATCTTCTGGCGAATCATCGACAATTAAGAGAGTGCGCTGTTGCTGAGACATCGTGAATTAATTAATCGAGTATGAGTTAACCCATATTCCGTAGGTTGGCATAGAAAAATTGGTATTTTTCAAAAAATGCTAAAATCCTTATGATGTCAGGATTTTAACATACTTGATAGACTTTATTTGGTTGCTCTTTAGATCAGCTTTGCATTAACTCGTTTAATCGTTTTAATGTATATTTTGCTTTTAACCTACTTATAAGACTTATATCACTTTTGCCAGAGAACAATTTATAACTATTTATTCACTAATACAAATTTTTTATGAAGAGCATATCTGCTTTGTTCGTTCATATAGACATTTTATGTAAACAACTTAAAACCCTTTTTATCTCTTTTTACATATCTGCGGAATATGATTTGAATCCTAATTGTCATGACTCAATTTTAGAGAGGTTTAAAATATCGTTAATCAATGTCATTAAGTGTTCCCCACGCTGTTTGATGGCGTTTTAAAACTGGCTTTGTTTCGCGGTTAAGCTGCCAAACACTTCCTCTAAAATTGGTATGGGAATACTCCGGTTCACGCAGTAAATACCGCCGATAGAGTTCTCGATTTCTGGGGAATCATCAACAACTAAGACAGTGCGAGATCTCTGACTCATGACTAATCCTCTGAATAATCGGGTAACGTCGTCACTTCAAACCAATATTCCACGAGCATCTGAATATCTCGTTTGAGTTGAGCAAAATTAATTGGCTTAACGATGTAGCTGTTGACACCATATTGATAACATACTTCAATGTCTTTGGGATTGTTAGAGGTAGTAAACACTACCACCGGAATCATCTTCAAGTTGTCATCCTGTTTAATCCGGCGTAACACTTCTCGTCCATCAGTTCCGGGCAGGTTCAAGTCAAGCACAATCAAGCCGGGCCGGGGCGCACTTTGGCGCTCTACATAACTGCCAGTCCGATAAAGAAACGCCAAGGCTTGTTCGCCATTCACACACCTTTGAATAGCGAACGCAATGGCAGAGCGTCCTAGAAATCGTTGCAGTGTCTCAAAGTCTTCGTTGCTGTCCTCCACAATTAATAGTAGTGGCATTTCTTGGATATGGGAGGCTGAAATCTGAGTCATGTATTTGCCTCCGCTGACAAGGTGAAGTAAAAGGTACTACCTTCAGTGGGGGTAGATTCCACCCAAATTCTACCACCATGACGTTCCACAATTTTGCGGGCAATGGTTAACCCTACCCCAGTTCCACCGCCAAAGTCATCCCGTCCATGTAAGCGGCGGAAGATTTGAAAGATTTTGTCAAGATACATTTGGGCGATACCAATGCCGTTATCACGAACATAGAAAATCAAAGAACTAGAAGCAACTTTTGTTTCTCCATTTCCTTCGATAAAACCAATTTCCACCCATTTTTTAGGTTTATCGTTGTATTTAATGGCGTTGCTAACTAGGTTGGTGAAGAGTTCATTAATCTGAGTGCGATCGCATTGAATGCTCTTAAAAGCTTGAGGAATGCGAAACTCAACTTTGCTCTCCGGTCGGGCAATGGTTAATGTGGCGATCACCTGCGGGACTAACTCATTCAGATTCACTGATTGCCGGATTAGTTCGGCGCGTCCCAACCGGGAGAAATGAAGGAGTGAATTGATCAGGTCTTCCATCCGTTGGCTCAGCCGCACCAGGGTTTGGAGTTTGGCAATTCCATCGTTATCCAGTACCTCTGCATAGTCCTCCATTAAAAAGTTAGCGTAGTTATGAATGCCCCGGAGTGGTTCTTTCAAGTCATGGGAGGCAACGTAGGCGAAAGAATCTAGTTCTTCGTTACTGCGTTGTAATTCAAAATTCATTGATGCCAGTTTGTCTGCTTGTCGTAACACCACGCCCACAATCAGGCTTCGCAGTTCAATAACCGTTTCAACTTCACAGGGTTTCCAGGGTAAGGCAGAGCCTTGCACCGTTTCTTGCCATAATGTAAAGGATTTGCGAGGAGACATTCTTAAACTGCCATCTGACAAAACTTCCACAGGCTTGTTGGGGTTGCCGCCCCAATTCACAGTTTGAATTATCTCTGGACGAAACCAGAGAATGTAATTGTGATGAACTCTAGAAATTTCTAGGGCTAAAACGCCACTGGCGATCGCTTTATATGACTCGGCAGCAGGGTAATCTTTAGTGAGCGATCGCGTCTCAAACAAGTTATGAGACAGGTGAGGTTTAATCCAATCAAGTAAGGCGTGAATCTCTGACTCTGATGGCGTTTTACCCAGTCGAATACACTGGTTGCCACTGCATATCACCGCTCCCGTGGCGCTAGTCAGATTGAGTAATTGAGATTTCAGTTGTACCATTCCATCTAGGAAATACTCAGCCTGAGACAACCCTTCCACAAATTGAGTTTGCAGTGATTTCAATTGCCTTTTATAATCAATGTCTTCACTCGCTTCTTTATTTGCCAGCTCCACAGACATCACCTGTCCAATGAACTCGCAGATAGTGCGGATATTGTAAGGAACATATTTAGGCGAGGAATGATGACAGGCAATTAATCCCCAAAGCTTTTGATCCTGTATCAGGGAAATAGACATGGAGGCAGTCACGCCCATATTTTTCAGATATTCTAGATGTAACGGAGAAACACTGCGTAACACCGATAAACTCAAATCGAGCGGTTGATTTGTCAACGGATTGTTCGCTGGAATTAAGATAACAGGATGGTAGCTGGCATCTGGAATCAGCCGCAGCCAGTTGAGGGTGTATAGGTGTCTGGCTCGCTTGGGAATGTCAGAAGGCGGATAGTGTAAATCCAAATAGGGTGTTTCTTGATCAGTGTCTTCAGCAATTACCTTGCCTGCTCCTTCCCGATCAAATCGATAGACCATGACGCGTTCAAAACCAGTGATTCGCCGGACTTCTGTAACCACAATCTGGCACATTTCTAGCAGTGTGGGTGCTTTTTGAATGCGAGTGATACTTCCTTTTGCCTGTTGATAGAAGTCAAAAAAGTTTGTTTTGCCCTTCGCTTTTTTCGGTTCTAATTCCAGAATAATTATATTATTTAAGCAATGTATAATGCCATCAAAGTAAATTGATTTATTCAAATATTTGATAGACAAATTGAGGGGATTAACGCTTTCAAAATCCTCTGCCAGACATTGTTGAATCAGCTTAATCTGCTTGGCGTCGAGTAAATCTGACAACGGCTTGCCCAACAACTCTTCAGGTTGACGACCAACAACTTCTTGGGTATTGCTGCTCACCTGAAGGATTTCCAAAGTAGGATCTTGCAAAACCAGTAAAACCCCGTGAGGCTGAATCAGATTGGGAATGTGGATTGGTTCGCGATCGCAGTTTGTCAAATCAATGATTTCATCAGTCATTCTCAGTTTCTTAAACTCCTTATTAGAACTCTGGCATAATTAAGAAATGTTGAATATGTAGTCAAAACGGAGATTTCCTAAGTCAAATTATTTCTTTTTAGCTATTTAGCTTTTTTAATTATATTGAACAGACTAATAGAACTTTTTCTAAACTATACAGATTTTAAATAGATGCTTTAACTATAGCAATCCTAAATCAATTCGTGAGTAACCAGCCCCTGACTTTTCCAATAAGTCGGGGATCTGCGGGTTGAAATTTAACTGTTTTAGCCTTAATGGCAGGCTCTAGCTTCTATTCTTGATTTAATGTTTCAATCAACAAATCTACCTGCTGTTGTCGCTGCTGCAAAAAACCTTCGCACTGACGCAAATACTCCACAGCAGTTGTAAATTGGTCAAACACAGCTTCCAATTCTAACTCACCCGCCTCAATGCGAGTAATAATTCCTTCTATTTCAGCAACCTTCGCCTCATAATTCCAACCCTCCTCAGAACTAGAAGCACCCTTACGTTTAACCATTCAACTCTCCATGTTTTCTGCGCCTCTGCGGTTCATTCACTTCTATAACCTTCACTTTAACTCCACCCTGCCCCAACTGAATCACTAAATCTTGCCCCACAGCCAACTTTGCCGCCGAACGAGCGATCGCCCCATCTTCCTGCCTCACCACCGCATAACCACGCTGTAACACCGCTTTCGGGTCAAGACTAGCCAACTTTTGCCGCAATAATTCTAAATGCTGCGTTGCTTGCTGCGATCGCCCCGTCGTAATTTGTACCAAATGCTGACGCTTCCAAGCTAGCTTTTCCACCTCCTGCTGCACTTGCCGATCTAACCGCAAACGTCGCAAACGATTCCGTAATATTTGCAGTTTATTCTCAGCATTTTCTCTAAAGTCATGTACTGCCTCATGTAAAGCGACAACTCGCTGGCGATGCTCAGTATACAACTCTGAAAGTGCTGGTACAACTCTTTCCGCTGCCGCAGTAGGTGTATGCACACAGACATCTGCAACTAAATCTGCTAAAGATTCATCTCGTTGATGGCCGATACCAGTAATTACCGGAATAGAACAACTAGCAAGCGATCGCACCACTCGTTCATCATTAAAGCAAGCCAACTCCTCCACCGCGCCACCACCTCGTGATAAAATTAGCACTTCGGCGCGACCATCACTTTCTACCCGCTCAATTGCTTTAACGATAGATTCCGGTGCTTGCTCGCCTTGTACTGTCGCCGGAGAAAATAAAACGCGTAAACCTGGATACCTTTGCTTCAGGGTTTTTTGAATATCACCCCAAGCAGCAGCCGTTGCTGAAGTGACGACAGCGATCGTTTGGGGGTGAGTGGGGAGCGATCGCTTTCTTTGCGCGTCGAACAACCCCTCAGCCAGCAAGCGATTTTTGAGTTGTTGATAGCGTAGCGCTTGTAAACCAACACCAGCAGGTAAAGTCTGCCAAACTGATAACTGATACTCTCCCCGTTGCGGATACAGGCGGATACTGCCCAAAATGATTATTTGCTCGCCGGGAACAGGTATCTGGGTGAGTTTTGGCAATTGGCTATTCCATACTACACACTTAATTCCGGCGGTGCGATCAGGATCTTGCAGCGTGAAAAATAACCCACTGCGATGGTGGTTAGCACTGGAAACTTCGCCAGTTACCCAAACTTGCCGTAATTGTTCATCTTGCTCTAACAGCAAGCGGATATAGTCAGTTAATCCAGATACTGAAAGCGCTGTATCGAGAATTAGAGAGTCGGGAAGGTCGAAAATCATCAAAGATGCGTGGGGGCAAAAACCTAGTCAAATCTTAGCAAATAACGTTAATTGATAGCTATTGTGTTGAATTATCAAATTGGAAATACTCCAAAATTCCATTAAACATAAATGAATTTAGTAAATGATTCAAGGAATTGTTTAAGTTTAATAGGTAGAGAAGAAACTTATTCAACGATTTATTTATTATAAGCAAACAACTTTTCACTTATAACAAATATTGCTGCCTCACTGCACCGCCATTAATGTTGAGTTACACTATACTAATGACCCTTAATAATTTATATAGGAGTTTAAAACCATCATGGAAAAGATAGAAATTGAACTGGATAGACTCACCTTTGAACGAGCAAAAACTTTGGCAATAGTCAATCAATCAACTCTATCAGAATTGATTACTGATGTAATTGAACGTTTAGCAGAAATTCAGGAAAAAAAAGATCCATTAATGGGATTATATGCCGATGTCCCAGAAATTGTTGATGAAATTGTTGCTGAGGCGATGAAAAAAAGAGGATATACTGTATCAGATGAATAAAGTAGAAAAATCCCTACTTGATACGGATATTCTTTCAGAAATTATTAAACGAGCAAATCCTCGTATTATTGCCAAAGCCAATACCTACTTAAACCAGTTTGATAAATATACAATTTCTGTAATTACAGTTATGGAAATTATAGAAGGTTGGCAAAAACGTAAGCAAGAACAACGCCTTCAGCAATTTTTAACCATCGTGAATTCACAGGATATACTATCCTTTGATTTGACAGAAGCAGTATTAGCAGGTAGAATATACGCTGATTTAGAGACAGCCGGAAAAAGAATTGGTTATCCTGATTGTATGATTGCAGCAATTGCCGTCAGTCATAATCTAACTTTAGTTACTGGCAATTTATCTCATTATCAAAGGATTCAGGATTTAGATTATTCACTAAGACTAGATAACTGGCGTTTATAGTAACAAGGGTGATGGATAAAATGCCATCAAGTTTCGCCATTAGCTAAATGCTCTAATGCAGATGTATTTTATTACTTAATTTTTATATCCTGTATTACAGTATGGATGCGTTATCTGTCCGTTATCTACACTCGCCAATCGCCATCTTCTCTACGCTGGATATGATCAATCGAAATTGAGTTTCTATGGATAAAACCCTTACAAATTTTACATTTTTGTGCATTTTGTAACGCATCTTTTATATAAATTTCACTTTTTTTATTTGTATTGAAGTCTTGTGCAGATGAATGATTTTCTTGATTTATTGTACGAATAGTCAAATACTGAAAATCATTACTAGATATAATCTCATTTATAACATGATTATTTGTTATTTCTGTTTGTAAATTAGTTACAATTTTTTGAAATAGTTTTGATACATCTTTGTAGCTTTTTTGAACATACCTGTATTTCAAATAAATTTGCTGAATCAAGTAATCATATTTGATGAGGCATTCTTCAAACTGTTCTCGTACTTTAATGAAGTCATTGATTTTTTTTCTTTTATCAAGTTCCATTACAAAATCAGCTACAGCGAGTAAAGATACTGTTCTATGTCGTCCATCTTTTGAGTAAAAGTATATAACTGGATGTAAACCCAAAGATGATGAATGATTACTATTTAATCTATACACTATATTTCTGGTATTCTTTAAAATCTTTATTGTTGCTTCACCAGTTAAGTCATCATTAAGTCCTTTATTATTAAAATCTAGATTGTTAACGACATTCAAAAAATCTAAGATTAGTGGTAATGTTTGCGATGAATAGAGTTTTCCTGCAACTGGGATGTCTAGAGTTTTTATCGGAGTTTTTAACTTAGGCGCAAAAAGTATCTCATTAATCTCTTTAGCTATTTCTTGTATTTGATATTGCGTTTCATCTGAAAAAGATGACCAATATTTATGCCCTTTACCACTCCTGATAATTGCACGTGCCGCAATACTATTAGGCTTTTTCCTAGATTCAAGGAGTTTTAACTCAGTTTTATCAATTGGTGCAGCTTGTTGATTAATTTTGAAGAATGAACTTTCTGCTTTAGTTGCATCACCTTCAACCCATTGAAGCTGAATTGCCACAGCTGCTAAATTTTTAGCATATTTGACAACTTCGGGTTTAACTTTATCAGGGTGTGTGGAAGCCAACCTAAAATCATCATAGGAGCCGACTGTTTTATTTACTAATTTTCGTGTTTCTTGAGCAATTTCTAATTGCTCATCAGAAATTACCCCATCATAAAAAAGTTTTGAAATTTTACCATCACCATAATCATCATTTACCCAAGCAAATAAAGTACTCAATCTATGGCTACCATCAATTACAAACAAATAGCCACCTGTACTTCGCCATAAAATAATTGCTGGTATTAAATCGCCCTCAATAAAACTTTTGATAAATTCACAAATTCTATTTTTGTCCCATTCGTTAGTTTCTCTTTGAAAATCAGGTTTTCTGATGTTTGAAAAGAAGAATGAGTCAATTTTAAGATCTTCAATAGAAATTGTTTCTTTTTTCTTACCTAGATTAATATTTTCTTCCACATCAAAATCTTCTCGTGGAATCAGAGCATCTAGATTAACTTTAGCCATGATGTTTTCCCCTGTATTGGTACAATTAATTATACGTCAAGCTTATAGGCAGCAAGTAAAACTAAACATCATAGCCTCTCAAAGCTGAAAGTCACATCAAGCATTGAAAATCCCTTTACTACTTCCCTAAAAGCTTTCTATGTCTAACCCCGACCTGATGAAGCTGCTATCGATGATATGCTGATTGGCATGGCGATCGCTCCTAATTTAGCAACCCCCGCAAATGCTCACGAGTCCAGCTCTACTGACAGTGTTGTTAAGTATCTTTTTTTTGAAAACCCTTGCTTACCAAGCCAAAAAAAGCTATCTCTGAATGCAAGTTGGTATCATTGTGCAGAGTTACCCTAATTTGGTAGCGATCGAGTTACGATCTTGTCACACCCTTTTTTTGATTTGAGAAGTCCTATTCCAGAATTTTCTGGTTAAAATAGTATATCTGTTCTACTCAAACTCCAAAACCAACACTCCTTAAAACCATATATTTAGAGGCATTAGAGGCAGGAATGGCTATCAACACAGAAACCTCAGGCAAGCAAAAAGCGCTGACTATGGTGCTCAACCAGATTGAGCGCAGCTTTGGTAAAGGAGCAATCATGCGCTTGGGCGATGCCACCCGAATGCGGGTGGAGACTATTTCCAGTGGGGCGCTCACCCTAGATTTAGCATTGGGTGGTGGTTTACCCAAGGGTCGGGTAATTGAAATTTATGGCCCGGAAAGTTCCGGTAAGACTACAGTAGCGCTACACGCCCTCGCCGAAGTGCAAAAAAATGGCGGTATTGCTGCCTTCGTTGATGCTGAACACGCCCTCGATCCTACTTATGCTGCGGCATTGGGTGTAGATATTGACAATCTGCTGATTTCCCAACCTGACACAGGCGAATCAGCTTTGGAAATTGTCGATCAACTTGTTCGCTCTGCTGCCGTTGATATTGTAATCATTGACTCAGTAGCAGCGCTGGTTCCCCGTGCTGAAATTGAAGGCGATATGGGTGATGCCCACGTTGGTCTGCAAGCACGATTAATGAGCCAAGCCCTACGTAAAATTACTGGCAATATTGGTAAATCCGGTTGCACAGTAATTTTCATCAACCAGTTGCGGCAAAAAATTGGTGTTACTTACGGTAGCCCAGAAACCACAACTGGTGGTAATGCATTGAAGTTTTACGCTTCAGTGCGCTTGGATATTCGCCGAATTCAAACCTTAAAAAAAGGTACAGATGAATTTGGTAATCGCGTTAAAGTCAAAGTCGCTAAAAATAAAGTAGCGCCGCCTTTCAGAATAGCGGAATTTGACATAATTTTCGGTAAAGGTATTTCTACCTTGGGTTGTCTGATTGACTTAGCAGAAGAAACTGGCATTATTGTCCGCAAAGGAGCTTGGTATAGTTACAATGGCGATAATATCTCCCAAGGCCGAGATAACGCCATTAAGTATCTAGAAGAAAAGCCTGAATTTGCTGAAGAAATTAAGAAACTAGTGCGTGAAAAGCTAGATAAAGGTGCTGTTGTTTCTGCTAACTCTGTAGCTAAAGCTAGTGACGAAGATGAAGAGGAAGAAGTAGATTTAGAACCAGAAGAATAAGCAGTGTAGATTTATTAATCTGCAATTACTAATAGAAGGTGCGTTACAAAGACAGCTAACGCACTTTATTTTTTCCAAAAATCGAGATTTGGGTGTTGTTAAGTACAAGCCTAAATCCTTATAGTGAATAGATTTGGGCTGATAAACACATCTTACTTGATATTTTGGCGTAGGCGTAGTCCGTCGTAAACATCACACCGCTTTGTCACCAATGAACCTATTAATTTAAACTTGACAGACTCTATTAAGGAAAAAGGATAAAAATACTAGATCGGGATTTCAGCCTTAGATTGACACTAATGACCAGCTATATGGTAATATTTCATGGCATTATGCTAAAAAACTTTGTTTAGAATCAAAGAGTAGCCAACCCATGAGTTTAGCTGTAATTAAGTTCTCTTCAGAAGAGTGCGGCCTCTGCCACAAAATGTCTTTTTATGACAAAAAGGTGGCTGAAGAACTGGGTTTAGAATTTATTGATGTAAAAATGCAAGATACGACTGCTTATCGCAAGTATCGCAAGATTTTATTGACTCAATATCCCGATAAATCAGAAATGGGATGGCCTACTTACATCATCTGCAATTCTCCAGAGGGAGAATTTCAGATTGTTGGTGAAGTAAAAGGAGGTCATCCCAAAGGAGAGTTTAGAAGCCGTCTGCAAGAAGTTTTGAATTCCACAGCTAATCAGAACTAATTACCTCAAAAGACTTGACCTCAAGGACAGGGCCAATCATGGCAGTTGTCATGATATCTTCGCGCACTTGTCCTTTAACTTTTGCTTTTTGTCCGGCTTTGAGTAAGTCTTTGTCAGCCCCTTTGAGGATCTCGTAAGTAACACCCTCTTCTGTAACTAACGCCCATGCGCCTGTACCAATATCACGACGTTCGATTGTACCTGTAAGTGTAGTGCTCATAAGAGTGCTGAGTTGGGGAATGGGGACTGGGAACTGGAAACTGAGGACTGGGGACTGGGAAAAATTTTCACAATCCCCAGTCCCAGATACATAGTCCTCAGTTACTTTTTATGCCGTTTTTTCTTCGTTTTTCAATGCTAAACGAGCAAGTCCATAACAGACTAGGGCGTTGGCAATCAGGAAGAGACGTGCTATGTTACCACTTCCCAATCCCCAAACTGTCGGCTCAAAAAACGCACTTGTAGTTAAGCACGCTGCTATACCTAAAGTTGAACCAATGGCAAACCATTTCCAACTAGGATGTCCTAGCAGCAATGCCATCAACACAATGGGAATTAGTACACTGGCAAATAGAGGATTTAATGCATCAGTTCCCTGGAGAGTATTGCCTAATTCGGGAATTGAACTGCCCAAAACTCGGAAAGGCCATTGAGGAAGATCAAAAATATAGATTCCCTTGAGGAAGAATAACCCAGAACTGCCAGCAATTAGTCCACTGGATAAAGACCAACTCCAAGCGAAGGGGAAGTAAACGCGTAAAAACCAAGCTAGCAGATAGGAACCAACTACCATCAAAATTTTGGGTAATAGTGCGATCGCACCACCATCAATCCAAAAGCCGGGGTTAAGATAGCCGCTATCCCGTAACCACCGAAAGAAATCTGGGAAACTGATTTGTCCGCTAAAGGCTAGTTTGACTGCTGCTTGTGCATTGAGTTGTCCAGCACCATAATAGTTCAAACCATCATCCTGGATAACTCGTGCGGACTGCTTGAGGACTTTTAAAACTTCATCTGGTTCTTTGATACCAGCAGCTTTGATTAGTGCTGCAACACCAGCAACGTGGGGAGAAGCCATGCTTGTACCTTGGAAGCCCAGAAATACGCCTTCGCCTTTTTCGTCGATGGTTTCTTGGAGAATCTTACCAGCTTCACTACCACCAGGAGCAGAGATATCTACCCCTGCACCAAAGTTAGAATAGGGCGCTTTTTCGCCATCTGGGCCAATTGCCGAAACGCCGATGACATAGGGATAGCGGGCTGGATAGCTTGCTCCATTGGCGTTTTCATTACCAGCTGCGGCAATAATAACAACACCTTTTCTATGGGCATACTCGATCGCATCTTTCATCAACTTGCTTTCACCGCCACCACCCAAGCTCATATTAATCACATCTGCGCCTTTATCAGCAGCAAATTTAATCGCTTCGGCAATATCGGCAACTGTACCGCCACCATAAGAACTGAGTACTTTCAGCGGCATCAGACTGGCTTCGTAGGCAATTCCAGCGACGCCATATTTGTTATTTGTGGCTTGAGCAATAGTTCCGGCAACATGGGTACCGTGACCATTATCGTCTGTGGCTTCTTCTCTGTCGTTAACAAAATCATAGCCCTTGACGAATTTTGTCTCATACAAGTCGCGAACCTTGGTAATTCCAGTGTCAATCACTGCGACTGTAATGCCACTGCCTTTGGTTTGACTCCATGCGCCTTCAACACCGATTTTGTGCAAGTTCCACTGCTTGCTGTAATATTGGTCATTAGGGCCAGTTAATGAAGGACTTGCTTCTTCATCTTCTTGGGGTGTTAAAAATTCACCCAGCCAAGCTGTTTTACCTGGTTGTGGAATTTTGTTGTAGATATAGTTTGGTTCAATGAATTCTGTCGCTTGGGCAAACTGAGATTTTTTCAGTTCTTGGAGCCGTTGGCGATCGCCCTTGATAATATACACATTATCTTTTTTGGAAAACTTGTTGTCTAATTGGGGTGTAACGTTGTATTGTTTGGCGATCGCTTGCAAATCCTGTTCCACTACAAGTGATGGAATATCTTCCCGAAAATCAAGCACAATCGTCTCAAACTCTCCTTTAGCTGCCAATCCCTGAAAATTCAGGAAACCAAATATGGCAGCTCCCAGCCCAATGACAAACAAGCACAATAATATAAGTTTTCTCATATTAACTCATCACCGCTTTTTGCCAGTTTGCTCACTACCATAACTTATCTGCATCCCTTGTTGGTAGATTTTGCACTTTTAGTTACAAGTTTTATTCAGAAATCAGGATTTTTTTAACAATGGAACGTGGTCTTTTGTGGTTGCCCCTGTTAATAATGTTTTTCTGGTTAGCTTGGCAAGGCTCGAAGGAGTATCAAAAAGTCGAAGCCTATCGCGTCTGGGCAGAGCAATTTGAACGGGCTAAGTATGATATTTATGCTGTATTGGGTCAAAAAGGTAACAATATCACTTGGGGAAAACCCACGCCTCAAGGGCTGATTAAACTAGAAACATTCTCCTTGCTTGATATCAAACAAATCCAAGTTTTAGTAGATGAGAAATTAGTAGATGTAAACAATCCACCTGAAAGAGGTCGCTCTATAGAATTAGAATTTCTATTTTCTGAATCTACTAACTCAGTGCGGGTTCCGTTTACAGAAATCCCTTTGGCAGCAGAATGGGGTAAGTTTTTGCAGGGGCTATTACAAGACTTGCGATCGCAACCACAGCAGTAGTTATATTAACTATAAGTTCCAAAGAAGACGGCTATTTCTGGTCAAAAAGTTAGATCGCTAGTAGTGATATTATTCATGTGCAACGACGTTTTTATTAGAAAGATGTTTTTTGGAATAGCTTTTACTTGACTACCATTTACTCAACATCTCCATAAATTAAATATATGTTATCCAAAACCCTTGTAGAGACGTAGCCGTGCTACATCTCTACATTCTTTTTCACCAAATGTTGCATCCCTATGGGTGTGGTCTATCTAATTGAAAGCCGTCTTAAAACTCGATTCATGTTTGGATTACACTTCCACTCAGTTGACCCGACCCAGCTATGCTTGAATGATGAAGTCAGAGGCAGTAAGAGAGGGCGCACCAGTAAGTTGTGCAAATTGACCACCACTGCCGAAACCAGCAGCGCTACCATTTTGATTATAAAATAACTGCCCAGTCATACGGTCGTAGACAATTACAGCATTGCTAAGTGCCCCTGAACTGGTGATTTGAAAATCACTGGCGTTACTAAAACCCGTTCCCACATCAGAAGTAATAGCACTAAAGGTAGTTTTATCAAGGATAATCTTATCACCTTGAGAGCGATTGAAGTCAGCAATAGTATCAATACCTACAACAGCGCTATCAAAGATAGAATTGGTGTCGTAGAGGAAAGAGTCAGCACCTGTACCACCCACAAGAGTATCGTTGCCCTGTCCTCCAATCAGAAGATCGTTGCCAGTACCGCCCCGCAGCAGGTCGTCTCCACCGCTGCCATTGATGGTATCATCACCCCCTTGACCATTAATCACATCGTTGGAACTGTAAAAACCGCTGATGTTATTGTCCAAGTCATTGAGGAAAGTGACAGCGTTTGCTGTAGAAATATACGTTGGAGTGGAGTTGGCATTAATCACATCAAAGCTTTTGGTAACACTGTCTTCTCCGTCAAAGATGATATTGCCGATGGCAGGTCTTGTTGTCGATGCGGCTAAGTTGTCTAGGTTTTCTAACTTAAAGTTTTGCAGAGTGACTTTGGTATTAGCCACATTTCCAAAGGTGACTTCTAAATTGTTGCCATTTTGAGTCAATTGCAGATTTCTTGCAGTCAATTCAGTCCCAATAAATTGTAAGGTGTCTATCTTGGCAATCACGGCAGCCGGAGGATTTGAGCCAGTACCTACACCACCAAAGTCAGTGATGCTGTAATTGCCATCGCCTCGTCGGATAACAAAGGTGTCATTGGAGTTAGTACCATTGAGAACTTTAATTCCCGGGGCAGGAGCGGGTCTGACTGTGCCACTAATGGCAAAGTCAAAGGAGCTTTCATCAATATCGTTGTTTTTTAAACTGAAGTTGCCACTATAAGTACCGGATGTAGTGGGGTTGAGTGCCACCGATATGGTAGTAGAAGCATTGGCAGCCACGCTCGTTGGAAGAGTTCCGACCAAACTAAATCCGTCTGGAAGGTTAAGATTACTCAGCTTGAGTGGACCTGTACCGGTGTTCTTGATAGTAAAGGTTTTGGTCAAGGAGTCACCAACAGTCGTTTCACCAAAGTTAATGGCGGTGGTGTTGCCATCTGTAATGTCATCAGTGCCATTGAGAACTTGAATTTCCGGAGTAGTAACTGTGCCACTAATGGCAAAGTCAAAGGGGTTTTCATTAATATCGTTGTTGTTTAAACTGAGGCTGCCACTATAAAAGCCGGGTGTAGTGGGGTTGAGTGCCACCGATATGGTGGTAGAAGCATTAACAGCCAGGCTCGTTGGAAGAGTTCCAACCAAACTAAATCCGTCGGGAAGTTTGAGATTACTCAGCTTGAGTACAGCTATACCGGTGTTCTTGATGGTAAAGGTTTTAGTCAAGGGTTCACCAACAAGAGTCTCACCAAAGTTAATAGCGGTGTTGCCATCTATAATGTCAACATTGCCATTGAGAACTTGAATTTCTGGGGTTTTGGTAGGGTTGCGGGGAGCTTCATATGCACCAATATCAATGACTGTACTGCCATTACCATCACCATCTTGAGGAGTCCTCTTAGTGATGCTATTGAAGGCATTGGAACCACCATCAATCGCAACACTTCCAGGTTTGAGTGCAAAATTCCCATTGTCTGCATCAACAAATTGAGGATCTTGACCCAAAAGATTTTGTAACCCTGTAGCGTTTAAATTATCTGAAGCTTGGAATACGTTCGAGTTATAAACAAGATTGCGATCAAAAATTACATTTGTGTCATACTTAATTCTGTTAGCATTTTGATTGTCGCTTGCATACAAAATGTTGTTGTAGACACGTACATTTTCCGAGTAAGTAACACCAATCTCTCCAGAAGTTGTAATAACCTGGCCATTCTTGTAAGCCGTGTTATTGATAACATCAGCATTGGTAGCTTTGAAAACATTAATGCCTGCACCTCCATTGTTGTAAGTAATGTTATTTGCAATTAATGCCTTACCTGTATAGGCCACATTATCTATGCTGGTATCGGTAGTATCAAGCATAATCCCATGTCCCTCAGTGATTTTGCCATTGCCTCCTTCTTTCCACGGAATTAAACTTTGGTTATCATAGACAATGTTGTCTCGAAAAATCATTCTGTAGTCAGTAGTATTGTTATTAAAATTAAAACTATGGAGAGCGGTTATTCCCTGATTGCCGTAAGGTGAATACCAAGCGTTTCCAGACACAATGTTTTTCTCAACAGTTATATAGTCTGAATTACTCAATGCTATGCCTCCACCTGGAAAGTCATGGATTGTGTTACCAGTAATGACAATATGATGAGGATTAGTACCACCTACACCAGCGGCGTTTTTCCATGCATTAACAGCAATTCCATTACTATTGGTCAAGGGGTTATTAAGGTTATCCTTCTCTTGCAAGGCATATTCGAGAGTAATGTTTTCCCGATTGCCTTTTATATCAAGTCCTTCAATCCGCACGTAGGATGAACTGAATATATTAATGCCACTTCCCGTTGTTGTTATCTTGGGCGTAGCCCCTGGATAAGCTTTTATTGTTGTCCAGTTATCTGGTGAGCCATTCAAATTAAAAAGCGTAACCCCTTTCATTTGATAATTTCCATTCATGACGTAGAGCGTGTCGCCTGCTTTCATCTCATACACGGCTCTACCCAAGGTGAGAAATGCGGATTCTTCGTCTAAGCCATTATTTTTATCACTGCCTGTTGCAGAAACGTAATATGTATTGCCAGCCATTTGTTTACTCCGAAGATGTGTAAGGAAAATTGGTAGTACAATCTCAGCAACTTTCTTCAGTTGCTAAGTAGTTATTGGAATGAGTCATTTATCTGTACTGTTAAGGACAGTCACAGTTGTCCGTCGCGACTTAAAATCGCGTCGATTATAGAAACGCTGTTGTAAACCTGAAAAATTTTTCTCCTGTCAACCGTTGACGGTCAAACTAGGAATATCAATACCGTCAATCATCAGAGTTTTGTTGAGAGTAATTGGACGATTAACGCGTAGATGCTCTACTCCAGACTTGTCATCAGATATCTTCTTAGCAAGACTAGATAAAGTTAAATTGAATTGTGTCTTCATCTTTAGCAGCTGCATAAGCGTAGCCCGTTATAGACATCGCTGTTCTTTGCAAACCAGCTTTAGCATCTGCTTTTTCAATAAAACGATCGTATTTGGCATAGTAATTCCTCTGGACTTTATACGTTGTTTTAGGTCAGGAGGTTGCCAAATCTGCATGGTAAAATTCACCCTTGGCTGATAATTGGGGACTTAAAGTTAAATTGGTTGAAACTTTAGTTAGGTTGACCCTTTAACTTAAGGGGACTAATGTAACAACTTAGTTGAACCTGTTTTAAGCGGTGTAACTGAGCGTTGTGAACTTAATTAAAACTAACCTTTACAAATAGCACTTGATATCAGTGAATATCCTGAATGTAGTAAAATTTTTTACAACAAAAATGAAAAAACTATGGAAGTGTCTAATACAACACGACTTAAATAAACCACCTATTCCAAATCAATGAAACGTTTACACTGTATTCATTTTGAATTTTGAATTTTGAATTCCGTCTTGCGGTACTAGTGGAGTCAGTCGTTGAAATCAGGCAAGAGGGAAGAGGATTTTAGCCTAGTTCATCAATCTTTGAGATAGTTTGGTTTGATGACACTAACTTACTTAATAATATGAACACTGAAATAAACTCCAGAATACCTGTTGCTTTAACCATTGCTGGTTCAGATAGCGGCGGCGGTGCAGGAATTCAAGCTGATTTACGTACCTTTGCTTTTCACTGTGTCCACGGTACTAGTGCTATAACCTGCGTCACGGCACAAAACACTCTAGGAGTGAAGAGGGTTGATGCTATGCCAACAGAGGCTGTTGTGGCGCAAATTCAGGCAGTACTTGAGGATATTGGTGTACAAGCTGCCAAAACGGGAATGTTGCTCAATCAGGAAATTATCTTTGCTGTTGCCCAGCAAGTGGAAGCTTTACAAATCAATAATTTAGTAGTCGATCCAGTAATGGTGTCACGCACAGGAGCACAATTGATTGATGATGATGCTATAAAGACTCTGTGCCATGCCCTGATTCCCAAAGCGGTTATGATTACGCCCAATCGCTATGAAGCCCAAATTTTGAGCGGTTTACAAATTAATTCTTTAGAGGATATGCAAGCCGCTGCTGAAATTATTCACAAGACTTTAAAGACGAAGGTTGTTTTAGTCAAAGGCGGAGGTATGCAGGGAGATTTGCGTGGTGTTGATATCTGGTTTGATGGGGATAAGTTGAAAGTTTTGACTTGCCAACAAGTAGAGACAAAAAATACCCACGGTACTGGTTGTACACTATCGGCTGCGATCGCTGCTAATCTAGCTAAAGGAAAAGATTTGTGGCAGGCAGTGCAACAGGCAAAGGAATATGTGACTACCGCGCTCACTTACGCTCTAAATATTGGCGAAGGACAAGGCCCTGTAGGGCACTTCTTCCCATTGTTGGGACTGGGGACTGAGGATTAGCGACTAGGGCGTGTTTTCAAACTATAACCACCAAATTCCAGCTTTTTGCCATCGATAAAATCTTGTTGCTACACTTGCCCACGGGTGATAACACTCTGGTAAGTCTGGCCACGGTGCTCCTGTTGTGAGAATCCATAGAATTCCATTGATGACTGTGCGATAGCGAAGCGTTAGTGAGGAACGAGCGTCTGGTCTTTATTGGGTTTTCCTGTTCTGGGTTTTTGTTGTGGTCGTAATGGTTTTAACCTTTCCCACTGTTCGCTACTTTAGTCTTTTCGGTTGATTAACCTACCCTGTCTGCGATCGCCTCTTTTTTCGGATACAACGAGGCAAGAAAACACGCTCTAGGGGTGGGTTGAAAGGATCGTATAGGGAATTACACGAGCGATCGCTCAAGGTTTCAAGAACTATCCCAGCTAGGGATGGGTTGAAAACATTCCCGTACTAAAAATAATTTATTCAGGATTTAACAAAGCTCCTTAATTAAAAGTGAGTAATAATTTAGTGAGCTTTGTTCGTTTTTAAAACTTCTAATTTTAAAGTTTGACAGGAGGGTTGAAAGGAGCGCCTGCCTAACAATGAATATTTTATTGGGCAATAAATGTGCTTTTGGGCGACATCAATTTGCTAATAGCATCAAGAATCGCTCAAAAGCGTTATTTGCATACAAACGACAGTATAGTGCTAAATTCGACATTAATTTGCGAGCACCGACATTTAATCTGCGAATGTACATGCAGCCACGAGTGTAGAAAGGCTTTGCTCGCGCAGTAGGTCGGAAAATCAGCGCGCGGGACAAAGGCAAGGTTTGAGGTGGTGGCCACGATCGCCGAGTCTTGCCGTTGCTTCAGCACGGGGAGTAGGCTTTGTCCCTCTTCTTGGCATTATGGACAAACTCAAAAAAGCCCAAGCACAAGGGTAATACCAATTCAAAATTCAAAATTCAAAATTCAAAATTCAAAATTCAAGACATTTTGAGTCGGGGATTTAAACCCCGACTTCAAAATATGCTACGTGTAGACGCAGGGGTCTTAAACCCTTGAATGTACCATAACTGTAGAAGTTATAAGTTATGAGTGATGAGTTATAAATTTATAACTCATCACTTATAACTCATAATTCATAACTCATTTTCTGTAGCGATCGCTCTTGGGATATTGCCAACAGTTGCCAGTTGCACTGTAAAGGTAGAACCTTCAGATAATTTACTTTTTACAGAAACAGATCCACCACAGCGCAGCAGCAATTGCTGTACTATCGTTAACCCCAACCCAGCACCACCATAATCTTCGGTTGCTGCTGTACGCACACGATAAAACCGATCAAAGATTTTGGGAATTTCGTTTTCGGTAATACCGATACCTGTGTCGCGGAATTCTAATTGGACATAATCACCTTGATTACGGGCACGCACCCATACTTGACCTCCATTAGGGGTAAACTTAAGGCTGTTGTGCAACAGATTAATCACAATTTGCCTCAGCTTACCACTCACGCACCAAACAGATGGGAGTTCAGTCGGTACGGTGTAGGCTAGCATGATTCCTTTTTCTTGGGCTAGAGGTTGGTAGGTACTAACTACTCCAGGTACTATATCTGAGAGACGCACCAACTCCAAAGTCGTCCCCTCCAAATTCTGTTCTAGTTGCACCAGTTCCAAGAAACCAGTAATCAGAGAGTTTTGCCGATCGCACTGGGTATTTAACATCTGTAAATAACGTTGTCGTTGTGGAGGTTTAAGATTAGGGGAATTTAATAATGAAAGTGCTGTTTTCATGTGCGTCAAGGGTATACGCAGTTCCTGACAGACATTTTTCAGGTATTCATTTTTGAGTTGCTCTTTGTTGTGCAGTTCTTGATTTTGCTGCTCTAACTTATTAGTGCGTACTGTGATGATTTGACGATTAATTTCATCTTGTCGGAGGAGTTGTTTTGCCAACAGTTGATTCATCAGTACGGCTTGGGGCACGGTTGGACAAATAAAACTAGCAGGTAAAATTGAGGATGATTCTGGTGCAATCGCTTGTTGGATACCATTTAATACTTGCTGAATTACTCTCCCCTCAACAGTAGTTATAATCAGCAACGGCTGGTTTTTATTAATATTTACCTTCCCTAATGTCTGATTTTTGCGTTTTTTAAGTGGTCGATGAGCCAAAATCAAACTGCAAAACTGGGGTGATAACACCATCAGAAAGTTTTCCCGTCGCATTTGGCTATCTGGTGGTAGGTGAACGGGGACATAATCTGGAGATGAGGAAGACAAAGTAAAATTTTCCTCTCCTGCTTCCCCTGCTTCCCCTGCTCCGGTTCTTTCCCTCTCTTCAATCTGGCAAGTATAAATGAGACTAGACGCACCTACCGAGGATTGATAACGCGTTAATTCTGATTGCCAAATTTTATCTGGTGGTAGCTTCACCCAGAGAGTGGCTGCAATTTGCTGCTCAATGAGTAAGTCAATTTGCGCTCTCACCAGTGATAGCAGAGTAGCAGGACTGAGGGACAATGGTTTAGGAGGCGCTTGCACTCCCATAACCAGTTGATAAACAGATAGATCCTTAGCCAGAGAAACATTCATGAGTCAAGCACAACTTGGATGAAGCAATAAATAATTCTGTCTTCGATTCTCACCTTTATGTGTGCATTTTTTACAAAATCACCACGGAAAGAAACATTAATACCAATTCAAAATTCACGCGTTCAAAATTCACGCATTAAGAAAGCCAGACAGAACAAAGGTATGTCCGTATGTATCTGTCGCATTCTTTTTTCAATTAATATAACTATAAAAAACTCTACCTAGAGGGAGAGTAAAGAGGCAGGGGAGAAATCAATTCAAAATTCAAAATTAAAGAACTTCTGCCCCATGCCCAATGCCCAAATTAAGCTTGTACGTTAAGTCTTTCGTGTAAAGCGTCACGTGCGTGTTCTCGGTCGTCAAAATGGATTTTTTCGGTGCCGAGAATTTGGTAGTCTTCGTGACCTTTACCAGCAAGCAATACTCCATCACCGGGTTGTGCTTGTAAAATAGCGGTACGAATTGCGATCGCCCGATCGCAAATTACTGTTGGCTGCACTGTGTCAGCTATTCCCGCCAAAATATCTTGCAAAATCCTTTCTGGATCTTCAGTTCGGGGATTATCTGATGTCACCACAGCCACATCAGCTAACTCACCAGCGATTTTACCCATTTTTGGGCGCTTAGTGCGATCGCGATCGCCTCCACAACCAAATACACAAATCACTTTACCAGGTATAAACGGACGCGCAGCTTTCAATAAATTTTCCAAGCTATCGGGCGTGTGGGCATAATCCACAATCACGCTAATATCTTGCTCAGTACTAATCTGTACCCGTTCCATCCGTCCGGGAACTCCGGGAAATTCAGGTATCACAGATGCCACTAACTGCAAATCTAGCCCTAAGTGCAAAACTGCTCCTACGGCTGCTAAAAGATTTTCTAAATTATATTGTCCGACTAGGGGCGATCGAAAAGCCACGTCACCTTTTGGTGTATGTAATGTCCCACTAACACCATTTGGCTGGTAACTTAAATCGCTCATCCATAAATCAGCGCTGTTGTCGTTGACGCTGTAACTCCAAACCCGTTGGGAATCCAACGACGCAATTAACCGTTTCCCGTAAGAATCATCAGCATTAATTATTGCCCGTCCCTTAAGATAATTAGGACTAAACAATAACGCTTTGGCAGCAAAGTAATCTTCCATATCGCTGTGATAGTCGAGATGGTCTTGAGTAAGATTACTAAATACCGCCACCTCAAATTCACAACCCAATACTCTACCTTGGGACAAAGCGTGAGAACTGACTTCCATCACCCCAAATTCACTCCCAGCCTTTACCGCCTCTGCTAACTGCTGTTGCAGTTCCACTGCAAAAGGGGTAGTGTGGGCAGCAGTTTGCTCAAAACCTGCCCAACGAGTGTAGAGAGTTCCCATCAAAGCTGTAGCTAAATTAGCTTGCCCTAGCAGAAATTCAATTAGATGAGTAGTTGTAGTTTTGCCATTTGTACCAGTTACGCCTACCAACTTGAGTTTTCGCCCTGGATAACCGTAAAAAGCACTGGCTATCTGGGCACAAGCTTGAGTGATGTTACTTGCACTAATCACCACAGCCTGATTTGTGGGAGGATTTTTTTGTGCAGCTTCGGGAGAAACGATCGCAGCTACCGCCCCCGATGCGATCGCACTTTGCCAAAATTCCCCACCATCAACCCGTGTTCCTGGCATCCCAATAAATAAATCTCCCACACGACAAGCATGGGAATTCGTCTTTAAACCCCTAATTTCCACATCTTCCAAAGTTGGATAACTAGGCAATTGCTCAACACTGTCTACCGCTGTTAGTAATTCCCGCAATTTCATTTTGTGAACCTCGTCACATTCTCGATCTTGCGCTTATTCTGCATTATTTTTTTCTAATTGGCTAAATATTTACGCAACATTTGCTCCAACTGCTGCACACTAGCACGAGGAGAAGGACGCGGCAATGGTTTCTCACTTCCCTTTGCGCCCTCTGCGCCTCTGCGGTTCGATAAATAAAGCACCGGCACTTCATACTCATAGGCAGCAAACCAATCTTCACGAGTCGTAATATCCCTAATTTCCAACTCAAAACTGAGATTTTGGATTTGTTCTAGCTTTTCTTGCAAGCCTTCACATAAATGACAGCCGGGTTTACTGTATAAAATTAATCGCATTCTTGATTTTAGTTGGCGCAAGCTGACTTTTCACAGGATATAGAAAAGGAGAATTGGTTCGCGTAAATCTTACGCGAACCAAGTTTTATTATTGACGATATTTAGAGGTTTCTTCGATTAAATCTTTCAAACCAAGGTTTAGAATAGACTTCTTGCATAAATCCAAAATAAGAACCCCACACCGCCTTTGACTTACGTCAAAGTCTCCCCTCCCCGCAGGCGGGGAGGGGCTGGGGGTGGGGTTTAGGGGACTTTTGCAAGAGGTCTAATGAATATCGGATTGCGTGTCAGGGCTGCCTGACCAGCATTGACAGCAGAAATCAGGATCGAAACGGGTCGATTTGGTAGTTCTTCGCCCAAGCGTTCTCCTCGCCGAGAAGAATCTCCTCGATTTTGAAGTAGCGATCCCAGAAAGGCGTCTCACGGAGCTTCTCGCAGAAAAGCTGATAGCTCTGATGATCCCCGGTCTCTATCATCAAGACGTCAGTGATCCGTGCAGAGTAGAATTCGACGTCATACCACTTCAGGCGAACCCTGTTGTGGAACTCGTCAAGGAGCGGCTGCAGGCAGTCACGACCAAACCTGACTCGCTCCTCAATAGGAAAGGCAAGCCACTCCGGGGTTGTCTTGACCAGCATGAACACCGTCAGTATCCGGTCGGCAGTATTCGTTTCAGACATGTTTATTATCGCCTCTTGATTAACAGCTAAATCTCTGGACGAACTCAACCTAATCGAGGCTGGCACGCCATTTACTTCGTTCGAGAAATACGACGAATTTGTCGCATTCACTAGTCGCGTTTCCGGGAGTGCCCCGTGCGTCGCTCAAACTTTTGACTTCCTCACGTAAGCAGCCCAAATGGGCGCCATTGATGCTACTCGTGGAGGACGTTCTTCAGACGGCTATTTAGGTCTTGTCGCGTGAAGGTGTGCGCAAGAAGCTGGAGAACTCAGATCAGGCGCATCGAGACTTCGACATCGCCGCCAAACGGCGTCGAGAGATACCCCTGCTCGGTCGAACGCACTCGCGCCAAGTAGTCAGGACTCACGTCTGCATCGTCTGCCACAACGAAGGCGCCAGGGCGCAGCCGATCCTCCAGCAGCGCAAGAACTTCGGGATAAAGGGCCTTGGCGCCGTCCAGAAGTAGGAGGTCGATTGTCTCAGGGAGGCCCGCCTTCAGCGTCTGCAACGCGTCGCCCTCCCGGATTTCTACGAGGTCAATGAGACCGCCAGCAATCAGGTTCTCGCGAGCGCGGGCGACCTTTGAGGACTCGAACTCTGTGGTGATGAGCCTGCCGCCGCCATTGTCACGGAGCGCCGCAGCGAGGTGGAGCGTCGAAATCCCGAACGAGGTCCCGAACTCCACAATGTTTCGCGCCTTCGCACCCCGCGCGAGCATATAGAGGAGCGTGCCCGTCTCGCGAGAAACAGCGAGCGGAGCGTCCCTCAAGCGGCCATAGAAGTCGAGGTACTCGGTCTTGCTGGCCTTAAGTCGCGCCAGCTCCTCGGCGGGAATGTCACTCACGGCTGCGTTGGTTGTCGCCGACGCCTCGTCTGCCTCCGCAAACAGTTGATCGAGCAGGGACGCCAGGGGCGTGCTGGTCATTGTCGTCATGATGGTCTCCTATCGGGTTAAGGGCATCGCCTCGACTATAAAAAGTTTGACGAGAAAATGTCGCCTAGATTCTTGCTGGCTTCAACAGATTCTTGCTACTGGTTGAGAAACGTTTTGGGAGTGACACCAACGATGCGCTTGAAGTGATGGCTTAGATGACTAGGATTGGCAAACCCGACTCGGAAAGCGACATCAGTAACGCTTAACTCATGCTTTAACAGCAATTGTTTAGCACACTCTACCCGGCATTGAATCACATACTGGTGAACTGAAATTCCCATCGATTGCTTAAATAAGCGTGAGAAGTGGTATTGGCTCATGCTGACCTCGGCGGCAATTACGCTCAGGCTCAAGTTCTCGTCTAGATGCTCCTGAATGTAGGTAAGCGCTCGGCGTAGTTTGTAGTTTGGCAGTCCACCGTTATGAGTGCGAATCGAGCCTTTCCTGACCGAATAGTGCTGTAGAAGGTGTGCTGCAAGAAGGGTCGCGGCAGAATCAGCAGATAAGCGGCTGTAAACGCTATCAGTTTCTAACACTGATTTCAGTGCTGCCCCAACTTGACAGATTAATGGATCTAGTTGGGCAAAAATTGGTATCAGCTCGACCGTAACTGGCTCGTGCGATTCGTAGGCAATGCGGCTCACAAAGCTAGGAGCGAGGGAGATTATGGTACATTCGGCGTCAAAATCCCAGGACAAGCTGTGAGAGACATGGGCTGGGATAATGGCAATCTCGCCTTTACCTATCTGCTTTTGCTGATAGCATCCGTCAATTGTCCACTGCATAGCTTGATCGCACTGAAAGTGAGGGATGTAAATTTCGTGTTCAGCATCAAGATGCTCTGGCACTTCACTAGGAGGCTGGCAGTGATATTCCAGATGAATGTCTTGCCAACCAACAGATGTGCTAGAAAGCAGCGGTTCACGAGAAAGGCGAAAAGCGTCTTCCCAAGCGCGAGCGCGGACTTGCCCTCGCGCAAGCATCATCGAGTTAGTCTCTCTAGCATCCATCTCTGATTTGACCTAAAATTTGGGATACAAGCCTCGCCCTAGAAGGGCGACTTTCCTTGATATATACTACTTAATCTTTTCAATAAGCGCTCCTCCACAACTAATCGCAAAACAACATTGATAATAATTAGTGCTAGTAAACATCATATAAAGGTTAACCATCTATTAATCTTTTACTGGATGCGCCTAGTTGGCTTCTATGTCATCCTAGAAAATGAGAGTTAATTCGGTGAGTATTCTGTGACAATGATTAACAACCAGCCAGAATACTGTATCTAAGCTACTCATGAGCCAAAGTTCTCAAAACAGCCCTTTACCAGGCAAACCTGTTCAATCATATTTCCAGTGGTTATACGCTTTCTGGAAATTCTCTCGCCCTCACACAATTATTGGTACAAGTCTGAGTGTTTTGGGTTTATATTTAATTGCCATTGCCACAAGTAGAGACGCGATGAATCATATCTCTACAGACGCGATGAATCATATCTCTACGTATTCCCTATTCTCTGTGTTCGGTGCATGGATTGGTTGTCTGTGTGGCAATGTCTACATTGTGGGGTTGAATCAATTAGAAGATGTGGAAATTGACAAGATTAATAAGCCTCATTTACCCTTAGCGTCTGGGGAGTTTTCCCAGCAAACTGGGCAATTAATTGTCGCTTCTACTGGGATTTTGGCGCTGGTTGTGGCGTGGCTAACTGGCCCGTTCTTATTGGGTATGGTAGCAATTAGCTTGGCTATTGGTACTGCTTATTCTTTACCGCCAATTCGCTTAAAACAGTTTCCCGTTTGGGCGGCGCTGTGTATTTTTTCGGTGCGTGGTACGATTGTTAACTTAGGGCTATATCTGCATTACAGTTGGGCGTTACGACAAAGCCAAACAATTCCGCCTGTGGTGTGGGTGTTGACATTATTTATTTTAGTGTTTACCTTTGCGATCGCTATCTTTAAAGATATCCCCGATATGGAAGGCGATCGCCTCTACAATATTACTACTTTCACCATCAAACTTGGGCCCCAAGCTGTGTTCAATTTGTCTCTTTGGGTAATAACAGCCTGCTATCTGGGAATAATTCTGGTTGGGGTGCTACACGTCGCCTCAGTTAACGCCATATTCCTGGTAGTTACTCATTTGGGCCTGTTAACTTGGCTGTGGTTGCGGAGTTTGAGGGTAGACTTACAAGATAAAAGTGCGATCGCTCAATTCTACCAATTTATCTGGAAACTCTTTTTTATCGAATATCTGATTTTTCCTATCGCCTGTCTTTTGGCTTAGACAATGCTAGAAACCTTTCCCACTAGTTCGATTATCGCTGCTGTTGTAGTTGTTCTGAGTTTGTCAGTCCTTGGCTATTTCGCTTGGAAAACTTTGATCACCTCAAACTTGTTTCAAAAAGGCATCAATCTTGCCGAAGCAAAAGATTACCAAGGTGCAGAAGCAGCTTTTCGCAAAGTGATTTCCATCAACTCTACAAATGATGTAGTACGCTTGTTTTTGGGAGATGTTTTAAACCAACAAGGACAAGTAGAGGAAGCAACAGAATTATTTCAAGAAGTAATTCGCCGCAGTCCAAAAAATCCTGATGCTTACTTGCGTTTGGCGAATATCCTCATGCAGCAAGAGCGAGAAGAAGAAGCTAAAAATAACCTGCTACAAGCTAAAGATTTATTACAAAAACAGCGCCAACCTGAAAAAGCTAAAAAAATCACTCAACTGTTAGATAAAATGAGTGCTAAGTCAAGCGAATCTTAACTTTAATGAGAATTGCAGAGATTAAATTTTCCTGTTGTGTCTCCTAATTTTTTTGCTATTCTCACCATAATGATGGGAATGGTTTTTCTTTGTTAACTTACTAGTGTACACCAGAATTATATCCGCAACTTCCGCAAGTTTGACCGCTCTATTTATAGCCATTATAATTGCAATCGGATGCGTAACAAGCTCTATAGTTACAATTAACCAACTCAGTGCTGAGTGCTGAGTAAGAAGAAACGAGTGGAGAGTGGAAGAAAGAGAGTAGAGAGTATTTAGCGATAGGTTTTATTTTTTAACTCACAACTTTTTTTGCTTATCACTTCTTCCACTCAGACCGGAGCTTCGGAGTCTCCGGCTTTGCTCAGCACTTTCAACTCAGCACTCTTCATTAATTGATTTAGACTTGAAAAGAGAAAATATTGGGAGTTTTCAATGATTTATTTTTGCCAAACAGCGATGATACTAACAGCCTTTTTGTTTGTAAAGACATATTGTAATTTCCTTAGGTAATAGAATAGTCTTAAGCAAAAACAGAGATTTAATAGTGGATTTTATAAATTAAACAATGAAGTATTTATGTCAAATATAATATCAAAATTGTGGACTAACTTTTTGACATCAGAATCATTTATTCCACATGGACACTGCTATTTATGGCAAACAAATTTAGTTTGGTTACACATATTATCTGACGCATTCATTGCACTAGCTTATTACTCGATTCCAGCTACACTCTTCTACTTTGTCCGCAAGCGACAAGATTTGCCTTTTGATTGGATTTTTTTGCTGTTTAGTGGATTTATCGTAGCTTGCGGCACCACTCATTTAATGGAGATTTGGACACTTTGGCATCCAACCTATTGGATGTCGGGATTTCTTAAAGCAGTAACTGCTACAATCTCTGTAATTACAGCTGTAGAGCTTATACCTTTAGTTCCCCAAGCACTGGCACTTCCTAGCCCTACTCAATTAGAACAAGCAAATCAACAACTTCAAACACAAATATCCGAACGCTTATGGATAGAGGAAGAACTGCGAAAATACCAGAATCATCTCGAAGAAATGGTTGCTGTTCGCACTAATGAAATTACCAAAACTAACGAGCAATTACAACAAGAAATCCTTGAACGCCAACGTATTTTAGAAATTCTCCGACAAAGTGAAGAACGCTACCGTTACTTGGCTGAGGCAATTCCTCAACTTGTCTGGACAACGAAGCCTAACGGGGAATGTGATTTTTTTAATCAAAATTGGTGCGAATACACAGGGCTAACATTAGAGCAATCTTTGGGTTCTGGTTGGTTGACTGCATTGCATCCAGATGATGTTCAAAGAGCTGACAAAGTGTGGTCTGATGCTGTAAAAAATAGCACTATATATAACAATGAATATCGCTTTAAACGAGCTGCTGATGGTTCCTATCGTTGGCAGCTAGCACGAGGTTTACCACTCAAAGATGAGCAAGGTTTTGTAGTCAAGTGGTTTGGAACCTGTACAGATATCCACGAACAAAAACAAATACTTGAAGAACGAGCGCACCTGCTGGAATTAGAACAAGTAGCACGAGCAAAAGCAGAAACAGCCAATCGAATTAAAGATGAATTTTTAGCCATCCTCTCACACGAACTACGCACTCCACTCAACGCAATTCTCGGTTGGTCAAAGTTGTTGCAAATCCGCAGGTTAGACGAAACAAAGACATCTGAAGCACTAGCCACAATCGAGCGGAATGCTACCTTACAAGTTCAACTCATTGAGGATTTACTGGATATTTCCAGAATTTTACAAGGTAAACTGACGCTGAATATTACGAAGATTAATCTAAAGTCTACGGTATTGTCGGCACTACAGACAATGCAATTAGCAGCAGAAACAAAATTGATTGAGGTGAATACAGTATTTGAACCGGATGTAAGGCAAATCATGGGCGACTCGACTCGTTTGCAGCAAGTCGTCTGGAATCTCCTTTCTAACGCAATCAAATTTACACCCAAGGGAGGAAAGGTAGAAGTGCGACTCCAGGAAACTGATGACTATGCTCAAATCATCGTTAGCGATACGGGTAAGGGAATTAGCGCTGACTTTTTGCCATTCGTGTTTGATTACTTTCGCCAAGCAGACAGCACCTCTACGAGAAATTTTGGTGGATTAGGATTGGGATTGGCAATTGTGCGTAATATCATCGAAATGCATGGCGGCATTGTCAAAGCAGATAGCCACGGTGAGGGTAAAGGGGCTATATTTACTGTTAGCTTACCGCTTCTGACAGATGAAAGTCCAAGGCTGACGGATAAACAAAATTACGCTGCATTCTTAGCTATTAACTCCTTACCTTTGAATGGTATCCGGGTTTTAGTTGTTGATGATGATACTGATTCACGAGATTTTGTTGCTTTTGTATTAGAGCAAGATGGGGCTTTTGTGATGACGGTATCTTCTGCTGATGAAGCATTACAAACCTTAGCAGAGGTCAAGCCAGATGTGTTAGTCAGCGATATTAGTATGCCCGATATGGATGGCTATATGTTAATACATGAAGTGAGAACTCGGACACCAGAACAAGGTGGACAAATTCCAGCAATTGCCTTGACTGCCTTTGCAAGAAACTATGACCACGAAAAAGCCCTGAAAGCTGGGTTTCAGATGCATTTATCCAAACCTCTTAACTCAGAAAAATTAATTGCAGCCATTGTTAAACTTATGGAAACAAAAGTGTCAGCAATTACCTAAAAACAACTTTTTACTTTTAATAAAGCACCATCTATTAAACTTCTTATATGAATCCCTCTCCCAAGCTTGGGAGAGGAATTTAGGGTGAGAACTTTTGTATACAAATAGGCAATTATAGGATTCCTATTTGATTTTTGAACAAGACTCAGTACGTATCTATCCCTTTTTTTCTGTACCCTGTACCCTGTTCTCTGATTCCCTCTCCACGCAAGTAAATTCAGGAATCAAACCAAATTCCTATATATAAAAGTACACTTGTATCAAGTTAGCTTAATCACTTATAATTCTTGCTAGAACCCCGCCAAAGCGACGCTTTTGCTTCTTTAAGAGTAAGGAAAGGCTGGGATGGGGTATTTTAACGATCGCAATTAGCCGAACTTGATATTATATATAAACCAAGCAGGTAAGGTAATAAAAATGCTGAAAAATAAGAATCTACTGGTAGCAGCTATTATCTGCTTGTGTTTGAGTAATGGGAATACTGCTTTTGGTAAAGATGTTGGCATTATTTTAGCAAAAATTCAAAATACTCAGTACGCAGTTATTCGAAACAAAAACGCAGTTGCTAACTTCGAGCAAGGAAGCAATCTCTATAAACAGGGAGATTTAAAAGGAGCAGAGGCAGCTTTTCGGAAGGCAATTGAACTAGAACCCAATTTTGCACAAGCTTATATTGCCTTAGGAAATACTCTCGACGATCAAGGTAAACCACAAGAAGCGATCGCCCAATACAATAAAGCCATTAGTCTCGCTCCTCAAGACTCTGGAGCATACTTTAATCTGGGTTTGACTTTAGCAAGACTAAATCAGTTAGAACCTGCGATCGCACAATATCAGAAAGCCATCAGCCTTGAACCCAAGTATGCTGAAGCTCACTATAACTTAGGAAATGCTCTCTACGCTCAAGGCAAGCTCACAGAAGCAGTTACCGAATATACAGCAGCTATTCGCCTCAAACCAGACTATGCGCCGACTTATACCCGTTTAGGAAATGTTCTGTATGATCGAGGTAAGCTAGCAGAGGCAGTTACCCAGTATAAAAAATCCATTAGCTTCGATCCTAACTATGCAGACGCTCACTATTACTTAGGAAACGCCTTGTACGCTCAAGGAAAGCCAGCAGAAGCAGTCGCCAACTATACCCAAGCCATTCGCCTCGCTCCGAAAAATCCAGCAGGTTATAATGCCTTGGGAAATACTCTATACGCTCAAGGCAAACTAGAAGAAGCGGTCGCACATTACAAAAAAGCCATCAGCTTCGCTCCCAACTATGCAGACGCTCACTATAATCTAGCAAGTGCTTTTTACGCTCAAGGCAAGCTAACAGAAGCAATCGCTGGCTATACCGAAGCGATTCGCCTCGATCCCAAACACGCACAAGCTTACACAGGTTTGGGAAATGCGATGGACGATCAAGGTAAACCTCAAGAAGCGATCGCACATTACAAAAAAGCCATTAGCCTCGTCCCCAACGATGCATTCACTTACTATAATTTGGGAATCACTTTGGGAAGACAACAACAGCCAAAAGAAGCGATCGTAAATCTCAAAAAAGCCAGAGAATTATTCCAAGCTGAGAAAAACAAGGAGATGGTTGAGCAAGTCGATCAGCTAATCCAAAAAATTAATAGCCAAACGAATTGAATATGGGGTATGGGACATAGGGCATGGTGAAAGAAGCAGGGAAGTAGAGGACAAGGGGGACAAATCAATTCAAAATTCAAAATTCAAAATTCAAAATTCAAAATTAAAGAACTTCTGCCTCCTGCCTCCTGCCTCTTCTTTTTCAATGACAAATGACAAAGCGCAAAGTCTGAGCGGAGGTTTCCTCCGTTGGCGCAGCCCGCCGCAGGCATCAGACGGCAGTTCCTTTAAGCGGGGGAACCCCGCCAACAGACTGCCTCAACTTTGTAAGAGAGGACAAATGACAAAACAAAGGGGTAAAGTCTACCTCGTAGGTGCTGGCCCTGGAGATGCGGCATACCTGACAGTAAAAGCTTACAATCTCTTAGCTACTGCTCAAGTGTTAGTCTACGATGCTTTAGTAGATGCTCAATTATTGCAGTACGTACCAGATGATTGCCTAAAGTTAGATGTCGGTAAACGCGGTGGCAAACCCAGTACAAGCCAAGCACAGATTAACAAGTTACTGGTAAAGCACTGTCTGCAAGGAAAACAAGTTATACGCCTCAAATCAGGCGATCCGTTGATTTTTGGGCGTTGCACTTCCGAAATTGAAGCGTTAAAAGCATCCGGTTGTGATTTTGAACTAGTACCAGGAATTTCCTCAGCCCTTGCAGCACCTTTATTGGCAGGAATTCCCTTAACAGATCCGGTGTTAAGCCGCACTTTTGCAGTGCTTACAGCTCATGAACCAGAGGTTCTAGCCTGGGAGGCACTCTCACGCTTAGAGACACTGGTAATTTTGATGGGAGGGCAACATCTACCAGAGATTGTAGATCAACTATTGCGGCATGGGCGATCGCACTTAACACCCATTGCCATCATCCGTTGGGCAGGAACTCTTGATCAACAAATTTGGACAGCGCAACTGGGCAATATTCTGGAACAAACTGCCAAATTACCCCTTTCCCCAGCGGTAATTGTGATTGGGGAAGTTGTTGGGCTACGCAAGTACTTACAACCTGAGAAAATAGATTGTCAGGATTCGACTTCAGCCAAAACTTATAGCCCCCCTGCTATGTCAAACAATTTTCCCCTATCTCCCCTTACTGGTAAAATGATCTTGGTAACACGTTCAGTTGGCCAATCGAGTCAATTTAGCGATCGCCTCATTGCATCAGGTGCAACAGTTATCGAAATGCCTACCTTAGAAATCGGCCCGCCCTCCAGTTGGGAAGCTTTGGATCGTGCGATCGCTGATTTATCTGACTTTGACTGGTTAATTCTCACTTCTACCAATGGCATAGACTACTTTTTTGAAAGGCTAACTACCCAAGGTAAAGATAGCCGTGCCTTAGCTGGCATCAAAATTGCCGTCGTTGGTGATAAAACAGCCCAAAGTCTCAAACAACGCTCTCTGCAAGCAGATTTTATTCCCCCCAACTTTGTTGCCGATTCTTTAGTGGAAAATTTCCCAGATAAATTAGATGGTAAAAAGGTGTTATTTCCCAGAGTTGAAAGCGGCGGCAGAGAAGTTTTAGTTAAAGAATTAACTCTCAAGGGAGCAAAAGTGATAGAAGTTGCGGCATATCAATCTTGTTGTCCTAGTAGTATTCCGCCTGCGGCAAAGTTAGCTCTCCAAAACCGCAAGGTAGATGCGATCACCTTTGCCAGTTCTAAAACTGTACAATTTTTCTGTCAACTTACTAATAATATATTTTCCAACAACTCTGATGCTAGCCAATTCTTAGATGGAGTTTGTATTGCCTCTATCGGTCCCCAAACCTCCAAAACTTGCCATGATTTATTCGGACGTGTGGATATAGAAGCCCAAGAATATACTTTAGATGGTTTAACCCAAGCACTGATCGCATGGGCGGCAAATTCTTAGATGAGAGAGCAGAGGGAGCAGGGGAAGTAGGGGAGCAGGGAAGCAGGGGAGCAGGGGAGACAAGGGGGACAAATCAATTCAAAATTCAAAATTCAAAATTCAAAATTAAAGAACTTCTGCCTCCTGCCTCCTGCCTCTTCTTTTTCAATGACAAATGACAAAGCGCAAAGTCTGAGCGGAGGTTTCCTCCGTTGGCGCAGCCCGCCGCAGGCATCAGACGGCAGTTCCTTTAAGCGGGGGAACCCCGCCAACAGACTGCCTCAACTTTGTAAGAGAGGACAAATGACAAAACGTATAATCGGCTTAACTGGAGGTATTGCCACAGGTAAAACCACTGTCACCAATTATTTAGCTAGCACTTATAACCTGCCGATTTTGGATGCAGATATTTATGCTAGAAAGGCAGTATCTTTAGGTTCGCCTGTTTTGGGTGCGATCGCTCAACGTTACGGCGAACAAATTTTACTACCAGATGGCAGCCTCAACCGCCAAAGGCTAGGTGAAGTTATCTTTAATCGTCAAGATGAACGCAACTGGATAGACAATTTGATTCATCCTAATGTGCGCGATCGCTTTCTCAAAGCAATTGCTCAGTCTTCGTCACAAATACTGGTGTTAGTAGTGCCTCTATTATTTGAAGCTGGGATGACTGATTTGGTAACAGAAATCTGGGTAGTGCGTTGTTCCCAAGAACAACAACTGCAAAGATTGATACAACGAAACCATTTAAATACAGAACAGGCACGAGCCAGGATTAACAGCCAATTATCCATCGAAGAAAAAGTGGCTCATGCAGATGTCGTTTTAGATAACTCTTCTACCCTAGAAGTACTACTCAAACAGGTAGATGTAGCTCTAGTCACTACTTGTAGTGACTAGTACCGCAAGGCAGAATTCAAAATTCTCTCATTCAAACAGGTATACAGCTGATTTGGAATGGTGAAGCAGTCCGGCTGAAGGGGTGACAAGACCGCTAAGAGCTTTGCCCATCAAGCTTTTAATTTATTTGACCTCCAAAAAGATAGAGTCTTATTGACAGGCTTATTGACAATGAAATAGCGTTCGCCCTTGGCGTTGGCGCAGCCATCGCTTTGTGGACTCATCCCATACTTTGGTCAAATGTGTCATACCAATTTGAAAAAAGAATGCGACAGATACACATCTCCAAAACCTTGTCCTGTCTAGATTCTTAATTTTGAATTTTGAATTTTGAATTTTGAATTGGTATCAGTTTGTTGGCACAAAAGTCAGACAATCTTTTTGGAGGTAATTGAGCTGAAAGACTTGCTATGTACGGTTTGCCGGACGCTTGTCACCCCTTCAGGCAGTCCGGTCTTCTCCCAGAGGGAGAGGCTAGCGCCAAGGGGGTTTCCCTCCCCCATGAGGAACTGCCATTAGCGAGCCTGCGTTCGCCCAGCGTCTCGTAGAGAGCGTCACCCGTTCGCCCTTGGCGTTCCCGAAGGGTAGGGGTGGTTTATTTACGCGCCCGTTGTACTAGATTATATTGATATTAAAATATATACATATATGACATTTTCAAGACATAAAAAGCTTATTAATTAATACTAGATAGTTAAGCAAAAAACTTATATTTCACCAAATCTCGTCCAACAGTTAGGTGATTTTACAGTTGAATCTGCGGTTAACAGTACTGTAAATTTAAAAGAATCGGCTTTTAAATGAATTATAAGTCCTATTTTTTTATTGTTTTTAAGTGCCTTCTCTTCAATCAGAACAGGTATGAACTTAAGTTTTAGTTTTTTAAATAAATTAGCTCTGGTTACCTCTCCAGTAACAGAATTAAAACAAAAGAATAAAATCCATGATTACAGACAGCAAGTTTGTGGAGGCGACTACATATTTGAGCGCCTCAATGAAGGAACAATTGGGTACATGACTGGAGTAGGGAAAAGCATTAAAGCTTGCGATCGCATTATTTTACGAGAAGGTTGTGAATCTTATCAATATCAAGTTGAAGAAATTGATTACTACTCCGCTCCATCTGATATGTGGATAGCTTTACTCAAGCAAATACAGAATGACTAAATATTAACGAGAATATCTAATCCCTCACGATTGAGCATTAACCAAGGAACGACTTTATTAAACTGATTCGGTAAGAAAGCAACTTAATACATCGCTTTTGGATGGGGCCCGATGGGCTTGTCAAACCAGCATCCGAGTTGCACGTCAAACCTAGCGCCTAATCCTTCGCGTACACGCGCAGCTACATCTCGACTTGCAGGATCGAAGTAAACATGAGCATGAAAACCAACGATCTCGCTAGTATCTTCTTTCATAGATCCACTTTTCGCTCTCAACTTTAATTTTGCATAGCGTCAGGCCGAAGTATTACCCACTCTAATTATGCAAGTTAGATGTGGAATAGCTTAGTAGTTAGTCAACGCTGAAAGTGCTTGTAGTTTCTTTAACAACTTTATCTATTTTAGGAGTAATTGAAAGATGCACAATATGCACTGAACAAGGAGCATGGTGAAGAACATAGTTACTCACACTACCGAGAAATAGTTCCATCAATCGAGAATGACCCCGACGCCCCATAACAATTAGGTCAGCGCCACAACTATGGGCTAAATCACAAATAATCCGACCAGGATTACCAACATTTTGTGTAAATTCCGTAATGACACCTGCTGTGTTTGCTTGGGCACAGAAAGATTGCAACATCTGGATTCCTAGATTTTTAAAGGTATCCCACTGTTGTTGGTATAACTCAAAGCTTTGACTGGTCAATTCTGGATAGTAGTCCATATTAGACAGCATAGGTACATAAGGACTACCCTCTTCTTCGGAAGACAGGACGTGAAGTAACATTAAGCTAGCTTGTGTTAACTTTGCTAAATCCAATGCTTCCTTAAAAACCTGTTGCCCTATTTCCGAGCGATCTAATGCAACTAAAATCTTTTTAAACATCATATAGACCTCCGATTTCATTGGTAATTGGTCTTTACGGTTTCGGGTTTCCAGATGCTGGATTGTCAAAAATGATTAATTCCTCAACTATGTTTAGCAACTTTTGAATTTTAAATATCTTAAAAATTTTCGCCCTATATTTATATTTATAGCAAAACAATTTAAGGAACTTGTAAGGAAAGCCAGCATTTATCTTTGAGCATCAGGGAGCATCCCATTTTGGAAGAAATATTTTTGAACCCTGAGCCTAAATCCCTCTCTCAAGGTTGATATGCATTAGTCACATTTTTCTTAAGATTGTTGTAAATATGTGTTGCATACCAACGAAAAGGGTAAAGCATTAAATAATCCGGTTGACAATTGTCCATACCTCTGCATCAGAGCGGACATAGGGAACGGAGATTGTCTTCAAGCCAGTAATAAAGGGCTTGTAATAAATCTGCCAATACATTGGACTCAGTTGATTGGCACAAGCCTTAAGAAAACGGACTTCTGCGGCCAGTTCACTTGCTAGTTGATTAATGCGTTGAGCATGAACCTGAGCCACTTCTTTTGCTTCTTCTAGCTGTTGCTGTTGGATAAGTTGCTTTGATTCACCTTGCCAACGCACTAACTTACCTTGTTTTTGTTTTATCTTGCCTTCCAAGGCGGTGATCGCTGCATCTATGCCTTGGAGTTCAACTGATAATTGGGCATTTTCTCTGGCTTGACGGCGGTAAGCTTCCGCCACTGCCTGGGGTGAATCATTCTCGCCAGAGATGACATTATTAATAGTGAGTGCAGCGCGTTCTTCTAAAAGAATCTGAATTTGAGATTTAAGCGCCGCTATTTCAGCCTGAGTTTGCTCCATAAATCGAGTTTTAAGTGCTGAGTAAAATATTAAAAGCTTTTTGCACCTTGGGTATCTAGAGAAAGCGATCGCACCTCGGCTGTAATTCCTTCTTCTTGCCAAGCAGCTAACATCGCCGCCTCCACTGCCTTTGAGTGTAACTTATCCACCAAAGCTAACAGTGTCGGTCCCGCACCACTAATCACCATACCATAAGCACCAGCACTAACAGCTGCGATGTTGAGAGCATCATAACCAGGAATTAAAGCTTTGCGATAAGGCTGATGCAATCTATCTTGCAAAGCCGTCTTTAACCATTGTCCGTTATTAATTTCCAAGCCGCGTAACAATAACCCCAAATGTGCCATATTGAAAATCGCATCAGCACGACTCACGTCAGTGGGGAGAACGCCCCGCGCCTTTGAAGTAGAAAGTTCAAAATTAGGAATAGCCACAACTGGTACAACATCTTTATGCCAGGGAACATCACAAATTTCCCAACCTGCTCCACTGGTAGCAGCAAGACGACATCCACCCAACAAAGCTGGAACTACATTATCAGGATGTCCTTCCATTGCGATCGCTAACTCCATAACCTGTGACTGAGACAGAGTTGCACCTTCTAGTTGATTAGCCGCAACCAACCCACCAACAATTGCTGTCGCCGAACTACCCAAACCCCGCGCCAACGGTACACCCAACTTAATTTCTATTTTCACAGTTGGCGGTGTCTGCTCTATATGTTGATAGAACTTGACAAACGCTTGGTAGAGAAGATTACTTTCATCAGTTTGGACTTGTTGGGCTTCTGTACCAGTGATATCAATAGTTAACCCACCTTCTTCCAGCCGAGTGAACTTGAACTCGTTGTACAGCTTTAAAGCTGCACCAATACAATCAAAACCAGGCCCCAAATTAGCAGTTGTGGCAGGAACAGTAACAGTGACACCAGAAACAACAGACATTGGTAAAACTCACTAATCATCAACTAGCATCCCATGTAAAGGCTATCAATTTCAGCGTGAATTTTGTCTTTTGCAGTCATTTCTGTCTTTCTTGAAAATACCATACTCATTGTAACTTTTGAGGATAACTGGAGAGCGATCGCTCTCCCAAACCAATCAAGCAAACGCTATTCCTGCGGACAGCTTCCCTAACGCACCTCCACAAACTTAAACGCGATTCCTACTGTAAGCTTTACAAAGTATAAGTAGAACGATGTGGAAAAACCAAACTATGTTAAGAAAAATTAAAAAATTAAATAGACTCAAACCCTCCTGCCTCATCCCAACGATAAATATTCACACCGACCTGACTTGAAAATACTACTTCGATTAATTAAAGCTACCACAAATAACGTATCAACAAAGATTTTATTTATCACCCTCCTACCCAGCTAGATAAGAATCAAGATTGCTAGCGAAATCCTCTGGAGCATTTATCTTGATTTGTTTCAATTTTGACATGAAACTCGGTTTTTTCAGATGTTGTTTAGATTGGGCAAAATCTTTGATTAAAAGATATAGTTCATCTAGATATTCTTCGTTAAGGCTATCAATTTCAGCGTGAATTTTGTCTTTTGCAGTCATTTCTGCCTTTCCTGTAAATACCATACTCATTGTAACTTTTAAGGATAACTGGAGAGCGATCGCTCTCCCAAACCAATCAAGCAAACGCGATTCCTGCGGACAGCTTCGCTAACGCACCTCCACAAACTTAAACCCAATCGCACCTCACAAAACCCAAAACGCGATTGATCGCCCATATCCCCACCTACTCCGGTAAACCCTCTAACTTCTCTCGCGTCACTGTAGCCATATATTCATCCTGATACTCAACATATATCTCCAACGCTGTCTGCAAATTAGCCCTAGCCTCTGTGTAATTCTCCTGGGTTTGTGCAACCATTCCCAAATTGTGGTGAGTGCTAGCACTCGAATAGCGATCGCCAAATTCGATTTTGATTTCCAGGGCTTGTTGATAATAATCCCGTGCCTGGTCGTATTGGCGCAACTGTTGGGCAACCGTTCCCAAGTTGTGGTAAGTGCTAGCATTCGAATAGCGATCGCCAAATTCGATATATATTTCCAGGGCTTGTTGATAATAATCTCGTGCCTAGTCGTATTCCCGCAATTCTTTGGCAACCCTTCCCAACTGGTAGTAAGTCCTAGCACTGGAATAGTGATCGCCAAATTCGATATATATTTCCAGGGCTTGTTGATAATAATCCCGTGCCTGGTCGTATTGGCGCAACTGTTGGGCAACCATTCCCAAGTTGTGATAAGTGCTAGCACTGGAATAGCGATCGCCAAATTCGATATCTATTTCCAGGGCTTGTTGATAATAATCCCGTGCCTGGTCGTATTGGCGCAACTCTTCGGCAACCATTTCCAACTGGTGGTAAGTGCTAGCACTCGAATATTGATCGCCAAATTCGATTTTGATTTCCAAGGCTTGTTGATAATAATCCCGTGCCTGGTTGTATTGGCGCAACTCTTCGGCAACCATTCCTAACTGGTGGTAAGTCCTAGCACTCGAATAGCGATCGCCAAATTCGATATATATTTCCAGGGTCTGTTGATAATAATCCCGTGCCTGGTCGTATTGGCGCAACTCTTCGGCAACCATTCCCAACTGGTGGTAAGTGCTAGCACTCGAATAGCGATCGCCAAATTCGATATATATTTCCAGGGCTTGTTGATAATACTCCCGTGCTTGGTCGTATTGGCGCAACTCTTGGGCAACCCTTCCCAACTGGTGGTAAGTGCTAGCACTCGAATAGCGATCACCAAATTCGATTTTGATTTCCAGGGCTTGTTGATAATAATCCCATGCCTGGTCGTATTGGCGCAACTGTTGGGCAACTATTCCCAACTGGTGGTAAGTGCTAGCACTCAAATAGCGATCGCTAAATTCGATTTTGATTTCCAGGGCTTGTTGATAATAATCCCGTGCCTGGTGGAACTGTCGCATATCCAGAGAGACATTACCTAAATAAAATAAGGAATTGGCGACAGCAGGACGATTTTTCTGCTTTTTGGCAATATCTAAAGCTTGTTGATGATAGCTGTTTGCACTTTCAAACTGTCGTTGCTGCTGATAGCTTTTACCTAACTGATTGATAACTTCGATTTGTAAGGAATAATCAGGAAATTGCTTGGCAATTTTCCCAGCTTTTTCTAAATATTCTCTAGCTTTGATTGGTTTATGCTGGCTTAAATATGCTTTGCCCAATTCATTTAAAATATTACAGCAATTGCGGAGATGTTCTCGGCTGGGTATTTCTCCAGTTGGGTGATATTCCATCAACAGGCCATGTAATAAATCGATACGTTCTTGTTGTTCTGGTGTTGGTAAGCGTTCTATATTTGTGTCTGCATTCAGAGTATTGGCAATTGCCCTATCTCTAGTCAATTCTGTGGTTTTAAAGCGAAATAAACCTGATTTCCAAGCCCAAAAATCAGGTGCAAATTTTGCTAACCGCGAAATCGCATAATCTGGCAAGATAAATAAAAGCGGATGAGGTACGGTTTGACGATAGGAATCGCGGACAAAGTTTAAATCCTGTAAAACTGGTGGATAATCTCCAAAAACACCAATCGATTTTTCTAAATTCCGAATTAATAAAACAAGTTTTTTATTTGTTTCTTTAGTAATTTTGGCTAATTGCTCTACCAATTTATCCCGGAGAAATCGCAAATTCTCATCAGGAAAGTCTAAAACCACAAATTGGATTTCTTGACATTGAGGATTCTGTTGCAATCCAGCAATTAATAGATCTATATCGGGTGTAAAGTTAATTTCAATAAAACCTAATGTAAATTTTTCGGCAAAATCGACAAATGTCACTAATTCAGCAAATTCATCTTGATTATAGGCAATAAATTTACCTATTTCGGCTTGAAGTTCACTGTTTTTGTGCTGATTGGAGAGCTTGTTGGAAGAACTCATTTCGCTTCACCACCGGATTTGGATAATTCCACCGTTTATCACCGTTATATTCCAAGACGGAAGTATTAAATAACATTAATTGTCCAATTTCATCTTTACTGACATTTTTAGTTAAGCAAACCTGAGCTAAATGAGGGTAATGTTCTTCAGGAATAAACCGCTCAAAACTAAATTGTTGCTGTTTAACTGCATACTCTACATCTTCAGACATAATTTTTGCATGTTTTCGGGTACTCGCTGTTTGACATGCAGAGCGCATCATTTGCATTAACTGACGCACATGGCCACCACTTGCTTTTGCTAGTTCTAATAATTGATTACGGCTCTCGAAAATTGCATGAATATCAACCCGCTTTTCAATTACACTTGCCATTGCATCTAAGCCCGTCTGATGATAATTTAAATCACATTTTTGCCGTTCAAATTCATATATATTAATCATCGGCACAATATGAGGATCACCATCAAATTGATTTAGGGGATTTTTCGGCGAGCAAAGAATTGAAATTGGTACTGTATAAATGATTGTACAATTTAATTCTTGCATCTGAGCCGCATAATCCAAGAACAAATGTTCTGCTACAACAGGAGGAACCCGATCCAAATTATCGAAGATAATTAATAAATCTTTACATTGAGGAAATTTTTGCCGCAATTTTGCGTAAGCGTCGCTTAATAACAGATTAATATCAGATTTGAGGCGAGATAAATCTTTTTCTAGAGTTTGTCGAATAGTTGTCTTTTGCTTGTCCGAGCCTTTAATTTGTGCCAGCAATTTGACCATTAGTTTGGCGAGAAATGGCGCAGTAGGGCTGAGAGTTGCTTCTGCCTTGACGTTGACTGATTTTTCGACACTTTGCTCGTTTTCTTGAGTAATGTCTTTAAACCATGATTCAAAACTTTTTAATAAATCTTGATTAAAAGTCAAACCTAATTTTCGTAATTCAAATTCAACTTGTTTTATTACAATCAAATATAAATCTGTATAGCGAATATCATTAATATCTGTCTCTTCATTCGCTTCCAAATAAATAACCCAATAATTGTTTTCCCAAAGACTCTGAATTTTTTTTAACTCCGTACTTTTACCACAACCGCGATGTCCAGTAAATAAAATTGTTGTAAAATCACCTGCTTCTTGAAAATCCAAAACTGTACTGACATTATCAATAGCCGAAGTTTTCCGCACCAGCGACAGATCGACATAATACCGTTCCATTTCTGCTGGTTCAAGCGGCTCAACATTACAAGCCAAAAAAGCCGCTTTAAGAGTATTTGCACGCTGAAAACTTGACTGAGACATTCTTTCGAGCAGATAACAATCACCAACTTCTAAATTTTAAGCGATCGCCCATCAAATTTAGCAAATACTACCGCAAGGCGGAAGTCAAAAGTCAAAAGTCAAAAGTCAAAAGTATTATGGAATAAGCTTTTTAGGGCTTTTCAATGGTCTGCTTATTTACGCCGTGCTGTAATACAGCTATAGGACTCATAAAACTCCGCGCGCAAGTTCGGAAATTAGTTATGATTCCTACAGTCATTGCGCCCCAAAGAGCCAAAGCTATGCTTTGTCTCTCCATTCCTTGGTATCAGCACTTGTAACTCGCTTAACCCTCAACACTAGTTGCCAAAATTGAAACGTTTGCAACAATTGCTTGTTCATGTATAAGAAAGGTTTAAGTATTTCCAAGAAATGTATAAGCAGTTGCTGCAAAGACTTCATACTTTGCAACAATTACTTGTTCATGTATAAGAAAGGTTTAAGTATTTCCAAGAAATGTATAAGCAGTTGCTGCAAATGCTTCATGCTTTGCAACAATTACTTGTTCATGTATAAGAAAGGTTTAAATCATTTCGCAAAGTTTGAGTAGAATTGGATAGCACTGACAAACTCAGAACGGAAAAGTGGTGTATACCAATGCTGCAATCCATTGAGCAACGCATTGAGCGTGTCATCAATAATCTTCTGCCAGCAACAGCGTTAGAAGGAAAATTCGGTTCACCGAAAACATTGGATGAGCAATTAGCACATTACCACACCCCAGGTATCAGTATTGCAGTTATTAATGATTTTGAAATCGAATGGGCGCGTGGATTTGGGGTGTGTGAGGCTAGAACAACTTGTGAAGTCACACCAGACACCTTGTTTCAAGCAGGCTCAATCAGCAAACCTGTTTTTGCTTTAGCAGTCATGCGTCTTGCACAAGAAGGTCGTCTCAGTCTTGATGAAGATGTGAATAATTATCTCACCTCATGGCGTGTGCCTGCGATCGCTCCTTGGCAACCCCGAGTAACGCTACGCCAGTTGTTGAGTCATACGGCTGGTTTGACTGTACAAAGCTTTCCTGGCTATTCAACCTCGGCTGCATTGCCAACGACGATTCAAGTTCTCAATGGGGAACCTCCAGCCAACACCGAGAAAGTAGAAGTCAATATCATCCCTGGTTTGCATTATCGCTATTCGGGTGGCGGGACAACAGTTGCCCAACAGGTATTAGTTGATTTGCTCAAGCAACCTTTTCCAGAAATCATGCGCGAATTGGTACTCGAACCGTTAGGCATGACAAATAGCACTTACCAACAGCCGCTCCCGAACGATTGGTTAGCAAGAGCAGCAACGGCTCACCCGTTCTCTGGTGTGCCACTTGAAAGCAAGCACCATGTTTATCCTGAAATGGTAGCAGCAGGTTTGTGGACAACGGCATCAGATTTAGCCAAACTTGGCGTTGATCTCTTGCAAGTATTGCGTGGGTTCTCTCCTACTATGTGGAGTCAAGAGACGGTAGAAGAAATGTTGCGTCCCCAACAGATAGAGCAAACACAAGGATCGAATAGTGAGTTCGTGGGGTTAGGGAATGGATTATTTATAGGATTAGGATTCTTCGCAGGTGGTGGAATTGGTGATGGTTTCTACTTTTTTCATAGTGGTAAAAATGAAGGATTTGTAGGATTGATGCGTGTTTACGCGCATATTGGAAAAGGTGCTGTTGTCATGCTCAACTCGAATGAAGTTGAACTGATGTCGGAAGTAATGCGATCTCTTGCGCTTGAGTATGACTGGCCTGACGTGTTTGAGAAAGAAAAACCAATCATCACCCTATCGCAAGCTGAAAGTTACTCAGGGTTATATTTAACAAAATCTGGATTGCAGTTCAAAGTAGTGAGCCAAAATGAAAATTTGTTTATCGAATGTGACCAGCAACCGCCGTTACAGTTTTTTCCGACATCAGAGCTAGAATTCTTTGCAAAAGCAGTAAATACAAGTATTTCTTTTGAGAAAGATGACACAGGCAAGATCACTGCAATGACTTTAAGCCAAGCAGGTGTCATGAGTTTAAGACCACAACCAGATAAACAGATTAGGGCAGAAAGACAGGGGTGAAAAAGCAAGTGCAGCCCAATCGACAAATCTTCTTAATAAAGTAGTATTACATTGGGTTGCGATCGCAATCAGCTTAGCGGGACTTAAACATTTTTGAGGCAGAAACAAGCCTCAAACCTATACAGGATAAGGGAAATACACCGAAAGCTCAAAAACGCTTGAAACCCAGATATATCAAGAAAACAGGTAAAACGATGTCAAAGTCACTCTGTATATAGGTTTGATGGTTTTTTAAGGCTACTTTTTGTCTAAGTCCCATTAGAAGAATTGAATTTACGTTAACAGTGTTGTTGTTTTTTGAAGAGTGACAATAACAAACATACCAGTCCCATTACTACTAACGACACTGAAGAAGCAGATTCTGGGACAGGCTGAGGGTTTTGCACAGGCTGATAATTGATTAAATTTCCTTGAATTGGGCGGAGTGATGCCAAAAGTTGCTCAATATCCTTAGATATATCAGTGTCATTCCCAACACTTTTAGAAGAGATGAGGCGGTTAAAGGTTTGGCTACTTGATACATCAAAATTTCCTGTAAACCCAAGAAAATTTTGACCTATTTTACCTATAAGAGAGTCAATCAGATTGTTGACATCAGTTTTAATTCCTAATGGGGATAACTTTAAACTGCTGAGATTATTGACGTTTCCAATCGTTGTGTTATCAGTCTTTGTTAACCAATTGCCATTACCAATAATTTCATTTCCATTGGTAAAAACCCAGTTACCATTACCAATAATTGTGTTATCAGTGCCGAAGTCCCAATTGCCGTTTCCAATGGTTGCGTTGTCACTGCCAAAGTGCCAATTACCATTACCTAATGTTGAATTCTTACTTCCATTGTCCCAATACCAGTTGCCATTACCAAGGGTTGTATTATCCTTGCCAAATAGCCAATTGCCATTACCGATGGTTGCGTTGTCATTATTAAAGTTCCAGTTCCCATTACCAATGGTTGCGCTGTTACTGCCATTATCCAAGTTAAAATTACCAATAGTTGCGTTATTACTACCAGAGTCCTTATTACCATTCCCAATCGGTGCGTTGCTCTGATTAAAGGTTTGGCTACCTGAATTAGATGTATTCCCAGTGTTACTAAAGGGTATATTGTTACCAAGGACTTCTTTCAACGGATCGAAAGGCGATTGTTGAAGCAGACTTCCTGCACCTGCAATCGGATTACTGTTACCTGCAAATGGATTGGTAGCGCCACCTGCAAATGGATTGGTAGTCCCACCTGCAAACGGATTGCTGTTACCTGCAAATGGGTTGGTAGCCCCACCTGGAATGGGATAACCACTGCCTGCAAACGGGTTACTACCTGCTGCTAATGTGTTATCAATACCCTTGAAATAGTTATCACCCAGAACTAACTTTAATCGCTCAAAAATTAATTTCTGAAGCCCACTGCCACCATCACCTGCAAACGGGTTAATACCGCCACCTGGAATCGAATTGCTACCGTTACCTAATAACAAATTGCTACCACCCGTCAACAGGCTGCCTTTAACAGCAGACAAACTGTCATTGGCAGCAAAGGAATTACCGCTATATAGGTTGCTAGTGCCACCTGCATTTAAGGGATTAACTCCACCATTAATGGGATTGACAGCAGACGCTTCCATTGGCACTAATTCTCCTATTTTTAGTTAAAAAGTTATGGGGTCTTCAGTACTTCTTATACCAATTATGAATTTGCTAAACCTAAAATCTCTCTAAAATAAAAGCTTTAATATTTTACCGTCAAACTAACAGAAAATATTGCCTAAGCCTTTACCTGAGAAGAGTTTCGGGCGTAAAATAGCAAACTAGTACAGTCAGGCAGAAGTCAGATCAGCGATAATACACGCTTTTTTGGTTTATCAAATAATATGTTTATTTGCGCCAAGCTGTACTAGCATACTATGTACTGAAGAACTCATCATTGTTCCCTTCTATTTATCTGCTGATTTTCGCAAGGATTCTATTAAGCGAAGGGGATTTGTCCAGCACCAAATGAGGGCATTTGTCCAGCACCAAATGAAGGCATTTGTCCAGCACTACCACCAAATGAGGGGGTTTGTCCATCACCAAATGAGGGGATTTGTCCACCACTGCCACCAAATGAGGGCATTTGTCCACCACTGCCACCAAATGAAGGGATTTGTCCTTCACTAAATGAGGGGATTTGTCCACCACTGCCACCAAATGAGGGGATTTGTCCTTCATTAAATGAGGGGATTTGTCCACCACCAACTTCCTTGTCAAGCTTTGAGTTAACTAGCTTGTCAATAGTAGCCCTCAAAGTGAACCCGTCCGGTATTTCAGTTGTGCTAATACCATAGGTCTGGCTGCTACTACCAGTCAAAGGGTCGCTGCCACTACCTTGGCTAGCACTACCTACAGATGGATTATTACCACTTGCAAATGGATTACCACCACCTGTGGATGGGCTACCACCAACTTTAGATGGGTTTACACCCTTTGCAAAGATATTCCAGAAGTTGTCACCAGCGAAAGGATTGCCATTGTAGGGTAAATCAGGCTGACTGCCAGCAGCACCACCACCAAATGGGCTACTGCCACCTTCTCCATTGCCAACACCACTGAATAGATTTTTGAGTTCTTCCTCACTGAGAACTTCTTCCAAGCGACCGAAGGGTGATTGTCCAAGCTGATTGTTCCCACTAGTAGAGGAGTTACCGCTACTACTATTACTTGAATCTGCCATTAGGATTAATCCTCCTGTTTTTTTGGTGAAAACTTTGCTAGCATCGCAACATAAAATAAACAAAATATAAGTTTATTTTGTGACTTTATTGTTATCTTTTTGTTAGCAAAACTAATTAGTAGTTATTAGATTATTTGGTTATCTTTGTTAAGTAAAGATAATCAATTTTCCTCAATACTACTGACACTTTACAATGTATATGATTTAATTTTGAAGGACAATGAAAAATATTTTGATATGTTTATAAAATTTGTAGAGATTTTTAGACAAGATTTAAAAAAATAACTAAACTTTTTAGATAATAAAACTAAATTTGGATTAAGTATTATATTGCAATGAATAATATTTTGATAAATTTACCAAATTTTTAGATATTTAGTTTATCTGCATTTATCCGGTGCTATATCACTTTTATCCAACGTGATAGCGCAAGACTGATCATAACGAATAGCACGGTTACTTATAGCTTACAATAATTAAGTCGGCACAATATAAGCAAACTATATCAATAAAAGCAAACAAGGTTTAAACGCTTTTTATTCCTGCCCTCTGCCCATACTCCCTGCCTTATCCCAACGATAATTATTTACGCCGCCCTAGTTACTTTACATCATATTAGCACCACTACGAAGTGCAGCGAAAAAAGTTCAGGTACAGGGATTACTTCAGATAAATCAGCAAATTCAATCCCGGAATTGTACGCGAAAGTGTCCACAAAACTAGGGTGATGTAAATTGAACCCAAACTCCATTGATACCAAGCAAGTGCAGAGATGATACCCGGTAAATGTTCGTCTCGCAGGCGAATGTCGTTAAATCCTAATTTAATTAGGTTGTTGAGACTAAAATCATAATAGTTGAGCCAGTTCCAACGACGATCGCACAACAAGGGCATATATCGTTCCCGAAATGTCTCATTCCTTGGTATCACTGGCAAACGTCCAATCAACAATCGTAACTGGCGAAATGTACCGTCTTCTGTGAAGTAAGAAATGTTCATTAAATCGTGATAACGACCTTGTTGGTAAAGTTGGATTAATAAAGCCATTGGGACGGGGACAATAATTATAAAAAGACACCCCAATGTCAGCCAAGGTTGTTCAGCATTGCGAAAAATCGCTAGTAAGCTAAAGAATTCTAAAATGCTAAAACTGACTAATATCGAAATGGTTTCGTAAGATGTGGGAATAATTGGTACGGGATGCAGCCTGCGATAGCGATCCACTAGCCAAAATAGTAAGCCGAAATAAGCGATCGCTAATCCTCCCACGCCAAAGACTAACCAAAAATTTGTCCCATAGCCACTCAACAACAGCAATACACTCAACGCCAACCAACTCCAAGCTTGCAGTAACCACCCACCGATAGAAAGGGTTTCACCAACAATTAAGCGATCGCTCAATTGGGTATATTTTTCTAAATCGATGTCTGCTATGGTGAGTAACTCACTACTGCTGCGAAAGGATTTTAGCAGACGACGCTGGGCGATCGCCTCAGCTTGAGTTGCAGAAAAACCTAAGTTAATCAAACTTGCAACAGTTGCACTATTAATATTTATAGCCGTCAGACGATGCCCTAACTCTATTAATCGCAATCGTTGTTTTGTGTATTCCAGTTCATTAGCATCGGCAACTTGTTGTTGCTGACGGAAATTTTGCCCCAAATTCCGCAAGACGTTTTGATTACCTTGCAATGTTGGGATGCAGAACATCTGACCAATCTGACCAGGATTACCTAAAATTTTCGCTTGGTTGGAGTTAAAAGTTAAACCAGATACGCTTAAACAAGCTTCTTTAGAAAACCTCGCATCACTAAAATCTGCTTGGTTCAGAATGTTCCCACCTTGCAAATTTACTAACTGGTTAAACTTCGCTTCTCGGAAGCTTACAGCTTGCTCAAAAGTCGCTTCTGTTAAAAGGAGGAACTGATTAAAATCTGCTTTAGTAAACTGGGCTTGATTGGCAAAATACACTTCCGAAAAATCAGCATTCCCTTGCCATTGCACGCTACTGAATTTAGCCAACTGTTTAAAAATTGCTTGGTTGAAGTTGGCAGTTGTCTCAAAGAAACTGCCTTGAAAATCAGCGAGTTCCCGAAATTTGATTTTTTTGAAATTAGCTTTTTCAAAAAAAATACTGCCCTGAAAATTGCTTGGTTGCTGAAAGTTAGCATTGGTGAAACTAATGGGACGAGCAAATCTGGTTTCAGTCCAGTTTGTGGGTTGGAGAAAAGTTGCACCTTGGGCATCCACAGACTGAAGAAAAAATGTATTGGAGAACTTCACTTCGCCGTTGAAGCGAGTTTGCACCAGTGTTAAGACACCACGAAAGACGGCGATTTCACTGTATGGAGTTGATTCTGTTCCCAGAAGCGATCGACAATCTTTGGAGTTGGGTAAAGCGATGGCGAGTGACTCTAGACAAACGAAGCGCAAACGTTCTAGTTTTTCTTGTTCGGTAGGAGTGAAAATGGGTGCAATGGCTTTTGCATACAATGGTGTTCTTAAACCCAAATCGCTGCCGACAAAATCCCCCAAAATCAAAGCATTGCTGAGGTCTAAACCTAGAGGTTTTGTACCAAGTTCTTTTCGTAGTAGTTGGTAAAAAGCATCACGAAAGCTGGCGTTTTCTGGGCGTAAATCAATCGCCATCTTCTGCAAATCTACAGTCAAATTTCCTTCGCGGAGTATGGGCGTGCGTAGTCGTTCTTGCAATAATTCTAGAGTTAGAGGTGTGCGTTCTGGTTGTGTTTGTGCTGCCCAAGCAGGTAGAGGGAGGAGGAGAAGTAAAACGCAAAGGTACGCAAAGGGAAGCGCAAAGAGAAGTCGGAGCGGCGGCTTCTGCCGTTGGCGCAGCCCGCCGCAGGCATCTGAACTTTGGTGGGTACGCAAAGAGAGTTTTTTGGGTATCTTTGCATTTAACTTTTGGGTGTATCTGTGTTTAAAGAATAAATTATGCAAATTCGTCGCTAATTAGCAGAACAATTTTTCCTGCCACAGTACCGCTTTCAATCAGTTGGTGGGCTTTAGCTGCTTCTTTTAAGGGAAATTTGTGACTCACATGGATTTTTAATTTGCCTTCATCGATCCAGGTGGCAGATTGTTCGAGAATTTCTGCATGATGGTGGAGACTCTCTTGTAATCCTAGCAATGCTGGTGCCAACATGAATTCTAAACCAATGCGGAGGTTGCGAGTTCTAGCAGTTTTCCAAACAGTATTGGCATTTGGTTCGAGAATGGTAACAATATCGCCATAGACGCGCACTGCGGGAAAGGTTTTGTGAAAGGTTTCGCCGCCTACAGTATCAAAAGCCAAGTCTACGCCTTCGCCACCAGTCCAATCTAATACTGCTTGCACAAAGTCTGTTTGTTTATAAAAAATTATCTGATCGGCACCAAGTTCTTTGACGAAATTAGCTTTTTCCTCAGAACTTACTGTGGTGGAAACAGTAGCACCTTTAAGTTTCGCCAATTGAATCGCTACATGGCCGACACCACCAGCACCCGCATGAATCAAAACCCGTTCCCCAGGTTCTAATCGTCCGCGTTCATATAAAGCTTCCCAGGCGGTGATTAATACTAAAGGCGCTGCTGCTGCTTCAGCAAAGGAGATAGAGGCGGGTTTATGTGCCACAAATCGCTCATCTACAACGGTGTATTCAGCGTAATTTCCTTGGTGTGCGCCCAAGCCACCATAGCAAAAATATACTTTATCACCTACGCGAAAACGCTGGACACTAGCACCTACAGCTTCCACAATACCTGCACCATCACATCCTAAAATTGTTGGCGTGCGATCGGGGTAGAAACTGCCTCGACTACGAAGTTTAGTGTCAATGGGGTTAATGCCAGCCGCCACCAAACGCACTAAAAGTTCAGTATTGTCTACAGGAACAGCAGGGTTTGGCACATCCTGTACTTGCAGAACTTCGGGACTGCCAGCTGCTGTCATCAAGACTGCTTTCACAACTCTTTCCTCCTGGCTTTAAATGCACGTTCTTATGCAACTTTAGCGTAAGAGAGTGGATACAGAGCTATGTTTGAGGGAAAACTGCGATTTTTGACGAAAAGGCGCGATCGCCCTACATCTACATTCAACAAAAAACAAGCGACTGAAGTTTTGCAGATTATCCTTTAATTACTGCTAAATTCAACACATAATCTTACAGTAAGTAATATTTGTTTATTTTTAACTCATAATCAAGCCATTTTGTAAAGTCGCCAAACTCCTACTTCAGTAGGGCGACAGCCTGAGGAACAGATCGGGTAAATTAAGATAAGTAAAGAAAACGCTTTGAATTAAATGGCAGATATAAGCTTACAAGAAATTTCTACTCAGTTAGAAAGTCCGAATTTACGCGATCGCATGGTAGCCCTTGCTAATCTACGTCACGTTGCGGCTGAGGATGCAGTACCTTTGATTAAAAAGGTACTAGACGACGAATCATTGCAACTGCGATCGATGGCAATATTTGCTCTGGGAATCAAGCCAACACCAGAATGTTATTCTCTTTTGGTAAAAATTCTTGAAAATGACCCTGATTATGGTATACGCGCTGATGCCGCCGGTGCTTTAGGATATTTGGGTGATGCCAGAGCTTTTGAGGTACTTTCACGGGCATTTTATGAAGATACTGATTGGCTAGTACGTTTTAGTGCAGCTGTTTCTCTAGGTAATATTAAAGATCCCCGTGCCCATCAAATTCTTATTCAGGCATTGGATAGCAAAGAAGTCGTGTTGCAACAAGCTGCAATCTCTGCACTGGGAGAAATTCAAGACATCGAGTCTGTAGATAAGATCCTGCGCTTCGCCGAATCAGATGATTGGTTAGTCAGGCAGCGTTTGGCAGAAGCCTTGGGAAATCTTCCCACTCCCAAGAGTGTCTCGGCTTTAAAATACCTGGAAAAAGATAATCATTTCAACGTTGCTGAAGCAGCCAGAATTGGCCTCAAGAAGCTTGAGGAAATAGGCAATCAAGCTTAATATTAAAGCTTCCTGCTACCTTTTAATAAAAATTAAGTGGGAATTTTAGCATTTTGATGCAGGGTAATTTCATTCATGAATATTGAAGAGTTTTTTCAGTTAAGTGCTGGTAAATGGTTTTCTCATCGTACTAGTCAACATTTGGCTTTTAACCAATCGGAGCATAGCAAATCAGATATCATCATTGAGGCGCTGGCAGTAGATCGTCCAGAAGCAGTTAAGCTGTGTCAAAGTTATAATATTAATCCTAGTTCTGCTTCTTGTGCTATCAAAATTACCTGGAACGGCACAATGGACAAGGATCAAACAAAACATAGTGGTTCAACTGTGTTAGTTTCGGTACCTGATGTAGATAATCCGACCCAAGGCAGGTTACTCAGAGAAATAGTTGATGCCAATAAAACTCCAGTTGCCGGACGCTATAAAATTGACAGTGACGGTGCTTTGATCTTAACTACAGAGGATGAAAACATATTCTCAGAGGAACGCCTGTGGTTTGCTAGCCCCAATTTGCGAATGCGGGTAAATGTCCTCAAGAGTTTTGGTGGATTTAGTATCACTTCCTTCACTTCTGAGATTCGTATGGGTGGCTTTCCACCCCCTGAGAAGGTTTCCGAGGCGGCTAATTCAGTATCTAGTTAGTTTAATCGCAAAATATTCCCCCCTTTTCTGGCTATGGTGTACACACAAGTTGCATTACTCCTCCTAATCTTCCCTTATAAAGCAATACGGTTCAGTTAAGGGAGACAAGGGAGAGGGGGGAGAGGGGGAGAAAGAGGGAAGACTTGGGAGAAAATTGCTTCCTTGTCCTCCTTGTTTCCTTGTCCCCTTTGTGCCAGTGAAGAGAAGATGTTTAACCGAAGCGTATTGCCTTATAAAGGAGGAATAGGGAGAATCTAAAAGTGCCTAAAATCACAGTGAAACACTTTTCAAACAACCTCTTAGCGTTAGGGAAAGTTTTTATTAAGTTTGTAATACTTTAAACCACTTATTTATAACTGTACTGATGGTTTTCTTAATCTGATGGTTACGACTCCACTTTTGGAATGCCATTTCATACTCTTCACCTTTAATTTGAAAGGTATTCCAGACATCAAGCGCTACAGGCAATCCGCAGAATAGCAAAATGTACAGCGACCAAGAAATTCCGCCACCAGTGATTAAATCAAGCAGTATAAAAAAGCCATTGAAAATTGCATATTTGCTTAAACGCTTCTGAAATCGTCTGATGCGGTAGGCGTCAAAAGCTTTTCGCTGTTGAACTTGGCCCTGTTGTAATACCCAATCGCGTTCTGCTAACTTTAAAGACTCAGGTGAAATTTCTAACTCAGCAGCAATTTCTAATATATGCTCGTAAGAAAATTCTGTGTCTTTATCATCAGCTTGACGAGCGATCGCTAAGTGTAGAATTTGTTGAACATCTTCTTGGCTATACGAGCGGATGCTTTGAGGTTCAAACGCCGTCATAATTCTTTCTCTTATTACTTTTAACAGAAATTTGCTGCTTGATAGATTTTAAGCAGCTACGCCAGTACTATCTCTATTATTCTTAGATTAACAAATCTAGATGCTGTCCGGCATCGAATGTATGGGATTTTTAACTTTGGCCAAACAGGGCATGGAGAAGAGAGACAAGGTAGACCAAGAAGAGGGGAAAGACAAGGAGAGAAGTCTGAGCGCCGGCTTCCGGCGTTGGCGCAGCCCGCCGTAGGCATCAGAACTTCGGGGAGAGACTTGTTCAATAATTCTCCCGGCATTGCTAAATTGAGGGATGATTTAGCAAGTTATAAAATTTCTCCCCCTGCTTCAAGAGCACCCCCTTCCCCTGCCTGCCTAAATTCATCCCCCTGTTCTGCAACGCCATTCCCCCTTATCCCCAGAGGGGGGCCCCACCTTCCCCATTTTCCACCAATATAAAGACTCTCCAAATATCCAGATATTATCAAATGCAGCAGAGCATAATAACGAAATAACAAGCATTAACAAGGATGTAACTCAATGGTTGAAGAAAATGGATCGATTCGTACCTTATCGGTTGATATTGGCGGTAGTGGCGTTAAGGCTATGGTTTTAGATATTACGGGGAATCCTGTAACGGAAAGGACACGTTTAGATACACCCCAACCTGCTACACCAGATGTTGTAATTAATGCAATTGTGGTGTTAGCAGCGGCTCAAAGTGAATTTGATCGCGTTTCAGTCGGTTTCCCCGGTGTCGTGCGGTCTGGAGTCACGGAAACAGCAGTAAACTTACATCCAGATTGGATCGGATTTGATTTGGAAACAGCATTATTAAAACACTTAAACAAGCCTGTACGGGTGATTAATGATGCAGATATGCAGGGTTTTGGTGCGATCGCAGGTAAAGGTGTTGAATTAGTGATTACTCTGGGTACGGGGTTTGGTTCAGCTTTATTTGTGGATGGTAAGCTAGTACCAAATATGGAAATGGGGCATCATCCGTTTCGCAAAGGAGAAACTTTCGAGCAGCAGTTGGGGCGTGCAGAGTTAGAAAAAATTGGTGAGAAAAGATGGAATAGGCGTTTAGAAAAAGCGATCGCATCCTTGCAACATCTATTCAATTATGACTACCTTTACATTGGTGGTGGTGAAGCTGTGAGAGTGAATTTACAGCTACCGTTAAATGTCAAACTCATCCCCAATATCACTGGTTTATTAGGCGGTATAGCTTTATGGCGAGATGAAAAAAGATAAAAAGTTTTGATTACTTGATTAAGTATATTAATCTGATTAAATGGAATCGGAGGTGAGCAAATATGAACATGAAAATATTATCTGGAAAAATTAATACATGACTTTTTGATTTGGTCAGTATGTACTATAGCAGTCCTAAATCATTTGTGAAAATTTTATATCTCTTTCTTCTTTCTTCCCTTTGCGTCCTTCTCTAACGAGACGCTACGCGATGGCATTCTTGGCGGTTCGTTTCCTTATCTATATTTTTCACGACTCATTTAGGATTGCTATATCTCGAACAGCAACAATGTTGTTGGTTAAAAGAAATAATTGGTTAAAGTAAAATAAACTAAAATGACTGAAATTAGCCTGATGACGGGCGTGTTAACAATAAGACAAGCATCTGCGGCTAATTTGCCACAGCAGCAATTATTTCAGCTGGAAAATGACGTAAACCAGTCAAAACAGAGTCAGTTAGAGATAGCTGCTAAAGTCACACCACCTGAATTCATGCAGACAGATGGAATTTCCCAGGCTTCTCTCTCAGCCCTGAAATTAGAAAAAGAACGTATACTTCAGAAAATCAGCAAAAAGAATCTGGGACTAGTTTCTTCTAACTTAGGTAAACCTAAGAAATCTTTTCAGTCTGGAGGTAAAGTCCGTACAAAGGCTACAGGACGGTTCCAGAAGTTTAACAGCCAACTACCGACTCTTTATTTTGGTAATTCTGGTATTGCTGTCAGAGCCTTACAACAGCTATTAGTGTCTAACGGTTATGCTGTGAGGGTGGATGGGATTTTTGGCGCACTAACAGAGACTGCTGTCAAAGCCTTTCAAAACCAGCAAAATTTAGGAGTAGACGGAATAGTTGGTCAACGAACTTGGAGTGCGTTGACAATTTAATTATTTGTCTTTAGTCATTTGTCTTTAGTTTTTGGCTAATAACAAATGACAAATGACAAACTAACGGTACTTATGCTGCTCTAATAGCTGTTGCGCTCTTGGCTTGTAAATTAAATAGAACAAAGCCTCGATATAGCGCAATAAATCTTCCCGATTTTCCATTGAGGTAAAGTTCCAGAAGCCATAAATTCTTGCTAACGATAACAGCTTAGTAGTGTGAATTTTCCAAGTATAGGTGCTGTAAACTCGGTCAATGCCTCGCTGGGAAATTTCATTCCAATAGTTAGGATTTTGTTCGCATTTAGTAATAAATTCCACAATTTTTGTGGCTGTTTCCTCTAAATTTGTCGGGTTAATATAAAATCCATTCACCTTATCTTGAATAATCTCTAATGGGCCACCAAACTGTGTGGCAAAAGTCGGTAATCCTGAAACCATTGCTTCTAAAATTGTCAAACCAAAAGCTTCAAATAAAGCTGGTTGTACAAAAATTCCCTGATGATCGGCAATGACTCGGTAAATTTCACCGGAATCGGTTTTGGAGAGGCGCACACCCAACCAACGAATTTTCCCGTGGAGATTGTACTGGTCAATTATTTGGTAAAGTTTAATAATTTCGTTGCGTTCTTCGTTGTCATCTGATTCTTCGACGCGTAATTTACCCGCTACTAAAATTAAGTTACAATGCTCTTGTAATTCTTTACTTTGACCATAACATTCAGCTAAACCTGTAAGGTTTTTGATGTGGTCAAGACGCGCCATTGAGAAGAGAGGACACTTGTTAGGATCGTCGAGTTTACCAAAGATTTGTGTGGGATCTTCCAGAGTAAAGAGCATTTCTGCAAGGCGTTGGCGATCGCTCTCTACTCGGTCTTTATTTTGGGTGTAGGGGAAGTAATTATTTTCGTTTACTCCAGGTGGTACGACATTAAATTTGGGACTAAATAATTCAATACCATTGGTCACATGATACAACTCCGGCATGGTGAAGCACTTATAAGACTCGTACTGTCCCATACTATCCGGTGTTCCAACAATTTCTTGATAGGTACTGCTAATCACAAAATTAGCAGCATTCATGGCAATCAAATCAGCAGTGAATTGCAAAGAAAAATGATATTTATCTTCTAATTCTTGCCAATAGAGGTTGCTAAACAAGTATTTAGATTTTTCTAAAGCATGGGCAACATTGCATTGAGTAACTTTCAGCCGTCGCGCCAGCAAGAATGCTACTAAATTCCCATCAGTATAGTTTCCAACTATTAAGTCAGGTGTGCCGTGAAATTCTGCCTGTAGTTCTCTTTCGGAATCAATGGCGAAAGTTTCTAGATAAGGCCAAAACTCAAACCGAGAAATCCAGTTTTGAGTCATGTTAGGATTAAAATCCCGTAAAGGCACTCGCAAAATCCAGGCGTTTTCGGTACCAAGGACTTTTTCTAGCCGTTGATTACATAGAGTACCATCACTATTGGGAATCAAGCGGGTGAGAATAATTACCTTTGGCTCGACATTCAATTTCTCTAAACCTGCAAGCAGGGCATCTTCTTGTAGCTGCTTCTCTAGGCTCTTTGCCTGGTCAAGGACGTAAACTACTTGACCCCCAGTATCGGGACGACCCAACACTCCCTCTTGCCCAAACCAACCGTGAGCTGACACCAAGACGATTCTAAAAATCATCGGAACACGAGAAATGAAGGCTTCTAGAGTCTGAGGATCGGCAGAATCAATCAATTCATCAAGAATATTTAAGGTTTCTCGCACTCGCGCTGCGGTGTTACCCCAACCCGGCTCAAAACCCATTGACTGCAATTGAAACCGGAATTGTTCGTAGGGTTCATCTTCAAGGCGATTATTAACAAAACTGATCGCTTTCTTAACTTGTTCGGAAAGTTGCTGCTGTGATTGAATGCGATCATTGAGCAGCAGTTGAATACCGTTGTAGTGGTGCAGCCGCAGGAAATTCAATAAGCTGTCCAGCAATTGTTTGGAGTCTTGAAATATTTTGCTAGATAGATAGCGGTTGAGAAATTGTACCCCTTTACCAATATTTTTGGGGTCGCGGATGACTGGGGAGTAGTCATAAAATGGGCCGAAGTCCAATTCTAGCAGGCCGCCCTCGTTGGGATGAAATTTATTTACCAAGCGATCGCGCAGATCCAACAAATCCTGCACCGTCATCGGCTCAATGCTTAAGTCTGATGTCAACCAATAAACTTCTTGGGTGGCAATCTTAGAACGGATGATGAAACAGAAGTTTGAGTCCTCTTGAATTATTTCTTGAGTATAGTAAATGAGTTTGCTTAACTCCGAGGAAGTGTAAAAAGATTCAGGTTTTTGGGACTTAGAGCAATACTCACTATATACATTAAGTATGTCGTTCCGCAGCAAGTACTTCTTTTCTTGTTGCCGTAATTCACTAATAAAGGAACGTAAATCACTTCTTTCTTCACTATCTAAGACTGCTTGAAGCAATTCAGACATAGCAACTCCACTAAATGACGATGTTTGCATTAATAACTTTCTAGGCAAGACAAATAAGCCTCCACCTTTTGTTAGACACATATAAACACGAAATAACACAGATAAATATAATTTATCTGTGTACCTACAAGTATCAACTTTTTAGCAGAAACTTAATTCGTGTTCTTCTTTACCTAAAGTATCTATGACTCAGTATTTTTGGATCTCACTAAAGGAATACAATTTTTATTTCTTTTGATAGATGTTAGTAAATAATTTCATTATAATATTTTAGGCACAAATTATCACGCCCTCAATAGCTTGATGTAATCTTTACTATATCATTTATTTGCGTATATTTTGATTGTCAACGCATCTAGAAGGAAAATATTTAACTAAGTAAGTTAGCACAATAAAACCAAACTGTGTGAATAAAAGTAAACAAGGCTCAAACCCTTTTTCTTCTTGCTCCCTGCTCCCTGCCCTCTGCTTTATCCCAACGATAATTATTTACGCCGACCTACTTATCAAGCTCTATAAGACTTGTAATTCAATATTTTTTTAATTATTTTAGAGTGCTAATATTCATTTTTATAGTGCGTATAAATAATTTATTCTGCAACTTTGAGTATTGGCGATATTGTGCTAATTTTGAGAACAAGTAATTGTGCCGCTATTATCTCTTTTTCAAAGGAATCTAGAATAATTAGTATATTTATTGATCAAATGTTCTTCTAATTCTTTAACTATTTTGAATTTTGAATTCTGAACTCTAAATTCTACTGTAAGTCTGCATTTCGACGACGATCGCCACTAAAGCTTCTGGATCGATAGGTTTGGGAACGTGACGTTGAAATCCGGCGGCGATCGCAAGCTTTCGATCAAGTTCTCCGGCATAAGCTGTTAAGGCAATAGCGGGAATTTGTCCCCCTTGCTCAAGCCCAAGGGTACGAATTTGTCGCATCAGCATATAGCCATCCATTTCTGGCATCCCAATGTCACTGATGATGATGTTGGGAATGGATTGAGCGATCGCTTGCAGCGCCTCAGTGCCAGATCCAACAGCAGTAACGAGCGCGCCATGTTCCTCTAAAACAAAAGCGATAAACTCCCGCGAGTCTGTTTCATCATCGACGACTAAAATGTGAATGCTGCTCAAATTACTCTCTTTTATGGGTAATTGATTTAAGATTGGTGCTTGAGTTAACTGAGGCGCAAGCGGAATTTTAACCGTAAATGTCGCTCCTAGCCCAACACCTGGACTGTCTACTGTTACGGTTCCACCGTGCATTTCCAAAATTTGGCGCACGATTGCTAATCCCAAGCCTAGTCCGCCAAATTTGCGGGTGGTTGCGCCATCTTCTTGTCGGAAATGCTCAAACACGTAGGGCAAAAATTCGGTACAAATCCCTTTTCCGGTGTCGATGATTTGAATTTGAGCGTGATTTTCAACTTGAGATAGGGCAACCGTAACTTGTTTTCCTTCAGGTGTAAACTTAACAGCATTAGACAGAAGATTCCACACAACCTGCTGCAATCGCCCTGCATCCCCGATTACCACTCCCATAATCGGTAAAATGGTCGTGTGAATTTGGATTGATTTAGTTTCTGCGGCTAGCCGAACCGTTTCTAACGCGGCTGAAATCACTGCATTGAGGTCAATGGGTGAGGCTGATAAGCTCATTTTGCCCTGCAAAATCCGGGAAATGTCAAGCAAGTCATCAATTAGCTGCACCTGGATCTGGGCGTTGCGCTCGATCGTGGCGATCGCAATATTCGTTTTTTCAGGATTCAGCTTTCCCCGCTGCAACAGTTTTGACCATCCCAGAATTGGATTCAGGGGAGTACGTAACTCATGGGAGAGAACCGCTAAAAACTCATCTTTAATGCGATTACTTTGATCTAACGCTTCAGCTCGTGCCTGTAACTCTGCAACCAGGCGCGAGCGTTCTAAGGCAGCAGCAACTTGATTGGCAAGGGTTTGCATGAGATCGAGTTCGTCGCGCGTAAAGCGATCGCGTTGACGAGTTCCTAGTCCCAGAGTACCCAAGACGCGCTCGCCTACCATCAGTGGATGACAGACATAAGCTCTGATACCGATTGACTGAACTCGTACAGCAAGTGGATCGGTCGTTGAGAGCGCATTTTCAACGACTGCTGGCTGGCGATGTTGCACCACATAACCACCCACCCCTTGCCCTAACTCCAAAAATTTCCCGGATAAAGCAACGTCTTCTGAGATACCCCCAGAGGTGTGTAGCTCAAGGCGTTGCTGGTCTTCTTGAAACAAGTAATTGAAGTAAACTTCGAGTCCCAAATAAGTCGAAACCTTTTCAAACAAACTCGCTAAAAATACCTTAGGATCTTCGTTGAGCAAGAGATCATTGGCAACTTCTGAAAGCAGCTTCAGCCGTTCGTTGCTGGCTTTGACAGTCGCTTCGATTTGCTTGCGATCAGTAATGTCTCGCGTCACACCTGCCACCGCTTCTACCATCCCATTTTCGTCCAAAAGCGGGACGAAAATGTATTCATAAGCGCGCGTGCCAAATGCGCTTGTGTACAGCGTTTCATCTTTGAGCAGTTGGCGCGTCTCGATGACTTGCTGAATCTGCCTTTGGTGTTTGGTTGCTAAATCTATTGGATAATCCAGGTCAAAAAAGTTTTTGCCGAGGGTTTGAGCCGAAGTTTTTTGCAAGAGGTCGAGCAACGCCTGATTAACATAAGTGAACCGTCCCGACAGATCAAATGTATAAATAAAATCGGGTACAGAAGAGGCGATCGCGTCAAACTTTCGCAGTTGTCGTTCGAGTTCGGCGGAAATCTGTCGCCAAGCGTTTTCAGCTTGTTTGCGTTCAGTGATATCTGCCAGTGCCCCAGGAAAATTAAGCGGTGTGCCATCAGCAGCATATTCAACGCGACCACGGGCGGCAAGCCACCGCTCCTCGCCTGCCGCCGTATAAACACGGTACTCACTGATAAATTCTTCGCCAGTTTCAATCGCCTGGCTAATTGTGGCGACCACTTGGGGGCGGTCTTCTTCATGTATCGCCTGTATAAACAGTTCAATCGGTAAACCGTTCGCCGCCTCCATAGAGTCAACACTAAACAAGTGAGCAAAGGCTGCATTCACGATCACCAGATTCTCGGCAATCTTCCACCGCCATGTGTAAATCGCTCCTGCTGCTAAAGCGGCCTCCCATTGCACATAAGCTTCCCGGAGGTCAGCTTCGGCTTGTTTGCGATTGGTAATATCTATTGATATCCCGACCATGCGCTCAGGATTGCCCGCCTCGTCGTAAATCGGATGCCCGCGAACGATTACCCAGTGCGAACTGCCATCGTTCCAAACATTGCGGTATTCCACATCGTAATCGGTGCGGTTGGTAATCGAGTTTTGAACTGCCGCCTGCACCCAAGTCCGATCCTCTGGATGAATCCGCTCCATCAGAACTTGGTGCGAGAAATCAGCCTCAATGGGTAGACCATAATTGACTTTGCACTGGTCAGAAACAGACAGAACATTTGTTTTGAGATCGAATTGCCAGGAGCCGAGTTTGCTGGTTTTAAGGGCGAGTTTAAGTTGCTGTTCGCTGGCTTGCAGTGTCTGAGCCGCTTGTTTGCGGATGTCTACCTGTTTTAAGATTGACTCAATACGAGCCAGTAGTTCGCGAGCCGAAAACGGTTTGATTAAATAATCATCGGCTCCTGCTGCCAACCCTGACACGCGAGACTCTTCACCCGCCTGGGCTGACAGCAAAATTACGGGCAATTCGCTTCTTTGGGGGTCAGCCCGCAATTGACGCAGCAACTCAAACCCATCCATCCCCGGCATCATTAGATCGCAGAGAATCAAATCTGGGCGCTGTGCCTGGATCGCAGCCAGAGCCGCAGCTTCATCTGTGACTACCTCAACCTCATATCGTTGACTTAACAATCGCCACAGATAATCGCACATATCGGCGTTGTCATCTGCTAGCAAAATTCGGGCGGGTAAGGAAGATGGCGCGATCGCTGAAGGTAAACTTTTGTTGTCAGCGATTGGTTCAGATGAAGCTTCAATCTCTCCCGCTTCCAGTTGCGAAAACTCAAGCAGTGCGTTGACTAATTTCAGTAACCGAAGTCCATTTCGCTGCACGAGTTCAAGGCGATCGCGCTGTTGCGGTGCTAATGGAGCTTGAATGTCGAGTAATAGGTCTTCAATTGGACTCAACATCAGCGTTAAAGGCGTGTGAAATTCATGCGAGATATTGCTGAAGAATAAGGTCTTAGCACGCTCGAATTCTGACAACGCCTCATTCGCTGCTTGTACTTGTTCGTTGACCTCTTGTAACTCCTGCGTTCTAGCATAAATTTCTCTCTCCATTTGCTCGGTGTGAGACTGGAGTGATTGATTGAGCTGACGCTGCTCATTTAGCTGTTGCTGCACCCGCACAAATTCGGTGACATCTTCGACTCGGTGAATAATGTGCGTCATTTCACCGTTTTCATCAAAGACTGGGGAGTTGGTTGGCGTCCAGTATCGCTCCTCAAAACCACCGCCTTCTGATTCGGGGCGGCGAATGTCATACTTCTGCACTGCCATCGTGTGAGGCTTTTGATACTTCAGTACGCTTGACAACGAGGTACGCAAATTCTGAATTCCAGTACCATTCGGATCGTCGAGATTGTCTGGAAAAACCTCGAAAAAATGGCGACCAACAACCTCTTCTCGTTTAGTCTTCGTTGCCCAAAAGTAAGCATCACTCCCCCCGACAATCACAAAGTCGAGTGAGTAGACGATATACAATCCCGGTATTGATTCAAATAAGGTTTGAAAATTCAGCATCCCTTTCTCTGATCGGTATTAACTTCTTGGCTTAAAAAGCTATTAAAACAAACAGCAGTCCAATTAAAGGGTGCTGCAAAGCGTAAATTTATAGCTTCAACAGTCCAGAGCTTGGGTCTGAGAGAACAGAGGCTTGCAGAAGCAGAATTACGATGAAATCGAGGCACTCTATATAATAAAGGAATAAGATAATTAAATGTGGTATTACTTGCCTTGATCGCATCAGCCCAAAAGGATGTAAGGCATTGCATACCTAATTTTAACTTAGCAAGTAAACTTGCTTATATACATAAATTTATATAATAAGATAACCTAATGAATCATCGTAGGCTTGCAATTTTTGCAAGTCTATAAAGCTATAAGATGACAGAATTGTTGGTAAAGTGATGCTTATGATTGTTCACACCATACAACACACGTTCAATAAGAGTATAGCTATGAATATTAAATTATGTAGGGCGAACGATGGGACTCGAACCCACGAATGGTGGTACCACAAACCACTGCCTTAACCACTTGGCTACGCTCGCCATTCAACAATTTGAATTATAGCAATAATTTGGTAAGCGATCAAGAATTTTTGTTCAAGGAACGGACTTAGTTGATTTAGAGTCTCTGGAATCTGACGATTACAACGAATTTTACTTGGCAAGTATGAAACCATTGACCATCATCGCGTATACTGGAGCAGCGGTAGGACTTGCCGCCTTGGGTGTGACAATGGCGAAAACCAATCCCAGTCAGGTTGAATATGAAGAATATGCAGTTCAACTGCTGACAAAATACTTAAAAACCGATGTATGTAAAAAAACTACGAATATTATTGAAAATTTAATCCGTTTTAATTGTGAGAAATTGGTTGACTCGGCTAGCCCGCAAATTCAAAAAGTTATTGCCAAGACCACAGAAAGGCAAGATTTCGTTATTTTTAGCATTTACCATACAGATTTAAAAATAAATTCTTGGATGCCTTCGTACAAATTTGAAACGGTAGGGGCTTTCAATCAATTTTATACTTACACTGCCGAAGAACAATAAGGTAAAGAGTAGGGCAAGAATATAAAAGTGATTAAGAATACTTCTTTATTAGTAATTAATAATAGTTTCAATAATTACCAGAGTACTTATTATCCCGGCTTAATTTTAAATAAGAATAGTAACTAAGAATTTAAGCTTTACCGATGTCATCTGCCTATCTGCTACTATCTCACGGAAGTCGCGACCCGCGCCCAGAAATTGCTATGCAGCAACTAGCTAGGCTGATATGTCAGAAATTGTCAAAAAACCACAACTTAGCAAATAGCGAACATTTGGTTGGCATCGCTGCTTTGGAAATGAATCCTCAGCCTTTACACGAGCAGATTCAACAATTTGCTAAGAGCGCTTTTGGCGATGGCAAACTATCTCAAAATAAAAAACTCCATCCCCTTGTGGATGGAGTTTTTGGGCATGGGGAAGATTCCAATGCCCAATGCCCAATGCCCCAAGCGACGGGGCGACTATCCCTCTCTACCCACAAGGGGATGGAGTTTCCCGTCGCTTTCAATGAAAATCGCCTCAAAATTGTACCGCTATTTTTGCTGCCGGGAGTCCATGTGATGACAGATATTCCCGCCGAAATAGTACTAGCACAACAGGCTATCGGTCAAGATGTCATAATTGAGTTGCAACCATATTTAGGCTCTCATCGCAATTTAGAGAAATTGCTGGCAAAGCAAATAGCTGCTATAAAAGCAGAAGCATGGATTCTATTAGCTCATGGTAGCCGTCGCCCAGGTTCGCAAAAAACTGTGGAAGCAATGGCGGTGAGTTTGGGAGCCGTGACTGCTTATTGGGCTGGGCCTCCTAGTTTAGAATCGCGGGTGAAAGAGTTGGTAGGTGCTGGTTATCGGGAAATTGCAATTTTGCCATACTTTTTATTCGCTGGTGGAATAACCGATGCGATCGCCACCTCAATAGAGGAGCTAAAATTACAATTTTCTGCGGTGAATTTCCAATTGGCAGAGCCATTGGGAGCAAGTGCAGAATTAGCCGAGCTAATTTGGGATTTAACAGATAGATGAACTGCACAATGACACAAAGGAATAAGTATTTGGGAAAGGTTTATTTAGTAGGTGCAGGGCCAGGAGATCCAGGATTAATTACCTTGAAGGCGAAAGGTTTGTTGGAATGTGCAGATGTGGTTATCTATGATGCCTTGGTGAGTCCGGCAATTTTGGCAATGATTAATCCCCAAGCCGAGCAAATTAACGCTGGTAAGCGGAGAGGAAAACATTCGCTGTTCCAGGAAGAAACAACTCAATTGCTGATTGATAAAGCGCAGGATAATACAATTGTAGTGCGACTAAAGGGTGGCGATCCGTTTATTTTTGGTCGCGGTGGCGAAGAGATGGAAGAATTAGTCAACGCTGGAATATCAACGGAAGTAGTGCCCGGTATCACTTCAGGAATTGCAGCAGCAGCATACTCAGGTATTCCTTTGACACATCGGCTGTATAGTTCGTCAGTGACATTTGTAACTGGTCATGAGGCGGCGGGTAAGTATAGACCGATTGTAAATTGGAGTGCGATCGCTCACGGTTCCGAAACCATCGTAATTTATATGGGAATTCACAATCTGCCTTATATTGTGGAAGAATTAAGTGCCGCTGGGTTAAATTTAGAAACGCCCATTGCTTTGGTGCGCTGGGGTACACGCCCAGAACAAGAAGAATTGATTGGTACTTTAAAGACAATTGTCAAACAGGTAGAGGAAACTGGATTTAGTGCGCCTGCGATCGCAGTTATTGGGCAAGTAGTGAATATGCACAGTATTTTATCTGGTTGTCGTCCAGTTTGATGGTTGGTTTGAAGGTTGTCCAACATTTAGCCTGCACATAAAATCATTCTCGCAAACGGTCGGTTTTGCGAATACTTATCTCTATACTTAATAGCGGTTGACATAACCACTTGATAATGATATTTATGGTATAAAAAAAGTTTCGAGTGCGAAATGAAAAACTATCCCTATTTGTCCACACAGGAAGCAGCTTCAAAAATAGGTATTTCTGAGCAAAGGGTTCGCACTCTATTGCGTAGTGGGGATATCAAGGGGCAGCAGGTAGGGAAAGTGTGGGTTATGGAGCCAGAGGCAGTTGAAGATTACATTCACCGGATCAAGGGAAATTATCCTGTAGATAGGACGAGCAAGGAAAATCATCACCAAGCAGTTAAAGCCATTTCTTTTTTCTCAGGCGCTATGGGACTGGATCTTGGTTTTGAGAAAGCAGGTATCGAAATTTCCCTTGCGTGTGAGGTGGATAAACACTGCCGACAGACCATAGTTGCAAACAAGCCAGATATTGCACTTTTGGGGAATATAGCGTCTTACACTGCTCAGGATATCCTGGATCATGCCAAACTAGCCAAAGAAGATGTAGATATTATGTTAGGCGGCCCACCCTGCCAAGCTTTTTCCACAGCAGGGGCAAGGCGTGGTTTCAAAGATGAGAGGGGCAATATATTCTTAAAGTACATTGAACTTATCTTAGAAATAAGCCCAAAATACGCCGTCATCGAGAATGTAAGAGGTTTTCTTTCAGCACCATTACTGCACCGCCCTCACTCAGAAAGAGGAAGCGGCAGTGTTCCCTTATCCAGAGAAGAAATGCCAGGTGGTGCTTTGAAATATATTGTGAATGAACTTCGTAAAGGTGGTTACAGTATCAGCTTTAACTTATACAACACGGCAAATTATGGTGTCCCCCAAATTAGGGAAAGAGTGGTCATGATCTGCCATCGTGGAAAGAAAAAGGTTCCTTATTTATACCCCACACATTCAGAAAGTGGTGATTTTGGTCTTGATAGGTGGATAACCCTACGTGAATCTATTGCAGATTTAAGCCAAAGTGAGGCAGAGTATATCGAGTTCCCAGAAGGGAGGCTAAAGTATTACAGAATGTTAAAAGAGGGTCAATACTGGAAACATCTACCTGAAGAATTGCAGAAAGAAGCATTAGGAAAATCCTATTACTCAGGTGGAGGGAAAACTGGTTTCTTTAGACGCTTGTCATGGGATAGACCAAGCTGTACTTTAGTGACATCCCCAGCCATGCCAGCAACGGATATCTGTCACCCAGAACATCTGCGCCCGTTAAGTATTCAGGAATATAAACGTATTCAGCAATTTCCAGATAGTTGGGTCGTATGTGGTTCCCTCATTGAGCAATATCGGCAGATAGGGAATGCCGTACCTGTCGGTTTTGGAGAAGCAATAGGCAAAGCAATCCTTGCACACATGAGTGGTAAGATAAAACATCCCCCTTTGAACTTCCCATTTTCACGTTATAAAGGTAACGATGATGTTTTATGGGAAGCTAAAATTAGTGAGTCGTTAGAAGAGATAAAACCGATCCAAGGTTCGCTTTTTACAGCAACAGCATATGCTGTATAAGAGTTAGGACTTTATCTCTCTTAAAGCAGCAAGGTATTTTTCAACATACGATCTGAAGCCTTCTTCTGAAAGCTCTTCTTTTCCTTCCAATGAGGGGAATTTAGCCCAGTTGTCCCCCTTTTTTTTAGAAAAAGTTCGGAACCATTTTTTAATTGGGGTTCCCTTACGGATAGCGGCAGAAGAAGAGTTTTCAGTATTATCTCTATTTTTTACTTGTAGCGATTGCCAGACATTTTTGTTATCAAAATATATAAAATCAACTGCTTTAACTATAGAACCAGAACACCATATCCATCCATGCGGCTCAATAACTGTCGCAACGTACCTTTCTAGCAAATCCCCTACAATGTTCTCAGCCCCCATTGATAGGCGGTGCAATTCTTCAGCTTTTCCCAATTCCTCATACGGAACTTCAAAATACTTATTCAGGATGATACTTACCATTTCATCCGGTATTGTACTAGGTGGCAAGGGTGTTCTTGGGTCACGACCTATTTTGAAATTTGTAGCACTGGCAATAATATATTCTTCTGTCCCGACGATAGGCTGATTTTTACCTTTTCGCGGTGAAGCCGCAGCAGGGTTATCCGAAAGAAATCGTATGACCATTGTAAATTTATCGCTAAGTGATGGATCAACACTATCCATTGCTTTCTTTGCAATCTCTGCTGAATTTAATATAAATTCCGACATAGGTTCCTGAAATTATTAAAGGCTATCGGTCAATTTCAATATAGTTGAGGTAGAGCAAACTGGATTATAGTGCGTCTGCGATCGCAGTTATTGAACAAGTAGTAAATATGCACAGTATTTTATCTAGCTGTCGCCCAATTTGATGGTTAGCGCAAAGCTTATTGTTTCGTATTCTCCGATAACCCGTAGTGTATGATCGATAAAGTTATTCGGTTCTGGTGGGAGTCAGCCACCAGAGGTAACGGGGAAAGTTCGGTGTAAATCCGGCACTGTCCCGCAACTGTGAACCAATTTGAGATTAAAGAACTACATCGAAAATCTCAAATTGAGTGAGTCAGGATGCCCGCCGAAGTAGATTTATCAGTTTCACATATCTGCGAGGTACAGATGACTACTACTGTAAATATTTCCCCAACTAGTCCTTTGGATGTTGCTGAACATACTTTATTTGTTTGCAAAACCTGTGCCAGTGTTTGGCAAAATGGAAAACGCTTAGGTGAAAGTGGTGGTGAAAAATTTTTACACGAACTTCAGCAGCTGGCACAAGATTGGGACTTACGAGATCAATTCCCGATTCAGGAAGTGGAATGTATGAGTGCTTGTAATCGTTCTTGTGTAGTCGCCTTTGCTGCCAAAGGCAAATTAACATATTTATTTGGTGATTTAGGCGTTGATGGTAGTGCCTCTGCGGTACTGCGATGTGCTAGTCAATACTATGCTAAAGCAGATGGTTTACTACCTTGGTCAGAGCGTCCAGAAGCAATGAAGAAGGGCATTTTAGCAAAGATTCCACCTTTATCTAAATGATCCGTGTTTTGATTCTGGGTGGGACGGGTGATGCCGCAGAACTAGCTGCCAAAGTTACGACTATCCAAGGGTTAGAAGTAATCACCTCTCTAGCTGGCCGCACCCGTGAACCGTCAGTACCGCTGGGCGATTTACGGGTTGGAGGCTTCGGTGGTGCGGCTGGATTGGCTACCTATCTGCAAATCATGCAAATCGACTTATTAATTGATGCAACCCATCCTTTTGCGACTCAGATTTCTTTCAATGCGGCAGATGCGGCAATGGAAGTTAGAGTACCCCGTCTGATGTTAATTCGTCCGCCTTGGGAAAAAGTAAGTGGCGATCGCTGGATTGAAGTTGATAATGTTAAAGTCGCAGCAACAGCCTTGCAAAACCAGGCACAGCGAGTGTTTTTGACAGTTGGTAGACAAGAACTGGCCGCTTTTGCTCACCTAGAGAAAATTTGGTTTTTGATGCGGATGATTGACCCTCCTAGCGATGATGCTTTAGTACCACCGGGGATGGTATTGTGCGATCGCGGACCTTTTATCCTCAAGAATGAGAGACAAATTCTGATTGAGAATAACATTGATACCATTGTCAGTAAAAATAGCGGTGGTGATGCCACAAAGCCCAAGATTATTGCAGCGCGAGAACTGGGCGTGAAGATTGTGATGGTAAATCGTCCAGCCATACCGCCAGGGGAGCAGGTTAATAATGTTGATGCTGCTTTGGTGTGGTTATTAAATCGCTGCTAAGTAAATAGGCAAGATTGAAAAGCAGTCTTCGTAGATGGTGGTTTTAGGCTAACCCGTGAAGCGCTACAGTCTAGCAGCCAGCAAGAAATTAAAAATGCTTAGGAAACTCCAAAATGAACAGTTGAGCAGCGAAATTAGGCAAAGATCAAAATTTCCAATATGGCGGCTTTTGTATGGGTATATTTCAGGATTGGTTCTGGGAAATTAAAGAGTGCGGACAAGGCCCTCATTACTACTTCAGTGCCACTTTTGTTCCGTCTGATGCTGAACGCCTTGCGGCTTTGGTACACCAGCATCCACTGTCTGGTTTTGAACACTGCCACTTTGTTGGCAAATTAATCAATGCACCATGTGGAAATTCCAATATTCCAGGTTCTTACATTCCCACCAATCCGCACGATCCTGTTACCATCTTGCTCAAAGCCAAAGCTATTGAATGGCCATTGGTCGATGTTAATCCTTACACTGGCTTTATGATGTGGTGGTATCGCTATCGGGCAAAGTTTAGGAATAGCGAAATTAACTAACAACTGATCCACACGATCGCGCAAAGCGATCGCTTCTGTTAATGTAGTCTCATCGCTATGGGTAGTGAGAAACACGACGGGTAGATGCAATTGTTGACGAATCATACTCTTTTTTTGGCGAAGGTATTGCTAAAGCTTCACTTTAAGGTTGATACAAATAGGCAGCAGGGGAGCAGCAAGAAAGAGTTAGAGACAAATCATTTGTATTAAGTATTTCGTGAAATGGTATCAGCTGAGGGGAATTGAGAACAATCGTCAAATAGTATAGTTAAGGCAATTTGCCAATTAGTATTCAATACGGTTCAGTTAAGGCTATACTTCTTTGTCAAAGTCAATTTTTTTTAACGAACCCCAGAGGCGCAGAGAACACAGAGAGAAGGGAGAAATGCTTAACTGAACTGTATTGAATTAGTATTGATACAATGAAATCGTAGTTAATGATACGAGGGTTGACAAAGTACAGATGATTTCCCAATACCTCAATGGAAGGAATGCCCTGCTGCCTTATTCAATCCAATTTCAGATTACCCTGAATGACCCAAATAGTTTTATGATTCTCTACGAAAGCATATTTGAAATTATTTAGGTCTACTACCAAAATATTCTCAAGCTCATTCTGGAACATGGTGAATGGTGAATTACCGAAAGGTGATTTGTGCAATACTGGTTTTGAACCTTCTTCCAGAGTCAAATAAAGTACAGGGAGATGCAAAAGTATGGTTAAACACCCATTTCATGACCAACTTAGTTTAGAGGAACAAGCTGAAAAACTCGGAAAGCAAGCAGTGAGCTTGGGTTTGATTCCCAGCTTTGTGGTGCATTACTTTCCTGATACTTGGGTATTTTATATACCTAATGAAAGTAAATCGGAACCGCTGACACCAGAAGAGGCATACTTTCGTTTAAAGCAACTGGTTAAACAGTAAATATTTTGACGATAGATTTTTGAAGACAACGGCTAGACACTGCAATTGTTAAGTAACAGTAGTTATGGCGAAACCAGCAATTTTAACCGTCGATGACGATCCAGAAGTGTTGCAAGCGGTGTCACGAGACTTGCGTCATCAGTATGGCGATCGCTTCCGCATTGTCCGGGCAGATTCAGGTATTACGGCTTTGGATGTGGTGCAGCAACTGAAATTGCGGAATGAAGCAATTGCTTTATTTCTAGTGGATCAACGTATGCCCCAAATGGGAGGCGTAGAGTTTCTAGAACAGGCAAAAGGCATCTTTCCCGATGCGAAACGTGCTTTGTTGACAGCTTATGCAGATACAGATGCTGCAATTAAATCGATTAATAGTGCCAGACTTGATTATTACTTACTCAAGCCTTGGAATCCACCAGAAGAGAGACTATATCCGGTTTTAAATGATTTGCTAGATGACTGGCTAGCTGGATTCCGCCCACGCTTTGAAGGCATTCGAGTCATTGGTAATCGCTGGTCGCCTTTTTCACATCAGGTGAAAGACTTTCTAGCACGTAACCAGATTCCATACAAATGGTTAGATATTGAACTGGAACCGGATGCCGCAAAATTAGTGGAATACTCACAAGCTGATGGCAGACAACAATTGCCATTGGTGCTGTTTCCTGATGGTTCCCAGTTAATTCAACCATCTAATTTAGAGATTGCCGCCAAAATTGGACTGCAAACTCAGGCAGAGCGGCCCTTCTATGACTTGGCGATCGTGGGTGCTGGCCCTGCCGGACTGGCAGCCGCCGTCTATGGTGCTTCTGAGGGATTGAGTACTGTCTTAATTGAGCGTGAAGCGCCAGGAGGACAAGCCGGTACGAGTTCGCGGATTGAGAACTATTTGGGATTTCCTGTTGGCTTGAGTGGCAGTGATTTGGCAAGGCGGGGAGTCACCCAAGCGCGGCGATTTGGAGTAGAAATTCTCACTCCTCAAGTCGTAACTGGGGTTCGACTAGAAGATCCTTATCGGATTCTGCAATTAGCAGATGGTAGCGAGATTAGTTGCCATGCATTTTTAGTTGCAACCGGCGTTTCCTACCGTTGGCTAAAGGTTCCAGGAGCAGAGAGGCTCACAGGAGCAGGAATTTATTACGGTGCTGCCATGACCGAGGCGATCGCCTGCACCAACGAAGAGGTTTACTTGGTAGGCGGGGCAAACTCTGCTGGACAAGCAGCAATGCACTTTTCTAAGTATGCCAGCAAAGTGATTATGTTGGTGCGGGGAGAATCACTAGCATCAAGTATGTCCCAATACTTGATTGACCAAATTGCTGCTACAGAAAATATCCAAGTTTGCACAGGTTGCAGCGTCGTGGAAGTCAAGGGAGAAGAATATTTAGAAGCAATTGTGATTAATCATGCCAACACTGGACAAACCCAAACCGTGTCGGCGCGATCGCTGTTTATTTTTATCGGTGCTAGCCCCAAAACTGATTGGCTCGATGGCGTTATTCAACGCGATGCTCAGGGGTTTATCATCACAGGGCCAGACTTGATGTATAATGGCAAATCTCCTCGTGGTTGGCCTTTGGAACGCTCTCCTTTCTTATTAGAAACCAACATTCCCGGAATCTTCGCAGCCGGAGATGTCCGCTATGGCTCAATTAAGCGAGTGGCATCCGGTGTGGGAGAAGGTTCGATCGCCATTCAATTCGTTCACCGCTACCTAAGTAATGTTTAGCTAAAGCAGCGAATACTAAGCTGTGTAAAATCTGCAAACCCTCTCCCCTACCCCCAAGATGAAGTTAAAAGTCAAAAGTTAAAGGGCAAAAGAAAACTGATGAAGTCTTAATTCTTTTCTTTTTACTTTTTATTTTTAGCTTTTGACTTACTAGCCTCTGCCTCCTTCATTGACTTGCGTTGATGCCAATTATGCCGATGATGATTAAGGCGATCGACACAAGTTTGATTAATGTAGCAGATTCCTGAAACCAAATAATACCAACAAGAGCAATTAGAATAGTTCCTAATCCAGCCCAGATAGAATAGACGACACTCACTTCAAGTCTTTTGAGGGCAAAGGTCAAAAAAGTAAAACAAAGTCCATAGAAGACAAATATTAATACTGAAGGAACTATTTTAGTAAATCCCTGTGATAATTTCATGCAAGTTGTACCTGAAACCTCAAAAAGGATTGCTAATATAAGGTAAATCCAACTTATTGACATATTTTTTGTAAGTAGTTTGTTAAGAGCAACTCGCCTTAAAAATAGAATAAACAGTCCTAAAGTAACTCATGAAAAACTTTTACAAGTATAATTTCAGTTCTCCATGAAGATGCTTTGGGAGCAAGGCGTAGCCGAGGGTAAATATATGCAGCCTCACAAAGAAACGATTTAAGTAAATACAGTTCAGAATCAGCAACAAAACCCAAATGTAGAGATGCGATTTGTCGCAGATTTATCGCGTTTTGAAAGACTAATTACTTACATCAATAACCTTTAATCGAGCATGCATGCGATACAAGTATTCTAACATTTAAAACCAAACGTGCAGTAGTATAATTGAGGCTGATTCCGGGGCTTTATGGCGATGAAATTGCTCAAGCATTGGGGCAACGTCTGCTGTAGTATGATTGTGTTTTTGTCCTACTAATGGTATAAGAGATGACGGCTCAATTTGAATACAGTACTCTTGCCGATCCAAAGGATATTCAGCAGCTAATATATATCCTTGAGCAGTGTTTCATCACCGCAAGTGGTAGCGAGGAAGCTTATATTAATCTCATTGGCGTCAAAAATTTCCGTATTATTCGGGGATTTGGGCAATTAATTGGTGGATTGGCAACACTGGATATGGGTCAGTGGTGGGGTGGTGTGCGTGTACCAATGACAGGAATTGCCTCTGTGGGTATTGCTCCAGAATACCGTGGTTCGGGAGCAGCGATCGCTCTCATGCAGCAGACGCTCAAGGAACTTTATGCTAGAGGTATACCGCTCTCTGCTCTTTATCCATCAATTCAAGACTTGTATCGAAAAGTCGGATATGAGCAGGGCGGTAGCTGGTGTAATTGGGAAGTTCCAACTAAAAGTATCCAAGTACGGGGCCAACCCCTACCTTTACAACCAATAATGAGCATCAATCATCAAGTCTTTCACGAACTATATCAGCAGCAGGCGAGACTAACGCATGGATATTTAGACCGACATCGAGCAATCTGGGAGCGCTTAATCCAGCCAGATGAGAAAGAAACATTTTACGCATATTTTATCGGTACAAAAGAGAAACCCGAAGGCTACATCCTCTTCAGTCAACATTCAAAAGAGGATGGCGCAATCTTGCGGGTAAAGGATTGGGTAATTCTCACAGTTGCGGCTGCACAAACATTCTGGTCTTTTCTTGCCAGTCATCGCTCCCAAATCGAACAGGTGCGATGGAGGAGTTCTGCAATTGATTCCTTGACATTGCTGCTACCAGAGCAAACAGCCAAACTCAAGCATACGATGCGTTGGCTGCTGCGGGTAGTGGATGTAGTCAAAGCGCTGGAGATGCGGGGTTATCCATCGGGAATTGAAACTGAACTGCACTTAGATATTCAAGATAATTTGCTAGATGCAAACAATGGTAAATTCATTCTTTCTGTTGCCAATGGACGCGGTGAAGTTACAAAAGGTGGAAAGGGTGAGTTGCAGCTAGATGTCCGAGAACTAGCACCACTATATACAAGTTTGTTCGCTCCCTACCATTTGCAAATAGCTGGAAAACTGCATGGGACAGAAACAGCTATTTCAGCAGCTACGCAAATATTTGCAGCTACCTCTCCTTGGATGGCTGATTTCTTTTAACGTGATCTGTCAACAAACCTTTCTCTGCGTTGAACTAAAGTTAAAGTCTGTCCCTCTCTTAGTTGGTTTGGACGGTTTTGCGTAGTAAAACCAGCCAGAGGGATTAAAGTCAGCACTTGGAGTGAGGTTTGTTTTTGTTTCAATAACTTTTAGCTCACAACTCATCCGTATTTATCCCGTAATATTCATGTTCGTACGCTTCGTTGGATGTTTTGTATAAACCCTTGATTTCTCCTGTTGATTTTTGATAGATTACGTATGCAGTCAATAGCTGCTGAATAACTGCTGGATTACGTGTAACTACACTTTGTTTGCTGAAGACAGACAGTTTCAGCCATTTTAGAAATACCTAATTACAATATCCTTATAATACCTCACACCCGCAAATCAAACCTACAACCTCGATTTGCTTGGACGAATTTCTGTACCACTTCTGCTAGTTCGGGGCTTTCCGTTACCTGGCACTGCCCCCTATTGCCCCCTATGCCCAATTGCCCAATTGGCAATGCTAGTTGACCAGGTGAACATTTGCCCTTGCCCTTGCCCTTATGAACCTGATGACCAGCTAGCAGCTTACTACCCCAGTAGGACTTGCTGGCTATTTTTAATTTCGGTTTATACCTTTGGCAAAACCCGCGATACTTTTTGGCACATTCATCTAATGTTTTGCCCAATTGTAAAAAAGCTGGATGCCACAGAGTTAAGCCATCATTAGTCAACCCGTCGTAACTACCATAATTGCTGAAATCGTAAAAAAAACTCTGCCGCATTTGTGCAGCCTTGGGGTTGCCATGAATGTAGCGTAAAGTATTTAATGCTCGCTGCGTATCTGTGGGAGGAAACCCATCACAGTAATATCGCTTCTCCCAGAAATGTCCAGTACGATTTAACATTCTGTTAAAACACATCGCTGTGTACCAATTCAAGAAATGCATGATTTTACAATGAGTGTACGTGATTTGACAGAATGCACAGAGCATAAAGCTTAAAACCATATTTGTCCAAAGCTTTTTTGATAGCATACAAAAAGACCTCCCGACATTCTCGCTGCGCCAGATTAAACTCGCGGTTGTTGCAGCGAGTAGTAACGTGGTAAGAGAATCCTGGTTGAAAATTTCTCGGTTGGCGACTCATAGTTCTTGTTTGCGTGAGGTACACCCGTAGGGGCACGGCACAGCCCATAGGTGTCAACTTAACGTGAAAGCCTAGTCTGAATAAGAAGAGTGAAAATTTTTCGATGTACCACCTAGATTTAGATCCCCCCTAACCCCCCTTTTTAAGGCTACGGTGTACACACAAGTATGACCAGCATTAGTTTTAACTCTTCTAGTTGTTTCGTAGGGTGTGTTATGGAGACGCCGAAATAACAAATGCGTACGCCAAAATAACAAATGCGTACGCCAAAATAACAAATGCGTTCGCCAAAATAACAAATGCGTACGCCGAAATAACAAATGCGTTCGCCAAAATAACAAATGCGTTCGCCAAAATAACAAATGCGTTCGCCAAAATAACAAATGTGTTCGCCAAAATAACAAATGCGTACGCCGAAATAACAAATGCGTACGCCGAAATAACAAATGCGTACGCCAAAATAACAAATGCGTACGCCAAAATAACAAATGCGTACGCCAAAATAACAAATGCGTTCGCCAAAATAACAAATGCGTTCGCCAAAGTAACAAATGAGTTCGCCGAAATAACAAATGCGTTCGCCGAAATAACAAATATAGCGGTTCTCAATTGCGTGAAATACAGACCTAACCCCCAGCCCTTTCCCTGGGTTCGCACAGCGTCTCGTTGGTGCAGCCTCTCGTAGAGAAGAGAGGGAAGGGGAGTAAGCCTCAAAGCCTCTCTCCTTTTAGACTACGGTGTACGGTGTACACACAGTCAAATTACCCCCCTTCAAAACCCTCTTGCAAAGGGTGGAAGCCGGAAATCTAGTTACCTCCCCAACACATACGGCTATCCATTAGTCATATCTTTCTTTACAATCTTAAAACGCTTGTTTTGTAGGCATAGGCATCTTAAACACGCTCGGTGTAAGGCATATTTGACAAGTTACCTCTTAATCTTCTCGCTAAAAGTAAGTTTTTATTATAAAAAACGTGAGTGAATACTCTCGCAAATGTTGAGAAAGATCCGGGTAATGGATAGTTTCAAAGGGGAGGGTTAGGATGGGGTGACTCAGTGAGTAACCGTAAGTGAATGAACTCAATCTCACGTCTTGACAAGAGTTTTACGTTAAGTTGACACCAATAGGCAATGTTCCCTACGCGAAATCTATATGTATTAGGGTTTTAGTGAATAAGTTTTACTTTCTCTCTCTACAAAACATAAGTTGGAAACATAATTAATCCTTCGCTCGTCCTTCCGCTAGATTAACAATTTCTGTTGTTGTCAACTCACACCACAAATAAAACTGTCAGCGATTTACTTTTAATAAGTAATGATGATTTATCGTGCTTATCTAATCCCAAATATCATCTGGTAAAAATAACTCAACGGGATTTATGACTTTTCCTCCGGAAGTTGAGCACAGTCATCAGAAAACAATCTAAGTAAACCTGATTAGTTCCTCCTTACTTGCACACCCACATTCACAAAATGAAATCACATCTACTGGCGATTGGTTTAAGTAGTTTGCTTTTAGTTGCTGGACAAGCTAAAGCCTCACAATTACAGTCTTGGTACTATGATTCTAGCCAAAACCAATTAGACTTAACTACCACTTCGGGAATAGAACCAAAAGCCTTTTTATTAAATAATCCGAATCGATTAGTGATTGACTTACCTGGAACTAATTTTGATTCCGAGACTGTCAAACAAAGTTTTGGTAAGGCGATAAAAGAAATTCGCCTCGGTAAACCAGACTCTCAAACCACTCGTTTTGTCGTCGAGTTAGCTCCTGGTTATGATGTTACTTCCCAAAATATATCAATAAAAGGAGATTCTTATTCGCATTGGATTTTTAAATTCAATTCATTTAACCGCCAAACTAATCCCATTGTTGGAGAAAACAGAGAAGATATTGCTATCAAATCCACAGATGCATCGACATTTGCTGGAGTTGTGAATCTTGGTCAAGAGATGGTTGGTATCACTTCTCAAATTCGCAGTTTGTTAGCAAGTTATAAAACATTGGATCCAGGAATATTTTTCTTAGATTTATCTACAGGTAATTATATAGATATTAATGGCGAAAAAAGATTTGCTGCTGCCAGTACAATCAAATTTCCCTTATTAGTGGCTCTTTTCCAAGAAATAGATGCAGGTAGAATTAAACTCACCGATAAATTAGTGATGCGGCGCGATTTAAAGGTTGGCGAATCTGGAATTATGCAATATAAACCCATTGGTACTAAATTTAGCGTCTTAGAAACTGCTACCTTGATGATGACAATCAGCGATAATACCGCCACAAATCTGATTCTTGATCGCTTGGGTGGTGCAGCAAAAGTTAGTCAACGTTTTCGCAGCTGGGGATTGCAAAATACAGCACTTCGGAATCTACTTCCAGACATCGCTGGCACAAATACAACTAGTTCCAAAGATTTGGTCAGATTAGCGGCGTTAGTTTCTAATAATCGTTTGTTATCCCCAACTAGCCGCAATCAAGTTTTAGGCATTATGCGCCATGTCAAAACCAATAGTTTACTACCAGCAGGTATTGGTCAAGGAGCTACCATCGCCCATAAAACTGGTACATTGAGATTTATCATTGGTGATGCGGGTATTATTCAAATGCCCAACGGCAAAAGCTATTTAGCAGGTGTTTTAGTACAAAGACTAAACTACGATCCCAAAGCTGGAGATTTTGTCCGTGAAGTTTCGAGAAGAGTCTATAATTACCTAGACAATACCAAAATTAGCAATATACAACCGATACTTGGCAATGCCTCCGGCGGGCTACCTCTAAGCACTCCTTAATAAATATAGGGGCGTACAGCTAGCTGTACGCCCCTACATATCTATCGGTATCAGGTATTTCGTGAAATGTTATTTCAAGAAATTTCGTATAGCACTACCGCCATATCTACCAACAGCAGGAATTTCCAGGAAGCTATCTGTAGCTTTGCCTGTACCATCGTCGGTAACGAATTTTTCATTACCTGGATGTCCATTGGGCACAAAAAGTTGCGGATGATCAAAAGGCGCTTTCTCATACCTAACTCGGTCATCAGTCAGTCCCTTTAAAAAGGCAACCAATTGCTGTTTTTCTTCTGGTGATAGATTCAGTGGGGGAAGAACTCCAAAGTCACCACCTCGATTGTAAAAATCAACCACTTGCTCTAAAGTTGCTTGACCTCCATTGTGGAAGTAGGGGGCAGTGAGTTCGACATTGCGAAGTCCAGGCGCTTTGAAAGCTCCGTTTGCACTCACAGTTTCACTAGAATTCAACGGTGGATTGAGGACAGGGGGGTTTTCGCCAAGGAGAAGCTGAAATTTCCCTAACTGAGCCAATCGTGCCTCTGAAAGCGGATTATTTTGCACAGGGTCACTACCACCCAAACCGGGGTCGTCCGTTACAGGTCTAACGCCGATATTGAAGAAGCCATTGTCTTCAGCGGGTCTTGCACCGATTGGCGCACGTTTGATTCGTCCGTCTTTAGCCACGCTACTCACTGAAGCAGCTGTTAATTCCGATCCAACGTGGCAACCAATACACAGAGCCTTGCCCTGGAACAGTTGTTGACCTAGTTGCTGCTGCTTAGTTAAGGCTGTGGTGTTTCCTTCTAAGAAGCGATCAAAGGGCGTATCGTTGGCTATGAGTGTAGACTCGTACAACTGAATTGCCAGCCCAAAGAACAGTGAGAAGTTATACTCCAACTGCGTGTACTCTTTAGTTTTGGAAGAGTTATCAGCACTGTTGACAAAAGTCCTTTTACCTTCAGCATCAACTTGGATGAGTTGATTAGAATTCCACCACTCCGACTTAAAGGCATCTTTAATCAGCTGGTCGTAGGTTTTATCCTTCAGTCCGGGCAGAGGATATCTACTGTTTGCACCTAAAACGCTGTCTTGTGGATGCACAATCTGTTTGCCTAGCGGTCTGAGGCGAGATAACTTTTGCCCCAGGACTCGAGGCAGCTTTGTACCCCTAATTGACAGAGCATTTTGCACCAGTGTGCTGAAAGATTTACTGTTGCCAATTTGCGGCAAATCACCAGGAAGTTTATCAACGGAACGGAATACCGATGCCGGGTCAATCAGAGGATTAATTAGCGGCAGATTGCTGAAAGGTTTGTTGTTGTCAACTCGCCCGAACTTATCACCAATTTCTAGAAAAGTGCGACCATCAGCCGACAACTCGAAGGAACTCAATGGTGGCCCGAGCGCCTGAGAAGCCAAAGACGAATTATTCAGTCTAATTTTGACAAATTGGAGCTGATTTGGACTTTCTGCTTTTACCACAGAGGCGTTAGGATCTCTTAAACCGAAGGGATTCACCCCATTAAAGATGTTCTGTGCCCTTCCATCCCAAAAGTTGCGGAAGTTGAATGCTGAATTAATCACGGTTGGCGTGTTACGCAGCTGCACGCGGCGCACATTTGTACCTCCCACGTTAAACACCGGATCTGGTTCCGTTTTTACTTCGTCTTCTGCGCTACCAGGTACGACATTAACAAACTTACTATTGAAGACACCCTGAGAGGAACTGACATCATTTCGGTCAGATACAACGGTATTAGGATTATTCGGATCAGACAGCTTGTGGAAGGGAAAATCTCCTGGTTTAAGTTGGTAGTTTGGCGCACCACCTATATTAAAAACTGTATCTGGATTCACTGTACCATCAGCGTTAATCCGTAAAAGCCCAGGAGAAATCTGATTTTTGGATCTATTGTCGGCTCCAGCATGGAAGTGACAACTAGCACAGGAGGTCTGTCCGTCGCTCCCAACCTGCATATCCCAAAAAAGAGTCTTTCCTAACTTGATTGCAGCTGTTTTGTCTTTTACGAAGTTCCCAAGATTGTCAGGTTCTGGAACCGATACGCTCTTGAGCGAAATTAAAGACGGGGCTGTAACCCCTATTGATACAGTATTTCCGGCTATTACTGCTACCAGAATAATGGCAGCAATTGTTATAGTCCTTGAAAATTTCGATCTCAAGTAGTTAGGCTTGCTATATTTGAATTTCCACTCTTGCCGCTTTATTTTTGTCACTAAAGATTTGAGCAAAAATCGACCTCTTGAGGTTAGCAATAAGTAACTTGATAATACAGTGATAAAGATTACTAAGCTGATTATGGGTATAATCCCCATAGTTGTTTTCTAAAGTAACACCGAGATAAAGTATACATTTACGAGCAAGTTTTAAATTTAATATTCATGTAAAATAAACACGCAAATTACAAATTTTATGTGAACAAAAAATTCCCTCTTGGGGCTACGAATAATCAATTGAGTTTCGTCAGCTGATTATTTTATATTGAATTTGCATTGACTAAACTACTAATATCTATTCTCAACAAGAGTTTGATAAAATCACTTATATATATCTAAAACTTATTAGCAGCCCTACTTTGTGTAGGATATTTAAATGTTACTACATCAAAGTTCTGGTCGGTGGCGCTTAGGGCTAGTATTATCGCTACTAACGCTCTTATTGTGGGGAATTTTACCTATTGCCCTAGCAGTAACTCTACAAGTACTTGATGTCTATACCGTTATTTGGTTTCGCTTTTTGGTATCATTTATACTGCTTGCTGTGTATTTAGGGATTCGCGGCAAATTACCAAAATTAGAACAATTGCGCTCTGCTTCTGGAAAATTATTAGCGATCGCGACAATATTCTTAGGGATTAATTACTTTTCGTTTACCCAAGGTTTAGCATTAACATCGCCTGCTAACGCTGAAGTTCTCATTCAATTATCTACCCTTTTATTAGGTTTAGGAGGGTTAGTAATTTTTAAAGAACGTTATCGGCTGTCTCAATGGATTGGCGTTAGTGTAATGATTTGTGGTTATCTTTTATTTTTTCGCGAACAACTAACGAATTTAATTACAGCACATGGCACATATATACTAGGTAGTATTTTAATTGCGCTAGGATCGATGGCTTGGGCTATTTATGCTTTGGCGCAAAAGCAGTTATTACAATCTTTATCTTCCACCAGCATCATGTTGATCGTTTATGGAGGCTGTGCTTTATTATTCACTCCTCTAGTTAAATTAAAATCACTTTTTATACTTGATACTTTCCATTTAGGAATGTTGATTTTTTGTGCCTTGAATACTTTAATCGCTTATGGTGCTTTTGCCGAATCATTACAACATTGGGAAGCATCACGAGTCAGTGCAGTAATAGCTTTATCTCCCATTGTGACATTAATATCAGTCGCAGTTGTATCAGTTATTGCACCTGATTGGACACTACCAGAAAACTTCACCTTTATAGCAATATTAGGAGCGGGTTTAGTAGTCACAGGTTCAGTAGCGATCGCCTTGGGGAAAAGCTGATTAATTGCAATGTTTTTCAGGATTTTTACTGGCTTTTTCATTTAGTGATTTTGTGCAATATTCAAAGCTACAACATAAATACTGAGGCATACTATTTTTTATTTGTTATGATTTAATAGTGAAGGCAAACTACTGAAGTCAGCTGGATACTTTACCCATCTGTGTGATTTTGTAGTATTTGATTGTTGACTTTCTAGCCGAAATCTCTTTGAAGAAGAATTCAAAAATAAGAATTCAGGAGTCAGAATACATTACTAGGGAATTGGGAATCACTACTTTTTAAAACTACCCAATTTAAGATTTAGTAGGAATTTAAAACCCATCATTACCCATCATTTTAAGCAAGCTACATTCGCAACCATATATAATTCATCCTGATTGATAACTCCTGACTCCTAAATTCTGTTTTGATAAAATTGAGGCTAATAACTTTAAGTAAACTAAGCAGGGCGCCCGAATAACTACCAAAGCCAACACCCGATAAAACCAGACCACCGAAATAGTTGAGCGATGAATAGTTTGTTTGGTAATTGGGCCAGCATCCTCAGAAAAAATTCTTTATTGCTGGTTCTTTCAATGGTGCTGCCAACATTTGGAATTAGTAATTCTGTCTTGGCAGCAGAGCGGATTTATGCATCTTATTCAGCTTTGGAGCTTTCCATTTCAGTCACAACTTTAGAGAATTACGCCAAAACAGGTGTAATTAACGAAGACTTAGCAGCCTATCAGCAATATCTGCCTCTAGAACAGCTTCAAGAATTGCGGCGAACTTTACTTAATCGTGTGAAAGTTAGTCCGGTAATAGTTTCGCAACTTCTCTACACACCGCAAGGAGAATTTTTACTGCATCGGTTGGCGCAAGTGATTAAAACTAGTCAACCAGAACCAGAATTAGGTGCTTTGCGTTCGGCGCTAATTTTAGCCTCTGGTGAATCGGGAGGCTTGACACTTTTAAATGTGTTGCGTAAATATCCCACCAGCAGCATTCGTCTTGATGTCGCCGAGACTTTGGAAATAGCTACACAATTAGAGGAACTTGTTAACCAAACCCATCGGGCGATCGCAGCCGTTTCTCAAAAGTCTAAAATAGAAGCTGATAGCATTTCCCAACCAAATTTTTCGCAATTACTCGATTTAAATGTTCCAGGAAAGTTTAAGTCGCAAAAATACATCCTGAAGTTTTTCGACTCAACCCGTAATCGGCTTTTATTAACTGATGTTTATATTCCCAATGTCCAGAATGCTGCACCGATAATTGTAATTTCTCATGGCTTGGGTTTAGACAGCAGTAACTTTCAATATTTAGCTACTCATCTAGCTTCTTACGGATTTGCCGTCGTCGTTCCCAATCATCCTGGTAGTGATGCTAAACAATTGCGTTCTCTGTTAAATAGACGCGCCATTGAAGTCGCACAACCAAGCGAATTTCAAGACCGACCTTTGGATGTAACATATATACTGAATCAATTGGAAAAAGGCAATCAATCTGATTCACGGTTTAAAGGTCGCCTAAATCTGCAACAAGTCGGAGTATTTGGTCAATCTTTGGGAGGCTACACAGCCTTGGCCCTAGCAGGCGCTAAAATCAACTTTGAGCAGCTAAAACAAGACTGTCAACCAGCAGCACTGCAAAATACCTGGAATATGTCTTTACTGCTTCAGTGTCGCGCTTTAGAATTGAGCATTAGCAAGTCTGGCAAAGATTATAACCTGCGGGATGAGAGAGTGAAAGCTGCGATCGCAGTTAATCCCATTACTAGTTCGATTTTCGGCAAAGCTGGCTTAAGTCAAATTAAAACTCCAGTGATGATTGTCAGCAGTAGTGATGATACAGTTGCACCAGCTTTTTCCGAGCAAATTTTACCTTTTTCCTGGTTAGCAAATTCCCAAAAGTATCTCGTCGTGCTTGTTGGTGGCACACACTTTTCCACCATTGGTAATGCAAACCCTGCAAATCAACAAGTAGCATTACCTGCCGATATGATTGGCGATGCTTCTCAAGCGCGTCGTTACATGAATGTTTTGAGTTTACCTTTCTTCCAAACATACATTGCAGGCAGGCCGCAATACACACCCTATTTAAACGCCGCTTATACTCAAAGCATTTCTAGTAAGTCGCTTGGTTTGAGTCTCGTCAAGTCATTGAATACGACCGAATTAGCACAATTATTGGATATAAAAGGAGCCAAACTTGTAAAAAAAGTTCCCAACACCATAGTCAGCTTCGGATTTTGGATGTTGGATATTGGTGTTGCATTGCTGCATGTAATGATTTTTATTTGACTTTGAACAGACGTTATTAATCGAAGCATTCAAAATGTGTAAATTTACCTTATAACTCTATACACTTGGATTAAAGCTTGATTCTACCTAACCTTCTTAAAAAGCAGAGAATTAGAGCTAATTTGTAAACTAAAGTAAAGTCTTTGATTCGTAGGGGTTTCAGGAATTTGAGCCATAAGAGCGTTTATTCTTTGAAAGTTCTGCCCAGCAATGAATTGGATATGCTTAAGATTTTCTTTACAAAGCAGTTCTTAGGGCAAGCCTTTTTAATACCATTTCTTTCTGAGGCTGCGCCAAACCCTTTTAACTTCTTTCTTTGTGTTCTTCTCTACGAGACGCTACGCGAATGCGTCCTTTCCGATTCGTTTTTCTTTTTTGTACTTATGATTTAGCGCATCTTCATACAGAATTGGTATAACTTTCTTTTGTCACTCTAGGCAGAGGAAAAAGAGAAAAAGTCTGACCAAAGCGATAAAAATAGGTGATTGTGCAAGGTATTCATGAGACTAATCAGGTAAGAAAATCCATTTTGAAGTTGCGGAATAGAAAATACTTTGAGCCAAGGTTTAATCAAGTTGAAAAGGATAAAAGGTTGAACAATAAGACGTAAATTATTCAAGATATTCTTCCAACCATAATTTTCATCCCATAAAGGGTGTTCCGCAAATAGTTGGAGAATATAACTGTGGGATTCATGGAAGACACTCGAATGAAGGCTGACCATGAGATAGGTACTACAAACTATTTCCCACCATTTCTGAATGTCAGGATAATGAGTAAGCCGGAAATCTGCTCATCCGAGTTCATTTTTACTCTGTTTTAGTCCATATTCTACCCATGTTCGTAAACCATAAAGATTCCCGACTTCTGAATACTTAATATCTGGAACATTCGTCATTAAAAACCATGTTGAATTTTCTGGTAGCTTTTCTGTATCCGTTGTAATTTGCCAATAACGAATATTGCGCCGCTTCCCGAAAATAATTTCTCTAATATATCGAACTTCCTGATTACCATTCGAGAAAACACGGTTTAATTTTCGCCATTTATTATACCTGATGCTTTGCCCTTCTGGGAGCCAAACTCCGTGGTTACTACGTATAGCTACAACAAAATTTAGTTCTAATTGATTTAAAATACTAATGAAATTTCCATCACTTTCCCCATACAAACTATCTGCCAAAACCAATTCAAACCTAAACTCCATTCCTTGGAGTTCTCTGATTAATTCTGCTGCAATTTCTGGTTTTGTTTTATATTTATCTCCTGCTTTCAATCTCTCCCGTGGTTTATAAATTTGAAATGTTAATGGTAAGGTCATATCTTCAATCACACCATAGGCTGTCACTACCACTATTCCATTTTATATTTTGCCTAAATTCCCAATATACTGCCGTTTTACATAGTCTGTAGTACGACCTTGTTTTTTGTCTCCTGTTTCATCAATTATTATAATTAGTGCTCGCTCTTTTAATACTCGCAGTATTAATTCTAATCTTCGCTTCTTTAAAAATTCTACTGACCACGGTGATGCTGTCAAAAAATGATTTATGAACTGCTGATTCTCTAACCCTACAACAAGAGCTATTTCTGGTAATGATTTTCTTTTTATTTCGGATATCATTTCCAAATGTAAATTTCGGAAATTTTCAAAACTCCTGACTTCTGGAAAGATGTTTCTGTAGATTGCACAATATTCGTCCACAAATTTGATGCTTGGTTTGGGGTCTCTTGGCTGTGTCATCCTCCCCTCCTGGCTTTCAGCCCTTCTTTCTGATTTTACTCTCCCCGGAGTGACAAAAGAAAGCTAAATGCTGATTGTTTTCAACACTTTTTGGAGTTGCTATCTGCTGACCTTGGTGATGATATCGCGGTTATACAGTTCGACCAAGGATCTTTCCACAAAGCTAAAGCTCTCGATATCCCAGATAACATTATCCCGATTTTTCAACCTCCTCACTCTCCTGAACTCAACCCAATTGAGCGGTTTTGGGAATTTCTCAAATCTCAACTCCAATGGGAAAATTGTAAAACTCTCACACAACTACAGCACAAGTTAACTGATGTACTCAAAGAAATTACACCTTCGATGATTGCCTCTCTCACTTCTTACGACTTTATTCTTGAAGCCTTATTTAGCGCAGCTTCATAAAGAATTGGTATTAATGCGTGAATTTTGTTAGCGCAGCGCAAAGCCTTCTCTTCTCTTTGGGAGACGAAGACAGCGAACGCCAACGGCATGGCAACTCTTAGAGACGCTACGCAAACGCTTAGAGCGAGTCCGCATACTCTGTAAGAGTTGCAAGCTACGCTTTTAGCGTCTCGTAGAGAGCGTCATTTTGAATTTTGAATTGGTATTACTCTTCTTGGTTAACTATGAGTAAGTTTAAATAAGAATTTACTTATTTAATCATGCTCCCATTATTGAGCTAACTCTGTGGTGCAAACAATGCTTGCTTAAGCTGCTGACAAGCCTTTTCAATTGCATCTATACTACCTGGATTCACCAGACCAAAATAATCAAACACATAGACTCGGTTATTTTTAGTTGCTTGCAGTTGTTGCCAAAAAGCTTCCTTTTTCAACGAATCTAAAAGTGCCACTTCCGAATTTCCTTGTGGAGGATTAACTAAAATTATTACCTCTGGATTGGCTTCTAAAACTTTCTCAGGCGAAAGCGTCACATAGCCAGCAATTGGATTTTTTCCTTGTAAATCTGCTGCTATATTTTTCGCTTGGAATTTCGCCAGCAAATCCCCTGCCCAACTATTTTTATTCGGCGCTAAAATTGGTTGACGACTAACCAGCGCTAAAATAGACGGACTCTGAGTTGACTTATCTAGCAAGAAAGTTTTATAACGATTTAATAAAAGCTGAGGATCGGCATTAATTGACTGAGCCAGTGTTTTCGTAAGTTCTTCTAAAGATTCCCAACTATTCACCTTAGTAAGCAAAGTCGAAATTCCTAGCTGCTGAAGTTTTTGAATTGGAATGTTAGAAAAACCTTCCGCACCAATAACTAAATCTGGTTTGAGTGCTACCACTTTTTCTAAATTTGGCGGATTTTGACCTTCGCTAACGCGGGGAATATCCTTGAATCTTGAGTCATTCTTAAATAATCTACTACCAGTGATTCCAACAAGTTTTGTTTGATCGAGTCGAGAGATAATATCAGCTGATAGAGAAGAAAGAGCAACCACTCTTTTTGCCGATCCTTTTGGTAATTGCCGAGAGTTCGTGTTAGTCGCTCCAGTGGTATTTTCCACTTTTGTTTGTAATTGTTGAGTATTTGCAGTGTTGCAAGCAACTAAAACTATACTCAACAAAATTGCTAAAGCAGGTAAAAACCAACGACGGTACATATTAAAATTCCTTGTATAATTAATAATAGTAAAATATTAGTATTTATAATTCGTAATTACTAACGACGTTATCGGTTTAATTACGAATTACGAATTACAAATTAGTAATGTAGTTCTTCCAATACCCAATTAAACTTATTTGGTCTCCATCCAATTTTCACCAACACGCGCCTCTACCAATAACGGCACACTCAACTGAACTGCATTTTCCATCATTGACTTAATTTGTAGTTGTAATTCTTCCCACTCATGAGGGGGAATTTCAAACACTAATTCATCGTGAACTTGCAACAATAAACGCGCCTGATAGTTCTTCAAAACCTCATGCAATCTCACCATTGCAATTTTGATAATATCAGCGTTGGAACCTTGAATTGGTGCATTAGCCGCAGAGCGTAATAAACCTGCATCCAAAGCACCCAAATTCTTCAATTTACTCAGTTCTATATCTTCAGGATTACTGCCTTTTAATTTGCGTAAACTGTTATTAGTAAAGTTAAAGTAACGACGTCGACCGAAAATAGTTTCTACATAACCAAGAGCGATCGCTTCTTTTTTTACTCGCTCCAAATATGCAAATATTTTTGGATATCGTTCATTAAACCGCTTAATGAACTCATTGGCAACAGTCTTATCTATCCCAGTTGAGCGTGAGAATCTTAGAGAACCCATTCCATAAATCACACCAAAATTGATAGTTTTTGCCATTCCTCGTTCTTCTGATGTGATATTTTCTTTTTCAAAGACTAACCGTGCAGTAACAGTGTGAACATCTTCATTTTGCTGATATGCTTGCACTAATATCGGCTCTTGACTCAAATGAGCCAAAATCCGTAATTCAATTTGTGAGTAATCAGCAGCCACCATTAACCAGCCAGGTTCGGGCAAAAATGCCTTCCGAATTTGGCGACTAAAAGCCGTACGAATGGGGATATTTTGCAAATTCGGATTAGAAGAAGATAACCTACCAGTTGATGTTGCTGCTTGATTAAAATCAGTATGCACTCGCTGGGTATCTGGACGCACTAATGCAGGTAATGCATCAACATAAGTAGACTTTAATTTAGATAGGGTGCGATACTCAATGATCGCTTTAACAAATCCAGTGTTATCATCTTCTTGAAGTCTTTCTAGTGTTGCTGCATCTGTAGAGTAGCCCGTTTGAATTTTACGAGAATGTCTGGTGCTTAACCCCAATTTTTCAAATATAATTTGGCTCAATTGTTTAGGAGAACCCAAGTTAAAAATTTCCCCAGCTATTTCAGTTGCTTCCTCTTTTAATCTGGCTAACTCAGTTTCTAAATGCTGCGAAAGTTCTTGTAAATAAGCTGAATTAATCCGAACACCTGTATATTCCATTTGAGCTAAAACTGCTTCTAGCGGCTGTTCAACTTCCACTAATAGCTTAGATAAAGCTGGAATTTTATCCAGTTCCTCACGCAATTTTGCCACTAAATTAAAGGTAGAATAAGCATCCATACCGCAGTAATCTGCGACGGCGGGAATATCTATATCAGCAATGGTTTTGCCTTTAGGAACTAAATCTAAGTAACTTTTTGCTATCAATCCCAAATATCGCTGCGCTAAATCCATCAAATTATGGCTAGAATCTGGATTTAGAATGTAACTTGCCAGCATGGGATCAAACACCACTCCCGTCAAATTAACTCCTTGACATCTAAAAACTAAGCGGTCAAATTTGGCATTCTGTAAAGCTTTGGGATAATCGGCACTTTCAAGAATTGGACGTAGTGTTTCTAGCACCAAATCTTTATGCAAATTTTCGCCAGTTTTGTGCGCTAGAGGAATATAGGCTACGTCATCTGGTTTCGTTCCCCAGCAGCAACCAATTCCTACTATCTCAGCATCTCTTGGTTCTAAATCGGTGGTTTCAGTGTCCCAAGCAACGGGAGTTTCTAAATTAGTGAATTTTTGCAAAATTTTCACTAACTCAGTTAATTTTGCTTCGGTGTTAATGATGCGTGGTGTAATTGGGGAAGTAGATTGTTGTGTAACTGCTGCTGTATCGCTAGCACTGAAAAACCACATATCATTATCTTCATCAGCGCTTAACTCTAAGTTAGTATTGGGCCTAATTGCGTCTATTTGGGCTTCTTGTTTTTCTTCAATTTTGCCACCAAAACGTTGCTGTAGGTCGTTTATCTTACCTAAAAAAGACTTAAATTCTAATTTTTCTAAAATTGGTGATAAAACGCTTGTATCAAACCCTTTTAATTTGCAATCTTCTAAATTAAATTCTATAGGAACATCTAAAACTATAGTTGCCAAATAGCGAGATTTATCGGCATCTTTTTTCCCTTCTGCTAGTTTTTTCTGAGTTGCGCCTTTAATTTCATCTAACGCAGCATAAACATTCTCAAGTGAACCATAGGTATTTAACAGTTGCACCGCTGTTTTTTCCCCAATTCCCTTGACACCAGGAATATTATCTGATTTATCACCACAAAGAGCTTTGAAATCAACAATTTGTGAAGGTAAAACGCCCATTTTTTCTTTGACTTGTTCTGCTTCAAATTCCGTGATGCTATTTGTAGAGCGCTTTAGAGCATCTGGACTAAAATTTAGAACAGTGATTTCTTTCTTAGAGTCAATCAGTTGAAATAAATCGCGATCGCCAGTCAGAATCTTCACTCTATATCCAGCAGCAGTTACTCGTTGGGCTAAGGTTCCCAAAACATCATCAGCCTCGAAACCAAGGGCAGTGAAAATTGGTAGATTGAAGCCATTCAGCAACTCATGCAGGTTTGCTAAGTCGGGAATGAAGTCTTCTGGCGTTTCTTTGCGATCGGCTTTATAAGTCTCGTCAGCTTCGTGGCGAAAAGTTGCCTCACTCAAATCAAAAGCGATCGCCATTGCTTGGGGCTGTTGTGTTGCCATTACCTCTAGCAGGGACTTCACAAAACCAAAACATATACTGGTAGGAATGCCTGTTTTAGTACGCAGTCCTCCATCTCGCCCTTTGGCGAAAGCAAAATATGAACGATAAGCCAGCGAGTGCCCATCTACAAGGATGAAGGTGGGGCGGGTTGCAGTTGCAGAAGTAAAAGTTTCAGACATAGCCCTATTTTAGCCAGAAGCTTTGTCACGTGGTTGGCAATTTCAGATGCTCGTTCAGCTTGGCTTTGGTAACAATAGCCCAGTTTTTTATATTTATAAAGTTTATATTAATTTTATACAATTTAAATCTACGTATTTACAATTTCAGTACGGAAACCCAGTAGAACTCAATTTTTGGCAAAGATAACTACATGAGTATAAAGAAACATAATAACCAGATCCCCGACTTCTCATCAGAAGTCGGGGATCTATCTCCTGAACGTTTTTTGTTTAATTAGGTTAGCCTACTGACTAAAATTCAATTCTCAGAAACCAACAAAAAGTAGCTTAATCTTTCAACACGCGATCGCTACTATAAATAAAGCCTCTTTGCCTTAACAAAACTTTATATATGACTACGCAAAGGTATATTTATCGAAGGAATTTTAACATAAAAGCTTTATACAAGTTTACGTGTATTTATCAAGCCTATAACCAAAACTTTAAAGTTAAAAATAAATTACCAATCCTGTAATGATTCGTTTTAGAAAAGCATCTTCCATCATGACAACAAAACTATTCAACACTCTAGCTGCTGCCACAACTTTGGTAGGAATTATTGCAACATCTGGCGCGGCTAATGCAGCTTCTCTCTCCTACACTAGTTCCCTTGATTACGATTTGACAGATATCACTGATGCACCTCTGAGCATCCAAAAATTTGACTCATCTCTAGGCATACTCAAGGGTGTAACGATAGGATTTACTGGCGACATACTTGCTAATGCAGGGTTTGAAAATAGGAGTAAAACCCCAACTCCGGTAACAGTAAAGCTTGCCAGCGAACTCAGCTTAGAACTAAATAATCAGTCTCTGTTTGCGCTTAATCCAAAAGATAGCTTCAGTTATCAAGTTGCAAAATATGACGGCAAGACTGATTATAGTGGCACCTCTGGAAAGATTGTTTCTAATTTAACTGCCACACAATCTGGTACTCAGTCTTTCACTAATACCCAATTCTTGAAGTCTTTCATTGGTAATGGCAACATAGACTTTTTGTTCTCAGCCATAGCTAGCTCAGTAGTTTCGGGATCGGGTAACATAAGTTCCTATGTTGATACATTTGCCAAAGCAGGTATCACAGTAACTTACGACTACGATGAGGTGAAATCAGTACCTGAACCTTCCAGCACACTTGGAGTTGGTTTAATTGCTGGGCTTTGTCTATTGTCACAACGCAAAAAAAGTTGGATCAAGGTGTCCAATTCATAGACTTTTTTGAATAGATAAGTTTTTCCATTCTATCTATTGATCAGGCTATCTAATTTAAATTAAAAAACCCGATTCTCGAAAAAATCGGGTTTTTTGTTGTGCCTATAAGCCATAATTTTTAATACTTCTAGGTAAATCCAAAATTCTCAAAGCAAGTGGATTGCTCACTGGGGTCAATCTAAAATCTAAAATATAAAATTGTGTGACTCAGCATCCTCACGGTAGGGAAATTGAGTTGACTGGAGAACCCAATTTTTTCTACTACTCCCCACTGGTCGCTAGAGCCTGTTAACCTCTTACTGGAACTTAAAATCTAGGAAATTATGCAGAAAGCATCTACTGACAATCAGGCTGCTGCAAAAGACATTAAATTATTAGTTTTGGATGTAGATGGCACGATCGCTGGACACTCTAACACTATTAGCGAACCTGTAAAGCAAGCAATCTTTGCAGCCCAAGCACGAGGAATTAAAGTGGCGATCGCTACAGGTAGAATGTATTGTTCAGCTTTGCGTTTTCACCAAGACATCAGCTCTACACTACCATTAATGGCCTATCAGGGAGCCTGGATTCAAGACCCAATCACCCAAAAAATTCATCGCCATTGGGTTGTTTCCAGGGAAATTGCCTACCAGCTACTAGACTATTTTGAACAGCCTGAGTTGCGATCGCTTTTATCTGTTCACTTTTACATCAACGATCAGCTATACGTCCGTGAGTTAACCAGAGAAACCAAAATTTATGCAGAACGTTCTGGTGTTATCCCGATTCCTGTAGGTGATTTGCGTCAAGCCTTAACGAATGAACCGACAAAAATTCTTGCTTTGTCTGATGACATTGATGTAATCGACAAGCTACTAGGAAATTTGCGCCGCCAATACACACCCGCTGAACTTTATATGACAACATCTGTTGCTACCTTTTTTGAAGCAACTAACGCCTCTGTAAATAAGGGAACTGCTGTACGTTACCTAGCCGAAGAATTGCTAGGATTACAGTTAGCCAACGTTATGGCAATTGGCGATAACTTCAATGATGTGGAAATGCTAGAGTATGTTGGACTTGGTGTAGCTATGGGCAACGCACCAGCAGGAGTGCAAGCGATCGCTAAGTGGGTAGCTCCTAGCGTAGAGGAAGATGGGGCAGCAGTAGCAATTAAAAAGTTTTTGCTGTAGTGAAGGCATTTTTTCAAATCTAACCCATACAAATCAGAAAGGACACCGACGACTGGCCGTGTTTCGTCTCGGTGCCCTAGCTGGTTCGCTCCTCACACAAGAGCTAATGTAGCCGAGGTGGTGCATTGAGTCAATAGCTAATATAAAAAGTTTTTATTTTTGCCTAAGCGACATTACCAATTTATAACTCCAAAGGCGCAAAAACCCCCAGATTTTCCTCTAGAACCAATTTTAATACTGACTGAGTAGCCATAAGCAATCCGAGTCTAGCTTGGGCTAGTTCTGGTGACGTAATTTTCACCTCACCCCAAATCCGGCAATTAGACCAAAACTTTTCAAAAGCTTGGCTCAAATTCAGCGTTACTTTTTCCCATTTCACAGAACCGCTAACATCAGGACACTCTATGTTGTCTACCACTTGTATTAATTCGCCAATTAGACGACGCTCATCTGGGTGATCGAGTCGCAGTATTCCGTCGTAATTAAGCCAAGGTAGGGGGTTAGGAAAAATAACCTCCCAAAAAGCTGGACTAGTATTTGGAACTGGTTCTCTAAGTTTAATCAATCCCTCTCGATGAGCCAGCAGCACTAGCGAACAGCAGCGTGCATGAGCGTATTCAACAGCAAACAATGAATTGGGCATTAGGCATGGGGCATTAATTGTCTCCTCTACTCCTCTGCTCCTCTGCTCCCCTGCTTCCCCATAACTCCCGACTACAAGACTTTGTAACCAATTTGCTAAGGTTGAGTGAGTTAATTCAAAATGTATCCAACCAGGGGGAACTATTTGGATGCTAAAAACGCCGCCACAAATCCCTGATATATCTGAGGCGATCGCATTGGCAAGCTCCATCGCTTTTCGATTCTGAGATTTTGATAGTCGCAGAGACACACTTGAGGTATAGAAAACTCTATTATCATCTCTACCTTTATATAGAGGAATTTTTTCGTCTTTTATGCATCTTTTTTCTATCTTATAAGTATCAATGCTTATTGATTTTATTAAACAACTATATAATAGCTGTTTGATTGATGTATATTTGCTAACTGGTAATTTATAATGCACGTAATATTATTTAAATATTCATGTAAGATATATTCGCTACATTTCTGTCATCTATCTTGCGGTATAAATTTAATTTAGATGAAGAAAAATGAGAAGAGGATAAAATTTGATGAATAATCGATGAATAGTAAGTAAACTTTACTACCATCATTGTACAGTAGGAAGTATAACAAAAGAGTAGAGAGTAATTTGCTTTCTATTCTTTGGATTGGCTGGCGCTGTTAGGCGTTAAGCCTGCCTCGTCAACACAAAGACACTCCTTGCACCCTTTTATTTACGTCTTTGTCTTCAGCCGAACGCTCTTTGTTACCTATGCAATCTCCATCCTCCTTTTCTGAGGCATCACGGCCTTTTTTGACTTGGCAACGCATTCTTGACTGGGCTCAAGAACACTATCGCTGCCGCACCTTTAGCAAAGATGAGCGCATTCCAGCCCGGCCTGGATTGCTATATTTGGTGCAAAGGGGTGCGATCCGCATGGTAGGAACCGCCCAAGTTAGTGCGACTGCCAGTCAGCTAACGTCTCGACGAATTAACAGAACCCCAGAAGAAGCGTTCTTGGGTTTTGTGGGAGCGGGACAGCCATTTGAAATTGTTGCCCAATCACCATTCACACTCCAGGCTTACGCCCATGTCGATCAAACTGCGGTGCTGTGGATGTACTGGCATGATTTAGACAATTGGCCTCACTTCCGTCGCGAAGTTATGGATGCCTTTAGGTATCAGCACCAGCGTAAGCTGCTGTGGCTGAGTGCCTTGGGACAGCGCCGTACAATTGACCGACTCTTAGGATTTCTCACGTTGTTAATTGAGGAATATGGAGAGCCAGCAATGAGCGACACTGATCCTGATGTGATTCGCGGTTATTGTCTGCCCTTCCCCCTCACTCATGCCCAAATTGGTAGCGCGATTGGTTCGACTCGTGTCACCGTCACCCGCTTGATGGGTAAGCTGCGTCAACGTGGTTTAATCCTGACTCAAGGGGATAATTTAATATGCTTGCCAGCAGAGTCGATTAATAGAGCTGGTTAAGGTACAGTTCAGAGCGGCGATTTCCGCCACTCTGTCTTGAGTGTGATGGGCTATACCCCGCCACAGCGATCGCAAAAGTCAGCGAATTTTGACAAACCCAGCTTGACTAATCAGTTCCTGTCCCTGCTCAGTCAGCAGTAAGTTGGCGTAAGCGACACCTGCTTGCTGCTCAGTCTGACCATTCTGTTTGACCACCACAAACAGATTGCGGGTAATCGGGTATTTTCCTGATTGGAAAGCCTCAATGTTCAACTTGTTCCGTTTACCAGGACATTCAGACGAGAGGACAGAAGGTTCTTGGTATGGAGCAATGTATTGCCCTTGCGTGCGCCCCAACGGCAAGGCTTTGATTGAGCATTGAGGAATCACCTCTGGGGCAGAAGCGTAGTAAATGCTACCAGGACTACCAGCCAATTTTTGCAAGGCTTGGGTGGTTGTGGAGATAAATTCTACATTGGAGCTGAAAGCTTGACCACCCAAGATGTCTTGGACAAAAAGTTCGACAGTACCGCCATCAGCAATGCGGCGAGAATAGGGCTTTATCGGGATATTGGAACCGCCCACCTGGCTCCAATTATTGATTTTGCCTGTATAAATTGACTTTAACTGTTCTACCGTTAGTCCAGGGATATTCAGGTTGGGGTTAACTGCAACCGCTAAACCATCAATTGCCACAGGAATTTGTTTCAAACTGAACCCACGCTGTTGGGCACGGCTTAATTCTTGATCTAGAACTGGTCGGGAGGACTGGGCAAACGCTAGTTGACCATCTATCAAGGACTGAATGCCAGTACCAGAACCAGGAGATGCATTGCTGGGTTCTACATAGCGCAGCCGTAACTCTGGCCGCGCGGCTTGAATTACTGGATCAACTACTAGTCGAATCGGTGCCCAAGATGTACTGCCACCGTAATTGAATAATCCTGTAGGAACATCCTTTACTGAAGTGAAAGTATTGCCACTAGGTTGTTCCGATCCAGTTTGGGGCGTGTTGGTGCTACCAGAATTAATTGTATTTAGATCAACACCAGACTTTCTAGTAAACCACCAAAAACCGCCAGCTATTAGCCCGACAGTGATTAGGATGGATAATACAAGAATAGTTGTTTCATTTTTTTGGGACATAGTATAATTACCCGCGCGTCCATTCAATATAAGTGCTTGACTTGATAAGTGCTTGCTACTTGAGATTGTATTTGGAGGACAGGTGTTTTATCCAGAAAGGCAATCCCATGAAAAAATTTCATCACCAAGTATGAAAATAGCAACCGAGATTTATCTATATAGATACTTATCGAAGAAGCATTTTCAAGTCAGGAGGCACGAGGGAAACTGCCCCAAAGGCAAAGCGGCTTCGTTCTGTTTTCTGCTACGACGCCTTGAAAGCAAAGCTTTAAGACACCCACTGAATTCTCGGTCAGTGGCTTCTTTCTAAGTAGGGGTTGAATCCCCTGTTGAAAAAGCTTTTCCTGCCTGTTTCAATCACAAATTCTCACACCTCTATACTTGATAGAAATTACTCAAGGAATGGACTCAGAAGAAGTCCTCCCTGAAAATAGTTTGCATTTAATCCGCGATCAAGCTTGAGTAGCGAGCCTTTCCCCAGATGGCGATCAAAGATGTTGCCGTAGTTGCCTACAGATCCAAGAACGCGGCGCTGCCACTCCTGATCAAGACCCAAATCTGGTGCGGAAATCGGCATCGTCCCAGCACCGCCCGCATACCAGCGTGTTTCTGTTCTCTGTGCGTTGATTAATGTATGTACTGTCCAAGCGACGATCGCTGACCACTGGGCATCCTCGGTTCCGGTCGCGGCGATCACCGGAAAGGTCGTCAGCGGCTCTGGAAGGATGCGGCTCGATAATCGGTTTACCCCAGGGTCGAGGCGGATCTTGGCGAGGGTCGTAATCTCACCAGCAATAGCGTGGCAATTTTGTACGTTGTATGTATCGATCATCTCCCCATCTTCAGAGAACGGCCGACGGAACCAGTTTTTGTGGAGCGCACCCAAGTAAGCCGTGAGGCTCCGCTCAACCGAACTGCCAATCATGAAGCAGATACTTTCTCCGGCCAGGTCGCTGACGTGGTGTGCAGCCGAGGTGGATGCCACCATTACCGCGTTGGATTCTACGAAGATAGTCGGGCCAGGTAGCAATTTCCCTGCTAATTTTTGCTCCTCAATTTCCGATCCTGTAAGGAAGTATACGTCATCCTGCTGGTTACGCACCGCATCGAAGTCCTTCGGGGTCTCATACTCATGATATTCGATACGGTCAGAAGATCCCAGCACGGCGGCAGCAATCGCACGGCAGATATCAACGTTGAGACCACTCCAACCACCTGTCTCGGCTTCAGTTGCCAGACCCGTCCGCTCAACGCTGCCACAGCGAACCACATTGCGTTCCTTTACACGTTTGATAACAGAACCCGCCTGAGCGTCGGAAATCGAGCAGCAGAAACCAAACAGAGTCAGGAAGACTAACACAAAACGCATGAATTCTCCTCAAGAAATATCGAAAAACGACGATATGAATTGGGGACTGGGAAGATTTGAATGGGAATTTAGACCCTAAGCAAATCTTACTCATACTCATATTTTCTTCTTTAATACCCAGTCCTCGGCGCGATCAAAAGGTATCTTGGGTTGAAAGGTGGATGGCGTGTGCCCCATCCGTCTGTGTTTTTAAGGGTTAGCGGCTGGATAAGTGCTTGGTAGCGGGTTGAAACCCTTGGGGATGTTGTTGACTATCCCCTGGCGCTTGTCCTCCGGTGTGATTCCGATCGCCCGACAGCCTTCACCGCCGTAGTGCGGTAATGTGTTCACAACACTATCTGGAATCTTCGCAAAGGAGGCTGGCAGTGGTGGCGATATGCCTAGTAGGCGCTTGGGATCAAAGCCCGACAGCAAGCTGTCGGTGATCGGCGAATTGATGTCCCGTGGGCCGAGATACTTCTGCTGGAATCCTGGCGGTCCAAATTTGTTGAACTCTGGAGAATTGCCAGCAGCGAGCGCCTGTGCCTCATCGGGTAGGCTGGCAAGAGCTGGTAAACCGAAGATCGTGTTGATCGTCTCGATCACCGAATTATGGTCGCCCTCGACGTGCGAGACGGCGTGCGTCCGGGCATAGGGTGAGATGAGGATCAGTGGCACACGGACACCACGAGAGAGCGGCAGCCCATCAGGGCCATAGGACAAGATTCTTGGTGGTACATGGTCGTAGAAGCCATCGGACTCGTCGTAGGTAATGATGATGGCACTCTGCTGCCAGATTTTTGGATTTGATGCGATCGCATTGATTGCTCTAGCCGCCATTCCCTCACTGAGTTGGCGATCGGCGTAACCCGGATGGTCGTCATCACCTGACTTCGCGGCATTAATTGCGGCGATTTCATCCGCGGGCGTATTAGGGTTGGTGATCGGCGGCTTTAAACCCTGCTGGTTCGTATAGCCGCCACGAATGTAGAACACGCCACTTTTGGGCAGTGAATTATTGGCTATGTCGCTAAAAAAGTCATTTAGCCCCCGAAGATTTTTGCTCACCTCCGGTGTGTTGGCAATATAGCCGAAATACTGCGCGCCATTGTGATGGGTAACATAGGTATTGTGGGAAGCAATGCCGTTGGTATCGGTCGGTTCAAGATCGTAGCCTTCTTGATACCAGCGCCAATTGACTGGCTCAGTCTGGAGTTTGTGAATATAGGGAATATCCTGCTGGATGTCGGCTAGGTCGAATAAAGGATTTTTGTTACCAGCCAAAACCCATCGAATATCGCGCCCCTGGAAGGTGAGTGGCAGACTGGCGAAGGTCAGGTTGGAGGAAATGTTGCCATCGGCGTAGCTCTCTTTCGTACCAGCAGGTTGCTTGTTATCTGTCGTTGTGTCGAACTGGGAGCCATAGAAGGGCTGTGGATCGTTGACTAGGGGTACTCCCTGCGTCGTACCAGTGTGGCTACCTACGGTGTAGGATTGGCCACTTGCACCGTGCTTGACCCATTGCGTTTCACCCGCTTGCCCCGCGATCATCGCCACTGCATTCGGGGTTGAGGGCGTGTCTTCAGTTGCAAAAATATTGTCAAAAACCGTGAAGCGACTAGCCCACTTCCAGAAGAACGGAATGGTATCGCAGTCGATATGCGACATGACAAGACGCGCGAACTGCTTGCCCTCAGCAATGTTGGCGGCTCCACCTTTCGACGCGAACCGCGTGTACTCGTCGTAGACGAACTGATCCATCTGTGGCTTGCCGTCCACAACGTGGAGCTTAGTTGCCAGTCCGGTGTGTGAGTGATCAACGCTGTCAACAGCACTGGCATTCTGCTCAGATCCGATTCGGAATGGCTGAACTGTGACGGTTGCACCGTCAGTATCCGTGTAGGTCTGGGTGAAGCCCGGCGTATTCTTTGGGTCACGAGGCTTTTGTCCATCTGAGTAGACTCCGTTCACACCGGGCAATGTGCCATACTCGTTGTCGAAGGAATGGTTCTCGTTAAAAATTACGAAGACGTACTTGATCCGCTCCTGAAGCAGCCTTGTGAGTAACTTCGGCGGTAGCTGGGGTTCCTTGCCTGGATCGTTTAAGTATCGCGCCACGTCTGGCGTTGCATTTGGCTGAGTCGTAACGGTTGATTTTGGTTGCGAAACTTCCTGTGAAGAAGAATCCTCTGCGATCACCGGGACAATGAAGGACGGAAGTAGCAAGAGTGTTAGAGCAAAATAGAACTTCGTAAACCTTTTCAAAGCACATCTCCTTAGTAATTTCTATCTAGCTAATATTGCTATGCGTATTTCAGAATTTGTATTCATATACCGCAAGCATTTGATTGATTTAGAATAGGTGTTTTGGTTACACTGTGCTTTATTGGTTGCAAAATTTAGAAACAAATAATACCGTTGAAGATAAGCAAAGTTGTGCTGCTATTTAAGTTTTTTGCTTTCTTTTCAGCAACAAACCGATAGTCGCAACAACTACTGTTCCGGCAAAGCTTTGAGGTTCAGGGACAGGCTCACTTTGAGCGAAAGTAACGCCAGTAAGTCCTGAATTTTGGACACTTCCAAGGTCACTATTGTCTAAAAACTTTCCATCATTGGTGCTACCCGCACCTGTGAAAATTTTGTCAAAATTCAGTTCCAAACTGTACAAGTTATTGTTTTGCTTTGTTAATAAGCCTGCGTCTGAAAAAGCAAGTATGTTCTCTTGAATGTAAGCTGTATTACCAGTTAAACTATTGGATAATGTTCGCAAAACAGTATTATCTTTGACTAAATTGACTGTCCAACTTGTCAAATCAACAAAAGAATTAGAAGTGGGTAATTGATCGACATCTACTGTATAAGTCCCATTAAAAGAGGCATTTGCTAAACTCACAGGTAGCCCTACTGAACCATCAAGAGGCGCAGGAGCAAAATCTCCTGAAATATTAAATGTTTTCAAATTGACAGCTTGGGCAGGATCTGTGCCAATAGCTGTAAGCATAGCAAAAGCAACTGCTGCGGTGGCAGTTGCTTGCGATAACCTTTTTAGAGGTGTTGCACTCAGCATAAGTTGGGTCTTAATATTTTTGCCCATAGTTTATGTAAGTGTGCTTTTTGCACACCGAAAATAATGCCAAAGTGAAGAGATTCTTATGGCTAGTACCACAAAGTGGAAGTCAAAAGAATTGTGTTCCAAGCTCTTGCGCCATTTGAAATGGTGAGGCAGTCCGGTCTTGGGGGTTCCCCCCATGAGGAACTGCCGAACCCGAAGGGTATGTTTATTTCCGCCGTGCTGTACTAGGCTTGAAGGTATAAAGAAAAATCCAAAAATGACTGCATCCATAATTTAATACAATTTCTATCGCATCAAATTATTCTTGATTTTCCCTACAAAGGACAAGCTATTAAACCACTTATCCATTAGCCTTTTAGCTTCGGTAGTTACTCCCACCTCACCAGTTACTAAAAATCTCTACTTCTAAATTTTGTTACCTGAAAATTAATGACAAGTTAAGAAAAAGCAAAGTTTATCGGAAATTGAAGAGTTTAAGCCACCTATGTTTACACGTAGCATCATTTTCAGACGGATTTAAATCCCGCTCTGTTCCCACAGCGTGCCATAGGCAAAATGTCTTTAAATTTTAAATTTTGAATTGTTATCGTACTGGTTCAAAGTCATAACCAGTTCCAGAGCGAGAACCAGGAACGATTTTTACAAGTTGGACTGGCGCATTGCGATCGCCTGATGCTAAAAATCGAATTGTACCAGAAGCGCCAGTGGCAGAAAAGTCAGAGGACAAGAGTGCTTGTTGGACTCCATCTCGCGTGGGATTGCGTTTTAATGCCGCAATTAGAGCGACAGTGGCATCATAACTGAGGGCACTTCGCCAACTCACATCAGCGCCCCATAACTGCCGCGATTTCTGGGGAAAATCTGACTTCGGATTGCTATCAATATGCCAGGGAACTGCTAATACCATTCCTACAGCTTGTTCTCTGCCAATTTCCAAAGTTTTAGCGATGTAAACATCATCTCCCCCCAGCAGAATTAACTTTTTCTGGTTAATTTGAACTACTTGCAGCGCTTTATCCAAAGTTTCAGTATTAGCAGCTAACATCAACACTTCTGCACCTTGCTTCGTTGCTTGTTCTACGCTTTTAGCCGCACTAAAATCCGCCTTGGATAAGTCAAATTCGCTGGCTACTTGTCCACCCTCTAGAGAAACAGATGAGACAAACTCCGACTTTAAAGACTGGCTATAGTTACTCTGAGAATTAAAGAAAACCACTGCATTTTTTTTCTGCAAGGTTCTCACCATATAGTTAGCTAAAGTTCTCGCAGCCATAAAATCACTGGGAACTGTACGAAAAACGTAGTGGCTAAAGTTAGAAATTTTGACAGATGTACTGGTGGGAGATATGGCTACAAGTTGTCCCGAAGTATAGATAGCACCTGCGGCTAAGGTAGAATCGCTGGTATTCGGCCCAACTACACCCAATACTTCGGAATTGCTGACTAGGGTAGAAGCAATTTGCTTGGATATTTCTGGATTATCGTCGTCATTAGCTATTCCTACCCTCAACGGTACTCCCTTGACTCCTCCAGAGCTATTGACTTGATTTTGAGCTTGGGCTATCCCACGTAAAATTTCTAAAGAAACGTTGGGGTTAGTGCCAAATGGTACAGAAGCCATAATGGTGTAGCTTTTGGAAGAACCGATGCGGGCATTGTTAAGAAAAATTAATGCTTCTGGATCGTTACGGTTGAGTTTTAGGGCAGCTATGAAATTGGCGATCGCTTGATCGTAATTTTTAGCTGCGAGCGCCTGTACTCCTTCTTTTTTCACAGGAGAAATGTCACCCGGAGTAAAAAATTTTTCTCCAAAACTAATGCGGTCTTGTAAAGATGAATTGTTGCCTGGTTCTTGATTTGGAATGATGTTATTACCAATTTTGACCCCATTGTTACTAAACCACCAAAAACTACCGCCAACTATACCAACTGTCAGCAGCAGGGCCAAGGCTAAAATTGCGGTTTCATTCTTTTGTGACATGAACAAATTTAAATAAAGAAAAAATATTTATTATTTTAATTATTTGGCTAAACTTAAGCATTTTTATCATTTAATTCTAACAAATCCAGTTTTTTCGCTCAGTTTTTGACCCTGAGGTGTCAACAGCCAATTTGCACAAGCTTCACTAGCTTACTGGTCTCTTTGACCATTCTGTTTAACAATTACAAATAAATTGCGGGTATTTGGCTCCACCCACTTGTTGCCAGTTCCGTTTAATACAAGAAACCACAGACCACCAAAGATTAAACCAATAGTGATGACAACGGCTAAAAAAAAGACTAAGTGTTTCGTGTGTCTGAGATCTTTATGTAGCTGTTAGTACCAGAAATTTTTTAAAGTAAGAAAGATAGTAATTTATAAATAAGTCGAAATACAGCTGTCAATGAAATAGCTACTAAGCCTGCTCCAACTGCTAAAATCACCACTGACGGAAGGTCAAGACCTCCCCGTAAAAAGGGGAGAAAAAAAATAATTGCAAAAGTAATTGTGGGAATAATTAATAAATCGAACTTTTCAATCCATCGCCGAGTTTGGGCAAAAATAAGTATACCTAAGATCAGGGCGGAAGTAATCAAAGTAACTATTGGTGATTTGACTAGACTGAAGAGGGCGATCGCGATCAATGCACCCTCAAATCCACTAAATGCCGCCCCACCCAATAATTCCAATGTCGAAAACGCTGGCTGAGTTGGTGGACGACGGGGAACAACAGGGCTAGAACCTTGGGGTGGTTGTGGCGGGAGGGTTGCAGAGGGCGAATTAAGTTGTGTAGGGGCTTGAGCCGCTTGTGAGTTAAGTGCGCGTAGAACTTCCTGGGCTGACTGGAAGCGCTGATTAGCCGCAGGTAGCAGCATCTTGTCTAAAATGTCAGCAAGGTGAGGGTTGATACTTACTTGGGTTCGCCATTTCCACTGGTTATTATAAACATCAAATAGTTGAATTGCTTCCTTATTTGTTAACAAGGTAATCAGAGTTACAGCTAAAGCGTATAAATCTGTAGATGGAAATACTTGGCCTCCAGCCATTTGCTCAGGCGGTGCAAATCCCATAGAATAAATTCCTGTGGAAGAAGCAGCAGAACCAAGTGCAGCATTTGTTACTTGCTTGACGGCGCCAAAGTCTAGTAAAAAAAGTTTACCATCACGACGACGCATAATGTTTGAAGGTTTGATGTCTCTGTGGATAATGCCTCTGTCATGAACAAACTCTAGAACCCGTAGAATTCCTTGCAATATCTCTAACACTTGCTGTTCAGAAAATTTGCCCTGTTGGATTAATTCTTCCTCTAAAGTTTGCCCATCAATGTATTCTTGTACCAAGTAAAAAAATTGGTCTTCCTCTCCTGGTTGCAAGCTATTAACTATTACTGGAAAGAAAGCAAACAAGTCAGGAATTTGCTCATGATCGTTACCAAGTTGTGCTAAAACTTCTGCTTCTCTTTCAAACATTAACTGCGCTTGTTGCAGTTGAGTTAAGGTTAAATTTCCCGATGGTTGAAACTGCTTAACCACGCATTGACGCATTCCTGGTATTCGGCGATCGCGTGCCAAAAATGCGGCTCCAAATCCGCCCCTTCCCAGTAGTTTTGTTGGTACGTATCGACCATCTAGCATTAATGGCATACCACAGGTAGTGCAATATTTTTGCTGGGTTGTTTTCAGTGTCGTAACATCATCTAAATCGGCAAAATAGTTTTGTGGGCGTGGACAACGTGGACGAGTGCAGTAAACTTCCATTTTCGTGATTAGTCAAAATAATTCGCAATTGATAATACTCACCTTCTCTACGAGATGCTACGCGAATGGCAAGAAGCAAGCTACGTAATTCGTAATTAGTTCCGGTTACAGAGTAACTAAATTTGTTAATGAGGAACAGGAAACTTTTTTCCTGATGTCAAACCCTTGGTTTGCCTACAGCACCCTGTACGAACACAATGGGTTAATAATTACGAATTAAGTTAGCGATAGAGGAGCGTCATTACGAATTATTTGGTCATTTACAAAAAACAAAGTCCAAATGACAAGGGACTAATAACCTGATTTTAGTCTTCGCTAGATGAGGTGGGTGTTGCTACCTCCAATGTAGTTAACACTAGACTTTTTTGTGTTAATTTTAAGACATCTTGATTCCATCCTGGGTTGGCAAACTGGGGCAAAATTTCTTGACTAAAGGCTTCTGCGGCTTTGGATCTATAGCGATTGGGATTATAAATCAGCCACAGCGTCCGTTTGACGACAACGCCTTCAATGGGAGTACGGTGCAGAACGCCCATTTGTAACTCTTTAGCGATCGCACTAGTTGAAACAAAGGCAGCTCCTAAACCAGATTGCACAGCATTTTTAATTGCTTCAATGGAATTCAATTCCATTTCAACTTTAAAACGTCTGGTATCGATTTCACAGCGTGCTAGCACTTGGTCAATTACCTTGCGGATAGTCGATTGGGAATCTAGAGCAATGAATTGTAATTTATATAGGTCTTCTTTCTGGATTTTTTCAAGTTTGGTAAAAGGATGAAAGACAGGTATGATCAGCGCTAGCTCGTCCTCAGCGTAAGGAATCACGTCTAAAGATTCTGACAGTTCACCAGGAATTTCACCACCAATAATCGCCAGATCGACTTGTCCATTAGCGACACTCCAAGCAGTCCGTCGGGTAGAGTGGACGTGTAATTGCACTGCCACATCTGGATATTTTTGTCGGAACATACCGATCATTCTGGGCAAAAGATAAGTGCCAGTGGTTTGAGAAGCACCGACAATTAAAGTACCACCTTGGAGATTTTGTAAATCTTCAATGGCGCGGCAAGTTTCCTGACAGAGACTGAGGATTTTTTCACCGTAATTTAAGAGTAAATGCCCAGCTTCGGTTAATTGGGCGCGTCGTCCTCCACGATCGAATAAGGGCACATCGAGTTGCCGTTCGAGATTTTGAACTTGCAAACTGACGGCAGGCTGAGAGACGTAAAGACTATCAGCGGCACGCTTGAAGCTTCCTTCTTGGGCGATCGCTTTCAGGATACGTAACTGATCTAAAGTGAAAGGAAGGTCAGACATAAGGCTCAACCCACAAACTTTTAAAGGAGCAGATGCACGTAATAAATCCGGTTTGGCAGCAATTAGCCGGACATGATTTGTTGGCATATTAAACTTGAAGGTTTGACTCGAAAAAGACAGTAGCACAACATCTTGACTAAAGTCCCCTTTTGAATACTTTGTGGTATTGGTTGTACTGAATTCAGTTTTCTTTAAATTACTTCACCTGTGTATATGCTGCTGATTTCTTGGTTGACACCCAGTCATTTTGTCATACTGGGGTTACAAATAGTTTTTGCGATCGCTCACAGTGGAGGCGCTGCTTTACGCCCTTGGGCAGAAAAATACATTGGCCCAAGGTTTTATCGCATTCTCTTTGCATTAGTCAGCCTACTGTTGGCTGTGATATTAATTATTTACTTTTTTGGGCACCGCTATGATGGTTTGCAAATTTGGCAGGTACAAGGGGTGCCAGGAGTGCGAGAATTTGTTTGGCTGCTGTCAGCAATCTCGTTTTTGTTTTTATATCCTGCTACCTTCAATCTACTAGAAATTGCTGCTATTCAAAAGCCCCAAGTTCATCTCTACGAAACAGGAATTATTCGGATTACCCGTCATCCCCAGATGGTGGGACAAATAATTTGGTGTGTTGCCCATACTCTCTGGCTGGGCACTACCTTTACCCTTGTGACTTCCATTGGATTGGTATTGCATCATTTGTTTGGGGTTTGGCACGGGGATCGTCGTTTGAGCGATCGTTATGGGGAAGCTTTTGAAATTGCCAAACAGCGGACTTCAATTATTCCCTTTAAAGCAATTCTTGACGGGCGTCAATCTCTCAAATGGCAGGAATTTATCCGCCCTGCCTATTTGGGAGTTGCCATTTTTATAGCTTTGCTTTGGTGGTCACACCCTCTGTTACTGGAAGCAACTAGTAATATAGGATGGTAACTTTGGACGATCCCCACTGTCAGCAGAAAATCCGAAATAGATGCAAATTTTAGCTTATCAATTGCTCCAAATCAATGTAGGATAAATTCAAACATCTATTCAATGGAGGGTGCGTTCAGTCAGCTTAAGATTTTATATTGGTAGTTGTTGGTCAGTTGCCTTTCGTTGAAAGAAAGTGACAGATTCAGTCAAATCCCCAGACAGCCAGGCAATCAGGAGTTTAACATCCAAAAAAGCCAACGCGGCTTCTAAGGTGGCTTTTCTGTCAGAGACACATTAACACGCTCAATTTTTGCCAATTATTCTGTGTCCTGAATATTTGTGTCCTGAAAGCATCTATCGGCAGTTAGTGACTTGCCAATCCTCCTCTGAAGCAGTAGCTGAGTCCTGAGTCCTGAGTAAAAGCAAGTAACTTAGTATTCACAGCTTGGCAATTAGTCCCAATCCCCGCTTTCAACTCTAAAAGAAAAATAAACGAGTTCCTCATTCAATCCGCTAACTTTAGTTATGGACTTCTACTCAGCAACCAGAACTCGGACTCGGTACTACTCAATTCAGTACTGATAGCTAGTTTGATATAAAAATAAAAACCTTATAATCCAAGAGGCGTCATGGTGTTGTCGGTTAGTGAGCGGACATTTACTGAAGAAGTTTTAAAATCTCCTATTCCTGTTTTAGTTAACTTTGAAGCACCTTGGTGTGGCTTGTGTCGAGTTATTCACCCACTATTGTTGCAATTTCAAGCCCAGTGCGGGGATGAAATTAAATTAGTCGGGGTTAACGCCGATCAAAATTTTAAATTGTCTACTACCTATAGGCTAAAATCACTACCCACTTTACTATTGATTGAAAATGGCACTATTCGCCATCGCTTGGAATGCTTTCGTAGCAGGGAAGATTTACGTCTAGCTTTAGAAGAGATTAAAGCCAGCTACAGCAATTACCCCAAAATCTACAAAAGTTCAAAAACAGCGGACTTAGAGTATCGATTAGCCTAATGGATATTGGGTATAAGGCATGGGGGAGCCAGTGCGTTGGGCGGGCAATGCCCGACTTGAAGCAACTGGCGTCATGGGGCATTGGACTAATGACTAATGACCAATGACCAATAACTAATGACCAAATCTAAAACCATGCTTAATACCCCACCCAATCAGCCTTGGGTGGGTTATTTTATCCTAAAGGGTGTGTGTCACAATTATTAACAGTTTCGACACGCTAATCAAGAATTCTAAAAGTAGGCGTCAGTGATGGAAGTAATCTATCAGTATGCCTGGCTGATTCCGGTGTTCCCTCTTTTTGGGGCGATGCTGGTCGGTCTAGGGTTAATCTCGTTGAATCAGGTGACAAACCGCCTACGGCAGCTTAACGCTGTGGTGATTATCTCCATGATGGCAGCAGCTATGGGGCTGTCGTTTGCCTTGCTATGGAGTCAAATTCAAGGACACGCGACTTATATCCGCACGTTTGAGTGGGCGGCAGCAGGTAATTTTCATCTGAGCATGGGCTACACTATTGACCACCTGACAGCCCTAATGCTGGTGATTGTCACAACGGTAGCGTTGTTAGTCATGGTTTACACCGATGGCTACATGGCTCACGATCCCGGTTACGTGAGGTTTTACGCCTATCTCAGTTTGTTTGGCTCCTCAATGTTAGGTCTGGTAGTCAGCCCCAACTTAGTACAGATTTATATCTTCTGGGAACTTGTGGGGATGTGTTCTTACTTGCTGGTCGGCTTTTGGTATGATCGCAAGTCAGCAGCTGATGCCGCGCAAAAAGCATTTGTTACCAACCGCGTAGGCGACTTTGGTCTATTACTCGGTATTTTAGGGCTGTTCTGGGCAACAGGAAGCTTTGATTTTAATATCATGGGCGATCGCCTCGCCCAACTCGTAGAATCAGGTTCGATCAGCAATTTTCTCGCTGTCCTGTTTGCGATTTTAGTTTTCTTAGGGCCAGTGGCGAAATCAGCCCAATTCCCCCTCCATGTCTGGCTACCAGATGCGATGGAAGGCCCCACCCCCATTTCTGCCTTGATTCACGCAGCAACGATGGTGGCGGCGGGTGTTTTCCTGATTGCCCGGATGTACCCAGTATTTGAAGATGTTCCAGCCGCAATGAATGTCATTGCCTTTACTGGGGCGTTTACGGCGTTTTTGGGGGCAACCATTGCCATTACCCAAAACGACATCAAAAAGGGCTTGGCTTACTCCACCATTTCCCAACTCGGTTACATGGTGATGGCAATGGGAATAGGTTCCTACAGTGCGGGACTATTCCACCTGATGACCCATGCCTATTTCAAGGCGATGCTGTTCTTGGGTTCAGGTTCAGTAATTCATGGTATGGAAGGTGTCGTTGGACACGACCCTGCCTTAGCTCAAGATATGCGCTTGATGGGTGGACTGCGAAAGTATATGCCTGTCACAGCAACTACCTTTTTGATTGGTTGCTTGGCAATTTCTGGTATCCCACCCTTTGCTGGTTTCTGGTCAAAAGATGAAATTTTGGGGAAGGCTTTTGAGGCTAACCCACTTCTTTGGTTTATCGGCTGGCTAACTGCTGGTATTACTGCTTTTTATATGTTTAGAATGTATTTCTCGACATTTGAAGGCAAATTCCGGGGTACTGATGAGAAAATCAAGGAAAAACTCAAGAAGGCAGCCACAATTGTTCTAGAGTTAGAGTCAGAAGAACTAGCCCCGAATTTTGGGCCTGGGGCAATGAAAAAAGGAGAATTGGCTGCCACTGAACACCATGACTCCCATGACTCTCATGACTCCCACGGGCATCACAGCGACTCCCCCCACGAATCGCCGTGGACAATGACTCTGCCATTAGTATTTTTGGCTGTACCTTCGATTTTCATTGGTTTGGTGGGAACTCCCTACGCCAATTATTTTGAAGAGTTTATCTTTCCTCCTAGCGAAACTCTCACCGAAGTTATAGAAAAAGCTTCCGAGTTCAATCCGACGGAATTCTACATTATGGCGGGTGCCTCAGTGGGAATTTCCTTGGTTGCGATTACCTTAGCTTCACTGATGTATTTGCGCCGTCAGATTGACCCGGCTGCGATCGCTGCTAAAATCCAACCACTTTACGAGTTATCCCTCAACAAGTGGTACTTTGATGACATTTACCATCGGGTTTTTGTCCTCGGCTTGCGTCGCGTAGCTAGACAAGTTATGGAAGTTGACTTCCGTGTTGTAGATGGTGCTGTTAACCTCACAGGCTTTTTCACCCTTGTTAGCGGTGAAGGTTTGAAGTATCTAGAAAACGGTCGCGCTCAATTCTATGCCTTGATTGTGTTTGGGGCGGTCTTGGGCTTAGTAGTTGTCTTTGGTGTTACCTGATTTTTATAGCCAGGGCGAATAGAATTCGCGGCTACACAAACAAAGCCCACTCCGTAGGATAAAATTAAAATTTTTTAACCCGCGCAGGCGGGTTTTGCCTGTGTAGATGCGGTTTATAACTGCCCTTTCACTTAGGAGCCTGATTTGGACTCCTTTTTTTTGACTAATAGTCAGCAATTAAACTCACATTCCGCAAATGTGACTCATATAATGTGGTTTTTGATTCAGACTAAAAATTGAAGGAATAATGGAACCAACAATAGCTCAACTTAAATCGCTATACCGAGTATGCGTACAAACTAGCAATCTGTTAAAAGCAATTAACATGACTCGGTTAGATGAACGAACACGTTGCATCTACATTATTGTTGAAGAGACAATAGAAATAGAAATCGACATTGATGGGGGATTAACGTATGACGGAATCACATTTTGAAGGAATGACGCGCCAAGAACTACTAGTATATGTACGCCGTAACCCTCAAGATATTGAAGCCTTTCACAAATATGTAGATATGTTACGGGCAGTTCCAGGACGAGTAAAAATATCAGCAGAAGAGATTGAAACAGAGTTACCCAAACGATTGCAAACAAGCTAAAAACAATTTGCAATTACGTTTTGTAGCGGGGATTTTACCCCGACACAAAACGCACTGCTTGATATTTACTCTCATGTAAGCATTGAGTCGGTTAAGATGATCAACCCAACCTTCCCCCTCAGTCCCGCCAACTTTTTTACTTGGTTCCATAGCCTCCACCATAATAAAGGCTACATCCAAATTACCTACAGAATCAGCATAACGGTCATCATAAACTACAACGTCTGCCCGTCCTTGATAGCGTCGTCCGCCTTGATAAGTTCCCTCGGCAAAATCTGCATTTAGTTCTAGTTCCATTGCTTCTAGTGGAACACCGTACTCTTCTACTAAAATCTGAAGCGCCCACATCATCACAGGATCTTCTGCTGGACGCACATAAGAACCATCAGCTTTAAATAACTTCTGTAGATTTATATGCTGGCGATAGTTCTGTGGTATGTTAGCCGGATTTTGGTAAGGATTAGTGAAATCGGAGAAAGGCATGAAGTTATTGCTATGGAAGACAGACTACACAGTAGATAAATGATATGCGATCGCAAGCGATCGCGTTTTATCTATGTATGTGCCATTATCATTATGGTTATTTCTCCTGTTATGCTTTTTTGCTCCAAATTGCTTTTTTCAACAACTACCAAACAGCATCGTGTATTTTTAGCGATGGGTTGGACTACGCGATCGCACCGCTATAATTCTAGTTTATCGGCTTTTTTAGGGTAAATTTTTATTTTGACTGGGAGTATCAAAACTCACATTTTCCACTCCCAAGTGTCAAAAAAGGCTCCCAAAAGACAAAATGGAATTGGCAATTTAATTAAATCAACCTAACGAGGAAGACGAAATCCTCAAAAAGCTGTTAGTTAATAACTAGTGACTTTTTGCCAAACATGATTTTGATAGCAGACAAATTGTGATGAATACAGCTAATTTTCCGTGGCTGACGACGATTATTCTGTTGCCGATAGCCGCCTCACTACTGATTCCCATCATCCCAGATAAAGAAGGCAAAACAGTGCGCTGGTACTCCCTGATCGTAGGGCTGATAGATTTTGCACTAATTGTTTATGCTTTTTATACTGGGTATGATTTCTCCAATCCAGATTTGCAGTTGGCTGAGAGTTACGCCTGGGTACCCCAACTAGATTTGAATTGGTCAGTAGGGGCAGATGGCTTATCCATGCCCCTAATTATTTTGACTGGATTCATTACCACGCTGGCGATTTTAGCAGCTTGGCCTGTTACCTTCAAGCCGAAGCTATTTTACTTCTTGATTTTGGCGATGTATGGCGGTCAGATTGCCGTGTTCGCCGTCCAGGATATGCTGTTATTTTTCCTGGTGTGGGAACTGGAACTAGTACCGATATACTTTCTGCTGTCGATTTGGGGAGGCAAAAGGCGGCAATATGCAGCGACCAAATTTATTTTATACACCGCCGGCGGTTCGCTGTTTATTTTGCTGTCTGCCCTGACAATGGGATTTTACGGCGATACGGTGACGTTTGACATGCGAGCGATCACCTTAAAAGATTTCGCCCTGAATTTCCAACTTGCCCTTTATGCTGGCTTCTTAATTGCTTACGCCGTCAAGTTGCCGATTATTCCGTTGCACACTTGGCTACCTGATGCCCACGGTGAAGCTACGGCCCCTGTACACATGTTATTAGCAGGCATTCTCCTGAAAATGGGCGGTTACGCCTTGATTCGGATGAATGCTCAAATGCTCCCCGATGCCCACGCTTTCTTTGCGCCAGTATTGGTAGTGTTAGGGGTAGTTAATATCATCTACGCTGCCTTGACATCCTTTGCCCAGCGTAACCTGAAGCGAAAAATTGCCTACTCCTCAATTTCTCACATGGGCTTTGTGATGATTGGTATCGCTTCCTTCACCGATTTGGGATTGAGTGGGGCAGTATTGCAAATGGTTTCCCACGGGTTAATTGGGGCGAGTTTGTTCTTCCTTGTCGGCGCAACTTATGATCGCACACACACCCTGATGTTGGATGAAATGGGCGGTGTCGGCAAAAGAATGAAGAAGATTTTCGCTATGTTTACTGCTTGTTCGATGGCTTCTCTTGCTTTACCAGGTATGAGCGGTTTCGTAGCAGAATTAATGGTGTTTGTTGGCTTTGCTACTAGCGATGCTTATAGCTCTACCTTCAAAGTTATCGTAGTGTTCTTGATGGCAGTGGGAGTGATTTTAACTCCGATTTATCTGCTGTCGATGCTGCGAGAAATTTTCTACGGTAAAGAGAACGAGGAATTAGTTTCTCACCAAGCTTTGATAGATGCCGAACCCCGTGAAGTATTTATCATTGCCTGTTTGTTGGTGCCAATTATTGGTATTGGTTTATATCCAAAATTGCTGACTCAGATGTACGACGCTACAACTGTACAATTGACGGCAAGATTGCGGGATTCTGTACCGACGTTAGCACAGCAAAAAGAAGAAACACTAAAGGTTTCTTTGAGTGCGCCGAAAATTGGTAATTAAGTTGCGATCGCTAGTTTAGTTTAAATATTTCTTCGAAGGCGGGTATAAAACCCGCCCTTTTTGTTACTCACTGAACTAAGTTAAAAAAATCCTGTATGGGATAAACGAGTAGATATATTTTTTACAATTGCATTGCTATTATCTAGCTCGACTACATTGTAAAACTTTTTGTTATTCAAAAACCGAAGAAATGCTTAAATATTCAATTAAATTAGTAATACATTATCTGAATCTGAAGTATGGCTCAGTAGCGCTGTGGACGCAAGCTTGAGGCGACGCATGACTCATATTTTGATTCAGCAACGCCTGTATAAATATACTTTTTGAAGATGAATACGATTTGACGATCGCTATTACGTCAGGTATAAAAATTAGAGTAACCAAGGAGACTACTCAGCCGAGCGTTTTACCTTTAATTAAGTTGACCTACTTAACAGATTGTACTCTCAATATTAAAGTTAAGATTACGATAAAGAGTAGGTGTCTGCTGAACCTACCCGCTTTAGCTGAGTTTTTATACAGACATCCTTTTGTTTGGAGTTCTTTATGAAAAATACATTAGACATCTCCATCTCTCAAGAACAGAATTCAGATCACAGCCATAGCATTTCGTCTTACAACAGGCTGCTTTCGGTCGTGAAGGATTTAGCTTGTGTACGGACTATTGAGGAAATTATTGAGATTGTGCGTTTGGCTGCTCGCGATCTCACAAATGCTGATGGAGTAACTTTTGTATTGCGGGATGGTGAATGTTGCCACTATGTAGATGAAAACGCCATTGGGCCACTTTGGAAAGGTATGCGTTTTCCGCTCAAGTCTTGCATCTCCGGTTGGGCAATGCTCAATAAAAAAGCAGCCGTAATTGAGGACATTTACCAGGATGCACGAATTCCTATTGAAGCCTACAAAGTGACTTTTGTCAAAAGTTTAGTCATGGTTCCCATTCGGGTTTCCGATCCACTAGGCGCGATTGGAGCCTACTGGAGTACACGACACCTAGCCACGCCCCAAGAGATCGGAATGCTTGAGATTTTGACTGACACTACGGCAGTTGCGATCACTAATGTTCAACTTTTCCAGAAACTGACGAGCCAAAACGCCCTGAAAGACAAATTTATTGCGATGCTAGCTCACGAGCTAAGGAATCCCGTTGCCCCTATTTCCAACAGCGTTCAGCTACTGAAGTTGAAGCTAGGCGAGACTGGCGCAGTTGGAGAAACAGTTTTAAGGATGCAACACCAGATTAAGCACCTCTCGAAATTGATCGATGACTTACTTGACGTATCATCCATCACTTATGGGAAGGTTTCATTAAACCTTGAGAAGGTTAATTTGGTGGAACTGGTTTGCCAGAATCTCAACGATCATGCACAAGCAATAAACAGATGGAATCTTAACGTAGTACAAGACCTGTCAAACACGCCCGTGTGGGCTTATGTTGACTCCACTCGCTTCTTTCAAATCTTTGGGAATCTTCTTGATAACGCCTTAAAGTTTTCCAAGCCAGATGGGACAATCTGGGTGGATCTCTCAGTTATTCCAGGTGAGAATGGCTCAGGTAGTGTAGCAGTCTTATCTGTAAGAGACTTAGGCATAGGGATAGACCCGACAATATTACCAGAACTTTTCGAGCCGTTTACCCAGGCCGATCGCAGTTTAGATCGTTCGCGGGGCGGGCTAGGTTTAGGACTTTCGGTAGTAAAAAGTCTTGTGGAACTTCATGGTGGTAGTGTTGAAGCCTCAAGTAGAGGGATCAATTTGGGAGCAGAATTCAAAGTCACTCTCCCTGTATGCGAAGAAATTACAGCCTTAGACAACGATATGGAGATTACAGAGGCGGCTAAAAAATCGTTGAAGATTTTAGTCATTGAAGATAATGACGATTCAGCCGTATCATTACAAGCAGTACTTGAGTATTTTGGGCATGAAGTTTCCATTGCCAATAATGGAATTTTAGGGGTAGAAACTGCAAAGAAGCTTGAGCCTCATGTGATTATTTGTGACATCGGACTTCCCGAAATGGATGGATTCGCCATTGCACAGGAATTAAGTAAAGACTCCAAATTTACTCGCTCAATTCTGATTGCGCTTACTGGCTACGGTAGCCCAGAGGATCGACAGCTTGCGCTTCAGGCTGGTTTCAAATGCCACTTGACCAAGCCTGTAGACTTTGAAATACTGATAGCAGAAATTGATCGATACTTTGATAAAGTATTATCAAGTTGACAAATTTTGCTACTTGTGAATTTTGACTGAAAAATGTCAATCCATTAAATCATCTGTGGTAGGCTCACCCGGATAAAAGCGATCGCTCAAAATTTCCTCAAAAGCATATAAACATTGCTTGGCAAAAGTTGAGAGTGGCAGATTTGTTTCTCCTGATGCTAAATCCCTACCATTTTGATATGATTCCTGGAGTGCTTCTGTGATGTCTGGCTTTCTTAATTTTGAATTTTGAATTGGTATTATGTTTCAGTTAGAGATTTAAACCTTATTTAAAACAGGACGATCTGCATAAGCATCAGGCACAAATCACAAATTACGAATTACGAATTAGAAAGTCACCACACTGCGAATTGATTCACCTTTATGCATCAACTCAAAAGCATCATTAATTTGTTCAATCGGCATCACATGGGTAATCAAATCATCAATATTTATCTTACCTTCTATATACCAATCAACAATTTTTGGCACATCTGTACGTCCTCTAGCGCCACCGAATGCCGAACCTTTCCAAACGCGCCCAGTTACTAGTTGAAAAGGACGAGTACTGATTTCCTGTCCAGCACCAGCAACACCAATAATTACACTCACACCCCAACCTTTGTGGCAGCATTCTAATGCTTGACGCATAATTTTGACATTACCGATACATTCAAAACTGTAATCAGCACCTCCTTTTGTTAAATCAACCAGATAAGGAACTAAATCACGCTCTACTTCTTGGGGATTGACAAAGTGCGTCATGCCAAACTTTTGTGCCAAGGTGCGTTTGTTGGGATTAATATCTACCCCAACAATCATATTGGCCCCTACCATCCGCGCTCCTTGGATGACATTTAAGCCTATACCACCCAAACCAAAAACCACAACATTTGCCCCAGGTTCCACCTTTGCAGTATTGATAACTGCACCAATACCAGTAGTCACACCGCAGCCAATGTAACAAACCTTATCAAAGGGAGCATCTTCCCGAATTTTTGCTAAGGCAATTTCCGGCAGCACCGTATAGTTAGCAAAAGTGGATGTACCCATATAATGATGAATTATCTGCCCATCAATACTAAAGCGACTAGTGCCATCGGGCATAACACCGCGTCCTTGAGTTAGGCGAATGGCTTGACAGAGATTAGTTTTGAAACTCAAACAATATTCGCACTGACGACATTCGGGAGTGTAGAGAGGAATTACATGATCCCCTGGTTTGAGACTGGTGACACCAGCACCTACTTCTATTACCACACCAGCACCTTCATGTCCCAAAATAGCCGGAAATAAACCTTCTGGATCGTCACCCGATAAGGTAAAAGCGTCGGTATGACAAACTCCGCTTGCTTTCACCTCAACTAACACTTCGCGGGCTTGTGGCCCTGATAATTGAACGGTTTCAATCGTCAACGGCTTACCTGCGCTGTGAGCTACTGCTGCTTTAACTTCCAATATTCAGCGCTCCTGTATAGTTTTGTCATTGGGCATTGGGCATTGGGCATTGGGCATTGCTTATTTCTTCCTTGTCCCCTAGTCGCCTCATAAATATTGAACGCATGATAAACTTTTGTATTACTTCATCATATTTACTAAGCACGATCGCCACTATAACGATAAATATTACTTTGTTAAAATATCATTCTCTAGCTAGATTGGTTAAAGGCGGCAACAGCTGTTTTGACAACAATGTAAACTGGATGTCAGCAGCAACCCCCAAATAATTTGTCCACCCCTAAATTAATATATTTTGTCACAGCTTATGAACCCTGCCCTAACTCAAATTGGCGCTCAAATGTCCAACCTGACTGGCGTCAGAGCAATCATGAAGGATATTATCGAGACATTACGAGCGGGTGCAGGGCAGCATTTTATTAATTTGAGTGCTGGTAATCCGTTGATTTTGCCAGAGGTAGAGCAATTATGGCGGGATTGTACTGCACAGCTTTTGGCTAGTCCAGAATATGGCGAGGTAGTTTGCCGTTATGGCTCCAGTCAGGGCTATGCACCATTTGTTGAAGCGATCGCCAACGACTTCAACAAACGCTATGGGTTAAACTTAAGCGAACGCAATATCCTGATCACCCCCGGTAGTCAAACCCTCTACTTCTACGCTGCCAATACCTTCGGTGGCTACACTCCCAGCGGCGAGTTAAAACAAATCGTTTTGCCCCTCTGCCCTGACTACACAGGTTATGGTGGTATCTCCTTAGTTCCAAAAGCCTTAATTGCCCACAAACCGACTCTTGATATTGATGCAGCTGCCCACCGATTTAAATATCGTCCTGACTTCAGCCAACTGTCGATTACAGAAAATACTGGTTGTGTTCTCTTCTCTCGTCCCTGTAATCCTACTGGTAACGTCCTCAGCGATGATGAGGTGAAAAAGATTGCCGCCCTGGCTGCACCTTACAATCTACCCGTGTTAATTGACTCAGCTTATGCACCTCCCTTTCCAGCATTAAATTTTACCGAAATGACACCAGTGTTTGGTGATAATATTCTCCACTGCATGAGTTTATCGAAAGCGGGATTACCAGGAGAAAGGATTGGTATAGCTATTGGGGATGAAAAGTGGATTGAATTGCTGGAGTGTTTTGAGGCAAATATCAGTCTCCATTCTTCACGTTACGGCCAAGCGATCGCAGCTTATGCAATCAATTCTGGTGCTTTAGTGGAAATTTCCCACACTGTCATCCGTCCCTTTTATCAAAATAAATTTACCGTTTTAGAAACCAGTTTAGAACAAGCGATGCCTAAGAATTTACCTTGGTTTCTGCATTGTGGTGAAGGAGCAATTTTTGCTTGGTTGTGGTTACAGGATCTACCCATCAGTGACTGGGAATTTTACCAGCAATTAAAGCAAGTAGGTGTAATTATTGTTCCAGGAACTACCTTCTTCCCCGGTTTAGAGGAAGAATGGGCGCACAAGCACCAATGTTTCCGCATCAGCCTTACAGGCAGCGATGAGGAAATTTCTACTGCTATGCAACGTTTAGCAAAAGTGGCTGAAGAAGCTTATAAAGGTGCGGCGGTGACTGCCTAATAGTAGAAAATAGAAATGAAAAGCGAAGAAGCTAACAAAGAGATAGGGAGCAGAGGAGGAAGACAAAAATCAAAAAGGCCCAGTCCTCAATCCCCATTATCCCTTATCCCCAGAGGGGACCCCACCTTCTCCAATCTCGATAATTGGCTAGAAATTGGTAAAATTGTTGCCCCTCAAGGGTTGTCTGGAGAATTACGGGTTTATCCTGTATCTGACTTTCCTGAAAGATTTGAGGTGCCGGGAAAACGTTGGTTGTTGCGTTCAGGTGACACAGAACCACAACCAATCGAATTATTGACAGGACGTTATATCAGTAACAAAAACTTGTATGCGATTAAATTAGCTGGCGTGGAAAATTGCGATCAGGCGGAGGCGTTGCGCGGTTGTAAGTTAATGGTACCAGCAAGCGATCGCCCCCAATTAGGCGAAGATGAATATCATGTCCTCGATTTGATTGGTTTAGAAGTCTTCATGCAAGCATCTGGCGAACTCGTGGGTACGGTGATAGACATCATCCCGGCTGGCAATGATTTGTTAGAAGTAAAATTACACCCATCTTTTACCACTGACAAAGGACAAATCACAAATGACAAAAAGCAAAAGACTGTTTTGATTCCATTTGTACAAGCGATCGCACCAGTGGTAGACTTGCCATCTGGTCGCATTGAAATTACACCACCACCTGGGTTATTGGAAATTAATAATTAGGTCATGAATTGAATAGAGATTATTAATTTTTAATTTTTAATTTGGAGCAAAGCGACGTGACTCAAGCTTTACCAAAAGTCGTAAATTTTGAAGATGATTGATACAGTCAAAGCATTTGGCGATGTCTGCGTCTAAGACATATTTTGCTTATTGGCAGATTGCTGTATGGATTGCTGTAACTACATCATAGGCAGACATTCCGGGTCTAAAGCCATAGGAGTTGGGTTCAAATTTAGCTTCCCATTCTGGCTCAAGTGCCAGCTTGAGTAGTGCTTGAGTTGCCCTATCTTCCAGCACGAGAATCCCTAATACCATTTCTTTGTGAGACTGCGCCAAATCCTTTTAACTTCTTTCTTTGTGTTCTTTGCGCGGCAGTTGCTTCAAGTCGGGGAACCCGCCCAACGCACTGCCTTGTCTTTGCGGTTCGTTTTTCTTTCTTGTACTTATGGTTTAGCGCATCTTCATACAGAATTGGTATAATGGGCGTTTTTCGTCTTTTCCAGGTTTAGGTATGCAAACCCGTCTGGTCGCTTTGCCGGAAGCTTTTACTTCCAACTTATTAACCAGTTTCAGACGTTTAACCGGATTGAGTGATTTAACGCCATCAACTCCAGCATGCAACATGCGCCCAAAGCTCTAAGCTCGTTTAAATTTATCTAAAATCGATAGTCCTGAAGGCTGAGTGGGAAACATAATACTCAGTTGCTCAGGACTTTTGCTATTTCCAGGAGATGAAGGACAAGGAAGATAAGGGGGACAAGGGAGACAAGGGGACAAGGAGGATAAGAGGTATATTTCTTCCCTTGCCCCGCTCCCGATTACGCGGTGATACTACCAGAAAATAAAACTGCATGGAACTGAAAAATCACTGGTTGGCTGCAAATAAAGTTGCTTTACCACGACTACTACAGTGGGTGAATCTCCGACCAGAGGAGAGTGAACGAACCCAGATAATGTTTCTTTTCTATACAATAATATGTATAGGATTACGGTGGGCAGAAGACAGTACGGTGGCGCTGTTTTTGGATGAATATGGGACTCATCTACTGCCGTGGATGTATATTGCTAGTGCCACAATGAGTGCCGGACTGGTTTTTTTATACTCTTGGCTGCAAAAGATTTTTCCCTTACGTCGGGTAATTGTGGCGATCGCACCTTGCATGTTGATGCCATTAGTTTTATTAGTTGTATTACGTTGGGGATCGCATTTTTCCTACCTGGCAGTGATATCGGCATTTCTACTGCGGCTGTGGGTAGATGCACTTTATGTGGTCAATGACCTCAACACTTCCATTGTCGCCAACCAAATATTTAATATTCGGGAGATTAAACGGACTTACCCACTGGTGAGTAGTGGTCTTTTAGTAGCAGATGTGATCAGTGGCTTTAGTTTGCCTTGGCTATTGCAATACACCACACTAAATAAGATCATCTTTATCGCCTGTATGGTGATTTTATTAGGATCGGGGATTCTATTCTATTTAACTCATCACTATCGAGCAGCTTTTCCTGAAACTCCACAAAGACTAATTCCCGAACAACAAGCTTCACGAGAGCGTTTCATTAAAAGTCCGCTGAAGCGGTACGTTTGCCAGTTGTTTGCTTTTGTGGGTCTGTTGCAAGTTATTGGGTTGTTAATAGATTTTCAGTATCTACGTGAACTCCAATCTAATTTGGGCGACCGAGAACTTGCGAGCTTTTTGGGTCTTTTTGGTGGAATGTTGGGACTGTGTGAGTTGTTGTTGCAGTGGTTTTTTTCCAGCCGCCTCATCGAACGAATGGGGGTATTTTTCACGGCCACGCTTTTACCAATCACCGTCGGCTTTTCACTACCAGGAATGCTGGTATTGCTACATTTAATTCCAGCCATCCAATCGCAAAGCTTTTTCTGGGGTTTGATAATTGTCAAATTCTGCGATGAACTTCTGCGCTACACCTTTGTCATGAGTAGCGGCCCCATTCTGTATCAACCGATTCCAGAGGCCATTCGCAGCCGGATGCAGACTTTATCTGGTGGAACAGCCGAAGCGATCGCTACAGGTTTGACAGGAGCGCTAATTTTTGTGACTATCTTGTTTTGTGGGCGGTTTGTACCCGAACCACTAGAAAAATGGGTGTTTGTAGCAGAAACAATGCTGATAACTGGCACCTGTTTAAAAGTAGTTTGGGAATTGCGATCGCGCTATGTTGAACTGTTAGTCTTGAGTGTGGCGCGGGGTCACTTAAGTGCAAGCAATGTCGGCTTACGATTTTTTAAACAGGGTGTAGTCAAAGCTTTGGCAGAAAAAGGCTCTGAGGCTGATAAACGCTCTTGTATTGAACTTTTAGCCCAAATTGACTCCCAAGGAGCTGCGGAAGTTTTAGCACCTCTACTATTGAAGTTAACCCCAGATTTGCAGCGCCAAAGTTTGGAAGTAATGCTGATGGGAGGTGTAAATCCGGTTTATCTAGCTGCTATCCGTCCTTTGTTAGAAGAATCCCAAGAAACTAACCCCGAAGTTTTTGCCTTAGCGCTACGCTACATTTGGTTGGCTGAACCAAATCCCAATTTAAGCCTCTTAGAAGGATATTTACACCCCCGGCAAAACTCCCTTGTCCGCGCCACCGCCGCCGCTTTAGTCTTACGCCAGGGAACGCCGATGCAAAAGGTAGCAGCTACCCAAACCATGCGCCGGATGCTGACTCATAAGCAAGAACGGGAACGGGTGAATGGAGTTAGAGCACTCAGAGAAGCAGTTTATTTGCAGGCATTGCGAATTCACATCCCGAATTTATTACAAGATGAGTCGTTACGGGTGCGCTGTGCCGTATTGGAAATGATTGCTGCCACTCATTTAGAAGAGTACTATTCAGCGCTGATTGCAGCACTTTACTACAAATCAACCCGTAGCACAGCCATGTCAGCCTTAGTGCGACTAGAAAATGAAGCTTTAGAAATGCTGTTACGGTTGGCTACCAATATTTACAAACCAGAAGTAGTGCGGATGTACGCTTGGCGTACCATTGCTCAAGTCGGCACTCAGCAAGCATTGGAGACTTTATGGGAAAACTTAGAAATATCCTGGGGTACTACTAGGGATCATATTCTCCGCAGCTTATTAAAAATACATAAACAACCAGGACTTAAAGGTTTAGTAGATCGGTTTTATGAAAGTCGAGTGGAAAATTTAATTAAGCAGGAATTAAAGTTTTTAGGTGAAATTTACGCCGCATACATTGACTTCCAAACATTAGACCAAAAAGAAAATTATCAATCCAATCAGAGGATTGTGATTGTCTGGGGATTACTGCAACGCGCCCTTCTAGAATTAGAATTGGATGTGAAAGAGCGGCTGCTACTATTACTGAGACTGCTTTACTCGCCGGAAAAAATGCAGGCAGCATCCTTCAATCTGCGATCGCTCTCAGTGGTAAACTTAGCGCGAGGGTTGGAAATCTTAGAGCATACCGTAACTTTGCCTTCAAAATCTTTATTGCTAAATATTTTAGATAACCGACCGCACACAGAAAAATTGCAACATCTTGTAGAAGCCAAGATTGTAGAATATGAAAATATGATAGTTAGCGATCGCCTCCACAGATTGCTAATGTTAGGTAATTTCCTTTCTGACTGGTGTTTAGCTTGCTGTTTTCATTATGCTCAAGTGACACGCATTCGACTAACTAGTTCTGAGATATTAGTGAGTTTGCGTCATCCAACCGGCTTTGTCAGAGAAGCTGCGATCGCATATTTAAATATGGTTTCATATCGCGTTCTCCTGCAAATCCTACCCCAGTTACAAAAAGATCCACATCCTTTGGTGGCTGCTCAAGTTAAAGAGTTGCTCGAAAAACACAAGTTTAAAAATTACAATTGAAAAAATCTCCGCTGGAATAATTTTGTTATTTATATTGCTACTAAGTAATGTTATACTAATTTGAAAAAAGAATGCGACAGATACATACGGACATACCTTTGTTCTGTCTGGCTTTTTGAATTTTGAATTTTGAATTGGTATTACTCAGACTTGTGTTTCTCCACAACCCTTTTTTTGAATTTTGAATTTTGAATTTTGAATTTTGAATTCCCCGCAGGGGTTGACATTTTAAGCGCTTCTTAGAGCAACTATTGGGTCGAGTTGACCAGCTCTACGGGCTGGAACAACACCAAAAATTAGACCGATCCCACCAGAGACACCGAGTGCCATAGCGATCGCCCCTACTGGTACGCTCGGTTTAAAAGGGGTAAAAAGTCCCACAATCGTAGTCCCACTCAAGCCGACACCAACACCAATCAAACCGCCAGCTACTGACAGAATAATTGCCTCAATCAAAAACTGAGTTAGAATCGCTTCCTGAGTTGCCCCAAGTGCCTTACGTAAGCCAATTTCCTGTGTACGCTCAGTCACTGAGACTAGCATAATATTCATGATGCCAATGCCACCCACTAACAGCGAAATACTAGCGATCGCTGCCAGTGTCAACGACAATGCTTGAGTGACTTGGTTAATCAGATCGTTAAAAGATTTATCAGAGATAACAGCGATGTCTTGCTTACCTCGCAATTGGGTCAGAAGGTTGGTAATTTGAAACGCCGCAGCGCGGATACTCTGCTTATCTTTTGCAGACACCTGCATACTATCAATGGGAATACCGTAGGGCGATCGCCGTCCGCTCAACTGGTCAGCCATTGTGGTAATTGGTATATAGGCAGTATTGTCTGAATTTTGCCCACCAAAGGAACCTTTGGCTTTCATTACTCCAATCACCAGAAAGCTGAGATTGCCGATTTGCACCTCTTTGCCAAGCGGGTCTTCACTGCCAAATAGTTTCTGGGCTAGTTCTGGCCCCAAAGTCACTACTTGCACATTCTGTTGCTGTTCGGATTGATTAAAAAACCGCCCTTTAGCAACAGTCATATTATGGACGTACAGAAACCCTGGGGTTGTCCCTATAATTGAACTCTTCGGATTACGGGCAAGATAAGAGATTGACAGTTGAGAACTGATTTCAGGAGCTACCGCTTTCACAGCAGGTGCTTGAGTAGCGATCGCCTCCGCATCTGACAACACTAGTTGGGGTGTTTCACTCGTGGAGCCTTCAGCATCCTCATAATTGACGTAAACGAATAAACTATTTGCCCCATACGACTCCAACTTTTCTGAAGTATAATTTTGTGCGCCTTGTCCAATGCCAATCAGGGTAATCACAGCAGCATTGCCAATCGTGATCCCCAGCATCGTCAGACCGCTGCGGAGCTTATTAGCACTCAGAGTAGTGACTGCCATTTTGACGCTTTCAAATATGTCCATGTTGAAATGATCAGTTGTGAATGGCTATGGCATCGTGTCAACTCCTGGGATAGGTTGACCTTCTGGCGGACTGAGCAAGATCCGTTCCCCCTTACTCACGCCTTTGATAATCTGAATTTGATTGCCACTAACAGAACCAGCAATAACTGGTCTCAATTGAGCAATGTTATTTTCATTTGGTATCCATACCCCAGTCTGACCATCTTTTTGGGTCACAATTGCTGCTAAAGGAACAACTAAGGCATTGTAAATCTTATTACTGATAAAGTTCAATTTTACATTCATGCCCCCCTTGAGTAAGTCTTGACCCGTTTTTAGTGCTACTTTGACTCGAAAGGAGGTAACACCTCCACTCGATTGACCTCCCTGGCTAGAGCTGTCCTGTATAGCTCTGGGTGCCACGAGACGGACGCTTCCCTGAAAGGTTTTATTGGGATAGGCATCTGAGCGAATTTCTACCTGCTGCCCTGTTTTAATGCGGGCAATACTTGCTTCTGGAATTTTTGCTTCTACTTCCAACCCGCTAGAAAGTTCAGCAATGGAAGCAGATGTTGCACCATCGCTAGATGAGGCAGAAGTCGTTGGGGTGACAAAATCACCTTCTTGGGCAAATTTACGTGTAATCGTACCAGCAAAAGGAGCGCGGATCAAAGTATCTTCTAGCTGGGTTTGATAAGAGCGCAACTGTGCTTCTGCTTGGGCAACGTCAGCTTCAGAGGCAACGATTTGCTCTTTGCGCGTACCATTACGAAGTTTTTCTAGAGTCTGTCTTTGTTCTCTTAGCCCAGCTAACTGTGCTTCTAAATCAGCCTTTGCCTCACGCTCTTTACTAGAAAAATCCCCCAAACTATTTAGGGAGATAGCTCCCCGCTGTGCTAACAATTGGTTACGCTGGAGTTCTTCTGTAGCTCGATTCAATCTTGCCTGAGCCTGAGCTACGTTGGCTTGGGCTGTTGCAACTCTAGCTTTAGCCTCACCTATTTCTTCAGGGCGACTACCAGCACGCTTTTCAGCAAGGTCAGCCTGAACTTTAGCAAGTAATGCCTTGTATTGATTTACCTGTTGCTGAATTCGCTGGCTATCCATGCGGGCAATTAATTGCCCTTGCTTCACTTTGACACCTTCGTCCACATACAGTTGTTCAATTCGACTTTGCTCTTTGGGACCGAGATTGATCTTTTTTAACGACTGGACAGTGGCATTCGCTTTGATTTGAACTGTGATGTCTTTCGACTGCACTACTACTGTTTGCTTAGTCAGATCTGCTTTAGGTATCTTACTTTGCACTATTAGAAAAACAGTGATAGCAGTTCCTAACAATCCAGCTGCTACTAGTCCCATCAGCCAGTGCTGTTGCCGCTTGGCTTTGCCAAAGCTGGGAAATTGCATTGGTTTGTTTGGTATTTCAGGGTTACTCATAATACTTATAACAGATTATAAATTTATTTATTTAGCAGTGTAAGCAGTTTCTAATTATCTAAATACTGCCTGAATTTCATTATTTTTCTGCTAGTTAGCATGAGAGATTCTTAAGCTCTATGACACTCATTGATAGCCATTATGCTCACCGTATATAAGTTATGAGAGCAGCAGATAAATTTCACTATATCTTTGAAATTATAGAATATTTTGATATTAACAATTATATCGCCCAGTTAATAATGCATGAGTAGGGGCAGTATATCCAAGGTCAACCATAGCCTTTTCACTCATACTGTCCAGTATCTCACAACTATACTCTTTAATTAGGCATTCCTTCTAAAAAAACAAAGAATTGCTAAAATTATTTGCAAAAGACAATGGCTCAATATCATAATTTAAAAGCCTATATAGCGTTACTTTATTACTCTTCTGAGAGAATATTTAAAACCTAATTTATCCATGCTTGGTTCCAAACAAAGATTTTTTGGCAATGCTTATCAAGCGAGGTTTTGAAAAAGATTCAAGGTCAGCATCTTATTTTTATCTCTTCAAAGATATAAAAGAGCGATCGCACTCCTAACAAAAGACAAATGACAAGTCACAAATTCATTTATTCGTTGCAAGTTTGGCAAGCACCCCACTGTACAATGCCATAAATTTTGACTCTTCTAGAGATGCATTGCTGTTATTCCAAGTGGCAACCACACAATAATTTTTGCCATTCTTCCCTTGCAACCAAGTTGTCAGATTGAGAACACCAGGCTCAGATCCACCTTTAAATGCTACTCGCTGCCAATCTTTAGCATTGGCAACACCAGGATTAATACTCATTAGAGGTAAATCAGCAACTTGTTCCATTAATCCACAAAGTTCCTCAGCTGTAAAAAACCATTCGACATCAACGGCAACTGGATTAGCTCCCTCAAATTCATTCACATCAGGAAGCGGCTTTTTAGAGAGTTCTTTCAGGATTGCACGACGTTGAGCTTCGTTACTTGTGCGATAACGCTTTAGAAAATTTTCATTTCGAGAACTTTTCAAAATAAACGATTCACGGGTAGTTAAGAAAGGACGATTACGGGGTGATACCAACTCAATAGGTTGTCGTCCTATGAAGTTAATTAATATATCTGTTGCTGTATTGTCGCTCGAAGAAATCATTAAAGCTGCAAGTGTTTGCACTGTCAGATATGTTCCATCTGGCCATGTTTGTAATATTCCAGATGGTAAACTTTTCCAACTAGGTTGCAGTTGTACTACATCCTTCCATGTTCGCTTATCAGAAGCAATTTCTGATTTCAGTGCTTTGAGTACGGCTAGTTTGAAGGCTGAACCAACTGCCAGGGGTGTTTTAGTATTTAATGCAGCTTGTATTGTTTTGCCTTCCTGAACTAGAAAACTGACTTTACCAGGTAATGCTTTAAATTTAGTAGTTGCTTCTTCTAGATTAATAACTTGGGCTTGTGGTGACTCAAACAGCAACCCTGAAATCTGTCCTTTGCTATTTAGAGCTATTTTAGTTGGCACTGAAGCTTGACTAAAAATAACTAAGTAATCTTGTCCATTATTTTGTACGCCTTGATAGGTTACTAGTTGACTTTTCATGCCATCAATGATTTGCCGCACCTGTTCAATAGGAATTTGAGCTAAAAAATCTGGTGCAAACCATTCACTCTGTATTTCTTTGTTAGTAAATAATCTTTCTAAAGCTACTTTAGGAGACATGGATTCATTTTGAGATTGAATCTGAGCTAAAGGTAGCATTTGAGGTTTAATATCTGCCAATGCTATTTGAGGAAAGATGAAATTCGTTGTTAGTAAGCAAGTTGATAAAAAACTGATATAAAATTGAGACATGAGAAATTTTTACCTCCCTCAGAATAAAATAATTTTTATCTCATCAAAGTAATAAATTAGGATAATTAAAAGTATAGATGAATAGAATTCACGTTGGATAACAATTTTAAATTATTTCTGAAAAGCCCACAAATCAAATACGATTAGTATATCTGTTTCTGTTGTGCCAACTTCACAGACAACGCAGTTTTACTAATTCCTCCATGCTGATTGCAGATGGTTTGAGTACCGAGCGATCCTCACAAGCTATACTTCATTCTTTGTTAGCTTATAGAGTGAAGTAAAAAGTGAAAGAGCATTAGGAGCATTCATGTACGTACTGATTGGTGGAGCAGGCTTAGTGGGCTTAAGTCTAGCGCAAAAACTGGTAGAACTAGGGCATACTGTTGCTGTAATTGACATTGATCCTATAGCTTGCCGCTATGCCCGCGAACAAGTGGGAGCAATGGCTTTTGAAGGCAGTGCTGTGAGTACAGAAGTATTACTGGAAGCTGGGATTCGCAAAGCTGGTTCCTTGGCAGCAGTTCTAAGAAGTGATGCTTTAAACTTAGCAATGGTAACTCTTGCTAAACACTACGGTGTAACCCATATTTTGAGTCGGATGCGCCACCCCGACTTTGCCGAACCACTACGGATAGCTGGAGCCAACCATATTATCAGTACTGTTGAACTAGCAGTTGCAACAATGGTGAACGCCATTGAGTATCCGCAAGTGGAATCAATGATGCATTTTGAGCAAGGACAGATTGAGGTTCTGAAACTTTCCATCCCTAACAATTGCTATGTTGCTGGTCGTAGCGTTGCCGAAATTGCTCAGGATTCCCAATTCCCTACTGGTTCGCTAATTATTGGTTATCAATCCCATCCTCATGAAGATTTGATGATTCCCAACGGTAGTACAATACTGGAACCTTATTCAACTGTGCTGATTGTGACTAAACCACGATGCTTACATCAAGTCATTGATTTTATTGAACAAAAATGTTGAGCGCAGTTCCTACCTAAACTGTTTATTAGGTAGGGTTAGCTACACATGTTTAACAATTCAAAATTCAAAATTCAAAATTAAAGACATTTTCAGACAGGGATTTAAACCCCGACTGTAGCAAGATCCCGCAGGGTAACTGACCGGAGGCGGAGTGACTCTGACTTTGCGCTACGTGTAGACGTAGCGCAAAGTCAGAGCGGAGGTTTCCTCCGATCAGAACTTTGTAAGAGAGGAGTTTTAAACCCCTTGATTTACGATAAAAAATTAGTGTAAATAAATTTTGATGAAGCCGTATCGATATATTTATTTAGCGATCGCTGTTATTATTCTTGCATCTTGTGAATCAACACCCAAGTCGCAACCTAACGCCATTCCAGCAACCCCGTTGCAAAAAACAGTGACGCTGGATCAGAATTTTAAGATAGCAAGCGGTCAAACTCTTTATGTTCCGGTCTATTCACATATCTATCATCACAATAAGCAAGAGATTTTTGAGTTAGCAGTTACGCTCAGTGTTCGGAATACAGATTTGACCAATCCGATTATTGTTACTTCTGTGCGCTACTATAACTCAGAAGGGAAACTAGTTAAACAGTATTTGGAGCGCCCTATTCAACTTGATGCGCTAGCTTCTACAGATTTTTTTATCAATAGAAATGACAGCAGTGGAGGTTTAGGCGCAAACTTCATTGTCGAGTGGGTAGCCCAAACCGAAATATCCGAACCGATAGTGGAAGCAGTCATGATTGGTACTGACTTTCAACAAGGAATTTCTTTTATCAGTCCTGGTAGAGTAATTAAAAGTCAAAATAACGATAAGCGATCGCCTTTAAAATAGTTCGTAATGACGCTCTCTACCAGACGCTAAAAGCGTAGCTTGCAACTCTTACAGAGTAAGCGGATTTGCTACCGCTACGTTAACGTAATTCGTAATCAAGTTAATTCCTCGTTTCCTCGTTCCTATGCTCCGCATGGCAATGCATTCATTGAGTCTCTGACTCAATCTATTGCTGGAGGCAACAAATTTTAATCAGCCAAAGCTCAGAGGTTCATCAACAAAGCTCAAAGGTTAACTCGCGAAACTCAGAGGTTCATCAACGAAGCTCAGACTATCCCCTATACCCAATGCCCCATGCCCAATGCCCCATATTTAATCATCTTCTAATTTCAGTAATTGTTCATCAAGAGTTTGTATCCGCTCGCGCACAATTTCTTCTGAGAGAATTCGCTTCCGCATTGCCTCATTAAGCGCTCCTTTTTCTGCCAGCAATAAACGTCGGCGAATGGCTTCAAGTTTACTGCTTTTGCGACTTCTACCTTCTACCTCATCAGGGCGACGATTATATAGTTCCCGCAGTGTTTTTTCTGCACTGGCAATTCTTACCTGATAAGCCGAACGCATCTCTTCATAAACGGCTTTTGGTAATACCCCTGATTTCAACAGGCTATCTAATTCATCTTGTGCCGCCTTACCTGTCATCAACTGGGCTTGCAACTCTTCAACCTGTTGTTGAATTTCGGAAAATTTAGATAATTTTAAGCGTTTTACCACCCAAGGCAAACTTAAACCCTGTCCCACTAACGACACCAGCACAGAGCCGAAGACTATAGCTATCAGGACTTCTCGCCCTGGTAATGTGGTGGGTAAGCTCAACGCTAGAGCCATTGACAGTGAACCTTTAATGTTGCCTAAAAACAGTAAATGTTGCCAACGCAATGGAATTGGGCGGTCAATCCAACGAACCACTGCTAGCAGTGGATAGACTGTAAGAACTCGCCCGACTTGATAAGCCAAAACTGCAAGTAGAATTGCAGGTAAAGTTTTCCAGAGTGTTACCAGGTCTATTTCTACACCAATCAACAGAAAAATAAATGTGTTGACAGTAAAACTGGCATATTCCCAGAAACTCAACAAGGTGATGCGACTAGAAGCAGAGGTATTGCGAGAAAGCCCAAAATTACCGAAAATTAAGCCAGCGACAACTACCGCTACAGGGCCTGAGACACCGAGATATTGCCCAACCTGAAAAGTTCCTAATGCAACTGCGACTGTCAGCAAAAGACTGCTAAGAGCATCATCTAAACGGGTGAATACAGGTATACTCAAGTAGCCCAAGACTAACCCCACAACGCAGCCTCCTAGAGAGATAAATAGCAGTTGTTGGATTCCCTCGATAAATGTGAGTGAGCCTGTTGAATATACTTGCAAAATCAGGTTGAAGGAAACTAAGGCAGCGGCATCATTGAATAGAGTTTCCCCTTCAACAATAGTGGAAAGCCGAGAGGGCACTGGTATATCCTTAAATACAGCAATCATGGAAACAGTATCAGTGTTTGCCAGCATTACTCCGACAAATAAGGCAGGTATCCAACTCAGTCCAAGGACAAATTTCAACAGGACGGCAATAATCGCACTGGAAATCACAGCCCCTGGCCCAGCTAGTAGGGCAATTGGTTTAAAGGTGCTGCGTAGACGACTGACATCTGTATTAATACCAGCTTCAAAGAGCAGAATTGGCAAGAAAAGATCCAAAACAAGGGTTGGACTTAAACCAATCTGACGAGACAATAACTCAGTGATGGGCAAACCTGCTAGTACTAAACCCGTAACATAAGGAATTCTCAACCGTCGGGACAGCAAAGCTACTCCTGTAGCAAGGAGCAAGAGAATAATTGAAACTTTGACTAATTCGGTAACATCCACTATTGCGTTTTAGAAAGTTAGTTTGACTTAACTGATAGATTCTCTCTTCATTCATGCCAAATTAGCAAGTTCAGGGTGTGGTTCAGAATGCAATACGCTTGGATTAAGCATCTTCTCTTCACGCTTGAGAGGACAAGGGGACAAGGGGGACAAGGAAGAATCATTGAAGAAACTTCTCCCTTGTCTCCCTTAACTAAACCGTATTGGTTCAGAATGGAACGAGCCAGTACTAGCTACCTATAGCTCGGCAATCCTACTACCAAACCCAGAGTCACTCGCTTCGCTCAAATTAAAAATTAAATCCCACGACTTAAGCCGTAAGCTCTGGAACTCTTGACGCCTTGCGCCTCTCTACGAGACGCTACGCGAACACGCTGCGCGCCTCGGAGCAATTCTTTTTTAAAGTAAGCTCTGTATCCCACAACTAAAGTTTTATTCGTAATTTTCTATTTTTAATTGTTTTGTCAAAGCGATCGCACTTTCCACTAACACCAATTTGAAAAAAGAATGCGACAGATACATACGGACATACCTTTGTTATGTCTAGCTTTCTTAATGCATGAATTTTGTTAGCGCAGCGTTAGCGAGTCTGCTTACTCTGTAATAGTTGCAAGCTACGCTTTTAGCGTCTCGTAGAGAGCGTCATTTTGAATTTTGAATTGGTATAATCTTGTCAACAAAACGGCTTAAAATAAATGCACAAAGTCAGCAAAAAATCTAAGCATTGGTCCAAAAAAAAGCTAGGTTTTTTACCTATCAAGCCTAAAAAACCCAGCTTTCTGTTGTATCCTTACTCGAACCCGGTAACTCCCGGAATCTCAAGGACAAAATCTGCCCCATATACGGATGCAGGAGTCTGGAATCCTACTTTAACTTCGCCTTGAATTACCCGTTTGATTGCTGCTACACCTGCTAATGCTGTAAAATCGTATGCTTCCGGCCCTAAGAGCTTTGCACTTACTTGTTGACCAGTTTCATCCTCAGCAATACCAATTACTCTAACTTGCCCTTTGGCTCGTTCTGCTGCCGTTGGCCCAGTCGGTAGAGTTTTAATTAGACTAGCTAAAGCATTTTGGAATAAAGACGAGTTAAATAACCATCCCAAATACTGGCTCGACTCCATCAAGAAGCGCACAGGATTAGGAAATACGGTATAAACCTCAATATTGGGAATACCCGTAGTCTGAAAGGCAGTGATAATATCAGCACGCCAAGGGTTTGTTACTGCTATTACCGGGCCATAACCAAAATCAACTTTACGGCTTTTCGATGCTGGACGAGATGCAATGAGCTTACCTGATTCTCGGACTACCCCGATATGATGTAAAGTTGGCAGTACTGTATTTGCAGTTCCTTGAGATACACCGCCCACTGTTTCATAGATTAAAATCAGCCGCGTTGCCATCGCTAACTTCTGTTTGAGGTAAGCAGCTACACAATCAGTAGGGACAACCCCAAATCCTACACCAGGGAGAAGCATTATCCCTGCACTTTTAGCCTCAGTATCTCGTGCTTGTAGCACCTGAAATTCAGGTACTTCGCCAGCTATGTCTAAATAATGAGTTTTAGTTTGGAGGCAGGTATCGACAAGTGGCTTTGAGGTTTTGGAGAAAGGCCCAGAGCAGTTGATCACAGCAATTATATCCTCAAGAGAGCGAGCGATCGCTTGCGGATCGTCTAGGCCAAAAACCCGAAAGTCCAAACTTAATTCATTGGCTATTGCTGCTAGTGAACTTTGATTGCGTCCAGCTAAAATTAATTCCAGTCCGTTATTTTTAGCAGATTCAGCAATGAGTTTTCCAGCATAGCCAGTTGCACCATACAATAACACCCTTGATGTCATTATTATCACCAACTAGTACCGCAAGGCGGAATTCAAAATTCAAAATTCAAAATTCAAAATTAATACAACGCAAGCGTTTCATTGATTTTGAATAGGTGGTTTATTTACGCCGAACTGTACTAGGGATTGTTCGCAATCTGCTGCCATAACCTGACTTCAGGTGGTTCAACTAAAAATTGTCCTGACTTTTCGCTCAAAGCTTTAATATACGGCTGCTCTAGGTGTTGAGCTAGAATTTCCTGGCTGACCCAGTTTTCATGCAACAGAAACAAAGATGGATCTTCAACAGATTGATGTAAATCGTAATTAATACAACCTTCTTCTGTAAGGGTAACAGCTATTACAGATTGAAATTCCTGTTTGAATCCCTGCTCCAAACCTGGCTTTACTTTTAATCGAGCGGTGACAGTTACTTGCTGATTTGACATTGTTATTCCTCTTTTTTCTGAGATTAGTTCAACGGGCCGCCTTCAATATTCTCCAATTTCAGCTAAGAAAATTTCGGGGTCGAAGTGTCCCCAATTCCAAGTTCAAGTATTGATACTGTTAATGATTTGCGAAGGCTTGAAGTAGTTGTAAGGTATGGGACGAGTTTGATTTCTAATATCTATTTGCCGTTCTATTTCATGTAAATTTTGTTGGAATTGCACCACAATTTCCTGCGCCAATGGATCGGCAAACTCCTCATCATAAAAACCCAATTTGTCATAGTGGTACGATGTTAAAATCTCAGTCCACATCACCTGGTCAGCAGCTTGTTTAAAGGGAGGAAGTATCTTCATAATAGTTTCTAAGTCCACACCTTTAGTTTCTGGAATTGGGTGGTAGGCTGCATAGGGCATATTGGGTACAAAAGCCATATATTCGTACTGAGAAAAATTCAAAGCAGAGTGTAAAGCAGCGCAAGTGAATACTACCACACTGATGATTTCAATCAGTTGTTCTAGAGTCGCAATCTTGCCTGGCATTCCCTTGACTCTACCACCATCTTGAGCCACTAATTCTTTAGCCCAATTTTGCAACTCATAGTCATCACTAATATCCTGTGAGGTTTTGTAATAGAGTTGCAAGTATTCAGTCACAAACTTTTCGACAGCATTCCAAATTAATATGCCATCGTCCCGGAAAGGAAAGTGCGGTAAAATTTCTGGGTCATCCGTTCCGCGACTTTTTATTAAGCGAGGGAAGGTAAACTTTTCAACACTCCATTCTTCATAAACCTTCGCCACAAATCCAAGAGACTCTGCCAATGAACCTGCCATAAACTCATCAACCGGGCCTCCAGGTTGTAAAAATTGAGTGCGCCCCAAATCGTTATCAAATAGCATAAAACGAAAGTGGGGTTTTAACAGTAGAGCGATGGGATGATTTTCTGCTAGTTGCCGCGCAGTTACAATTGCAAACGGAGCCATAACTGCATGGGTATAAGTAAAATGAGTACCCAATTCCTGATGGTTGCCATCAGCAATTTGAACGCAGATTTTTGCCAAAAACCAATCTAAATAGGGGTCATCTGGTGTATAAATCACGCTTTTTGCACCAGAGTCATGATTAATCTGGATAGCAACAGGCACTAGAGAACCGCCATTAGAACTATCATTACTTTGCCAATAAAATAGAGCTTGTGGCTTGGGAAGGTACTTTTTAACATTCTCGTAGACACCACCTTTAATATTAGATAATAAAGGGTAATCTAAGAAATATAGCTTACCTTCCTTGAGTGCCTTTTCCAACGTCAATTCTGCACCTGCAACCTTCTGAAAATGAACATCTGTGACAGCAAAATTATCAGGTAATACATCAATTCTTTGAATAGCTAATGGGTTCGCTCCAGAGAGTCGTTGTTCTGCAAAACAAGAGTCTGTTTTGTAATTTTTTATGACATCGGGTTTTGGGAGTAGTGACAAAAGTTCTTCATATTCTTCCAATTCATCTAATGGGTCTAAGAAGTTTCTGGCTTTGGCAGCTAGCATATTTGGTGCAAGAGTTGCCATACTTGCCAAACGTTTAGCAGTATATTCCGCTGAAAAGTTTTCTTTATGAGGCACTTTATCAATTACTGATAGAGGAGCCAGATAATTGTGATTAAAATTGTATTCTTCTCGATTTTTATCTAGTAAATTTATTCGGGTATTAACATTAGGCTCGTTTTGCGGTAAGTATGGTTTCATGATTATCTCCAATTACAGCAGTTATATTACTTGGTAGTAAATGACTAACGTCACAAAGTTGCTATAGCAATCCTGTCTGAGTTGTGAAAATTACTTTGTTTAATGAACTGCGAGACGCTACGCGATCGCAGAGAAGTATGCAAAGGGTGCGAAGTGTAAAAAGAAAATATTTCACAAATGATTTAGGATTGCTAAAAATCATTTTCTGATTTAGCAACTACTTTAATTACAGAGTTTTCAAGTACTCAATTAAAGCTTTTTTATTCTCATCAGATAAATCAGTACCATAAATGTGTCCTTGATTTGAATTAGCAGTTACCGTAGTATCGTATTTAAAACCTATAGTTTTGGCTTCATCTCCTTCAGTAATAAAACCAACTTTTTTCGGGTCATAGACATCATATCCCCGATAAAAAACTTGAGGACGATTCTCTGGTTTTTCTAACAAATCTTGTAAAGATGGAACTGAACCATTATGTAAATATGGCGCTCTTAACCATAATCCATCTAAGGAAACAGATACATACCCATTGGTTTTGCGTAAGTTTTTAAAATCCCAAGGGTAGCCATTACCAAAACGATTGTAAGTGTCTGCTCCTTCTTGTGTCCACATATCTAACCGATGGCGGTCAGTTCCCACTTCTTCCACAGGGATAACAGTACCTGTTCTTTCCCCACCAAAAGCGTGACAAGATGCACAAGTATTAGCAAAAATTTGACTTCCTTTTGCAGCCACTTGCTCATTAATAGCAAATGGATATTTAGGAGGTGGTAGTTCTTGAATAAAATCTTCTACCCGTTGTAAATCGGCTACAGGAAGTGATTTTTTGGTAGCACCATCACCAATTGCTCCAGTTTGAACAGTTTCTGTTAGTGAAGTTTCTAACCCATCCCAATGCAGTGCAAACCCTTTGTGCATCTTTTGATTCCAAAGAGGCATCATATCAGAGTTACCGATAGTGTTATCTTTGGGTAACTTTAAAGTATTGAATTTAACCGGATTAAAAGGATCAATCCGACCAGGGCCCCAGTTAGGACGAGAATCTGTCCAACTATAGTCTTCTTTTTGTTGCAGCAGTGCTTTCTTAGTTTGAGGAATTAGCACATAGCGATAAAGTAAATTTTCTAACCACGAAAGCTGATAGTTATATTTGATTTCGTCAAGGATATAATCTGCCGTAAATCTGGGATCGCCAGCAGTTGCACTCAAAAATCGTAAATAGCCTTGTGAATCAAACTTATTAGCAGGAGCCGCGGCTACAATTGTGGGTTTATCCCTTTCTGTTTTTCTAAAGGTAGCTGTATGGCAAACAGCGCAAGTTATACCGACGCGAGGGAAGCCAATGGTTTTTTTCGTAAACCCAACTGGCATTTCTTTACCCTCTTCCCATGTGATTCCCAAAGAAGTATAACCACCTGGCCCTGGTAATTTATCAGGGAATATTCGTGGTAATACCAGCCAAATCCAATAGGGAACACCTTGCGCTTCTTCTGTGCCAATAGAACCATATTTAAAGTGTTCTTCAGGCGATTCATAATATGTGGGAACCTCTCGAAAAAGGTTGTACCATCCCACATACCCAACTACACCACCTAAAAGGATCGTAATTAAAACAATGCTTGCGATTACGCTACCTATTTTATTTTTGAGTATTGTCATGGCACTCTTTTGCTCCTTTGCAGAAGAATCTGTTTGTAGTGCAGGCAATATACCCACACTAAACTAGGGATAAAATTAGGAGAATTGCTTCACTGGAGTTGCAGCGATCGCATTTTGGTCACGCATTGCTAGTGTGAGAAGAATTACTTCCGTTAATCCAAAAAACAGGTCTACAAAGGCAATGGATAAAAATCCTTTATCTTGCCCAAAGAAAAGTACTGCACAAATGAAAAATGTCGATCCAAAAGCTCGTGAAGGAAATATTGATATCCAGGCGGTTGCCTGATATCGGTATGGGTCAAGTGCTCCAGGTATATAAAATGCACTAATAATAAATAACAGCATTCCCGCAGCGCGAACCCAGATAATTGGCATTGGTATATGCATCTGAAGAAACGTCAACATTAGTTCTGGAAAGAAGCACGAGGGAATGACAAAAAACATATTAGCGATAATGCCGAGCCAAGTAACGCGACTAAACCATTTAGCGTAATTATTCATTTTTTTCTCCTTTTAAAGCTTTTTCATGTACTCAACTAATGCATTTTTATCTTCTGTAGGAAGATCAGTGCCGTATAAGTGGCCACTGTTACTATTTCCAGGTTTTGTGGTATCGAACTTAAAGTATTTCTTACCGTTTTCTACACCGACATCAGATACAAAACCAACTTTTGCTCTGTCAATCACATCGTAGCCACGATAAAATTCTTTAGGTCTATTTTCTGGTGTTTCTAGTAAATCTCGTAAAGTAGGAACTGAACCATTGTGCAGATAAGGGCCGCGTAACCAAACACCATCAAGGGGCATATTTGCATACCCATTAGTCTTGCGGAAATTCTTAAAACGCCACGGATACCCTGTATACAGAGTATTTTGATTAGACATCGTTTTGTAGGTATATGAGTCGAGACGATGGGGGTCTGTTCCAATTTCTTGAATTGGTACAACTTTGCCTGTATAAGCACCACCAAAAGCATGACAACTAGCACAATTACTTTCAAAAAGTTGTTCTCCTTTCGCTGCGATAGTTTCGTTAACTTCGTAGGGATATTTTGGTGGTGGTAGTTCCCAAAGCCAATCGGCAACTCTCTGAATTCGAGGCAAATCAATCGTTGTGGGTGTGACTCCAGCGCCTAAAGCTGCACTCTTATTTCGTTCATTAACGGAAGTGTTATTACCATCCCAATGTAACTGCAATCCTTCACGGGGCTTTTGATTCCAAACTGAGGGGAAATCAGAAGTACCAATCAGTTCATCCTCACGCAATTTATCCATTGGGAAATGGAATTGAATTGCTTTATAAGGATTAAAAGTATCTACTCTTCCTGGGCCCCAATCTGGTTGTTTTTCAACGAAATTAAGTCGAGATGCTTGATTAATTAGTGCATCTCTAGTTTGGGGAATTGCAATGAAGCGATAAAGTAATTTTTCAATGGGATTAAGACCGCCACTAATTTTTTCAATTTCTGGCAACATCCGGTTAGCAGTAAAGCGCTCATCTACACCAACTGCTGATAAGAATTTGATATATCCCTGCAAATTAACTACATTAGCAGGCATTCTTGTGATGACTTGATGTTCGCTATTAGGGGTATTTCGCAGCGTTCCTGTATGACATACAGCACAATTCAACCCAACTCTATCAATAAAGACTCGCCGTTGCGAAAAACCTATAGGCAAATCTTTGTCAGGTTCTTTGATAAATCCCAGAGAAGTATAACCTTTTCCAGGTAATTTATCTGGAAATAATTCTGGTAAAACTTTCCAAATCCAGTAAGGGATGCCATTGACCGGTTCGCTGCCAATTGAACCATATTTAAAATGGTTTTCAATATCAGCATAATCCACTGGAGAGTTAGACAAAACAGGCCAAAGGAAGAATACTGTTACTGCTACAATACCTACAATCACAACCCAAATCCGCTGGAAGACTCCCTTGATTGAGCTTGGAAGTAGGGTAGGGTTTGTTTGTTCAGTCATGAAACACTCCCTATATTGTCGAGATTATTTATAAGCGAAATTGTCGATGTGATACGCATCGCTTTTTTATCTAGATGAATTTACAAGCTGAGTTTGATGAAAGACTGACATTACTTCTTCCATCATCTCTTCATAATTATTGAAGCGATCCTGCTCGTAACAACCCAAAGGATTTTCAATTACATTCAGCAGACATTTATTACAATAGGTACAAGGTTTATCTGCCAAATCTTTACCTGCTTTAAAAGATTTAACTAGATCGTTGTTAGCAATTAAAGTACGAGCCATTGTAACGCCATCGCAATAATGCTCGTTAATTGCCTGACGAATATAAGAAGCCTGCTGTAAACCACCTGTACATAATACGGGAATATTAACGTGCTTTTTAATTTCTCTGGAATCTAGTAAGTTTCTGCCTTGGTTCTCTATCAGTAGCTGCTTGATTTTGAGGTCTTTTACATCATCACCACTAAATGCTTGAGAAGGCAATTGCTTTTTCACGCGATTCCATAAAAAATTGAAAACTGGATGCAAAAATGCTTTGCGAAATAAAATGTAGTTGCGTGTGGTTTCGACACCACTTGACAACATAGAATCATAAGTTTTAGTAATGATATCAAAATTAAAATCACCAATAGGATTGAGTGGGTGAGGAAATAAGCTACCAGTTGACACATGTACAGCATCAGCTCCAGCTTCTTCTGCCCATTTACAAACTTGAATGGAATCTTCTATGGTATTACCTGGTTTTTCCCAAAAGGTGACGGCGTTATTATAATCAACGGCACTAATTTTGAATTGCAAATGAAAATCGTTGCCTACTTCTTTACGGATTGCTCTAATTACATCTAGCAAAAATCGCGCTCGATTCTCTAATGAACCGCCATATTCATCTTGACGGTCGTTAATTCCAGAACTAAGAAATTGATTAAAAAGATATCCATTAGCACTGTGCAATTCCACTCCGTCTAAACCTGCTTCACGGGCACGTCTAGCACCATCAGCAAAGTATTGGATGGTTTCTTTAACCTCTGTTAGTGTCATCGCTTGACATAAAAAGCCGTGGAATGGCTCAGTTTTGCTGGTTGAACTTAACGCTTTTTTTCCTAAGTTTTCTACACCACCAATATCTTGCTGTCGCCCCGAATGACTTAATTGCAAGATAAGTTTGCAGTCATATTCGTGGACTTTTTCTCCTACTTTTCGCCAAAAAGGAATGCGCTCATCACAGTTAATTGTGGCGTAATTGGGCATAATTCGCCCCCGAATAGCAACTGGGACAAAGGAAGTAATAATAGCCCCTACACCACCACGAGCAAACTTTTCTTCCCAGTTGATTCGGGCTTGAGTACCTGAACCATCATAGTTATCCCATCTTCCAGAAATGCTTGAGCGAAATATCCGATTTTTTACTGTGAGATTACGAAATCTCAATGGCTCAAAGATAATATCGTTTTCCATGTGTTCCTCTGTCTTCTCTTGTTTCGGCAATAAAATTAGGTGGCAAAATTTTTCGTAGCACTAACAGTCTCGCCAGAGAACTATTGTTTCTAGTGTCTCTGAGAGAGTAGTTTTTTATCTCTATAAATCTCCAGTGGAGAATTTCGGATGCGATGCCTGCGCCAACGCTAAATATTAAGTTTTTGTTACTTAAATCTAACTACCAAGTTGAGCATCGATATTTATCCTTATTGGTTTTTACAGTTATATAAAGACTTTTGCAGTTTGTAAAGGATGGGATTTACAGAGCAATTCTTAAAAAAAGTGAAAATTTCCGTCTTTTATTTCTCTTAAAAGGTTAAGACAACCTTAAAAGTAGCTGCTAACGATTTGTTGCAAATCTAACTAAGTAGGTAGGAAATCGATATAACCATAGCAAATTAGTTATTGAACGCCATTGTAAATTTACAATTTTTTAAATTTTTGATTTAAAAATGTATAAAAGTTTATTGATGACGTTTTGCAAATTTGTGTAGTAACTTCATATATAAGAACCTCAGTAAGGTACATAAATCATCAAAATCTCCTAAGACTAAATCTGGAAAATGGGAAATTAGTGATGAAGCATTAGTGTACCTCTGTAAAGGTGAGGTGCAGTGGAAAAGGTTAAGGTGTTACAACCAGAGAGTTTTATGAAAAAGACAAGTCTAATTTTTAAGGGCTGTCTGCTCCTCCTGTTCGTGACTATGTTTATAGTCTGCGGCTTTTATGGATCGTCTACAGCTATAGCTGATGAGTATAGTGAAACACCTGCGCCCATAAGTACTGAGTATTCTGATAAAGGTGTATCTGAATACCCTGATAACTGTGAGGGTATCGGTTATCTCCCAGATTATAAAAAGGAGAATTTGACAGATGCCGAAAAGCGGGGTCGTTGTACTTGGTACTTATGGACTGGCGATAACGCCAAGTACTATCGCGATCTAGCGAAGCGAACGCGTGGTGGTGTTGATCTGCTAAAGCTGATTGACTCGCGTGTGCATGACGAGCGATTGCAACGTTATGGTGCAATTAACGATCCTGGATGTGAAAAAGCAACAGCGCCAGATGAATACGGTTTGTGGCTAGATAAGTGTAAAGATCCGCTCTCAACTGGTGTTATTGGGTTGCGTAAGTTCCAAAACCCCAACTTCGACTCGGCAAAATGGAACCCTGTTGAATATGCCAAAACCTCACAAATCGAACCTCCCTACGTAATCGGGCAGTCCTGTGCAATTTGTCACGTAGGATTAAATCCTCTCAATCCACCCAGAGATAAGGAACATCCAAGATGGGAAAACTTGGTACCAGCATTGGGTAATCAGTACATCAAGGAAAACAAATTATTTGCATCCAGCGTTGCGGACAATAGTTTTATTAAGCAAGTACTTGACTCTCAAAAACCTGGTACCTCTGATACTTCTCGGATTGCCACCGATCATATCAATAATCCGAATGCGATCAATGCCATTTTTAATTTAAGCGATCGCCCCAAATATCCAGAGGTGATGAACGATGGTTCAACCAAGGATGTTAATCATATTCTCAAGGATGGTGCAGACTCTACAGGAGTGGCAATTGCCTCATTACGCGTCTACGTCAACATTGGGATGTGCGGCGATTACTGGACAAGTCTCCATGAGCCTTTATTAGGCAGAACTCCCCAAAAACCTTTTGACATCGAAAAGGCACGGAAGGAGTGCGAAGGCTGGAGACAGACAGAAACACGCATGGCTGATGCCGAAGCATTCTTAAAAACCATTAAGCCGATGCACCTGAAAGATGCAGCAGGTGGTGAACAGTTCTTGACTAAAGATGAAGAAGTTCTCAAACGTGGCAAGCTGGTTTTTGCCAGCACTTGTGCTAGTTGCCATTCCAGCAAAAAGCCATCGGCTGAAATTGCTGCTGACCCCGAACAGGCTCAAAAATGGTACGAAGAGTCTGTACTCAGTAGTAATTTTCTTGACCACAACTTCTTGTCTGATGACCAACGTTATCCAGTCACACTAATTGGTACCAATGCGGCGCGATCGCTAGGGACAAATGCCGCTAAGGGTCATATTTGGGATCAGTTCTCATCGAAGACTTACAAAGAACTGCCTTCACCAGGTACTTTGACGCTGTATAACCCCTTCGATCAGAAAAAACCCATCGAATTTAAGATACCTGACGGCGGTTTGGGATATTACCGTACACCTTCACTAGTGAGCATTTGGGCAACAGCACCACTTCTTCACAACAATACGCTAGGACTTTACAACGAAGATCCTTCAGTGAAAGGACGTGTAGAAGCTTATACTGATGCTATGGAAAAGCTGCTCTGGCCTGAAAAGCGTGAGGGAATTATCAGCAGGACAGACCGAGAAACCAAATTAGAGCTTCCCCCAGGAGATCCGAATCCGAGATTTAAACTTCCTGTTCCTAAAGGTACGCCTGTGAATTTGCTAGCAAGCATCAATATGAGAGAGGCAATTACATCTCTCAATCTCGGCAACCTTTTCCAAGACTTGAAACCGGTCGGTGGAATTAAGGGTAAGTTGGCACGCGTACTTTTAAGAGCCAACAAATCTCCTGACTTTGTGGAAGATGAAGGTCATTATTTTGGCTCAAATCTGCCAGATGAAGATAAGAAAGCGCTAATTGAGTTCGTGAAAACGTTCTAAGTACAGCTCCCGTGTAAAATCGTAGTGTTTTGAACGCTCTAGGGGCGCAGAGAATTCGCTACGAATTAATATAGGACTTACGCAAAAATTGCTAAAAAGCTTAATTTCTCGAACCGCCAAGATGAGGCAGTGCGTTGGGCGGCTCTGCCGACTTGAAGCAACTGCCGTGCCAAGAGGAGGACACTTCCGTGGGCGGGTTTCCCGACTTGAGGAAAGTGTCCGTCGCCAATAATTCGTAGAGTGTGCGTAAGTCCTAAATAAAATGTTGTACTAAAAGTAACTTGTCTGGATATTTTTTTTCGTTCCTAGATTTAACCTGGGAACGAGAAAGAATATTTATTAAATAGGAAGGATATATATGCAGTATTTACCAATCATCTTTGTTCGTGGATATGCAGGTACACAAAAAGACGTTGAGCAAACAGTTGACGATCCCTTTTATGGATTCAATAGTGGTTCAACCCATATTCGAGTAGATGAGAAGGAAAATCCTCAGAAGTTTTTTTTCGAGAGTCCATTGCTACGGCTAATGACCGATCATGGTTATCAACCGATTGTTGACAATCAGAATGTGAGCAGTCAGATTAAAAGATTGTCTGGTCAACTTCATAAAACTATTTGGATCTATCGATTTTATGATATATCTACACCGAGTTTTGGCTCCTCAAGTGTAGTCAGACAAGAGATGGAGGAAATAGCGAAGGATTTAAAAGACTGGATTCAAAATGTTAAGGAAACCACAGGGGCAGGCAAAATTTATCTTGTCGCCCACTCAATGGGAGGTCTTGTTTGTCGCAGTTTGATTCAAAAGATTTATCCAGAAACAAACGACGTAGCTACCAATCACATTAATAAATTCTTTACCTACGGTACACCTCATGGTGGCATTGTTTTTGATATTGGAGATGGCTTGATCGAAAACCTAAGAGACACTCTCAGATTAAATAATTCTGATGACTTTGGTCCCCAGAGAATGTATCAGTATTTAACACCTAATGCCCAGCCAACTGATGAGTTACCCAAGGGCTTTCAGTTAGAAAAACTACAAAGCATAGAGGACGCATTTCCACCAAACCGCGTTTTTTGTATTATCGGTACTAATGCTCATGATTATGAAGAAGGTTTTGGTCTTTCACGCAAGACTGTCGGAGTCAAAAGTGATGGTCTAGTTCAGATTGATAAAGCTTATATTATGGGTTCTCATCGTGCCTATATTCACCGTTCTCATGGTGGGCGTTATGGCATGGTGAACTCGGAAGAAGGTTATCAAAACCTGCAACGATTTTTGTTTGGTGATATCCAGGTAAAACTGTCTCTTAGCAATGTCGAGTTAAAAGACCTGGACAAGAATTTTTATCAACTGGAAACTAGGGTGGCTTTGCGTGGTCTTCCTATTCCTATATATGAGCAAGCGATCGCTCATTATTGCCCAATTACACAAGAGTTAACTCGAACAGATAAACCTGTTCCCCTATTTACAGCTTTCTTAATCCCAAGAAACTCAGCCAATGACGATAATACCTGTAGATATGCCCTGCGTTTAGCACTGCATTCCTTTACAAAACAAGAGACGAATTGGTTACACGACCATCATCTCGACCAAGTACCTTTATGGTCTGACTATCTAATTACTGATGTTGCCGAATCAAATAGCACTTATGAGGCTAAATACAGTTGGAATTCTGATCAAAAAGAGCCAGTCACAAAGTTAAATCCGACTTCTGAATCCAGTTCCGGTATATATGTTGCGTATGTTCCTCTACCCGAACGCGGACAAAAAGTCTTAGGAACAAATGCGGCAGTTCGCTTGGAAATTTCCCAATGGCAATAAATAAGTGCTTATTGTTGTGTAGTCAGTAATTAGTTTTGTTTACTTAGCACTTGTTAATTATTTTAGAAAGAGAATAATCAAGGTTAAAGAGCGTTAGGTTAATAATGACTAATAACTAATGATTCATAAAAGACATGAGTGAAAAAGATTGGAAATATGCAGCCTACATCTCTATAAAGATTCTGGATTAACACATAGTTATTTTTACCAGATATCTATTTATTTCAAGCTGTTAACAGAGGAAAATTATGCAGAGTAATCGCAAACAAACGGCTCTTATTACTGGTGCATCTAGCGGCATCGGTTATGAATTTGTGAAGTTATTTGCTCAGGATGGTTACAATCTTGTATTGGTAGCTAGAAGCGTGGATAAGCTGAATAAAATCGCCGATGAATTTAAAAATAGATTTGGCATCAATGTCAAAGTTATTTCCAAGGATTTATCTAACCCATCCGCCCCAGAAGAAATTTTCACAGAGCTAGAACAAGCATCGATTAATATTGATGTGCTGGTGAACAATGCTGGGTTTGCTACCTACGGATTATTTAACGAAATTGACCTAAATGCAGAAATGCAATTGCTACAAGTCAATATTTTATGTCTGACACATTTGACCAAATTATTTCTCAAAGGTATGGTTAAGCGAGGGTCTGGAAAAATATTAAACCTGGCCTCTACTGCTGCTTTTCAACCAGGGCCGCTGATGGCAGTATACTATGCCAGTAAAGCCTATGTCTTATCGTTCTCAGAAGCGATCGCTAATGAATTAGAAGGCACAGGCGTTTCTGTAACAGCACTTTGTCCAGGGCCTACAGAATCTGGTTTTCAGCAAAGAGCCGCAATGGAAGACTCAAAGTTGGTAAGTGGTCAAAAAATTATGACTGCGGAAACAGTAGCCCAAATTGGCTATCGTGGTCTATTTGAAAACAAACCTGTTGTCGTTCCTGGAATTAAAAATAAGCTACTCGCTGAATCTGTAAGATTTACTCCCAGAAAGCTAGTAACTAAACTAGTTAGAAATATGCAAGAAAGCAAATAAGTTGTAACTTTCGGGCATACGCAAAGAAAGAATATGCGGGGAGGCGGTGAAATATAATGATTCGTGTCACCGCGTCTTATTCACTGACTTAATCCAATACGCTTGGGTTAAGCATTTTTTCTCTCCCCCTGCTCCCCCTGCTTGCCTCAACAGATAACTTTTTCCCTTAATTAAACTGTATTGTAACTTAATCCCCTTGCGGATGCTCATCCCACAAGGTTGTCAGTTCCCGTAAACTTTGATGATTGCCATTGCCCAAAATCAGATGATCTAGTACCGGAATGCCCAAAAGCTGTGCTCCTGCTAACAACTGACGCGTCAATTCTATATCTTCGTGGCTGGGTTCAAGGTTTCCAGAAGGATGGTTGTGAGCAACTATTACCCGCGTTGCGCCTTGACGAATAACTTCTCGAAAAATATCACGGGGAGAGGCTAGGGTTTCGGTTGCAGTGCCAATGGTAATTACTTGCGTACCTAGTAAGCGATTTTTGACATCTAATAGCACCACTGCAAAACGTTCTTGTGTCTGCCACATCAAATCTTGACTGAGGGTAGCAGCAGCAGCAAGTGGGCTATCAATTAATGTGCGATCGTTGGGACGAGATTGAAAGGCGCGTTTACCCAATTCGATTGCTGCTAAAATACTTGTCGCCTTCGCCGGACCAACACCAGAAATTTGCATTAACTCAGCAGGACTAACTTCTCGCAGAACTACCAAAGGGTCGCGTTGGTGTTTGCCTAATTCTCTCAAGATATATTGTCCCAAACCCACAGCAGACAGTTTTCCTGGCCCTTGACCAGTGCCTAGAAGAATTGCGATTAACTCTGCTGTGGCTAAAATTTTTGCACCATGTGTCATTAATCGCTCACGCGGACGCTCATTTGTAGGTAGGTCGGCAATTCTGAGGCAATAGGTCATAGGAAACTAAGAGAATACTCACCCTGGATGGAACTATCCTTAGTTATCCCTTGTTTGCTCTTAAAATCATCTTTCATTTGAGAAAATCTTTAACCTTGGTAAGTTTGTATGGGTAATTTCATTTGCAACTTTCAAGGGGAAGACTAAAAAAAGATGATTTAGGGCGATCGCGATGTTCGATGATTTATTCAATAATCTCAAAGGTTTTATTGACTCTAAAATTCAAGAAGTCGGTAACGATCTGCAAAAACGCTTCGGGGTTCCCGAACCCACAGAGCCATTTGTGCTAATTCGTCGATTCACACCTGCCGATTCTACGGTGACAAAGGGAGGTATTGCAATTGTCGGAGAAAGCTGGCAAATTGAAGCTTATGACGATAACACTCAGCCCTTCATAACTAGTGCAGATCCTTTGCGAAACGTCATCTTATTTGAAATTGCAGAACCCGATGTCCAAGAGTGTGTTCTTGCTTGTCAATTTAACGCGAAAGCACTAAACACAGAAAAACCAATTAAAGTTAGTTTAGGTTGGCGGAGAACGGGACAGTGGGGCACAATGAGGCACTTCTGGCCAACAGAAGTTTTACTAACGGAAGATTTTCAGCCTTACGAAGCGCGTGCCTATTTTAAAAAAGAAGCAGATGCTGCCACAATTCAAATCAGTGTGCAATTTGAGAGTAGTGGCATTCTTCAGATTAGAGATATTGAATTGTTGCAAGCGCCTGTAAAGTAACAATAAGTTTTAAGATAACGTAGACACTTCGGCTTACCGCGGATTTACGCAAAGGAAGAGAGATGAGAAGAGAAGAGTTTGATGTGGGTGAGTATGTCGACCTGATGGGGTTGTTGTTGGATTTAGAGATCAGAGATGAGTATCATGATGGTGTGGTGGCAAATTTTGAGAGAATTAGAGCGATCGCTAATCTTGTAAATTCTTTCCCTTTACCAGAGGAAATTGAAGTTGCACCAGTTTTTGAACCATAATTGCTTCAAGAATAGCTATGTTGATGTTTTAGTGAAGCAAAAACTATTGTTGATACCATTTCACGAAATCACGAAAAATATGATACACAATCAAACCTTGAAATATATGCTAGATTTCACTTTCTTAATTTTGAATTTTGTTAGCACAGCGTTAGCGAGTCCGCGAGCGTCATTTTGAATTTTGAATTGGTATGACTGCTATTACTCAAAAAGCTAAACGCGCTATCTCTTAATATTTCAGCATGAATTTTGATTCAGCCGATGCCATAACAATATCAACTGCTGTACGCGAAGGTAAAGCTAGCGCAGTGGAAGTTACGAAAGCTGTGTTAGCACGAATAGCAACGCACAATCATCTATTCAACTGTTTTACCACTATAACTGCTGAGACAGCTTTAACAGATGCAGCACTGATTGATCGGGAAATTGCTCAAGGTAATAATCCTGGAACCCTTGCTGGTGTACCTTTTGCAGTAAAAAATCTCTTCGATATCGCTGGTTTAACAACTCTGGCTGGATCGAAAATCAATGCAGAAAACCCAGCAGCTACTCAAGATGCAACCGCAGTAGCGAAGCTGAAGCAAGCGGGTGCTGTTCTACTTGGTGCTTTGAATATGGATGAGTACGCTTATGGGTTTGTGACGGAAAACTCCCATTACGGTGCTACTCACAACCCCCATGATTTACAGCGAGTTGCTGGTGGTTCATCGGGTGGTTCGGCGGCGGCGGTTGCGGCTGGTTTAGTACCGCTGACGTTGGGTTCTGATACGAATGGTTCAATTCGCGTTCCGGCGGCGTTGTGTGGCGTTTTTGGTTTCAAGCCAACTTATGGAAGGTTATCTAGTGCTGGGGTAGCTTTATTTTCTAGCAGTTTTAACCATATTGGCCCTTTTGCGCGTTCGGTGCAGGATATCGCTACGGTGTTTGATGTGCTTCAGGGAGAAGACGATCGCGATCCCATTTGTACAAAGCGTCCACCTGAATTATGTTTACCACAACTCAAACAAGATATCTCTAATATTAGAATTGCCATTGCAGGTGATTACTTTACCAAAGGCGCAGAACTAGAAGCTTTAGCAGCAGTGCAAAAAGTAGCTGATGCAATAGAAGTCACTGAATACGTAATCATACCAGAAGCACACCGCGCCCGTGCAGCAGCCTTTGTGATTACAGCTAGTGAGGGTGCAAATCTGCATTTGGACAAATTGCGATCGCGTCCTGAAGATTTTGATTTCGCTACACGCGATCGCTTTTTGGCTGGAGCGTTAATTCCTAGTAGCTGGTATCTCCAAGCACAACGATTTAGAAGATGGTATCGCGATCGCGTTCGGGAAGTGTTTCAAAATGTCGATGTAATTCTTGCCCCAACTACACCAATTTCTGCACCATTAATTGGTCAACAAACCATGATTTTGGATGGCGAAGAAATTCTTATCCGTCCTCATTTAGGGCTATTTACTCAACCATTATCTTTTATTGGTTTACCCGTTTTATCAGTACCAATTCAGCGCCAAAATGCCTTACCTTTAGGTGTGCAATTAATCGCAGCACCATATAATGAAGCGTTAATTTTACGGGTTGCAGCTGCATTAGAGGCAAAGGGTATAGTTTCAGCACCAGTGATTTTCAAAGCTCTCAACTAAACCTAAGCTTGCTTCTCGCCTTTGGTGAGTATTACGAATTATTTTAACCCTTGTCAAACTCCTTGTTCTATTTGCGTATAGTCATAATGTCCAAAAATTGCTTCTAGGTGACGATAATGTTTAAACTCTATCAAGTTATAGAAGGGATCTTCTAAAAAGAAAGTGTCATGTTCTATAAAAGAATCAGCAAAACGGAGTTGAGGTTTTTGTCTAAAAGTGAGTTGTTGTTGCTCTGCCTTTACAAGTACGTCTTCCCAATCACTTTTTAGCACAACCGATAGGTTCTATTAAAGTACCTATTTTACAAACTTCTTCAAAGGAATATCTTTTCTGTAAAACATCCTAGTTTTAAATAATTGATCTACATAAAAATTTTTGCTGCTAAAACTATGTTTTATCGGCTTTATACAAACTTAAAACATACATATATTTAATTTAGCAAGCAAGTATTTTAAATAAAATTACATTTTTTTAACAAATAAAAATATTAGCTGTGGTTAACACAGTCTCATCTGTGGTGATGAATGCTCAAGCTTTCGTTAAGATTAGACGCTTCAGATAAATTAGGAGAATTTACCAGTAATTATCTTATCGTTGCGTTAGGCTAAAGTCGTAATACACCATTTCAGATATACCAGACATAAAATATAGAAATTAATAACTGTTGATTGTAAATATTTACGCTGGAATAATACTATACTCCATCAAAAGCAGCTGGATAAACAACCTTCCCTTTATACTTTTTTTGATAGCTTTGCAGTGGTTTAACCATGAAGACATCCTCTGGTACTGGAAAAGGAGACTCGATTTCATAAACCACAGAAGGCTGAAAGCCAAAACGAGTATAAAATTGGGGATGACCAAGTACAATAACTATGGCTTCTCCCTTTGTGTGTGCTTTTTCTAACCCAGTTTGTACCAGTGCGCTACCAACTCCTTGTCGTTGAAACTGTGGATTAACAGCCATAGGTGCTAGACCTAGTACCTGTAGTGTTTCTTTACCCACCAGGTCAATATAGCTGAATAAAATATGACCGACTACAACATTTTCAATCTCTGCAACTAGAGAAAGTTCGGAAATATAACGGTCAGAATAGCGAATTTTCTCCACAAGTTGAGCTTCGTTTTCTTGCCCAAAAGCTAATGTATTCACCTCAGCTATTGCTGTGTAGTCTAGCAGAGTTTCACAACGGATATGGATCATTTTAAAATTAATTCCATAAAAACCCAGTTTGCTCGATGTTCTAGAGGAATCTCTGTTTTTTCCAAATACGGCTCAATATTTTGAAAGCCAAATACATGATAAAGTGCTTGTGCTTCCTTTGCAAAAGGAGCGCTGTCTAAACGTATCCTGGAGTAACCAATGTAGGCAGCTTCATTGATGATAGCTTCTAATAAAGACCTACCAATTCCTTTTCTGCGAAATTCTGGTCTTACATACATTCTTTTAATTTCGCCAATATCTTCACTAATCTTTCGCAAGCAAGTGCAGCCAGCTATTTCTTTCTCATATTGTCCCAAAAGCAAGCGCCCTGAAGGAGGTAGAAATTCGTGGAGTTGAGTCATATATTGTTCAAAGAATGTATTAATATTTAAATTGATACCGAATTGATGGCTGAATATCAACTTAGTCTCATTAAAATATTCCCAAAACACTTCCTGGATATGAGAGTTATGTTCATCAGTCTCTACCTGGATAATTTTAAGCAAAGTTTATGCCTCCGCTGAATAATTGCATAAAAATGCACAAGTCAGAATGACGGTTACTAAAGTTGATTTCGCGCTTTGAGTTGCAGATATCGCTCAACTAACTGATCGGCAATTTGATTTGCTGGTGCATCTAGTACCAATACTCCTTTTTGTTTCAGTTGGGCATAAGCTACTTGTCGTTGCATTAATAAATCTAGTGCTACTGCACGGGTATAGGCACTTGCGACATCATCTGTAAAGGTGTGTGCTAGACGATCAACTTGTGGATCTCGTAGAGTAACGCAAAATGGGAGATAGCGGGGTGCTAACTTAGAGAGTGCAGCTAGGAGTTCTGTAGAGGCAGTGACATCAATTAAGTCGGTAATCACTACTACAAGTGCCCTCCGAGTTTGTCGCTGCAAAACATTTGTCACCGCCCCCAAATAATCAGATTCAAATAACACTGGTTGAATTGGAGTTAAGCGATCAATTAACTGATTCAAATGATGTTGACCGCGTTCTGGGGTAATCCACGTATGCATTTGGCGGTCAAATATACCAACACCCACGCGATCGCCTCGATGTAAACCTGCCAAAGCTAAAGATAAAGTTGCATTCAATCCCCAGTCAAATCGCTGCAAATTCTGTACTTTTGCCGTCATCAATCGGCCGCGATCAAGCAAAATCAGTAATGTTTGTTCCTGTTCTGGTTCCAAAACCCTCACCAGTGGCATAGCATTACCATAAGCCCCAACCCGACGGGCGGTAGCTTTCCAATCAATAAACCGCAAATCGTCACCAGTGCGATAGTTTCGCAATTCGGCAAACTCTGTACCAATACCAGTTTTGCGAGATTGGCGCATCGATCCTGATGATTGCAGTGTCAGACGAATTGTCAGCGATCGCAATCCGACTAAATCAGGATAAACTTTTACTGGCAGACTTTGGGGAATTTGCCAATCATCCCAAGCTAATCCCCAAAGCCCCAACTGTCGGACTTGAATATTTCCCCAAGGAAACTCTCCCCGCTGTGTTGGGTGGACAGTATACGTTAATTCCTCAGTGCTGTTACTGGGAACAATGGCGCTGAGTGCAGGTACAGACACGCCAAATCCTGTTGGGTAATAGTCGCGGATTTCAATTTGGGCATCGGTATTTGGCGATGTCACCTTTAACACTACGGGATTATCTCGCCCAATGGATAATCGTGACGGTAATTCGCGGGTAATTTGCACACGAGAACGCCGCACCCGCAAACCATCTACAACCATCAGTCCAAGAATGATGGCATCAAATAGCAGAGTGATAGCGATGGTTGCTTTAATGCTGAGAAATAAGGATAGGATCGGGGCGATCGCAATACCCAAAACCAACAATAAATAAACTCGTCTGGAAGGAACCATTTTTTAGAGTGAGAAGTTAAATTTTAGGAGGCAAGGAGCAGAGGGCAGGGGACAGGAGGTAGAATTAGGGACTTTCAACTAAAAAAATACCCATTGCTTTGGTGAGCAAGGGAAGCAGAGGAGCAAGAATCTAATGATCGTCTTCGCTTACAAAATTGAATAATTTAATTTTTGGAAGTCCCTTAACTTACGTTTAAGCATCTGGATGCAGAGCGATAAAATTTTGTAGTTCGGCGATTGCATGAAGTGCTATTCCCTCTGCTGACTGTTGCTGGGATACTCCCATTTTGAGTGTGGCAGTTTGTAAATGCTGACTTCTCATTGTTTTTTGTTAGACTCGTGCGCCTCTCCGTATTTTCTCGTAGTTTTGTTTAAAAATCAAATAGGAATCCTATATTTATAAGCTAATACGCATTTAACTTGCATATTGTTGATTTTGGAGAAAAAGCGCAAAGCCGGAGACGCGCTGCCTCCGGTCAATTCTACTCCCCTGCTGTCTAAATGTGCTTTTTTAGGTGCTTAACAGCTTATATATCAATTGAATGCCAAAGAAAAAACTATTGAGCATAAATTTAACCGTCTTGCTAACTGGATAACCCAGATAGTCGGCTTTTTACACAGAAAAACTGGGTTTCAAATCCGAGACGATAAATTCTAGTCATTGGGGATTCAAATTACTTTGGTGAGCTATAAATACAGCATCAAAGGGTTTGAGGTAGCTGACGTTATTGGAATGATTAGATAAATTATTAGAGTTGATAGCTATAGGTTCGCCACTATTTTTAGTAGCTATTTGAGTGCCACCGATTCCAGGCAATAAAGCAATAGAAGTAACAATAAGTACAGAATCAATCAAGATAGAGAGTTTCATAGGATTATCCTTAGTTATAAGCTGTTGTGTTTTTAGTTTGCACATTGAGACGGCAGAGGAGCAGAGGAGAGGGTTTACAGGTTTTACCTAACAGATTATGAGGCAACTTATAGGCGCGACAGCTTAGTAAAATGCAATTAGTGTTCTTGAGTAATAGAGTCTTATTTTTTATCTGTCTTAACTTCCTGCACCCAGTTCACCTGAACGGTTGATTTGCTCCTCACCCATTCGGGTGATTTAATTGAGCGCATCCTACGGATGGTTAAAAATTACTAAGACCCATCATGTGATAAGCAAGAACAGCACTATCAAAAGTTTTGAGGCAATTGATATCTGTGGAATGGTTGTGTAAAGTATTAGATTTGATAGCTGTGTTGATTGATGTGCCACTCTTGCTATGAGTAGCTATTTGAGTCCTAGCGATTCTAGGTAAGACACTAGAATCAAGAATGTGTGCAAAATTGAGCGGGGAAAAGAGTTTCATTATTGATACTGTGTTGGTTAATAAATCGGAAGTTAAGTGCAGGACAAAATTGAACAGATATGTATTTAACAGAGGTTATCTAAAAATTTATGCAGCGCTGTTACTTAGTTTTAGGCATAGCCCAACCGAGGCATCGCATTTTTGAACTATTTCCTTCAACAGCAAATTTCTTGGTTTAGTATAAATTAAATCTAATGTGTATATTCAGGTTTACCAAACATATAAATTAGAGTAAACCGTAATTTTCCTTATATCTGAATTTGGTACGGTAATCATCAATTAGTTGGTGCTAATAACCGAATCTACAGCAGGTTTAACTCTACATAATATAAATATGTAAGCACAAAGTTAGGTGCAAAAGTTATTAAACAAAGCTAACTAATGCGAGGAAGAGTTATGACACTAGTTCGTTGGAATCCTTGGAGAGAAATTGACACTATACAACACCAAATCAATAGTTTACTTGAAGATACCAGACTACCATCTGCATTGTTTGATAAAGGCTTAAGCAAAGTTCCTGCTGCTGAAATTCAAGAAACTGAAGATGCGATTCATCTGAAGCTAGAATTGCCAGGAATAGAAGCTAAAGACCTGGATGTACAAGTTACAGAAAATGCTGTTTACGTTAGCGGTGAGCGTAAGTCTGAAACGAAAACAGAGGAAAAAGGTGTTACCAGAAGTGAGTTTCATTACGGTAAATTTCAACGCGTAATTCCTCTATCATCTCGAATTAAAAATACTGACGTTAAGGCAGATTATAAAGATGGCATCTTGAATCTAATATTGCCTAAAACTGAGCAAGAAAAGAACAAAGTCGTCAAGGTAAATTTGGAAAAATCTGCTAATTAATAGTTTGCGATGTCTACGACGGGCTACGCCTACGCACTACTTTTCCTGCAATAATTGGTTGAAATAGTTAATAGCTTGGTCATGCGAGTGACCGAGCTTTTTTATTAGCACTTTAGTGTTTAGAAAAAGTACTAAAGACTTTCGAGATTTTTAAGCACCTCTGCCGCTGACTGATATCGTTGAGTGAAGTCAAAATGTACCATTTTATTTAAAATCATCACTAACTCATCTGTAGCCTCAGTTAATTCGCGCCAATGTTGCCAAATCTGTTGATTAGCATCAGCTTCACTTTGGATAATTATTTCACCAATATTTGTGTCTCTACGAAACTCTCTGGGTTCTACCCCAATTAATCCTTGTATTGCCATAATTCCCAACGCATAAATATCGCTGTTGAGTTTTGGCAACCCACTCATTTGTTCAGAAGGTGCATAACTAGGAGTACCAATTGAAATTGTCTGAGCTTCTTGCTGCTGAGGTTGAATCTGCTTAACAGCGCCAAAGTCAATTAAAACAATATGCCCATCTGATTCTCGTCTAATCAAGTTACTAGGTTTGATATCTCGATGGATTACGCCATAGCTATGAACAAAAACTAGCACGTTTAAAACTTCTTTGAGTATCTCCACAACTTCAGCTTGTTTTAGTCGCTTCCCAGCGGTTAGCTCTTTATCCATAGCGTGCCCTCGAACAAATTCTTGTACTAAAGAAAATTGTCGATTTTCTTCAAAAAAAGCTAGCAATTGGGGAATTTGTGGGTGCTTACCCAAAGTTTCTAAGATTTCTGCTTCAGCGTCGAATAGGCGTCTGACAACATTTAAATATTCTGTATCTTGGTGAGAAGGTCGCAACTGTTTAACCACACACTGCGGATTACCAGGACGCTGGATATCGTCAGCCAAATAAGTATTGCTAAATCCTCCAGAACCCAAGGGTTGAGTAATTTTGTAGCGGTTGTTTAGTACCGTGCCTAGTGCAATTTCTTGTCCGATGGAATCAACAATTAGCGTTGGCGCTTCATTTGAGGCGTTGCCACGCTGCCGTAAAAGACCTTGCAATTCTAAAATTAATTGTTGGTGTTCTTGAACCCGTTGGGTAATTTCTTTTTGCTCTTGTTTAGTTTGATAAGCACTATAGGCAAGGACACTGCTGGCGGTAAATACTAACCCCAACGCTGGAGGTATGACTGGGAACCATCCAGCTTGGGTAAAAATGACAAAATTGGCTCCAAATAATACTGCAAGGGCTGTTGCTGCTGCCAATCCTAAGCCTAGCGGATGTTGAATCCGCCATACCAGCAACCCACCAACTACAGTCCATCCCCATATCCAAAGTACTTTACCCCACTCAGGCAAAAACCAAAATAGAGGCTGTTTGTTCAGAACAGCACTGAGAATTTGACTAACGCTGTGGGCATGAATTTCAATTCCGGCCATCTTGCCAGAATTATCTGACTTACCGCTAGCAAAGGGCGTATTAAAAATATCATTTAAACTATTGGCTGTTGAACCAATCAAAACAATGCGGTCTTTAACTAAATCTGGTTTAACTTGATTTGCAAGTACTTCTGTAATAGTTACCTGCCGGGCAACCTGATGACCAGAACGGTAATTAAGCAGGATTTGGTAACCATTGGTATCTGCTTTTTGATAACCACCAGCGCTACTTTGCAGGGGTTTAAATACAGTATTACGTAGTCGTAGTTCCTTTTTGGGGGTAAATTCTAGTTGGATGCCTCCGACTTCTAAATATTTGAGCGCTAGTTGTAAGCTAAAAGAATAGGTACTTTGACAAGAATCGGACTCCTCTGCACCTACTAATAAGAGGTTGCGGCGAATTGTGGCATCAGTATCTTCTACGACATCATTAAATCCAACTCGCTCTGCTTCAACGCCTTTTGGAGGCGCTATTCCCGGATTGTTAGAACCAGAATGTTTGCAGATAGGAATAATGATATCGCTTTGTTGTAAGCGTTGCAGTAGTTTGTCATGACCCGGCGGTACTGGTAAGTCACGAAAAATATCTAGACCAATGGCTCGCGGTTGATATTCTTCAAGTTTGCCTAACAGTCGGTCTAGAAGTTCACTAGACAGGGGCCAATTCCATTTTTGGATATCTTTTTCACTTAAAGCAACAATCAACAGACGAGTGTCTGGGCCTGGGTCGGCACGTAATTGCATCATTTGGTCGTAGACTTTCATTTCTAAAGGCTCGAAAACCCCAAGTTTTTGAATGCCTACTAGTAAAATTGTAGCGATCGCACTTGAAAGAATAACTGGCTGTCTAAATAAATTTTTAAAATTTACAACCATTTTTTTAAATAGATTTAATTTTAAAATCTACCTATATTTTTAGATTAATTTTTATTATTGAAATTATTCTACGCAATTTGCAACTTTTCAAAAAATATAGTAATCATATTTTACTTGCAAACACTAATATTATCAAATACCCGACTTTTTTAATAAGTCGGGTATCTTGTTGTTCGTGACTAATTTAGAGTTGCTATTTGTGTTTCAGATAATGCACAATCGCCTCTGCTGTTGGCAAATTAGTAGCCAATAAAACTGAATTAATAGTGCATAATCTTAACAATGCTTCTTCATTTGCTTGACCTGGCTGAGGTTGCAGCAAATCTCGCAGAAAAATAACTGCTACAATTTCTCCGGCTCCAACCAATGAAGCAATTGTTTGATATCCTCCAGAAGTTGGTGCGGCAGTTTGTTGACTAATAGTTATCCCTGTCTGTTGATGTAAGACTTCACTAACAGATGGCCAGGTAATTGTAAAACTCTGTGAGAAAAATTCCTGATGTTGAGAAACCAATTCAGCAAGTTCTGATTTCTTGCTTTCATGAGCGATCAGTACTATATTTCTTTCAATGATTGCTTGAGGAGACTCACTGACATTTGTTTCTTCTGGAGTTTCATCAAAACGCTCTTTTATTTCAGGTAATTCTTCAATAGTTTGACTGATGTTCTCAGTCGTTCCACTTTCTGTTGTTTCCAAAGATGGAATGTCATCTGAGTCAGAAATTTTACTTACTTGTGCAGAAACATCATCAACATCTACACTAACTTCTTCAGTACTTGCATTATTCAAATCAACGTGTTGATTGCTTAAAACTTCCGCAACGGCATCATCAGGTGCAGTTGATGCTTCAGAAACTTCGCTTATTGTTTCATCCACCGCAGAAGTGGGTTCTATTTCGTCAACATCTGCACTGTCTGTTACTATAACTGACGTATCCCAATCTATCGCTTCATCAGGTGCAGTTGATGCTTCAGAAACTTCGCTTATTGTTTCATCCACCGCAGAAGTAGGTTCTACTTCGTTAACATCTGCGCTGTCTGCTGTTGTAACTGACGTATCCCCATCTATCGGTTCATCAGTGGTATCCTGTGTAGCTTGGCTCAATGCTTCTTGTGGCTGAATCTCTTCGTTTTCAACAACTTCACTGGCTTTTTCTGCGACTGGCGTATCCAAATTCTCTACTTCATCATGAGTAGCTTCGGGAATGTCACTCTCCTCCTCAGATATATGGTGGAAAATATCACGCGGCTGTACGGAGGTAACTTCTGCTGCTAATGCTGCCTCCAACTCTGCATTCTCATCGTCGGTAGCTTCGGGAATAGGATTCTGTGCAGGAACTTCGTTGAGAATATCCCGTGGTTGTACGTAGGTAACTTCTGCTGCTAGTGCTGCCTCCAACTCTGCATCTTCGTCATCGGTAGTTTCTGGAATAGCACTTGTATCACGCCGTTGTACGAAAGTAGATTCTGTCGCCAGTGCTGCTTCAAAGTCTGTAACCTCATCGTCGGTAGCTTCTGGAACTATACTTTCCTCTTCAGGAGTTTCAATGATGTTTTCAGGTGCAGCTATGGCCTCATCAGGTTCAGTCAAAGAAACTTCTGAGGCTTCGCTGACTTCTGGAACCTCTATTTCCTTACTATCTGCGCTAACTTCTGGTGCATCTGATGTCCGCAAATCCCCAATTTCATCACGAACATCGTGTGGAACTTCGCTAACTGCTTCTGGTGGCTGAATGATGTTTTCAGGGGTAATTATCTCAACAACTGGGATGACATCATCAGGTTGAGTCGAAACAACTTCTGAGATTTCGCTGATTTCTGAGGAAGGAGGTGTTTCTACTTCGGGACTAATTGGTGGTGGAACTTCGCTAACTACCTCTGGAGTTGGATTAACAACATTGGCAGCGCTGACATTTTCAGGCGATCGCGGCCGAGAAAACAGTGAAGGATCTATAATTCTAAAGACTGTCTCTGGTTGCTCATAAACGGGGGCAACTCCTTCCAAGATCAAAACATAATCTGCAATCCGAATAATATCTCCATTGCTCAAAGAATATGGTCGATCTTTTTCAGCTTGTTTCCCATTAAATATTGAGCCATTTCTACTGCCAAGGTCAGAGAAGTAGTAATTTCCACCTTTAACAAAAAACTTAGCATGTACCCGACTGATATCAGGGCTGTCTAGGACTAAATCAGAATCAGGAGAACGACCTATTAGCCATTCTCCTCTCGTTGGAGTTTCTGTGGTAAGGTCAACTTCATTGACTTCACTTAGATTTGGTGAGTAGCTAACTTTTACTTTCATATTAATTTTTGGTTAATTTTATTGATTTCTGCCACCCAGCGCTGACGGGTAGTATGTTCTAAATTTAAAATATCATCTTGTGACCAGTGAAAATGATAAGCAATAAAAGCTACCTCCTCATATAAAGTATCAGAGGGGTAGCTTACGACTCCCCCGCTAGTTCTAGCTCCACTGAAAATTGAGTATTGCAGTGGGGACATTGTGTCGGAATGTGTACATTGCCTTGCTGATTGATTCGATTGTAAAATTCTCGGAGATAGGCAATGTCATGTAAAAGCAGTCCTTCGAGTAAATCAGGACTAACAGAGTTGAAACTACCCAAGCGAGTAATAACCCGTGCAAGCATCACCAAAACGCCATAAGCTGGATTTTCCTGAACTTTGCGCTCTTGTTGCACCAAAATTTCATCTTTGGCGGTGGCTAAACGCATCACTCCATGACGATGTACTCGTTGTTCACCATCACTCAATCCTTTAGGAAGAGTGAAGGCAAATTCTGTGCAGAGAGTATCTTTTTTACGGCGCATAGGTTATTTTATTTGGGCATTGGGCATTGGGCATTGGACATTGGGCATTGGGCATTGAGAATTGGGGATGAGTCTTTGAACTCCGTTAATGAGTCTTTGATACTCGTGAATGAGTCTTTGAACTCCGTTAATAAATTTTTTCTCTATTTTCCTACTCTCCTATTCTCCACTTCCTCATCCCTATCTTCTATTCCCCATGCCCCATGCCCCATGCCCCATGCCCCATGCTCAACTCAATTATGAACAAGTGCTTCGGGAGAATTTACTGTATCTTCCGGTATGGAAGTTACGCCTTCCAATCCATTGATTCGACGGTAAAAATCTTGGAGATAATTTAAATCTTGGGAAAAAAAGTTTTCCACAATTGCAGGAGTAACTTCTGATAAAGCACCCAAGTGGGTAATCACTCGCGACAAGATAATAATTGTGGCATAAACGGGATTCGCTTTAACACGTGGGTCACGCAAAGGTGCAATCTCGTCTATTGCCGTTGATAACCGCATTACACCTTTGCGATGGAGGTTGCCTTCAGAATCTAGATACCCCTTTGGCAGTGTAAATTCAAACTCTGTGGGAAACATAATCCTCCTAATTATTTCACGCGTTTAAATTCCTCAAAAGCAACCTCCACCTCCTCAATTTCAATGTCATGGCTACGGGCATTGACATCAGCAATTTTGTAACTTGCGGGCCAAGCACCGGCTAATTCAAATCTAGCTACTTCTTCATTTGCCTGATTATAAATAGATAAAGCAACAAGTCTACGTTGCTCAGACCAATTACCCTGTTGGACTTTTTCAAACCACTTCCAAAAATCCATAGATTTAGTGGTACCTCTACGCAGAATGAGATTACCACTCTTAGAATTGCTGGGAAGCTTAGTTCTCACCACCTGACCTTTTGACTGCCCTTTTGTACCCCAGCTTTGAGAAGTGACTTCAGTAATTTCAACAACCTCTTGTGTTCTTTTGAAACCTTGACACTCCAAAAAGAAACAATTGGCATCGTTTTGACCTTCTAGTGTCAGTTCTAAATAGAACCGATGGGCCGTAAGAACTTCTGGAATTCGACTTGCGGATTGTACCACTGTTAATTACTGCAAATACTAAATTATTTAATTCGTTTAATTCCTTCGTGAACCAATTCAACAGTCTCATTTGCCATATCACCACCGGAGGCAGTTAAGGTAGGCCCAGTGTATTTACAGGGATAACAATTGACAATGTTCCACCGTGCCTTTTCAGAGCCTTGTTGGTCGTAAGCAACCACCGAACCAGTCTTACGATTCTGTGCCCACTTCCGAGGGTCTCCCATATCTTCGTTACAGTCTTGATACCATTTATAAAGGTCTATATCATCAGTGGCGATGACTTTTACTGTAATATTGGTAAATTTAACAACAGTTGGTGTAGCTTGACGCATTAGTTTAGCGCCCTTAGATGAACCGTGAACTTCTTGCGCTGGTGTATTCTCAACGCCTAGTCCGCTAATTTCTTTAATGAACTTATCAGTAATTCCGTCAGCCTCGAAGTAAAATTTACAAGAGGTTAAAAATTCGCCTGCCATACTTTTAGACTCCTTTGTGTTTAATTAATTTTGAAATGGGAATGGGGAGCAGAGGGGGAAAAGGGGGACAAGGGGGAATTGTTTAATAATATCTCTCCCTTGTCTCCCTCCTCTTCCTTGTCTCCCTTGTCTCTTCTCCGTGCCCCATGCCTTATTCGCTATCTTCAATACCATTCCATTGGCTGATGCGGAAAACAACAAACTCCGCTGGTCTGACGGGACAAACACCGACTTCAATATATAAACGTCCTAAAATTCTGGTTTCTGGTGGGTTTAATTCTTCGTCGCACTTCACATAAAATGCTTGTGCTGGAGATGCCCCAAATAAAGCACCTTCACGCCAGATACGTTCTAAGAAATTACTGACGGTGCGGGTGACACGCGCCCATAAATCTTGGTCGTTCGGTTCAAAAACTACCCACTGAGTCCCTAATTCTAGAGATTTTTCGATATAGCTAATTAGCCGACGCACACTGATGTAACGCCATTCTGTTTTATCTGGCTCAACTAAAGTGCGTGCCCCCCAAATGCGGATACCTCGATTGGGGAAGCTGCGAATACAATTTATCCCCAAGGGGTTTAATAGTTCTTGTTCGCGGAAGTTTGTGTCATAGCCCAAACCAATTACGCCTCTAGGAACTTCATTTGCAGGCGCTTTATAAACTCCTCTAGTTTCGTCGGTACGGGCCCAAACACCCATAACATGACCACAAGGAGGTACTAAAATTGGATTACCGCGATCGCGTGGATTCGGTACTTTAATCCAAGGATAATAAAGGGCCGCAAACATCGAACGACGGTTAAATCTATTCAACCATTCCACTACTTGCTGCGGTTTAACGGCTTCCGGTGGCGCATCAAGTACAACCATGCGGTTGGGCGGATTGGGAATATCGCCACTGGCAGAACCCTCGCACATACTAATCATCAGTTCGATGATGCCGTGGACTTGATCTAAATTCAGTACTTGCTCTTGATAAGCCCGCATCACATCAGGACAGGCCAGCATCGTGATTTCATCAACTTCAAAGATACCGCGTACACCGGTGCGATCATCTCGAACCCCTTCTAAATTTTGTGAAAATCTATCGGGTGGAGTAGCGACAATAGGCGGCGCTAGTTCATATTGACCATTAACCGGACGACGAGCTAGAGGCTGTCCGCTTTGAGTAATATCTTCTAAAGTGACATACATCGAATTTCTCAATGCCGCCAGCGCATAAGTGGCTACCTGATTAGTAGGCTCGCGGTTCATTGTCAAGTTTTCGTATTGCTCTAGAAGTTCATCTCCCCGACGAATTTCGATGGTAAAATATTCGCCCGTATTTGGAGGCGTTTCTCCTTCAGTACCTTCGGGTAAGGCGCGGGGCGAACCATCAATAATTACAATATTTACTAATCCACCTGCTGCTTGTTCAGGGCGCAAAGTAAAGCGCAGGGCTGGACGATTACCTCGAGCGTTAATTCGTAAGTTAGCCGGTTCTGGAGTTGCGGGTCTGGGTGCGCCTGGTAACTGAGTCCCGATGCTTGTTATCCAACAACGACCGCCACCATTCATAAAGTAGCCGTAAACTGAAAAGGGTAAATAAGCGTTGAAGTCGGTGAAGCCATCAGAGTTGGGACGGGCAAAGAAGTTTAAATATTGCGTCCAAGTAGTTATTAGCATGGGCTTGTATAACTCAGCCCCACCGCGAACGTCTTCAGTAAAGCCGACAAATCCGGCAACTGCTGTGCTAACACCTTCAATTGGTCGGCTACCTCGGTCAATTTCTTCAATATAGACACCAGGAGCAAAGTAATCAAGTCTAGCCATGAAAGTCTCTCCAAGTCAGTAAAAATCTAATTATTCAGGAGTTAGAAATATTTCTTTGAAAGTATTACTTTGGTTCTCTACCAATGCATTGACGTTTTGGGGTAAATAGCCAGGATGATTCAGAGTCAAAACATAATTACCTAAATGAAGGTCTTCAAAGAAGAACAGCCCTTCTTTGGTGGTTAATATGGACTTTTCAGTTCCCCTGACAGCCACTTCTGTCGCTACTAACGGCAGATTTGTCACCGCACTTTTGACAATACCCGCGATCGCAACTCGCCTGGTTAATACTAAACTGTCACCATCGCGAGACGATTGATTTCGCAAATTGAAAACTCGCTCCCAAACCAAAGGTACTGGAGTAGGTTGTGGCTCGAAGGGTATTGTAACTGTCAAATATAAGGCTGAACGCAATGGCACATTGAGAGCGCTCCATAAAGAGCCAATCTCAATTGGCGGCTCTAAGGCAACTGTCAGGTTCAAATTCCCATAGCCCCGTAATTCAGGAACCAAAAACTCCTCTTCCAAGGTGCGATGACGCAACAGCACAGTCAACGCCTCACTAATAAAGTGATGCTCACCTAAAGCTGTTCTATCCCAGGCTGTTAATAGCAGCGAAACATCAAACCAAGCGGGTGCCCAATTTACAGTAGCAGGTTGTAGAGCGCGTGTTAGCTTGCGTTCAACTTGCCTACCAGAATGTTGTACCTGCTTACTCTCACGTATATCAAAAATATATAAATTGAGAGTCGGGCCTGCTCCCTCTTCCCTACGATTACCAGGATGGCTAAAGTCAATTTGCTCTGTACTGGTAAGTGAGGTTCCTCCAGCTAGAATTTCGGCTAAAGTTTGAAGAACGAAGATAAGCATGAAGGTGTTGTGCTGGTAGCTAATCCAGATGCATCTACAGTATATGTATCGGGCTTCTAAAGTTAATTAGACTTTTGTCGATATTTTTGGATTAGGCATGGGGCATTGGGCATGAGAAGAGACAAAGGAGACAAGGAAGAAGGGGGAGACAAAAAAGAGAGTTTCAATAATTCCCCCTAGTCCCCTTTGTCCCTCTTGTCCCTCCAGCTCCCCATCTCCCCCAGAATGATGATTGAGGGGCTGGAAAATATTAGTTTCTCAAAAATCCGAAAAGCAGCAACTTCAGTTTGTAGATTAATCTGGAGCAGTTTTTAATTGGACGCACTACATTTTCTTTCGTGTGGGGTGGGCTGAAAAGCATTGGTGTCAAGTTAAGGCAGAAGCCCAAATGTCAAAGGTATGTTCATCGAATTCGGGGTGTCGTTTATTGAATTCGGGCAGCCGTTTATTGAATTCGGGCAGCCGTTTATTATTTTTGTTCAATTTTAATTAGAGGAGGATAAAACCTAAAAACAAAGCGAAAAGTCGGAGCGGTGGCTTCCGCCGATCTGAACTTTTCAAGACAAAGACTTTTCATCCAGTCCCCAGTCCTTAGCTATACTAGTTGACCCCAGTGATTTCATCTTAACTTGACACTAATGGCTGAAAAAATATCCCAAGTAGTCCATTAAGCTAACGAAAGCTTGGGTACGTAGTAAGCATTTCAGTGCTTAACATCAGAACTAAAGTCCTTGATACAAACTTGTTTACACAGCAAGGTTAGCTTTATATACGTGTGAATACAAACCTTAATAATTATTTGTATGAATTATCTAAAAAGATAATTTAACAAAAAAATAAACATTCTTGTGACTGCATAATTTTATACTGGTCAGCAGAAGAGTAAAAACATTTGGTTGCAAAAAGCGAGTGAAGCTATGACACTAGGCTTTTCTGTACAAAAACTAGAAAATGGCTCTAATTATTTGAGTTCCTCAGACATCCAAAGCTTTTGCCAGCTAGAGTCTGAGCAGTTAACTAGTCAATATCCAATTTTTTTCGCTCGCATTGTCTATTATGATTCATTGTTAAAAGCTCATCAAGAAGTTATAAATTATGGTCAAGACCAAATTCCTTTTTCCCCAAAAACTTTAGCTTATTTGCGTTCAGAAGTATGGCTTACAGATTTTCCGCCTGCTTTGACTTTACAGAAATTTAAACTTAAAGACTTTTCGTCCATTTCTTACATTTGCCCCATAGGCTATAGAAATCAAAAACCTGAATACATTCAAATCATTACTCATGAACCTCTGTCAGAGAGTTTGCAATTGTACGTAAAACGCTCTGCTATGCTGCTGAGTAAGTATGTAAATATTTCCTTGGACTATGGCAGACAAAAAACTGAAATTAAACTCCTGGAAGATATCTTGCATCGAGTGGGTCATCAATTACGTAACTCTCTAGGACTCATAGGATTGTATGCACATAATCTCTGCTTAGGTTTAGAGGATAGCCCTTGGCAAGAGCAAGCAACAATCATCGGCGAAAGTATACAAGATTTAGATACTAATTTAAACGAACTGATTAATTGCGGTCAAAGTGCAAAATTAAAGGTAACATTTCAAGATTTAAGAAGTTTAGTGGTTGAAAGTATTACAAATTTGCAACCTCTAATTAATCAGAAACAACTTAAAATATTGATTCCCGATGCATCGACAATACTAAAGATAGACAAATTACAAATGAAACAAGTTTTTGATAATATCCTCAGTAATGCCGCTCATTTTAGTCCTAATTCAGGAACTATTACCTGTAGTTGGCAAATTTTTCAAGATGAAATTTTAATTAAAATCTCCGATCAAGGGCCAGGATTGTCTCAAGAGGATTTACAAAAAATATTTACCCCATTTTATTCTCGACGGAAAGGAGGCACAGGACTGGGCTTAACTATTGCTAAAAAAATTATTTTGGATCATCAAGGAAGTATCTGGGCACAAATTTTATCAGAAAGTGGGGCACAATTTTCGATGATTTTGCCTCGACCAAGGAGCGTGAACTAATTCGCATCCGTAATCCGTAATCCCTAATTAAAAAGATGGCTAATGATAGTAATAAACTTTCAGTTTTACTCGTAGATGACGAAGAACGGTTTCGTCAAGGGTTACGTACTCTACTAAATTTTTATAGTATTAATTCTGCATTGCCTGTAGAAGTTATTGGTGATGCAGATTCTGTTGAGCAGGTTTTAAAGTTTACAGTTCAGAAGTGTCCAGATTTAATTTTGCTGGATATGCAATTGAAAGGATGTGATGGAATTACAGTTCTGGCACGTCTTAAAGAAGCTACTTACACTGGCAAAGTTTTAGTATTGTCGGCTCATCAAGAAGACGACTGGATTTTTAGAGCGATGCAGGGGGGAGCCGCAGGTTATGTGTTTAAAAATCGTGTGGCAACCCAATTATGTGAAGCTATTGACACTGTAACAAGATCGGAAATTTATCTACCTTCAGAAGTTGCTAGTCGATTTTTCCGGTTTTTTCAAGCTTATTCAGATTCTTGTGTAAAAGCATGTCATGAGGTGCATTTAACCGAAAGAGAACAAGAGGTTTTATACTGGTTAACTCAAGGTGCTTCTAATGAAGAAATTGCTAAACATTTATATGTAACAGTTGCTACTGTTAAGGCGCATCTCACCAGTATTTTTGAAAAATTGAAGGTTACTAGCCGGACTCAAGCGATTGTGGCTGCCATCAAGTTAGGATTAGTTCATGCTTGAGCGCGACGGAAGTAATCGGCGCAATTCACGAAACTCTTTGTATATGGCTTCATTTGAATCTTTTTATCAAGAATACCCCTGCTCTTACAATTCTCCCTTAAGTTGCGATCGCCCCTTCCAAACGGCGCAGCAAATCAAGGGTGCTAAGTTTTGCTTGGAATGTGGTTTTCCAGCAACTTTACCACAGGAGGCTGAGATTAAAGGAAGTCAGGGAACTTATCAAATAGCTAATTTTATCGGTGTGCGGGGTTTAGGTCGGTTATACTCAGCTATTCAACTTAAAGACAAACAACCTGTAATCATCAAAGAATACCTGCTCCCCAATCGTTCTTTTAATGAAGGTGAGACTCAAAAGCGGAAAGAGACTTTTAAACGGGTGGGTGGGGTAAGTTTAGCTGATAGTCGAATTCAAAACTTCCGTCTTGTGGAAACTAAAGAAGCGATCGCCGATCAAAAAGGAGAACGCTGCTATTTAATTACTAAAGGCATAGAGTCATCCCAAACTTTAGGTAAGTATCTCATAGAAAAGGGAGCAATGACATCTATTGATGTGCGTGAGGTACTAAATCAAAGTTTACAAACTCTCCAGTTTCTCCACACTCAAAAGCTGCGTTTTCCCTCAAATCAAGTACAACTGGGTATCACTCACGGCAATATCAATTTAGATAGTACTTTAATTAAAGTAGAAAATAATCAAAAGTTTTCTATATACTTTTGTGATTTAGCTATTTGGGAAAACTTATTTATTCCACCCATTATTCCTCAACCCGCGCCCGCCAGACCTGAGCAAGATTTAGAATCATTAGGATTGCTAGCTTTTTCTTTATGGGTAGGACGGACAACTAATTTTTCATCTAACCAGCCTCTCGATCCTAGAGATAATCAACAATGGCCGGATACCGACAGCCATTTAAAGCAATTTATTTATCGTTTAATTGGGCTGGAAACTCCTTTCAAGAGTGCAGAAACGGCTCGTCAAGCACTGCTAGAACTTCCTCAAGAAGATCGTGCTAAAAGTTCAAGTTCAGTGCGTTCGCCAGGTTCTCAAGAAATAAAAAAGCCTTTGCCAATGCCCTTACTTTTGCTAGTAATTCTGGCGTTATTACTACTTGGTGGGGGAATTTGGTATTGGCTTTGGGGTAGAAAAACAGATAATCCTAATCAATATATCCAATGGTCTAGACTTGTGCGGAATTTTTCAGAAGTCCCCAACGTTCCTTCTGGACAATTTACCTACACAGGAGAAAAAGATAGTACATGGAGTTTTGTTTTAACACAATCAGTGGACAACAGTCGTTTAGGAGATTTATTGACCAGGCCAAAGTCAGATGCAACAGCAACATTTGACTATAAATCAGTTTTGTCATCAAATGTAAATAATCCGATTAAAAGTATCGAAGAAGTCCAAACAAGCAAAAAAGATTTTGCGATTACTAGTTTGGTAGACAACATCACAGATAAACTTGCGAAAAAAGCAGTAGCCTATGATGGATTACTTGTTTTTGTAGCATTTAATAAAAGAGACTCAAATCTTGCCAATGCTCTTGGCGGGCAAATCAATCTAGAGCAATTACGTCAAATTTACACAGGCAAAATTACTAATTGGCAGCAGATTAGTCCCAAACTTCCAAATCTACCTGTGAAACCTTTTGCCCCAACTGAACCAGAAGCAATCAGTAAATTTCAAGAAATAGTTCTGAAAAATGATCCTCAAGACGAAGCTTTATTTGCAGCAAAAGTTACTAAACTTGATACAACAAAAACTCAAAACCTGATACGCAGTGAGATTTTAGAAGGGCGAAGCACTGGTATTATAGGTTTTGGTATTATTAGTAAAACTTCGACTCAGTGTACTGGCTATCCGCTAGCGATCGCCAATGACAAAAATTCAGCGATTCAACCTCTGTTTCAAAGACGCGATCGCCGCTCAATTAATCCCTCAGATGACTTGTGTCAGCATGATGATTATTATGTTGATGTCACAACTTTCCAAAGCTACCCTCTAGGATACCCTATTTTTGTAGTGTACCCTAAAGATAGCAGCCGCCTGCCTGGTGGTTCTACATTTGCCCAGATGCTAACTACTCGTCAGGGTCAGTGTTTACTTAGTAAAGTAGGTCTTGTAGCTTTACAACCTATGCCTGATGATATAAAATCTTATGCCTGCAAATCGGTGCCCTAATCCCAGTTGCGAATATTTTAACCGCGCCCTGCCTAACAATGCTAAGGTTTGTCCCTGGTGTTCTACTCCTGTGGGTAATGTAGTTTCTTCTACACCACAACCACCTAGTCAAACACCGCCTATTCAACAACAACCTAGTCAACCACCTGTTCAGTATCAGCGCCCAGCCACAGACCAACCTAACTACCAACCTCCCCAACAAGCTCCCGTTGATTATTCAACAGTCTATCAGCCAAGAGTTTCCTATCAACCAACACCGCCTGTTTATACCCCTCCGGCTCAAAGAGCACCAGCCTTAAAGCTGATTCATAGCACTGGCAGAGAATTTCACCTCGTTGGGGAAGGAGGTTATATTGGTCGCCGCAGTCAGAGTCCAGGAATAGCACCGCCAGAAATTGACTTGACTGGTATTCCTAGTGAAGGAATAGTCTCTCGTCGTCATGCGCGAGTCGATTGGGACTGGTCGCAAAATTCCTACATGATTGTTGATATGAGTACAAATGGTATTTATTTAAACAATAATCCTCTGACTCCCGGTATGCAGTATCGCCTACAAAACTCTGATTCACTGCGATTTGGTCAGGATAACCTAGTTAATTTCACTGTATATATTGTGTAGTAAAAAGCTGATTTGGTAATCAGCATTCTCTGTTTTGCAATTACATCAAGTATACCCCTCTCCAATCCTCACGCTACTTGCTTTCATAGCGGGAACGCTAAAAGCAAACAAGTAGGGCATTGCCCGCTCAATACAGTGGTTCTAAAGGGTTACATCGACTGTTGATAAAGCCTGAAAAAGTTGACGGGTATAGGTTTGAAGAATTAAAGGACTTGAAAAAGTCCTGAATTTATTGATAATAAAGTCAATAAAGCGCTATACATCTTACAGCAATTTTCAATCGTGTACACTTATAGCCGTAGTCACACAGGTTAGGACATAAGGATGGGGTGAATGCTAGAGTTAACAATAGTTTTATCTCCTGCCTCCTGCCCTCTGCCTCCTGCCTCCTGCTATAGCTTCTATTGTTTTGCAAGACTGATCTTAATTTTAATACCGTCCTCTTCTTGCAGTGCTTGGCGTAGACGATCGCGAACCTCTATCAAATCTGGTTTTAGTCCGATCGCTCGCTCATAGTATTTGATTGCAGCCTTGATATCTCCTGATTGGTGGTGAACCTTGCCCAAATCGTAATTGAGTGCAGCATAGCGATCTCGATCCGCTGCGGTTAGTTTGTCTTGTGCACAGAGAACGGTTGCGATTCCTACCTCGGCCTCAAGGTAGTTGGGTCGCAGGGCTTGGGCGCTTTGGTAATGTGCGATCGCCTCGCCCAAGTTTCCTTGTTCTTGTAAGGCAAATCCTAGATGATAGTGAACTTCTGGTTGGTTTGGATTTAGGACGAGAGATTGCCGATAGTATTCCGTTGCAGTTTCTAAATCATCTGCCTGTTTGCAGTGGTTGCCTAATTTATAATTGAGGGCAGCATAATGCGCTTGTTTTTCTGAGGGCAGCTTTCCCTGAACATAAAGAGCATTCGCTAAACTCACTTCGGCTTCAAGATAGTCGGGTTTCACGGCTTGGGCGCTTTGGTAATGTGCGATCGCCTCGTCCAAGTTTCCTAGTTTTTGGAATGCGATGCCGAGGTGATAGTGAGCTTCTGCTAGAGTGGGCTGCATTGTGATGGATTGGCGATAGTACTCGATCGCAACCTTGAAATCACCTACTTGTTTTCGTCTGCTACCCAATTCATAGTTGAGGGTGGCGTAATGCAGTTGCTTTTCTGGGGGTAATGTTCCTTGGGCGTAGCGAGCATTTGCCAAAATTACTTCTGCTTCGATGGAGTTGGGCTGAAGTTCTTGGGATTTTTGGTAATGTGCGATCGCGGCTTCCCATTGATTCTGTTGTTGCAACGTATAGCCAAGATTATGATGGATTGCTGATGAAAGCATTGAGGATTCAGAGGGGAGTGCTAAAGCTTGCTGATAGGCTGCTTGTGCTTCTGGTAATTGATTTTGAGCTTGATGCAAGTTGCCTAAACTAAACCAGGCTTTCACATCTTGAGGTTGCAGCTCAAGGACATATCTGAACAACTCTTCAGCGATTGAGTACTTTTCTTTGCAGTGCATCAAGACTCCTAAGCGATAGAGTGCGCCTGGGTGTTGAGGTTGCATATTCAGAATTTGACGATAGCCTTGCTCTGCTCGATCGAGTCGGTTGGTTTGTTGGTAATGGATAAAACGGTGGAGCGCTTCCGGAATTGTTCTTAAATTTAGCGCTTGATTTTGGTGCGATCGCTTGGGCTGGATCAGCATAGTTTTGATCTGACGGGCTTTGGCTCCAAACGAAAACTTGTATGCCTCGTTACCGATCAGGAAATCATAAACTTTAAATTGATTGTTGATCGCATGTTGAATCCCATAGGCATGAAGAACTAGACCAGAAGAAAGCTCTTTGGCAGTGTCATCGCGACCTGCTATGAAGAACAGAGCCGTTTTGCGATCGAAATCCATTAGGTTTGCGATCGCACCCAGCGGTTGGTTTCCTTGCCAGAGCACTGGTAAGTATAAGCTTTGGTGTTCAAAGCTATGACGCAAAACAAACCCGATTTTCTCTACGATTTTTTTGCAGTAGTCTGTGCCTTTTCTGCCTTCCCAATTGGTTTGCCAAAATCCTAAGAGGATCTCTAGATGAAGATCTAAATTCTCTGCGTTGACCTGAGTCAGGTGGAACTCGTTGGAGTTTTCAACTTTTCTCAAGAGGCGTCTAATTTTCTGTCGAGTGTTGGAGCTAACGACGGTTTGCAGGTACTGTTCCCAGTCGTCTGGCAAAGCGATGTACGGAACAATGCTATTGTCGATTTGATCTACTAAATCGCTCAACCGTTCCTGTTCTGCGAATTCAAAGGCTTCTGTGGAAAACCGATCCAGGAACCGACTCATTCGACCTTTGCTTGTTTGAATATTTTCGACTTCAAAAATAGCCCAAGTTTCCTGCTGTTGCTCAAGGAATTGGGCAAAGGCAGAAGTGACTGCTGCTTCATATTCTGGCAAGCAAATAAACCCAAGATGCTCTGAATCTGCAACTCCCATCATCGAGAGACGACTCTGGAGCCAGCCTTCGGGATGTTCTGCGATCCCAATATTTAGCGGAAAAAATGCCACATACTCTGAAGTCGGAGCAGTTGATTTTGCTGCTAATATAAACCACGCGGCACGGGAATGGCTGCACAATTTTTTCACCACACCAGATAGCCAAGTCCAAGACAAGAAGAATTGAGCTTCAGGATCGCTTTTGTATACGGAGTCCCAATGGTTTTTGATTGTTTGAAACGTTTCAAAATTATCAATGATCTCAATTTCGATGTCTTTCATACTGAACTCTCTGGCAGATGAAGGTGACGCAGTTGCAAAAAATCTCCTGGCTGAAAGCGGCCAAGTATCGCTTTCAAGAGCCAGAAGATTTGTGAACTATCAAAAGCTAAAGTGGAAGAACCCAGGTTTGCAAGTCTAAGGTTGCGGTGATTCCGAAATGGTAGAAAAGTTAAGCTCCGGCACGCTAAAAAGGTTACACAACCATTTGGGTTCCACAACACTCACTCAATTTCTACTTGTGTTTGCCATAGCCCTTGCCGTAGTCTTTGCCATAGCCCTTGCCGTAGTCTTTGACATAGTCCTTGACGTAGTATTTGACATAGTCCTTGACGTAGTATTTGACATAGTCCTTGCCGTAGTCTTTGCCGTACTTACCTCCGCCTACTAAAGTGTTTGCGGATTCAGCTTGCTCTAAGTAGGTCAAGTCGTTAATAATCATTAGCCCTCTCTCTCGAATCAAAAGTGATTTTATTAGCTGTTTTGGTTTTGACGCGTCAACTCTACTTGGACTTTGGACAAAAAATTTCTTAAGTGCAGAAAAAACCTAGATTGCTTTGGCGACCCTGCTTATACAAAAGGCGTGCTAAAATTTCTTGCCCTCAAGTTGCCTGTTCTTTAACAACTACCAGTAATGAAACATGTAATACAATCTATCTAAAGAAATATAATAATTTTAGTTTTTTAGTACATAGTATACCAAACATGTCTGTAACTCGCTTTAAACCTTTGCTGGGCAACAATAGCAGTCGTTATTCTTAGCGTTTTAGGCTTGATGATGAAATTGATGCTAAAACTGCCTGTAAGTCTTGATTTACAAGGTATTTTACGGACTTCGACTTCGTAATGTTTCCAATTGAATTGTCAAGTTAATTGCGGGTTTGACTGCTTATACTTATTTGCCTTAACAACCATTTCTTGACATCTACCCCAAAGACTTACCTGCTTTACATCTTGCTGTTTTTAGTTTGTCAAGATCGCATTTATTAATAAAATCCAAAATCCAAAATCCAATATTTGGTCATTAGTCATTTTCGGTTATCACGAAAGACGAAAGACAATGGACAAATGACGGTGGACAGAGGACAAAGGAAAAATGAGCAATGTATTTCGGGAATTTCTGCAAAAAGTAGGCAGCGGAAACCACACAGCCGAGAATTTAACTCGGATTGAAGCAGCCACCGCTACTAAAATGATGCTGCTGGGAGAAGCGACACCAGCCCAAATTGGGGCGTTTTTGATTGCTCATCGAATCAAGCGTCCCACAGGAGAAGAGTTAGCTGGAATGTTGGATGCTTATGAGGAACTGGGGCCAAAACTGCAACCCATAGCCTCTGGGCAACCAGCGATCGCTCTTGGCATCCCTTATGATGGGAGAACACGCACAGCACCAATTAGTCCCGTCATAGCTTTACTACTCGCCGCAGTGGGACAACCAGTGGTAATGCATGGTGGCGATCGCCTACCAACAAAGTACGGCTTACCCCTGATAGATATTTGGCAGGGTTTAGGAGTTGATTGGACTACCTTACCCCTAGCACAAACTCAACAAGTGTTTGAGCAAACGGGAATCGGCTTTATTTATCTACCTCAGCATTTTCCCTTAACTACAAGTATTTGGGAGTACCGCGACCAACTTGGCAAACGTCCGCCCTTGGCAACAATGGAGCTAATTTGGTGTCCTTATGCCGGGTATGCTCACATAATTGCTGGGTTTGTCCATCCGCCAACAGAAGGAATGTTTCAGATAGCTTTCGGACTGCGGGGAGTAACAAAATTTACATTAGTCAAAGGATTGGAAGGTAGTTGCGACTTACCACGCGATCGCACTGCAATCATCAGCTTATCTTCATCCGTAGCATCCCAAGAGGTAGAACGATTGCACCTCGTACCGCGTGATTACGGCTTTACTACCAAGAATGTACCCCTTGGAACTACTGAAGAACTGGTGGCGGATATTCAAGAGGTTTTGGCAGGTAAACCAAGTGAATTGATGCAAACAGCCTTGTGGAATGGCGGATTTTATCTATGGCGGAGTGGTATTTGTTCAGATATGGCAAAGGGTTTAGCTAAAGCAGAAGAATTATTAACCAATGGTGTAGTAGCAGCTAAACTCCAAGAACTGAGCCAAGTAGTAAATTCAGTGTTAGCAGATATACCCTTTAGGGTGTCAACGACTTCTCCAAAATAGACTTTTGTTCCAACCAATCTTTACCTACTTGGATACTGATATCCGAGGCAAGGTTGCCAGTGCTTTCCACCCGCACTTCTCCAAATCCCAAAGTGCTGCGAATTGATTCAGCACTGTCACCATCTCCTTGTTGGGCAACAATATGAGTTACATCTAGAGGTTCACCCCATGCCTTGGCCAGATAGATATTGCGATATCCAGATTTTTCCAAAGCTTTAATTAACGGTTGGAGGTTAGAGCGATCGCCACCTGTACTATCTTGAATTGCTACACGCAAAGAGCGGGAGTCAGTTGCAGTCCCCAGCTGTTCCTGTTCTGACTCCAAACCAAAGTGTTGAGCCATCAGTTTCGCAATACCATTTTTGTTGGGCAACCAATAGCTAGCATCAAACTCGCCTTTCTCGCTAAAGCGACCTGGCAGCATTAACATTTGCATATTAGAGCGATTTGTCCGCACCCCAAAACCCATTAGCGCCACTAATTCTTCAACTGTCAAGTTAGTATCAATGTGTTCTTTGACAACATCAAGAACTTTAGGTAATTGAGCAACAGTAGCTGGGTTGAGTGTTTGCTCCATCAAAGCGCGAATCACCATTTGCTGGCGCTGAATCCGACCAATATCACCGAGTTCGTCATGGCGAAAACGCAGCAATTGTAATGCTTGATCGCCGTTGAGATGCTGCTTACCCGCCTTCAAATTGATGTACAAATGCTGAGAATCATCTTGGTATTTCATATCTTTGGGAACGTAGACTGTCACGCCACCTAAAGCATCAATTAGCTTAGCAACTCCCAAAACGTTAATTCGGATATAGCGATCAATTCCTGCCCCACCTAAGAGATTACTCACAGTTCTGGCAGTCAAAGCTGGACCACCGTCAACATTGGCAGCATTAATTTTTTTCACTCCATACCCCTCTATTTCCGTGCGGGTATCTCTAGGAATGGAGAGCATATTTATTTTTTTCGTCTCTGGATCAAATTTGACCAAGAGCATCACATCGGAAAGACCATCAAAAGAGTTTACTTGAGGCAGGTATTTGAGGTTTTTGGTTTCTTCAGGAGGGTTTTGGATATCTGGCGGAAGTACGCTCATCCCCATCACCAAGAGATTCACCGGGCGAGTTAATTCTGAAAATCGCAGCACACCTCCAGAAATGCGATCGCTATCAAAGGCCGCCTCATCCTTTGGAGTTAGCTGGGCTTGTTGCAAAGGCGTACTGGTCAAAGACACCGCTAAAAGCGCCCCCGCAGTTGCTGACACCATTGCAATACCACTCATCCCTACCCAAAACCACAGCCAACGTCCTGATGTCGATTTCTGGGAAATTTTTTTACTAGACCTTGAGGCTTTTCCCGACTGGTTTTCTTCCGCCGAACTTCTTTGAATGGTCACAGACTTCCTCACACTTACTCTTTAATCAAATTCAGTTATTTTGCAGGCTAAAAACACTCAAACAAATCAACCCATAATAGCTAACTCTTAATTATCGGTGCTAACTTTTTTAATGTAGTGTCAACCACAACACTTATAGCAGCATTTATTCTTTTTTTGGGACAACCTGGAGATGTTTTACTGAAGTATGGCAATAATAAACTGGATTTGACTAGATATATAAATAAATCAGCCATAAATTTTCCAAAAATCAGTAAAAACACCGACAAATGATCACCCGAAAAAATTAAGATAAATACTTGCCAAGCACTCGTTCAGCTAAACTACTAAACCCTGGTAAACGACCAGATTTGCCTTGCATTAGGCGCAAAATCAACCAAACACTTACTAAAAAGTAACCTGACGTGAGAAAGCTATTGAGGATAAATAGACGTAGCCCAAAAAAATCTGAAGTTGCTGCTCCGGTAGCTAATAATAGATAACTCAACAACCAAGTAAGTCCCAAAGTAATAGACAGACGACTAATAGCAAGTTGTTCCCGACTACCCTGGCCCCGATAGAGCGTCCACAAGGATGGAAAAAAGCCGACTATCGGAACTAAATGTAAAAGCAACTGTGTTTTGGGGATTGGGGATGGGACATTATTATTCTCCTCCTGCTCCCCCGCTCCCTCGCTCCTCTGCTCCTCTGCTCCCCTGCTCCCTTGCTCCCTCGCTCCCCACTTTCTATTCTCTTGTGGTTCAAAATTCTCCATTAGAGTTAGTCTAACTCCTAAACTAGAAGGATGAATAAGACTCATATAGTTAGAGATAATAAGCTGTAAAGAAAAATTTCATTTAGTTCTATTCCGCAATCAGCTCAAAATGCAGACACGTAAGCTACTCGACTGGTGGCAAACATTCACTCCAATAGCGCGAATCGGGGCGATCGCGCTATTTGCTCCGCTGCTAGTTATCAATGGTTGGGCAATTTCGGTATTTTTCAATTATTTCCATTCTCTCATAGTCATTTTAGTCGGAGCCTCAGTGCTAGCATTTCTGCTCAACTACCCCGTGAGCTGGATGGAGCATCATGGTGCTAAGAGAGAGCAAGTTGCTATTTTAGTATTTCTCTTGGCTTTATCGATTTTATTGGCGTTGGGTGTGACACTTTTTCCCCTGGCTCTTACCCAAGCTCAACAACTAGTGGCGCGTTTGCCAGAGTTAATCGACTCTGGACGCTCTCAGTTAATGATATTAAACGGGAAAGCTGAGACTTTTGGCATACCGATTAACCTCGATGCTTTAGTGGTGCAAATCAACGATCGTGTCAAAGGACAATTACAAGCGATCGCTGGACAAGTTTTAAATCTAGCTGTGCTGACAGTTACTAGCCTGCTAGATATTCTCTTAACGATAGTTTTGACTTTTTATCTTTTACAGCACGGGGGTGAACTCTGGGAAAGTTTAGTCGAATGGCTACCTAATAAATTTCGCGAGCCTTTTTCCAAAACAGTCCGCCTCAGCTTCCAAAATTTCTTCATCACCCAGTTGATTTTATCTACCTGTATGGCTTCAGCCCTTATTCCTACCTTTTTGTGGCTGAAAGTGCCATTTGGGTTACTATTCGGACTAACTATTGGTCTAATGGCTCTGGTCCCCTTTGGCGGTTCTGTAGGCATCGCCCTGACTACACTATTGGTAGCGTTGCAAGATTTTTCAATGGGTGTGAGAGTGTTGATTGCAGCGGTAATTGTACAGCAAATTCTCGAAAATTTAATTGCCCCCCGAATTTTAGGCAATTTTACTGGTTTAAATCCAGTTTGGATTTTAATTTCGGTCTTAACAGGGGCAAGAATTGGTGGGCTGTTGGGTGTAATTGTGGCAGTACCTACAGCTGTTGTGATTAAGACTGCTTTAAGTGCCTTGCGTCCTGGTAACGAGATAAACGACAGCGCCACTGGGGAGATAACTGCATCCGTTGCAAACGAGTCCTCGAAAGCTGATGCCAACAAAACTTTGAGCATTTCTGAAGCGACATTGCCCTAATACAAGAAGGCAGTCCTCATGAACTTCGTACATCACCAAGCATGAAAATAGGCTCTTAGCAGGCAGCAGGGGGCTAGGAATTAGTATTTTTACTCAGCACGGGCTAAACGCCCCGCTGACGCTAACAGCACTCAGTACTCAGCACTTTCAAGGCAGGAGCAAGAAGTGTATCATCAGTTATTTATCAGGAACGGTAAGGGGCAAGGGGAAGGGTAAAAAGCTATTGCTCCTATGATGGGCAACTATTATCAATCTTTTACCCTTTACCCCTCTTATTTATTTATTAAATTCTCTATCACTAACCCAATCACACAAGCTGTTAATCATAGAAGCAACAACTGCCTATTATAATTTTCAACAAACTCAACATGGGCGATCGCTTTACCGCAGTTGTTTTTGCTCTCGATAGATATCGGTGTCTCTATTGCCAAACATTTTGCAGCTGAAGGTGCAGTAGTTGTGGTCAACTATGTCATCTAGCAAAAAAGGAGCCGACGATCGCGTTGTTGCTGAGATTGTCATGATGGTAATCCCAGTCAACCACTTTTCGCCCCTCCACATAGCTACTGCTCACGGCTTTTTGTCCATTATCGAAATTTCTAATTTAGGCAAGGAAACTACTCTGCAAGAAGAGCTTTTAAATTGCAGCAAGGGTGAAATTGCTAGGTTCTGCACTTGCCGATCAATACCATTTCCCTGAATAATTACCTGGGAACGTGACTGAATTAATTTCTGTATCTGTGGACAACCTAGAACAGAAGTCAGTTCTGTTAAAGCAAAGAGAAATTCTCTGTTTAATTTATCTAACGATGGTCGCAATGTCTGGTTTAAGTCTGGCACATTAGGAAAAGATTTAATGCCTTGCTTTTGCCAGTTTTTAAAATCACAGTAGATGCTTTAAAAAAAAACTTAAATTCATATCAAAAAGTTTATACACCTTGTTACTTGGCAAAAATTATCAGTAAATTTATCGTAATACAGTATTTTAAATTTCAAATGAAATATCTCATAGTTACTGACAAAAATCAAGTTCAGGCTTATAGGGGTATTGTCTCCATCAGCAGGGATTAGCCGATTTCTTTGTTAAAGATGACTGTTTTTCAGCACTGGCATAATTCACGCCTTGAGAGTACAGCCTGAAATCGACTCTGCAAGAATTGCTATTTGCTGAGTAAATTGGGATATAGATGCAGAAAAATTTTCTGTGTAAACTTGACCAGCAAATGGTAATGAAAAACTATTATCAAGATTTTTTAATTCGTGATTGGGTGGAAAGCGATCGCACAAGAGCCGCTGAAGTCATCAGTTATGTATTATCAGAATACGGTCTGGGTTGGGAACCAAAGGGTGCTGACCAAGATGTGCTGCGAGTAGAAGAATATTATTTAGCTACTGGGGGAGAGTTTTGGGTAATTGAACACCAAAGCCAGTTAGTAGGTACTGGAGCATATTACCCCATACACCGAGGCAAAAAAGCTGTAGAAATCCGCAAAATGTATCTTTTACCCAGCATCAGGGGTTTGGGATTAGGGAAATATTTGTTACAACAGCTAGAAGCAGCGATCGCAAAGCGTGGTTTTCAACAAATTTGGATTGAAACCGCCAGTGTTTTGGTGGAAGCAGTCAAGCTGTATGAAAGCAATGGCTACACTCCAGCAACAGGAGTAGAAACAACAAGGTGCGATCGCGTGTATGTTAAGTCATTGGTCAAAGACTAATGACTAATGACTAATGACAAAGGACAATTTTAAATGCACGCTTGGATTAAAAATCTCACAGGCTTACTCAATCTTTTTCTTCAATACCATTGCCCCCTATGTCAACGCGCAACTTCGCAAGAATTTTGTCACAACTGCACCAGACAACTGCAAAAATGTCAACGTAAAGACCCGATTTTTCTATGGCAAGAGCCTATACCAGTGTTTGGCTGGGCGGAATATGGTGGCCCGGTGAAACGGGCGATCGCAGCGATGAAATACGAAAATCAACCCCAAATAGCTCGTCCTTTGGGTCAGTGGTTAGGAGAAGCATGGTTGTTAAATTCACCAAGGCGAGATAGCCAGCCTATAGTAGTTCCTATCCCACTCCACACTAGCAAACAAAAACAACGTAAATACAATCAAGCCGCACTGATAGCACAAAGCTTCTGCGAAATTACTGGATTAAAATTGAAACTAAACGGTTTAGCAAGAGTGCGAGAAACTGAAGCGCAGTTTGGTTTGTCGGTATCTAAACGAGAAAAAAACTTGGACAAAGCTTTTGCTATTGGGCAAGAATTTCGCCATCGTCCTCCAAATGTCCCTGTGCTTTTAGTGGACGACATTTATACTACTGGTGCTACTGCCAGATCTGCTGTGCAAACACTTCGTCAGTATGGAATTGTGGTCTTAGGATTAGTAGCTGTAGCCACTGCCGTCAAAGACGGGTAAATCAAAAATTAACGCGCGAGCTTTGACTAATAAGTGGACATATTGACCGATTTAACCTATTTTTGTAGAAAAATTGCTTAAAATGTATGAATAAAGTTTTTGCGGCAGGTTTAAAACAACTCATCATCATTCCTGCCACATTGCTGGCAATAGGCATTAGTATAAGTGCAGCTTTTGCTCAAAATAAATTGTATAGTCCAATACCTTTATCTAACAGTACTGAACTTTCCGATAGCCTGTCCGACAAAGACATTCCCACAGGTCAAGGTGGGTTTGCCCGTGATTACACAGTGAAGTTGCAGAAGGGCGATAATTTAGCAGTTGACCTGTCATCGGAAAACTTTGACAGTATCATCACACTGCTGGCACCTGATGGTTCGACTTTAGCAGAAAATGATGATGGTCCTGATGGTAGTAGCAATTCCTTACTCTTTACTCGCATCGTAGAGACAGGAAATTATGTTATTCGTGTCCGGTCTTTTGGGGAAACCGGGGTTGGGGCTTTTAAACTTAAAGTGACAAAGTTGCAACCGATTAAATGAAGTGGGCATGGGGCATTGAGAAGAGACAAGGTAGACAAGTCAGAGGGGAGAGATAAGGAGAGAAGTCTGAGCGTCGGCTTCCGGCGTTGGCGTAGCCTGCCGTAGGCATCAGAACTTCGGGGAGAGACTTGTTTAATAATTCCCCCTTGTCTCCTTTGTCCCCTTGTCCCCCCTGCCTCCCCTACTCCCCATTTCTTAAAAAACTGTCAATAAACAAAGAAATAAAGCTTCAGTCCACTCAACGACTGCGCCGTAAGTATCTCCAGTGTGTCCCCCTAATTTGTAATTGAACCATGCACCAGTTAAAGTGGCGATCGCACTTCCAACAACTATCATTGCCAGTGCGAGAAATAGCTGCTGTTTATCTATTAGCCAAAGTAAACCACTCAAACTAAACAACAATAACAATCCCGGTAACAAATCTTTGTAAGAACGAATTGCTTGTTTGTGAAATGCGCCTTTACCAGTTGCTTTCAGATAAGGATATCGGGCGATCGCTAGTTGTTGTCCCCAACGTCCCCAGCCACAAGCAGCCATCAGCAATAACCAACGGTTTTCTGGCATATCCGCTAAAGCTGTTATTTTCAGTATCACCAAGGCGATCGCAGCCATTGCTCCAAAAGCTCCTGTAGCACTATCTGCCATCACCTCCAGTCGCCGATCTGGGTCGCCCACTGCTAAACCATCGGCAGTATCCATTGCCCCATCTAAGTGCAATCCTCCAGTTATGACAATCCAAACACTTACTACCAAAGCACTACGAGTTAGCACGGGCATACCAATATAATCTATCCCCGTATCCAGTAATCCTAAAATTCCCCCAATTATCAACCCGACAAGCGAAGCAAGATGTGCCACTCCTTGAAAGTCCAATCCGTTCAAATACGGTAGTGGAATACTAGTGTAAAATATAATACTAGCTGCCAGCTTTAACAGCAGCTTTTTCCACCACTGTTGCTGTTTCGTCATCTGAATTACATTAATATTTGGTAAACTGCTGGATAATAGTATTGATTTCGGTACAACATAACCAGACTTTAAAACTTTAAATAAGATTTACTTCTATCAGACATTCTCTTGGAAAATTTTGTTATGCTGGTCTAAGTGGCAAGCCAGTATTTTAGAGTAGTTTCTTATACAAAGATAAGCGATTTAGAAAGTTAAAATTTCATCAGGGAGCAAAATTTGTGTTTTGTATTCGTTAACTAAAAACTTACTCTAAATTATTAGACGATTGCCCCAGAAAATTGATATTTTTTTAAATGTAGGGAGTAAACAAGCTATTCAATTATGACAGTTTAGCTATGTTGTCGCTCTCCTTAGCTCAATCGCTATTTTCCTATGAGTTATCATCTACCCGACACCAGGATACCAGCTCCGTGCATTATTAACACGGGCATTATTGTGAATAAGCTCGACATCCGGCGATTGCTAGCGGATTTAGGTCGAGTCCACTACATCTACACCCAAGAAGATAAGGTACTGAGCGAGGGTGAAGGGGATGTGATGGAAGTTTTTGCCAATCCGCAAAGGTCTACCCTAGTGGCTAACCGCGCGCTATATCTGAATGTTTGTAGTTTTGATTACTTGGAACTAAAACAGTCGTCGCAACAAGAAACTTACTTCGATTTGATGCAAGAAGGAGTGTGTCTGCGGTTAATTCCCCGATCAACCCCTTTACAAGAGCGACGAGAGCGAAGCTTCAATGTCAGCGCTATAGAAGCGATGATGGAACAAGTACTCTCAGCCAAGTGGGATGCAGAAATCGATGATGACTGTTCTGATTCTTTCTAAATAACAATTATTTAGAGTATATACTCTTAAAGTTGGTAACTAGTACCGCTGCGCGGAAGTCAAAAGGAGCCAGTGCGTTGGGGAGACAGCGCGGTCTTGGGGGTTTCCCTCATGAGCGACCGGCATCCGGCTCTGCCGACAGCCAAGCAACTGGCGTTCAAAAGTCAAAAGTATTGTGTTCCGGGCTTTCGCGTCATTTTAAATGGTATGTTTATTTACGCCGTGTTGTACTAGGTGAGTAATGAATGCTTAAGTGTTCGCTAAAACTCAATTACCAATCTTGATGTTTGTTCATAATTTAGCCAAATAATATTAATTTTGCCCTAATACCATTTGGTTTTATGGCTGCTAGTATCGCAAGGCAAAAGTCAAAAGGAGCCAGTGCGTTGGGGAGACAGCACCGTGGTGAGGCAGTCGCTTAGAGGGGGTTCCCCCCAGGAGGAACTGCCTTCATGGTTTCCCGACTTGAGGCGACTGTCGTCGGCTCTGACGACTTGTACCCCTTTGGGGAAGCAAGCTACGCGCAGCGTCTCCCCTTGGGAGAAGCAACTGGCGTTCAAAAGTTAAAAAGCTTTTATTTTGGGCTTTCTGGCTGTAATGAAATAGTAGGTTTATTTCTGCCGCGTTGTACTAATTATAGATTTCTGAAACTCCTATACCGATTAAGTGTTTCACAATCCAAAATCTGTCTTGAAAAATTTTGATTGGAAGAAACCTCCGCTCAAACTTTTCGCAAAATCTAAAATTCCAAATGGCATGAGTGCGAATTTTTCTTTTCAATGTTTTGCTTGCTGTAGTCAGACAAAAGCTAGAGCAGGAGTATTTTTCACCCCTCACGGTCTTGTAGAAACCCCCAGATTTATGCCAGTGGGAACGCTGGCAAATGTCAAAACTATTACTCCATCTCAGCTACGAGATACTGGGGCGCAAATGATATTATCTAATACTTATCATCTTCACGTACAACCAGGGGAAGCGATCGTGGCTGGAGGTGGTGGGTTGCATAAATTTATGGGTTGGAACGGCCCAATGCTCACAGATTCGGGTGGGTTTCAAGTCTTCAGCTTAAGCGAAATGCGAAAAATTACTGAAGAAGGCGTAACTTTTCGCTCGCCCCATAATGGACAAATTATTAACTTAACACCAGAGCGCTCCATTGAGATTCAAAATACTTTGGGGGCCGATGTGATTATGGCCTTTGATGAGTGTCCGCCCTACCCAGCGACTCGCCAAGAAGTAGAAACTGCAACTAAGCGCACTTACCGCTGGTTAGAACGCTGTATAACAGCTCATCAACGCAGCGATCAGGCATTGTTTGGGATTGTGCAAGGGGGCGTGTATTTGGATTTGCGTTGCCGTGCGGCGGAAGCTTTGGCTAAGTTGGATTTGCCTGGATATGCCATTGGTGGCGTGAGTGTGGGAGAACCGCCAGAATTGATGGCTGAGGTTGTCAAAGTAACAGCACCGCTTCTACCCCCCGAAAAGCCGCGTTACTTGATGGGTGTGGGTACTTATCGAGAAATGGCGATCGCGATCGCATCTGGTATAGACTTATTTGATTGCGTCATTCCCACCCGCTGGGCAAGACATGGTACAGCAATAGTCCAAGGCGGACGCTGGAATTTAAAAAATGCTAAGTTTCGTGAAGACTTTACCTCATTAGATGAAACTTGTTTGTGCTACACTTGTCAAAATTTTAGCCGTGCTTACATATCTCATTTAGTGCGATCGCAGGAAATTTTGGCTTATACCTTGTTGAGCATTCACAACATTACCGAACTAATTCGCTTTACGCAAAAAATTCGAGAAGCAATATTGAGCGATCGCTTTGTTGCAGAATTTGGTCACTGGCTCACCGAAGAAAGGGGAAATGAGAAATCGAGAGTGGAAGAGCAGAGGATTAATGACCAATGACCAAACCATGTTAAGATACTTCTCAATTATGAAAGCTGTGTTGGATAGGTGGATTTAAACAAACATGGAAGCAGCACTTTTATTAGCAAAACTGCCAGAAGCTTACCAAATCTTCGATCCTTTGGTAGACGTTCTCCCAGTTATCCCCGTATTCTTCTTATTGCTTGCTTTCGTTTGGCAAGCAGCTGTGGGATTTAGATAAGTTAATCTATTGTTCAATTTATAGGACAGGTAGAGTACCTGTCCTATTTTTTTGCAGCCTTGTGTTTGATAAAATTAATATTTATTAATATTTTGCAATAAATTATTATAATAAATAAGATATTAATCAAGCTATGTCAATATGAAGCCTTGAAAGTCAAGCTTATAGTCAAGGAGGAATTAGTTGTGGGTAATATCAAATTCATCAAAGAAAATAAAGAAGTAGTGGCGGCAGATGGTGCTAATCTCCGCCTCAAAGCGATACAAAATGGCATTGATATATATACATTGATTGGCAAGATGACCAATTGTGGTGGTAATGGTCAGTGTGGTACTTGTGTTGTGGAAATAGTCGAAGGACTAAAAAATCTTTCCCCTCGCACAGACGTAGAGAACCGAAAATTCAAGAAAAAGCCAGAAAGTTACCGCCTTGCCTGTCAAACTTTAGTGAATGGTTCAGTCAGCGTAGTCACGAAGCCTTAAGTTCTCAAATCTGTCATGTATCCAGTCAGTAGTCAAAATACTTACCAAAATTGAGTTTCCTCTCTACAAGACGCTACGCAGACATTTTGAATTTTGAATTGGTATAACTCTGTCATCGTTGATGCTATCCTAATGTTGTTGACTGGAAATTTAAGAGAGGCTTTCTTGCCATGCAAGTTAATGACCTGGGGTTCATAGCGAGCATTTTGTTCGTACTAGTCCCTGCTGTGTTTTTACTAATTCTGTACATCCAAACTGCTAGCCGCGAAGGTGGAAAAGATAGTTAAGAGTTTGTCTATAAAATAAATAACCCCTACACTATTGGTGCAGGGGTTTTTATTTATCAACTATCAAATTAGTGCTGTTAGCGTAGCCTGTGCTAGGTGCTGAATAGTAAAGACAAGACAAATATTATACCAATTCAAAATTCAAAATGACGCTCGCGGACTCGCTCTAAGCGTTCGCGTAGCGTCTCTAAGAGTTGCCATGCCGTTGGCGAAGCCTCTCGTTCGCTGTCTTCGTCTCTGAAAGAGAAGAGAAGGCTTTACGCTGCGCTAACAAAATTCACGCATTAAGCAAAGCCAGACAGAACAAAGGTATGTCCGTATGTATCTGTCGCATTCTTTTTTCAAATTGGTATTACTTGTTTGCTATTTTATGACAACAATTATTATACTCAGCACTGTTTACTTTAAGCGATTGACCGTGCCAACAATACCGGACAAGTGGCATTGACTCGAACATAGTCAGACAAGGAAGATCCGATGAGCCGATCTATATCAACAAAACTCTTAGCGATCGATGGACGACGATCTGGAGAACCGAGCAATAATAAGTCTATATTCAACTCTTCTGCCAGTCGACAAATTTCTTCACCAGGCTTGCCACTGCTGATATAAGAACGAGATTTGATGCCTTGTTTCTCAGCTTCTGCAACAGCGGCTGCTAAAACTGGATTTTTATCTGAGTTAACCTGGGTTATTTCCGATTTTTTACCCCCAAAATCCGTACTAATATTTGCCAAAATTAACTCGCCGCCTGGAATATCTCGGAGTAAAAACAATGCCAATTTCAAGCAATTTTTTGCTGAATCAGAATTGTCTATTGCCACCATAATGCGCTTAATTCTTTTAACATAAATGTCATCTTTTACCAGCAACATGGGGCGAGAAGATAGTTGGAAAACATACTGACTGACTGAGTTCGATAAAATCGATTGCAACCGCTTCAGTCCACGTGAACCCATAATAATCAAGTCAGCGTCGATTTCATCAGCGACTTGGCAAACCACATCTTTAGGGTCGCCTTCACGCAAAATTGAAGAAACTTGGCTAGGATCTAAGTTCAAGGTTTGAATGGCATTCGCCAGAATTTTACCACCATTTTCCCATTTAGCTGTCATGGTAGTAGCAGTACTTTGTGCAGGAACAACATGCAAAATTGTAACTTTTGCAGATTGAATTGAAGGGATTTCTTTCAGGGTTTTGAGCATTTCCTCTGCGTGTCCCAATCCCGATACAGCCAGCAAAATTCTTCTGATCATCTTACGTAATTTTTGTGAAGTTTACTTTTGTTTTCGCTGTTATTACTTGGCTCAGGTCAGATTTTTACTGCCTTGCTCAACAACCTAGTCAGTAACTTGGCACAAATAAACTTTGTTTTTTAGTATTTAACACTCAAACAAATGACAAAGTACAAAAAGCTCAACAAATGTTTAAGTTTATTTGCACCTATTTACTTAAATTTTCAACTGGATTTCAATTATTAAGCATACTCTCAATTTAGCCTGGATAACTTAATAAATTATGATGTTAGTTATCATTTTTAATCTATGTTTACTTTTTTTATTAGAAGTTAGTTAAGTATTGCAAAGAAATGCGAAAATAACTCTTCAGAAAGATTTATTGACTGTAAAACTTACCAGGCGATCGCTTCTGGCTTTCATAGTCATTTTCCCTATTCTGTGCCTTTTTTAAATTTCTTGCAGTTTTTGTAACTCAGATAGGATTTACTATATCCGCAAATATTAACAGATATAAATCACTTACTTACTACTGCCCCTTTGATGGCAGCACAGGATAATATTGACAACCTATCACACCCAGTCAGCAATATAGACAGGTCCAGTTTCGATACTTCCATCGGGCATGATGGTATTCCAGAAAAAAGTACCAATGTCGCTATATCTGTCTTGACGGAGTTCCAACCCATTCTTGTGCATAAAACCAACAGTGTTTGTGAGGTCAGCTTCAGCCAGGTTGGTATGATTGAGGATGGCTGGACCGATAGCTCCAGCCAAATTAGCCCTAGTCAAGTTGGCGTAACTCAAGTCAGCACTTCGCAAATTAGCATGCAACCCAGTCTTGATCAGATTGGCACCTCGCAAATCAGCCCTACTCAAGTTACATTCATAAACAGAGCCTTCCGAAAAGTCAATTGCAACCAAATAAGCACCATTGAAATTAATCCCAGTCAGGTTGAATTGGGCCAGGTTAGCCCCAGCCAAATTAATTCTACTGAGATCGGCTCCTTCCAACAAAGAGAAATTACCATCAATAGAATCAAAACTCAGTCCAGAGAAATCCCTTCTTCCAGCAGCATAAAGCTCAAGGAACTCTTCAATAAAACAAATTTCGGATCTCCTGTTTCCATCCATACCTTAACTCCAGAATCAATTAGTACCATCAACGGTCAATACTGCGTAGGTTTTGCCTAAAAATAAAAATATGTAGCTTGGGTTGAGGAACGAAACCTAACAAACCCCGCTAAATGTTGGGTAACGCATTGCTTTAACCCAACCTACAATATTCTTAACCGAGCAGTATTGCATCAACAGTACAGCACAAACCCTCTGGAACACCTTCTTAAGGGAGATCAACGCTTTTTGCTTAGTGGTAATCGAGAAGATGGAACCATTAAAGTGTAGAACATTCGGAGAGGATATGAACTTTGTAGTCTTACAAGTCACTCATCGTCAATTACTCGTCTTGCAATTAGCTCAGATGGACAGATACTATTTATTTGGAGTGGAGATAGCACTGTTGAGGTGTGGGGAATTTAATTATTCACGGTAATTTGAGATAGTTTTACTTCAGAATTCAGAATTCTACTGTATAAATTACCAATTATTTAAAACCTGCCATTCCCCTGAACAATGTGCTTAACGGTGGTCAAGGTTTCCAGGCTGATAAATCCCCGACGATGACCTTTTTGGTTAGACATACCGAGAAACACTGAATCTCCCCGCGAAGGGTTACGAGAAAAACGCGGGGAAGTGTTGATGTAGGTAGAGGCACTGGTAACTCCCAAGGCAAACTGCCGACTTTCCTGATAGGATTCAGTTACGATGGAGTCAGCATGACCACTACTGTATTCATTAATCCAAGCGATCGCAGCCTCTAAGCTATCTACCAGTTTAAAAGCTACTGTCCTTGTTAAATAAGGGTTTCCCCATTCGCCTTCTTTTACCAGCTGCAACTGAGGAAAGGCTTGTACTAGTTCTGCATCACCTTTAATTTCAAAGCCTTTTTCTATCAAGCTGTTCCATAAAACGGCTATTGATGATGGCAAAGCTTGACGATGAATTAGTACCTTTTCAATGGCGTTGACTTGATCGGGTTCACTTTGATGGCTATTAAGAATCATCCAGCGCACCATTTCTAAGCTACTATTCAGCGACCAGTAAAGGTAACAGTTACCCATCGCTGACTTTAAAACTGGGCAAGTTGACTGTCGGACAACCTGCTGCACTAAGCTAGAACGTCCATAGGGAATAACTAAATTCACGTACTGGTCTTGGGTGACTAAATCTCGAATCGAAGCACCATGTTCTGCTGTGATCAGTTCTAGACAGCTCGGAGCTAGACCAACTTCTGCGATCGCACTTTGCAGTACCTCAGCGATGACCGCGTTAGAATGGCTAGCTTCAGTACTGCCTTTGAGAATTATACAATTACCAGTTTTGATACAAAAACCTGCTGCGATCGCCGCTAAATCGGGAAACGCCTCATAAATAAATCCAATCACTCCCAAAGGCATTAATTGAGTGTAACTTTGGGAATCTTCCAGTTGATAATCAGCAGTTCTGACGCGTCGCAGTGGATCTGATAATTCCCCCAACCTTTGTAAAATGTCTACTGTCATCTCTAGCCTTGTGGGAGTCAGTTTCAGCCAATCCAATATCAGCTCAGGCACTGCCATTTCTCGACTGGCTTCTAAATCCAAGGTATTGGCTTCTAGAATGTCATCAAATGAGCGCTCAATCGCCTTGGCCATTGCCAATACTGCACGACTGCGGTCTATTCCCTTTGTGAGTCCCAATTTTAGGGAAGCTTGATAGGCTCGTTGGGCACTAGTAATCGGTTCGGGGTGGTCATCTAAAACTTCAACAGTCATTGAGTTAACGTCTGTAGGTAAGCCAGACCATTAGTGCTGGTAGGATAGCCAATAGCACCGCCACCATTGCCCAAGCAATAATGCTGGAACCATTTGCCAATCGCAGTGCTAATGGCAGCCATATAATCACTAGCACGAAAATAATGCCCAGCGCTATAGGCAGATAGCTTTCTCCCAAGCGGGGATGGACAACATGCCAACTATTTCCCATCCAACGCCAAGCCCGTTTGTAGGGATAGGTGGTAGAAAGCTGTTCTAAAACATGACCATTATCTTCTACGACAAAGATTTGCTGACAGCGATCGCAACCAAATGCTTCTGTTAGCGTAATCGGAATTAACTGACCCCGGCGACGACAGGGACAGGGGTATTCGGTATTGAAATCGATTTTTTCGGGTTTTTGAGATTGCACAAGCGTTCTAATAACTTGAGCGTGTTTTACATGAACTGCGAGAATATGATGCCTTAAAGGCTTCTGTGTTTATATACATAGAAAGGCGATACAAACATTGTCCTGATTAAATATAGTAGAAGCATCTAACTTTAAGTATACTAGTTGCCAAATTAGTACGGAATTATCTATTTGTAGTCTTTCCCCGTAGCTGGCGATCTTGTTTAAAAACTTTCTTCTTTTCATCTGTCGCTTTCAAGGTAATGTGGTTGCGTTTTTGGGGATTTATTATGCTGACACACCTGGTACAATTTTAAGCGTAGGTGGCGACTACTCCGAAAGCAAATCCTTTGGGAATGCTACGCTCGTAAACAACACACATTAACAAACCCGCTAATTTCCCTTTGGGCCAATATATATCACTATCGGTTCTCAAGATTAGATCGACATTAGATCCAATCTCTATTCCTTAAAGTTCACAAGCATTTGCAAAGGGGGAATTGCTAAAACATCTATTGTAGTGTGTAACTCTTTGTCCAAATATAAATTGTGGCTAATCTTGAATGAATCTGTTCACATTTGGAGCGGTTTACAAGAGTGCAGAGCTTATCTACGAATACTTCAACGCACCTTAAAAACATTAAACCTCTTGGAATTGTTAAATTCAAGAGGTTTTACTTGGAAGCGGGTAACGCGATTCGAACGCGCGACATTCACCTTGGCAAGGTGACGCTCTACCACTGAGCTATACCCGCAATCATCACCCAAGTATTAATATCTCAGATTTATTTGTCATTGTCAACCCCTTAATTTGGTCATTAGTCAGTACAGACGCGACGCCAGTCGCTACAACGGGAAGCCACTGCGGTCTTGGGGTTTCCCCAAGTGGAGCAAGTGGCGTGGGAACCCCCCTTCGGGTTCGGGGGTGACGCTCCTTCGTCGCTAACGCTGCGCTAACGCAATCAACGGGAACCGCCAAGACTGCGACCCCCTCACCGCAACGCGCTGGCTCATTAATCGCGTCTGTACAATGGTCATTAGTGAATAACAAAGGACAAAGCGCAAAGTCTTATCGGAGGAAACCTCCGCTCAGAACTTTGTAAGAGAGGACTAATGACGGATTAGCCGAGTTCTTCTGACTCCACAGTTAAATTGCCGACGCTGGTACTTTGAAAAGAGGGTGGTAAAGACTGGCTATTACGAGAATATGGCTCTGCCAGATTGGAACGCAGTTGCCGCATGAGGCTCGCCATTTCTAGGGCATTCAGGGCATAATCCCAGCCATGATTACCTTTTATGCCTGCCCGTTCTAAGGCCTGCTGCATAGTATCTACTGTCAAAATGCCAAAAATTACTGGCACCCCAGTTTGAAAGCTAGCGGCGGCAATGCCTTTAGAAACCTCTGAGGAGACATAATCAAAATGGGGGGTTTGTCCTCGAATGACTGCGCCAAGACAAATTACAGCATCATAACGATGGGAAATTGCTAATTGGCGAGCTACTAAAGGTACCTCAAAACTTCCCGGAACCCAAACATAGTCCACCTGATTACCTTGGGGGTTAGGGTCTACACCGTGGCGTTTTAAACAATCTTGACATCCCTCTAACAGCTTTCCGGTAACGAGGTCATTGAATCGACCAATCACCACTGCAAACCGCAAAGGCTCCGTTTGGGTAAAAGTTCCCTCGAAAACTGCCATGACTGCCTCTTTATCAACTATACTTCTGGTCAATATACATTTCTTATTTAAATGTAGAGGAGCAGGAAAGCACGGTCAGGATGAAGTTAGTAGGAAAAAGAAAAAATCCCTTGTTTCCCTTAACCTTTGACCTTGGCTTTTCTGCCCCTCTAGTTCTTATATTATGTGCTTGCGCCAGAGCGAAGCCGTCACCTACACGACAAAAAAGTTTAACAAACCAACTAAAAATACCAAACCAATCCAGACCCCAGAACCAACCCAGAGCAGTTTTTTAGATTCACCCCAATTTTGGGGAGTGGCGTAAGCAACCGGAACGCCCACAACTAGGACAAAAGACAACAAGACTAGACCTATCAAGGCAAATTGGAATATTATGGTCATTTTTGCTTCTCCCAATACAGTGAAATACTAAAGATAGAATATCCTAAAGGGCGACACTGACACTTTCTTATTATTTTTAAGCTAGCAGAAATTGCAACATTTTTGTCATTTGTCCTTTGTCTAAGTACAAGTGATTAATGGCTCTTAACTATGGATTTAATTCTTTGCCACACAACAGCAGATTTTGACGCATTAGGAGCAGCAGTAGGGTTAACGCGCCTACTATCGGGAAGCAAGATTGTGCTACCTGGCGGTTCTCATCCTACTGTACGGGATTTTTTAGCATTGCATCGGGATAAATATTCTCTGATTGAACGCCGTTCGGTGAATTCAGAAACAATTCGCTCTTTGACTGTGGTGGATACACAACAGCGCGATCGCTTGGGTAAAGCTGCTGATTGGTTAGATTTACCTAGTCTAAAAGAGATTATAGTTTATGACCATCACTTAGGACAAGAATCAGATATTCCCGCGACGCGATCACATATTGACTCAGTAGGAGCCACCACAACTTTAATCGTCGAGCAATTGCAACAACAGGAAATTTCCTTGACTCCTACCGAAGCGACTGTAATGGCTTTGGGTATCCACGTTGACACTGGCTCTTTGACATATGACCAGTCCACAGCACGGGATGCTTTAGCTTTGGCTTGGTTAATGGAACAAGGTGCTAGTTTATCAGTAATTTCCACCTACCGTGACCCGGGATTATCTCCGCAATTGCAGCAGCTATTAACTGAATCTCTAGAACGTTTAGAATCTTTCTATCTACATGGATATACGGTTGCTTGGGTAACTTTGAAAACTGAGGCTTTTGTACCAGGGCTATCGAGCCTAGCTTCGGAGCTCGTGGAATTAACTGAAATTGATGCCTTACTATTGGCTAATGAGTATCCTTTAGGTGAAGAGGATTCACGCTTAACTGTAATTGGGCGATCGCAAATTCCCAAAACGAATCTTAACCTATTATTCCAACTCTTGGGTGGCGGCGGTCATTCGCAAGCCGCATCGCTAAATCTAAGGGAAGTTGATTCGCAGGCAATATTAAAACAACTCCTTGACGGGATAAAAGCACAAATTCCCCATCCCCTGACTGCTAGGGATTTGATGTCTTCTCCTGTCCGCACGATTTTGCCTGAAACCACAATTGCCGAAGCCCAACGCATTTTATTACGCTATGGACACTCTGGTTTGTTTGTAATCGATACTCAAGGACAACTAGTAGGTATTATTTCGCGGCGGGATATTGATACTGCCTTACACCACGGATTTAGTCATGCACCAGTCAAGGGCTACATGACCAAGAATCTCAAAACAATTACACCAGATACGACATTGCCACAAATTGAGTCGTTGATGGTGACTTATGATATCGGACGCTTACCAGTATTGGAAAATGAGCAGTTAATGGGCATTGTCACCCGTACTGATGTCTTGCGAGAATTGCATGAAGAAAAGGATGAAGACCAAGAGGGGGAGCAAAAATTCAAAATTCAAAATGACGCTCACAGACTCGCTAACGCTGCGCTAACAAAATTTAAAATTCCTCTCAGGACTGAATTGCAAAATCGCCTTGCTCCGCAACTATGGCAATTACTCACTACAGCATCGCAAGAGGCAGAAAAACGGAGTTGGCATCTTTACCTAGTGGGCGGTGCGGTGCGGGATTTGCTATTAACAAAAGCAGTAGCGGGCACTTTGATGATTAAAGATATCGATCTTGTGGTTGATGGCTTTCATAAATCAGCAGATGTTGGTGCTGGTGTGGAATTAGCAAATGCACTCCAACAACTTTACCCTATGGCTCGCTTAGAAATCCACGGGGCTTTTCAAACTGCGGCTTTGTTGTGGCACAAAGACCCAGAATTAGATTCTCTATGGGTAGATATTGCCACTGCTAGAACAGAATTCTATCCTTATCCAGCCGCAAATCCAGAAGTTGAGGCGAGTTCCATTCGTCAAGATTTGTATCGCCGAGATTTTAGCATCAACGCCCTCGCCTTGCGCCTGACTTCCCCTCGTACTGGTGAATTACTCGATTTTTTTGGTGGATTACTAGATTTACAAGCTAAACAAATTCGGGTTTTACACGCTAATAGCTTTATTGAAGACCCCACCCGCATTTTTCGTGGCGTGCGCTTTGCCGTGCGCTTCGGATTTCAAATAGAACCGCAAACTGAAGAGTTTATCCGCTATGCCATCAACAGTGGTGTTTACGATCGCACTGCTCAAGAGAATAGCAGAACTCCAGCCCTGCAAACTCGACTGAAAACAGAACTAAAACACATCCTAGAAGCCCCCTACTGGAAATCAGCTTTACAGTTACTCGATAACTTAGAAGCATTGCAATGCATCCATCTTACCCTGAAGCTAGACACAGAACTCTTGCGACAATTACGTTTGCTAGAACGCTGTTTGCGGCGATTTGACCCGCAACCAACCCTCATTAATTGGGAAATGCGTTTAGAAGCGTTAATCGCCCATCTAGCACCACAATATCGGGCGAAAGTTGCAAAGAATCTACAGCTGCAAGAAGATGGCATTAAACGCTTGCAAAACTTGGCTTCTGCCCAAACTGAGGTGATGGAATCTTTGCCTAAGTGTCAAAGTCCCAGTCAAGTAGTGCAGTTGTTGCGACAGTACGACTTACCAATGCTGATTTTAATTGCTTTGCCAAGTCCGCGATCGCTTAGACATCAGATTTGGGAATATTTAACTGTTTGGGCTAATGTGCAGCCACTATTGAATGGCAATGATTTAAAAAAACTGGGTTATAAACCAGGGCCTCAATATCGACAAATATTAGATGATATGCTTGCTGCTACCTTGGATAGAGTAATTAAAGATAAGACTGAAGCTGAGGAGTTTTTAGCGCAACACTATCCTAAATGAAATAGCTCTGGTCTAAATTGTATCTGGATTAATATTTAACTGCCGCAGTTTTGCTGCTAAACGTTCAGCTTTTTGTTCGGCTTGTTCAGCCTTTTGTTCGGCTTGTTCAGCTTTTTGTTCAGCTTGTTCAGCTTTTTGTTCAGCTTGTTCAGCTTTTTGCTGTACCTGTTCTGCCGTTTCTTCCGGTGTTGGTATTAGTTGCCCATCTCGTGTAAAAAACCGCAATAAACCTTCATAAACTCCCAAATATAACCCTAGCTGATGACTCCACAAATATCCTTGTTCGCCTGCTTGTAGAGGTTGATATTCTCCATCTACTAAATGAAATCCCGCAAATTCTTGTGTGTAAGGGTCAAACCAAAAATAATCGGGTGTGCGGAAGGTATCTTGATAAATTGTTTTCTTTAAATCTTTGTCAGTATTCGCTGTTGAGTCAGACAAAATTTCTAGAATTACATTCGGATATTTGCCATCTTCTTCCCAAACTACCCAGCTTTTACGGGTTTTACGTTCACATCCCAGCACGACAAAAAAGTCTGGCCCCCGAAAGTGTTCTGATTTGCGTTGGCGTGGACTGTAGTAAATAGTCAGATTTCCAGCTGCATAGAAATCATTTCTATCTCGCCACAGCCATTTTAGGCATTTAAGTAAGAGCATGATTTGCTCTAGATGAAGTTCGCTTTCCAAGGGAGGCTCATCGCTATATAAATCACCAGGAGGGAATATAACATCTTGACAGATGCCTTCTTGAGAATCTAATTCTTGAGCAATAGTCATAGAATGGATATGGCATCAATTAGTTATGGGTTTATTTTAACAGTCTTTGAGTTGGTGATCGCGTAGCGTACTGTAGGTAATCGCCTATTATTAGGGTAATGGTAAATAAACTATTCTGTCTTGATATTCATCGGCTTCTGATGCCAAAGCAACTATTATAAGTTCTTCTCTATTTTCACCAATACTCAAATTCGGATTGAGGATGAAAATCCCTGATATGTGAAGATTAACAGCAAGATGATCAGCTAAATGTCCTGGCATAAAAGTTCGGTTATTTGTCACTAATATAAAATTATTATCCTCACACCAACACAGAATTTCTGGATCGAGTGTACTTTTTGGTGGAGTTCCTGATTCTCCTACCACTTTGATCGCAATATCAGGTTCTCGTAGTCTAATTTGATTTGGATATATAGGATTGACATTTTCATCAATCAGATATTGCAGTGTCATGCTTGCTGTTTAGCTTGTCTTTCAATTCGGAGTTGGGGCAGTTTTTCTGACACTGGCGGGGGATTAAGCCGCTGTTGTTCTCGCATTCTATGACCGTGTTCTATCCAGTTTTTCATGTAAGCACTGACAGTTTCTTTGTTTTGCAAATAATAAAGAATTGTTGCATATATTTGCTCTAAAGATATTGTTTGATAAATTTGGGCAATTTCTTCTGGAGAACGTCCACAATCAATGTATTCATAAAGAATTGTTTCAATCCAAATTCTTGAGTCTTTGAGTCTAATATCTTCAGAAGACAGGAAGTTAAAATACTCTGTGATTTGTTTGGTAGGCATAGATTAACTTGTATTTATTTATATATATGGTAATATTTTTATGAAGCGATCGCCCTACATTAAGCACTTGAAAAAAACAGGCGATTGGCTTGTTTAGCAGTAGCAAAATGCCTTGAAGATAAAGCACCCCATAATTCAAAGATATGAAACCATGCTGCATATCTAATAATCTTAACTTCTGCACCATTATTAACAGCTTCTTCTGCTCTTTCTAAAACTTTCAGAATAAAACTGCTGGAAGTCTTTCTAGTAGGGCTGGAGAGTATGGAAATAGAAAAAGTGATCCTAACCTTTTAAAACACCTTCATGCTACACTATAGTTAATATCAAACCTCATCACAACTGCAACGAGATAACACAAATGAAGTAATACCAAACACCTGTTGTGCCAAAGCAACAAATGTCAACAAAGAATAAACGTAACTGGTTTGACAGGGTTACTTCACATAGTCATGCACTAAAAATATTGTCATCACTCCTATCTACATATAACCGTTTGACGAGTATCTGCGGCTAGTTTTTTTGTGTCTAATCTACCCGTAGTTCTGGGAAACATACGGGTGGAAGTTCGCGAATTGAGGTTTGAGAAGAATGCCGAAAAAATCAATATTGTTAGCAGAGAATTTAGCTTATGACCTCAGCGTAGATAGAACTTTGTTTCAAAAAGTTCATGTGAATATCGACGCGGGTGATCGCATAGCCATTATCGGCGCAAACGGTTCTGGTAAATCGAGTTTGGTAAAAGCAATTTTGGGAAGGGAAAACCAAGCAGCGATTTTAGAATTAGGTGAAGTTTTGCTTGCACCAGCCATGAAAGCTGTATATCTCGATCAAACCTATGAATTGGTAAATCGTCGATACACAATTCTAGAAAATATGCAAGCTGCCAATCCTCATCTCAGCTATCAGCTTTTGCGTCAACAGTTGGGACACTTTCTCTTTAAATATGATGATGTTCATAAAAGCGCCTCTGTGCTGAGTGGGGGTGAGTTGGCAAGATTAGCGTAGGCGTAGCCCGCCGCAGGCATCGCTATGATCAGTATCTCAGAAATCGATCTACTGGTTCTCGATGAGCCAACTAATAACCTGGATATTGAAACTGTTGAACAAATGGTAGTAGGTATCAATGATTACCAAGGAGCGCTTTGGGTAATTTCCCACGATATCGATTTCCTCAGCCGGATTAACATTACCCAAGGTTTCAAGTTGAAGGAACAAACTTTGCAAATGACAACTTATTTACCAAGTACACCAGAGCAATATTATCAAGAGTTATTGGAATGCCATAAATAAAGCGATCGCCTGATGTAAATTTCTAGCTCAACAATAGAAGCCGTAAAGCATACAGGCAAGTTATAATTCTCTTGCGGATCAACGTAACAAAAATTTATGAGTAACCCCATTGTGCAAGCCTTTTTCGTAGGCAGAGCAGTAGCTGAAGTAGTTAATGAGCGTTTAGAGGTCGCGCTGACCGATGCTTTGAGCGAACTAGGCAAATTTGATGCAGAAGCTAGAGAGCAGTTGCGCCAGTTTACAGAAGAAGTTCTAGAGCGGGCAAATCGGGCAGCAGAAGCTGCTAATGCCAGTCAACCTACCACAGGTACTGCACAAGCCAGTTCTGATTCAGGAGACTTGCAAGCAGAGATTGATGAATTACGAGCCGAAATTGCCCTGTTACGAACAGAATTGCAACATTATCGAAGAACTTCTGCATAAATTTTAGTCATTAGTCATTGGTCAAAAATTATGTACAAATGACAAATGACACTTAAAAAAGAATAGTTTAGGAATCAGAGTGTCTTTTCTTCCAAGTGATTCGGTCGCAAACCAACGGTAAACAAAGTATATGGAACAAGGTTATTCAGAGAAGGCATACCGTTGGAATCGGGAAAAATACTCTAGCAATCGGCGTTTTGTGGACATTTGGTCTTTTGTTCTGACCTTATTGTTCAAACTTTGGTTATACAACAAATCTTGGAGTTATCCAGGTGGTGTGACTGATGTAAAGCAAGCTGCAAGACGCAAAACCCAAGCATTTTGGATTCGCAATACTCTACTGGATTTAGGGCCAACCTTCATCAAAGTTGGGCAACTGTTTTCTACCCGTGCTGATATATTCCCTGGTGAATATGTAGAAGAACTAGCCAAGTTACAAGATAAAGTACCCGCATTTAGTTATGAGCAAGTAGAAGCGATCATTGAGAAAGAACTAGGCAAGAAAATTCCTGAACTCTTCCATAATTTTGAACCTATTCCCTTAGCTGCTGCTAGCTTAGGGCAAGTACACAAAGCTGTGCTACATACTGGGGAATCGGTTGTTGTCAAGGTGCAACGTCCTGGACTAAAGAAATTATTTGAAATAGATTTACAGATTCTCAAAGGAATTACCCGCTACTTTCAAAGCCATCCCAAATGGGGACGAGGGCGAGATTGGTTGGGTATTTACGAAGAATGTTGTCGCATTCTTTGGGAAGAAATTGATTATCTTAACGAAGGTCGTAACGCCGATACTTTTCGCCGGAACTTTCGCGGCTACGATTGGGTGAACGTCCCCAGAATATACTGGCGTTACACTACTTCCAGAGTGCTGACTTTAGAATATCTCCCTGGAATTAAAATTAGTCAATACGAAGCTTTAGAAGCAGCAGGTTTAGATCGAAAGGCGATTGCTCGTCAAGGCGCTCAAGCCTACTTACTACAATTACTCAATAGTGGCTTTTTCCACGCCGATCCTCACCCAGGCAATATTGCTGTAAGTGCAAATGGTGCTTTAATATTCTACGATTTCGGCATGATGGGGCGGATTAAATCTAACATCCGCGAAGGATTGATGGAAACACTGTTTGGCATTGCCGAAAAAAATGGCGATCGCGTTGTGCAATCTCTGATAAATTTAGGTGTGATCGCCCCAACTGATGATATGGGCCCAGTGCGGCGTTCCGTCCAGTATATGCTGGATCATTTCATGGATAAGCCTTTTGAGAACCAATCAGTTGCAGCAATCAGTGACGACCTTTACGAAATAGCTTATAATCAACCATTTAGATTTCCAGCAACTTTCACTTTCGTGATGCGAGCCTTTTCTACTCTAGAAGGGGTAGGCAAAGGCTTAGATCCAGAGTTTAACTTTATGGAAGTTGCCAAACCGTATGCAATGCAACTTATGACCGATATGAATGGTTCTGAGGGGAATAGCTTTCTTAACGAATTAAGTCGCCAAGCAGCTCAGGTCAGTAGTACCGCCTTTAGTCTGCCACGTAGATTAGAGGATACACTAGAAAAACTAGAGCAGGGAGATATGCGTTTGCGAGTTCGGTCTATAGAAACCGAACGCCTGCTGCGGCGACAGAGCAGTATTCAGCTCTCAATAAGCTATGCTCTTTTAATCAGCGGTTTCACACTTTCAGCTACTATTTTAGTGGTTAAGGATTATGTATGGTTGGCACTGCTGCCTGGTTTAATTGCAGCGGCGCTTTCAGCGATCCTGATCCGATTACTTTTACGCCTCGACCGTTACGATCGTATGTATTAATTGTTGCAAAAAAATTATGAAACTTAATTTCACGGGTTTTAGTGATCCGGGACTTATTCGTTCTAATAATCAGGATGCCTACTATATCGACCCAGAAGGGCGATTTTTCGTTGTTGCTGATGGTATGGGTGGTCATGCCGGAGGTGAGGAGGCAAGTCGGATTGCCACTGGAGAAATTCAGGCGTATTTGGTAGCAAATTGGGAAACTTCTAAGTCTTCTCAAGAATTGCTAGAGCAAGCTTTGTGGGGAGCCAACGAAGCGATTTTGCAGGACCAGCAAAATCATCCCGAACGCGCCGATATGGGGACAACAGTTGTAGCAGTGATTTTTCGTTCTCCAGAGTCGCCTTGGTGCGCTCATGTTGGCGATTCGCGGCTGTATCGCTTCCGAGAGTCGCACCTAGAACAAGTAACGGAAGACCACACTTGGGTAGCACGAGCAATCAAAATCGGTGACATCACCTTAGATGAAGCACGATTACATCCTTTTCGCCATGTATTATCGCGCTGTTTGGGGCGCGAAGATTTGCATCAAATTGATGTGCAACCACTAGATGTAAAAATTGGCGATCGCTTACTGTTATGTAGTGATGGTCTTACAGAAGAACTTGTCGAGCAGAAGATTGCTAACTGCCTTAAAGATAGTCCTTGGCTTGATAAAGCTGCTATCTCTCTGGTTGAGGCTGCTAAAGAGCATGGAGGGCATGATAATATCACAGTTGTCATCATCTCACTCGAAGAAAATAGTCATTAGTCATTGGTCGATGCTTAGTAACTTTAAACAAATGACATAGACGCGCCAGCGGCTACTCTTCTCCTGACGGAGACGCTGCGCGAACGAGAAAGCCAAGGGTGAATCCGCAGGGTAGGACAAAGGACAAATGACAAATTTGGTAAATATACTCAGTAATTTGTTCAGCGTGAGCATTTTTCCTTTTTACAATTTGATACAAATATTTTTAGCCTCTAAAATCACCCAAAGAGGCTAAATTTGTATAAATTGGTAAATTGACATCTTGCACGTAATAAGGTAGAGCGACTATAATTCACGCTTATTACCATTAATTCCCCAACCTCCTTAAAATCTCCGCCCTCCGAAGCTTTCTCCACGCCTGGGGAGACAGCATCTTAGGCTTTTTAAATACAAAGACTAAGACGGGTTTTACATAGCAGCAGATATTCTCTTTAAAGAAGATTTGTGCAAAGTAGGAGGGAATTAGGGAGGTAGTTATACCTATCTAAGACCAAATAGAGCTTATTTTCCGGAATATGGTTCGGCTGACTTGGGTGGTATATCAGTAGGATTAGGTGCAAGATATCAGAGCAGAAAAAGTCCACACTTTGGACGTGGGCAATCTGTCAAACAATTGTTATCTTTCGTAATACGGAGGAACAAATGTTGGACAGATATGAGTCCAAATATTATCCCATTTGGACTTCTGTGAGCGATATCACCTTTACACTTTGTTTTTTCGGAGTTAATTTATGAATCAACCAATGAAACTATCCTTGGAACAGCAATTCAGTATTTGCTCATTTGCTACTCAGGTGCAGAATATGAGCCACGATCAAGCTAAAGATTTTTTAGTCAAGCTCTATGAGCAAATGGTCGTGCGCGAGGCAACTTATCAAGAGCTTCTTAAGCATCAGTGGGGCTTAGATTCCGGTTCCACTATGGCATAGAGTCGTTCTAATGTCGCAGTGGGCGACCTCCTTCTCTTGCTTGGTTCCAAGGAGGAAAAGAGCTGGGGATGTCGGGGCGTCAACTTCGATAAATAATTCCACAAGATGGCGCAAAAGCTCAATTCACGAAATTAACGAAGAATGAGTAAACATTGTTTACGGCATATATGCTGAAATCTAGACTAACTTAAGCATTGCAGGCTAAATATGTTGTTTGCTTTAGCCAAACTTTTTGTTATTTCGTCTAATAGGAGAATCACACCTGCATAAATTGACAATCCACTGGAATATTTGCTCAGGAAGATTCAGAGATAATTTGGATACCACTGCTTTAGTAGCTAAATGATTTCACTCTTTATACATATAACTAGAACTTACATGTTTATATATACTTTGTTTATAAAACGTTACATTCTCAGAGCTACCACCTTTTAGTTCCATATAAAACACGTAACATTAAAAAATTATGCCTAGCTGGAAAGATCGTATGGAGAATCTGTATCAATACTTTCCAGTTTTGTTATAATTTGGGGCTTAATCTTTTCGTACTCCTTTTTAAGCAAACTTTTACTCGTTTGCGGGTCAGCAGAGGACATCAACGTATTGCTGATTGCGACCCACTCTTGCAGTCGTTGGCGCTGTGCAGAAGCAACGCTGGAAAGTAAGATGTGGGTACAGGCATTTGGTGCTTCTCGTGCAAAGAATAACAGACGGTAGTAACCTGTATGTTGTAGTAACCGGGCAATTTCTTGACCAAGGTTAGTTTTGAGATCGAGGTAATAAGGCAACCATTTAGCGCCATGCCTGCGATTGTAGATGACAGTAATCCATAGCAGCATGGGATGAGGGATAGAGATGAACAGAAATTGATTATAGCGGGTACAGAGTAAGCGTTTTTGAATTTCCTCTTGCGGTAGCATCACCCACAAAGCTGGTAAAACGTCCCCATTGATATGAATAGGCTGGGGAAACACAATATCGGCAATTGGTTTATTTTGGGGCCAGAAAATAGCACGAGCAATTTCATCGTTTGACCAAGATACCCACAAATCGGCTTTGGTCTTTTGTTCAAGCTCAGTACTAGCTGTAGTAGTAGGAACTAGGGCAAGGTCAGCTTGCTTAATTTTGCGTGTATGCTCAAGCTTTTCTAAAGATGCTAAAACTCTGAGGATTTCAGTAATACTTTGGGGGCGATCGCGTGCTACTTTAGCTAGACAACTCATCACTAAATTTTCGATTTCTTTTGGTAGTTCTAATCCCGGAGCAACCTCAGCAAAAGAACGTGGTTTTTGATAGTGATGTGTTTTATACCACGCACCAAAAGAGTGAGTTGGTGCTACCAGTGGCATTTTGCCTGTGAGCATCTCAAACATCATGACGCCCAAACTATAAATATCAGCACGGTTGTCTAATTCCTTACCCTCCATCTGTTCGGGAGAAGAATAAGCCAACGTCCCCAAATAAAATTTTGTATGGTCGCCATCTGACTGTAATAACTTAGCAATACCAAAATCTAGAACCTTGACCAATTCTCCAAAACTGGGATCTTGAATCACCAGCATATTGCTTGGCTTAACATCACGATGGATAATTGGGTAAATAGTGCCATCAACCGGGATGCCATCATGGGCACACTGTAACCCCAGGCTGAGTTGACGCGCCATACTGAGGAATCTTGGTAAAGGTAATCGTTGCTTGCGAATAATATTGTTCAGGCTTTGTCCTTGTAAGTATTCCATGACGTAGAAGGGGATGTTATTGTCATCTACGCCATAGTCCATAACTCGGACAATATGGATACTTTTTTGCCCTAGTAAAGCACAGGTTTTTGCTTCTCGCTCAAAGCGGTCTTGCAATCGCATCTTTTCATTTTGGATTGATAGAGCTAGAAACTTAACTGCAACAGGTACACCTCCCAACAATGTATCTTTAGCACGATAAACCCGACCCATTGCTCCAGTACCGATTAACTCTTGGAGTTGGTAGCGTTTGCTGAGTAAGCGACCAATGTTGGGGTCTGACATAGAAAATTCGACTCTAAAAGCAGGTTGTAAATGTTTAGGAGGACAAGTGCATTCAAACTGATATCTGATTATTGCGCCTAGAAATGACTTTTTATGCTCTTACTGCAAGACAGAAATGGAAGTCAAAAGGCAAAAAGCTTATAAGCTAGGCTTTTGTGTGATTTCCAATAGTTGGTCGTCTTGCAAAGTCTGAGCGGCGGGAACCGCCGCTCAGACTTTGCGCTATTTACGCGGTGCTATACTAGCTTTTTCAGTCCTCTTTCAGAAAATTGAAACCACGATCTGACCGTTTGCAACCAAGACGGTTATTGCAACTGGTGCAACATACCAAATTAAACAAGCATAAAGAGTAGATTTATAATGACGCTTTGTACCATTTTGCACTTTAATTGTGGTGTATTTTTAGTTTGCCCAATTTTGACTAATGCGCTATCACTCTTGGTGTCTCCCCAACTCTTGAAGACGTTGCTTTGTGTTGGGAGAAGACGGCACTAGTGCAGGCTACATGAAACTTGACTTGCCTTTGCAAGTTAACTAACCTTTAAATTGGCATTAGTCCACGGAGATAGACTTGAGTTTGTGTAATAGCGAATTATATTCGCCCAATACTTTTAAAACATTTTCTGATTATCTAACAATATTTTTAACATTCAAGCTCATTATTACTATGTAAGGATGCATTATTTATTGATAAAACTGTAATAGCCTGAGAGGGAGTTTTTCGTTTTCTCTGTTTGTTAGGATACATATCAAAACTTGATTTATTATTCATCACATAGTATTGAATTCGACGCTCTACGATCCCAGGAAATCGGGACATAAAATCATAAAAGAAGCCCGGATTTTTCTTGATTTCTGTGAATGCTGTTAACAATTTTCCTTGTTTTATAGGTTCTACAATTTGAAAATAAGCTAAATTTTTCTTAAAGACTGAAAGATTATAAGATAAAGCACGCATTAGAGCAGGATTTTTTTTTACAACCTCTTGTTGCATGAAATATTTAGCAGCTTTGCAAGATTGATTTAGACGTGGTAATCGGCTTTGATATACAAGAGAACCAGGGCGTGAACGGTAGAAATAATAGGGTTTTGGTTCAAGAAAAAACCTAGCTCCTTTAATTAAGCATTTCATATCAAGCCAAAAATCTTGACCCATCCTGATTTCTTCATCGTACTCAATGCCATGCTTAACCAGAAATTCTCGTTTGAATAGAGGCTTGCTTAAACCAAGATGCAACCCTGGTTGTCCATGGATATCAGTTTCTACAAAATAAACAATATCAATTTTGATAATTTTATCTATAAAGATTCCACTTTCTTGAATCAATGTACTCCAAGGAGATGTTTCACCATCTTTGATAAGATAAACATCATCAGCAATCATGTCTGCATTTATTTTATTTGCCAAAGACACAAGCTTTTCCAATCTTTCAGGAGCATACCAATCATCTGAATCAAGTACAGCAATCCATTCTCCTCGGGCTGCTCTAAAGGCGCGATTACGTGCAGCCGCTGCTCCAAGATTTTGCTGATTAACTATTACTTGGAGACGTTGATCCGTGAAACTTTTAGCAACTTCTACAGTTTTATCACTTGAGCCATCATCAACTATGATAACTTCAATGTCAGTGAGTGTTTGCTCTAAGGCTGACTCTATTGCCTTCCCAATATAAGTTTCAGTATTGTAAGCAGGGATAATAACGGAGACTTTAGGATTCACAAAACTTAACTCCTGACTATACGGTTAGGTAAATGCTAAAACCCTGACCATAATTTGATCGTTTCTTTTTTACTATACAACTCAGTAGGTCGGTAAGAATAAACGATGAGTGGTCAAAGTTAGGCAGGAGATATTAGGCATTGGGAAACCAGTGCGTTACCAAAGTTTTTTGAACGGCGGTTTTTGGCTTAGAAGAACAGCAAAGCGGTGGTTAACTCGCTGCCTTTAAGCTGACTGACGCTCTAAGCTAGCTTCCATTGTGTTAGTTAAAAAATGACCAGCTAAGATACCGCTACTGAGGTAATATTTATCTTGCGAAATCCGGTGTAGGGTTTCAAAGCCACTACGACGCTGACGATCGCCTAGTACCCAGTAACGCTGTACGATAGTATCCAGACCAATCCAGCCTTCGCCTTCAACCTGCCCTAAAATATTATGTTGTAGTAAAAAAGTATATTGACGCTCTCCATCATCCAACCGCCCCTTATATTGCAGAGAGATTTCAGAGCGATCGCTACCTGGGAATATCAGTTTTGTGGCCATAGTGAACCAGTTATCTCGATTCCAAGCCACCAAGGTCATACCCTTGACGCTAATTGGCATACCATTGCGTTCCAGCCAATTTCCTTCCATTGCCCAGCGTCCTGGTTCCAATAAAAAAGTATGAGCCACCTTTTATTCCCTGTCTTGCTCGAGTGCCGCCAAGACTATAGTTATAGCAGTGCTAAGTTGCCAGTGCTCAGTTGCGAGTGAAGAATCAAAAAATTTTTATTTTGTTTATTGTTCTTGACTCAGAATTGACCTTGGTGAATTTCTCCCAAAAGTACTTCTTGAGGTGCACCTGTAGCAGTGGGTAGGTTGCCAGGAATATCCAAATGTCGCCAGTAGGCTAAAACTGCAAAAGCGATCGCTTCTTTAAAATCTGCACTCAAGCCGACTTCATCTGTAGTCCAGACTGGTATTGATCCCAACAATAACTGTAATTTTTGTTTCAAATAGAGATTGCGACTACCACCACCACATAATAGTACCCGTTGTGGCATTTCTGGCAAATAAGTGCGGTAACTATAAAAAATTGAAGCAGCTGTAAGTTCTGTGAGAGTTGCCAGAATGTCAGCAGGATTGAGTTGGTATGCTTGAGCATCTTTTAAACACTGATGTAGGTAAGTCACACCAAATAACTCGCGTCCTGTCGATTTTGGTGGCGGTAGATGAAAGTAGTCTTGGTTAAGCCATTGTTCTACTAATGGATGGCAAGGAGTACCACTCGCTGCCCAATTGCCATCCTCATCATAAGTTTTAGCACCAGCGCTTAAATGCTCCACCGCTAGATCCAACAGACTATTTCCTGGGCCAGTATCCCAAGCGCGAATTTTTGAGAGCCAGTCTCCATGCCGAGGCGGAATATAAGCAACATTGCCAATACCACCAATGTTTTGAATACAACGCCCCTCCTGGGGATGACTGAGTAAATAAGCATCTACTCTGGGCACGAGAGGCGCACCATGACCACCTATAGCAATATCAGCAACCCGGAAGTTGCTCACAGTTGCAATGTTCGTAAGATGGGCAATTAATGCACCGCGTCCCAGTTGGAGACTATAACCCAAAGAAGTACCCAGTGCTGTTAGCGGATAGCTAGGGTTTAGCCCATGAGTAGTGAGCATTTCCCTCCTGCTCCCCTGCTCCCCTGCTCCCTCTTTAGGTGGTCGATGATAAACCGTCTGACCGTGGGAGCCAATGAGAGTGGCTGGCTGATGACCAATTTGAATATTTTGGGCGGCTTGGGCAAAGACTTGAGCGATCGCATCATCTATTTCTGCTAATTCTGCCATTGAGATAGCAACGCCTGCACCAACTGCTAATATTCTTTCTCTGAGTTCGGCTGGATAAGGATATGTTGCCCCGGCTAGCAACTCAACTTTGAGATCCAATTCTGTGCCGGAAATGTCTACCAACACAGCGTCTATGCCATCTACAGATGTGCCACTAATTAAACCGATAACGCGAGTAGGGACAGCAGCTTTTTCAGTTGGATGCATAGATTCAAGATTCTTTTGTTGCAAGAGGTAGTCTAATTCATGTTACTACTCATGTTAAAAAAACTCAGGTGGCATAGTTGACTGGAGAAAGACGAGTAGACAGAGCAACGGAAGAAGATCAAAAGCAATAGCAATGACTACGAATCTATTTCTATTTATCAGCACAGAGAATCTCAAACAGTCTTGTCCGTTGTCTTTATTAGTTCTTAATCAAAACAACATCCGAAAATACAAATTCTTAATATATATGTTCTCACTTTACAACTTTTTTCTTTTCAGATAAAGAACAGATATTCTATCCCCTGTTTTGGCAAGTGAAACTACTTATTTATGTTCGATAATCAAGCAAGTATTTTCTCAAATCTAGCAATTTTTCAGTAAATACAAATGCAGTATTTTCATCCTATTCTTCCTGATAGAAGACGTTACATAATGAACTCAAATCGCACAGCGAATTTTTCAACAATTAAAAATACAAAATCTCAAAAGTATGTCTATTACAAAAATTGCTTGTATCGCTGCTCTATCTTTATCTGCAATCTCCTCATTTATTTATGCAGGTTCTGCCCAGGCTATTTCCTTTAAAGTAACTACTGGTATTGCAGCCCCTGATGGAAAAACTGACAAAGGTGCTTTTTCTGAGTTTACTCAGCTTCCCGGTACGAAAACTATTGACTTCAATAATGGTCAAGCACCAACCACTGGTTTCGCTAAGTACTCATTTGAGAATAACAGTGGAATCAGCAGTGTTAAGTTAGATCAATGGGCACCTGCTGGGGCAAAAGGTGAAGTCAATAATAATGGTAACTATTTGGCAGTTTTCAACGGCGATAAAGTTACAATTAACCTTGCAAGTTCCCTCAATTATTTCGGTATTGACTGGGGAGCTATCAGTTCTGGTAACGTTTTTTCCTTCTACAATGGCGATAATCTGATCAAATCATTTACAACTGAGGATGTGAACCCAGTTGCTCCAATTCATGCGTCACAGCATGGCGGTGAAGGAAATGGCTACCTTCACTTCTACTCAGATAGTAAGAAGGATATTTTCAACAAGATTGTCATTACCCAAGCAGGTGGTGGTGGATTTGAAAGTGACAACCATTCTTTCCATCAAGGAACTGACAGATTTACAGGTTTTGACCCCAAGTCCGTTCCTGAGCCTAGTGTTACCTTAGGTATGCTGGCTGTAGGTGGTATGTTTCTACGCAAACGCAAGAACGAGAAGTTGCAAAGTGTAAGGCAATCTTATTAAAGTCAATCTTAGCTCAGTAAAATTTTCCTGATTTTCTCTACACTCTAACCTTAGCCTGTATAAGGATTTCAAAACTAAGTTAACATTAAATATAAATTAGGGTGAGCTTACTTAGGTAAACTCGCCCTAATCCTTTTGCTATTTACGATCGGGCCTTCTTCTACGATCAATACTACGCATAGCAAGCTTGAGAAAAACTTTTTTCTATACTCAATAACTGCTTAGAGCTTAACCGAACTGGATTAAGAGTAAACTATAATTTTGACTTCTAACTCCGAAATCGCCTTATAGGTTGTTGCATGAATAAAATATACATGGATTAGTTTAGATATAATAATGACTCATTCTTTGTTGTCCTAACTGGAGAAATTAATGGGTCGCGCCAAAAAGGTTGTCCTGGCATATTCTGGCGGAGTGGATACCTCAGTTTGCATCCCCTACCTCAAACAGGAGTGGGGTGTGGAAGAGGTGATTACCCTTGCAGCAGATTTAGGTCAGGGAGATGAATTAGAGCCAATCAGAGAAAAAGCTCTGAAATCGGGTGCAAGTGAATCCCTAGTGGCGGATGTCAAAGCCAGCTTTGTTAAAGATTACGCCTTTGGAGCGATTCAAGCCAACGCCCTTTATGAAAATCGTTATCCTCTAGGAACCGCGCTGGCTCGTCCACTGATTGCCAAAATATTAGTAGAAACAGCCGAAAAATATGGTGCTGATGCGATCGCTCACGGTTGCACTGGCAAAGGCAACGATCAGGTTCGCTTTGATGTCTCTGTAACCGCCTTAAACCCCAACTTGAAGATCCTTGCACCAGCCAGAGAATGGGGGATGAGTCGTGAGGAAACGATCGCTTATGGGGAAAAGTTTGGTATTCCCTCACCAGTCAAAAAATCTTCTCCCTATAGTATTGACAAGAATTTGCTCGGTCGTAGCATTGAAGCTGGTTTACTCGAAGATCCGTCATTTGAGCCACCAGAAGAAATTTATGAGATGACCAAAGCGATCGCTCACACACCTAACGAGCCAGAGTACATCGAAATTGGTTTCCACGGTGGTATTCCCACAACCTTCAATGGTATAGCCAAAAAGCCAGTTGAGCTAATTGAAGAACTCAATCAGGCGGTAGGAAATCATGGCATCGGACGGATCGATATGATTGAAAACCGTCTGGTGGGGATCAAATCGCGGGAAATCTACGAATCACCCGCGATGTTGGTGCTAATTCAGGCACATAGGGATTTAGAAAGCTTGAATTTAACGGCAGATGTTACCCATTACAAGCGTGGGATTGAAGAAACTTACAGCCAAATTGTTTACAACGGTTTGTGGTACAGTCCACTGAAAGTTGCACTTGATGCTTTTATTCAAAAAACACAAGAGCAAGTTTCTGGAACTGTGCGAGTGAAGTTGTTCAAGGGCAACTCTACAATAGTTGGGCGTTCTAGCGATAATTCTCTCTATACTCCCGATTTGGCAACCTACGGAGCCGAAGACAAATTTGATCACAAAGCCGCTGAAGGCTTTATCTACGTTTGGGGACTACCGACTCGCATTTGGTCAAAGCAGATTAGGGGTTAGAAGTAGAGACGCGATTAATCGCGTCTGTACAGGAGTTAGGAGTTAAAAAAGCAAAAAACTAAAGTAAAAGTTAAAAAATTCACTTTTTACTTTACTCCTCACTCCTGACTGCGCTAGTTTTTATGCTTAACTTACTCTTCTGCTGCACCTTTAACCTGGCGAGACTCCAGCCACAGGGGCACAAAAATTAAGGCAGCGAGGATTAATAACGCTGCGATCGCAAATTGACTCACCCAAGCAACCAATTGTTCTAAAGAGACAATTTTGCCAGCAAAAAAAGCTAACGTCACCATCAAACTAGCCCAAGCAACTGCTCCTAACAAGTTGTATAAAAAGAATTTTCCAAAGGGCATTTCAGCTATACCAGCTAGTGGTGCAGCAAAAATTCGTAACAATGCCAAAAAACGTCCAAAAAACACTGCTTTAGCAGCATTTTGACTAAATTGATCTTTAATACTCAGCAGCCGCACTTCAGAAATCCGAAATATGCCACTAAGTTTTACCAGAAAAGCCCAACCGCTAACTCTACCAATCCAATAGCCACAAGTACCACCAATGACAGCACCCATGATTGCGTCACCGAGAACCAGCCAGAAATTTAGTTCATCGCTGCCAGCTAAAAACCCGCCTACTAAGGTCACGGTTTCACCAGGAAGGGGAATGCCTAAATTTTCTAGCAAAATTCCGAAAAAAATCGCCCAATACCCGTAATTATGAGCAACTTTCTGGATATTTTCTAGTGAAATCAGCTCTAAAGACATTCCACACCGCCGTCTTTACAAATTTTTACTTTTAATATATTTTTGCTTTTTTTTGGGTGGGGTGTCAATCAAACTAATACATAAAGTCACGTCGCTTCTCTACGAGACGCTGCGCCTAGCTTGCTTCCCCAAAGGAGTACACTTTGAATTCAAAATTCAAAATTCAAAATTCAAAATTAATAATCCCCATAAATAAATTTAGGGGCTTGTATACGAAAGCGTTTTCGGTCATTAAGTCATTAGTTTAATACTGAATAATCCATAGCTTCTAGTCTATAGTAACTGTTAAATTTTGAATATTTTTGCAATTTCTACCACATGCTCATAATTTATTGAAAAAAGATTAAAAATTTTATAGAAAATTTATAAATATCCGTTGAAATTGTGAAAATTTTGTAAAAGATACGGTTGATACCGAAATTGTTAGGCGCTTATGCCTATATTGATGAAAGTTATCACAAATTATACGACATTAATACTGAAATAATCTCTCAACTGTAAGACTGCAATTGTCCAAATATCTGGGTAAAAGAGTCATTTCACCGTTGAAAGAAAAGAAGTATTTATGTCTTTTTCAATTTTTTGTCAAGTGTTCCAATTACCCTGTTAAATTCATGGCTTTCACACAAGAACTTCAAGTGATTTTGTTTAAACCCCAAGGAAGCATAGATTTGGAAGGCGGTAAGGCTTTGAGCGAACAGATGGCTGGAGTAGTCCCTCAAGCTTATCAACTCTGGGTTCTTGACCTAGCAGAAGTTAACTTCATGGACAGTTCTGGGTTAGTTCCTTTAGTAAAAGGGTTAAAAGCTGCACGTCAGAGTGGTTGCCGCTTGGTTCTATGCAATGTACAAGCTCCTGTACGGTTGATTTTGGAACTTACCCAACTTGATACAGTGTTTGAAATTTTTCACACTTACCAAGATATTTTTACCAGCGTCAAAGATAACAGTTTGATGCTAGCAGACTAACTAATAAATCTATCTAAAGAAGGATGGCGGAGTCAAGCAGTATTTGCATTTTTTCACATTCTCTTAAGATAACAGTCTGGTGCTAGCAGGCCGATCCTCTTTCTTGTCTAGAGAAGAATGTTGAGGGAAACTCATGGCTTTGAGCTAGGTAGTATAAATTACAAGTGAATGAATCTGCTTATTGAAAGTCATCTACCTAAAGCAGTAAAGTTCAGAAATGACTAAAATTGGTCAAAGCAAATGCAACTGTTTGTGACACTCCCCAGCCTCTTAAAGACAGAGTTTTTCAAATTACTCTAAGCTAATTGTTTTATATGCGGCGTAAATAGTGAAAGGAAGCAAGAGGTAAGAAAGGCTAGAATATCAGCTTTTACGTTATTTCTAACTTTATAGTTATTTTTGCCTCGATCTACTGCTTGGATACCTCCAAGATGCTTTGGTGCACCAATTTCTTACCTCTTAGATTCCAACATAATGGTAATTTTAGGCATTCTGGGGAGCCGAAATATTAGTTTGTTCAGATGCTGGACGGGGAAAATTTGGTAAATCAATACCGCTATGACTAGCATTGCGAGTTTTTAGTGCTAAACGGTAACTCACACTTTGCAATTCTGCTTGCAGTTGGCGGTTTTCCCGTTGTAGCATTGCTACCTTTTCTCTGACTGGCGTCATCCGCTCTTCAAACTTCCGACGGTATATTTGAGGCAATTCTTGTACTACTTGCTCCAACATGCGAGTGCGATCGGTTAGTTCTTGAACTGACTGTCGCAATTGATAAATTTCGGAGTCACGAGTTGTAATTTGCTCTTGGTAGAACGTCACCTGCTGTTCCACAGCTTGGAGTTGTTCTTGTAAAGCGTGTAACTGGGTCAGATCGCGCTCAAATTCCGGCTGCTGGGGCATAAAACTAGTGTTACCCTTTACCAGCCGGAAGAGTTCTTGAGATAGTTGTTGCACTAATTGATCGCGAAGTTGCAACTCCTGGCGTAGCTGCGATACTTCCGTCAAGAGAACTTGAATATTAGGTGTATCAGATTGGCTCACAGCAGCTTAAAGCTCCCATTCAGAATCTTGTCCACTCTTAGGTATAACTGCGGGAGTACTACCTTTGGCAAGTATTTGTTAATTTAGCATTCCCAAATAAGTCACGAAAAAAGAAAAAGACAAAATTTTTTTGAATGGGATTTGGGCATAGGGCATTGGGAAGAGACAAGGAGAGAAGTCTCAAGCGCCGGAAGCCGACGCTTGGTTTAATAATTCTCCCTTGTCCCCCTTGTCCCCCTGCTTCCCTGCTTTTCCACTCCCTACTCCCTTAGACTGTTGCTGCTACTTTAGTGGGCTTTTCTTTTTCCTCTTTGGGGGGTTTTTCTTCTTCAATTTCCTGTTTGATTGTCAAATAGCGAATCACTTCTTCACTTAAGCGCATGGCACGTTCAAAGGGGGCGATCGCAGTTGCAGGCGCGCTGTAGTTTAATTGGATATAGATGCCATCCCGATGTTTTTTGATTTCGTAAGCCAGACGGCGCTTACCACGATTTTGAATTTGGATATCCTGGACGCCTTGATCGCGAAGCAAATTCTGATATTTAGTAACTGCTTGCTCTACCTGTTCCTCTCCCAGGTCAGGACGGAGGATGTACATTGTTTCGTAATTTGTAGTCATATTTTTCAGTTTCCTCATGGACAAAAGCGGCTGCTGATATCAATTTATACTTGAGTTTTATATAAAATGCCAGTATTAATCAACATCTGAAGCAACAAGGAACTATAATCTTACCAGTTTTCAATTTGAATCATTAGCCAAATCGCCAAAGTTTGGATTTTTTGGATGTCCCTAATGAAAACTAGGTTGGAAGGCAACCCCGATATTTCTTTAACAAGATTGATCGAGCTATCAGCTTCGCTAAGGGGTATCTTTTTTTAAGGGCATCTATAGCGATCGCTTTTTTGCTCAAGGCTCAATCGGTTTGCTAAACAGCTAACTGACGATTGCTACCTGCTCACAGCAACGAAAAAGCAGAAAAAAGGATATTCATCAAGGTTATGGCGCAGCGCTACGTGCGAATTCAAAATCCAGAAGGACAGATTTACTATGGGTTACTACAGCTATCCCTGAATGTACAGGTGCTAGATGCTCCACCCTGGTTACAAGGACAACCCACTGATTTAACTTTGACACCAGGAAATTACCAAATTCTGGCTCCCTGCGCTCCCTCAAAAATTGTGGCGGTTGGTAAGAATTATGCAGATCATGCAGCCGAAATGGGAACTCCAGTACCTTCTGAACCATTAATCTTTCTTAAGCCACCTACGTCAATCATTCCTTCTGAGAGGGAAATTAAGTATCCTCCCCAGTCACATAGAGTTGACTATGAAGGAGAGTTAGCTCTAGTGATTGGTGATTACGTCTTTGAATGTACGCCAGAGGTAGCCCAAACTAAAATTTGGGGCTACACCATTGCCAATGACGTAACAGCGCGGGATTTACAAAAACAGGATGGTCAATGGACGCGAGCCAAAGGTTTTGATACTTTCTGTCCTTTGGGCCCTTGGATTGTACGGGAATTAAATCCAGGAGCGAAATTGCAGACTTTTGTCAATGACGACGCTAATCCAGTTCAATCTAGCTGTATTGATCGGATGGTGTTTTCCCCCGATGTTTTAGTTTCCTACATCAGTCAGGTGATGACGCTACTACCTGGTGATTTAGTGCTTACAGGTACGCCGGAGGGTGTAAGTGCTTTGCATCCAGGCGATCGCGTCCGCGTAGAAATTGAAGGTATCGGTCGCCTGGAAAACACCGTAGCGACCCGTTAACTTCTAACGCACTTGCATATACACTGCATCGGAAATCGCTGGAATTTCTGCATAACGTCCGCTTACAGACTGGATGACTGAATATGCGACTGCTCCCACTATGCCGATAAAAATGGTTGTGGATAGGGTTTGGATGGCAAAACCACCGGAGGGAACTAGTCCCACAACATCAGTCAGGATGCTAAACAAAAAGATAATGATGTCCAAAAGGATTGCTTGCATGGTATTAAAACGAATAAAGTGACTAATTTTTTCGTTTCTTACTACCAGCAAAAATAAAGCAAAGAAAATAATCATTCCTGCATAACGCACGCCGTAGTAAATTCTCAATAATGGCAGAAGCGGTAGAAACAGTAGTTGTAGAGGTGGAAACTCTGAGAACAAATATCTACCAAATACAAAAACTTCAATTAGAGGAAGCAAATAAGGCAAGGAAGCAAAAATCCGATCTGAAACTGTTGTAGACCCGCGCCAAGACATTATGCGTTCTCCTGTCGTTAAATTTCAATAGTTACTTGAGCTTAGGATAACGCAGTTACTTGGTCTTGCTGAGAAATTCAACTATTCTATATGGGCGACGCGAAAGCCCATCATACACTCATATTGGTCTGGCTGCTGTTGAGTAAGTTTGCGAATGGCTTGACCACACCGCAGTTGACCCCCACGCCAACGGGGTTGACCGCTCCCGTCAGCGAGTAAACAAGACTGGCAAACTTGCTCAGGGGCAAGGATTTGATCGTCCATTAAAATGACTAGCATCCAATCCCTCCTGTAAATCCTCATTGTCACCCACATTTCACTTAGGGTAAACACGCTTTGTCGCCCTTCAAAGAGCAGTTTCAGGTAGGTTGGATATGTTTTGCGCGGTTAAGTGTTGTGATTTGCGCCTACCTTGGGCGATCGCAGAGGACACTTAAGAACCACATCCTACCTCTTTGTAGCAAAAATGTGGGCAATTACGATTCAATAACAATTCTCAAGTGAATTTTAATTTATTGTACGTTGTGTCTATTACAAAGTGATAATTTTAGTAAAAAATAATACAAAAATTTTTGCACTAAGTTGAGCAAAGACAACTAACGGTATCCATTGCGTTCCTGTCAATTTAGCACTAGGATGTGTCAAACTTAATATTCAGAAAACAACAAAAGCTTTACGCACAAGCAACACGGCGACTTCTTGAAATTTCCTTAAGGTGAGTAGTTAAAGTGTGAGAAGTCAAGTCAGTAAAACTGAGTTAACTTGATAGCCATTTAAGTGAGGCATTTCTAAAATACTGAGGTAAACTTGCAAGCAAGTTAATCCACAATATTACTCAGCGGCTCGTCGGTCTGGGCATCACTTACAATGGAACACTGGCAATTTCTGATACAGAAACAAGGCGCTCGCTCGTGGCATATCCTAGAATCGCCAAATTTGGAAATTTTGGAAGGACAGTATAGAGTTTTGGCTCGTTCTAACCTTCTGAATACAGACGTGGAAGTACGGGTAACTCACTCTTCAACTGAGGAAGTTCAACCAACGCGGCGAATTTTCAAGCGATCGCGTCGCACTAACTCAGAAGGCTTAATGCCGATAATTCCTTTTACCTACTTCCAGCCGGGAGTTTGGGAGTTGCGGTGTTCCGGCGATTTGATGTCGGATCTGCTCGGTAAATCTTGGCAATACAGTGTACAAGTGCAAGTCTTCTCACTGTTAGCAGAGAGAGAGCAGAGGAAAAATTTAGAATCAAATTCACCCGATCGCCCAGATAATTTTTCTGACAACTTGGAATGTAATGCCCCAGCAGAACCTGTAATTGAGCTAGATAATGCGATCGCTGTTTCTGAAGAACTAGCAACTACAAACAGCAACCTTGCTACCACTGTTGCACCAGATGAAGGGAACTTGGAATCTAATGCCCCAGCAGAACATGTAATTGAGCTAGATAATGCGATCGCTGTTTCTGAAGAACTAGCAACTACAGACAGCAACCTTGTTACCACTGTTGCACCAGATGAAGGGAACTTGGAATCTAATGCCCCAGCAGAAACTACTATTGAGCTAGATAATGCGATCGCTGTTTCTGAAGAACTAGCAACTACAGATAGCAACCTTGCTACTAGTGTTGCACCAGATGAAGGGAACTTGGAATCTAATGCCCCAGCAGAAACTACTATTGAGCTAGATAATGCGATCGCTGTTTCTGAAGAACTAACAACTACAGATAGCAACCTTGCTACTAGTGTTGCACCAGATGAAGGGAACTTGGAATCTAATGCCCCAGCAGAAACTACTATTGAGCTAGATAGTGCGATCGTTGTTTCTGAAGAACTAGCAACTACAGACAACAACCTTGCTACTACTGTTGCACCAGATGAAGGGAACTTGGAATCTAATGCCCCAGCAGAAACTACTATTGAGCTAGATAATGCGATCGCTGTTTCTGAAGAACTAGCAACTACAGACAGCAATCTTGTTACCACTGTTGCACCAGATGAAACGGAAGAAGATGAAGATATAGTTATCGATCAGCCTGTAAGTCCTGTGTGGCTCAAAGGAGAGACAGCAGAGCAGATTTTACAAAATTTAATAGATTTAGCTTTACCCGCCTCTGAACTGCTGCTCAAAGATGAAAAGGTTACAGATTTTTCGGCAACACAACTACCGCCACCATTACTACTAACTTTAAGTCAGGATAATTACATTGCCCGTTGGGGACAAGCTCTTATAATCAACGGGTACATAGAATTCCAAGAAAAGACAAATCCAGATTGGGGTGAAACATTATCTTCAAAAAGCTTGCGGGCGCTTAAAGTAGAAATTGAACTGCGATCGCCCAAGAACTCGAAAATCTTGACCAAAGTACGGCAACCCTTATCAGATAAAGAGTTGCCCTTTACCATCAATACCTCAATTGATATTCCTGCTGATTGTGAATCCAAGCTAATTTTGGCAGATATCAGTTTATATGGTAAATTCGCCGATGCTGGCGAAGTCATACCGTTAGCCAGCCAGTCCTTCACCATTACAGCAGATGTAACAGAATTACTGGCAATTACAGGCGCAGCAAAATCCAGTACATCTTTAAATGATCCCATAACACTATCGGACTCATCTGCTGCTTTTACAGAAACAGAGACACCTGTTAAGCTCGATTTGAAACTATTAAATCTGGTCAAGACTGCAAAAACAGACCTGTCTCAGATAGTTAATCCATCCCCAAACACACCTCTACCACCGCAAATTAACCTGCAAGTTCTGCGAGAAGCTAAACTGCGGACATCTAAGCTCAAAAATTCAAGCATTTCGTTGCCTCAATTACCGAAACTGCCCCCTATTCAAAGTGATGCCAACATTTCCACAGATGTTGTTGCAGAACCACAGACACCGAAGGAGCTTCTAGAAAAGGATGCTACTATAGCCACCATCAACTTGGAGCAGTTGGTCATTAAGCAACGTCGAATGCCAATACTTGAGACTACTTTGCCATACTTGAAACGACTACAAGCTTTGCCAGATGATCCAGAAGAAAAAGTAAAAAACAATGTTCCTCCAGATGCATTGGCAGTTAAAGCGGCTGAAGACTTGCCAAAATTGGATGCAACTGTGGCTGAAGATGAAAATATACCTGAATTAGTAGTAGGTGATGCACAATTCCAAGAAGAATCTTTTGCTAAAGTCGAAGCTTCGCAAGATACACAATTCCAGGAAGAATCTGTTGCTGAAGTCGAAGCCCCACAAAATGCACAATTAATTACAATGGGAAACCTTTATTCATCCCCCCTGCTGAGGAAGTGGATGCAGAGCCAAGGATACTCCTTGCCTGAATCTATCAACGATCTGCAACCTCAAGATGACAATAACTATGTTCCAGCACAGCAGATACCCCTTTCTCTTAGTGCAGATGCGAATATTGATGTTAACTTGCCATTAGACCTAGATGCCAACACGGAGAATAATCTAAGCGAAGGTTGGAGCAGTTCACAACTTCTCCTGACTGAAACACCCAAGGGACAAGAGATATGGGAAGAAGTCGAAGGGTTGGCTCCTGAACTGGAGAACTTTGGAGAAGGTATAGACACAGCGCAGGAAATGGAACTGGGGATTGGAGAAAATACGGAAACAGAAAAAGTACTAGAAAAACCAACAATCTCATCGGCTCTGTTAACACAAATACCGCCCCCTCCTCCTCCGATAAAAATAAATATAGCGTCAGCTTGGTTAGCGCAAGAAATCGTTGTAGATGATACAGATACCGAACTGGAAGGCGATACAAATAAGAGTTACACCTTTGAAGAGAAGGAGCAACCACTTTTATATTCATCTTCTTCCTTACCTATAATTGCAGCAGCCACTGAGCCTTTGCCAACTCCACATTTGTATGTGCCAGAAGGTGAATTAATTGCTGGTAAATCTGTCATAGTGCGCGTAGTATTGCCAGAAGTACCTTTGCAAGTTGTTGTCAAGTTATGGCTTGAAGATTATCAAACTCGCTACTTACTAGATGGCCCCCATTTATTGACAAATTTACTTCCTAATGCATCGGGAGGGTTGGAAGTGATGACACAATTAAACATTCCCTTTGGCTGTTTGGAAATTCGCTTAGAAGCGATCGCACTCGATCTAACAACCCAACAGGAGAGTCACAAAGTCACAATAATACGAACTGTAATTCCTCCAGACTTGCCAGACTTGCTGCTAGATGAACTCCTGGGTATGTGAGGTGGTAGGGGTAGTTTTTGGTAAAGGTGCGGCTAGAGGCAGTAGATTCATTGATGATTGCTCGACTGACCAAATTCAGTAGATCGAAAAGTTTTCCATAACTCTTATCAAGCGAAAAGCTGACAGTATCAAGTCTTATGGTTGGACTGGTTGAAAAAATGATCGATTATATAAGGAATAAGCGATCGCGGCCCCATATTCTCTTCCTCATCTTTCCATAGTCCCCTGTGTTAAAAATATGAAAGAATTTTAAAAATCTGGCAGAATTTGCAGTAAGCTCATTTTGAATTGTAGTGTGAATTCATAGGAACCTTTACTATGGCAACTTCTTTTTTGCCTTCTATCTTGGCTAGTACTTCGTATTTGTCTGCTCTCTTTGTGCCCATAATTGGTTGGATTTTGCCAGGTGTGGTCTTCGCCTTTCTGTTTTTATACACTGAAAGCGACGATATCAGCAATATCAACTGATACTGATGTAGTCATTAGTCATTAGTCATTTGCAAAAAACAAAGGACAAAGGACAAAGACGCGCCAGCGGCTACTCTTCTCCTGACGGAGACGCTGCGCGAACGAGAACGCCAAGGGCGAACCCGCAGGGTAGGACAAATGACCAAAATTAATACCGCCTATCTCATAGAGACAGGCGGTTTTTTTAACGTTGATTTCTCAACAAATGCCAGAAAATTCTAACTTATAGTGTTCGGTTCAAACTAACTCATGTTAAATCGAAGAACCGAGTCCGGCGTAGGCACCATAAAAGAAAATGCCCAAGACTGTAATTATACCCAAACCTGCGATCGTAGCGACGACCCACAGGGGAATTCTCCCACTTCCAGACACAGCTTCTCTCCTCCCTTAACAACAAATCAACACACGTTCATAAACCAAGATTAACAACAGTACTTCTAATTAGTTAAAGAAGTAACTAGAAAACAGAATACCCAGAACGAAAATCATTAGTAATCCCAGGTATAAAGAAGTCCGGTTTAGTTCAACCGGCTGATTATTGGGATTGGGAGATCTTTCTACCATAATTGCTCCTAACGTTGAATAAATTGCATTGCGGCGATCGCGCCCAAAAAGAATACAGTTGGTACACCTAAAGTGTGAACTGCCAGCCATCTAACGGTAAAAATTGGATAGGTAACTGGTTGATTGATGTTGTTGCCGCTAGTCATGATCTCAAACTACTTTCCAATAAATTGTTCAACTTGTTTTTTAGCTTCAAAACGGTTTTTCACAATGGGCACTTCCTGCCGTGCTGGTGTGAAATACTCGTTGGGACGGGGTGTACCAAAAGCATCATAAGCCAGCCCGGTGCTGACAAATAGCCAACCAGCAATAAATAATGCCGGGATGGTGATGCTGTGGATTACCCAGTAACGAACGCTAGTAATGATGTCCGAAAACGGACGTTCTCCAGTGGTACCTGACATTTAGATCCCTACCTTATACATAGAGTGTTATTGAGTTTATTATCCTACAAAGTTAAGAAAGAGTTACAAGTTGCAAAGTTCTTCTCAGAAATTAGGTGTGGGGCATTGGGAATTGGGCATTGGGCATTGGGAATTGGGCACAGAGAAGAGGGAGTGAGGAAGTAAGGGAGTCAAAAACAAGAATTAATAAGCAATATCCCATGCCCCATGCCCCATTCCCCATGCCCAATTCCCCATTAAGCTGCTTCTGGAGAAGTTGTTTCAGGGTTTGGTAGATATTTGAGCAAAACGCCGCGATCGCCAATTATAAATCCCCGCTCTGGCTCTAAGAATACAATCTTGTATAAATTAGCCGCAACTTCTTCTACCTCACGGTCTTTTTCCCAGGTTTTGCCACCGTCGGCACTGCGTAGCAAATTACCGCTACCGCCACCTACCCAAATTTCATTGGGTGTGCGATATGCCAAATCCAGTAAACCCCAACTGGTGGATAATTCTGGATATTGTGCCTTTTGCCACTCGTCAGGTTTAGTTTCGTCACTAAACTGAACTTGACCTCCTCTAGCTAACAACCACAATTGCCCATTTTCACTAAAGCCCATGTTTTCTACCCGCCGAGAACTATTGCGGTTATGGGGTACCCAAGCATCTTGCCCTGGTTCCCAAGTTGAGTAGAAACTACCCTTAGCCGAAACTGCAACATATTTACCATCAGCAGAACGCTCTAAGTTACGCACCACACCCACTGCTGATTCCACCTGGGCTTTCCAGTTTTTGCCGCCGTCTGTGGTCTTATATATGGCTCCAACATTAGTAGCCATTTCAGCTGTATTATCTGCTAGCGCCTTAACTGCGATCGGGCTACCTGGTAGCTTTTCGCTCAGGGGAATACGCGACCAAGAAGCACCTTCATCGCTAGTGTGTAGTAACAGTCCAGGCTCTCCGGCAATCCAGCCTTCTTTTCCTGCAAAACTTACTGAGTCAAAGCGATACTTTTGCTCCTCCAGTTGCAGTATTATTGGTTTCCAGGTATTACCACCGTCATTGGTTTCCAATAGGGTGGCATTGCTACCTACTAAATAGCCATGCTCAAGGTTATTAGTAAAAGCAATATCCAATAAATTCGAGTTTGTTGGCACAGAAATGACTTTCCAAGGGTTGTAGCTAAGAGAGGGGGCTTGGCTACAACCTATGCACATCATGACTACTATTAACAAGGCAAATATTCGTTGCCAACCTTTCACAATTGAATGCATCAGTATTTCTTAGTTATTTCTAAATTTTTGTTGGATTTGGCAGCTAGGATGCTGGAAAATCCTGCGTTTTTCATTTTGAATTTTGTTAGCGCAGTGTAAAACCTCTCGTAGAGAGCGTTATTTGGAATTGCTTAAGGGCTGTTATTGTAAGCCGTAGAGACTAATAAAAAACAAGAAACCAAGAGCCAAAGCACCAAAAATTAAGATATTCTTTTGGGTTGGCGTTAGGTTGTTGACACCCAAACCATAACCGAGATTTTCTTTGAAGCCGGATACAGTACCGGCAGGGCCGATGTTGGCAAAAGCGGTCTTTTTAGCAGAACAAACTGGACAGCGCCAACTCATAGGTAGTTCTGCAAAGAGTGTCCCGGAAGGAATATCATGCTTGTCATCTCCCTTCTCAGGTTCGTAAACATAACCGCAGGCGCGACACTCGTAGCGGTCTAACACCGGAGTTTCAACAGCTGGTTCGCTCATGGCTTAGGCCTCGCAGAGAAGAAATCTTAAATATACGTTAAAAATTATGACATAATTGTTAGGCTTTTCTATCACTAGCAAAAGTGAATCAAATACCTGAAGTGCGTCTGTCTGTTAGATTTCAGAAAAACTAAACAGATATAATGTAAAAGAAAGTTACGCAGTTAAGGGATTGGGCATGGGGCAAAACAGTTCCAAGTTTCGAGTTCCGAGTGCTGAGTGGGGAATCTCACTTCTTTACTCAGCACTCAGCACTCCTGAAGGGCATTGGGCATGGAAAAGAAAATTTCTTTGTCCTCCCACTCTTAAATCCCTAATTCTCTAGTTGTCAGTGCTCAATCTCCAGTGACTACTTAAAATACTCCATAAGCGGTAGATACTCATTGTGTTTGTTCTCAGCGGTTACGAGTACCTTCTAGGCTTCTTTATCATCTGTAGCCTAGTACCTGCCTTAGCGCTCTCAGCTTCTAAACTCCTACGACCCAGTGGTTACGCCCCAGAACGTCGCACTACTTATGAATCTGGGATGGAACCAATCGGGGGAGCTTGGATTCAGTTCAACATCCGCTACTACATGTTTGCTCTAGTCTTTGTCGTCTTTGATGTGGAGACTGTATTCTTGTATCCTTGGGCGGTAGCTTTCCACCGTTTGGGACTGTTAGCTTTTATTGAAGCGCTAGTCTTTATTGCAATTCTTGTAGTCGCTTTAGTTTACGCATGGCGTAAAGGAGCTTTGGAATGGTCTTGAATTCTAACTTAACAACCCAGGGCAAAGAACGAATCATCAACCCCATTGAACGGACTACAATCACTCAAGACCTTTCAGAAAACGTCATTTTGACGACGGTTGATGATCTCTACGATTGGGCACGGCTTTCTAGTTTATGGCCGTTGTTATTTGGTACTGCTTGCTGCTTTATTGAGTTTGCAGCTTTAATTGGTTCCCGATTTGACTTTGACCGTTTTGGGCTAATTCCCCGTTCTAGCCCCCGCCAAGCCGATTTAATTATTACGGCAGGGACTATTACGATGAAGATGGCTCCGCAATTGGTGCGTCTTTACGAACAAATGCCAGAGCCGAAGTATGTAATTGCAATGGGAGCTTGCACAATTACTGGCGGAATGTTCAGCGTTGATTCCCCTACAGCAGTGCGCGGAGTCGATAAATTGATTCCTGTGGATGTATACTTACCTGGTTGTCCTCCCCGTCCAGAAGCAATTATCGACGCAATTATTAAGCTGCGGAAGAAAATCTCCAATGAATCGATGCAAGAGCGGGGTAAAATTAAACAAACTCACCGTTACTACAGCACGACTCATAATTTGAAGCCAGTAGAGGAAATCTTAACTGGTAAGTATTTGCAGTCAGATACTCGCTCTGTACCACCGAAGGAATTGACGGAAGCGATTGGTATGCCAATACCACCTGCACTACTGACAGCAAAGGCACAAAAGGAGGAACAAACTCGTGGCTGAAGAATCTAAACCAGTACCAGCAGACGAAGAAGAGTCTAAACCAGTACCAGCAGCGAAAGAAGAGGCATTGGTACAAGCGGGTAAAGTTTCCCTGTGGTTGACGGAAAATGGCTTTGACCATGAGTTTTTAGCACCAGACAAAAATGGTGTAGAGATAATTAAAGTGGCGGCAGATTTCTTGCTTCCTACCGCTACAGCCCTTTATGCTTATGGGTTTAATTATCTCCAGTGTCAAGGTGGCATTGACCTTGGCCCAGGACAAGAATTAGTGAGTATGTATCACTTAATTAAAGTGGGTGATAATAGCGATCGCCCCGAAGAAGTACGAGTTAAGGTGTTCTTACCACGGGAAAACCCTGTAGTGCCTTCTGTGTACTGGATTTGGAAGACCGCAGATTGGCAAGAGCGCGAGTCTTACGATATGTACGGCATTATCTACGAAGGACACCCAAATCTCAAGAGGCTTTTGATGCCGGAAGATTGGGTGGGTTGGCCTTTGCGGAAGGATTATATCTCGCCTGATTTTTATGAGTTGCAGGATGCTTATTAAGTAGTGCTGAATGGAGACGCGATGAATCGCGTCTGTACAATGTAGTGCTGAGTTTCGGCAGTGATTAACCTCTTTCCGGTGGCGGAGAGGGGTTATGTTTTTGGTGTTTCATGTCAAGTTGGTTGACAAAACTTGCTGTAATTCATTTACTGTATTTACAGTTTTAATTGCCTGCTGAATTGTTTTTAATTTCTGCAAATCCGTAATTTGAGAGATTATCGGCATCAATTCTGAACCTTGATTGCCAAACTTAATTTCTAATGCCAATTCAATCCCTGAATATAACTCTTCCTTTCTTCCTCGTTCTTCCCCTTTGCTAAAAATTTCCTGATACCAAGGCGACTGCTCTAAAAGTGCCATATCCCACCTCAGAATTTGCTGAACTATTGCACTATCTAATACAAACGTAGCAAAAAATCCTAATACTGTTTGAAATTCAGATTTTTGATTGGAATACTTCTGGAAAATGACCGCACCCGCTCTAAGATAATTTGAGAAGGTATCATCGCTTTTTCAATTCCTTACCTAATCTCATTAATCCAGCTTTAAATAGCACTCAATAAAAAAAATGAAATTAATATCAGTAAGTTGGGTTTTTTAATTTTGAAGTGGGAATGAGTCACTATGCCAAGCTTGATAAAAGGCTGGATAAGTCATAATTTGGGTGCAGTCCCAGATAACTTTATAAGCCTCATCTGATAAATAATTTTTTAAAGCTGTGACAACTGCCGTCATCTTGTCAGATTCTGTTAAAATTTCCCCTAAATTTGATGCCGCTAGCCTACGGGTTTGTTCAGATTGAGAATCACGAATTAACTCCACTAATGCAGTGATAGCAGTGTGATTATTTGGAGCTATTTTCCCTAAAAATGATACCGCTAGCCAACGGGTTTGTTCAGATTGAGAATCACGAATTAACTCCACTAATGCAGTAATAGCAGTGTGATTATTTGGAGCTATTTTCCCTAAAAATGATACCGCTAGCCTACGGGTTTGTTCAGATTGAGAATCACGAATTAACTCCACTAATGCAGTGATAGCAGTGTGATTATTTGGAGCTATTATCCCTAAATTTAATGCCGCTAGCCAACGGGTTTGTTCAGATTGAGAATCACGAATTAACTCCTCTAATGCAGTGATAGCAGTGTGATTATTTGGAGCTATTTCCCCTAAACTTGATGCCGCATGCCCACGGGTTTGTTCAGATTGAGAATCACGAATTAACTCCTCTAATGCAGTGATAGCAGTGTGATTATTTGGAGCTATTTTTCCTAAAATATATGCCGCATGCCCACGGGTTTCTTCAGATTGAGAATCACGAATTAACTCCTTTAATGCAGTGATAGCAGTGTGATTATTTGGAGCTATTTCCCCTAAACTTGATGCCGCTAGCCAACGGGTTTGTTCAGATTGAGAATCACGAATTAACTCCTCTAATGCAGTGATAGCAGTGTGATTATTTGGAGCTATTTTTCCTAAAATATATGCCGCTTGCCTATGGGTTTGTTCAGATTGAGAATCACGAATTAACTTCACTAATGCAGTGATAGCAGTGTGATTATTTGGAGTTATTTTCCCTAAAATATATGCCGCTTGCCTATGGGTTTGTTCAGATTGAGAATCACGAATTAACTTCACTAATGCAGTGATAGCAGTGTGATTATTTGGAGT
>NZ_JBALDA010000036.1:0-115193 GCF_036917535.1 Nostoc sp.
GTATCCGCAAACAACTTGACAAGTTTGATTGTCTACGAGATGCAATCGAGTTTGTCTTGAACCTAGTGTCCTAATTACCTTGGCGATTGCTATACTATGAACCGGAATGGAAAGTATCACATCAACACCTTTCTGTATGTAAATATGATGACTACAGTAATTCGTTTCAATTCCCAACCCTGCCGTTCCAAAATTTTATAAAGTGCTTTACCTGAAACCGCTTTCATAGCGATATTTAAACCAACTGGGTGTTGCTGAATCAGGTATGATTTGTCATTCTGAGTGCAACGAAGAATCCCGATAGATGCTTCATTTCGCTTTGCTCTATTCAGCATGATATACACATTTTTCATACCGCAATCAGCAACGCCGCTAAATCAAGCCCTTTCAAAGACCTTGCTAACTTAGCTTCTGTTCGTGCCGCTTTAGATGATCCAGACCACGAATGGACGTTTTAATTTTATAAAAGTGCGATCGCTCTCTCAAAACCTTTCAGAAAAGCTTGCCAACGCAGGCTTTTTTTATGTAGTGTGATGCTTACAGGCACTGTGAGAAAATAGTGATCGTCAAAAAGCGCGATCGCTTTTGATATTAATGAAGTTACAGTACAACGCCGGAAAGTGATGCAATTATCCTAGCGTTAACAGCCCTGATGACATATCCACCACCAACCGTCGATGTTTTAACCACTGGCGACCAAGTAAAACTTCTGGCACTCCTTCACCCACATGGACAGGAATATCAAAATTTTGTCCGTCGATTTGCACTTTCCCTAAATAAATATCAAACTCTGCATTTCCTTGAGCTGTAAGCATTGTTTGCTGTTCTACATAAATCCAATCAAGTGCTTCTAAATCTTGGTTATTAATTGCCAGCCACCAAGAAAATCCTGTATCAAAAAGTGCATCTACTGGTATCTCTAATTCATCCGCAGCTATCAAATCTATCTCAAAAAATAATTCATCTTCATCACCAAACTTGCCCGAAATCATATCGTGCCGCATACCCCAGTCTCATTAATGCGGAAAACGTACAGCTTGGCATTGGGATATTCTTCATGTGCTTTATCTGCAACTACTAAGGCATCCTGGTCGATGAAATATTTTCCACTTTCGGGTTCGACTGCCATGTACCAGTTATAGTGAGTTTTAATCAATTGCGGTTGTACCTGCTCAAAAATTGACTGGCAGCGCTCTTTAAATGCTTGGCGTTCAGCTTTCCATTGGGCTTTGTAGTCTTCTGTCCACTGAATTTCTGGAAAAATCCTACCCCGACGGACTGCACGAGTAGACTTAGCTTCAGTCATTGTTAATTATCTGTTGAGGACAATATCTATAATTTTCCACTATCCCTTGTTTCCGGTAGCCAGTCCTCATCCAACACTAATTCTAAAGAATATGGGCACTCTTCTGGAAACACAGATACAAGTATGCCCGTTTGCTTCGCTGCTTGGCGACGTGCCCTTTGATAACTTTCCTCAAGTTGCTCTGTAGGATAGCTCCTAAGACTAGGACTATCGAGTATAGCTAACTCAATTTGGGTGCGAGAATCGGTAATGGAATCAAGCCAACTATCTGAGCGACGCTGGGGTTGATATTGCCACTTGAGCAGATGCAATAGTAAGCGAGTTAGTTGACTGGCAATAAAGAGCCGTTCACTTTTGCCCAAGCCTTCAACCTCTTCAATCAGATGTTCTACATCAATTTCATGCCAGTGATGCGATCGCAATAGTTGGGCTGTCTGTTCAATCCACAAATTATAAGTTGCGCTCATAGCCTTTATCAATCTTAGGCAAGCCAAAATATCCTCATTTTCCGATGCGCTCAAGTTCCTCTCGCAATACTCGCCGTAATGTCTCTTCTAACGGTTCATGGCGCTGCTGAATGTACTCACACAAGGCATCGTTAATCAAAGTTTGGTAATTTCCCCCACCTGCTGCGTGAACTTGGTCACGAAACCATGCTAGTACTTCATCATCTAGGCGAATTGTAATTCTAGTTTTACCTGTTGGTGTTGATTCAATCGCTTTGCGCTTGCCCTGGCTAAAATCATACTCAGCTTCCATAATTTCCAAATCTAATACAGTGTCAAAACTCCCAAATCTGGATTTTGGTAAAAAGCTTGGATATCCTCTAGATGTGATCGCAAAATCTCTTCAATCTTTCTGGTTGAACAATTGCCATAACGAATCCAAATTACTTTCGGAGGAAATCCTTGCAAAATGCTCAACTCATTAAAATCAGCATCTCTCGTGACAACAGTAAATCCACTTTGTCGGGCATACTCCCAAACAATTAGATCATCTGCTTGATCTAAGCCTATAAGAAAAAGATGTTGAGAGTTTGGGTACATATCAGCCAGTCGATTAACTAACCGAGGTGATAAGTTATGGTCAAACAATAACTTCATGCTTGCATTGTCAGCATTTGCCGTTCTCGATCAGCCGCATAACTTAAGCAAGCCAAAATATCCTCTTGTGTCAAATAAGGAAAGTCATCAAGCACTTCCTCGTAGGTCATCCCAGAAGCAAGATAAGATAAAACATCGTATACAGTAATTCGCATTCCTCGAATACAAGGCTTACCGCCTCGTTTTCCTGGTTCGATTGTAATAATGTTTTGGTACTGCACAGCTATTCAAACCTTAAAAATCTTCATCATCAACAAAAAACTCGGCATCGTCTTCCAATCGAGAATTACCTTGCCTAATACCAGCAAGTCCCCACAGAGGTTGCAGCAGTGCCATACTAATTAACCCGACAACGGCACTAAAAGCTAGCACCAAACCCATTGGTATCTGAATCGATTGGAATGTTAAGAATTTTAACGATACGGGTGTGGCATTTTGGACTGAAATAATTGCGATCGCGATTACCCAAACCGCTACAACTAGAGATGTCAAAAAAGGAGCGATTTTCATACTTTAATTGAAGTGAGAAGTTAAAAGTTATATTTTGCTCAAAATTAGAAATCAGGAGTTAAGAATTGTAAATTTACAATTCTTAACTCCTAATTCACAACTCTTAATTCTTAACTTTGACAGATTAAACTGCTACTGCCTCTAGTTTAGCAATGGCACTCTGTAACTCTTGGGCGATTTGGGTGAGTTTTTCGGGAGTGTTAGTTTCTAGGTAGACGCGTACCAATGGTTCTGTACCAGAAGGACGTAGTAAAATCCAGCTACCTTCTTCTAAATACAGCTTAATACCGTCTTTACGCCCCACTTCCTTGACTTTAATTCCTGCTACCTCTGTAGGTGGATTTTTAGTAAAGGAGTCGATGACAGCGGTTTTGTGCGCCTCTGTGAGGTGCAAGTCTAAGCGGTTATTGTAAAGTGGGCCATCGGCTTCGGCGATCGCTTCTTTGACAAGTTGACTCAGCGGTTTGCCTTCATAAGCGATCGCTTCTGCCACCAGCATATCGGCTAATACTCCGTCTTTTTCAGGAATATGCCCAATAACACTTAAACCACCTGATTCTTCTCCACCGATTAATACGGCAGTTTCGCGCATTTTTTCGCCGATGTATTTAAAACCAACTGCTGTTTCGTAAATTTGCAGCCCATTTTTAGCAGCGAAATTATCCAGCAGGTGGGTGGTAGCGACAGTACGGACTATCGCGCCGGTTTTACCTTTGTTTTTGATTAAATGACGTGCCAGAAGTAGCAGCACAGTATTCGGAGTAAGGACGTTTCCTTGTTCATCAACGATACCAAAGCGATCGCTATCTCCATCCGTCGCCAAGCCCAAATCAGCTTGATCGCGAACTACTGCTTTCACTAACTCAACTAATTGTTCTCCTTTGGGTTCTGGCATTCCACCCCCAAATAAAACATCTCTCCAATCATGGAAACTTTCTAACTGAACGCCACTATGTTGCAAAACTTCATCTAAATAGCCACGAGAGGTAGAATACAAAGCATCGTACTTTACCTTTAAATTAGCGCTTTTGATTTTTTCTACATCAAGTAGAGTGTAGATAAATTGCAGGTAATCTGGTTTGGGATCGAAAATTGAAATTGAACCTGATGGGTTGCTCCCAGGCAACTCATCCGATGCAGTTTCTATATTTGCCACAATAGTATCAGTAATCTCTGGAGTGGCAGGCCCAGCATAATCGGGTATATATTTAATTCCACAGTAGGGTGCTGGATTATGGCTAGCAGTAAACATTAACGCCCCAGCGGAATTTAGGTGACGGGCGTTGTAGGCAATTACTGGTGTGGGACAATCTCGCTCAGTAATTTTCACAGTCCAACCCAAGTCTGCTAGTACTTGGGCCGCTGTTTGGGCAAACTGATCAGCTAAAAAGCGAGTATCGTAGGCAATAAGTACTGGTCTATCTTTTGTGTAGGCTGTTTCTAAGTAAGTGGCGATTGCCCTTGTTACTTTCCGCACATTCGGAAAAGTAAAGTCATCGGCAATAATCCCTCGCCATCCATCGGTACCAAATTTTATCTTGCTAGACATTTTTGCCACTTGCTCCGGTACATTATCAGTACTATAAAAGCTTCCCGCAAAGCGTGTGTAGCAGCAAGTATCCTCCGAAGTTCTTTTCTAAGAAAGCCTTAGGTTAAACTTCTCCCCACGTATTTTCTCTCACTGTTTCTGAGCAATGTCAACCCCCGATCGACCTTTTGCCAGTTATCACCTTTGGTCTCTAGTTGCCCCAGCGACTGGGCAAGAACGCTGGCATTGCCAGATGAGACGGGGGTTTATCAAAGCGCGGCAACACGAACCACAAGTCAAAGCGCTTTTAACACAAGCCACCGCGCCCCAGCGCATTGGCATACTTGCCCAAAAAGGCGTTTATGAGTTTCATCATCACAGGCATCTGTTGAAGCAGGCAGATGGTGTAGAAAGAGTTGCACAGCTACTTAAATTAGGCAACTCAAGCGTTCAAGTCCAGCAACGCGTGCTGCAAATTTTGCAAAAATATCACGATGCACCGTTGCTTTTGGATAAAGATATTATCCAATTAACTCCCGGTGATGAAGGCTTTCCTAAACCGATAGTAGTTGAACAAGAAGATTATTGCTTTCGTTTATATGCGGCTATGGACTGTGTTTTTATTGAATCTGATAGCACTTTACATATTTTGGATTTCAAAACTGGTAAGTCCGCTTTTGACAAACGACAAGCATTAGTTTACTTGTTAGCTGCTCGTTATCTTTACCCTGGACGAAAAGCTGTTGCATCATTTTATAATTTAGAAATATGTAAAAAATCAGATTTAATTAGTATTAACAATAGTGAATTAGAATCCTTAAAATTTGAGTTAGCGAATATTGCCCACAAGCACCAGCACGATTTGCAAAAATATCAGAAAGAAACTACCAATTTCAGTAAAATATTCCCTCCTAACCCTGGCTCTCACTGCCGCTTTTGCCCATTTAATTCTATCTGTGAGTTTGCCGACTTTAAGCAGCATCAATCATATCCATTGCCCAGTTTAAGAGTTAATAACTAATTGTTTTACCTACTTATCTCGCTTCAATTTTCAAAACAATCTACTAAATACTCGTATTTTTACTGACCTGATTCTCTTCTCCTATCAGATAACCTAGATGTCAGATACACATCATACTGTCATAGGACAATCGGGTAATAGGATAAACCACTAAATCAACATAGCCTAAAACCTTGATTCCGCACTATATACAGAAGCAAATCTAAAATTGATGTCAAATATTAAGTGGTTATGTCAAGTCCCGTTGACTTTAAAAGCAGCGAAAGAATTATTAACGACTTATCAAAAGCAGAATTTATTAAAAGTGAAATAGAGGGATATTCTTCTCTGGAAAAAATAATTACTTATGCGGAGATAGAGCAAAGATGGCTAGTAGTACAAAGCCAAGCCAGGAAAAAATTAGACCTTCGTTAAGCCTCACAAAAGATTGAAAAGTCTCTTACTAATAGTCAAAACAAAATCAATAGACCTCTTGCAAAAGTCAGTTAGGCAAATTCAGTTTTGGGAAGACGAAGCTCATAGTTGTACAAACCAGCGATGAGATTAAATCTTAAACTAAATCTTTTTCTCCGATTGCGATAACGGTCAGACAAAATTTTAAATATCTTCAGTTTCCGATTAATATGCTCACCAACAACTCGAACTTTGGCTAACTCTTGATTACTCTTTTTATCTTCGCGACTCAACTCACCTCCCCTTGGCTTCTTTTTTGGTATCCGACTTTTACTATGAATTTTATGAATTCTTTGATATCCTTTATCACCCAAGCATTCTATATCTTCTGTTAATCGAAGTTTACTGTTTTTAAATATGCGAAAAAATGTCATCAATAATTGGTTTTCCAGACTCAGTTTCCCAGGTCGTCCTGTTTTCAGTTTGATTTTTGAGCGCGATCGCACTACCTCTGTCATCTGGCTAAAAGTCTCCGGATGCACACCACACAGGCGTTTGAATTCTTCTGGTTTCAGGTTCTTTACCTTTTCGTAGCTCATAGATTTCAAGAAAGCTCTAAGCTACTTTTCCCACGGTCATGGGACTTTTGCAAGAGGTCTAATAAATTAGCACAAGAGAAGTTTGCTTGTTCAAGTGACGCAGAAAAAGCATTATTAAAGATTTCAAAACAATTTAAATATCATCAAGTAGAACATATGCAAGTTATTGAAAAACTCTCATATAAAAAAGATAAAAGTTAAAATAAATATTATCAAATATCAGCACCTATCTCGCAGAATGGAAGTGCAATTAGTAAAGAAATTAACAGTGCTGGGAGATTTATAATTGCTAGAAATAATTCCGAAACAGAAGGAAAAAGTCCGAATAACACAACAAGTTATAGCTCAAAACCTGTTAGTTGGCCACAACCTTATCCATTTAATAAGCTATTTGGTGGAAATCGCTTTATCTCGAATCCGTAAGAATGGAGAGACCCATCAACTTGGCAAATTAGCCTTAACCAACTTGAACAAATTCTTAATATAAATGTGAGTCTGTCTCAAGGTCAAGAATTTAATTTTCTATCAAGAATTCCCGAAGCGATTAGAAATGTACTTAAGCAACAAGGAGAATATAATTCCAATAATCCATCATCTGCTTTCCTCCAGGCAGAGGTGAATCCCACAACAAGTTTTCCAGAAGGTTTATCAGAAAACATGATCCCCTTTAGTTTTGCTTTCAGCAATATGTTCAGCAATATAAAGGTCGAAGGTAAAACCAGGGACAAAAACTCCGTCTTCTCGAATAACGTCCCAGAACTCACAAGGATCTTTCCCGGAACCATGAGTTTTAGTTACCTTGAAGGTTGACTCTAGTGAAAGCAGTACTCGTAAGCTCAACATAGCGCAAAGTAGCCCCTCTCAAATCACAGTCAAAAAACCGAGTTCTTTCCAAGTCACAATGCTCGATAAGAGCATTCCTGAAATTACAGTAGATGAATTCAGCTGTCAAACAGCAATGCCTCAAATTGATGCTGCTCAAATTGACATAACTAAATTGAGCGCCCCTCAGATCGATACATTGCAGTTCACCCTCACTCAGGTCAGCGTATTCTAAAAGAATGCGCTGGAAATCTCGTTCCCCAGCAGCATAACGTCTGAGCAAGTTTTCAGCAGTAATCCTCTCCTTTTCCATACCTCAACTTCCACATCAACCAACACATATAACCTACATTCCACACCCAAAAGTGTCACACATCAAGAAAATCAAGCTAAATAGTACAAAGAAACTAAAATCCAGGTAGTAGAGAAAAAGACTATTGAGAATAGATAGCAAGAATTTTCTAGGGACAGAGATAGGTAGGATGTCAAGTTCCAGAGTTAAACCGATTGTTTCGGGCTGTGGTAGCTCTCAAAGATAAAAACCTCAGCGATACGATCGCTGAGGCTCTAGAATACTGGCTCAATAAACCTGAAAACCAGGAGCTAATTAAAAAGCATAATTTAGGTAAATAAATGGAAGAAATTCAAAAAGGTGGTAGTTCCTTAAGAATTGTAAACCGGATATGATTAATCGCCAAATCACCGATGGGGATATCTTCTTTGGTTAGGCGCTCACCTCGACTTGTCACGGTTTCAAAGGTAATACCTTTGCCAATTTCGATGTGATACCAACACAAGCCCATAAAAAAGCGCGTCGGATAAGGGCCACCTTCACCTATATCATCAGGATTTGATTCCATTGGCAACCAGCCGAAATTTGGGACGTAAAACTCCAACCAAACATGATTAAAGTCGGGTTGTAGCGGTACTCCTACAAAGTCACTATGGGGAGGACATTTGTATCTACCTACGGTGCGGCAAGGGATGCCATTTAAACGGGATAAGGCAAGTAAAACGCCCACATATTCGCCACAGGAGCCAACGCCCCGTTCTAAAACCGTATCTGGCGTGTCAATATAAGGTTTAATACCGTAGGATAACTCATCATAAACGTAGTTGCGGATTCTGTGCATTTTCCGCAGCACATTGGTTTCAGAACCAATCGCTTCTCTGGCGGCTCGGCGAACAATGGTAGTATCCATTGCTAAATCGTCATCGTCCACTAGGTAGCGTGTTTGTAATTCTGGGGGTAATTTAGGTATATTTTCTACATCTCTAGGAGTAATGCGATACTTAATACCTCTAACTTCTAAAAGTGCTTTCCAGCCAAATATATGCCGTTCTCCTGGTGCAAGAGAATCAAATTTAAAGACTGCCACACGTTGCCCCTCTATCACTTCTTCGGTGAAGGGTATACCAATAGGTTCAACGTGTTTCACCTTTTGACGCTCAGTTTCCGATGGTAGGGCGATGCGCCATTCCACATCAGGTAAATAAACTTCGTCTAGAGGTGCAATTTCCTCAGCATAAGACATTTCAATGAGATAGCCGTTAGAGAGGGCGTAGCGTTTATCTGGCTGGTAATGATAATACAGAGGATGAATAAAAGTGCGATCGCGGAATGTTAGCTCATGACTTGGATCGGCATTGGGGTTATCCCGGATATAAGGCTCCTCTGTAGCATAAGCAACGTAGATACTTTCTTTGCCTGTTTCGTCATTTTTATGGATTGCTATGCCTGTAGGACATTCAAAGGGTGTCAAAACGCTGAATTGCAGCTCTCCCGTGGCTCTGTCCATCGCGTAAACTGATTGTTCGATGCGATCGCAAATCCATAGCATTTCTTGGTTGACTGCCAAATTCTCTATCCCAACTCCAGGAGCATAAAATCTAGTAATCTCTTTTCGCGTTTCGCGGTCAAAAACCAGAATGTAGCCCAGCCTTTGACAACTTACATAAACTGTTGTTTCCCAAACAGCAACGCCATCAGCTGCATAAGGCAATGTTACAAAATGTTCCAGATCCAAAGTGTTGAGCTTGCACAAATAAACACTATTTTCTCGGCTTACCCACAGGGTATCATCCCACACCGCTAGACCAGTGACATCGAGAAATTCTTCAACTTGATGAGGATTGAGAATTCTACTGTTGTCAGAGATAGGATCGATTTCCAGTAGATGTCCTTTAATACTGTCAATGGCAATCAGTCTATCTTTAATGAAAGTAATGCCACACAGGGCAGCAGCAGTAAGCGGTCGAATTGTTCTTTGCCCAAACATCTGGCTAACGGTCAAAGTGGGGAGTGCAAAACTCATAAAACCTTATGGTAAGTGTGAAAAACCCTCACCTTTAGGTAGGGGAGGAAACATGACTCAAACAGTTTTAGCGTGGTAACACCAATTGCTTGAGATGGAAAAATCCTAGTCGAGCAATGGCTCCCCCGATTGGGGTGGATGAAGAGTGCTGAGTTAAAAGACTACCCACAATGGGCGTTGCTTGAACCCAAGTACATCAATTAATAGTTTTTGATCGCTACGTTTACAGCGAGGTACTAATAATTATCGGTACAATGTGTTCTGAAAAACTCTTTCGTGAGAAATAATACTATGTCGAAAGAGGAGGAATTTACAAATATTAAGAATTACATATACACTCATATAACTGGGCGAGCAGCTTAATGTAACTTTAGAAGATGGAATTCCTGCCATCACTAAATTATGATCGAATTTTGTAACCATTTGCTGTGACCTACACAATGTCTGCTAATTCTCTGCCTGAAGGTGCCGCCGTTTGGCATAGTTTAGAAGTTGATAAAGCGCTAGACCTGCTTGATAGTAACGCAGACAGCGGCTTAACACCTCAAGAAACTCAACAGAGATTACAAAAATACGGCCCCAATGAACTTGAAGAAACTGCTGGCCGTAGTGCTTGGGAAATTCTACTCGATCAGTTCAAGAACATTATGTTGTTGATGCTGATTGGCGTAGCTCTCATTTCTGGGTTTTTAGACCTGATGGCTTTGCGGGAGGGCAGATTAAAGCCTGGTGAAGTGCCATTTAAAGATACGATCGCGATTTTAGCAATTGTTATCCTCAATGGCATACTCGGCTACGTGCAAGAAAGCCGTGCCGAAAAAGCCCTGGCTGCTTTGAAAAAAATGACTTCTCCTTTAGTGCGGGTGATCCGCGACACCAGACTGGTGGAGATAGCAGCTAAGGAATTAGTTCCAGGGGATCTAATGCTGCTGGAAGCTGGGATGCAGATAGCCGCAGATGGACGCTTGATCGAACAGTCGAATTTACAAGTGCGTGAGTCGGCATTGACTGGTGAAGCGGAAGCGGTAAATAAACAGGCATCATTAAAATTGCCGGAGGAAACATCATTAGGCGATCGTCTCAATGTCGTCTTTCAAGGAACTGAAGTAGTCCAAGGACGCGCCAAGGTTCTAGTAACTAACACTGGCATGACTACAGAATTGGGTAAAATTGCTGTAATGTTGCAGGCAGTGGAAAGTGAACCTACGCCTTTACAGCAGCGGATGACTCAACTGGGTAATGTCCTGGTTACGGGTTCTTTAATTCTTGTGGCGATCGTTGTCGCTGGCGGTGTGATCAGGGACGGAGGTTTTAAAAACATCCAAGAACTCTTGGAGGTTTCCTTGAGTATGGCGGTTGCTGTAGTGCCAGAAGGTTTACCTGCTGTAATTACTGTCACCTTGGCACTGGGAACCCAGCGAATGGTGCGCCAAAATGCCTTGATTCGCAAATTGCCAGCAGTGGAAACATTGGGTTCTGTAACTACCATCTGTTCTGATAAAACCGGCACCCTGACTCAAAATAAGATGGTGGTGCAATCAATTTCCACCAATAACAAAACTTTTCGCGTCACTGGCGAAGGTTATGCCCCCACAGGAGATTTTCAGTTAAATAGTGAAAAAATTTCCTTGGAAGAATTTCCAGAAATATCCGCATTATCAGTCGCTTGTGCCGTTTGTAATGACTCCGTATTGCAAAAAGAACAAGGTGAATGGGCAATTTTGGGAGATCCTACAGAAGGGGCATTAATCACCCTGGCGGGAAAAGCCGGAATTGAAAAAGACCAGTGGAACAGTAAATTACCTCGCGTTGGTGAGTTTCCCTTTTCCTCAGAACGGAAGCGGATGAGCGTGATTGCTCAGGTGGAGGGAGTCGCCACAGGTGAAGCATTTTCGAGAGGTGTTGACCCAGCAATCGCCAGTTTTCTGCAATCGGAACCTTATTTAATGTTTACCAAAGGTTCCCCAGAATTAATCTTGGCACGTTGCACTCAGATTCACTTGGGTAATCACACAGGCCCCTTGACCGAAGCACAACGCCAGAAAATTTTGACAGAAAATGACCTGATGGCGAGTAAAGGTTTACGGGTGCTAGGTTTTGCCTACAAACCTTTAGTAGAGATTCCCCCAGAAGGTTCAGATGAAGCATCTGAGCAAAATTTAGTCTGGTTGGGATTGGTGGGAATGCTAGATGCACCACGTCCAGAAGTTAGGGCCTCTGTGCAAGAGTGCCGAGAAGCAGGTATTCGCCCAGTGATGATTACTGGCGATCATCAATTAACAGCACGAGCGATCGCCACCGATTTAGGAATAGCCCAAGAAGGCGATCGCCTACTCACAGGTCAAGAATTGCAACGGATGACTGACCAGGAATTAGAGAAAAACGTTGACCTGGTAAGCATCTATGCCAGAGTTTCCCCAGAACACAAACTGCGAATTGTCCAAGCACTGCAACGCCGGGGTCGATTTGTAGCGATGACAGGTGATGGTGTCAACGATGCTCCAGCCCTCAAACAAGCCGACATCGGTATTGCAATGGGTATTACTGGCACTGATGTCAGTAAAGAAGCTAGTGACATGGTGTTACTTGATGACAACTTCGCTACCATTGTCAGCGCCACCAAGGAAGGTAGAGTTGTTTACACCAACATCCGCCGCTTTATTAAATATATCTTGGGCAGTAACATTGGTGAAGTTCTCACAATTGCAGCTGCACCCTTAATCGGCTTGGGAGGCGTTCCCCTGACTCCTTTACAAATTTTGTGGATGAACTTGGTGACAGATGGTTTACCAGCCTTGGCATTAGCTGTGGAACCTCCAGAACCGGATGTCATGCAACGTCCGCCTTTTAGTCCCCGCGAAAGCATTTTTGCTAGGGGATTGGGTTCTTATATGATTCGCATTGGCATCATCTTTGCCATTATCACCATTGCCTTAATGTGGTGGGCTTATCAACATAGTCATGCCCCAGGCTATCAAGGCGATCCTGAGAGTTGGAAAACAATGGTATTTACTAGCTTGTGTATTGCCCAAATGGGTCATGCGATCGCCATTCGCTCCAACAACCGACTGACCATCGAAATGAATCCCTTCTCCAATATATTTGTCCTAGCGGCTGTTGTCGTCACCACGATTTTGCAACTGATGCTAGTTTACGTCCCGCCTCTGCGAGATTTCTTTGGTACTCATTACTTGAATATGCAAGAGTTGGGGGTTTGTATTGGTTTTAGTGCTTTAATGTTTGTCTGGATTGAAGCAGAGAAGATATTTTTGCGGATTATGGGCAAGAAGGCTGTGTAAATTGGGCATGGGGCATTGGGCATAGGGCATAAAAGGCAGAGGTGGACAGGGGCAGAGGGGAAAACTTACTGCAATTTATTTCTCCCCTGCTCCTCTGCTCCCCTGCTCCCTTGCTTCTTCTTTGTCTCCCTGCTCTCCAATCCCCAATCCCCAATCCCCCATGCCCAATTATTACCATGTACCTGAAAACTCTTCACCTCCGACAATTTCGCAATTATCAAGACCAAAATGTTGAGTTTACTGCTGCCAAAACAATTTTGGTAGGTAATAATGCTCAAGGAAAGTCGAATTTGTTGGAGGCGGTGGAGTTACTGGCGACATTACGATCGCACCGCATCACCCGCGATCGCGATTTAGTTCAAGAAGGGGAAGCCATAGCCCAAATTAATGCCACCCTTGAGCGACAAACAGGTATTAGTGACTTGACCTTGACCTTGCGCCGCAATGGTCGCCGTAGCGTTGCTCTCAATGGTGAATCTATTCGCCGCCAAATAGATTTTCTTGGCATTCTCAATGCAGTCCAATTTTCCAGCTTGGATTTAGACTTAGTACGCGGCGGCCCCGAAGGTCGCCGCAACTGGTTAGATACACTTTTAATTCAACTGGAACCAGTTTATGCTCACATTTTGCAGCAGTATAACCATGTGTTACGCCAGCGCAATGCCTTTTTAAAACGCCATGTAGAGACGTTAGATGCAACGTCTTTACAATCAGAACTAGCGCTGTGGGATGCACAGTTAGCTACTACAGGAACTAGGGTAATTAGACGACGCGATCGCGCTATCCAAAGATTAGCTCCCATTGCTACCACCTGGCACGGCAGTATTAGTGGCAGTACAGAAATTCTGCAAATCAAGTATGTACCTAATATTCCTTTAGAGGATAACCAGCCAGAAGAAGTGCAGCAAGCTTTTTTAACAAAAATTCAGCAGCGAGCTGTTGCTGAAATGCACCAAGGTACTACCCTTGTTGGTCCCCATCGAGACGAAATAGAATTAACCATTAACCAGACACCCGCTCGTCAATACGGTTCTCAAGGACAACAACGAACGCTGGTTCTAGCCTTAAAATTAGCCGAATTACAATTAATTGAAGAAGTCGTCAAAGAGCCACCATTACTATTACTTGATGATGTTCTTGCTGAACTAGATTTATCCCGCCAAAATCAATTGCTTGATGCTATTCAAGACCGTTTTCAAACCTTGATTACTACTACTCATTTGGGTTCTTTTGATTCCCAATGGTTAAAATCTTCACAAATCCTTTTTGTGAAGGCAGGAGAAATAATGCAACATCAATAATTCTAAAAATCATACAGCAGTTTGCAACTAAATTTTATTAAAAATAATAGATAACTAATTACTAATCTCGTTTCTCTAACCTTTTAAAAACGTTGAGAACTAAAAAAGTCAGCATTGCACTGATTAATACTAACTGCCATAAACCACAGCCAGCAGCAATTCCCAATGCAGATGAAACCCAAATAGCCGCTGCTGAGGTGAGTCCGTGAATTTCAAATTGCTGTGATTCTTGAGAAGATTGGCGCATAATTTCTCCAGCACCAAGAAATCCTACACCAGCTGCAATCCCTTGAATCACGCGGCTAAGTGCATCAGGACTAGCTTGCAGTCCTCCTATTTGCAAAATTATCAAGGTAAATAAAGCTGAACCTAAACTCACCAGCATGTGAGTTCTTAAACCAGCTGGTTTGCGCCTAATTTGACGTTCTAAACCAATGATTGCTCCAATAAGCAATGCAGTACATAGCCGGAAGCTGATATTCAGCCAATCATCAGTTGCAAGGTAGTAAGTGTTTGCCAATGTTTAGTCTGATATAAAAAATTCTATATACTAGGTTAAATCGTAATATTTTTATAAAAATAGTACAAAACTATTCTAATGTTTTATTAATGGAGTTTAATCCAATGAGTATAGTGCAATAGCCTATCTCATATTTGGATTCTATCAATTCAGTAATGGTTTTGAAACTGAGAATTAATATTTTCCATTATTAAGATTATTTTTTAATAAGATATTATTCTGCCCAGTAAATGGAGATTTGCATTGTTAAATTGTAGCAATGATCGTAATTTGGACAAACTACATAAATTTTAAGTTTATTAAATAGTTTTTTGGCTATTTAAAATAACTTAGCTAGAGAATTATACCTTAAATTGTTAAATTTAACCCATACACTCAACAATTAAATATGATACAGCCATGTACAAATCGAGCAAATCAGCTATACCCCTCTTCTGTCACTTTCCAAGAGGGCGATCGCTAGAAGCCTCATGAGGCAATCAATACAAGCTATACTATTAGAAAAAAATTGGTCTTGGATTTGTTATTAGAAAAGAATCGCGTGATCGCTTGCTATATAAAAGCTCTAGAATTCAGAAATGGCAAATGTTTTCGGAGACTGACAGAAGAGGGATACAGCGTATTTAAGGTTGCTGAAGTACACAACAATTCGTCTCAAAGCCAGGTATAAAGCCTGTTTTACTTTTGACTTTTGTTAGCGCAGTGGGGCGCAGCCTATTCTGAATTCTGAATTATGCTGTCAGGAGTTTCTACCTCCTGTATCCTGCTTCAAAATCCGTAACTTTGTAATTCATCCAAAAGAAAACTGCTGTAAGTCCTAAGTACCTTTTTATTCAGAATTAAGTAGATTAACCTGATAACATACCAAAAATAAATCGCTGTGGATACAAATAGACAACTAACAAATTGAGTGAATAAACTCTACTGGCTAGATCAAATTAAACTACAAGACCGCGCCAAAGTAGGTGACAAAGCCTTTTACTTGAGCAAAATTATCCAGCGCGGCTATCCGGTGATGCCTGGTTTTGTAGTTTCGGCAGAAATTTTGCGACAATTTCTCGAAAATCTCAATAGTTCGGAATCATTAGTCGCTGACTTACCTTATTCTTCATTACACCTGGATGTCACTAATTGGCGTCAACTTCAGCAGGTAGCTAGTCGCTTGCGCCAAGAAATTCTGACTGCGACTGTAACCCAGGAGTGGGTAAGTACAATTTTCCAAGCAGCTAGAGAATGGCAAACTAGCTGTTTGATTCTTCGACCTTCTTTGGCAGTATCGACTGCTAACCCAAATATGAAAAATATATCGGGTTTGCTGGAGTCAGTATTTTGCCAGTGCGAACCCGAAGCGATCGCTTTGGCTCTAAAACGTACCTGGAGCCAAATATTTCGGGCCAGAAGTCTATTATATTGGCAGCACTCAGGAATAAATCTCCAACAAATTAATCTCGCAGTTTTGGTGCAACCTGTTGAGAATGCGATCGCCAGTGGCTCGCTCACAATCAATTCCTCTGGGTGGAAAATTGAAGCTACTTGGGGATTAGGAATTGCGATCGCTCTTGGTGAAGTACAACCAGATATTTACTACATTCAACCGGAAACTAAAGTTGTGCTTGAGCAACAACTGGGCAATAAAATGCTGGCTTATGGTGTTGATGATGCAGCATCTGGAGCTTTTTCGCAACCCGTACCCAATTTATTGCTAACACCAGATCGCACTTGTCTGATTACCTATCTACTTCCAGAAGCCCAACAAAAACAGTACTCTTTACAAGAAGAATATTTACAACAAATAATTGCTCTGGGAACTCAACTAGTAAGTGAACTAAGTAAAACCTTTACGATTAAATGGACTATCGCCGATCAAACTACATCTGGCAAGCTCTACATCACACAAGTTAGTCCTTCACAATCTATAATTCCCCACTCACACTTGATTCGGGGACTAGGAGCAGCCGGAGGACGGGTTGTAGCCACTGCCCTGGTAATTATTAATCCGCAACAGAAACCCGAACAACTACCCAAGGGAGTGATTTTAGTAGTACCAACAGTTACACCTGATTGGTTGCCATTATTGCAACAAGTTGGTGGTATTATCACAGAACAAGGGGGATTAACCAGTCACGCGGCAATTCTGGCTAGAGAATTAGGTATTGCAGCAGTAGTCAACGCAACATCTGCCACAACTTTAATCCAAACTGGCGAACGACTGCTGCTTGATGGCGACAGAGGAGAAGTTTTTCGCATCAAAGGAGACTTAAAGAAGGAGATGGACAAAGGCAGAGAAGAAAATCTTCTTTCCTCCTATCACCTTAACCCGAAAGCGCCCTATGCTTCTGTTACGTCTCATCTACCTATGATTGCTACCCAACTGCTGGTTAACTTGAGTCAGTCCACTTTAATAGAACAAGTGCAAAACCTGCCTGTGGATGGAGTGGGATTGTTGCGCTCAGAATTGATGGTACTAAATATATTAAACGGGCAACATCCCAATAGTTGGATTTTAAGCGGGCGTCAGGCAGAATTGTTAGAGCTATGGTCTGAGCAGATTATGCAGTTTGCCCGTGCCTTTGCACCAAGGCCAGTTTTTTATCGTTCTTTAGATTGGCGATCGCAGGATTTACCATCATTGAGTGATAGTTTACAATCTTCGCCCCAGTCGATGTTGGGCGAACGTGGTACTTTTAGCTATTTACAAAATCCCGCAGTCTTTGAGCTGGAACTGAAAGCATTGGTGAGCGTACAGCAGGCTGGCTACACCAATGTCAATCTACTGTTGCCCTTTGTGCGGACTGTAGAAGAATTTGTCTTTTGCCGTCGTAAAGTTGAGCAAGCTTTTTTAACCGAAGTGGTGGAGTTTCAATTGTGGATGATGGCAGAAGTGCCAAGTGTCTTGTTTTTATTACCAGAATATGTTGTGGCAGGTGTGGCGGGAATTTCTATTGGTACAAATGACCTGACCCAATTATTGCTAGGAGTGGATCGAGAACAAGGACAGCTAGCAAAAGTATTTAATGAACGTCATCCAGCAGTTATGGGTGCGATCGCTCAATTGATCCAGATGGCTAAAAGTGCCGATATACCTTGTTCAATCTGCGGTCAAGCACCAGCCCTCTACCCAGAAATTATTGATAAATTAGTGGAATGGGGTATTACTTCCATTTCTGTTGAACCAGAAGCAGTCGAGCGAACATATCAAGCGATCGCTCGTGCTGAACAACGTTTAATTTTAGCAGCAGCACGACGAAAACTTCATTAGTTAAGAGTAATTCAATTTTGGATTTTAGATTTTGCAGAAAGTCTGAGCAGTTGCATATATTCCGCTTTGGCTGTCCCAAATGCTGCTGATAAATGGTGGCATGAGGCGATCGCTGCAAGATGTACCGCTCGTCCTGTAAAGATGGAGAAACTTAAGATGGCAGAAATTTTGGGAAACAATCCTGGGTTTAAGCTTTTAAGAGAATATTGGAATGATGGCCCCGCTCTACAGATATAGATGAGGCGTTGACCAAGTAAAAAGCCAGCAATTGCTTTCCATTATTTCAGAAGTCATTACTGCTGAATTGTTAATGTAATAAGTATTTGCGACAAAAAAAAGACTGAAGTTCAGCCTTTGCAGATGAGAAAAACTTTTATGTTTTCTTGTATACCCTATAGCTTATACTTCAGTATTTATATCAACAGTATCTTAATTCAAATATATTAAGTTTATTTGTATTTTTATCACTTCTCAACAAAAAAGCACACTGAAATTTACAAAGGAAATGTATAATTACCTATTTTTCAGTAAAAATACTGAGCCAGTAAGCAAATTACTTGATTTAAAGTGGTTAGTTGAAAGCTAAGGGCGGTGACAACCCTGGTGAATTACTACTAATTGCCCCAAGTTAATATCTGAGTTCTCTAATCAAACATCGCATCTGAACAAAAGCAATTCAAGCATTGAATAGGCTACAAGTTAGGTGCAGCTTGGTTGATAGTCTATTGCACTCGCTTGCTTAGGTAGAACAAGAGACATGATAATTAAGAAACAGATGTACAAATTTTCTATCCCTAAATTTAGACGGCAGCTAGTTGAAGATCGTCGCCAAGACGGTTATTGGATTGAAGCGTTTAACGTAGATGGTGACTCCAAAGACATAGATAGTAGCTCTAAAGCAGATATCGTGGGATATGGGCTAGGTCAAGGTGAAGTAACTTGGTATCGAAACAATGATTGGAAAAAGACACTAATTGCCAAATATATTGGTCCTGTTGGTATGCACCATGTAGATGTCAATAGGGATGGACGGAATGATATCGTCATTTGTTACCAATACGGTCAGACAATGGTGAATTGCGATCCTGAAGGAGGCAAAATTGTTTGGCTGGAAAATCCAGGTAATTCTGAACCGTATTGGAAAAGCCATTACATTGGCCGCGCTACTTCCATGCACCGCCTCAAGGTAGGCTATTTTACGCAGGAAACAAAACTACAGGTTCTTGGCTTACCTATTGTGGGGAAGCCAAATGATGTTCACTCGATTACACCAATTGTGCTATTCACTGAACCTGACGACCTTTATGGAGCAAAAGAGTGGAAGGAGGAAGCTCTCAAAGTATACGACAAGAAATACTATGAGAAAAATAATAAAAAGCCAGATCCTGAAGATCAAAATGCCCGTTTAATTTATTTCCATGTCATTCACGGCGTATCAGTCAAGAAGTATAACATTGAGTCTGGCTCGAATCTTGATTCCGCACTGATTGCTTCTGAAGAAGGGATTACATGGATCTATTTCAGCCTTGAAGATGGTGTATGGTACGGGGAAGTGATCGGCACAGGTGAAATAGGTCAAGTAAATAAAACAGGTTTCAAAGGTAGTGGTGATGTAGACGCAGGTAAGGTAGGAGATGATGATTTTGCCTACATCGCTGCCGTCGAACCATTTCATGGCAATACAGTAGTTGTTTACTGCAAAAACAATGAGAGTAGTTCTTCTCTTATTAAGAGTGCTTGGAAAAGAGTTGTATTAGATGTTTATGACGATCCCAATGTAATTGGAGAAGGGCCAGGACATTTCGTAGTTTGTGCAGATTTTGATCAAGATGGCGACGATGAGTTTCTCGTTGCTTTGAGAGGGCCAATGCCTTGGCAAGGTGTCTTTTACTACAAGGCTATAGATGTTAAAAATGGCGTGTTTGCTAAATGGCGTATTTCTGAAGATTCTGCTGCACGGATCGCCGTTGCAGATTTTGATGGTGATGGCAGATTAGATTTTGCCACTATCGGCTATTCCGTAGGTGGATATTATTGTACAGAAAATCCATCCATTGTTGTTTACTATAACGACTTTGCCAAAACGTAGAGGAGCTTGAAACTGTGCGATCGCACCATCGATTCAGCTACAGTCCCATCAATTAGTCATTGAACTTAACCTCAAAAACTGATGGAAGCCAACAAAGTCAAACTACTTAACTTTTCTGGTGCTTACATCGATGCGAAGTACATTGAAAACGTCAAAAACTATTCCATCCAAAACCGTACTATCGTCATCAATCCCCAAGCCTCAGATGCTCACCTCAGCCAAGCTCCCGCCAGCGTTATTCCCGCTTTTTCATCCACCATTCTTAACGATACCATCATCCAAAAAGCAGAATCCTTACTTTTGTTTAAGGTGGTTGAAACTAACAACATCACCAAGCTCATCTTTGAGCCAAACTGGGGTTTATTAGGTGATCTTATTGATGGCTTTCCCAAAGATGTACCACTGTGGCGTTCTCCCCAGGATGAGGCAGGAATCGTAGAACTCGATCCTTATTCGATGACAAGACAATGGAGTACGCCCCAACAAAAAGAAAGGTTTTCCGTCAAGGTTAACTTATGGTTTGCTCCTTCAAATTCTGATTGTGTTATCCATAACCAGCACAACTTTATCGAGATTCATACCCAAATCTTTGGTCAGGGAAGAATGCAGAAATTTAAAGAAGAAGCATTGAACTCTCTCTACGAAGATATGTTAATGAGTCCAGGATTTACCACATCTGTCCCATTTTGCCAAGTTCAGGAAAATCAAAAATATGTCTATCCTTGGCATCAATACTATGCCGATACAGACAGTATTTGGTTAGCGATCGAATATCACCCTACTTAAAGCTAGCTAATTCAGTGCTAAGGAATCGAGGCGTTCGATTCTTTTCCTTATTTCCATCTCAAATTTTTAGAGATAGTCATTCTATCTCTTGATATTGAGTATGGGAATATCTACAGGTGTAGTTTTTTGAAATTTCTTAAAGCATAATCTAGGAGATTCTCATGTCTGATTCAATTTCCATTTCCAACTCCCATTCCTATAGATTTGTTACGGTTGAAGAATTCTTTGCAGATTACAAAAAATGGCACAAAATTGAGAAGGCTGTTTCTGTATCATTCAATGAAGAGAACAAGACATTGACTATCGGGTTCGACAATATTGATGGAGAAGTAGGGAAACGTTGCTTTATGCTCCTCGAATTCCTGCGAAAAGATATTTTCAGAGTTCGCTTCAACCCTTTTAAAACTTCAGATCGATTAGCTTCCGATAGATCAGACAGTTATACTTTTCAGAACACACGCTCCGTCGTTCAGGATACGTCTGAAGATTTAAGAAAAGTTTTAGATAAACAAGAGGAATTCTGGATAAAGTCAAATCAAACTGATTCTTATATCGAGCTAGTGACTCAGTATAAGAGTGAATTTAATTCTATCAAGAATATAATGCGGGTAGTTGTGAGTTACAATTTTTTCCAAATTCAAGTCTTCAACTACCCTAACTGGTATAATAATTCTGATGAGCAAGGCGAAGAATTTAAAGTTTGGGAAACCGAACAAAATGGGATTTACTACACGTTCAATGGTACAGAAAAAGAGGATTACGCAATTCTTCAGGTAATTCAAAAGCCAGCGACTGCTAAATATATTGGGTTTGGGGAACAAGGCGGAAAATCACTATGTAAAAATACCGCACAAGTCAATTATTTCAACTTTGACAATATGCGCTATCGCCAGGTCTACAATGTCGGGCCTTTGGATGGGCGTGAACCGCTTTACCACTCCGATCCTTTCTTTATGGAATTTAACGGCGTTCCCCATCAAAATAGTGTTTACGGGATTTATATTGACAATCCCTCTCAAATCTTGATCGATATCGGCTACGCCAACTCCAGTCGGTATATGTACGGGACTCGTTTTGGCGATCTTGACTATTACTTCTTCTTAGGCGAAAATGCCGCTAACATCATCGATGGTTTTACTTCAATCGTTGGACGCTCTCGCCTGAAACCTCGCTATGCTTTAGGATACCACCAAGGATGTTATGGATATGAAAATCGCAAAGCATTAGAGTGGGTTGTTCAAAAGTATCGGGATAACAACATACCACTCGACGGTCTTCACATCGATGTAGATGTACAAAACAAATATCAAACCTTTACAATTAACGAGCAAGAATTCCCCGACCCAAAAGGAATGTTTGCTTGGTTAAAAGAAAAGGGGATTAAATGTAGCACAAATATCACCCCTATCATTAGCAACAACGACCTGAACTACCAAACCTATAAAGAGGGATTGGAGAAAGAATATTTCGTCCTTGATGAACGTCATCAGGCAAAAGAAACTGAAACCTGGTATTATCAAGATTACGACGGCGGACACGAAAAACTCAACAAACCTAACTGCCCGAACTATGATGACGGGAAGCCTTTTACGGGTGAAGTGTACTATGGAAATGTACATACTCAAGAAGGTGAAAAAGAGCTTGGGACATCTGGTCATTACCCCGATTTAGGAATATTAGAGATACGTAAGTGGTGGGGCAAACAATATAAATATCTCTTTGAAATGGGCTTAGAGTTTGTCTGGCAGGATATGACGACACCAGCAATTCGTAACAATCGAGGCGATATGCGGAGTTTTCCCTTCCGACTACTAGTAACTAATGACTTTACCTCCGACAATAATCCCGAAAAGACACCATTTATTAAAATGTGGAATTTGTTTTCCTACAACCTCCACAAAGCCACATATCACGGTCTCAACGAACTGGGCGAAAATTTTCCAGACACACTAGGGGAGCGAAAAAACAAGCGTAACTTTATCGTTGGACGCGGCAGTTTCACTGGAATGCACCGCTTTGCAGCACTTTGGACGGGGGACAACAGTTCGACTTGGGACTTCTTAAAGATGAATATATCGCAAGTCATTTCTCTGGGAATGTGCGGTATGTCTATTTGCGGTCAGGACATCGGCGGGTTTGAGGCGGCGAATGACTCAGAAAAGTGGGCAGGGCCAGAACTGATCATGCGCTGGACGGCTGCGGGTGCTTTCCTCCCCTGGTTCCGTAACCACTATATGCGGAAAGGACGGAAAGAATTCCAAGAACCATTTCAATATATGGAATGGTTTAATGGCAATCCTCCCGAACCACAAGATCAATACCGGATGGTACTTCCAGTTTGCAAATACTACATTGAATTACGGTATCGCCTACTTCAGTTGTTCTATGATGCAATGTTCGAGAATTGCCTCAATGGGAAGCCGATTTGCCGCCCCATGTTCCTCAACGACCCAACAGATAAGTCACTCTACAATGATAAGATTTCCTTTTTAGATGATCAGTTTTTTGTTGGTCGAGATTTGCTGGTAGCCCCGATCCTTGATGAGGAGAATAAGTGTCGCGGCAAACGGGATATTTACCTTCCCGCAAGCAGTGATTGGTATTGCTTTAAAAATAACCGACAGCCACTGGATGGTGCCGTGGAAGGCGGTACTACCATCCGTGAGTTCGATGCCCATCTAAGTGCTGACCCCAACCATATTAACTTCATTGTGCCGATCTACGTGCGTGCAGGAGCGATTATTCCCACAGTTGAGCTTGAACAGTATGTTGGTGAACTCAACGCCAAAGGATTGCCTAATCCAATTACCATTAACATCTATCCTGGAGAAACCACAAATATTCCTGATGGTGACGAAAAATTGGCATTGCATAACTTTAGGAAGTACTACATGTACTTAGATGATGGAGTAAGTCGCTCTTCTGCCCCACCCCCACCGAAAAAAGAATCATCTGAAAGTGACGAGAAAGGTAAAGGGGAATATCGACAGACTCCCTCTTCTGCCGCATCAAAAGAAGAATCATCTGGAAGTGACGAGAGAGGTAAAGGGGAATATCGGCAGACTCCCTCTTCTCCCGCACTGATAAAAGAATTACCTGGAAGTGACAAGAAAGGTGAAGGGAAATATCGGCAGACACTCATCACACACAGTTATGGTTATCGCCTTGATCATAAAGAGCGGTTTATTTGGATTACGCGTATCCACGACGATTACAAGCCAAAGGAAGAATATTTCTTTGTTGCGATATTGCACGATCCATCTGAATTACCTGCAAGGGACGTAAAATCTAACATAAGAAATTCATCTCCCTTGCAGAGCGTCAGCATAGACGAGCTAGAAATCCTCCCAATTAAAGATGGGACTCTTGACGAACGAGTTAAAAAACTTAGCGATTCTGAAAAGAATGCTTGGTATTACAACGAGAACATCGATATCACTTTCATCAAGGTGTTCGATCACATTCCGTCCGCTATAGAGGCGATCACTATAAACATAAAATACGTTTAATGTAGATCGCTTTAGGAAAATAGAACCTTTAGAGGGAGAAAAATCGGATATTGAGCGGTAGCAGCGTCTATGGTTGTATTCACTAGCTATTAGTCTCTGCTACTAAAGCTTTGCGTTCAATATCGGTAAATCGCCGCAACGGCTGTGCTATATGGAATCTGTTCAAAGGGAATAGCGTAAACCGTGCCGCCGTTTAATAAAGTATGAGCAGCAACAAAATCCAACAAATCCTCATCACCCGCTTCTTTTTCTGGATGTAAATAAACTGTTTCTGAAGTTGGATCGAATAAACCCCACTGTTGCTGACCAACTGCAACTAGTAATGAATCCACGCGTTGGTAATAAGCCGCTGAGACAACTTCTTCGAGCTTGTTAGATGCTTTACCACTATCACCACCAAACAATTCGTGAAATTGCTCTAAAACATCCTGCTGTGACTTTTGAAAATCAGCCTCGACAATCGGCCAAGCTTGATTATGTAACTCTTGGGCGCTGAGGATTTCTGGATTACCAGTGATAGCTTCATCCATCAAATGCTGGTAAGTATTTGCCTGTCTATACAAAGGTAAGAGATACTCTACCCCAGCCAACACCAAAGGCGCTTTTTGCGATCGCAGTTTCTCGTGTAATGCGCCATCAACAATTTGAAAGAATTGGAGGATGTCTTCTTGATGTTTATCCCTCTCAGGGCTTCCCTGTCCGTGAAATGTGCCTGGTTGCGAAGAAGTATTGGCGGTTCCGCCTTTTGATGTGGCGATGCGAAACTGGCCTTCTTGAGCAGTCTCGTCTCTTTGCAAAGCTTCATCTAGACTTTTAGGGAGATTCTCTACTCCTACTTCATTGACGCTGTAGCGTGTTCCTTCGAAGAACCTAACATCTTGTTGGCTCAAAGCCAGTATATAGAAGCGACCATTACCATTTAAAATTGGCAGCAGTGGCTTGATGTGAAATCGGTCTGTAACCACGACCAACTCTTGAAAATCAATTGGCAGGGTATAATAGCGAAAAATATTTTCAGAAATAAAAATCGCCAGCCCGTGCTCTCCCATTTGCTCCCAAAACTCTTGGGTATCAAGTTCATGGGATTTTTCCAACAATGCGATCGCATCTTTTTGTTCCAAACCCGCATCAATTAAACGAGTCTCCGCTTCCTTGACCAAATTTTTAAAGCGAATTGGGTTTTGTCGCACTTCTGGCCCGGCTAGGTGCGTTGGCATATAAATGGAAACACAATTTCCTTTTGGCTGTTCTATTAATGTCTTGATTTCCTCTCTAGAGATTAATTGCATATTATACCCCTCCTATCAACGTGACCAGATACATCAGACCAGACCATCGATATTCAACGATCTGATAGGACGTTATTCTCAGGTGATGGCGGTTGAACTTCAACCGTTTGCTTCTGAGTTTATTTCACCTCAAGGAGAGTTTAGTCGAAGGAGAGTTTTGTTGCATCTTTCTTTTGATAAGAAATTAGCAATTGTATACACTATCCTTTAGATGGAGAAATAGGTCGCTTAAGAAGAATTATGAGGTCAATTGTTAGGAGGGTGGTTAAGTATGAGGTTTTGGGAGGAAGACTCAATAGAGTACGAGATATTTAAGCAATACGAATATGCATTATCTGCAATTGGTGTAGATTTTAGCAGAGAAGATGTGCAGGATATCTTAGAAGTATGTTGTTTTGGACTTGAAGATGCTTTAAAAGCTGTCATTGCGTATTGGATTTGGTTGCAGCAGCAAGAAAAATCAATGGAATATCCTAGTGTCGTATTAATCCGCGCACTTAACGAACAGTGGAAACCAAAAAATTGGCGTGATGAATGGCTGGGTCTACCCCAACTGCAATCTCAAGGGCAAAGATGGTACGAGAGTGCTGCCAAGATTTGGGGTTATAATCTGCGTAATCAAACTGTTGCAAATATTGTTTATGACCGAGGAAAAGAGTACATTGTATTCACTAACCGTAAAGAATTGCTGGTAGAGACTGCATGGCGTTGGGAATGGGAACGAATACTTAAATACGCAACCACTTGATCTTGATAAATAAATATTTTATGTTGCTAAACTACTATGAATATATATTCTCAGGATTGGCAGGAAGTCCGAAAACTTGCATTACAACGATCTGGACGTAAATTTCAAATTAAATTTGTGGAGCAGTAAATGATTTAGATGTTCATCATAATTCCTACGATAATCTTGGTACTGAACGGCAGCATTTAGAAGATTTAGTAGTGCTGTGTTCTAGCTTTCAATCATCCAGCATTTGGAGTATTAGGATCGGAGTGTTCTGTCTTAAGAGGATATACATTTTTTGGTTGCCTAACAAAACCCAAAGTTACTCGTTTCATAATCCAGTACAACCCGACAAGGATTACAAAACTGATAGCAATAATTACCAATGGCTGTTTACCGAGAATTTCTTCGACACCTTTAGTCAATACGGCATCGGGTTGAGTAATAAAATCCCAACTGTTGAAACGCAAAAATCGCCCCCAATACACACCAATAGCACACAGCAAATGCGTAATCAACTCAAAGCGCCAAATCCATTGACTTTTGCCGATGCGATGTAAGTAGTGACCCCAATTAATTAACGATATTACATAAGCTTCAAATCCACTTAAAATTACTAGCAAATATAGAGGAATGAGTACTAAAGTAATCATCCACACCGATTGAATTGTACGAATATCATCTATTAAGTGAATTACATCGGTCAACAAATATGGTGCATTTGGTAAGAAAGCATAGAAAACTAAGAATCCTAGCCACCAAAGCCAAGTGCCACCACGTCTCATGCGAAATAGCCAGACACTCAAAGCCAAAGGTATAAAAGCCAGAAATAAATTCCAAGTCATCCAACTCATATTAATTCGCAAGACCTGCACGACTCTGGATATCAATTCTTCTTTCATAGGTGCTTACTCGGAAGATGTTTGATTGATGTATATTCACTCTGTAGTGTTAGTGTTAACCTTAGCGATCGAGTTTTTGTAGGCTTCAAGAAAATTAATTTCCTCCAACATCAGACAAGATTTTTGTATCAGTTAAAAGTAAATGCAATCTGCTATATGTCCAAAATTTAGAGTTTTTGTGTATTTTATGCTGGAGGATGAAATTTATCAATCAACCAGCTTAAGCCACTAGTATAGCCAGAAAATCACCAGGGTAAAACATACCACCGAAAGGTAGTCTGAACAACAAAAACGCTGCGAATCACTGATGGTGGACTTTTTTTATTGCAATGTTGCCCCTGTGCTAACTATTATATTGATTTCATTTTGCCCTGCTAGAGTTCCAGAAGCACTCAAAATTTTTGTCAAGTTAGCCTTTGCTTAGGGGCGGACAAGACGCCATTGGTGTCAAGTTAAAGCCTCAGCTCAAATGTAAAGCGACCTTGAGGCATTGCGCCGATGTCGTTGAGGAATGGCTTTGACCAAGCTTATTAATCTCATTACAAAACAGCCCCTGCGGGAACCCTACTACTTCGTGGAAGGCTCTGCTGGGAGCTTCAATGCTTATCGAGGGGCGATCGATCTATCGGGTCCAGTGAATGCCGACAAAACAGTGCTGTATCGTTTAGGTGTTGCCGCCCGGACAACCGAAAGCTTTATTGATTTCTTTCAACAACAGCAATACGACGTTGCACCCTCCTTAACCTGGCAGATTAACGACAAAGCCAAGCTCACCTTGGCAGGCGAGTATTACGACTTTCAGGGAACCTATGATTCCGGTCTTCCGGCAGAGGGTACTGTCCTGCCAAACCCCTATGGTAAGATTCCGCGCAATCACGCTGTTGATGAACCTTCAGTTGAAGGTACCGATAATCAAACCTATCGAGTTGGTTATAACTTTGAGTACCGCTTTAGCGACAACTGGCAAGTGCGTAGTGCCTTGCACACTTCATTTCTGCGTTTAAATAGAAAAACTGTTTATAGCACCAGCCTTGCAGCAGATAAACGGAGCTTAGGTCGAGTTTACGGCGAACAGATATTCGACGACGATAACTACATTTTCGATACTTATGTTGTCGGCAAGTTCGCCACTGGTAGTATTAAACATCAACTGGTCACAGGATTAAATTTATCCAGAGAGGATACCTTTACCACCAATTTCAGTCGAGCGATCGCTTCAATAGATCTATTCAATCCCCAATACGGTAGTCAGCCAACTGGATCTGCCATCAGTCCATTAAACCTTCGTGTCAGGAATGACTCATTGGGTATTTATGTTCAAGATCAAATCACATTGGCAGACAACCTCAAGGTACTGTTAGGTGGACGTTTCGACATTGCCAGTAATGATTTTCAACAGTTAACCACAGCGTTTAGTAACTTCCAACAGAATGAAGCATTTAGTCCCAGAGTTGGCATTGTCTATCAACCGATTCCACCCATTTCCCTCTACGCCAGCTACAGCAAATCATTTCTACAAGAATCACTTTTCAGTCAGTCACAACCCGAGCCAGAACGTGGTACCCAATACGAAGTGGGGATCAAGGCGGATTTGAATAGCCGTTTGTCCGCGACTCTGGCATTCTATGACCTAACTCGCACCAACTTGCCCACCCAAGATCCCAATAACCCATTGCTCTCTATTCTGGTAGGCGAACAGCGCAGCCGGGGGATTGAGTTTGATGTCACAGGAGAAATCTTACCGGGATGGAACATGATTGCAGGCTATGCTTACACCGATGCCGAAATTACCAAAGACAATACATTTACGGTGGGCAATCAGTTGAACAATGTTCCGAAAAACGCTATCAATCTGTGGACAACCTACGAAATTCAACAGGGCAATTACAAGGGGTTGGGATTTGGTTTGGGATTCTACTTTGCAGGCGACAGGCAGGGAGATTTAGCCAACACGTTTCAACTGCCCAGCTATTTCCGTACTGATGCTGCTATCTTCTACAAACTCCAGGGGTTGCGGGTGGGACTCAATTTTAAGAATTTGTTTAATATCGATTATTTTGAATCTGCCGGGAGTCGAAATCGCGTTTTCTATGGCGATCCGTTCACAGTACAGGGTACGATTTCTTGGGAGTTTTGACGGGAGCTTCTAAAGCATTGTCGATATATCAAGGGTTACGGTTTCCAGAAAGTGCAACTTGTAGGCGCGATAGCTTGCAAGTCAGTGCATCGCTTCACTCAACTCTCGATTCCTTAGTTGGTTGAGCGACTTGCCCTGAGCGGAGCTGTTGGCGCAGCCTTTCGTAGAGAAGGGAGTCGAAACCAACGGCAGCGGTAGATTTATTAACGGAAATTGCCTAACTTCAGCGATCGCTCTTACCTGATTCATTATTGCCAACATTATCTGTATGCTTAATAAATATAATTCTCATTTAAATGCAGCATATAGGTAATGGTAGTAACAATTTCACACCAAGCTTACTGGGAACTCTTTGATGAAAATGCCGATAATATCAGTAAATTTGACCCTAATGATGACTTAGACATTATCTGCAAGTATCCTCAGCAATTAGGTCAAGGCTACTCACGATTCATTTGGCTACGGCAAGGAATCGAGTTAAATATTGGCAACTACCACAACTTGGATAGAATAATTATTCATCTTCCGGAACGGGAACATCCCCTAGAATACAATTTTCAACTCTGTGGAAGTTATACAATTCCATCTTTCTCTGTTAATACCAAAGAATATAGTTTTTACGGTAGTGGAATTGCACCGCAAGAATATTGTAAATCATCACCAGGACAGCAGATAGAAATTAATGTTCACATAGAACCAGAGGTTTTTCGTTCATTTATTGGCGATCAATCGGGAGATTTACCAACAGAATTACAGCATTTAATTGCAGCAGAAAATCGGATTTATTACCAAAATTCTGGAAAAATTACTCTTCAGATGCAAACCTGCTTACAGCAAATTTTACAATGTCCTTACTACGGCATTACTAAACGCATGTACTTGGAAGCAAGAGTTTTGGATCTAATGGCGTTATTAGTGGAACAAGAGATAGAAGCGCAAAAAGGTAAAAATTCGACTCCTTTTCTGAAATCAGATGATTTAGAACGCCTGTACCACGCTAGAAAAATTTTATTACAAAATCTTGACAATCCTCCTTCTTTGGTAGATTTGTCACGACAAGTAGGTTTGAATGAATGTACTTTTAAGCGGGGTTTCCGTCTCACCTTTGGTACAACTGCTTTTCACTACTTACATCACTACCGCCTCGAAAAAGCACGACAACTATTGCAAACAGGAGATATGAATGTTGTAGAAGTAGCGCGAATAGTGGGTTTTGCTAGTCGCAGTTATTTTGCATCTGCTTTTAGAAAAAAATTTGGAGTTAATCCTAAAGAATACCTAACTATCCGAAAGAATTCCCGTTAGCGTTCAAAAAATTCCCTCTAACGACCATAATTCACTTTCACACACTAAAGCATTCCTGTAAGCTTCTTGATAAGAATTATTCATTATCAATCAAGTCAGGTTCAGCAAGTTGATGTTTGAGGAGTTGTGATGAAGAGTTGGTGGTTATCTAAGGGTTTTCAGTTGTGGCTGGCACTGATATCAGGATGTTTGAATATTTCGGTTATTGTGCCTGTGTCAGCACAAGTGAAATCAAATACCCAACCATTACTAGTGCAATCGTCTATACCACAAATAACACCTGCATCAGAAATAGTACCAATCACAGGAGTTAAGGCAAATCCCACTAATAAAGGTGTGGAAATAATTTTAGAGACAACTGTCGGGACTAAACTGCAAGTTACAAATCGCAGTGCTGGTAATAATTTTATTGTCGATGTCTCTGGCGGGCAATTGCGTTTACCATCGGGCGATACTTATACATTTCGTTCCGAGAAACCGCTTGCGGGAATTACACAAATAACGGTAATAAACCTTGATGCAAATACTGTGCGGGTGACAGTGGTAGGTGAGAAAACTTTGCCCACGGTTGAGTTATTTGATGATGATGCTGGGCTGGTTTTTGCGGTAGCTTCCACTGCGACGGCGACTTCTCCACCACAGCCACCACAAACACCGCAAGCACAGCAACCGCAAAACCAGACACAGCCTAGTCTTCCTTCAACTAGTGGTGATGAGCCAATTGAGTTAGTCGTGACGGGTGAGCAAGATGGGTATCGCGCTACAGATGGCTCAACTGCGACTAAAACAGATACTCCATTGCGTGATATTCCCCAGTCGATTCAAGTAGTACCTCGACAAGTGCTACAAGACCAGCAGGCGAGAAACCTGGCAGAAGCCGTTAGAAATGTACCGGGTGTTACACAGGGAGGTGGTTCATCAAGCCGTGATGCTTTTGAAGGTGTTTTGATCCGAGGCTTTAATGTTTACACTGATATCCTCAGAAACGGGTTGAAAGACACGGGTTCTGCATGGCAGAGTTTTGATCCGGCGGGTATCGAACGAGTTGAAGTCCTCAAAGGACCTGCCTCAGTTCTCTACGGTTCGGGTTCATTGGGAGGGATAATTAATTATGTCACCAAACAACCCCTGAGCGAACCATACGCAGCAGTGGAAGCCTCTGCTGGCAGCTTTAACTTCTATCGCGGTGCAATAGACTTGAGTGGTCCACTCAATCCCAGCAAGACGGTGTTGTATCGTCTCAACCTCGCGGGTCAGACAACCGAAAGTTTCCTAGATTTCTACGATCAAAAAAGATACTTTGTAGCACCTGTTGTTTCCTGGCAAATCAGCGATCGCACCAAGGTTACTTTTTCCGGCGAATATCAGGTTCGACCCCAAAAGGTGGGTTTTTCTGGTCTTCCCATTGAGGGGACTCTTCTACCCAATCCAAATGGAAAAATCCCGCGCAATCGTAACGTATTGGAGCCATTTGCTACATATGATACAAGTGCTCTCCGCCTTGGTTACGATCTCGAACATCGTTTTAGCTCTAACTGGCAGCTACGCAATGCTTTTGGATATACGTCGTTTCAACGGTTCAAAAATTGGGTCTATGCCACTGCATTAGAGGACGATAAGCGTACTATAGATCGAGCCTTCCAAGGGGATGGAGGAGATGATATCAGATCCTATAATATTGACACTTATGTGGTAGGTAAATTTGCCACAGGCGGCATTGGGCATCAACTTGTCACAGGTGTTAATTTCATCAAGTCTACTAGTTTTACCAAGGATGATTTCCGCCCAATTGCTCCCATTGACCTGTTTAACCCAGTATACGGTAGTCAGCCAGGTCTGATTACTAGTAGCAGAAAGGGCCCCGAATCATCAGATACATGGGGCATTTATGTTCAAGATCAGGTCACACTGGCTGATAATCTGAAACTGCTATTGGGTTTGCGATATGATACCTTCAGCGACAAGAGCATAGATCAGCTGAATAATAATACCAAAGACACGTCTTCTGATGATGCATTTAGTCCCCGTGTTGGACTAGTCTATCAACCGATTCCCGCAATTTCGCTGTATGCTAACTACAGTCGTTCCTTTACCCCCAACGGTGGAAAGGCTTTTGATGGCAGTTTATTCCAACCGGAACGTGGCACTTCCTATGAAGTTGGCATTAAAGGAGATATCAACAATAAACTTTCTGCAACCTTTGCCTACTACGATTTAACACGTTCCAATGTCTTGACCAGCGATCCACAGCATCCTAACTTCTCCATCCAAACCGGAGAGCAAGGCAGTAACGGGGTTGAACTCAGTCTTGCTGGTGAAATCTTATCCGGATGGAACATCATTGCAGGTTATGCTTACACGAATGCAAGAATTACTGAAGATAATGATTATCCAGTTGGTAACTCACTGGATAATGTCCCTAAACACACGTTTAACTTATGGACCTCGTACGAAATCCAATCCGGTGGCTTCAAAGGTTTGGGCTTAGGCTTGGGGTTATTCTACGTTGGAGAACGTCAAGGAGACTTGGAGAATACGTACACTTTGCCTAGTTATTTCCTGACTGAGGCGGCTATCTTCTATAAGCAAGATAGATTCCGGGCAGCAGTTAATGTTAAGAATTTGTTTAACGTTGACTATTTAGAATCTTCTCAGGGCAATCGGCTGAATCTTTATTATGGCGATCCGTTGACGGTGCAGGGGACAATTTCTTGGGAGTTTTGACGGGAGCCTCAGCTTTTGGTTAATGCTTTGCTCGGTTGTTTGTTGGTCGCTGTTTATGCTAAGAGACACTATTTCTTAACAACAGTTGAGAGTATGACCATTCGTCTCAGGGAGAGGAAATAATATCAAGTTGGGGCGATCGCTCAAATTCCTATATTCTCCTAAAGATTCAATAATGCCAGAAGCATATTCTTTCATAAAGGTTACGTGGAATGCGTAGGCGTAACCCGTCACAGACATCGCAGGACTTGTGAAAAAGCGGGATTCTAGGTAAGATTTTTGAGAAAGATTCTTGATTGTCCAAATTTTTTCAAATTCTTCGACGTTAGGTGTGTGGAGTGATGATAAATAAATTGCAACAAGTGGTGTTGATGGTAAGCACCTTGTTCGTATTGGGCATTAGGCCTGGGTTGGCACAAACGCAACAGCAGAAATCTGCGATCGCTAATATCCCTGGTACCCGCCAGATCGAACTTCCGCTCACTAGCGCCGAAATTTTAGTGCAGTCGTCAATATCAGAAGTTGTGCAAGTTACTGGAGTTAAAGCAAATCCCATCGATAAAGGTGTGGAGGTGATTTTACAGACAATTAAAGGCGAACAATTACAACTAGTAAATCGCAGTTCTGGCAATAACTTTGTTGTAGATGTTCCCAATGCTCAACTAAGGCTGCTTAGTGGCGATGGATTTACATTTCGTTCCCAAAAACCAATAGCGGGTATTACGCAGATAACGGTAACAAATTTTGATGCCAATACTATCCGGGTGACAGTGACAGGTGAGACAAGTGTGCCAACTGTCGAATTGTTTGACAGTCCCAATGAGGGTCTGATTTTCAGCGTAGTCAGTACTGCACAAACAGCGCAACAGCCGACGCAACCGCAAACACAACAACCGCAAAATCAGACACAGCCAGAACCATCAGCTAGTGGTGATCAGCCGATTGAGCTTGTGGTGACGGGTGAACAAGATAGATATCGCGCACAGGATGCGTCAACTGCAACCAAGACAGACACTCCTTTACGTGATATTCCGGCTTCGATTCAAGTTATTCCCCGCCAGATAATTGAAGACCGTGCTGTTACCCAAGTTTATCAAGCATTGGAAAATGTGAGTGGTGTCAACGCTTCTGCCTATCAAGGCGTTACCGATCAAATTAATATTCGTGGTTTTGGTACTGATAGCTATTTTAAAAATGGTAGCGCAAACCCTTTTCAATATGACCTGGTTACGACAGATAATTTAGAGCGGATTGAGGTATTAAAAGGGCCTGCGGGTGTTTTATTTGGACAAGGTTCTCCTGGTGGAATTGTCAACCTAGTCACGAAAAAGCCACTGAACGAACCTTACTACAACTTATCATTCTCGGCGGGTAGTTTCGGTTTGTATCGACCTTCCTTAGATATTTCTGGGCCGTTGAACGCAGATAAAACCCTTTTATATCGCTTTGTCGGCTCTTACGAGCAAACCCTCAGTTTCCGTGATGGAGTCAACCGCGAGAGTTATTTCTTTACGCCAACTGTGCAGTGGAACATTTCACCCGCGACAAAATTAACAGTGGAGTTTGAGTTTATCGATGCTGATACTTCGGTCGATCAAGGTATTCCCTCCATTGGTCGTGGAATTGCAGCGATTCCAACTTCGCGCTATTTCAGTGAAACCGATGGGATAAACGAACCTTTTGGTAAAAATAGTGTTCGCAAGTATAACTTAACTACCACATTAGATCATCAGTTGAACCAGAATTGGTCAGTTCGCAATACTTTCTTTGCTAAGTGGTTTAATCTCGGTCGCCTCTATCCAATATTCGCAGGTTTGAATGAAACAACGGGAGAGTTGACGCGTCGTACCTATGCTGCGGAAGGTCTTTACCGCAGTTATTTCAATAATTTAGATATCCTGGGTAACTTCAAGACTGGTTCGATAGAGCATAAGTTGTTAGCTGGGTTTGAGTATGGCAAGGAAATTAACACAGACTTGAAGTTTGCAGTTGGTGCAGGTGGTTCGTATCCATCGATTAATATCTTTAATCCCATTCGTTCTCCTGACAGATATTCTCTGGACACACTTCCTATTACCAATAACCGTGATGAAAACTATACAACTTATGGTTTTTACCTCCAAGACCAGATTGCTTTTACTGATAATTTGAAGTTATTGCTAGGTGGACGATTCGACAGTTTTCAACGAAATCAATTTAACCGATTGAATTCAACACCCACCGAAGCCAATTTCACTGCTTTCAATCCCAGAGTCGGGATTGTCTACCAACCCTCACAACCTGTATCGTTGTATGCCTCCTTTACAAAAGGTTTTGAGCCGAGTTTTGCCACATTAGAAAGTGGGGATATTCCACCACCACAACGGTCAACACAATATGAAGTGGGAACCAAACTAGACTTTGGCAAATTTGGTGGAACCCTAGCTTTCTACGACATTAAAAAGACTAATATTCCTACAGCCGATCCGAATAACTCAGCCTTCGATATTTTGACTGGAGAAGTGAAAAGCCGAGGGATTGAACTAGATGTATCAGGTGAAATTTTAGCAGGATTAAATGTGATTGCTGCCTATGGCTACAATAATGCTTTTGTTAGTAGCGACAATAGTACTCCTGTAGGAAATCGGTTTGATAATGCGCCCCGTCATACTGCCAGTTTATGGACAACTTATCAGCTTCAGAGAGGAGATTTAAAAGGCTTGGGATTTGGTTTAGGTGTTTATTATGTAGGCGATCGCGCTGGCGACCTTGCCAACTCCTACGAGATTCCTAGCTATCTTCGCTTCGATAGTTCAATTTTCTACCGACGGGAGAACTGGCGAGCGCAACTGAACTTCCGTAATTTGTTCGACACAGAATATTATCTTGGCTCACCAAATAGCGATCGCTTAGGTGTAATTCCTGGCGCACCTTTTAGTGTTGTGGGAACGATTTCGGTGCAGTTTTGATGAGCATCGTCACCAAGATCAGTCGATATGTGTGTATAGTATAACTAAACCGATGCTGACAGGAGATTTGAGGCGATCGCTCAAAAAATAAATATTTATACTTTCCTAACTTTGAATGTTCGATTAAGTCAGAGGAAACCAATTTAACCAAGCGTCCCAATTTTCTACAATTTGGGCAAATTCTGTATAACCTCCTGCTCTTGGATGAGCGCCATCATTAGCTCTTGCTTCATCTATCCAGATATTTGATTTTTCTAATATAGTAAAAACATCTAAATAAGGTACATCTATTTTTTTGCAAATTAAAGCTAAATGTTGAGCTAAATCGATGTTCCTCTGCCTTCTTTGACTATCTTTTTGTTCTGCATAGGGTGCAGGCCCAACCATCAAAACAGGATATAATTTTTGAGCAATACTTAAAATTTCACGGGCATTTTTGATAGAATCTGCCAAATCCACACGAGTTTTACCATTTTCTAATGTTGTATCATTCAATCCAAAAGAAAATACAACTCTGCCATCATATTCTTTGGGTAATCGCAGTGATACTTCCTGTAACCAACGCTTTGCTATATCAGTACTCGTATCACGTCTAATTCCTAAATTATAGTAAGTAATGTCAAAACCTTTTTTATTAGCATTTGTACATACTCTCCCTGTCCAACCAAGACATTCTTGATCGCCAGTACCATTAATAAAAGAGTCACCAACAAAGCAAATTCTTACTTCCGGCAGATGCTGTAATTCCATTTTTTATATTTTAAAAAAGCAGAGGTTTACACAAAGGAGCGTTGAGTTATTCTCTGCGTTTTCCTTTGCGTCCCTCTGCGTTTCAAAAAAAGCTAGGAAATAGGAGAGGCAGATAACTCCACCTCTCCTATTTGTAATCAACAAATTACTTAAAGCTTGCCAACTTTAGTATCTGTTGGGTTTGTGGACTATAAAGCTGAGAATTTGACACTGTTTGATGTTGTCAAAACCCACAACACGAATATAGTTGTTGGAATATTGAGAACGGCAAGATTGAACTTCGCTTAGTACTTCTTGAGTAGATTTAGCACCGAACAAAGGCAGCTTCCACATTGTCCAAAACAATTCTGTCGGTTCAGAGGTCTCGTTGAACTCAACCGCTGGAATATAACCTTGACTCAAGATGTACTGAATCTGCTTGGCAATTTGAGCATCAGAAAGAGGAGGAAGATAAGAAAGGGTTTCGTAACGACGCTCTTTTGAGAAAGTTTGCATAGCTGTTGATGATGGGTTGCGATTTTTTACTAGTAGATTTGACCGACTAACTTGATGAGTTATCCTTCGGCTCTGAGATTGCTTGCTGTTCTGATTCAGGGCCAGGGTTTGCTAAATTGAGTTGCGTGATCCGTTCTAAATGCTGGCGACGTTGTTCCATATTGGCTTGCTGAATGCCAGTGCGAACCATTTCCGGTAGGAATTCTGTAACTTCTTCGGCAATGTGTTCTCTAACAGTCATGATTCGCAACGCCAAATCTGGCTTCTGTTGGAGCAGTTGCTCAATGTATGCTTCTCCATCATGAATTTTATCGGCGGAAAAGTTATGCAGCCAAAGTTCCAAGGGAGGATTAGTTTCGCTCAGCTGTGCCAGTACTGTCTTCAGCGCCTGATATGTTAGGTAGCGTTGGAGAGTCTTGGCTGTGTCCTTCGCAATTTGCTTAAGATTCATGCTTGACCCCAGCCCATAGTGAAGTAAAAAGTCAAAAGTAAAAGAAGGAATGACTATTTTCTTTTACCTTTTACTTTTACCTTTTAACTTGACATCAAACAGTATCAACTGCCTTGAATTCAAACTTGATTTCCTTCCAAAGTTCGCAAGCAGCAGCCAGTTCAGGAGACCACTTAGCGGCTTCGCGGATAACGTCGTTACCTTCGCGAGCTAGATCGCGACCTTCGTTACGAGCTTGAACACAAGCTTCTAAGGCAACGCGGTTAGCGGCTGCACCAGGAGCGTTACCCCAGGGGTGACCGAGAGTACCACCACCAAATTGCAGCACGGAGTCATCACCAAAGATTTCTAATAGTGCGGGCATGTGCCATACGTGGATACCACCGGAAGCAACTGCCATTACACCAGGCATAGAAGCCCAGTCTTGGGTGAAGTAGATACCGCGAGACTTGTCTTGCTCAACATAGTTTTCGCGCAACAGGTCAACGAAGCCCATTGTGATACCACGTTCACCTTCTAATTTACCAACCACTGTACCGGTGTGGATGTGGTCGCCACCAGACATCCGTAGGGTTTTAGCCAAAACGCGGAAGTGGATACCGTGGTTCTTTTGACGGTCGATAACGGCGTGCATCGCACGGTGGATGTGCAGCAATATACCGTTGTCCCGACACCAACGAGCCAGTGTAGTGTTGGCGGTGAAACCTGCGGTGAGGTAGTCATGCATGATGATGGGCATCTTCAGTTCTTTAGCGTACTCAGCCCGTTGCAACATTTGTTCGCAGGTGGGGGCGGTAACGTTCAAGTAGTGACCTTTGATTTCACCAGTTTCTGCTTGAGATTTGTGGATAGCTTCAGCAACGAACAAGAAGCGATCGCGCCATCTTTGGAATGGTGCAGAGTTAATGTTTTCGTCGTCTTTGGTGAAGTCCAAACCACCGCGCAAGCACTCGTATACAGCGCGTCCGTAGTTCTTAGCAGACAGACCGAGCTTGGGTTTAATAGTACAACCCAACAAGGGACGACCGTATTTGTTTAATTTGTCGCGCTCAACTTGGATACCGTGGGGAGGGCCTTGAAAGGTTTTGAGGTAAGCTACAGGAATCCGTAAGTCTTCTAGACGCAGTGCCCGCAAGGCTTTAAAACCAAACACGTTACCTACAATCGAGGTCAACATGTTGGTTACGGAACCTTCTTCAAACAGATCCAGAGGATAGGCAATATAAGCAATAAATTGGTTTTCTTCGCCGCGAACTGGTTCGATATCGTAGCAACGACCTTTGTATCGATCTAAGTCGGTGAGTAAGTCTGTCCATACGGTTGTCCAAGTACCAGTAGAAGACTCAGCCGCTACCGCCGCCGCTGCTTCTTCATAGGGAACTCCAGGTTGGGGTGTAACCCGGAATGCCGCCAAAATATCTGTATCTTTTGGTGTGTAATCGGGTGTGTAATAAGTTAGTCTGTAATCTTGAACCCCGGCTTTATACCCAGATTTCGACTGAGTCCTCGTTTGAGCGTAAGACATATTTTATCCTTCCCTGAAATCACTCTTGTTAATTATCAAATCACGTTTTGTGCAACTTCCCCTCACCCCATTTTTTTCCTCTTCATCGGGTAAAAGAACGGGAAAAATTTTTGTTAAGGGTTGTTTTTGGCAAAGGGTAGTAGCTTTTTTTGCGGCGGACACTTTGGTAGCGGTGGTAGCCCTCCTCACCAGTGTTATACCCTTCTAGGGGTACACGACCTAGCACTTCTACTATTCCCTCTTCCTACAAATCAAAATTCTTTTTTACCTCTTCTTCGCACCTAACTAAACCTTCTCAATTTCACCAAAACTTCCGCTTTTTGCGGCTTGATTTAGATAATTTCCCTAAAAATCGGTGTATTCAGGGGATTGGGCTGGCACTCATTCCCGCCTCTACACTCCGTATATCTTCTCCGTTGATAGATAAAGATACCAGAAAATAATTTATTTGACACAGATTTAGCAGAGTCGTGAACGTAAAGATAAAAAATTGCACACCACGTAATTTGTAACTTATTCCACAATATATCAAGAATTCGATAAGTTATTCTTTGAAAGTTTTTAACTTATCTATTTAATTTTGTTATTACATAAAGATTTAAACTTTTTGTTAAAAAAGCTTTACAAAATGTCATCAATGGTACGTGGGTATGGTGCATAGGGCATAGGGCATGGGGGAGATAAGGAGCTGAAGGGAGAATTCCTAACTCAGCACTCCTAATGCCCAATGCCCAATACCCAATACCCAATGCCCAATACCCAATGTTTAAAAAATCCCAGCTAAGGGAACACTGAAATTAACCCAAAGCCAGTTTAGGTAAATGCTATGGGTACTGTCTTCAAAGGAAATGTCACCGTGGTATTGTTTTACAAGCGTACTAGTTTATTAATTACTTCTATCTTGCTGGGGTTGATAGCTTTGCCAAATATAGGATGGGCACAAAAAACCCCAGACATTAATTCATCCGATGTAACCCCCGCTTACCCACTTTCCCCACCGCCACCGCGAGTAGAACCTTTGCCTGATGAGCGGGGAGTTGAAGAAAATTCGCCAAAAACTGATTATCGTGTTGGTAACTTACTAGGAGATGTTACGGGTAATCTTTGGGTAGGTTCTTGGCGAGGATTATCGCGGATTGATCCTAAAACCGGCAAGATTATTTCTCGTGTGAGCTTACCAAATGTTGCCATTGGTGCTTTAGCCCAAGACAAAGTAGGACGTTTGTGGGTAGGAAGTTATGAGGGACTGGTTCGAGTTGACCCCCGCACTAACGAAATCACTGCACAAAATTTATTTTTACCTTCTAAACGCGTATTGTCACTGTTAGTTGACAAACGGGGTTATTTATGGACTGGAACCGATAGCGGTTTAGCTCTGATTAGTCCCGACCAAGGCTTGATTATGACAACATTAAAAAATCTGCCTGGTGTCAGCGCCAACGCCCTGACTTTAGATGCTGAAGGTCAACTGTGGGTTGGTACTCTTGATGGATTGGTGCGGGTAAATACTGCTAGTGCTGCGATTATGAAGCGAATAGCCGATTTACCAGGGACGACTGTACAAGCTTTAGCTATTAGTCCAGAAGGGTTAATTTGGGCGGGAATGCCAAATAATTTGCTAGTTATTAACCCAAAGACTGGTGCAGTGTTGCGGTCTGTAACTCGTCTGCGTGGGCGTGACGTGACAGCGGTACGTTTTGCAAAAGATGGTAGTGTCTGGGTCGGGACTAATAATGGTTTGTTACGATTAAATCCAAATACAGGAGCTGTATTAGACCCAGAAGTTGCTGGACTTCCTTCTAGTCGGGTTATTACCCTTGCACCTGACATCGGCAATAAATTATGGATTGGTACTAGTGAAGGTCTAGCTTGGTTAATGCCCAAAACGGACAGTGCAAAACCCCATATTGCTTTCAGCCGCGCCGTTAAATGATTAGTTAAGAGTTAGGAGTTATAAGTTAAAAATTTTTTAAATTCAAAACTCCTCACTCCTAACTCTTGGACAGACGCGATTAATCGCGTCTCTACTCTTAACTCAGCACTCACTACTTAGCACTCAGCACTCAAAAAATGGCAATCACTACCCAGCAATTAATTCAATGGAAACAACAGGGACGTTCAATTGTCGCGTTGACCGCCTGGGATTATGCGATCGCTCAACTCCTCGACGCAGCTGGTGTAGACTTAATCCTCGTAGGTGACTCTATGGCAGTAGTTCTTGGGTATGAAACAACACTGCCAATCACTTTGGATGAAATTATATATCACGCAAAATCTGTGCGCCGTGGGGTTAAACGGGCATTAGTAGTTGTAGATTTACCATTTCTGACGTATCAAGAAAGTCTTCAACAAGCGATGCACTCAGCTGGACGGGTACTAAAGGAAACGGGCGCTCAAGCGGTAAAATTAGAAGGTGGCTATCCAGCGATCGCCCAAACTATAGCTCGTTTAGTAGAAGCCGGAATCCCGGTCATGGGTCATGTGGGTTTGACACCGCAATCAATACATCAACTGGGTTTGCGACAACAAGGAAAGACTCAAGAAGCCAGTGAGAGGATTTTACAAGAAGCGATCGCTCTCGAACAAGCGGGTGTATTTTCTTTAGTGTTAGAGCATATCCCCGCAGATTTGGCAATGCAGATTTCACAAAAATTGACTATTCCCACAATTGGTATCGGTGCGGGAATTCACTGCGATGGACAAGTTTTAGTTACCTCAGATGTCCTTGGACTTGCCGAGAAGCATCCACCATTCGCTAAAGTTTACACAAATTTGCGCCAGACGATTACCAAAGCCGTGCAAGATTATGCAGGGGAAGTGCGAGAGCGAAAGTTTCCTTAGAAAAGTTAAACAAACAGGACTTACGCAATAACTCTCTAAAACTCTTATTTTTCTGCGTCCTTTGCATCCTTGGCGGTACCCTGCAAGGAAGCCACTGGCGCGTCTACGTTTTTTCATTATTTTGCGTAAGTCCTAAGAAATAAGGTGCTAATCCAATACAGTTCAGTTAAACATTTCTTTCTTCTCTTCCTTTGCGTTCTTTGCGCCTTTGCGGTAGCCTGCGGCAAGCCGCTCCGCAAAATAATTACTTTGATAAAGAATTAAGCCTTAACTGAACCGTATTGGGTGCTAATCGAGAACAAAAAAACCCCGACTTGATAGCCGAGGTAGATGGGAGAAGTCCAAATGTCGATGGAATATTGCAAAACCGAAGTCTGTTTTTCTTAGTTAACACCTAATGCAACCAAAACTATATAGGTAATAGACAAGGTGCAATTTTAGCTATGCAGCTTACTTTTGGGCTTTACTAAGCTATGTAAATAAATATAACAATAATATTACAAATGGTCAACTAGACTTGACAAACAAAAGCTGATATACATTATAAGAACTACCTATCAAAGCAGTACGAATCGGCAAATAAAAGGGGTTACTGGCTAAGATAGTCCAATGAAAACAAGAACCGATATTTTAGGGAGTAGAAAAACTAAGCGATTAGCTGTCTAATTTTGGATAAGTGGAATTAAGCCAAAGATTTGAGAAGCTAGCTACTAGATCGCCAAAGTCTTTACAATTCCTTTGTTGACTCAAAAAGTATTTCTCGACCTATGACAAATCAAGCTCCTATCCCGGTTATTGTCAACGGTGCTGCTGGCAAAATGGGCCGTGAAGTGATTAAGGCGGTGGCGCAAGCGCCTGACTTAAACCTCGTGGGTGCAATTGACTACAGTTTGGAACATCAAGATAAAGACGCTGGGGAGTTGGCAGGTTTAAGCGAACCTTTGGAAGTGCCGATTACCAATCAATTAGAACCGATGTTGGGGTATGTGGCTGGCGACAGACAGTCTCCTCCAGGGGTGATTGTAGACTTTACCCATCCCGATTCAGTTTATGACAATATTCGCAGTGCGATCGCTTACGGTATTCGTCCTGTAGTCGGCACCACTGGGTTAAGTCCAGAACAAATTCAAGACTTGGCAGATTTTGCCGACAAAGCTAGCACTGGTTGTCTAATTATTCCTAATTTTTCCATTGGGATGATACTGTTGCAGCAAGCCGCGATTGCAGCTTCTAAATATTTTGACCATGTGGAAATTATTGAACTGCATCACAACCAAAAAGCTGATGCTCCCAGCGGTACTGCCATTCAAACAGCGCAGTTATTAGGAGAGTTGGGTAAAACTTTTAACCCTGCTCTTGTAGAAGAAACGGAGAAATTACCAGGAGCGAGGGGCAGTATCGCAGATGAAGGGATTAGAATTCATAGCGTCCGCTTGCCGGGATTGATTGCCCATCAGGAAGTGATTTTTGGCGCAGCAGGGCAGATTTATACTTTACGACATGATACGAGCGATCGCGCTTGTTATATGCCAGGAGTGCTACTAGCGATTCGCAAAGTCTTAACGCTAAAGTCGTTAGTATATGGATTAGAAAAGATACTTTAAAAATTTAAATACACTATTGGGCATTCATTACTTAGGACTCATGTTAGTACCACTGACTCGCCAGAAATTTGAACAAGTTGTCCCCCTAATTGCCACTGGTTTGCAGTACAAGTACTACTGGGGGAAGTTCTCAAATTTTTTGCAACGGCTATTAATTTCTGTAGTTGCGGTAGTTGTTATTTTGCTTGTAACAATTATTTTCAAGCTTGAGTTTGCTTCAATAGTATTTGTGTTCGGGGTAATTGGCGCTTTTTTTTGGTTGTGGTATCCAGTGTTTCAAGCAAGTATGCGGAATTTACAATGCCGCCGTTACAAGTACGGCGGCTTTTTCCGTGGTCGAGTCCTAGATTGGTGGATTACAGACCAATTGATGGGTAAAACCGAAACAGTCAACAACAAAGGCGAATTGGTGATTGTAGAAAATCGAGAAAAACAGATAAATTTAGAGATAGGTGATAATACAGGATTTAGCATTGAGTTTGTAGCACCATTGCGTCCTGCCCACAAAGTTATTACTCGCGGTCAAATTGCAGAAATGGTAGTGATGTCAAATCGCCCAGATTTGAGCAGCATTGAAGAATTTAGCGATATATACTTTCCTAATCGTGACCTGTGGGTTAGCGATTATCCTTATCTGCGGCGGGATTTCTTTAACGAAGTCGGTCGCCGCTTGCGTGAAGACCAACAACAAAAGCCGCGTCGGCAGCGTCGTAGAGTAGAAGATTGAAGAGGTAATTAGTAGACGACCTACACCTTGCATCTACGCAGGGTGGAAGTCATTTAATAATTACGAGCCGAATATCGCAAATATCTCGGCAGTTTGCTCTCAACTGCAAAACTTCTCAATGGTCGTCCAAGAGGTTCGAGCATTTAGATTTGGGATAAATCTCTCCTGCCTTGTTACTAACGAGAGCATCCCACTTTAATGAGTTTTCCTTGCAAACGATAAGTCACTGCCCCACAGGCAATACCTGCCGACTCAGATTCTACATAAGACCGTGTAGGCGGATTTTGTTTATCTAAGCGTGATTTCCAATCGCCAGATACTTTTTTGAGAGTAGGATACTTGTTTAAAAATTGTGAGTCTGCAACAATATCGTGAGGCCCCTTAACATTTATTTTAGAACTATTGATGTAGATATTATAATCATAAATAACATTTTTATTTTTAGTCTTATTATTAATATTTTTCCCAGGAAAAGCGTAGAGAATGTTCCTGAGAATTTTGACGTCAGATGACGTATGAGCAAATATTTGTCCGCCATTAAGTTCTGGAGTCTGATTGTTTAAAACAGCTGTGTTATTTACAATATCTACATGTTCGCTTAAAAATGCATGAATACCCGATCCACCATTATTAAATGCAAGATTGTTTTTAACTAAAGTATATCCTTTATATGCATCTAATTTTGAGTTATTGCGATCATTTCTAGAACTATCAATAATAATGCCATTACCGTCTGTAATCCTTCCAACTGCAATCCAAGGGATATACATCCGATTGTTGTAGGTTTTGTTGTTAGTAACAAGCATCTTGTATCCCCGTTTGTTGTCAGAATTCCAATTGTTCAACATCGAAATGCCACTGCAACCATAAACGCTGTACCAGGCATTATCGAACACTTCGTTATTATCTATTGTCACGTAGTCTGATTCAATCGCAGAAATGCCTGCTCCTCCACACCCGTGTACCTTGTTATTGACAATATTTATATGATGACTACGACCATCTTTTCGACCATCTACATTAATACAGTTTCCATTCGTTAGCGGGTTTTGTTTATTAGTTTTCTGACTCATCGCATAATCAAGGGTTATGTTGGCATTGTTTCCTATCACCTCCAACCCATTTATCTCAATATATGATGCTCCCTTGTTAATCAAAATTCCATGCCATCCATTATGTTGAATTTTCGGCCGATGTCCAGGATATGCTTTATACTTAATCCATGCATTTGCTGTTCCAGAGCGAGTAATAGATACTACATCCCCACCTGGTTTTGCATTCCTGTACACTCCGTTCATAATCAATACTGTATCGCCAGGGTTAGTCAGATTTGCTGCCCTTTGAATTGTTTTAAAGGCGGATGAACTAGAGAGTCCGCTATTTTTGTCATTTCCAGTACCACTAACATAGTATGTTTTCGGAGTTGCCCTACTGCTGATTAGCTGATGGCTAGATAGGGTAATTTGTTTGTTAGTGAATATCTGAGGAATGTTTTCAACTAAATATCCTTTTATTCTTTCTCGCTCAACCAAAAGACCTACTAATACCACGGGAATTGCAAGATATGCGCTTAACCTGAAACCTCGAATTACCACAACAAAAGGCTCCTTTATAGGCACTACTTAACAAAAATATAATATCAGGATATGTCAGTCCTTTTAAATACTATTTGGCATCAAGGGTATGATAGAGCCGACTTTTCTAGTTCCCCCGATTTCTATCTTGTCCATAGGCTTGCCAAGCTAAGTCTACCAATCCATCAACGATCGCAGCTGCTACAACTGCATTACCTTTGCGACTCTCAATAGTAATGTGAGGCACTAGAAAGTCTTGTAAACGCTTCTTAGCTTCATCAATATTTACAAATCTCACTGGAGTTGCGATTATTAAAGCAGGTCTAATTTCCTCAGCTTCAATTAAATCCACGAGTGCAGTCAGTGCAGTTTGCGCTTGACCCACTACAAAAATGCCCTCTGGATAACGTTTTGCTAAAGTTTCTATTCCCCATGCTGCGCGAGTTTTTTCTTTTTGAGGGCGTGTTAGAGCTTCCATACTGCAATACACCGGATTCGCAAAGGTGTTTTGAATGTCGTAGGCAATACCCACTTGTACCATCGGCACATCTACCACAATCGTGGTACGTGCGGCTAGTGCTGCTGCTCCAGCTTGCAAGGCACGCTCAGAAAAGCGAATCAAAGACTTATACTCAAAGTCAGCCGTGGCGTAGATTACCCGACGCACAATCTCATACTCTGCGGGTGAAAAGACATGATCACCAATTTCACTATCAATGATTGCTAAACTTTGAGCATCAGTTACGTGCCATTCCATTTTTGTCGAGCTTCTCAAATATTAGCTTTCAGCTTATCAGCTTCAGAGAGTTAGGAGTTAAGAGTTAATTAAAAACTACTGACTCCTAACTACTCACTCATAACTCATTACTCGAAGAAGTTCGACTGAAAATAGGAGATAGGTAGGCAACCAAGACGCCAATGATAAACCCAGAGATATTGCGAACTAAAGGCAACCAGTCGCTTGTGCGTGTCACAACTGGCCCAATGCCGAAGGCAATAAACAAGATTCCCCACAAAGGTGAGAAAATTAAAGCCCATTGCCAAGCAAAAACTTGTCCTTTCTGGCGGGGTTGAGCTGCAAATCCACAAATAACCCCACCAATAACTGAGGTGATCAAGGTGAGAATCCACTGCTCTCGTGGTAGTCCGGGGACAACATTGCAACCCCCTTTAAGCAAACAGCCTTTAACCGATTCTAAGGCTTGCAGAATGGCTTGGTCTTCACCTTCTTCTCGGACAAAGTACAAATTACCGAAACGGGTTTGTAGTTCTATCCAGAAAGTCCGGGGTAAAAGTTTATAAACAGCATCACCGACGCTAAAACTGAGGATGTTACCGCCACGAGAATCAGCAACGAGCAGAATGCTTTTGTCATCCAAACCCCAATATTTTATAACCGCGCGACCTGGGGTGCGGTCATACTGGGTTAAGACTCGCAATTTCCAGCCTGTGTCAGCTTCAAACTGCTCTAAATCTTTGACAAGCTTTTCTTCTTGCAGCACAGGCAGAGATTTAGCTAGATCTACAACTGGAGTAAAGGTGTCAGGAAGTAACTCAGGATTGTCATAAGCCAGTGCTGGGGGAGAATGCATCACCCAAATTGACCCAGCCAGGAAAAATATTGCAATAGATACTAGAATTCGTCGCCAAAAACAAAATTGCATGAACGTTTTTATACAATATATCAACGGTAAAAGCGAACAAGTTGTTTTAAAAGAGTACTAGAAAAATCATAGTCCTTTACACTTGTTTACTTTATTTTAATCTAGGGGATCAAAGCAAAGCGTTTTTGAGTATTGGGCATGGGGCATTGGGGCATTGGGCAGGAAACGTAGATTGGGTTAAGCGTTAGCGTAGCCTCCCGTAGGGAAGCGCAACCCAACAAAACAAAGTAAATGTTGGGTTGAGGAACAAAACCCAACCTAAAATTAAGTCTAATTTGGGGTTTGAAAACACGCTCTAGGGAATAGGAAAGAGTTTTCAAATACCAATGCCCAATGCCCAATGCCCAATGCCCTAATTCAATCTTCGTCATCAAAATTGTTTTCCCAGCTAGCAGCATCGTTGTAACCGTCATTAGCGTGGTATACTTCTGCTTTGATTCGGCGATTTTCTTGCCTGAGCACTTCTCGTTCTCGCAACGTTAGTGGTGGTTTTTCATTACTTGGCAAGCGATCGCTGGTTCGCCTTACGGGTTTTTGGCGCGTGAAGTTTTTCCAAGCAGCTTTCGCGCCAATAATGATGCTGCGTGTACCTACTTGCAGATTTTGAGCCTGAATTCTTGCAGTATCAAGACTTTGATCGACTTGTTTCACAACCTGACTAGCACTTTTTACGCCTTCGCTGACATCATCAGTTAAGTCAGTGATTTCTAAGCCAGTCACGCGGATAGCTTCTAGAGTGGGTGGTAACTCCCGTGAGAGAGTATCAAATAATTTTTCTGCACTGCGAGCCGCGCGTGCTAACTCCTGCAAAGCCGGTATTGCCGCCACTAAAACCGCAGTCAAGCTTGTGGCAACTAAAAGTAAGGAAAGTCCCAACCAAAACAGGGGTTCAATCACGGTTGTGTCATTTATGAGCGTTCTAATTGTTGGGAAAGTGAATCTGAGTTTTCAACAGATGTTTGTCGCTTCAAGACTTGACTTTCTCGCTGACTGGCATCTACACCTGCTGCGATCGCTTCCCGTAATCTATCTAAAGTGTCATCCCAATTTCGTAATGCGCTAGCAGAGAGACGATCTGCCTGAATTTGCACACTCATTGATAAATCTTCTGCCAATTCTGGGATAGCATTGGCAGATTTTTTCAAAATTTTACGCGTTTCGCGCCCTGTGCGTGGAGCCACGAGTAAACCGGTTAAAGCACCGATGGTAGCTCCTAGCATCAAACCGCCAAAAAATACTCCAGAACGGTTATTAGACATCTTATTGTTTCTCTCCTTACACCCATTTTAAGTGGGTTTTCTCTCCTTGCAAGACTCAACTGATTTTATTGAGTTAATCTATGGTGACAAAATATCACCCAGAAATGTTGCTTTTATTAATTAATATCAAAACTATTAATTACTTGTAATTCAAAGCTACCTGTATCTCTCAAAGTTTTGATACCTCCGTAAGTCTTCTGGCGGACGTTTCTTTGTGTTATGTCTTGCTCCCGTTCCGTATCTGGTATGGCTACTTTGTTTAAGATTAGGTTATGGAAAGGGGAAGGGATGCCTGCGGCGGGCTATGCCTACGCCACAAGCCAATGCAACCTGTGGGATCTTACTACAGACTTCTCTCTATGCACCCCCGTCAGCCCTAATCATAAATATTCATTTGAACCTGAGATAACTCATTTTGCAGCTGTTCTTTTCACAGATATTAACTCTAGCTTCAGAAAATAACGCTGCCAGATTTGCCGCCCTAGCAAAAGTAGACTGATAATTTGCCGCACTTGTTGAATTTGTATTTGTAGCGCTTGATTTTTCTGCCGTAAGTTATAAATATTCTGTTGGTTGAGATAAATATTTTCGGGTGCTTTATTCAGGGCTGCATTAGTACAACTTTCATAGGCGGTTAACCTATCTGCTATGTATGCTAGCTGCTGCTTAAGTTGCCACACCCGCCAAGCCACATAGATTAGTATCAGTGAAATCAGGGTGTTAATTATGACAACTAAAATTACCATTGTTTATCTTGACCAATATTAGCTTTGAGGAATTGTTCTATATACTTGATTTGGCTCTTATTTAATAATGAAAAAACTAGAGGATAAAATTTATGGCACAAAGTACATCTGGATTCTGGCAATAAAAAGTAGTTAGATGATGCTCTAAGCGCTATTGAAAGGCTTTACTAGGTGAAAATTAGTAGTAACAAAGGCTGATGGCTAAAAAATCGCCAATTTGCCAATTTTGCAACAACGATATATCCACACCTCGCAAAACCACAGCTACAATTGCCTTAGATTCACAACTCGGTTTGCGAAATCAACCCGTATGCTCGATAAGCCCGATCATTACTACCTGCCACTCCTTAACCCGATCATTCTAGTCAATTTGCGACTTTGTGGGATATAAGCACAATGGTATAGACCCTTCAACAGATGGTAAGAGAACTACACTACTTTTGGAGACTCCCCAGCATTGCCTTTATATATTGTGCTCTTAGCTCTACTAGTTTTCCAGCCTGTCGTGTGCAGTTAATAAATATTTTGCCTGTAAAAACCTCACTAGTGCAGTACGGCGTAAATAAACCACCCCTTCGGGTTCGGCAGTTCCTCATGGGGGGAACCCCCAAGACCGGACTGCCTCACCATTCAAAACCAATGAAATGCTTACGCTGTATTAATTTTGAATTTTGAATTTTGAATTGGTATAACCTTTACTCTTTTCTTTGCCAAAGGCTTCTCCGTCAGCCCTTAACCTCTTCCCTAATGAAAACTTTCCCCTAGTATTTTACTAATACTTTACCAATAATGATTATCTTTTTTTATACATCCAGTAGGAGTTGAGGATGTCAAAAAAATCACCATTGAATAATTTCTTCCCAGCTATTTTTGTTGCCTTGACGATTGGATTTGTTGGGTGTGGAAATCAAGCTGTAAGAACTACATTCACTCAGACTAGCACCCAGGTAAATGAGAATCTTCCCCATGTTGTAGCGACTACAAGTGTACTGTGTGACTTAACCAGGCAGGTTGCCGGAAATACAGTTAACCTCACCTGCTTGATTTCCCCTACTGCCGACCCCCAATTTTATAAACCAAAATCGGAAGATCGTAAAGCCATTGAGCAAGCTAATCTTATTCTTTATAATGGTTACAATTTTGAACCAAATCTGATCAAGTTAATTAAAGCAACTAAAAACCGTGCACCGAAAATAGGTGTTGCTCAACTGGCAGTGCCTAAGCCACAAAAATTTCAGGTAGATGGTAAGAATGTAAGCGATCCTCATGTTTGGCACAATACCAAAAATGCTATCAGAATGGTGGAGGTAATTAATAGTAATTTGAGAAAATTACAGTTTAGTGATGCAGATGCTTATACCAATAATACTAAAAAAATTACAAATGAACTTACTCAACTAGATAGCTGGATTAAGTCAAGAATTGCCAGTATTCCTACCAAAGAACGTAAGTTAGTTACAACTTCTGATGCACTAAGTTATTATACTAAAGCATACCGTGTTTCATTGGCAGGAGGATTGCAAAGTATTAGTACTAACGAAAAACTGACAGATGAACAAGTGAAAAATTTGGCTACAAACATTAAACGGGCTAAAGTGTCAACAATTTTTGCAGAAGTGGAAATTAATTCTAATCTAATTCAATCTGTAGCCAGAGAAGCTCAAGTGAATATTTTTGATAGAAAGTTATACGCTGAGGGACTTGGTGAACCAGGAAGTGAGGCGGATACTTATCAGAAAATGATGATTACCAATACACGCACAATTGTGGAAGGATTAGGAGGCACGTATTTGATGTTTGAAGCGAAAGCTACTAGGTAGCCATAACATCAATTCAAGAATCCTAAAAACCAGGTTTTTTAAGATTGCAGAAAACTTGGTTTATTAGTCTATTTTTAGAAGACAGAATTGGTGTTTTAAATATTAAGGGAGATGGGTAAAAGAAATTGTGTTATTTAGATTTATCAAGTGTCCACCATACTAATGCTTTTTTTTGCATCTCTTTGATGAATCCATCTTTCCCATCCATATATCCGATGATATCGTTAGAATATTGTTTCGCTAACTTACGTTTTAATTCACTATATTTTTGTGCATCTTCGGGATGTGCAATCATATAATCCCGAAATGCTAAGTGTCGTTCTACTTCCGGTGATATGGCTGTGAAGGTGTGGATATGATGCGTTCTTGCACCTGTTTCATTCTCTTTACGAAAGAAACGACGACCTGGTATGCCAAACTCGCCCATTACTTCATAACCTAACGCTTCCATACCCAAACTACAATCATCTACTTTAGCGATATTTTCAACTTCAACCAACAAATCAATAATGGGTTTTGCATAGATATGTGGAATTGCTGTGCTGCCAATATGGTGAATAGCAACTATATTTTCACCTAGTGTAAGCGCAACATGCTTTGATTCATCGTCGAATTTACCGCGCCATGTTGGATTATGTGGTACTACTTCTACTTTCATCAGAATTTAGAAACAACATTCTTGAATTTGAATTCAAAATTTAAAATTCAAAATTGATTCACCATCCCCAAGTACCAGGAGTGCCTTTAAATGGCCCAACAATATCACTGGTTATCCAACCACCGTAGAAATTACCTGGTTGTGGTTGCACCTCTTCGCCATTGACATAGCATTTATCCATTAAATGAGCATAAAAAGCTACATAGTCCTTCATAGATTCAAAGGCTGGTGTGGGTTTGGGATAGAACCAGGCAGCATTGTGGACTTCTTTATCACCAACTCGGATTGTGTAGTAACCAGCACTTCCCTTCCACTCACAAAAGCTAGATTGCGGAGTCATGTGTAGATATTCCATTTTGATATCCGCTGGGGGAATGTAGTAAGAAGGAGGATGACTAGTTTCTAAAACACGTTTGGCGCTGTGAGTATCTACAATTACTACTTTGTTAAAGATTATTTGGATATGTTTGGTTGTGTCCTCCAAAAGAGGAGGACGGGGATAATCCCAAACTGATTCTTGTCCAAGAGCGGGTTCGATGCGTTGAAAATTAACCATCATCAAGAGTGTGAGTGCTGAGAGAGGAAAAAGTACTCAGTACTGATGTACTTAGTGAAGCAGCAACTCTCCTTGTGGAGTCACTGCCATCTTTTAACTCAACCTTCTTCATCGTACCTGTTTAAGAGCATCAACTTGCTTGGTAAACAACTCAGTGAATAAACTAAGCACAGTCCGTTCTTCGCGCACTTTTATATTGGCACTGATGGACATACCTGATTGCAAGTTAACTTTTTTACCCTTAATGAATAGGGATTGCTTATCTAATGCGACTTTTGCCGGAAATCTGTAAAACTGATGGGTTTGGTCTGGTGGTAATGCGTCTGATCCTATTTCAAGAACTTCCCCCTTAATATCGCCAAACTCGCTGTAAGGAAAGGAGTCAATTCTGACATCTGCCTTCATACCTTTTCGCACAAATCCAATATCTTTGTTAGTGATGAAAACTTCAGCAATATAGTTTTCCTTGGGGACGATTTGCAACATTTTTGTCGTTGGAGTTGCAACAAATCCAGGATTTTTTGCTTGCAAATCGAAAACTGTTCCAGCTACAGGTGCGCGGAGTTCTTGATATTTAACGTTTAACTGTGATTGAGATATTTTACTATTGACATCTGCCAAACGCTGCTCATTATCCAGCACATCTTTCATAAATTGGCTATCGATTGTAGCAATCTGCTGTTTGTTCTGAGCTATCTTATCCAAAATGTTTTTATTAGAAACAGCGACTGTATTGCTTAAATCCTGTTGTCCTTTTTCTATATCAAACTGGAGGCGTTTCAGTTCTTCACCTAGTTGTGCTACTTCCGCCGCGCGGTTTTGTACTTCTTGTTGCTGATTGAGATACTGAAGTTGAGAAATACCACCTTCTTCTGCTAATATCTTCAGCTTATCTAATACCCGCTGTTGAATAGCTAAACTTGATTTACTATCTGCCAGTTTAATTTGATTTTGAGTAAATTGTTTTTTGGTTTTTTCTACTTCTAATCGCGCTGCTGAGGAGCGAGAGTCTAATTCTTGTTTAGCCACTCGTAGAAGTTGTTGTTCATCAATTCCTACTCCAGAATCTTGACCAGAGTTTTTTAATTGAGTGCGGAATAATTCATTTTCTGCTACTAATGCTGCTCGACTTTTTAGCAAAAAAGCAGTTTCTTGGGGCAAATTACCCTGTAAATATAACAATTCTGAGCCAGTGGCAGTACTTGCATTCATCAATCGGCGATAAATCTGGTTTTCTTTAAGTAATGCAAGGCGAATTTTATTCAAATTATTTAATTCGGCAACAGAGGCTATGGAATCAAAAGTTACCAATAATTGACCTGGTTTTACTTCTTGTCCATCTTTAACATTAACTGTTTTCACCACTCCACTAACAGGAGCCTGAACTTCTTTGACTGTTCCTTGCGGTTTTAATTGCCCTGTTGCTGGCACTACTTGCTCAATTTTTGCAAAATAAGTCCAACCAATTGCAAAACAAGCTAGCCCCATGAGTGTAACCATGATTGTACGCGACCAAATTGGAGATTGGCGCAAGACAATGGATTGCTCAAACTCCTTAGTGTTTGAGTTAGTGAAAGACTCTTGAATAGCTTTCTGTTGTTTTGTCAGTACCCGTGAATCTTGCTTCACTCCATTTTTATGATTTCCGTTTTTATGATTGCCGTTGAGATGATTCCCATTAAGTTGAGTCATAGCGATTTTGGATTTTGGATTTTGACTTTTTTGTAAGGTGGGCAATGTTTCCCGATGCCAAAAACCTTTGCCCTCAAGAATGACTAATTACAAGTTTACATCTTGTTGCTGATACAGGTAATAATAATGACCCTTAGTAGCCATTAATTCTTGATGGCTACCTTGTTCTATAACCCTGCTATTATCCATTACAACAATCATGTCTGCATTACTTACAGTGTTTAGTCGGTGGGTAATAAAAAATACTGTATCACCCTTGAATGCTTTGGCTAAGTTGAGACATATTTGCCGTTCTGTGGGATAATCTAATGCGCTAGTTGCTTCATCTAAAACTAATAATTTTGGTCGTTGTAAAACAGAACGAGCGATCGCAACTCTTTGTCGTTGTCCACCTGAAAGTGCAGAACCCCGTTCTCCCACTCGCGTGTTATAACCGTTTGGTAAGTTCATGATAAACTCGTGGGCGCACGCAACCTGAGCCGCTTCGATAATTTCTTCGGTTGTGGCATCGGGATTGGTTAGGGCAATATTTTCCTGAACGCTGCCGTCAAACAATAATGTTTCTTGGGGAACTACACCAATTTGTCGTCGCAACGAATAAAGTTCCACTTTGGCAATATCATAACCATCAATCAAAATTCTGCCAGACTCAGTTTCATAAAGTCTCAGCAGTAATTTCATCATCGTACTTTTACCAGATCCACTTTGTCCGACAATGCCGATAAATTGACCTGGTGCAAATTCGAGGTTGACATTAGAAAGTTGTAGAGGGCCACTTGTACCAAACCGGAAGGAAACATTTTCATATTTCACTGCTCCCTTAATAGTAGGTAAAGGTATATTGTAGCGGTCTGTTTCTCCTTCTTCTGGTGTATCGACAATATCGCTTAAACGCTCTAGGGACAAGGCAGTTTCTTGGAAGCTTTGCCAGAGTTGAGCTAAACGTAATATTGGGCTGGTGACATAACCCGATATAATCCTAAAGGCAATTAATTCGCCTAAAGTTAATTGTTGTTGCAGTACTAAATAAGCTCCTACCCACAAAACTAGTAAGCTGCTGAGTTTGTTGAGAAAGTTACTAGTAGAGTTAGCGAGGGTAGAAGTCACAACTGTTTTAAAACCAGCAGCGACAAATCGGGCGTAACGCTCTTGCCAGGAAAAGCGCGATCGCAATTCGATATTTTGCGCTTTTACTGTTTGAATTCCTGACATCACCTCGACTAAATAAGATTGAGTTTCGGCGTTGCGTTCGGCTTTGGCACGTAACTGTCTGCTAATAGTGGGAGAAGCGACTAAGGTAATCAATACAAACACGGGGATTGTGCTTAAGCCGACTAAGGTGAGTTGCCAACTGTAAATTAGCATTACACCGATATAAACCAACGAGAATAGAGCATCTAACCCCACTGTTAAAGCAGTACCTGTGAGGAATTGCCGGATATTTTCTAATTCGTTGATGCGAGTCGAAAGTTCACCCACAGGTCGGCGTTCAAAATAGCGCAGCGGTAGACGTAGTAAGTGGTCAATGATTTGCGACCCTAAACCCATATCGATCCGATTAGTGGTATCGACAAATAAGTAGGTTCGTAAGGTAGTCAACACTGCTTCAAATAGTCCGACTACTAATAGCAAAATCCCCAAAATATGTAGTGTGCCAATACTATTTTGAGTAATAACTTTGTCGATAATTAACTGAACGACTAGGGGATTTGCCAACGCTGCCAACTGCACGAAAAAGGAAGCGATAAAGACCTCTATTAAGACTCGACGATACTTTGACAAATAGGGCAGAAACCACCGCAAGCTAAAACGTTCTTGCGGCGTTTGATTGGTAGTAGTCAGCAGTAATACCCTAACTTTGGGCGGAAAGTCAGTTGGATCGACATCTAATTGTTCGACCAATTGAGCAGGTTTGCAACGCACAATTCCTTTAGATGGCACACCCACAACCGCAGTATTTGCATCCACTGCATATAAAACGGCAAAATTATCACCATAGCGAATCAATGCCGGTGTCGGAATGCGCGTCACTGAGGCGGTCGGTAGTTCTATCAACTGCGCTTTCAGTCCAATTAACTCTGCTAGGTAAGCAGTAACTTGAAACGATATAGTGCCCTGACGTTTGATTTGCTCAGTTAAGATGCGGCGAACCACCTCTCGACGAAACGGCATTTCTAGGTGCTTCGCGATCATTTGAAAGCAGGCGAAGGTTGAATTTAGTTCTCCTTTACCGCCAAAAAATGGGTATTTTTGTTTTGAAGAATTCTTAGAATTTTGGGGGGCTGTCTGTGGAACTACTTCGTCTGATGCGTAGGGAATAATTTCTAGGTCGTCAGCGCTATCTCTATCTACTCTGGTTTCACTTACCGCAAGTTCTATCTGATGACGACTATCTTCTAAGAGCAAATCTGACGGATGTATACCAAGCAAGCGTGCGGGGTTTTGACCGATGACCTGGATCTTGTCTCTATCATCGTCTGATTCAAGGCGATCGCCAGGTGAGAAATTCGTGACTGTACCACCGCCACTCACAAACCAAACGCTTTTGCTATCCAGTTGGTTGAAGGGAGTTTTTCCTAAAGGGAGATAATGTATTTTCGCCTGGGGTAAGGCTTTTTCTGCCAGTTCTCTGAGATTTAAGGTAGCAATTGCTTGCTTTTGCCAATAGGAACTGAGAATATCGAAAACTTCTACCAAATAACTGCGGTTCTTGCGAGCTTCGGCAAAAGCTGGGTATGAAGCCAGAAAGCTAAAATATGCTGATGCACTCAAGGTTAAACATACTACTTCGGTGGAAGCGATCGCTGTTTCACAGGCGACATCGCGTAATAAACTGATTTCGCCGATAATTTCCCCCGGTTGCAGTAATTTTAGGGTGATTGGCAATTGCGTCTGGGGGTCATATCCCAACAGGCGCACTTGTCCTTCATAAATGATGGTGATGCGTTCCGGGAGGCTTTCTTTACCGATGATTTTCTGACCTATGCGGTAGCGCCAAGCTTGCAGTTGTTCTGATAAATTAGCGATCGCCCCATCTGGCAACTGTTCAAACCCCTCTAGGGCGGTGAGAAATTCGGGAAAAGTGTTCTTAATATAAGTCATATAAAACAAGTTAAAGTGAGGAATTAAGTCGAAAATATTAGGGGGTATCTATTTTACTAACAGTGGCAGTGTTTGGTTTTATGCCAGCAGTAACAAGACTTCTATGGAATTCAGGTGTTTAAATGTGTAAAAGTACAGAGAGCAAGTTCGTTTAATTGCAGACCTGTATTTATATCACATGGTTACGATTGTTATACGTTTTTCAAAATCAAGCATACTGTAAATAGGTCGAGGACAAGTTATCACTTGGTTAACACTACATAATTTATACAAAATTAAAATTAATATCTTAGTATTGCAACTATGCAAGATAAATACTCATCATCAAACCAAAACACATAAAAGTGGTTGTTAAATTTAGCAGTGCATATTTTACTTTATGATAGTCAACATAAAATATCACAGATGCTTTCCTAAGTAAATACCCTACTTAACAAGTATGTAATAAAAAAACTTTAAATTTCTGAATTATTTTTTACAAATTCTCGAATCTAGGGGTTGAAAATATCACTAGTGGCGAAAGACAGAAGCTTTCCTCGTTAAAAACTACCTATACCTAATTATGAAATAATTCTCCATCACTTTTTTGCTAGCTTAATTTAATAAAAATTAACTGGAAAAGTAAAGAGGAAGACTCTTTGTCACTCTAGAGGAATCAACTATTAAATTTATGAAGGAAAGACAATAAGTGCCTTCAGTAAATTTACTAGTTTAATTAATAGCGAGTCCATCTAATCGTTATGCACAAAACAACCTCATCCCGCAACCGGGATGAGGTTGTTCTATTTTGCTAAGTAATTACTCGTATCTGATACTAGGCAAGATTAGCACTCAAATTGACGCGTACAATCACATCGTTGTAATCTTTATCACCACCATTTGGTAAATCCTCAAAACCAAAGGTGTTATTTCCCAATAGCCGAATGTGATCTACTTTATCTGAATTAGCACCTAAAAATGTGAAGTAAACATTTTTATTGCTGGCATTACCACTGAGAATCGCTTCGGGTCTGCCATTCGCAATAATAAATGGTGCAAACAAAGAATTTGGATCGAAAGTGCTAGTGTAATTTGCAGTGCCTTGGTCACTCACCGTCAAGTCAATGCCTGCAACACGCCTACGCACAGCGGCTTCGGCATAACCTGCTTGTCCAACCAAAATATCTGCTTTACCATCGCCATTAGTGTCAATTCCACCATTTTCATCAGCCACCTGATAGAAGCCGACAAAGTTATCATAAGATGCCTCTCTGTTGACTTGAAACTCAGCTGTTACCGATTGTGTCATACTTCTTAAATCGATCAGTTCGCCTTGATATTCGCCTTGTAGACCAGTACCTAAAGATACCTGTTGATCGGTTGGCTGAATATCCACTGCCAAATTCGGAAAATTAAGAGAAAACCCTTGATTGTCTATGTTGTTATTTGTACTTGAGGAAAAAAGCACGTTTGAGAAGGGGGTTTTTCCAGACAGTACAGCTTGAGTAGTACTGTTAGATACCAGATAAAATCTGAGTTTAGTATCGGAGTCGAATTCTAATATGTTTTTCAGGTCGGCAGGATTAAAACCATTAGGTAAATTGGCAAGAGTAGAGAAAACCACCTTTGAACGCAAAAGAGCCGCTTGTGTATAGCCTTCTGCACCAGGGGCTATGCCGTTAATCCTACCTTCTTCGTCATCAACAGTAAATACATTTAGTTCATTCACTTCTGAAGAAGTGTTGTTTTTAATCTTGACTGAGAGTTTTGCTTTATCACCTTTATTGTTCAGCTTAGTCTGGACACTAATGATATCCCCTGTAATTTTTGTCACTACAGCATTATCGTCAGCAACCGTGATTTTAAACACATCACTGGCTGTTTCTCCAGCAACATCCTGAGCTGTGACTTTGATGTTTCGACTACCTACCTCCTGATTATCGGGAGTACCACTGAAAGTCTTGGTAGCGGCATTGAACTTCAACCCTTTCGGCAAAGGTGTATCGTCGGCCAGAGTTGCACTGTAGGTGAGGGTATCTCCGATATCTGGATCAGTGAAAGTGTCATCCGGTACAGTGAAGCTGAAGAGACTACCTACAGTGGCTTGTTGGTCTGCGATCGCCTTGGACAAAACTGGAGGATCATTGACATTATTAACCGTGAGTTTAAACACATCACTAACTGTTTCTCCACCAAGATCCTGAGCGGTAACTTTGATGTTTCGACTACCTACCTCCTGATTATCGGGAGTACCACTGAAAGTCTTGGTAGCGGTATTGAACTTCAACCCTTTCGGCAAAGGTGTATCGTCGGCCAGAGTTGCAGTGTAGGTGAGGGTATCTCCGATATCTAGATCAGTGAAAGTGTCATCTGGTACAGTGAAGCTGAAGAGAATATCTTCAGTGGCTTGTTGGTCTGCGATCGCCTTGGACAAGAATGGAGCAGCTAGCACTGAAGCGTAAACTGCCATTACTTCTGGCTGAAACGCTAGAGTAGGAACAATTGCCCCCGTAGAAACTTCCAGTTTCCAGTTACCACCTAATGCAGTACTCCCCGTTAAATCATCAGACGCCGCTACTACTGCACCTGTCAATTCACTCAGGCGCTGTACAAATGCTTTACCTTGCTCTGTTTGCCCGACTTCGCAACCATACAACAGCAGTTGTGCATCTGCACTCAAAACATTTGCCCAGTCCATGAGTTGCCAAGCATAATGGTTGAGGGTTTGGTAGCTGAGTTGACTGTTCCCCAGATAAACTTGCCCTGGTGCGCCGTGAGAAACAATGTGTAAGGTATTGATTTCCCGATGAGTTGCCAGCACTTGGCTAATTTGTTCAATGCCATTCTGGTGAGGATCTAAGACTACAACAGAGGTGTTCGGCAAAACACCTGCTACCAGACTTTGGTAGTTCTCAACCTGTGGGTCGATGAAAACTAGGTGAGTAGCAGGTATTTGCTCATACAAGTCTTGAGTTGACTGGGTAGCGATCGGGATGGTGTCTGACATAATTACTCTTATTAATTAATAGTTTTTTCGTTGCAGCCGTTGCGTGCCATATCCTGGAAATCACGTAGAAGCAGGATTTTTTTTTGGCATCGTGAAGGAGTCAATTATTAAACTTATATAAAAGGCAAATAGTTAACTCCAGTAAATTTACTGCTTAAACCTGCGGATCAATATTACCATTGCCATCGCAAATAACATCACGTCAGCCATCAATAATAATAAATGGCGCAAACAGGGAATCAGCTTTGAAAGTCGCGGTATAATTTACTGTCTTTCTTCAGTGTCAAAAAATGCCTGTAACACGCCTACGCACAGGCTTAGAACTGATGCAAAGGCTTTATTGCCGAGCATTTACACATCTATACAAGCCGTCAGTTGAAGTATTACCCGCGCATAAAATAACCCCATCCCGTAAGCGAGATGAGGTTAGAAAGCTATCACTAAAACAGAATTCAGAAATAACTTTGATCGTCTACTTAAATTCGGAGATTCACAAGCAAAACAGGCTTTATATGTGGCTTAGAGACTAAAGCTTTGTACCTCACTGAGTGAAATATTCTTAATTCTTATAAGTCTAGAAAGATTTAGGTTTCTGCAATAATTTCATCTATGCAAGCCTTCATTTTTTCGGATACAGTTCGTACATGAGGTTCTTTAAAAATGGAATTATGAATCCCAGAAACATCATAAATATCCACTCCTCCTAATGCCAATTTACCCCAACCCATTTTCGGATCAGCCTCCTGTTGTCCAACTACAAGATTATCTTCTGTTCGGAATACGGTTGCTCGACCTGAGTAAACTTGTAGAACATATTTGCTGAGCGCTTGTCTGGTGGCCTCTTCCACCATGAATTTCCGGTTGGAGTAAGGTAAGGGGCGTCCGAGAATCAGGTGAAAGTGAAAAACACTCCGCCAAAGTATCTCTTTGATCTGATACTTAAGCAGCTCTATATTTCCTTTTATCCGCTTAATAACATAGTTAGATGCGGTTGCTAAAAGACTTTTCCAATTACGAGAGGTTGGTTTTTGCAATGGCACAGATTCAATATTTCTGGAACCGTAGGTATCAAATAAAACTAGCAAAGCTACTTTCTTACCTTGCATGACCAATTGCCGAGCCATCTCGTAAACAATTATACCCCCAGAAGAGTATCCGCCGATCAAATAAGGCTCATGGGGCTGAATAGTCTGGATTTGTTGAATATAGTGCGCTGCCATGTCTTCAATCCGGGTATATGGAAGCTGTTTTCCATCTAACCCTTGTGGTTGTAGTCCATAAAATGGTTGATCTGATCCTAAATGCACTGCCAATTCACGGAAACGTAAAACTTCTCCACCAAAACCATGTACACAGAAGAAAGGAGGCTTAGAACCGTTGGGTTGAATAGGTACTAAAGATGACCAAGGAATTGATGTTTCAGACTTGACATCAGCTATTGGTGTTGCTGCAATCCCAGGTTTTGAGCATATTTCTCGCTCAATAACATTAGCTAACTGCTCAATAGTTGGTGCTTGCAAGAGGATAGATAGAGCGAGATTTTTGCCTACGATCTTTTCAATTTGAGAAAACAGACGTACTGCTAGCAGTGAATGTCCACCTAAATCAAAAAAGTTGTCTGTTATTCCAATCGGATGAACTCCTAAAACATTTTCCCAGATTTCTGTTAATTGAAGTTGTAGTGGATTTTCTGCTGTAGCAAATGTTTTTTCTATTTTAGAATTAGTCAAATTGGGCACAGGTAAAGCTTTGCGATCAACTTTGCCATTAGTATTAAGTGGCAGAGAGTCTAGTATGACAAAGGCCGCAGGCAACATATAATTGGGCAGTTTTTGCTTGAGAAAGTTGTGCATTTCATCGCTAACAATAGTTTCACCTACCTGAGGAACAAGATAAGCAACTATCAATTTATTACCAGGAACATCTTCTCTGACAACAGCGACATTTTTCTGTACTCCTGGGTGTTGACCCAGCATCGCCTCAATTTCTCCCAACTCAATGCGGAAGCCGCGAATCTTTACTTGATGGTCTAAACGTCCGATAAACTCAATATTGCCATCTGGTAAGTAACGAGCTAAATCGCCAGTTTTATATAGATGATCCGATTCAAATTGTGAATTTTTAAAGGGATTGTAAATAAACTTTTCGGTGGTCAATTCTGGCCGTTTGAGATAATCCCTAGCCAAACCATCACCGCCAATATATAACTCACCTGGTATACCAATTGGGACAGGCTGCAAATTGCTATCCAGTATGTAAGTTTGTGTATTGGAAATAGGTCGGCCAATGGGAATAGAACCATTAATTTTAATATTGCTGTCTAAAGAATAGCAACAAGTAAAAGTTGTATTTTCCGTTGGCCCGTAGCCATTAATCAGCCGACAATCTCCGCCTGCTTGCAAAAGTTTTTGGATGTGAGGGACAGATAAAACATCTCCACCAGCTAAAAGTTGTCGAACTTGTTTTAAGTCTTCAACATACTCATCTACCATTAAGTTGAAAAGACCAGCAGTTAACCACAGTATCGTTACACGATAATATTTTAGAGCTTCAGCTAGTTCTGATAGCGATAGTGCGTGAGGTGGCATGAGCACTAACTTTGCGCCGTTGAGCAAACATCCCCAAATTTCAAAAGTGGAAGCATCAAAGGATATGGGCGCTAACTGTAAAAACACATTTTCTGCACCTATACTAATGTAATTGGTGTCTTTAACTAAGCGCACGACACCCCGATGTGTGACGGTAACACCTTTGGGGATGCCTGTAGAACCAGATGTGTAGATTACATAAGCCAAGTTTTCCGGGGTAGTTTGGCTAACTGCATTCTCTTGACTATGTTGAGCGTAGGCGTAGCCCGTCGTAGACATCGCTTCAGCATCACTATCCAAATAAACCACCTTTGCTCCACACACAGGTAATTTTTCGAGCAGATGTTGTTGAGTGAGCAAGATTTCCACTTGAGCATCTTTTAACATCAAGCTAAGGCGCTCTTGAGGGTACATGGGATCTAAAGGAACATAAGCTCCACCTGCCTTGAGAATACCCAGTAACCCGATTATCATTTGGAGCGATCGCTCTGCACACAATCCCACCATTACTTCTGGCCCTACACCCAGGCTTTGCAAGTAGTGTGCTAGCTGATTGGCTTGTTTATTCAACTGTTGGTATGTTAGTTCTTGTCCTGCAAATACGAGGGCTACAGCATTGGGTGCACTTTCGACTTGTGACTCAAACAGTTGATGAATGCAAACCTGGCGGGGATAGTCAGTTTGAGTATTGTTCCACTCTACAAGTAACTGCTGCCGTTCGACTGGCGTTAATAGCGGTAACTCTGAGATGCGTTGCTCTGGGTTAGCAAGAATACCTTCTAGTAAAGTTTGGAAATGTCCAAGCATCCGAGCGATCGTCGCTTCATCGAATAAGTCTGTATTGTATTCAAAAGAGGCGCTTAATCCTTTGCCTGTATCACACATCATCAAAGTTAAATCAAATTTTGCCGTGCTGGTGTGGGTGTATTCAAAGGTGGAGGCAATTTTTAAACCTGCTACTTCTCGTGCCCCCTTTGTCCAAGGAGGATTCATCGTGAACATTACTTGAAACAGTGGTGAATGACTGCCATTGCGTTCTGGATTAAGTTCTTCCACCAGTTTTTCAAAAGGTAAATCTTGGTGAGCGTAAGCACCTAAAGCTACCTGACGCACTTGATCGAGTATTTCCCGAAAACTGGGATTGCCGGAAAGGTCAGTCCGCATGACCAAGGTATTGACAAATAAACCCATCAATCCTTCGGTTTCTATCTGGTTGCGACCGGCAATTGGGGAGCCAACAAGAATATCCTCTTGTGTTGTATAGCGATGGAGCAATACCTTGAAGGCTGCTAATAAAGTCATGAACAGTGTTACTCCTGACTGCTGACTCAAAGCGTTGAGGGCATCAGTTAACGCCTGCGGTAGCATCTGGCTACAGATATCGCCGGAATAAGTTTGGACGGGTGGGCGTGGGCGATCGCTAGGTAGCTCTAATATGGGTAAGTTGCCACTTAGTTGCTGCTTCCAATAATCAAGCTGAGATTTTAGGACTGCATCTTGTAACCACTGACGCTGCCAGTGAACGTAGTCAGTATACTGGATAGGTAATTCCAGTAATGGAGAGGGTTTGCCAGCAGCAAAGGCTTCATAAAGTGTTGTGAGTTCCTGAAAGAAAACCTTTGAAGACCAACCATCTGCTATTATATGATGCAGGTTCAGGAGCAGCATGTTCTCCTGTTCAGTTAGGCGTAGCAGTTTAAAGCGAAACAATGGCCCTTGCAAAAGATCGAAAGGTTGTTGAGCTTCCTGAGCAGCCAGTCTTTTTTCTTCAATTTCCCGCTGTTCTAGAGGCAACTGACTCAAATCGACAAGCGGCAGATTCAAGGTTATATCTGGAGATATGACTTGGCTGGGTTGCCCATCTATAGATGTAAAGGTAACTCGTAGGATTTCGTGACGGCGGATAATTTCGACTAGACATTGCTCCAGTAGTGCCAGATTCAGTGAACCTGTGAGGCGATAGGCTAAAGGTATATTGTAGACAGAGTTACCAGGATCAAATTGCTCTAAAATCCATAAGCGTTGTTGAGCAAAAGAAAGAGGGAGTTTGCCATCTCTGATGTTAGGTAATATATGAGGAAGATTGTTACTACCAACATTAGCCTGGAGGAGAAATTCTAAGATTTCGGCTTTCCGTTCTCGCATCTGCTTTAGTAAATCTGGTGTCAACTTCTCCTTAGCAGCGCGATAGCGCAGGCTACCGTCTTCGATCCATAATTTCACATCTAGATGACGTAGTTCTGATAAAAACTCATGAATGGTTTTCATAGTTGTCCCTCTTCGTAGTCGTTGATCATTTCAGTCACAGAAGCTTGATAATTTTGCGCTGCCCATTGCAGTGTTTCAACTCGTTCAGCTAAGTCAGCTACAGTTGATACTTCAAATAAGTTGAGTAGAGGTATTTCTACTTGCAAGATTTGACGCAACCGTGAAGTGACTTGAATTGCCAGTACTGAATGTCCCCCTAGCTCAAAGAAGTTGTCATGAATGCCGATATTTTTTAAGTTGAGGACTTGTGCCCAAATGCCAGCAATCTGCTGTTCAACTAAGGTGCGAGGTGCAACATAACCTTCCGTCAGTTCTGGACGAACAAAATCGGGTGTTGGTAAAGCCTTCCGATCTACTTTGCCATTAGGAGTAAGGGGCATCGCATCCAGCGTCACAAAGTTAGTGGGCACCATATAATTTGGTAGCTTTTCCTTCAAGAACTGGCGTAATTGTGGGATTAGCTGATTATTTACTGTCTGCTTCTGTATGGGGCTATTGGCATAAGCATCACTTAAAGTCTGGTCTTGTAAAGATTCTGATTCAGACAGTAAGTCCGACCTTTGATTCCAGGCTTGAATATGTTGTGTACTGCTAGTAGACTCCGCTGAAGACTCAACTTCCGATGGTGTTTTTGGAACTAGATAACTGACTAAAGTTTTCTCATTTGGGATATCTTCTCGCACAACAACGACAGCTTCTTTCACAGCAGGATGTTGAGCTATCACCGTTTCAATCTCACCCAATTCAATCCGAAAACCGCGAATTTTAAATTGATTGTCAATTCGTTGCAGATACTCAAGATTGCCATCAGTGCGATAACGAACTAAATCACCTGTTCTATAGAGTCGAGCATGAGGTTCTTGGCTGAATCGGTTAGAGATAAACCTTTGTGTAGTTAGTTCAGGTCTATTCAAATAACCCAACGCTACACCTGCACCGCCGATATAAAGTTCACCAGGAACTCCTACAGGTACGGGCTGCTGATAAGCATCTAATAGATAAATTTCAGTATTGGCAATGGGCTGACCAATCAGAGGCATTCCGTCTGCTTTTATTTGATAGCAGGTAGACCAGATTGTTGTTTCAGTTGGCCCGTACATATTCCAAACACTGTGGGCACGATTCACCAGTTCCTTAGCTAAAGTAGGTGATAATGCTTCTCCACCGCACAGAATCTTGAGTTGTTTGGAACCTTGCCAGCCAGCTGCTAGCAGCAATCGCCAGGTTGCAGGAGTGGCCTGCATGACTGTTGTTCCTGAATGGTTGAGAGTTTCGAGCAGTTTCTCACCATCTGTAGCCACCTCACGGCTGACTATTAGAGTAGTTGCCCCCACGATTAACGGCAAGAAGATTTCCAGAACGGCAATATCAAAGGAGAGAGTGGTGACAGATAGCAGAATATCTTGCTGCGTCAAACCTGGTTGCTCACGCATACTTCCCAGGAGGTTGACAACATTTTGGTGAGAAACTTTTACTCCCTTGGGTGTTCCTGTGGAGCCAGAAGTGTAAATGACGTAGGCTAGATTCTCAGCAGTTACTAGGTAAGCAGGTTTGTGAGTTGGATAATGGCTAATTTTTTCTTTATCTGTGTCCAAACAAACTACTTCTACCTGATTTGGTAACAAATTAAGTAGGTTAGCTTGGGTAAGTAACACGGATACTTGAGCATCATCAAGCATGAAGGTCAAGCGTTCTTTGGGATAGGTGGGGTCTAAGGGGACATAAGCACCACCTGCCTTGAGTACAGCTAGCAGAGCGATCGCTATTTCTATTGACCGTTCCAAAGAGATGCCAACTAGCACTCCAGGCTTGACTCCCAAGGTTTGGAGATAATGAGCAAGCTGATTAGCACGCTCCTCAAGTTCCAAATAAGTCAGTTGTTGATTTTGAAACACAACAGCGATCGCATCTGGTGTTCGCTCCACTTGAGTTTCAAACAGCTGGTGAATAAATTTATCTTGAGGATAAGCTGTTTGAGTATTGTTCCATGCTGCCAATAACTGTTGCTCAGTTGTTGGCAAGATTGGCAATTTGGCAATAATTTGATTGGGGTTAGCAACTATACCTGCTAAGAGAGCCTCAAACTCTGCCATTCGGCGACGGATAGTATCAGCATCAAATAAATTGGTGTTGTACTGACATTCCAGGATCAGCTGACCACGTAATTCTGTAGCATTGATAAATAGTTCAAAATTCTCAAATTCACGAGGATTGAAGAAACACTCCACCTCCAACCCTGCAAATCCCAGACTGTTTCCGTCCAAGCCCTGCTCGATATTAAAGGTGATTGGTACTAAGGGAATACGACTAGAATCCCTTGGAAACATTAATTTTTTGATTAGACTGCCAAAGGTAAATTGTTGGTGGTCATAAGCATCTAATACAGCCGAACGCCGCGTTTGCAAGTAGTCAATAAAGGATTTTTCTCCATTGATGCGGCTACGTAGCGGTAATAAATTAACACAGTGTCCTACGAGATTATATTGACCTAAAGCAGCTTGTCCGGCGGCGAAAACACCTACAACCAAGTCGTTCTGTCCTGTCAGGCGGTGGAGCCATACCTCTAATCCTGACAAGATGGTAGTCATAAAACTACAACCAAGTTTTGTTCCTAGTTGTTTGAGGTTGACAACTAGTTCGGGATTTAAATGCCAATCTTCACGGGCAGCATTAAAGGTTCTAAATAATGGACGTGGGCGATCACTGGGGAAATCTAGTACAGGCAGAGAATCAGAGAATTGATCTAACCAATATTTTTCTATAGCGATCGCTTCTGAACTTTGAATTTCTTCTTCTTGCAACGTCGCATATTCACTGAAGCGATCAGGTTCTTCCAATTCAGGAACAATACCCTGTTGCAAGCCAGAATAGAGTTTACCCACATCTGGCAATAATACCGTCCATGACCAACCATCGCAAATAATGTGATGGGCAGTCAAAATTGCTAGATGTTCTTGCAGATGTAATTTGACAATTTTTACCCGAAATAGAGGACCGTGTTCTAAATCAAAGGGTTGTTTTACCTCTTGTTGCAAGATACTAGCTATTTTTGTTTCTTGCTCCTGTGACTCCAGTCCAGAAAGATCGATGATCGGAATTTCTATTCTCAGGGAAGCAACAATGCAGAGTGTATTGCCATCTGTGCTAAAGGTTGTCCGTAACGCTTCATGACGTTGGACTAACTCTTGCATAGCAGACTGGAGAGCTTTTACATCCAGATTTCCTTTTAGTCGCAGAGATTGGGATTGATTATAAGCACAATTGGCACCGTCTCCCATTTGTACAGAAGCCCAAATTTCTTTTTGAGATTCGGTTGCAGGAGCAGTTAATAATAATTCTCCACCTGAAAATGGATCGAAATCAACAGATGTTAATACAGATTGTGAATTCAAGGGTAATAAACTCATAAAAAAACTTGATGTTATAGCTTTTTTTAATTGTTCAAAATCGGAGGTATTTAAACTGAATGCGACTATTGATGAAACAAATTACTTAGTTTGATTGCTGATTTCTCTAAATATTTAGCTTTTTTACTCCTGAACATAATAATTCAATTTTTTACTAACACTGAGATAAAATTCTCAGTGTTAATGTTTTGGCGTAATCTTTGATTGCAAATTAATCAGATGGGTCGGTTCAAAACCTAACTTTCGGAGGTAATTTAAATATCAGATTTTATACTAAATATTTACCATCCCACTATCCCCGTTTCAGGAAAAACTGGCAACTTGTAGATATTTGCCAGGTCGCTCAGTATCAGGAATATACCAAGCAGGGTTCCCTTGGGGATCTCGTCCTAATTTGGCATCAGGTTGTGGAGGACGATTGTGTAGGCTGTTATTGGTAACTTCTGCTGATTCTTTGCTGGTTTGGGTTGGAGGAATAGATACAGTATTTTGTGGCTTGATACTATTATTTTGAGATGTCACCGCAGGTACAACTGGAATTGTTGATTGGCTGTTATTAGCTAATAGTGCTAATTGCTGGCTCATAATTTGTAGCTGCTGATTAATTATATTTTCTAGGAAACTAGATGCAGCTGGTTGGGGAGAAATCTGAGGTGCAGATCCATTTGTATGAACTTCATTCACTACCAAAGTGGGTGATGTGGTTACAGTTGCTGCTGATGGTACTTCTGGAGTGGGGTCTGCAACGGTTTCTGTTAATCCTAGTGTGGATAAAGCTTCGGGAGACAAGGCTTGATTGATAAAGTTAGCTAGCATTTCTAAATTCGGGCAAATTTCTAGTAACTGCCTAAGTGTTACCTTGACTTGAAATTTTTTCTTCAAAGCTAACCCGACTCGCATTAGAGATAAAGAATCTAATCCCATTTCTAAAAACGTTGTCGAGTCGTCAACACTAGCGATTTCCAATCCGGAAGTTTCTTCGATAGTTTCTTTGAGCAGGTGAATGAGTTTTTGCTGAGAAGATGTTGTCAGAGTTTTGGCCTTTTCTAATAATTGGGGATTTGAAAGTTTGGGAGTTGCTGCACGATTGGGATGAGGTAGAGGATCAATCCAGAAGCGTTGGCGTTCAAAGGGATAAGTAGGCAGAGGAATTCGTTGTCGCGTTTCCCTTTGATAGAAGTTGCTCCAATCAATAGATACTCCTGCTAGCCACAGTTGTCCTACTGCCTTGAGTAATGCCGTCCATTCGGCTTCCTTCTCAGCGTTATCACTTAGAGAAGAAATCGCCATCTGTTGTTTAATATCTTTTGCTTGTTGCCGGGCTAAGGTTGTGGTTGTGATTCGCGGCCCCACCTCTAACAAGACTCGTTTTGGCTGCTGCCATAGGGTTTGTACGCCCTCAGCAAATCGTACAGTCTGGCGTAGATGCATAGCCCAATACATCGGATCGGTTGCTTGCTGGGCTGTAATCCAGTCAGCGGTAACTGTGGATACAAAAGGAATTTGGGGTGGTGATAATTTAACCTTTCCAACTACCTCAGCAAAGGGGGCTATGATGCTATCCATCATCGGAGAGTGGAAAGCGTGGGAAGTGTGTAAATGACGACAGACAACTTCTTCACTTTCTAATTGTTTTTGCAGAACTGCGATCGCCTCTGTGGGGCCAGAAACTACACACAAGGAAGGGCCATTAATTGCGGCGATCGCTAGTTCTGCACTCAATCGCAGCTCTAACTCTTTGGCTGGCAGGCGCACTAAGAGCATAGCTCCTGCGGGTAACTCCCACATTAAACGACCGCGAATTGCAACCAACATCAACGCATCTTCTAAGGTAAATACACCCGCTAAACAGGCGGCGACAAATTCACCAATACTGTGACCAATCATGGCTTGGGGTTTGACTCCCCAACTTTGCCACAGTTGCGCTAACGCATATTCAATGACAAATAATGCTGGTTGGGTAAAGCAGGTTTGCCGCAAGGAGATAGCCGCAGTTTCGCGATCGCTTGGTGCGGGATAGATGATTTCTCGTAAATCCATGCCCAGTAAAGGTTTAAGGATTTCAGCACATTCATCCACTACCTCCTGAAACACAGTTTCGTGATTGTAGAGATTCAGTCCCATGTTCACATATTGCGATCCTTGTCCGGGGAACATGAAGACAACGGCTGGATTGCGGACTTCTATATGACGGGTATTTACTTGATTGGAATCTAAAGATTGCAGGGCTGCGATCGCATCTGTGATATCGTGACAAACTACACTGCGTCTGTAGTTGAAGGCTTTGCGCCCTCGCTGTAGGGTATAAGCTACATCAGCTAAGTTAATTTCGGCATTGTACTGTAAATATTGCCGTAAATTCGCTGTTGCAGTCTCTAAGGCTTTACTAGTTTTTGCCGAGAGCAACAATAGCTGTTGTGGACGCGAAGATCCTGAACTTTGGATTTGTGGTGCTTCTTCTAGCACTATATGAGCATTAGTACCGCCGACACCAAAAGAACTCACACCAGCTCGCCTCGGAGTTTTACCCTCCGACCATTCAGCTAGTTTGGTATTGACATAGAAGGGGCTGTTGGTAAAGTCAATTTTAGGGTTAGGAGCCTCAAAATTTAAACTAGGTGGAATCTTTTTATAATGGAGAGCGAGAGCGGTTTTAATTAACCCTGCTACCCCAGCCGCAGCAACTAAATGTCCGACATTGCTTTTAAGAGAGCCGATGGCGCAGAATTGTTTAGCATCTGTATGTATACGAAATGCTTGCGTCAGCGCTTCAATTTCAATTGGGTCGCCTAAAGGTGTAGCTGTACCATGAGCTTCAATATAAGAGATGGTTTCTGGGTGAAAGTTGGCATAAGCTTGCGCCATCGCAATGGCCTCTGCTTGTCCGTCTACACTGGGAGCTGTAAAACTTACCTTATCAGCACCGTCATTATTGATACCACAACCCCGAATTACTGCATAGATGCGATCGCGATCGTTGAGTGCATCTTCTAAACGTTTGAGGACAACCACTCCTGCGCCATTGTTGAACATTGTACCCTGAGCGCTGGCATCAAAGGGACGACAATGCCCATCTCCAGACAACATACTGTCTTCTTGAGCCAGATAACCACTGTTTTGAGGTGTAGTCATAGATACACCACCCGCCATAGCCAGATCGCACTGATAGCTGGTTAAAGCTTGGCAAGCCTGAATGACTGCTACCAAAGAAGTGGAACAAGCTGTATTGACGCTGACGGCTGGGCCTTTGAGGTTGAGCTTGTAAGCAGCACGGGTGGTTAAAAAGTCTTTTTCATTGGCTAACATAGTTTGGAACTCACCGATGCGATCAACAATTTCCATACGTCCAGAAATATGGTTAGCAAAATAAGTATTTTGACCGCAACCAGCGTATAAGCCAATCAAACCCTCAAAAGACTCTGATTCATAACCAGCATTTTCTAGGGCTTCATAAACCAACTCTAGAAAAACTCTCGCCTGTGGATCCATAACTACAGCTTCCAGGGGATTAATGCCAAAGAATGCAGCATCAAAGGTTTCTCCCCCAGAAATAATTCCTTTAGCTTTTACGTAGCTAGGATCTTTGCAAAGGTTCGGATCAATACTGGGATCTAGTTCCTCATCTTCAAAAAAAGTCGTTGACTCTAATCCCTCGCACAGATTGCGCCACAACTCATCGACATTTCCAGCGCCAGGAAATCTTCCTACTATGCCAATAATGGCAATACCATCAATATGATCTTGGTTCTCGGATGCTTGCATATTTACCATTGCTTAAACACCTTGTTGATGATTACGGCGACGAGTACGAGCGGCTTGTTGGCGTTGGGCGCGATTTTGCAGCTTGTTAGAAGACGGCTGGCTATTCTGATTTGAATACAAATAATTTGCTAAAGAGCTAATCGTTGAATACTGAAATAGCTTTACAGTAGGTAACTCAATACCAAGTTCCTGTTGTACTCGCACAGCAACTTGCACAATTGAGATTGAAGTTCCTCCCAAATCAAAGAAATTATCATCAATTCCAACGCGATCTATTTTGAGCAGTTCGGATAAAATACCTGCAAGCAGTCGCTCTAAATCGCTTTGGGGAGCAATGTACGCTTGTTCAAGTTGCGGACGTTCTCTACTTGGTGCTGGCAATTTCTGTCTATCTACTTTGCCATTTACAGTCAAAGGCATTGATTCTAATAACATAAAAGCTGATGGCACCATGTAATCAGGTAGTCGCTGCCCTAAGAAGCTACGCAATTGATTGGATATGTAACTACTATTCTGATGAAGAACAAAATAAGCAACTAACTGCTTTTCGCCTGTTTCTTCTTGCCGAGCTAGAACGACAACTTCGCGAACGTCAGGATGTTGAGCAATTTCTCTTTCAATTTCTCCTAGTTCAATTCGGAAGCCACGAATCTTCACCTGATGGTCAATGCGACCGAGATATTCTAAGTCTCCATTAGGTAGATATCTCGCTAAATCACCAGTTTTATAAAGTCGCGCCTTGGGATCGTTACTCAAGGGGTTAGCAATAAAAGCTTTCGCAGTCAAATCGGGCCGATTAAGATAACCACGAGCTAAACCTGCACCTCCCACATAGATTTCACCAGGGACGCCAACGGGAACTAACTGTCTATGCTCATCCAACACATACAATTGCAAGTCAGGAATTGCACAACCAATCACACTACCTGCTCCTGGTCTCAAATCATCTTCTGTGATTGGACGATAGGTAACATGAACGGTAGTTTCTGTAATACCGTACATATTCACCAACCTTGGAGACTCATATCCGTAACGAGTAAACCAAGGCTTTAAACTTTGAATTTCTAATGCTTCACCACCAAAGATTACCCAACGCAGAGCTAAGTTTCCAGAATCAGCAATTGTCTGCTCTGTGTAAATTAATTGTTGGAAAGCTGAAGGAGTTTGATTGAGAACTGTAACTTTTTCTTTGCAAAGTAATTTATAAAAGGCTTCGGGAGAACGGCTAACTAAATATGGCACTATAACTAACCGTCCGCCGTAAATTAATGCACCCCAAATTTCCCATACAGAAAAGTCAAAGGCAAAGGAGTGAAACAGCGTCCATACATCATTTTGGTTAAAATGATACCAATGTTCGGTAGCTTTAAATAAGCGTATAACATTGAAGTGATTAATTAATACACCTTTGGGCTTACCTGTAGAACCAGAAGTATAAATTATGTAAGCCAGATTTTCAGATGTTACTGAACTCGTGGGGTTTTCTGAACTGTATTGAGATAGAATTTCTTTGTCAGAATCAAGGCATAAAACTTGAGTATAGTTTTGAGGAAGATTATTTAATAAGTGCTTTTGCGTTAACAATACTGAAACTTGAGCATCTTCTAAAATAAAAGCTAGGCGCTCAACTGGATAATTTGGGTCAAGTGGCGCATAAGCTCCACCCGCCTTGAGAATACCCAACAATCCCACTATCATTTCTAAGGAGCGTTCTACACAGATGCCAACGAGGACATCAGGTCCTACACCTAAATTTTGTAAGTATTGTGCTAGTTGATTGGCTTTGATATTCAACTCACGGTAGGTTAATTGTTGGTCTTCAAACACAACTGCTACAGTCTCAGGTGTAAGCTCTACTTGCGCTTCAAACAACTGATGAATAGATGCTTGCTGAGTATAATTATACTCGATTAGTAGGTCTTTTTCAGATTCTTTCAAGATAGGTAATGTTAAAGTATCAGATTCTAAGTTATTTTTTGATAATGAATTTTGGCACTCATCTGCCAATAATTTATTTTTATTTTGAGCCAATGAATTAGTTATTGATTTCATATTTAAGTAGGTAAATACGATAAAAAAATATATATTTAGTTTTTTCAAGACGGTAAAATGACGAATTTGTAAAGTAGGTGTTGAATTTACATTTTGCAATATAATTGATAGTTTTCTCGCCCACTTACTTAATTTCCGCTAAAAATATATTATTTTACATAATGTGTAGTTTTGATATGCTGCTGCATTTCTCATTCAAGCAATTTATGAGTTAAGGATGCAGTTAATGTAACTACTAAAATATATAAAATCAGAATGATTACTGACTGAGAAATATTAAAGCTTATTCAAAAATTCACACGAAAGACATTTTTGTATATTAACGATATAGATTTTTCGATAAACCAGTGAACTATATAAATTGAGTACGATATTGTTCTGAGATAAATGAGTAACGAATAATTGGGTAGTTATACTCTTAGCTAAATTAGGTATGAGATAACCAACATAATGATGTATGAAAATTAATATAGCTGTAACACTACGCAAGGATACTCAAGTCTTTATATGCTTAAGCGTTAGTATTCTTACTTACAAAGTATAGTTCTGTCGTTAACTTTGAAATTATATTAAAAGAGAAATTTTACAACAAATTATGCCGTAATTTTACAATGTTTGTACGAAAGGGCACTGGCTCTAATATTTAGTTCTCATATTTTGACCTATTTCCTCAAAATTATAGTTAGTTTCAATACATCTTCATTGAAAATTAAAACTTTAGAGATGTTTGCAATGGGAATATTAACTGTACGTAGACTTATTTTCAGATAAGAAGAATAATTAATACCTTAATGAACAAAAAATACAGCGATTTTAGCAACCAATAAGTAATGTAACCCCTTTGAGGTAGGTTGGACTCTAACGAAACGACAATAGGGTGGACATTACAATGCCCACCCCACAATAACAAACTATTTGCTGTAGTCTACGTAATTGAAAACCGCTGTTTCAATTGATAGTTATTTTTGCCAAGCTGCAATAGGCGAACAGACTAAGCCACAACACTAGCAGAGAAAACGAAGTCATTTGCACTCAGGCTAGTTGAGGTAATTTGTAGTAATGAAGCCAACTCTGTATTTCCGGTTTTTATGATAGTGTCAGCACCCTGTTGCAATAGGGTTAGGGCACTAAACTGAGTGACGCCAATCCCGCCCAGCCCGATTTTATCAATACCGATCGCAAAATCACTCACAATGTTCTTGCTAGTTGGCAAACTAGCGTTAGCAATCCAGAACTGGTCAGTACCAGCACCACCATTCAGCCTATTATTACCCTGTTGACCAGCAAATAGCACGTCATCACCATCGCCACCAAAGAGCGAATCATTCACACTAGAGAAGAGTTTGTCATCTCCAGAGCCACCGTAGAGACGGTTATTGCTACCGTTACTAGTAAGGGTGTCGTTACCTGAACCACCGAATGATAATTGACGCGAACCTTCAATTACTGTCAAATTATCAGCACCCGCGCCTCCAAATAAATTATTACTACCATTGGCTTCAACTACAGTAACTTCGTCATCACCATTACCACCATCGGCACTAGTGTTGCTAGCAGGGCTGTTTGCACCAATCAAGATTTGATCGTTACCCTCTTTTGTGGACACCGAGGAGTCACTACCGACTACCACCGTGTCATCACCGCTTCCAGTCTGGATTGTGTTACCTTTACTACCGTTTACAAAGTCTGCTCCGTCACCTGTAAATAAGGTTTGATTTGGCTTAAGGGTGACATCATCACTATTGGTAGAGCCAAATTGAAGGTCTAGTGTTGTTAGTCCAATAGTGCGACCATCAAACCCTGCGGCAGTAAAGTAATGAGTATTACCTACACTCTGAGAATCGAGAATTGTTGCTTGACCATTAGTAGTTTCTTTTGAAGTTAAGACTTCTTTCGTCGAGGAAACTACATCCGGGCCTCTTACCAGTGCTTCTGTAATGGCACGACCTTTCAAATCGCCATTACTGGGAATTTCTAACCCTAAAATACGAGCAAGTGTAGGTGTTACATCAGCATTACTGACGGGTGCATAGTCTACATAACCTTGTTTAAAATCAGGGCCAATAGCCTCCATATTATTAAAGGTATCACCTCGGCCAAAGCTGCCATGCATCCCCTGCCCTTGCTGCAAAGTTGTATCAGCAATTTCTACTTGAGCTTGAGGGTTGTTTGGGTTATTTGGGTCGGTACTAAAGGTTTTGAAGTTGATCACTATAGATGGAACTGGTGTTTGAGCATCACCTTTTAGCCCGATCACACTCAATGGTAAAGCACCTGGGATGTCTCCATAAGCATCGTCTACGAAAATACCACTGATGTAGTCTTTTTGCGAAAGCAAATTCACTACCTGTTTAGCAAAATCAGCATTGCCATTAGGCAGATAAATCAGGTCAGACCCACCATTGGCAGCTACAACTATTTTTGTACCTGGGTCAAGTTGACTATTAATTACCTGACCTGTACCTCCAATTACACCATTTCCAGAAATAGGACGTTGACCTTGTGTAGCATCAACAGTGGCATACTGGATGTGGTTCAGGTCTGGGGGAAGAGTCGTAGGGTTAGGATCGTATAGAGGTAGATTTAGATCGTGAGCCAAATCAATGGCAACAAAGCCTGCGGGGAGAAATCCCGGATTTACACCTGCATAAGTTTGGGTGGCAGCATAACTTGTAGTTTTTGTGCCTTGGCTATCAATAGCTTGTTTGCTGATGGTAGAAAAACCGTGGTCGGAAGTAATAAAGACATCAGTAGTCTTGTCCAAGCCTGTACTTTTAAGATAGTCAAGAAGTTGCTTTAAATTATCATCAGCATTTTTGACCCCAGCTTTGGAAGTAGGGCCATTAATACCTGGTGTCAAGGTGTTTAAGCTATCACCCTGATTGTGTTGAGTACCATCAGGATCTCTTGACCAGTAAACCAATGCGAATGGTTTAGCATCTTCCTGAAACTTGGGTAAAACTACTTTGGTTGTGGCATCTGCAAAGTATTGTTGTTGAGCCACATTAGCATTCAGGGTTCCTGGAGTTGTGTTGTTACCAGCTGGCTGGACTCGCGGTGTCGGTTTGACATCTAGACCAGCCGCTTGTAAGCGATTGACAATATCTGGATCGAGTGGAACAGCAGACGGTGAACTGGCGGCTGTAGTCGGCGGTGTTGCACCATTGGTAGTGTCATCAATAATGATTGTATTGGGAGTAGGAATAGTACCTGTAATACCACCTTCTCGGTTAACTTGGGTGACATCTTGGATAGCAACAGGCCCTAATTTACCAACGGCTGCGGTGTTGAAACCTTGCGATCGCGCGTAAGCTAAAAGTGACTCTTCATCTAAAAAGTTGTTACCGGGAAACTTTTCATCGATATCTCCCAAAACCGCATCATTTTCGATGAATGGTGTGACGCTACCATTGGCATTAGGACTAGGAAAACCAGTGTAGATAGTATTACTAAAGTCACCTGTATCACCAAGATAATGCCCCGTGGCGATCGCAGCAGCATTCGGGGTGGTAAATGTCGGAAACAGCGAATGACTATTAGCAAAATTAACTCCTTGCTGACGGATGCTATATAAAGTTGGGGTATCAATGGGGTTTACAGAACCGTTACGCAATCCATCTGCAACAAAAATAATTACATTTCTACCGTTGCCGTTTGTATCAGCCATACCGAGATTACTCCTTAAATATTGTCAGCTACGCCTACGCAGCAATTGTGTGTTTGTATGAGCGATTAATTACACTTAACCCAAGCCAAAATTTAGCTACAAAAACCTAACTAGTATTTGGCGATAAAATGCTTAGTATCCACACAAATTAGTGCAGACAATTAAATGAATGTAATTCTGGTTACAGACTCAAAAGATAGTTGTTCAATGTTTAAGGAAAGTTATAAACAAGTTAAGATTTCGGACAAAAAGTAGAATAATTTTTAAAGACAAAATTACTAATAGATATAAAAAGCGAGCGAATATTACTCCCTCGCATGATAAAACGCTACAGCTTAACTAATGGATGTTGAATCTAAGTTGTAATCATCTATTGGCTAAACGACACTAGGAGAAAAAACGAAATCATTTGCTGTGAGGTTAGTTGATGTAATTCCCAGCAATGAAGCCAACTCTGTATTTCCAGTTTTCACGATAGTGTCACTACCCTGTTGCAATAGTGTTAAAGCACCAAACTGATTAACACCAATACCGCCCAGCCCGATTTTATCAATGCCGATCGCAAAATCAGTCACAATATTCTTGCTAGTTGGTAGACTGGCGTTAGCAATCCAGAACTGGTCAGCACCACCACCACCAGTTAGGCGATTACTGCCATCTTGACCAGCAAATAGAACATCATCACCATCGCCACCAAACAAAGAGTCATTGACACTAGAGAAGAGTTTGTCATCTCCAGAACCACCATACAAACGGTTGTTGCTACCTTCACTCTTAAGGGTATCTTTACCTGAGCCACCGAAGGACAGTTGACCAGTACCTTCAACTACTGTCAAAGTATCATTACCTGCTGCCCCAAATAGATTATTACTACCATTGGCTTCCACTACGGTAACTTGGTCATCACCAGCACCACCATTAGCACTAGTGTTGTTAGCAGGGCTATTTGCGCCAATTAAGACTTGATCGTTACCGTCTCCTGTGGACACTGAGGAGTCACCGCCGACCACTACTGTGTCATCACCTTTGCCAGTCACAATTGTGTTACCTTTAGTACCCTGTACAAAGTCTGCTCCGTCACCTGTAAGTAAAGTTTGATTTGGCTGAACGGTAATATCATCACTGCTATTGGAGCCAAATTTAATTTCTTCAGCTTGAGGTTGACCTAAACCAGGAGCAAGATTAAGGGGCTTATCTAACTTCAGTTCTAGAATCTCATCATTGTCTATGGCTGGATGTTGAGGATCGTTCCCAGGACGACCGATTGAGAAAGGATAGTTGTTGTCATTGGCTACTAAAATGGTGTTTTTGTCAATAACCAAAACATTTTCAATTGTTTGAAAGGGAAAGTCAAACTTAGTTTTGCCATCGCCATTGAGGTCTTTGGGGTCTTGGATATTTAACAAGTCTGCAACTTCTTCTTTCGCTACATAGCCATGAGAATCTGTTTTAGATAAGTCTACTTTGTAGATTCTCTTAAATTTAGCTGCATCCCCTTGATTGTTATCTCGTTCAATGACTAAGTATTCATTATCATTGATAACTGCTAAATCCCCGATGGAATTTGAGGGATTGTCCAGTTTGTAGTAAAGTTTTCTATCACTATACTTGTGACTGGCTAAATCAAATTCGTTAATTCGCAAAGCACCAGGAGTATCGCCTTGGACTGTGCCTTCTAGTAGCATATAGAGCTTGGTTTTGCTGGCGTTGATTGCTCCACCTTCAAAACCTTTGGAGCTGGCTAAATTAGCAAAGGCATCACCTGAAAGAACATCGGGGTTTTGTGGCGATCGCACTACATTATACTGAGGATCGTCTCTAAGTTTATCCCGTACTTCATCCGCAATATCTGGGAAATCTGAGAAGAGTGCATCTACCCCTAATTGATAAAACTGCTGAATTTCAGACTCTAGCTTACCTTTGTAATCTGCTGCTAAGAATTGATCTTCTGCACGGAAGGTATAAGGATGAACCTGCAAGCCTGCATTGTGAGCATCTTGAACTAAGGTACTTGGAGGTAATGTTGTCTTGTCAGCATCATTAACTGTACCGTCCCCATTAACATCATCGGCTTTGCCATCGCCATTGGCATCAGTACCTTTGACACCAACAATCATCCGCTTCCAAGGGCCAATGCCATCAGCATAAGTGGCAACTTCAGCCAAGCCTTCTGGAGTTCGCAAGTCACCATAAGTGCGAGTGTCACCACTGACTTTCAAATCATAAGGCTGACTTTCAATAATTTTACCGTTGATGTCAATATCACTGGCATCTAGAAGTTGGACAAGTGGAATATCTACGCCTGCCGCAGGCATAATGCGATCGTGCAGTTCTTTAAGGTTACTCACTTCAAAGGACTGGATGAAAATCCGACTAGGGTCAGTAAAGTTATTTGCTTTGAGCGTATCAATGAGTAACTGACTGGTGTTTCTGTGTATTTTGTCCGTAGTGCCTACATAGGTAGCTTCATCAGCAAAATAGGTCGGATGCTTAGTTTCTGGGTAAATGCCAATCTTTTTACCTGTCTTGGCTTCCACATCCTTAACCAAATTGATGATTTCCGTGAGGGTAGGAATCTCAAATTTATCGTCAAAGGAATGATCCCGGAAAGGTAAACGTTCTTCTGCGCGTAGAGTCTTGATTTCAGCTAAGGTGAAATCTTCAGCAAACCAACCTGTAATTTTATTGCCATCTAAGCTTACTGTTTTAAGACGAGAGGCAAACTCTGGATGCTTGTAAACATCTGTGGTTGTATTGTTGAAATTAACAGTGCCATCAGCGTTCAAAACTGCTAAAGCAGGCTCATGACGAGCAATTAATACACCATCTTTTGTAACTACCAAATCAGGCTCAATGAAGTCAGCGCCTCGCGCAATTGCTTGCTTATAAGACTCTAAGGTGTGTTCTGGACGATAGCCAGCTGCACCTCTATGACCAATGACTAATGGTGCTTCTCCATCTAAAGTTTTGAAGCGGTCAGGTGTAGCAATGGGAGCTTCTAACAAATTACCAGTAGCATCAAAATGCAGTAAGTACGGGCCAAACTCGTCTCCCACCCAGATTGTCCCATCTTTATCAAAAACAAATGACTCCACATCAAAGTCAGCACCAGTTAGTAATCTTCCAGTAGTTCCTTCATTAACAATTTGGAAAGGAACTTTGTGGTTAGGGTCAGACAGTTGAATGTAGTCTAAAACTTTAACAGTGCCATCGCCGTTTTCTGTTCCCTTAAAATTCGGGTCAAGACGATTGATTCGCAATAGAAAGTCTGCACTATTATCTTTGCTACCGTAGCCATTGTCTGACAGGAAGTAGAAAGAATTGCTGTTAGCAAATTGGACACCACTAAAGCCTTGTACTGGCTGTCCTGGGAAAGGCCCTGTTCTACCATTGGTTGAAACATCTTTACCAGAAGGTGGCCCATCACTAAAAGTATCAGCAGGTAAAGAGGCAAAACCGACTAATTCAATTGCCATAATTAGAATGTTTGTTGGATGTTTTATTTGAGAGGGATCGCCAGCTATACAAGTTCTCTAATTGCACTAACTCTGCTGAGAAAAATCAATCATTTTCTCATGCTCTAAACTGAGATTATGGGTAAATGTCAGAGTTAGAAGAATATAGGTTGGTAAGTCCGTTAAGTCCGATTTCGTCGATAATTATGAAAATACATTTAGAAAAAACATATTTCCTCACAGTTATCGAAAACTTGAGTAATGATAGTAGAATGTCAACTATTAATCTGTGTTAGTGAGTGAAAGCGTCAAACACTCAGATTGCAAATTTAAAGCTGTCGATAATAGTTATGAGACAACTTAGCTAGCATTAAAGATGTTTTCATTAAAAGATTAAGAAAACAATAAATTAAACGCCATAAATGATTAAAATATGTTTATCTTCAAGATATATTTTTTTAAATTTTATAAAAATAAATCAAAAAATGCTGTATATTAAATATTTATGCTTGAGTTTGCAAACTATTTTTAATTCTTCTAAAAAGATAAAAATTTAATTTTTGCGGTTTGAATTGGCTAGCGATCGCATTACATTAAAACCCTTGGCTATCAACCTGTTAGAGAGATTTTTTTAGAGTCTTTTAATTCACAGCATTTTATAGCGATAGCCCAAACTTTTTTAGCTGAAGAAAATTACTTAGAAGCTTTGACTTGGGCTGAGAAGGCTGTAGGTGCGGATGGTAAGGTTGATTTCCAAGACTTTGATGCGCTCTTTTTAATTTGTATTATTCATTTACGCAGCAATCAACTAGAACAAGTTACGTCCACAGCAGAACGGATTATTTCTTGTTTACCAGCAGATGAAGATGTACGCAATTATGTTACATCTAAATTCGCTATAATTGGCACTGAATTGATTCTAGTTGGTGCAAAATACATTAACCCTCAGACATTAAAAGCTGCACTAACTTTCATGGAAGCAGCAAAACGTTTTAGTCCTGGTAATGCTGAAATTGCGAAAATACATAAGGATATTTCAGAAGTTGTTAGTGCTTTCAATCAATATGATGTTCTCAAAGATGATTATCAAATTATCCACGGCTTCAAAAGATTAGCAGCATTTAGCATTATTAATGCACTGGGAGCAGAAGATTCTGCCTATGAGCAAGATAGAAATTTTAAGAGTATCATTGAAGAAATTAGCAACTCGACAGACAGTGAAGTTATTGCATCTGTACAACGTATAAAGTCTAAATATTATGCCAATGATTTGTTGAATAATGAATTTTTTGCTCACCTAGAAAAGGCAGCTATGGAGATTTCTAGGAAACAGCAGTATCAACCCCAGTATCAAACTACTAACAATTCTTCGGACAGTTGCTTTGTTGTCACAGCCACCTACGGTACACCTTATGCATCAGAAGTAATTAAATATCATTACTTCAGAGATGAATATTTGATCAAGAACATCTTAGGAAGGAAATTTATTAGTCATTATTATCGTGTTGGGCCCATAGCTGCAAGCTATATTAAAAAGCACCCGAATCTAAAAAAACTAATGGCGTTTATACTGAGTAATGTAGCTAAATACTTACCAAACCCAAAGTAGCCATATATAAGTCTAAAATGCAGTTTAGGCTCAAACTTCTTTTATATCTTGAAGTTATTCAAGCTTTTTCTAATAGAATTGTCCTGGTTTAAGATTGACAGTATCGCTGTTGCTAGAACCAAAACCGTTCAGGAAAGTAGGCTCTACAGTTGTCAGATTATTGGGTAGTTCGAGAATGCCAAGTTTCTCAGCAGCCGTATTACCTGTAATGTTGAAGTCGTTGTCGTTAATTAAGGCTAGAGTATTGGGTGCTACCAATGCCAAACCTTCTAATTTTTCTATCCCGATATAACCCAACTGAGCAGCATTAGCAATTAAACTCTTGCTAACAGGGTTAATATTGGCAGTAGCTAACTCCGCAGAGGTCAGTTGTTCAATAGTTTTACCAACTGGCAAGGTAAAGTTAGCGGAGTTGTTGATGTTGGTCGCTCCGGCTAAATTAATTTGGTAAATTAGTTTATTGCCAGCAGATGTAGTATTATCATCTCTTTCAACTACTGCAAATTTGCCGTTACCTAAAGAAACTGCATCACCAATCTTATCGGTTCCCGGTAAACCTTCTAGGCGATATAAATACTCTTCTGTTACCTGCTTGCTGGCAATATCAAATTCCAGAATTCGCAGGTTGAGAGAAGCTTTAGAACTTGCGTCATTGGGGACATCTGGATTATCGATCGCACTCTGAATAAAGGCATATAATTTATTACCTTGGAGTGCTACAGCTTCAAATCCTCGGTTATTGCGGCGTTGGGCATAAACTGCTGGCAATACCTCAGTACCAAAAGTTCCGGCGGGTTGGTCTGGGTTGGGTGCAGTGGCAGTTTCTTGAGGAATAAAGCGGTCAATTAGTTTACCATTACTATCAAAGTGATAAATTGCTGGACGGTACTCATCCACCATCCAGTAGTCACCATTTTGTGCAACTGCAATTCCCTCTAAGTCTGCGCCCAAAGGATCGTTAGGAAGAACATTATTGTTTAAGTCAACAGCAATTTCATCTGTGTAGGCTGTGCCATTTGCCCCAGCTTGCAAGTTTGGTAGTCCCGTTAATGGCGTTGTGCCATCTTGGCGAAATAATCCTGTTCTGTTGGTGATGGTGATTTCACCTGTGGTGCGATTGAGTTCAAAGCTGACTATTTCTGGCTGGAAGTTGGGTAATAAAAATGGTCTTTTGACACCATCAGCATCTCCATTGGGGCCCCGGTCTGTATTAGTGACAAATTTCAGGTTGCCATTTGCCGCAATTCCTTGGAAATACAACCCAGAAAAACCACCCAAGAAAATATCTTGACCTTTGGAGGTAGTGCCTAATTTGGGTAGGTTGTCAAAGTCATAGATAGTCAACTTGGGTTGGACAACGGGATTGCGAGGATCGTAACTAGTGGTATCGATATTTAAAGAATTGGGTAAGGTATTAGCTATATTTTCCCAAGGCACTAGCTTAAAGTTCGAGTTGACATTTTCGCCATCAATGGTTTTGGCAGGTTCATTAGACCCATCTTGAGTAACAAATAAACCAAATGGAAAGTTAGGCCCTAGTGGCACATTAGTGACATCGGCACCATCTGACTCTTGGACGCTATCAATTGACCCATTGTTACCAATGGCAAAGTTACCCACGTATTCGTTATTACCTTCACGAGTGTAGGCAACAAAGGTACTATCGCCTTGGCTGGATGCTAGCAGGTAGCCTGTACCGTTTTTGCCGTAGTAAATGGTCAACCCTTCTGCGTCATCGGTGAGGTGAGAACCACCTTCAAAACGCACGCGATCAATTAATTTACTTGTTGTGCCACCATCTGGTTCTGCGTTGAATTTCCAGATGCCCACATCTTCTTGGGCTATGTAGAGAAAGCCGGTTTCTTGGTCAACTACCATACCCTCTGTTTGAGGAGAACGTCCTGCTGCGGTGGGTGAGGGAATGGTGAACTCGCGCACCAGTTCTGCTCCAATTTTGCCATTACCTTTGTCAATTAGCTTGAACTGAGCTATATCTCCAGTTTGGCGACGAGTGGTAAAGACATAGTAATCATTAGTTTCGGGGCTACGGTATAGGGCAAGTCCGTAAGAACTGCGAGTGGATGCAGAATAAGGAGGTTCAAAAGGCAATCCTTGGAAAATAGTACCAATATTGCTATCGGTGATATCTTCCAAATACTGACCGGAAGTGGTGGGATTGGGGTTAATTTTGAAGATTGCTAGTTTATCATTTTGGCGATCGCTAGCTACGGCAATATCAACAGATTGATTGCCTAATTTAAAACCGTATTGCAGGTCAATGTTATTGTAGCGAATGCCACCAGGATTAACTGTTTGCAACAAATTACCAGACAAGTCATAAACCCGCAGTCCAGCATTTTTGACTGAGGTTAATACTAGGCTATCGGCAGAGTTTGTCGCATTAACATAGATAGCTGGATCATCAGCATCAGCATTTTGATCTACGACTGGTAGTGCTGGATCTTCATCGTCAAATAAATCGGGGCGAGTTTCTAGTGTGGGTGCGGCAGTGGGAACTAAGTCTGCACCCAAAGTGAGGATTTGGGTATATTGGGTGCTGCTAAAGTTGTTGTCACTCACCAGTACAATGGACTGACGACCATCTGCTAGTTTAGGGCCGAAGGCAAGACCTTCTATATTATCTACTCCTGTAATCGGGTGATTTGCATCGGTGGGCAGATTCAAATCGGTTAAATTCAACAGCAGATGCTTTTGGGCAGGTTTAATAGCTGCTAGTTGTTCAGCACTCAAATTATTGAGAGAATCGTCGAAACTAATATCAGTTGCACCTTGCAAAGAAACTTCGTAGATTTTGATGGTATTGCCTACACCTTGGGCAAAGGAGCGTTCTAACGCCAGGAAAGTACCACGATTATCTATTGCTAATAAATCCGCCAAACCATTGTCAGCAGAACCTGTGCTGGGGTTTGGTGCTTCGGGAATGGCATCGGTGATGTATAGGTATTCTTTTTCTGGCTGTCCAGTAACCAGATTGTATTGCAGAATCCGAGAAGGGCTGCCATTAGTAAGTGAAGCTTTTAATCCATCTTGGGATAATGCGTTTTCGGTGGCGGTGAATAGGGTTTTCTGGTCAGGTGTGATGGTGAGGCTTTCAAAGGCTAAGTTATTGTATACGCCTGATGTCTGCGTATCTCCCGCATCTACAATACCATCGCCGTTGGTGTCTTTGACTACTGGTAAAAATTTGCTGGGGACAGGAAGCGATCGCACTTCTTGCCCTGTAGTCAGCGAAAACTCTTTAATAAAAGGATTGGTAACGCGACCAGCAGTAGGATTAACTTCGCCTTCTGAAGAAATGAAGACTGTGCCACTGTTCGTTAAAGCAATACCTTCTGTGTCGAGACTGTTGGTTGCAAAAAAGTTGCCTTTGGTATCTTTTAGGGGAGTAACATTAGTAAAAGTCACTCCAGAATCGGCAGTGAAGGTATAAAAACGGGCAGGGGCAACTTGAGAGCGATCGTCTGAGATTGCATAGTAGCGGTTGTTAACTGCATCGTAGGTGACACCAGATAGTCCCCCTAGTGGAGTCGGTGTTCCATTCACAGTTCCCGCCGCACCAGCAGGAATAAAGCCTGTGGTGAAAGTACTCTGCCTTACAAATCCAATATTAGGAATGGTTTTACCTGGTTCAGTTGCCCCGGTTTGCACATCTGCAAATACTAGACGATGGTCAGAACTAGGGAACGGAAAAGTACCTACTGGGGAAAATGTTGGATCGGTATTTAGAGGCCAAAATACTCCTGAGTCGGCAATTGTCAGGTCAGTTGAGGGTAGCACATAGTCAGTCCGCAGGTTTCCGGGAGTATTATCAGCAAAGTCTGCGGTGTCAAAGCTAGGATTACCCTTTTGGCTAGTGTTTGCACCACCCTGCAAATCTGCTTGTTGGCGTGCACCCAGACTGGTAGGGATGACATTAGTATTGATATTGGAATTTTGCAAGAGTTGGCGAATAGCGTTGTCAAAACTATCACCATCCAAAGGGTCTGCATTTTGGTCGCCGACAATCACAAAGCTTGACCCAGCATTAATACCGCCTATTTTACCCTTGTCATCATAAATGTAATTAGCATTACCAGGGGTTATGTAGTCTGCCCAAAAGCGGATCTCGTCGTGATTACGCTTCCCGTTGCGGTCTTCCGCGCCATCAAAGGTTGGGGGCGTGGGGTGGCTGGTGAGGATGTGAATTGTCTCGCCGTTTACCTGGATGGGTATATCCCAGTGACTTTTAGAAGAAAGGCGTAGAACTGCTAATTCCTTCTTAGAATACCAATCATTTGGCTGTGGTGTTGTCGGATCGTCAGGAAGCAAAGCATTGGGCATATCCTTCCAAAGGAAGTTTTGGAAGGTGCGGATATTGGCAGTGTCGATGGGATATTTGGATAGCAGCAATATCCCGTATTGACCAGGGAAATTCCCAAATCCGAAAGCATCATCACCGTATCCAGCTGTACTTGGGGTTGTAACCGCAGTACCATCGTTGTTTAAGTCCAACCCAGAGGCAATACCTGTATTGGAAGGCGCGATGTAGAAGTAAGGGTAGTCAATGGGTGTTGTACCATTCTGGCTGACGGCTAGGTAATTTTGCCGGAATAGTTGAACTGCCTCCGGCGAATAGTCAAACTCGTTAATTAGCAACACATCCGGGTTATTACGCTGGATGATTTCTGCAACTGCCTTTGCTTGAGCATTGTTAGGCGTAGACAGGTCGGTTACTAACTGACCTTTTGCGTTGCGATTCAAAGAAGCATTGAACTGAGAAAAGCGAATTGTGCTTGTAGTTACCATAAGTTAGTTCTGAGGTAGATTCCACTTTTTCTTTGCGCTTACCCTGCGGTTAGGCGTTACACATCTATGCGGCAAAAACTTTTACGCTATCGCTCTGAAGTTTTCCTAAAAGTCCATCACTTGAATCTGCGTTAAACAAATACAAAGCCAATATCGGTTGCCAAATTCGTCTTTAGCTTTAACCCTTAAAAAATTAAATATGGTTTTCAAACATTTACTGAATCTTCATTTTCTACAATCTTTGCTGGGGCGATCGCTTTGCGCCATCGCATTTTTACTAACGGCACAAAACCTTGACTGCAAAGACGCACTTCACAGTTTGGGCAATGGCTACGCCAACATCTTTGGTGAACCCAAGACAAGATCAGCATGAAAACTTGAACATATAGCACAAAACAGCTACATACTTTACTAGTATTAATTCCTATTCACCAACCTCAACCTATCCCAATAAGATTAAGAAACAGCTAGCAAAAGGTTAAAAAAATAAATATTTGGCATTGAATTGCATTCATGTGAAACCTGAAAATGCAACTTGATTGTGAGAATACAATGCTGATTTGACTAATCTTAGTTTGATTTTTTCAGTAAATTGCCCGTAAAACAGTTATAAAATCGGTATTTTGGTAGAATTTAATAATTTAGTAGTGGTAGTAAAACTACTTAAGCTATTGCTTAACAATCTGGTTCATTTCAAGTAAAATATAATGTTGGGATTAATTTCTGTTTCAGGGTGCGAAAATCCTCATCGCAACGGTGACGTGATTTTTATTCATGGTTTAGCGGGTCATGCATGGGGAACTTGGCATCCCCAAGACCGACGTGATCGCAGCGATTGTGATTTCTGGCTTACTTGGTTGCAAGAGGACTTAACAAACGAAGGAATTGATGTTGGAGTCTGGACTTTTGGCTACGACGCAGCACGTTCTCAATTTAGCGGTTCAGCAATGCCAAGATTTGATCAAGCCAGCAACTTATTAGAATCTTTACAAGTACGAAAAATTGGTGAACGCCCAGTAATTTTTGTTACTCATAGTATGGGTGGGCTATTGGTGAAAGAAGTGCTTCAGGCAGCCCAAAATTTCCGAAGGCAAGCTATTATCGAGCAGACTAAGGGTATTGTTTTTTTATCCACACCACACAGAGGTTCTCATTTAGCAAACTTAATTGAGCATATCAGCATCTTGGCGCAAACCACAGTTAACGTTAAGGAACTTAGGGAACACGCACCAGAGTTACGCAGCCTCAACGAGTGGTATCAGCAAAATGTTGATAATTTGGAAATTGATACAAAGGTATTTTATGAAACCCAGCCTACAGCCGGAATTTTGGTTGTAAACGAGGATAGTGCAAACCCAGGCATTTTACATGTTAAGCCAGTAGCGATCGCCAAAGACCATAATCAGATTGCCAAACCCAGTTCAAAAGAAGATTTAGTCTATCTAAGTGTCAAGCAGTTTGTGGAAAAACATATAAAGCCGCGACCACAACTGCCTTCTAACGACACAATTGTTTTACAAAGACCCAATTTTGTGATAACTGAAAACCCTCATTATCCCCTCTGAATACCGTTGTTAATGATTCGGAGGGGATAAACACTAATATTGATTTTGTGTTTATTAAAATTCACATAGAACCTATTGACAGACAACAGGTTAGGCTTTATGTGATTGCAAATTTTAGTGAACAGAGATTCTCTATAGATGGTGTTACAATTCAGTTTGGGTTAAAACGGGGAAGACTGAGGCTGCGTTTGCGAAATGGAAACATTCCCATTGAGTCTATAGATACGTCTCAATTCATTAATTTCCAGGTTGAATTAACAGTAGAATCAGAGAATAATATAAGTTGGGATTTTAAACAATCTAATGTTTTAAGAGGTTTACTCAATAGAACTCAACTAGGAACTGTCTCTAAAGGTATACAGCAATTAAACGCTCAGGATGTCAATATGGATAATAACGGAATCTGTTCCGTAGAAGCGACTTTTGAAATTGTTTCCATCACAGATATTTGTATAACTGAGATTGAGTATGAGCAACCTAATTTACCAAGAGAGATTTTTACAGGATTTTTAAATAAAAACAAAAAAATTAAAGCAGCATTCGATAGAAAAATTCTTAAGAAAGATTTAATAAAAAAACTATTGAAGCCTTGCATACTTCAGGCGGGGTTTGAGGTATGAAAAACGAAAAATCTTTACCAAATTTATTACAAGAGTTAGTCAAAGCTCAAACAAATAAATTTTCTGAAATAGTGCAAATAGCTGGTCTGAACTTAACTGAAGATTTTGTTGGTGTTGACCTTAGTGGTGAAGACTTAAGCAATGATAATTTGAGCGCGGCAAATCTCAGTTCTGCTGACTTAAGCAATACAAACTTATTATTTACTAACTTAAGTGGGGCTAACTTAAGTGGGGCTGACTTAAGTGGTGCGAACTTAAGAAATGCTAACCTTAGCGATGCTAACTTGAGTGATGCAAATCTAACTGATGCTAACCTGAGTGGTGTTAATTTAAAAGGTGCTATCCTCAGTAACGCTAACCTCAATGGTGCCAACCTTAGAAACGCTGACTTGGCTGATGCTAACTTAAAAAATGCAAATCTGACTGATGCTAACCTAAGTGGTACTAGTTTACAAAATCCAGTTAATGGTATTAACGAAGTTACCACAAAGTCTATAGATACTCAAGAATCAATAAAGATAGGTGTTGAGAGCAAAGCGCCAAAAGAAAAGGCAGTTGAACCACTTTTGGAAACGGATAGAAAAATCGCCCAAGCAATTTCAGACTTAGTTGGTCTAGAAACTATCTTAGATGATGTTTGTAGAGAAATCCAAGACTTACTAGGCTTTGACTTTGTTAATATATCATTGGTGATGCCAGAACATGACACTATTGAAACAGTATATGGTACTGGGATTGGAAGCGGATGGGTTGCTCAAGCAAGGCATTACGTGAATGCAGACCCAGATTTAAGAGATATCCAAGCACATATCATTAAAATATTTGATACTGAAATCATTTCTGGGTGGGACAGGCGATTTGATCGCTGGGTTTATGAAAGGTTTAAGCATGGACGACTTAATCGTATTTTTACACCCATTTTCTTAGTTCATGACGACCAAACAAAAGTAGTAGAAGATTGGTTTGAACATTATAAATGGGATGAGAATTTTATAGTAGCTAAACAAGAAGGGAACAATATGGTTATCCATATGAAGACACTACCTACTGCTTCCCTACCTGAAGTTATTGGAACAGTAGAGGCGGGCTATGAAAATTCTGGAAAACCAATTACATATGAACAAGCAACCTTACTCGCTAAACTAATTGCTCGGCGAGCGCTAGATATTCGTCGTGGAAGGTTAAGTTATGTTTTGGAAACTATTGCTGAGAATGCTAAACATATTTTTCAGGCTGACTTAACTACGTTGCATTTTTTATGGGAACCACATCAAGAACGCTACATATACGAAGTTTTTGCAGGAGATCTAGGTAATATACCATTAGATAAATTTTCACCTCGTAAGCAAGGCTTAGGATGGCAAAGTATTTCTGAAGGAAAACCTCAGTACAAGACATATACATCTCCAATCAACGAAAATTCTGAAGTAGAGTTAAATCAGGGAGTATTAGCAAGAGGATCTAAAACATATGCAGCCTTTCCATTACTAATTAACGATCAATATAAAGTTATCCCACGGATGATTGCTACTCCTACTAAACAAGGCAATAACATGGAACGAGAACAAAATTTGGTTCTTGTAGGAGTATTATATGTCCACTTTAGGTATGAACATGAATTCATTGAAGAGCTAGAACGCCAAGGAGAGTACTTTGCTAATCAGGCTGTTGATGCTATTTGGCGCGTTATGACATGTCAAAAAATACGTGATGAAGCACGCCAGAGATATACCCTTCAATGTATTACACAATCTCTTAATCAAATAGATACTAATTCATTAAGTCATTTTGCTTGGCATACACTGAATGTTCTAGCAGCAGACGTTGTTACTATTTATGAATATATTCAAACAGAAAAGCAATTTTTAACTCCACCCAAGACTGCGGGAATGTTGGTGCAAGAAGAGGTAATGAAATTCAAGATTAATGAAAATAATGTACCATTTGTATTAATTAGTCGTGAAACCAATGTCTATGTTACAAATATTGATAATGAACCGATATTTAAAAATTCATTGTTCACGCAAAGAGAGAGAATTAAATCTGTAGCAGGTATCTTGTTGAAAGTAGATAAAGATATCGTCGGAGTTATGTTTATTAACTATCGACGTTATCATAGTTTTTCAAATGAAGAACAAGAAATTATTAATTCTATCGCGTCTTCAGCAGCAAGTGCCATCAAAAATCAACGGTGGCCGACATTAGACAGTAAGTTTTTCCACCGATTAGATAACAAAGTTAATACAGTTAAAAAATTTTTAGAAGAGATTTTCAGTAACCCAGATCACAACAACATTGAGATTAGTAAAGAAAAAGGAGATACGGCTCTGCTTCTGATTGATGAAGTCAGCCAAAGTTTAACAGGTATGAAGATTGGGCATAAGGAAGAAGCTCAACCTCTATGCATTCACTCAATAGTCAACAATGCTTTGAATCAGGTTACTGTACCTGATATTATTCAGACCAATATCAATGTGGCAGAAAACTTACCTAAAGTGTTGGGTGGAGAACAGCAATTAATTGGGATGTTCTATCACCTCATACAGAATGCTGTAGATGCAATGCCAAATGGTGGCACATTGTCCATCAATGCTAGAACTGTAGAAGGAGATGAGAAACTTGGGGTCGAAGTTCAAGTTTGTGACACTGGATTAGGTATTACACCAGAAAAATTCGACGATATTTTCCAGCTTGGGTTTACTACTAAAAGCGATCAAGGAAATACAGGTTTGGGGCTGTGGCTGACCAAACGCCAAGTTGAGAGTTTGGGCGGAGTATTAAAACACGATAGTTCACTTGGTCAGGGTTCACAGTTTACAGTCACATTGATAGCGTATATTTCTTAAGTTTTACAGACGCTGCAAAATCGCCTCTAGTTGATAGACACAATTTAGTTTGAGTCCGATTTGGTATTAACAGCGTCTTAGCCTTAAAAAATAACCATCATTTAACGGAACTTATCAGGGTTTAAACGAGCAGGTTGAGATTGACCCCGAACTGCCACTCCACGCCGTAATTTGTCTCCGGTGCCACCATCTTGGCGATCAAGGAAAGGTTTCAAATTAATCGCACTTCTAGATGAACTAACCCGATTATTGCCACTGCCTAGAAGTGTACGTCCTAAATTATATAATTCGTTGCCTCCACTATTGCGATCGCCATAAGTATTAACGGCTATAGTCTGCTGTCCACTGTCAGCAGTAGTCAAGTTCTGAAAAATACTATTGCGGATAACATAGGGGTCTTTCCCAGGCGGTACTGTCAGCACAATTCTACAGGTTGGGTTAGTTTCTGTTGTAACGCAGACAATATTTTCGTTATTTTCTGTTGCTGTCTGGAGTTCTTGTAAGCCATCTGGGCGATAAAGTTCTAAGCGACTGGCAATTGCTGTACAACGCCTTTGTGCATCCCAACCACCACCCAAAGCCGCAGGCGCAGCCCAAGCAAAGTATTGTCCTGGTTGACTTTGGGGCTGATACATGACAGTATACTGTCCATTGTAAGTCTGACAGGTAAACCGAGTTGTACCGTCAGCTGAGGGTGGTACACCTGTCGATGTGTCTATTGGAACTGGTGTTGATGTGCCGCCTGATGGTACTGTTGGTACGACAACGCCATCGTTGGTAGAGTCATATTGCGCCATTGCTACGGAATTGCCCAGACACAAAGATAAGCCAAGACTGCCCAAAGATATCAATCGAAGCAGTTGTGATGACATAATCATCCTCCAGTAGAAATAGGTGGGGAATTGATAGTTTAAGCGACGAATAATTCTATGTTTTGATTCATTAAAAACGCTATTTTTTTTCGTCTCTTGCTTTCTTCTCTTCGAGTAGCTTTTTCATCCGTGCTTTAATTTCTAGATGACGTTCCACTCCTTCATAGGCGTAACGGTTGTAGTTACTACGGGTAATGAGGTTTTCTAAATAACTAACTCGCTCCTTACCGCCTGGGTGCGAAGATAACCAACTAGGAGGAGCATTTTTGTCTTGTTTTACTAGCGTCACCATCAAGTTACGCAAACCGTCAGCAGCGTAACCAGTAGCAACAATTAGACGTGTGCCGAGATTATCTGCCTGACGTTCCATGTCACGGCTGTAACTGAGTGCAAAAAGTTGACCAATGGTGCCACCCAGAGGGAGATATTGAGTAACGTTAGAGATCAGGTTGCCTTCGCTGACTAATTGAAAACCGTGGGATAAAAGTACATGGGATAATTCATGACCCATTAAGCCAGCTAATTCTGCTTCGGAATTAGTTTTAGCGATCGCACCCGCATTAATAAAAACTTTACCCCCAGGTAATGCAAAGGCGTTAAGGCTTTCCTCTGGAATCACAAAGAATTCGTATTTAAACTCGTCCCGTCCTCTTACCTTCGCCAACTTCTGTCCAATTTCATTGACGTATGCCAAAATATCTTCGTCTATTTTATAAGTAATTAGCAAAATACCCATATAGTGATGTCTTTTCTTTGACGCTATGAGAACTGCAAACGACAAGCTGTGGCGCTCGTAAAACTCGTTTGGGCTTGGTGTCTCCTTTTGAGACAGGACTTGCTTTAAGCGTACTACTACGGAGAGGCAAGCTTTGTGCAGCGTCTCTAATAGTTGCTATGCCGTAGGAGTACGCTATCGTTGACGCACCCCAGCACTTTTATACTTAAACTGAGTCACGAAAATAGTTGAAAATTTTGCCTGAATATGCTAATGCAAATTATTTGGATCAATACCTTGAGATTGTAAATAGGCAATTAGCCGTTCTTTTTGCTGGCGTTCCTGTTCAATTTGTTCCACTGCCCAAAGTAACAAATTACCTGCCTCATCCCACCAGCGCAACCAATAACCAGTTCTGGCTTCTTTTGTTCCTTGCCAAGTTCCCAGAAATAAACTCATTGAATCAATCCAATGACGACCATTTTCATCAGGTTGCTTTAACTCGTAGCGCCTGTTTTCGAGTTGGTAAAATTCTAACAAACCGCCATAAGGGTCAAAAACTACATAAATTGGGACTTGAAGAATCTGCTCGTAAAAAAACCATTTTCCTGGTGGATAGGTTCGTTTAAAAGAGTATTCTCCACCTTCAGTGTCAGATAGAAATTCCATCACAATTGCTGGAATATCTCCATCTAAATTGGGTGTATAGCTTTTGCGTTCTCCTAAAACTTGATTTACTGATGGTACATAAACCCAGTCGGGTGCTTTAACAACAAATTGCCCGTTTATCGTCGCACAAAGTCCAAAATTTGAGGCTATTAACATCTGTGGTTGGATGAAACCACTTATCTCAAGGCTTTCGCGCAAAGCACCAGCCAATAGTGGCTGACCTGTATTTTCCACTGGTTCATCCTCTAGCTGAAAATCTGCGGGCAATGCTTCCCAAGATATTATCAATTCTGTTGAAGATTTAGCTTCACCGAGTTGGGTTGCCATAAACACCCCCTTTTATTGATTTGTCTTTATTTTATGGCTTTTATGGCTGACCAGTGGTTTGTTGCTGACGGGGCGATAAAAAAAGCTAGGATGTAGATAAAATCTCACTAATTCTCAATCAACAACAGTCTTACCAGTCGCCATCGGAATCGATTGCAGTTCCATCCTTCAATACAAGACCTTTGACGCGAGTACCAGTCCAGTCAATATTACTCACATACTTGGCACCACTCATATTAGTGTTACCCAGTTGAGTTTGGGTAATAGAAGCGGATCGCAAATTAGCACCACTCATATTAGTATCCCTGAACTTAACAGCATCCAGACAAGCTTTAGTCAAATTGGCTCCACTAAAATTAGCACGAATCAATTTGCACTGACCCAAGTCAGCACCAGTCAGGTTGGCGTTACTCAAATTGGCATCAGTAAGATTAGCACCAGCCAGGATGGCATTAGTCAAGTTGGCACCACTAAAATTGATTCCACTCAAGTCAATATCGATAAAAATATCTTCCATTGGTTCCGAACCGCTAATATTAACACCCCTGAGATTAACAGCACTAAAATCTCTCTCTTTGGTAGCGTATCTTCTTCTCAATTCTTCTCCATTCATAATTTACCTCCCATATTAATCAACACGTTTATGCTATTGATTTGAGCGATACCAACGACGAACTGTGACGCTTGTTCACCCTTGTCTTTTCTTGGGGGAAGACTCGCTAACGCACTTGTTTGACAATATAATACACTCGTCGTTTGGGATGAATAAAACACAAAAAACCCCGGCTAAATTAGCCGAGGTAAAGTCGAGAAGTGAGATTAACGATGAGATACAGCGATACCGAAATCAAAAATCTTAACTAACGCTAAAACCAACCAAAACTAAAGCGGTGACGATTAAAGTTGCAAAAAGACTCTGTAAAACGTATTTACGTTGTTCCCAAATTGCTGGGTACTCAGCGTAGTACATCTTGGGTTCTGCTGCGTAGTTGTTGAGAATGCCGTCTTCGTTAGTGGTGGTATACATGGTTTTTTCTCTTCTTTATTTATTTATGTAACTAAATATAACAATTTCGTTACAAAGCGTCAATAAGACTTGACAAAAAAAGACTGATGGTAGGTATAAAGCTAACTTATCTGCGATCGCAGATTCTGGTGAAGCGGTTCTAAGCAATGAAAGCAGCTTGTATATAACCCTCTTTTACCACTCTAGACAGAGGAAAAATAGCGATCGCATTGTAATGACGGGTAATACAATAAAGTGTTGTCAAGGCTTTCGGTATATTAGGTTTAGCAACATAATGAAAATCACTAATTTTCAGACTATTTATATCGCACAAACCTCTGAACCGTCGCCATCCCCAATTCTAAAACGGGAACAGGAAGGAGTAAACCTACTAGGTGCGAGTTGGGTTCCTTTCTGGCAAACCATAGTCTGGTTAGTATTTTGGGTTTTTATAATCAAATATATTAATAATAATTTTCGCGAACAAATTAGTATTTTATTCAATGCTTTTATCACAAGAATCGAAGATGGTTCTCCAGTTAAATTCGGAAACTTTATGGAGCTAAATGCTCCACTAGCTATCAAAAATGCACAGGTAAGGACTGCAACTTCGGAAGGCGTGAGTGGTATAACTGTCCCTGAAGATATTAATGAAAAAGTTCTGAATTATCAGAAATACTCTACAGGACTTGATGAGAGTGTCTATCTAATTCATATATCTGAGGTGATTGTACCCAAAACTTTAGAAAAACGTGGACTTTACCGGGTTAAGATTTGGCTAGAGGCTTATTCAGAAGTTGATTTTAATAATTGCATTCGCGTTACCTATCGCTTACATGACTCTTTTAAAAAGCAAATTATTGCTACTGAGTCACATAATAATCAGTTTGAACTGTGGCTGAATATGTGGGGAGAGTTCACGGTAATTGCCTATGTTGAACGAAAAAATCAAGAAGCATTATGGCTAACTCGCTATCTCGATCTACCAGGACGCCCACCAGAATAGTTTTTTGATATAGAAAGAAGTAACACACTCTACTAATATTGGAAAATTTATTTTTCCGCAAGCCCTAAATATCTAACCCAACTACCATTAAATCAGGTGGATGTTCAACATTAAACTGGTAATATATCTCTCTTCGCTCTTGGGATGGAAGAGTTAGCTGCCATTCTAAAATCCCCATTTCACCGAGTTGAATTTGTGGATTGCTGCGACTGAGGCGTACTTTAATTTGCTCGTTGCGGCTAACTGGCAATTGTTCAGTTAGTTTCAGATTTACTTCTTTGTCGAGTAAGTTAGTAATTATTAACCGATAACTATAAGTAATCCGCCGCTGGTTGCTAATTAATTTTTTATCTACTAGACGCTCAACTAAGTCGCGCTCAATTTTTAAACCTTCGTCAATTCCTAAGTTCAGTTTAAACTCTTGCCCCGGTGCAATATTTTCTAACTGAGTTGTCCCAATAAAAACGTTGTCGCGGAAAATATTTGCTTTACCTAGTAACAAAGTCGCACCGTTGGGACTATTTTTCACATTCGCTTCTAGATAAGCAAAACTTACCAAGCGCGGCATTGCCACATAATCGAAGCTACAAGGATAATCATCGTTGAAAATCGTAGTTTTATGAGGTGCGCCATCACTGGGAATGTTACCACCACTATTCAGTTTAAAGGTAACTACACTCCCTTCTTTAGATACTTCTGCTGTAACGGTTTCTGCTGCAATAAGACTATCCTCTGCAACTTCATCTTCTTCTTGCCAATCTGCTCTGGCAGCAGCAGCAGGCGGCTCTGGTATGCTAGGCAGTAGTGGTGGCTGGGCAGCTAGTTGAGATCGTCGTCGCATTCTTTGGCGACGTGGGGTATCAATATACCAGGGTTCAAGTTTGGGTGGGAGTGTACCTAATCCTGGTTTAGCAGTAGAAAGGGTGAGATTTGCACCAATCCAATCTTCGCCAGTGCTTTGAGTAATTTCTGCTAGGTAACTTAGATGTACAATATCGTTGGTAGTGCTAAAGCGCAAGTCATAAAGCGGATTCCAGCTAGCGCGATTTACTATGTAAGACACCTCTAATTCAAATTCACCTTCACCCGCGACTTCAACTGCTACAACTAAGCTAAGACTTTCTTTAGGATGGGGTGTTTGGATTATTTGCAATGAGGTGTGGAGTGCTTGCAGTTGTTTGTCTAATTCCTGCTGTTGAGTTTTGCATTCTCCAGATGCGATCACATATTCACTATACTGGCTTCCGAGAAAGTTGAGGAAATCCAAAGTCTCGCTGAGGCTGAGATTTTTCCGAGACAAACTTTGTGCAAAGGGTTCTTCTGTTTTTTCACGTAAGCCAGCGATAAAACTAGACTGCAATGCTAAAGCATCTACTTGGGCTTGTAGGTGGCGTTTTTCTGCTTCTAATTGCTGAATTTGCCTTGTCAAATGTGCTACTCGCTCTGTTACAGGTTCATTAGTGTAAATGCGATCGCTACTAACTCCCACCAAGCGCACCCCTACCCTACCTGTACCGCTAACCCGAACAGACTCAGTTTCTAAAATCATTGGCACTGGGGTAATTACTAATTCCTGTTCAATTCCTGTTAAATCAACTACACCCCGCCGTGTAACCAATGCTCTGTCAGAATACACGGTAACAGCTACAATCTCGCTTTGTACTGTTTTGCGCCAAGACGGTATTTCCGGGTTAACCACTGCTAGTTTTCCCCCATTTTTAATGATTCTGCTGGTTAATTGTCAATGTTTACCGGTCTAACAGTCAACCCCTTTAGAGTAAAACTTACGCAAAAAACTTCTCTAACTCTTATCCTCTGTGTTCTCTGCGTTCTCTGTGTTTAATTTTCTGTAACCTGTGGGTAAGTCCCATAGAGAATTCGTAATTCATAAATTACGAATTACGAATTACGAATCCTTTTATCCGTGAATTGGTTTATAAGGTACTATAAGCAGTATCAGCTTTTTGTTTAACAATATTTTTTGCCGCTGCTAGTAGATACTCATAATAGGCACGAGCGACGATAGATAGCTGCTTGCCAGATGGGTAAACCATGTACCAATCCCGCTGAATGGGGAAGTGTTGCACATCTAAAATGCTGAACTCTGAAGCGTCTGATAGTAAGGTATGACGTGATAAAACAGAAATTCCTAAACCACCTGCGATCGCTTGTTTAATTGCTTCATTACTTCCCAATTCTAGCTTGACTTTTACCGTTATTCCTTCTTCTTCAAATAGCTTTTGGACGGCGCGACGAGTTCCTGAACCTGGTTCCCGCATAATAAAAGGTTGGTTAGACAGGCGTTGTATAGGAATATTTTTTTCTTTGGATAAAGGATGATTAGTTGGTGCAAAGACTATTAAAGGATTTTCTAGAAATGGTTCACAAGTCACATCTATATTGTCTGGAATTTGACTCATAATATATAAGTCATCCAGATTCTGACTCATCCGTTCCAAAATTTGTTCGTGATTTGTAACTTGTAGCGAAATATCAATCCCTGGATAAAGTTCGCAAAATGGTCCTAACAAACGTGGGATAAAATATTTTGCTGTTGTAATCACTGCCAAACGTAATTGTCCTTGTTTTAGCCCTTTTAAATCTGCCACCTTCATTTCATACTGGGCTATATTGTGAAAAATTTGCCGACAAGTAGCAAATAATTCCCGTCCTGCCTCCGTCAGATACAATCGCTTCCCCACTTGCTCAAATAATGGCAAACCTACCGATTTTGTGAGTTGCTTGATCTGCATAGACACGGTAGGTTGGGTGAGAAACAATTCCTCAGCAGCACGAGTAAAGCTACTGTGCCGTGCCGCCGCCTCAAACACCTTTAACTGGTGCAGCGTCGCTTGGTTCAAGGGTGATTCTCCTGTATATAGCGATTAATAGATATAAAACTAGTATTGCTGAACACTGGCAAATGATATAGTGATGCTCACAGAAAGTTACGAGTTTCATCATAGATAAAACTCTATTACTTCTATTAAAATAAAGGTATTTTATTTATAGCTTGAAAAAGCTATTATTTAGAATAGCTCAAGCGTAAGATGCCTTCCATCTAAACGATGAATGCTGGATGATGATTTTTCAAAATTCATCTATCATCATTCATCATTCCATAATTCTTCTTGAACTTTTGTAGGTAGTTTGGTTAAGTCTGGTAATCTTAGTACCTCGATTTCCGCAACTTGTTCTTTTTCTTTAATATTCACTGGCAAGTTTAACGGTTCGCGTTCTTCTATCCAGCAGCTTGCCAATGGCAAGGTTTGCTCCATTTCATCCAGCGGTCGAGGAATTACCATCACTGCATTCAATTCCCCAATGCGTTCTGCTTCAAACATTCCCGCTTCCACTGCTACTGCCACATTTGCTACAGAACCACGAATAATAGCCGTACACAAACCCGCACCAATTTTTTCATAAGCTGCTAAATGAACATCAGCAGCTTTAAGCATGGCATCACACGCTCCCACCATCGCTGGAAATCCTCGCGTTTCTACCAAACCAATTGCTTGATTACTCAGACGGCTGTAATTGCCCTCTTGCATTAATTTAGTGAAACGGGTTGTGATCGGAAGTACTCTATCTAGGTTGGGATAAGGTCGGGGAATCACTAAGCTAGAAACCAATTGACCAAACTGTTCAGCCGTTTGCACGCCTGATTCTACCGCCAAACGCACGTCAGCAATTCCACCCCGAACGATCGCAGTACAATGACCGCTACCAATTTTTTCATATCCTACCAGATGAACTCCTGCTGATTTCAGCATCATATCTGCCGTCCCAACGATCGCCGGAAAGCTCTGGCAAGAAACTAAACCCAAAGCAGTATCCTGATAGGTTTCTTGACTACTCGCTCCCTGGATAGTGCGAATAGACCGTTGATTATATGTTTCCATGATCAATTCTCCAAAATACGGAAAAAGCCGACAACTTACAATTAACACTTACTCGGACTAATCGTCAGAGTTTGGGTCGCTCAAGGATTGTCTATGAGGAAACAGTGTAGTCAACAGTCTGTTTATACTCCCTTGTCCATAAATTTGAGTCCCAAAACCGTTAGGAGATTCTGCGGCTGGCTGACTGGGGTCTGAGTTCTGTTCTGTAGACGGTTGGGCGGCTTTTGCCAAAGTTGAGTCAGCATAATTTGTTGGTTCCTCTACAGGAGGAGGCTGACTTTCTGGAGTCACGGGAGATTTAAAATAAGAAATCGACTTGTTTTGTTTGAAATCTATAAAAGCCGAAGCTGAGAAATTAGTTGAGGAAATTTCCTTTTCTTTAACTCCACCCAAGCCATTTTCCTCTACCTTCGGTGATGGTGCATTTGTAGTAGAAGTTGGGTTATTTGTAGATGGTTCTAGCTGCTTTGTCGGGGCAATCTGCCGACTGGTGTCTCCTAAAATGGAACCAGGCGGTACTACTTGTCCAGGTTCAACCGAATAGTTAAAAACTGTAGTAGCTGAACCAATACAAGCATTTGCGCCAATTTTGCCCTTGCCAATCATCAAAAAACCTGCTCCCAGGTTTGCACCTGCTTCTACTTCTAGGGTGCCTTCATGGACTTGGAGAATTGCTCCCATACCAATACAGACCCCTGGCCCAATGACGATCTTGCTGTTTACAGCCGCTTGGAGGATCACGCCAGGTGCAAGTACCGCGCTTGGATGAATAGTCACCTCACCACTAATGTAAGTATCAAAGTTATTGCTGAGGCGCAGTGGCGGCACAGACATGGAAATTTTAACCTCGGAAGCCGGATGTAGTTCTGAGTGGTGAATTCTGAGTGCTGAGTAATTAGTATGTTTTAAAATCTGAGTTTACAGTTGGTATGACTGGTGTCTTTAAAGTGTTAACTCAGCACTCAGCACTTTTAACTCAGCACTGCTATGGTCTTTGAATAATCGTTTCTAATACGCGACGCTTGGCTTTGGGGTCAACACCAATTAAGCGCACATATTCCCCTGGATATTCGTGGAGATGCCCTTCTACAGCGGCGATCGCTTCTCTTTCTGAGGATGCTTGAATGTGACCGATACTAGTCCAGGAACCCATACGGAAGCGGCGCTGATCCACGTGTTCAAGGCTAATTTTTGAGCCGCTAGCCAATAATTGCCGGAGTTGGTCTACGACTTCACTACTCAAGCGGGTACTGGTAGCTGTTGCTGTAGGAGCAGTAGAGTATGATGCACTGCTAGTAAATGATTTCTGACTGCTAGAAGAGGCTACTTGACCATTTGGACGTTGGATAATAGTCTCTAATACCCGCCGTTTAGCTTTGGGGTCAATACCAATTAAGCGTACATATTCCCCTTCGTATTCACCGAGGTGTGCTTCTATAGCTGCGATCGCTTCTCTTTCTGAGGAGGCTTGAATTTGACCGATACTAGTCCAGGAACCCATACGGAAGCGGCGCTCATCCACATGTTCAAGGCTAATTTTAGACCCACCAGCCAATAATTGCCGGAGTTGGTCTACTACTTCAGAACTCAAGCGCTTACTGCTAGTTGTTCCCGTATCATAGTGTGCTGCACTAGTAGTAAATGATTTATGACTACCAGAAGAAGCTACTTGACCATTTGGACGTTGGATAATGGTCTCTAATACCCGCCGTTTGGCTTTGGTGTCAATGCCGATTAAACGTACGTACTCGCCTTGATGACTTGCGATACATTCTTCTAAAGCGGAGATGACTTGATTTGTAGAAGTTGCTTCAATTGGTTTGCAACTAGTCCAGGAACCAGTGCGGAAACGCCGCTCATCTACGTGTTCCATACCAATTTTGTAACCACCTGCCAAGAGTTGGCGAATTTGCTCTAGAGTTTCGCCATTGACTTTGCCACTGCTAGAACCGTTACCATTACCATTACCATTATCATAGCTGTAGCTTTGCTGGCTGTAACTGCTATTACCACGACTAGCCGGAGCTTTAAAGCTGGTAGCTGGTTTTGCATCATCATCGGGACGTTGGATGATCGCTTCTAGCACGCGCCGTCTACCTTTGTCAATCCCAAACAGTCGAACATACTCGCCGCTATGGTTTTGTAGACAGCTTTCTAATGCTGCGATCGCTTCATCGAGCGATCTAGTTTCGATTGGTTGGCAACTAGTCCAAGAACCCGTGCGGAAACGTCTTTGGTCTACATGTTCCGTACCAATTTTATACCCTTGCCCCAATAGATACCGCAACTGATCTATTGTTTCTGTACCCAAGCTATTGCTCGACACTTCATTACTCCTTTCCAACTCTAAAACAGTAATACCATTACCTGTATAAGATTTAGCATTCTCATCCCGAATGGGTGCTATACATTTAGTATCCGCAGCACAGAGATAACCAGCTCGTAATGCCTGATTAATTCCAACCACATGATGAGCAAATTCCTTATCCTGATCTTGCACATCTGGCAAACGGTCAGCTTGCTGCTGGCTGGTAATTATTGCTCCCGAAGGTACGTACTTCCCAGCGGGAATCTCTACGTCTTGAATCAAGGCGTGCATCATCACAATGCAACCTGCACCCACCCTGGCATTAAACACCGTAGAGCGAAAGCCAATGAAGGAATTATCACCTACATAAGCTGGCCCGTGAATTAGAGCCATGTGGGTAATGCAAGCGTTTTTACCAATCCATACTGAGTATTTATTTTGGTCATCGCCAATTACTCGGCCTTGCTCCAACCCATGAATGACAACACCATCTTGAATATTGGTGTTTTCACCCAGATTAAAAGGTGTGCCTTCATCCGCTCTAATCGTAGTCCCCGGAGCAACGATTACATTTGCACCTATTCGTACATCCCCAATTAGATTGGAGAATGAATGTACAAAGGCAGTTTCATGGATTTTTGGTTCAGCTAAATTCCTTGACCACGGGGTTGGGGGTGCCGCCGTGCTGCGGACTGCCATCGCGAGATTCCTCCTGTATTGTCATTTGTCAGTTGTCATTTGTCATTTGTCTTTTGTCATTTGTCGAGAGCTAATGACTAATGACTAATTGACTAAATGACTAATGACCAATGACTACCGATATTGATCTTTTTTACTGTAAATAAGGCGATCTTCAACGTGAATGGTATCGATGATCGCCACTACTACTGCATCTAATGGACGTTGTTCATTTCCAAGCACTTGACGAGCAACACTGCCACGACTGACAAGTACCCACTCATCTACTCCTGCTCCTACACTATCTGCTGCTACTTCATATTGTGGCAGGATGTTTCCGTCTTCATCCACTAATTGTAACAACAGTAGTTTTACGCCTCTAAGACTTGGATCTTTTTGAGTGCTAACTACTGTGCCGCGAACTTTGGCAACTTGCATTACAAATTACGGTCTTCTACCAAAAGGACGAATTGCATTCACATTTTCCCGGAATTGCTCTACGTCTTCGGTATAACGAATTGGGAGAACGTATTCCAAGTTTTCGTGAGGACGAGCAATGATATGAGTGGACAACACTTGTCCGCCATTGACTCGCTTTACAGATTCAACTCCTGCGGCTACAGAAGCTTGTACTTCCGAAACGTCACCCCGAACAATTACCGTCACCCGACCACTACCGATTTTTTCATAACCTACTAAAGTGACGCGGGCAGCTTTTACCATTGCATCAGCAGCTTCTACTACTGCTGGAAAGCCTAGCGTTTCAACCATTCCCACTGCAATTGACATTAGTTTTAATCCCTATTTCAAAGTTTTTAGTTTTGGACAAAAGTGATGCTCTTTTCAGGCAAAGAGCGTTAATTACTTTGTTTAAACAGCTTTTAAGTACGGAATTGTTCCACCGCTTCTGTGTAACGTATCGGCAAGACGTATTCCAGGTTTTCGTGAGGACGAGCAATGATGTGAGTGGATAACACTTCACCACCAAAGACTCTTTTTGCCGCTTCGACCCCAGCAGCTACAGAAGCTTGCACTTCCGATACATCTCCCCGAACTATCACGGTGACGCGAGCGCTACCAATTTTTTCATACCCTACTAAGGTGACACGGGCGGCTTTCACCATCGCATCAGCAGCTTCCACCACTGCTGGAAAGCCCTTCGTTTCAATCATTCCAACTGCAATTGGCATCGCAGAACTCCTACAAAATTAATGCAATCTGTACTGTCGTTTGAATTTTTTGACGGGGAGAGCCTGATCTTATAGCTAAGAAAACACTTCCAAATTAAGCATAGGAAAACTTGGCGTTCCTGGCAATATAAATTACTATAATAGTTTATGATAATAAAGTTTTAAAAAACTTAACAAAAAGTTATCTAGGCTTCTGAGCAATTAAAGTTTACAGATTCCTTGAGCAGCCACTTATGCTTTATAATTTCTTTATCACATTTACAAAACGACATTCATAACCAAGGCTAATCCTATCTGACGAAGGGTAAGCAGCGGCTGTATGTATTACTGTATCTATCTTTCCTCAAATATTGCTAAGTGTACAAGGACTAGGTGAAATATATATAAGTTTTTCAAATATTTCGTATAAAGTACTCTGGTCAAAGTAGAAATACAAATGTAAAAAGGTCGGTGATGTTAAGGCAAGTAAATGCTTTTGCTTATGTAAAGTTATATTTTACTTATATTTAATAGGGTAAGGTTAAGTAAAAGTACTTCTGGAAGTTGAGTTAAAATAATAGTAAAAAAACATCGGCATTTTGTGAAATTAATTTTATTAAATAAAATTGGTTGGAATTTTTTTTAAAATCAAGCCTGAGTCATTAAGGAAATTTAAATGGATCAATTTCTATTTTCAACAAGTTGGTTTGTGCCTTTGTATAGCTTATCGGGCGCAATTTTGACATTGCCGTGGGGAATAGGAATCATTCGGCGAACAGGGCCAAGACCTGCGGCATACTTCAACTTGTTGACGACCGTTTTAGCTTTTTTCCATAGCCTGCTTGTATTTAAAAATATCTGGGATAGAGAACCAGAAAACTTACTAATCCATTGGTTCAAAGCAGCAGATTTAGACTTATCTTTTTCCTTGGAACTATCCTCAGTCAGCATTGGGGCAACAGTTTTAATTACAGGGTTAAGCTTACTGGCACAAGTTTACGCTCTGGGTTACATGGAAAAGGACTGGTCGTTGGCGCGTTTTTTTGGGCTACTGGGATTTTTTGAAGCAGCGCTATGTGGTCTAGCAATCAGTGATTCTTTGTTTCTCAGCTATGCGCTTTTGGAAGTCTTGACACTTTCGACTTACTTGCTGGTTGGGTTCTGGTATGCTCAACCACTAGTAGTGACGGCGGCGCGGGATGCGTTTTGGACTAAACGGGTAGGAGACTTGTTGCTGCTGATGGCTGTAGTGACACTTTCTACCTTAGCTGGGAGTTTGAACATTTCGGATTTATATGAGTGGGCACAAACAGCTAATTTAAGTCCAATGACATCGACGTTGCTAGGGTTGGCGTTAATTGCTGGGCCTGCTGGTAAATGTGCCCAATTTCCATTGCACTTGTGGTTAGATGAGGCAATGGAAGGGCCTAATCCCGCCTCGGTAATGCGGAACTCTCTAGTCGTAGCTGGTGGTGCTTATTTACTGTATAAACTTCAACCCTTGTTAGCCCTGTCACCAGTTGCCTTGAATGCGTTGGTAGTCATGGGTACGGTGACAGCGATTGGGGCGACATTAGTATCCATAGCTCAAATTGATATTAAGCGATCGCTATCTCATTCTACTAGTGCATACATGGGGTTAGCGTTTTTGGCAGTGGGGTTACAGCAAGGGGGTGTAGCCTTGATGTTACTGTTAGCTCATGCGATCGCCAAAGCATTATTATTCATGAGTTCCGGTTCAGTCATCTTGACTACCCAAAGCCAAGACTTAACAGAAATGGGCGGTTTATGGTCACGGATGCCAGCCACCACCACTGCCTTTGTGGTCGGTTCAGCCGGGATGGTGACACTCCTCCCCTTGGGAAGTTTCTGGGCAATGCTAGCGTGGGCTGACGGTTTCGTGAGTATTAGCCCTTGGGTAATTGGGGTTTTAATATTAGTCAATGGTTTGACAGCATTGAATTTGACGAGAGTATTTAGATTAGTCTTCTGGGGAAAACCGCAACAAAAGACCCGTCGTACTCCAGAAGTTGGTTGGCAGATGGCCTTGCCAATGGTGATTCTCACAGTACTGACTCTGCTTCTACCTCTAATGTTACAGCAATGGTACTTACTACCCGATTGGAAAAGTATTAATTGGTATGTGGCCTTAGCATTGTTTGGGTCTACCGTGGTGGGCGTAGGTTTAGGATGTACAGTTTATCTACACAAAGCTTGGTCAAGATCCAGAATCTTGGCGTGGAGATTTCTGCAAGACCTGTTAGGTTATGATTTTTATATTGACCGAGTTTATCTTGTAACCGTGGTAAGTGTAGTAGCACTGCTATCTAAAATTTCTGCTTGGAGCGATCGCTACTTAGTTGACGGTTTAGTAAACTTGGTTGGGTTTGCGACCATTTTCGGTGGACAAACTTTAAAGTACAGCATTTCTGGGCAATCTCAGGGTTATATGTTGACCATCCTAGCAGTTGTCAGCGTCCTGGGTTTTTTCATCAGTTGGTCATTGGGTTTACTAGATAAATTGCCTTTTTAGAGAGACGCGATAAATCGCGTCTGTACAAAACGTAGAGACGCGATTTATCGCGGCTGTTATTCTGCCTCATCCCCTTTTACCCGAAGTCTATGCTTAGTGTTTTAATTCTAGTGCCGTTAATCGGCGCAGCTTTAATTGGTTTCTCGCCCTCTGGCATCAGTGGGAAATTTGCCCGTAGGGTGGCTTTGGTCTTTGCCAGTATCGCTTTCTTGTGGACAATCCTATTAGTAACTCAGTTCCATCCCGGAGAAATTACTCAACAGTTTGCTGAGTCTCTCCCCTGGGTAGATGCTTTAGGGTTGAACTATAATCTTGGGATAGATGGTTTATCTTTGCCGTTGCTGGTTTTAAATGGATTGTTAACTTGTATTGCCATTTACAGCAGCGATGAATCCTTACAGCGTCCTAAATTTTATTACTCTTTGATACTATTATTAAGCGCTGCGGTGACAGGAGCCTTTCTGGCACAGGATTTACTGTTATTTTTCCTGTTTTACGAATTGGAACTGATTCCGCTGTATTTGTTGATAGCCATTTGGGGTGGCGCGAGGCGGGGTTATGCTGCGACTAAATTTCTCATTTATACAGCCGTTTCGGGAATTCTGATTTTAGCAAGTTTCCTCGGTATGGTTTGGCTGAGTGGTTCCTCTAACTTTGCACTAGCAACCTTAAACGCGACAACTTTACCTCTAGCAACACAGCTATTACTGCTAGCGGGAATTTTGGTAGGTTTTGGGATTAAAATTCCCTTGGTTCCCTTTCATACTTGGTTGCCAGATGCCCACGTTGAAGCTTCCACGCCGATTTCCGTGCTATTAGCTGGGGTGCTGTTGAAGTTGGGAACTTACGGCTTACTGCGCTTTGGCATGAACTTGTTACCAGAAGCTTGGAGTTATCTAGCTCCTTGGTTGGCAATTTGGGCAGTATTAAGTGTACTGTATGGTTCATCCTGCGCGATCGCCCAAAGCGATATGAAAAAAATGGTAGCATACAGCTCCATTGGACACATGGGTTACGTGCTTTTAGCGGCGGCAGCGGCCACACCTTTGAGTGTATTGGGTGCTGTGATGCAAATGATTAGCCACGGCTTGATTTCTGCAATGCTGTTTTTGTTGGTAGGGGTTGTATATAAAAAAGCCGGAAGTCGCGACTTAGCAATCATCCGAGGATTACTGAACCCAGAACGAGGTATGCCAGTAATCGGTAGCTTGATGATTGTCGGAGTTATGGCCAGCGCTGGTATACCAGGAATGCTAGGGTTTATTTCCGAATTCGTAGTTTATCGGGGAAGTTTTCCAGTTTTCCCAGTGCAAACCCTGTTATGTATGCTTGGTACTGGTTTAACAGCAGTTTATTTCCTAATACTCGTCAACCGCGCCTTTTTTGGACGCCTATCTGCACCAGTTACCAACTTACCACGTGTGTATTGGAGCGATCGCATCCCATCTGCAATTTTAGCTGTGCTGATTGTGATTTTCGGCATTCAACCTGGTTGGTTAGTGCGCTGGACTGAACCAACAATTACAGCAATGGTGAATACCCAAAATGTAGTAGCAACAGTGTCCTTAGATAAAGTAATGAGGAATGGGAAGTAGGGAGTGGGGAATAGGGAATGGGGAAAGTTTTTCCAATGCCCAATGCCCAATGCCCAATGCCCAATGACACCAGTTGCTTCAAGTCGGGCATTGCCCGCCCAACGCACTGGCTCCCCAATACCCCAATCCCGAAATTTTTTGGAGAGATGGCAATGGTAACTATTAAAAAAAAATTTACTCACAATCCTTTAGCTGAGTATATTGAACGTCTACAAAATGGAGATGCACTACTCACCGATAGTCCAGAGAATGTGCTGGAAGTTGTTGGTATTCTGAAAAGCTATGGGGTAGTTTTAGATGCTTATTCAAAAAATCTTAACTATATTGCCGAGCATCAATTTTTAGTCTTTTTTCCATTTTTTAAATACTTTAATGGACAGGTTTCTTTGCAGAAATTACTCCGTCACTGGTGGCATGATCGAATTAATTTTGAATATGCCGAGTATTGCATGAAAGGCATGATGTGGCACGGTGGCGGTGGACTAGATACGTATTTAGATACACAAGAGTTTCAAGAAAGAGCGCAAGCTGTTATCGCCACCAAATTTCAAAACAATCCCTTTATTCTGGCTATTAACCAACTGTTTCCAGATTTTTTAACAGAACAGTTGCGTGTCTCTGCTTACTACACCGGTTTAGGTCAATTCTGGCGAGTCATGGCTGATATGTTCCTAAATTTATCAGATCGCTATGACCGAGGCGAAATCAAATCGATTCCCCAAGTTGTAGACCACATTAAAGCAGGGTTAGTGGCAAATGCATCAAACCCAATTACCTACGCTGTCAAAATTCGAGGTAAGGTCTATGAAATAATTCCTAAAAGCGTTGGTTTGACCTTCTTAGCAGATACAGCAATACCTTATGTAGAAGCAGTATTCTTCCGGGGAACTCCTTTTCAGGGTACTGTTTCATACAACGCCCAAGGATATCAAATTCCCCCAGATCAAAGTCGATTTCAATATGGTGCATTGTATGCCGATCCTTTACCCATCGGTGGCGCGGGTATTCCTCCTACCTTGTTGATGCAAGATATGCGTCATTATCTTCCAGAATATTTGCACGAAATTTATCGTCGCAGTCTTCGGGGTGAAGATGATTTGCGAGTCCAAATTTGCATGAGTTTCCAAAAATCAATGTTTTGCGTGACGACAGCAACGATTTTGGGACTGATGCCTTATCCTTTAGATACTAAAGATCCAAATGAGCAAAAAGGTAATCAAGTTTATCTAGAAAAGTGGATGAGTCGGTTACAAACTTCGCGGTTACTGGATGTAAATAAATGACAGATGATTCCACTATTACTCACGAGGCATTCAAGCAATTCGAGCGCGATAAATTTTCTCTTGTAGCTCAAGAATACGATCGCGCGATCGCTGTTGTAACTTCTCAGGTAGATGAGGCCATATTGGATGCCGTGGGAGCTAAGTCTGGTACTCGATTGCTAGACGTTGCGGCACTGGGTGGCTTAGTGCCGCAGCACTAAAGCGGCAGGCTATAGTCACAGGATTAGACTTTGCAGAGAAGATGGTGGCCATTGCCAGAGGGCGATGTCCTCAAGGGTCATTTCATCAAGGGGACGCTGAAAACTTAACTTTCGAATCGGGCCAGTTTGAGGCGGTGGTTTGTAACTTGGGTATCCTCCATTTCCCAAACCCAGAAAAAGCGATCGCTGAATCCTTTCGCGTACTCAAATCGGGAGGGCGCTATGCTTTCACCTGCTGGACACCGCCAACACGCAATCCATTTATGGCTCTGATACTGGGTTCAGTGCAGACTTATGGCAGCATGGATGTGGATATACCTTCTGGGCCACCCCTGTTTCGCTTTAGCGACCCCATTGAATGCGAAATGGTTTTAAGCGCCGAGGGATTCACTCAGGTGTCTGTCACCGAAGTGCCCATCAAGTGGACTTTCTCTACACCTGAAGATGTGATGCCAAAGATTACTGTAAGTTCGGTGCGTCTGGGGTCGATATTGGCAATGCAAAGCGATGAGCAACGGCATAATATTGAAAACGCAATTATCGAGGGAGCCTCAAAGTATGCCACAGAAAATAGTGTGGAAATTCCCGCTTCTGTGATGCTGACTCTCGCTTACAAACCATAAGCTAGAACAACCTTTAAATTTAGTAATTTTTTAAGTATTTTTCCATGACAAAATTTATCAGCTTTTGCCCTATACGCTCTACTTCTTGCTTTTTGATAACAATAAATCCCTGACTCTCAAAAAAAGGTTTAGCAGTAATACTGGCTTCTGTAAATAACTTGTCCACACCTAAAGAGTTTGCTTTTAATTCAATCTGTTCTAAGATTTTCTTACCAACACCTTTCCTTTGAAAATCTTTATGACAATAGAAACGATTGATATGACCATTAGCCTCTAATTCTCCAAAACCAATAATTTTGTCTTGTTCTTCTGCTACATAAGTAAACTTACTTCCTAAACTCTTAATCCAAACTTCAATATCCATGTTTGCTGGTGCCCAAGCAGCTACTTGTTCTTGTGTGTAATCGTGAATATTCACTTCATGAATAGTGTCGTAGAACAATTTCATAATTTCTTCGGTATCAGCTATTTCGTATATTCTTAATTTCATAAAGAAAGTAATTAATCACAAATAATCCCTCTTTTGTCACTCTCGGAAAACAATAATCTCAGCAAGATTCTGAAACTTTTATTTAGTCGAGCTTTGAGCCAATATTATCTAACAGTAACTAAAGTTTGTAGCCAAATCTCCCAACGCTGTCAAGAAATACTCTACAGTGGGAGGATTAGTAGGATAAACTTTACGCTTCACAAGACCATCTGTCTTTAAATCACGCAGAGTACGGGTTAGCATTCGTTGTGAGACGTTTTCAATTTCTCTATGCAACTCACCGAGCAAAAAGGTGATCGAGTTTATTTAGAGAAGTGGATGAGTAGGTTACAAACTTCGCGGTTGATGGATGTAAATAAGTAGTTGATTTTTGATCAATATTATGCTTCTGGTTCAATGCCGAGCGATCGCAATTGAGCAGTCAAGCGATCGGCTCTTTCTGAGCCAGTCAACAATAAATTACCTTGCAAATCCCACCAGCGTAGCCAAGGTAATTCCATATTCTGATATTGTCCTTGCCATAGACCTAACTCAACACCCAAGGGTGTAATAGAATAATGTCCACGTTCATTTGCTACTAATAACTGATATTGTCCACCAACTAATTCATAAACTTCCACACTGGCTTTACTTACTTCATAAATGCCGTAAAAAGCTGGATGAATTACTTGCTCATAAATCCAAAATTTGCCCTTCCAAGGAGTTTTGTCTCGTTCTTCGCTACCATCTCCAGAAACAAATTCCAAAGCAATCAACGGTGCGATAAATTCTCGCCACAGTACATAAGACCTTCGTGAAAGTCCATCCAACGAAGGCGGTACATTCGGTACAAAAAACCAGTCAGGTGCTTCTGCGCCTTTTTCTAGAGGTTCGGTCAAGCGCCAGTAAATACCTAAATCCTGGCCGATACAATACTGACCATTGGGATATAACTGCTTCAGCACGGGTGTAATTGAGTCAGTCAGTAAAATGCTTTGAGGATGCTCTTGCCAGTTTTTGCCTCCGGCACGCTCCGCGAACACGAAAGTACCATCAGACTCTGGTAGCTGCGTATGGTCAGGGAAAGGAGTGAGTTCGTCGGTGGTTGGGTTGGTTGCAGAGGTCATAAGATTACCTTTGCACTGGATAAGGGTTGTTTATTAGTTTAGCTTGCCGAGAGAGAAAGGCGATCGCTGTTAATATCTGACACTAGATGCTAAAGAATATACAACTAAAAAACCTCCAGCCATATTTTAGATAGCTGGAGGTTTTTGACTTTGGTTATGGCGTTAAAATCTGACGGATTAAAATACTCATCACCTCATCAGGGTTTTCGGTTGGTATTAGTTGACTCCAATCTCCGACATTTGCATAACCAATCACCTGCAAAAAGTGAATTGTACTAGTGACGGCTTTTGGAGAGCCAATCAATAAATGTTTAATTGGTTCTCTTTTTGGCAATCGCTTTTGAGGAGATTGCTTGAGGGTGGGTGCATCGAAGTCTTCACTAGGTAAATACTGTTCTGCTTGAGGGAACTCTTGATTATCGTCGAACTTTTCTGGTTGTGCCATGATGATAGTTGACTCCTACTGTGGGGTTGAAAGAAAGGCGATCGCGGACTCTGGCCGGAGGGCGATCGCCTTTCTCATACTTAAATAATATAGTATAATTTTATACTTGTCAACTATTAATTGAAAAAAGGCTTCGCTTGGGAAAGTAAAAGTTGATTTTGCTTGCAGAAAACACCAAAATGAGAAAGCAAACTGGGGTTTGAATAAGTAAAAGCTGCTTTTGCTTGCGGAAAACACCAAAATGAGAAAGCAAACTGGGGTTTGAGAAAGTAAAAGCTGATTTTGCTTGCGGAAAACACTAAAATGAGAAAGCAAACTGGGATTTGAGAAAGTAAAAGCTGATTTTGCTTGCGGAAAACACCAAAATGAGAAAGCAAACTGGGATTTGAGAAAGTAAAAGCTCCTTTTGAGAAAGTAAAAGCTCATTTTGAGTAAGTCGAATGGCATTTTTACTTAGTTCAATATGAATTTTAGTCTAGGCGATCGCGTGTCTAAGCTTTATCACGGTACGCTTTGCACAAAACTAGCTTATTCTGGATTTGGGGGGAGGCGATCGCGCAAATATGCTAAATTTTCACGCACAGTCATAGTATTAGGATGATTTGCACCTAACCGTCGCTCAAAAATATCTAACGCCTGGATGTAAAGGGGTTCGGCTTCGCTGTATCTGCCTTGGGAGTTGTAGAGTCCCGCTAGGTTGTTGAGACTAACTGCGACATCTGGATGTTCTTCACCCAGCAGCTTGCGCCTGAGTGCCAAAGCTTGGATGTAAAGGG
>NZ_JBALDA010000037.1:0-32465 GCF_036917535.1 Nostoc sp.
GTTTGTGTAGATTGGCGTTTTCGTACAGAGGATGCAAGAGTTAAGCTTTCAAAGATTTATCCAACCCATCAAAATTAATGGGACAGACCACTAGTCTTCCATCAACACAGGGCGATGAACCGATTGAACTTGTAGTCACAGGTGAACAAGATGGATATACTGTACCAGAAGCGAGTACTGCAACCAGGACTGATACACCTTTACGTGATATTCCTCAGTCGATTCAGGTGGTTCCTCAACAGGTGCTCAAGGATCAGAGAATCACACGGATTAATGAAGCTGTTCGTAATGTGTCTGGTACATCCTTTACAACGGGGTATGGCAATTCCGAAAACGGTGTCAACATTCGTGGCTTTAATACCAACTCTTTAAGAGATGGATTTACCAATACGTCTGTCTTCACCAATGCTACCAATATTGAGCAGGTAGAGGTACTCAAAGGTCCAGCTTCAGTGCTATATGGAGAGGTGGAACCAGGTGGAGTGGTTAATTATGTCAAGAAAAAACCTTTGAGCAACCCCTATTATGCTGCTAATTTCACTGCTGGAAGCTACAACTATTACAATGGGGCGATTGATTTGTCTGGGCCGCTGACGACCGATAAAAATTTATTGTATCGGTTGAATGTTTCTTACGAGGATTCCAATAGTTTTCGAGATTTAGTTTTCAACAAGGCTTTCTTTATCTCTCCTGCGTTTACCTACAAAATCAGCGATAGAACAACCCTGGATTTCGCCTATGAGTATCAAAAACTTGACTCCAACTTTGATCGCGGCTTTCCTAACGACCCTAGATCGTTTACTCTGCCGATTAATCTTTCTTTAAATGATTACAATGCCGCTCAAGTCAGTGAAAGCCATCAAATCGATTTAACGCTCAACCATCAGTTTAATGATCATCTCCGGCTCAGGAGCCGGTTTAATGTGAACTTTGAACATTATTACAGTGCTGTGGTCAATGAGTATGCTTTTGCCGAAGATGGTCAAACAGTGTTGCGAGGCTTCTACGGTGGTGATTCTAATTACATCTACCTAGCTCTGCAAACTGATTTAATTGCTAAATTTAAAACTGGTTCTATAGAGAGGTGACTAATTTCTGGATTACTATGGCAAACCCTTACAGTTATGACCTACGACGAAAAGTGATAGAGGCGATTGAACTCAATGGGATGAAGCGCTGCGAAGCCAGTGAATTCTTCAACATCAGTCGTAATACCATCAATACATGGTTTCAGCGTCGCAGGGAAACGGGTGACTTTAATGCCAAAGTCAGAACGCATCGGGGCAATGGGCACAAAATCAATGACTGGGAGAAGTTTCGAGCATTCGTAGAAACCTACGGGGATAAAACTCAGGCGGAGATGGCCGAACTGTGGGAGGGTGATATTAGCGATGCCTACGGCGAGCTACGCTAACGCACGATCTCACGAGGGCTGAAGAAAATCGGATTTACGCGAAAAAAAAGACCTATGGGTACCGCGAACGGAATGAGGGCAAACGGCGGGAGTTTCTCCAACAGCTAGCTACGGTTAAGCCTGAGTTGATCGTGTATGCCGATGAGGCTGGCATGGATGAGCGCGACGACTATGGCTACGGCTACAGTCTCCAAGGAAAACGCTTCTATGATTTCAAGTCAGGTCGGAGAACAGGGCGAGTTAATATGATTGCGGCGTTGTGTGCTGACTCAGTTGCTTGCACCATTCACGATTGAGGGAGCAAGAAAGCGCCAAGTTTTTGAGACGTGGTTAGAAGTATGCCTGATTCCGGCATTAAAACCAGGGCAAAAGTTGGTGATTGACAACGCCACCTTTCACAAAGGTGGACGCATTGACCAACTGGTGCGGGCTGCTGGTTGTGAAGTCTGGTATTTGCCACCTTACTCTCCTGATTTAAATAAAATTGAGCGCTGCTGGTCTTGGCTAAAAAGTCGTATCCGCAAGCAACTGGAGTACTTCCCTACCTTGCGAACGGCGATGGAGTATGTTCTGAGTTTAGTGTCCTAACCAACCTGGCGGTTGCTATATGTCACGAAAAAACCTTTAGACTCCCCCTATTATTCTGCTAGTTTCACGGCTGGCAGCTACGATTACTACAATCCTGCAATCGATCTGTCTGGGCCGCTCACGACCGATAAAAAGTTACTATATCGTTTGAATGTTTCCTATGAAAATTCTGGCAGCTATCGGGATTACATTGAAAACGATATATTATATATCTCTCCAGTTCTCACCTACAAAATTAGTGATGCGACAACCCTAGACTTCACCTATGAATATCTGAATTCTAAACAAGGGTTCGACCGAGGCTTTATATTTTTACCACCAGCACCCTATTTTACGTTGCCCAGAAATCGCCTTTTAAATCAACCCGACGATTTTTTCAATACTGAAAGCCATCGTGTCGGGCTAACACTCAATCAGCAGTTTGGTGAAAATTGGCGGTTAAGAAGCAGATTTTCCGCACAATTTGATGAAAATAGTGAAAAAGTTACCCAAATCGGCGGGGAGCTTTTAGAGGATGGTCGAACTTTGCCGCGAGGGCAGTTTGGTGATGGACCAAATTATACACAAAATTATGCTCTGCAAACCAACTTAATTGGGAAATTCAATACGGGTGGGATCGCTCATCAACTGCTGTTAGGTCTGGACTGGGGACGGAATACATCTAGTTACAGCAACAGCTATGATGTTGATTTCCCTTCAATAGATATTTTTCAGCCAAACTATAACGTTCCATTGCCCCCTCTCACCAACGACAAGGGTAACAGCGCAGGTAACAGCATAGCAATTTACCTGCAAGACCAGGTGACATTGTTGCCTAATCTGAAGTTGGTTTTAGGGGGGAGATATGACTATTTTGACTCAAGCAGTGAAAATTTCAGTATCCTTAACGAACCGCAAAAGTCTAGTGCTAACTCTCAAGCCTTTTCACCGCGTGTAGGCATCGTTTATCAACCAATCGAACCCATCTCACTGTACGCTAGCTACAATCGCTCTTTTGCATCCAACTTAGGTACTCTAAAAGCAGGCCGGATTCAAATAGAGCCTTCCTATGGTACACAGTACGAAGTTGGCATCAGAGCTGAACTTTTAGACAAGCGACTTTCAGTAAACCTCGCATACTATGACATTGCTAAAACAAATATCCCCACTACAGACCCTGACGACGATCTATACTCAATCGGGATCGGAGAAGTGAAAAGCCGAGGAATTGAACTGGATGTAGCCGGGGAAATTTTACCGGGTTGGAAAGTGATTGCCTCTGGTTTTCTCAATGATGCTTATGTTAGCAAAGGTTATGAGGGACTTCCCGATGGTCGCCATCTGACAAATGCACCCTATCATGGCGCGAGTTTCTGGACAACTTATGAATTTCAAAAGGGTAACTTGCAAGGATTAGAGTTGGGTGCGGGGTTGTTTTTTACAGGTGATCGCAATGCCAATCTCGAGAAGCCATTATTTATCCTTCCCTCTTATGTCAGAACCGATGCCTTAATCGCTTACAAACGGGATAATTGGCAGGCTGCGCTTAACTTTAAGAACATCTTCAATGTCAAATATTACGAATCAAACGACGATCTTATCTTCCCCCAAGCACCATTTACCGTACAAGGCACAATTTCAGTCACCTTTTGACCTACCGATTCATCAAGCCTGAGCTTGTGCAAAGGAGTGTCTACCTTGAGTTATAAAAAACTACGCAACATTGTATTTACAAATTCATGGGGATGCTAACGCCTAAAATAGCTGACTCTAAATTAATATTTACTTTATATGGTGTTTTCCAATAAAAGTGGGGTTAAGGTGTACCTCACCTGCATAAAGCACAGCTTTATCTCTCCTCTCCATGAATTGCCAGAGTGATTTCAATATTTACTTCAGGTCACGCACCTGGCAACCACTATAAACAACTATTGACAAAAGATGAGGGTAACAAAATATGGCTGCAAAGAAACTTTTGATACTTGTTGGCGACTATGTAGAAGACTATGAAATAATGGTTCCTTTTCAGGCGTTGCAAATGGTAGGACACACTGTCCATGCAGTTTGCCCTGAAAAAAAAGCTGGCGACAAGGTGCGGACAGCAGTTCACGACTTTGAAGGAGATCAGACTTACAGTGAAAAACCCGGACACAATTTCACTTTAAATGCTACGTTTGCAGAAGTAGAAGCTGCAACCTACGATGCCTTAGTCATTCCCGGAGGACGAGCACCAGAATATATCCGCTTGAATCAGCAGGTGCTAGAAATCACCCGTCACTTTGCCCAAACGAATAAACCGATTGCTGCCATTTGCCACGGCTTGCAGATATTGGCAGCTGCTGATGTATTGCAAGGTAAGAGATGTACTGGCTACCCTGCTTGTAGCCCAGATATCAAGAGTGCTAGAGGAATCTATGTTGATATCTCTGTTGATCGGGCAATAGTTGATGGTAACTTAGTGACAGCACCAGCTTGGCCTGCTCACCCACATTGGCTAGCAGAATTCCTCACAATACTTGGAACTAAGATTGAACACCTAGAACTGACTACAGTTGTTTGAGGCAAGATACCGGATATCTTTTGATTCAAGACTTCAGAAGAGTTTCTTTACTTACTCTCCACTCCAAAAGAGCTTAGTCAATTATCAGTGGCAAAACAACTGATCTTTCAGGTGATGAGACGGGATGCGTTCGCGTAGCGTTCCGTTCGCGCAGCATCTCGTACAGAAAAAAAGGCGATAGCCTCTCCCTTTAGGAGAAAATCGTACTGGCTCACAACATACGGCTGAAAATTATATATTTTTGAAATGGAACTAAATGCAGTAAAAAATACTATTTTTTAATAATTTGCAGTGGGTTTAATTTGCCGCTACGATGTCAAAAGTACAGCATCGAGACAATCTGATTTATCCGCTTAACAAGCCAGTTTTAGGACAAACTCTTAGCAGATGGAATACTTCTTTACATGAGGCAAAACAATTTGAAATTTTGCATCAATAATTTTAAATTTATTAGCAGTAAGTGAAGCTATAGTGGATTTAGCAATGCTGCTGCTAATGTGGCTAAGGTTAGTCCTGCTGCCAAATTATGTGAAGAATTAGTTTAGAAACGCACTTCTTATCGATGACAGGCAAAAACGCAAGACATAATGCATTTCTGCGGCTAGTGTCTGGTAATGGGGCAGCTTTGGGAGCAGAATCTCGCTACTCGCTGCCCCCCAGTAAAGAAATGGTAATTGGACGCGACCCCAGCTGCCAAGTTGTCTTGGATGCCATGATGTACCGAATGGTATCTCGTCGTCATGCAGTGGTTCGTCCCCTCTCTCTATCCCCAGAGAGCAAATTTAGCTGGGTGCTTTGTGACTTGAATAGTGCTAATGGCACTTATTTGAATGGACAACGCTTATATGAATGTCAAGAATTGCACCCAGGCGATCGCATTTCTTTAGGTGCTGATGGGCCGCAATACATTTTTGAGTACGAGTATACCTCATTTACTCCGGCGACGACAGTGAACCAAGTTACACCACTGCCTTCGGCGACGAACTACCACAACCACACGCAATTAAAGCAGCCAGATTCTGTTAGCTTCACCCAGCTTTTTCCGATTATTTCCACTGGTAAAGATTTAACTAGTAAAGCTTACCTCGTACCAGGAATACTGACCGTAATTTTTGTGGTACTGATGTTCGCTACAGTCGGTCGGCCGCAAGCTAATCAAGTGATTGTCGCAAGTTATATCGCCTTTGCTGCCTACTATTTTGTTTACCAACTTTGCGGAAAACAGAAGCCTTGGTGGGTGCTAATGGCTACGTCATTGGGTACAATCCTAATTTTGCTCAGTCCGCTATTGGATCTATTTATTTTCGTATTTCGCGGCATCTTACCTGGAAGCTTGCCCACACCCCAAGAATCTATTACTTTCACAGAGTTACTGGTGCGGATGTTTTTTGGCGCTGGGTTGATGGAAGAATTACTCAAGGCATTACCTGTACTAGGGGCTTTTGCCATCGGTAGAATGTTGTCTTCACCTTGGCGGGAACGCATCGGTATCTGGGAACCTTTAGATGGTATTCTCCTAGGTACAGCTTCTGCTGTAGGCTTCACTCTCTTGGAAACCCTCGGTCAGTATGTGCCTGATATCACTCAAAATGTCACGCAACAGGTGGGTATAGGGGCTGCTGGTCAACTGGCAGGTTTACAACTGCTAATTCCGCGAATTTTAGGCTCTGTAGCCGGACACATGGCTTATAGTGGCTACCTGGGTTATTTTGTTGGGTTGGCTGTCCTCAAACCTAGTAGAAGTTGGCAAATTCTGTCTATTGGTTATCTGAGTGCCTCTGCGCTCCACGCTCTTTGGAATGCTACAGGGTCAATCAATGCCTTGCTGTTGGTAATTGTTGGAGTGTTATCTTACGCCTTTTTGATGGCGGCAATTCTCAAGGCACGGGCGCTGTCACCGACGCGATCGCAAAATTTTGCTACCCGATTTCTTGGGCCAAAATAGAGGAACAGGGTGAGAACAAGCAATACTTGAGTATTTACCTCTTGGGATAGATAACCTAATTTGAAAATCAGCGTATTCTTAATTTATCGTGGGGTAGATATATTAAAAAAATCAAAAATAATTAAAATTACTTTTTGCAAAAGTCTTAATTTTCGACTTTATATTTTTGTGTAAGGGGAACGCAACATCTTTGCAATAGACACCTCTGAATAAAGTGATGGCAAAGCGCAGCTTATCCGAACACAATGTGTAATGAAAACTTTTCTTATTCCCTACTCCCTAGACAGCTTGGTGTAAATTAACATACCATTTAAAATGGCGCAAGAGCCTGGAATGCAATTCTTTTGACTTTTGACTTCCGCCTTGCGGTACTAGTCCCCATTCACCATTCATAGTTCAGGTTGAGACTTGTTAAGTTCAGTAAAAGCATAAGAAGCGATCGCTAAACTAACCTTTGCTTTTTCTACTTCTGATAAAGCTGTCCACTCGCTATTTTGAAAATTACTAAGTGCAGATACTGCGTTTTGCGATTCGCTACTTCGCATAGCGTAAGCAAAAGGACGAGCCAAAACGATCAGATCCTCTGTTCCCCAAGTTGGTAGTATTGTCTGAACGCACTCAACCAGTTGCTCGCTGATTAATTGGCGAGCCGCAAATATCTCAGCAGCTTTGGTGGCGATGGTGTTGAGAAATATTTGGGGCACACAAGCGGAAAAATTTGTACATAATGTTTGTTGAAGATTAAGCACTACTGCCTGTTGTCGGTTATCATTATGGTCAGGTGTAGCAGTAATACTAGACCAAAGTGTATCTAGATGTCCGTAAAAATCTTGCGATCGCCTCATTAGTTCTTCGTCAAGTAAATCTTCTATTCCGAACTGTTGTTCTAGTTCCTGAAAATAAGCTTCTGATTCTTCATCACCTGGATTCCAGGGATAGTTAGCATCCTTTGGTTCTAGTAACGCTTCTAATAACTCTAAATTTACTTGAGATGGCAAAGAAGAGAAAGTGTCTGAGCCGTTAATTTTGTCAGCCATATTTTCTAACCTGATGATTATTTGGTGGTATTGACAGCTACAAGTTCTAAGAGGAGATTTCCGCAAAAAAAAGTTGATTTTTCTCCAAAAAAAACAGACTTTAAAAGCTGATGCTAAAGACTCAAATTCATTTACACAATAGCTCTGCTACGAGTCTTCAATCACAAACTCCCAGGTTTCACCTCTAGCACTTCCAAACTTTAACTGCATTCCCGATTTCAAAGGGACTTCCTCTCGGAGGATTTGTTGCCAGCCATTAGGGCCTAAAAACCAGGTTGTCCCGTAGGTGGAAAAATCTTGCAAGTAATAAGTTCGCATTAGTGTAGCATCAGTAAGAGTGTTGCGGCAGAAGATTTCGGCGTGGCGTTTGGATACAGATGGTTCGGGTATGACTATATCATTATCTCTCGTGCGGCCGATGCGGGTGACTCCATAACGCAATAACCAGGTTTTACCTTTGGGAGTGAGCGATCGTAAAGAAGCAGTTGGAAGCGAGGAACCTGCATCAGGAATGGCTGTATCAGGTAGTTCCGTAATACCTTCATCTAGATTCTTAATCAGTTCGCCATTAAAATCTGGATGCAGATAGAGAACAGGCAAAGTCCAAGCAGGTTGATTAAATTTATACAGTGTTAACAACTCTTGCCTAGCCTGTGCTACGGCTTCATCAATTGGCTTGTGTGATCGCAAAGCTTCGGTAAAGGCTTGAATAAAACTATGGCTTTCGTGATCAGCGATTTCATCGCGCATCCCCAAAACTGCGGGTACACCATGACGAATCAATACTTCTGCTAAACTGCTGGCAGGGATAGCTTGATGATTGATCGCGGCTGGTTGTGCACCCCAACAGGCGTTGAAAACCGCTAGTTTCACACCCGTACGAGTCAATACTTGCGCCAATTCTATGCCATTAAGGGGCATATCTGGTCGCAAAAACAGTAATCCTCCATCTGGGTCTGGCAAACCATGTCCAGCGTAAAAGAAAACATTGTATTCTTTAGTTTCTAATTCATCAATCAACTGTTGTGGAGTTGGTTGAATCAGTTGATTCACGACACAAGGTGCATATCTTTGGGCATTATCAGGCGTATCTGCAAGAGCTTGCTGTAAGATAGCGGCTTCTTGTTCTAGTTGCAGCTTGTCATCATGACCTAAAACCAGCAGAATACTTAAAGCTTGGTCAGTTCGCAAATACGGTAACGCGTCAACTTCAGTAGTGGTGCGACTAAATAGCAAATCTTGCGACAAAGACATCGCCGATTGACCAGGCTTGCGCTGCATAATTTCCCAAGGGAAAGCGATCAGATCCGGGTCGCGAATTTCTAGTTGAAAGCGCAAACGTGTATGCTCACCCATAGCCATACCGTGACTGCGTTCTAGACTACCAAGAATTTGCCCGTCGAATACCCACTGCCATAAATTCATTCCCAAGTGTTGCATCAGACGACTGCTGTAGGGGCCAGTAGTTTGACCTGAAGGGGGTGAAATCCAATCTATAGGCAATGAGTTGACCTTTTGAGATGTTGATGGGGAAATATCTAGGCGACCATGACCAGCAAACATCTGCTGCCATTCTTGCCAGACTTGGGTCAGTTCAACAGGCCATACACAGTCATGTAAAACGTAGCCACTGGGATACGGAGCTTTGACCACCCAAATCGCGAAGTTGTCAGTGCCAGTATTTACGAGACGGGCGATCGCCAAATTCAGGGATTGCATGGATTCATTAAACTAAAAGCTAAAAAAAATAATTTCAAATAACAATTATCCAAGGTGAAAATTTTCTACTTTTTTTACCTTGTAAGTTTTTTACTCTGATTGTTACCTGTTATTATTCCAGGTTTTTACCAGTTTATCGAGTATTTGATTAAGTTGGACTGGTGTCAGATGGTTCGGTAACTGGCGGTTGCGTCACAGTTCTACATGGATTTGCTGCGTCTGATTGTAAAACAACGCCAAAACGGTTGACTTGCGAGGAGTTTAGCAATACTGTTGCTGGCAAAGGTTTTGAATTTGGTGGAACTGAGGTAGTTACAGTTGGGTTATTAGGACTAGCTGGAGTTTGGGTACTTTTATTGGCACAGACTCGCATAGACACCAAAAAACTTCCAGAAGCAGGATTTGGATTTGATTTTTTTTCAATAACTTCTAAAAAAGTCCCACGGGGGAGTGATTGGTTGTTTCCCAAGGAGATGTCATTATTGGTTTTAATTACCCAACCAGGAGAAAGATTAGCTAGCGATCGCGGTGCGGGTGTCGCTTCAATGGCTGGGTTGGCAGGGTTTTGAGTTTGTAATGGATTGGAAAAAATTGGAGAAGCCCCTGATGGCGATCGCAGTTGCTTGACGAACAATCCTAAAAAACCTGCTGCTACCACAAATAATAATGGAACTATCCACTGTAGGGGGAATTGACGAGTTCTTCTAGCAGGCTCAGTGTCTGGAATCACCTGAGTTTTGTGATTTGGGCTGCCTAAAACTGTCGCATCTGTCGCCCTGGATGCTAAATCAACAGTTTTGGCAGAATAACTCTGTGGAATCACTGCTTGGATGTTGATTTCTGGTTCCCAATATTGGACTTGATAGTGAACTAAAGCGACGGTGACGTTATCGTGTCCATTTTTAGTATTAGCAATTTCGACTAATCGATTGGCAACAGTTGCTATATTTGCTTCCCCAACTAAAATCGGCAAGATTTCTGTTTCCCAGTACTCCTCTACCCGATCAAAGTCACTCAAACCATCCGATGTGAGCAGAAAAACAGCATCTTCATCGAGCATAAACCGTCCTGATGTGGGATGCAATGAAGTGCTAGACCCCATCCCCAAAGCTTGGACGAGAGAACCAGCCGCACTCTGTTGCACTGCCTCGCGGTAAATGGCATAACCTAGTCGCACTTCCCGGGAAGCGACATCATCATCGAGGGTAACTTGATAACAGCCGTGACGTGTAATCCAGTAGGCACGACTATCGCCAACGTGAGTAATATACATTTCATGAGCAACAGGCAATGCCATGACTAAAGTCGTGCCCATGCGTTGACGCCCTTGGCGATTTTCACCGTCGTTGCGCTGACTGATTTTGTCATTGGCCATTGCCACTGCCTTATCTAGGTCATTCAGCAGCAGTGAAGGGTCTATATGGTCGTAAGGAACCTTTGTTAGTTGTTGTACCTGCTGCTGGATGGTTTCAATGGCTAAATTTGAGGCCACATTGCCACCCTCATGTCCACCGATGCCATCACAGACTATTGCTAAAGCTGTTGGCTGGGGTGGTTTGCTTACCAGAGTTCCACTCGGAGGGCTACAGGCATCTTCATTACGTTGACGACTTGGCCCGGTGTCGGTTTTGGTGATAATTTGGATCGTGGGTGTTTGCGATCGCCCTAGCCCAGCTAGTCCCCGATCTAAAACTCCGACTAATTGATCGGTTGAATTAATCTCTCCCTGAATTAAAGCAAGGCTAACGCGATCAACAAATTCCACGATCACTGGTTTGGCAGTGCTGATCAACTGTTGCCAAAATTCACCTAATTGGGGCAATTCTGGTGATGTGGCGCTATCAAAACGTAATTCCAACAAACGTACTAACGATCCTTCTACCCGTAATACATCAGAGTCAAGTAAGCTAGAGGCTACACCTTCACTCACCAGAGGTTGCCACAGATGAGCTATTTGCCATAACCAATTTAGTTGGCGCATTGATGTTGCATTACGCCAAGCGGTGGTTAACTGGCTGCCCAAATGTACTTGTTGGCTAGTGTCATCTATTAATAATGGCGGTTTTTCTAAAAGTAATATTTCTCGGTGGGAAGATCCATCAGCAACAAAAAGCACTCCATATACCTGTGGTACGTGTAAACGGTAGGGAATCAGTCTCAGGTATGCTTTTAGAGGTTGCAAATTATCTAACTCAGGCGTTAGCGCTAATAAACCGGGCTTCGTATCTAAAAGAACAAATTTATCAAGAATTAAATAGCGATCGGCTAATATTTCTCCAGGGCTACCCAAACTTGGGCTATCTACCACAGCCCAGAGATAATTTTTGGGTAGGGGCGTGGAACATCGCTGGCAAAACTTGTGAGTCAGGGGGTTGGCAGCCTGACAATTTTCGTTTGGACAGTAGAGCGTTGCCGCGTCATTTTCCATAGTTTTCGCACCGATCAGCGATTGGCAATTTTTTTAATAGCATTAGTAGGGACAATCTAGACCGCTCATCTTTCTTAAACTTGACATACCAGACTTTAGATGATGATTTTAGCTGGCGGATATCAGCAGGTGCTAATACTTAACTGATCCAAAAAATACGCTCCTAAGTCAACCCTACAGCCTAATCATAGCTTCTATTGCCCTGTGACTCTCCATCGCCAAACCAACTAACTCCAACCCTGTCACCACAGCATAACCCAAGCATAACTGCGCGATTTGCTTTTGGTAAATTACCCCATCATCAACAGGCAGATAATGTTGATATTTATTTAGTTTATAAATAGGATAGCAAGAATTAACTTTAATTAAGAATTAAGAATAGCAAATATTAATTTTGGCAAAAGTACCTGATAAATGCAGTAACTCTAAAAATCTTTTTAGGACTGTTGTTGGCGGCAGGGGGGTTAGCCAGTGCTGAGTTAAGAAGTAAGCTTACAGCAGATTGCAACAGGCGTGAGGTACAGATAATCGTAAGGAACATGGCTGTGCCCCTACCTGTGTACTTCATTTACCTGAAATACGCTGGATGAATTTTTCCACTCTCAGCCAAGACACTTTTAACTCAGCACTCTTTGTACAGAAGGGTTCAGGTAGCCCGCTACCAACTCATTGGCTTATTGTTTGTCGTCAATGGCAACTTGAGGGACGCCCATGCTGTAGTTAGTAACACGGGCAGAAAGATTGTAGCTAACTTCGCCGAGTTGCAGAAGCGATCGCAGATAATGCTCTAAGTCTGACCCTACACGGCGCAAGTTATAGTCTGTGAGGTCTTCGCCACTAGATGCTTCTACTAGTTCATCAAATTTTCGATAAATTTTTTGTAGTGCATCTTCATTCCAATTAAATTCGTTATCTGGGTCAACATCTAAGGTTAAGACTTGTTGACTAGGAACTAAATCGCCATCCCGGTCAATTTCACCTGCAAAAATGCGGATATGCCGGGTTGTGGACTTGAGCAGCATCGGGTTATCCATAAAAAGGTGTAAGATTTGCGTGGATTACACTGAAATTATTGTAGACGTTAATATCCAAGCTTGAATGCTCTCAATTTCAAAGCTTTGAATACAGTTTCAAAAGGGTATATTGAATGGGCATAAGTAAAAATATCACCTTTACTGATGAGTTTGCTACTTCTGTTATGAGTTGAAGATATATTTAACTGCTAGTACTGACAGTAGTCGAATTATTTTTCTGTAAAAATTAATGGGTTGAGTATTTTCATTTGGTGTACTAATCTGACCTACTGCTAAGATTTTTCTACTCGACTAAGCCTAGAAGACAGTATGGATAGGCACTTGGGAGGAATAATTTGTTCTGTGTACATTTTTTTCTGGAGAATAAAAGTTTTGACATTAATAATTATGCTGATCAATTTCTCCTGAATTTTCTATCGCAAAAAACGTACATCAAGTAATTTCACGCAATAGCGCTACATCGACCGCTGGCTTTAATAAACTCAAAAAAAATAAGCGGTTTTACTTACGTAGAAACACTAAAATTAGAGTAACAAGTTAAACTGTTATTGACGTTCACATAAAGTTGATGTAAAAACCTTTAAAAAGGTTGAACAACTTCTTACAGAAACTTTATTGTGTAGAATCTTAAAAACTGAATAATAGTTATGGCTTACCATAAGCTACATCTGGCACAGAAACGTCAAAATCTAGACACTGAAAATTTAGCTTAAAAATACACCACAGGAGAGTGAAATAGAATACAAAGGTGATTGATGAAGAAAAATTCTTAATTCAAGCACTTTGAATTCAAAAAGGATATAAAGAATTTTTGCTGGACATCTACCTCCTTACCCTCATAACAACCAAGTAAAGGAATCTCAATAAGCTATGAACTCCAAAGCATTACCACGCCAGATAAATAATCTCGAAGTAGGTGTTTATGAGTGTGAAATACATCTCAAATTCCGGTTGATTGAGGAAAAGAGTCTATTGAGCGATCGCGAGCAACTATTACAGGTGCTACTTGATGCTTTAACCGAAGGTTCTGATGACTTTCTAGAAACGCTACAAGCGTCTGTTAAAGCCCAGGAAATATCTGAGTTTAAAGCCTCGCCTCAAATGCGACGTCAGCTAATGCGCTTGCGTAATGTCGCGGAAAACTCTCCAATCTAAAGGTGTAATTTAAGTAGTGAAAAACGTGAATTGGGCATCAAATTAAATGTTGATCCCATACCCCCGTTGCCATAAAAACTAAGCAGTTAGTAGATTTCATAAAATATTTTGATTTCTACTTTGTGAAAGTTTTATTTAGCAGCACAAAGTCCCAGGAACAGTTTTCGCTATTAAAAACTTTGTAGCAAAGGGTACTGGTAGAATCTGAAAGCAAATTCAGCCGGGTGCATTTTACCGAGTTTTTATCAAAACATTGCAGAAGAATAAAACCCTGTGTCTTTACAGATGGGGAATTGGACAACAGGCGCAAATAAAATGAAAAACTAAAAGATCAAAGTAAAGATAAATCACCTTTCTTTTAGCTTTTTGCTTAAGCTAAGTGCCTGATTTGCTTAAATACTTATGTTTTATCTATTACTGGTAATAGGTCATAGTTTAGCAGCTAGTTACCTATTACCAATTACCCATGAGCAGACAGGGGAAGCAGGAGAGAATAATAATTCCTGACAAATGACCAATGACCAATGCCCAATGCCCAATTCCCAATAATGCCTATTTAGCAAGACCATGTTCCAGAGCAAAACGGACTAACTCTGTACGGCTATTGGTGCCGGTTTTACTAAATAAACGGCTGACGTATTTTTCTACATTGCGGACGCTGGTTTCTAAACGACGGGCGATTTCTTTGTTCATCAACCCTTCTGCGACCAAATTTAAAACACTTTGTTCTCTGGGAGTCAAATCAATTTTAAAAGGGGCTGGCGATTGGGAAATAGCATTTCTTTGAGTTAACAATGCTTTAATTTGGGCAATCTGATTAGCTAGTTCAGCAAGATCGGGGGTTTCAGCGTCATCTCCCGTACTCGCAGCCTTAGCAGCGCGACGGGCTAGCAAATTTTCGACTATAGCCACTAACTCGTCAGGATCAAAGGGTTTGGGTAGATAGGCATCAACACCAGCGTGATAGCCTTGAATGCGATCGCCTGTCATACCCTTAGCAGTTAAAAATACTACCGGGAGTGCTTGGAAACGGGGGTCTTCCCGTACTTGCTTCAGGAACTGATAGCCATCCACTTGAGGCATCATCACATCGGAAATCACTAAGTCGGGTGTATTCAGCTGCATCCATTCCCAACCTTCAAGGGCGTTACTGGCGACTTGAACGCTGAAACCGCTCTCTTGCAAATAGTCTTTCACGGCTTCCCGTATCCCTGGTTCATCATCCACCAGTAACAATTGTGCTGACATTTAAAATTCCCTTGAGTTTTCCTTTTTCCAATTTAGCGAAAGTTGGTAGGCATTGAGCAACTTGAATTTACCTCTACTGCCTCTAAAGCTTTTAAAGTTCACATCTGTGCCTCCGTCAACCCTGTCTCCCTTAACCCAAGCGTATTGCTTTATAGGGAGGGGCTGGCCGCAAAGTTGTCCAACATTCCCCTGTAGTAAGATCTTAATAGTTGATAGCTTTATCTTGGTTACCGCTGATGAGAGTTTGCTCATCATGGCTCAGACTGAGCGACCATATAAGTAAGGCAGTCTCCAGTAACTATATGCCAAATTTTGATGGCGTATAGGCTAGACAAAACTATGCTCAGGATTTTAAATCACTCTTACCATTGAGGATTTTCCATAATTAATGCCTCTGCTGCCGAGCTATTTAACGGAACTGAGAAAAAATGCCCCTGGCTATATTGACATTTTAACTTTCTTACAAGTAATAGTTGCTCTTTTGTCTCTACCCCTTCGGCAAGCACATCCACACCTAGCTTGTGTGCTAAGGTGACAATTATCTCAATAATTTCTAAATTCTTACTATTAGTGCCCATTAGGCTGATAAAAGAACGGTCAATTTTCAACACACTAATCGGAAAGTTATAAAGACCACCTAATGAGGAGTAGCCTGTACCAAAGTCATCAATTGATAACTCAATGCCCATCTCTCGAAGTTGTAAGATTGCGGCAGTTACCTTATCGCCATTTTCCACAATTGCGTTTTCAGTAATCTCTAGAATTAGAGTGCCAGCATCAAGGCCAGTTGAGTGCAAAATTTGCTCAATCTGCTCTATCAAATCCGGCTGAGAAAATTGCTTGACGGAAAGATTAACACTAATTTTCTCTAGTAATTTAGAACGATGACATACGCGCCAAACTTGCATCTGGCGGCAGGCTTCATGCAAAACCCATTTACCAATGGAGAAAATTAGTCCAGTTTCCTCTGCTAGGGGAATAAAATCTGCTGGATTAAGCAGACCACGCTCTGGATGCTGCCAGCGCAATAGAGCCTCAAAACCTATAATAGAGCCACTAGTGAGTGAAACAATCGGTTGGTAATAAACCCGAAATTCTTTGCGTTCAATTGCTCGGCGCAAATCAGTCTCTAACTGTAATCTCGCTAGAGCATCAGCATACATATCTGAGTTGAATAATTCATAACGCTCTTTGCCTAGTACCTTGGCTCGGTACATTGCTGTATCTGCATCCCTCAAAAGTTCTTCTGGGTGTTGATAGTTTACTGTCGAACTCAAGGCGATGCCAATACTTGCCGTGATGAAGACTTCTTGTCCGTCAAGCTCAATGGGTAATGTCAGTTCCTTTTGAATCCGTTCAGCTACTTTGATGGCGTCTGACACATCCTGGATTCCCTCAAGCAGGATTGTAAATTCGTCTCCCCCAAGCCGTGCCGCTGTATCTATGGAGCGTACACATATTTCTAATCTACTTGCAATAGCAAGCAGCAATTGGTCTCCATTTAGGTGTCCAAGACTGTCATTGATCACCTTAAACCGATCTAGGTCAATAAATAGCACAGCATATAGATAATCTGAATGCCGTTTTGAATAATTTATCGCATGTTTTAGGCGGTTCATAAATGCAATGCGGTTTGCCAGACCTGTCAATGCATCGTGAAAAGCAAGGTGCAGTAGTTGTGACTCGACTTTTTTACGTTCTGTAATTTCATTTAGCAATTTCTGATTCGCTTTTACCAGTTCCGCTGTCCGTTCCGCCACCCGTATTTCTAACTCACTGTAAGCTCGATACAACATTTCTTCAGCTTGTTTGCGTTCGCTGATATTGCACAGCAGCCAACGCCAGCCAAGGTGCTTCTCCTTAAGGTCGTATACTACAGACGCTTTCACATTAGCAGGGAAAGGCGTTCCTCTTCGTGGCTGTAGGTAAATTTCCCAGTTCAGTATCTCCTGTAATTTGTTTATTTGAGAGTTAAAGGACTGGCGGTCTTGTTGAGCAATAAAAAGAATTAATGGTTTACCTACTAAATATTTTTGTTGGACACCGAGCAAAGTTGCTGCTACATGGTTAGCCTCTTGGATTATCCCGTTGGTATCAGTTACCAAGTAAGCATCTGGAGCAAACTCGAACAAGTCTTGGTAACGCTGGCGCTCTTTCTCTACTGCCGCTCGTGTTACCTTTAACTCCTCGGAAGCTATCAATAGTTCTTCCATTGCGGTGTTAAGTTCCTCGAAAGCCTCTGTTATCATCTCGTGTTCTGAATTAAGCTTAGTTCCATAGCATTTTAATAGTCCCTCTATATGTGAGCACAATTTATCTATCTGTTGATTAAATTCATCGACTTTCATGTTGCTCAATTCACAAAACTATGAAGCGTAACTGTAAATGAACAAAGCAGGGAAAATAAATTCCATGCTTTCTTCAAGACTTCAAACGCTATTGAGCAGGCAAGGAGAGAAGGTGACTTGAAAGAGCGAACACTCTATAAATAAATATGACAGAACTTGGTTTTTTGATTTACTAACTTCTCTCTCAATAATAATGAGGGAGAAATCAACTTTTCGTCGTATTTAGTGCCACAAACTTGTCTAATAACGACCAAAGTGCTAAGTGGCAACAAGCCCTACCTACTAAAATTTTTATTTAATTTTTATTTTATTAAATACAAGGTACTAAAGTTAAAAAGTTCATCAATAACAGCATATTTGCTTTACCTAATTTTGAAAATACTTCTTAAGATACATTCGCTTTTGTGAGCTAAGGAAAGAATAAGGGTCTGAGTCAATGCTTCTGGACTTACAAGAGCGTTTTTGCTTAAGTGTTACTGAATTCAGCGATAAAAATGATTTTGCAGCATGATTTCAAAACCTTTGTAAAAACTAGGAAGTGCAACTTCTCTATTACCAAAATTTATATATCTAATCAGAATCAGCAACGCCCTTTTTCTTAGTTACAGTCGAGCAATTATCTTGGCATTTTCTGGTAACTTGGCGTCTCTTTGTCCAGCAGTACGTGCCCTAGCTATGAACAAACCAATGGGAGTATTTAATAAATCTACAAGGGTGGCTTGACCAGCAATCACCTTTTTTATATCTCTTGGTACTTCCTTCAATAACCAACGTGCCAAGCGATAGCTGTATTCTTTGGGTGTCATCTCTCGCATTAAATCTACACCGTGCAGTTCGTGTAGATAGCAATTTGAGCATCCATAACGTCGCCATTGACTTTGCAGTTCTTGAAGTGTAGCGCGGTGGCGGTGCTGAACGATCGCGTTTGGGGTAAATTCTAAACGCCCGATGTTTTCCCCTAAAATCCGCCAACAAATATCAGCATCACCACCAGTAGTCAGATAGGGACGAAATAAACCCACTTTTTCGAAAGCAATGCGTCGAATCGCCAAATTAGCGGTTTGACCATAAGGACGAAAGGAATGGTTAAGGGTATGCTTTTGCGATAAAGTTTCTTGACGGTCTGCGTGTTGTTCTAGCAGAGTTGTGCCTGGTAGTGCCAAAATTTCACCAGCAACAATTACCACTTGTGGGTTGACAAAAGGCTGAATTAGTGCATTTAACCATTGCGGTTGTGGACGACAATCCGCATCGGTAAAAACCATAATTTCACCCGTAGCGGCGCGAATCCCAGTATTACGAGCAGCGTAAGAGCTTTGAATTTGGGTTTCGCTCAAGGGGCAAATTGTAATTGGGCAATTTTCGGCAGATGTTTTCAGGATGGAGAGAGTGCGATCGCTACTATTATTGTCTACTAACAAGTATTCTACGCGGTCTTTCGGGTAAGTTTGAGACAACAGACAATTGATTAACTCTGGTAAATCTGCCTTACCGTTATAAATAGGAACAACCACCGACACCATTGGTAAAAAGCTGGTGGCGGTGGTTGCATCAACTGGCTGATGATTCATAAATTTGAGATTTTGGAGATGGGATTACTAGCTAGTATTCCCAAATCAAAATCTTGGAACGGTAATATCAAGCAGTTTCCATAACTCCAAAAATCTGGATTTGGGAATATGTAAATACCTGGTAACAAATAACTCACCTAAAATTTCAAGTCACTAGCGCGGCTCATGGGTCGAGTCGGTTGATTTGCTGGCGGCTGGGCAAAGTTGTTATTTGATAGAATTGCGATCGCTCGAGCATATTGGGGATCGCTCTTAGTTCCGATTAAATCCGGATTAGAAGCCAATTGACGCTCTTGTGCCTCTGTCAAGTCTAGCTTGATATCTGGTGTAATTCCTTTGTGGTTAATATCCGTTCCTGCCGGGGTGTAGTAATGGGCAATGGTGACAGCCAAGCCGGAACCATCTGCGAGTTCATGAACTGACTGGACTAAGGCTTTGCCAAAGGTTTGACCACCTACAACTACCGCCCGCTTATTATCCTTGAGTGCCCCTGTAAGGATTTCACTAGCACTAGCTGAATTACCATCCACTAAGACCGCCAAAGGACGATTCGTCAAAGCAGTACGATTGGCTTTAGTTTCCTCACTGCTGCCCACACGGTCTATTGTCTTGACAATTCCGCCGTTATCATACCACATGCGAGCAATTTCAATGCTTGCCTGCAACAAACCGCCAGGATTTCCCCGCAAATCTAAGACATAAGAATCAACTTTCTTAGTGTTCAAATCGCGGATGGCTCGTTGCATTTGGTCTGCGGCGTGGGCGCTAAATTCTCGCAAACGGATATAGCCAACGCGGCGGTTCCCTTCTTGTCTGAGGGTATAGCGTACTGTTGGGACTTCAATACTTGCCCTTGTCAGCTTCACATCAAAGGCATTTTGGCCTGCGCGTCCTACCCGTAGCCTGATGGGAGTACCCGCTTTGCCACGTATTAGCTTAGAAGCATCATCCACTTTCATTTTGAGAGTAGATTTGCCATCAATCGCCAAAATTTCATCGCCTGCTTTGATCCCAGCTTTCAGCGCCGGAGAATTTTCTATGGCTTCGACAACAGTGAGGCGCTGAGTTTTTTCGTTCACTTCCATCCGAACGCCAATACCAGAGACTTCCCCAGATGTTTGGTTAGTCAAAGCTTCAAACTGTTGAGGGTCCATGAACCGAGTGTAAGGATCTCCCAACTTTTGTAAAGCTTCGCGGATGGCAGTGTATGCTTCTTCGCGAGAAGAGTAGTCTTTGCTCAACAGGCTTTGCCTGGTTGCTTGCCAATCTTGTTGATTAAATTTACTATCAACATATTCATGATTTACCAGTTGCCAAACTTGGTCAACTATCACTTTTGGGCTATCTTGTAGGGCTAGAGCAGCACGGACACCACGAGTCCAAGCGGGGCCGAACACGGACATGGTAGCAGTTGTGGCGATCGCTCCACCAATCAAGGCTACTTGGAGCGGTGAGTAACTTTTCGCAGATTGGTTCATGTATACTTAGCTGGAATAATTGTGTTGTTGACAGTTTAGCAATCAGGCTTTCCAGAAATTTTTAAGTTTTTATACCCTAGAATCAACTATGCTTATTCATCATTTTTATCCTTCAAATGATGCCAAAAATGCCGCATTAGTTATTAACAATCATTTCTCACTTTGTTAGTCTTCTCCGGAAGGCTATACTGAGCATGTGACACTTTAATTAGCGTCATGTTTGCATTCTAGATTACTTTTATAATATAGCACTTTGCTCATTCAATTGCAGTATTGTTAACAGCAGTAAAATTAGCTTTTCTTACTTAAGTCATGAAACGCAAATTTACCATCAAATCATTAATTTCTATTAAAAAAAAATCTACTAATCTGTGGCAATTGTTACAAAAACTCAGTGGTGGATTGTATCTTATCCTGGGTGTTTGGCTGATTTTTACTACTATAACCTTAGTTATTGCTTCTTCGCAGCCGATAGATGCTTTCTTTGTGCTAGGTGGCAGTATTAGTCGAGAAACTTATGTTGCTCAACAGGCAAAACAATACCCACAAACCCCAATTTTAATTTCTCATGGTTCCCCAGATCCCTGTATACGGTTAATTTTTCAGGCGGAATTAGCTGAGTTACAAAACGTTTGGTTAGAAAACTGCGCGAATTCTACCTTTGAAAATTTTTATTATAGTATTCCAATTCTGCGCCGTTGGGGAGTGCATAAAGTCATGTTGATTACCTCGACAAGTCATTTACCCAGAGCTAAATGGATGGCACAGATTCTTTTAGGCGCTCATGGTATTTGGGTAGAGCCAGAGATTGTTCAAGAATTGGGTATTCCTGGTAATCGTGAATCTTGGACTAAAACTGGATTAGATGTAACACGCAGCTTATTTTGGGCGATATTAAGTCAAATTATTCAACCGCAATGCTCAAATGTCACAAAACTTACCGATGTAGATATGCAGGCTTGGGAGCATCGAGGTTTTCATTGCGAACACCAAGGGGGGCTGAGGAGATAAGGGAGATGAGGATTTATCAAAGGACTATAATACTACTCAGTTTTTGCTAGCATGATAACCGTGTCATCATGCTAATTATGATAGTATCATTTAAGGATCAAGGAACCGAAGATATTTTTGATGGCAATGACTCAAAGTAAGCTCGAAAGCAATGTCCTATATACTGTTGGGAAGTTGCACAAAGAAAATTAGATCAAATTAATGCAGCGTTATCTCTAGATGACATTAAAGTTCCACCGGGTAACAGGTTAGAAGTACTAAGAGGTGCTCGTAAAGGTCAGCATAGCATTCGGATAAATGATCAATATCGAATTTGTTTTATATGGATACTCCAGGGTGCATCAGAAGTTGAAATAGTCGATTACCATTAGGAGGTAACAACAGATGAGAGTTCCAAAGTATAGACCTCCATCACATCCAGGTGAAATATTACTTAAAGATTTTCTAGACCCAATGGGAATAACTCAAAGAGAACTTGCAGATGCACTTCACGTTCCTTATCAGCGAATAAATGAGCTTGTAAATCAAAAGCGAGGTATTACACCTAGTACGGCAATAAGGTTATCAAAATTTTTCGGAAATAGCTCAGAGTTTTGGTTAAATTTACAACAAAATTGGGAACTTTACCACGTTCTCAAGGAAGAAGAAGAGGAACTAAAAAGTATTTTGCGATTTGGAACCACGAAGTAGCGATCGCTTTAAAAATTAAGCAGTATATTTGCATAAAATAATCGCAATTGAGCAAAGGTGAAGAAAATCTTACTCTTCACCTCCAGGCTTGTTGTTAAACATCGCTTTTGCTAATTGCATCCAATAGAAAATCAATGCAAATGTTCCCAATCTTGCAGCATCAAAATAGCATCTTTATACAAAGATAAATCCGCCTGGTTAACTTCTATTCCCTCTCCGATTCCTTGTAGAAGGGTGATTGTCAATTTTCCTCCCAAATGTTCGCGGAATTCCGTAAGCCCCTTAAATAGACAATGCGGATGGTCTAGTTGATCTAATTGCTCCGTCAATGCCGATATGTACAAAGTAAAGCCTAATTTTTTGAGTGTAGTTAGAACCCTTTGCCACTCTGATTGCAAGAGTTGCCCTGTTAAATATGAATAGGTTGTATCTAAAGCGATGCCGATCGCAACAGCTTCACCATGACGTAGGCTGTAATTAGTTAAATGCTCTAATTTGTGAGCAGCCCAGTGTCCAAAATCTAAAGGACGCGATGAACCCATTTCAAAGGGATCGCCGCTTCCAGCAATATGCTCTAAGTGCAACTGAGAACAACGATAGATTAACCTTTCCATTATGTCCATGTCTCGATTAGCCAATTTCTCGGCATTAGTCATAATGAAATCGAAGAAATCTGCATCTTTAATCAACGCTACTTTCACCGCTTCTGCAATACCCGATCGCCAATCTCGATCGTCGAGGCTAGTAAGAAAATCAAAGTCATTCAAGACAGCATAAGGTGGCATGAATGTACCTAAAAAGTTTTTCTTACCGAAGGCATTGATTCCGTTTTTTACTCCTACACCCGAATCATTTTGCCCTAATACTGTTGTCGGTACTCGTAGCAGCCTAATTCCTCGGTGAGCCGTTGTTGCTGCGTATCCTGCCATGTCTAGGACGGCTCCACCTCCAATTGCTAAAACGTAGGAGTGACGGCACAATCCAGTTGCATTGATCCGCTGATGAATTTGCTCTATAAATCTAGAATCGTTCTTGACTGCTTCTCCACCTGGAACTATTATCGGCTCACCACTCAGTGTTAATACATCTTGATAACATTGAGCATAGACTGATAATTTTTTTAACAGCCCATCTTGATACTGTAAAAATCCTCCATCTACCACCGCTAATACTTGTTTTGGGGTTGTTTCACCATCTGCGGCGATCGCTTGTGCGAGTAAAGGATTATCTAACTGAAACAGACCTCTAGTGAAGTGAACATCATAATTGAAGCTAACACGGACGCATTGGTTAATTGGTTGCAGATTCAGAGCGCTTTTTTGTTGAATAATCATTTGAATATTATTGTTTTTAAGTAACTGTAAAAATATCAACTAACGCAATTTAAAATCATCACAAATTAAGCATAGCAAACTTTTTAAATAGTTCAATCTTAAAATGAATTACTAAATGAATTTATTTACTCAATTAATCATAGTTTTGAAGTGTCTTTGCCTAGTAATAAAATTAAAAATAACATTTATTGATGTAGATTTTTTATTGCTGCCTATATTTCATATCTGAGGTTTGTCATGGAGATCGTTATTACATAAAATTCTAATTTTTTCTGTAAGATAATTTTAGGATTTATCTAATCAAAATAGTTTCTTTACAGTATCTTCTTTAAAGTCAGAATATTTTTATAGATTCAGTGAAGTTATAATCTCAGTAGTATATTATCTAACTACCTCAAACCCTAAAAATCAAGTTTTGTGATATATTTTATACTTAGTTGTCACAAAAAAGTTGGGCAACTTATCCTGAATTTATCATGAGTAAAGTAAACCAATTACTGCATCACTGGCTGTTAAAGTCTGTTTCAGAGAAAGCTTTTACTTGGTTGTCACAAAAGCAGGCACAGATTGCTAGCGGCGCTGCTGAGAGAGTGTTTTTTACGGCTTTTAGTGCTGTGCCGCGTTATTTAGGTAAACAGGATTTGCAACTAACATTCCAGGACTTGGAAGCAGCAGAGGATGTGATTCCCGGCTGGTATCCTGGTAATTGGAGTGTAGATCAAGCAGGTCGCACACTTTTGCTTTTAGCATTGCCCCACGATGATCCCCAGGGCTATGTGCGATCGCTCGATCGAGTCTTTTCCACTGCCGATATGGGGGAGTTAGTTGCCCTTTATCAAAGTTTGCCATTATTACCACACCCAGAGTTACATCGCCATCGTACTGCTGAGGGAATTCGCAGCAATATGAGCAATGTATTCCAAGCCATAGCACTACATAACCCTTATCCAGCAAATTATTTAGATAATGCTGCTTGGAATCAGATGGTGCTGAAGGCTGTGTTTGTCGGCAGTCCGTTGCATTTAATTTGGGGTCTAGATTGGCGTGCTAACCATGAATTGGCAAGGATGTTAACAAACTATGCCCATGAACGTTGGGCAGCTAAACGCACAGTTACGCCAGAACTTTGGCGGCCTGTAGGGCGGTTTGCCGATAACGCAATCATCACAGATTTGGAAAAAGTACTGGTTAATGGGGATATACACGAACAAGAAGCAGCAGCCTTAGCTTGTGCTGAGTCTCCTTTACCCCAAGCCCAAGCATTACTTTCTCATTACCCAGATTTACAGTCATCCATTCAACAAGGTAATCTGACTTGGAGCAGTTTTAGGCGCAAATGAAGGAAATGGTGACTGGCGAAGAAGCAAGGGAGCAGGGAGCAAAAGAGAAGACTTTTAGAGTACCCTGCCCCTGTGCCTCTTTTCAATTCCCAATTCCCAATTCCCAATCCTCAATCCCAATTATTAAAATCATGATGTTCATCGATCCTCACATTCACATGTGTTCGCGTACTACTTACGATTATTTAGTAATGCGTGAATATGGAATTGTTGCCGTTATTGAACCAGCCTTTTGGTTAGGACAACCCCGAACCAACGCTGGCTCATTTAAAGACTATTTCAGCAGTCTTGTGGGCTGGGAACGATTTCGTGCTAGTCAGTTTGGCATCCAACACTACTGCACAATCGGCCTAAATCCGAAAGAAGCTAATAATGAGGCGCTAGCAACTGAAGTTATGGAACTGCTACCACTTTATGCATGTAAAGAGGGAGTTGTTGCCATTGGCGAAATTGGCTATGACGATGTGACGGAAGCAGAAGATAAGTACTTTTGTCAACAGTTAGAATTAGCCAAAGAACTTGATATGTTGGTACTAATTCATACTCCTCACCGTAACAAGAAGGCGGGTGCTAGTCTGAGTATGGATCGCTGTATTGAATACGGCTTAGATCCTTCACAAGTAGTTATCGATCACAACAACGAAGAAACTGTTGAAGAAGTATTAGGACGGGGTTTTTGGGCGGCTTTCACGATTTACCCACAGACGAAGATGGGTAACGCTAGGATGGTTGAAGTTGTCCGTAAGTATGGACGGGATCGCATCATTGTAGATAGTAGTGCTGATTGGGGTATTAGCGATCCTTTGGCAGTCCCAAAAACGGCTCAGTTGATGTTAGATAGGGGTATTCCTGAAGAACATGTGCGAGCCGTTTGTTATGAAAACGCCCTAGCTGCTTACAGTCAAACTGGGCAGATGAAAGCGTCAGACTGGCTCAATCCTCAATCTATCGATCAGCGTCAGTTGTTCAGTGGTAATTCTGTGCTGCGGGGACAAGAACCAGAAATCAAATCAGTTTCAGATTTTGTGTTGATTGAGTAGAAAATTGAAAAGGGGCATTGGGAATTGGGAATTGGGCATTGCAAGAGATATTTTCATCTTTGCGTTGTCAATGTAACTCATGGAGTCTCTTGGATAAATATTTTGGCGTTGCTGATATTTTTGTAGGGTAAGTATCCCTGACCGCCCAAAAATACGAGGGATGGGTAAGATGCCTACATGACAAATCAGCAAAATTATCCCGCAAATATGTAACGCCAATATTTTTTATTTCATCCACAGAAAGAGTTAGGAGAGAAAATTTTATGAATTGTTTTTAACATCTATAAAGAGCTATTTGATTCATTTGTAATATGCATATTTTTGAGAAATTACTAGGCATGGAGGCAGATAAGTGAATGTTGCAAGCTTAAATTTTCAAAGCTGGCGGGGTTATCTAGAATTGATGCGTCCTGCTAATATTGTTACTGCTTGGGCGGATATTCTTGTTGGTTTTGCTGCTTCTGGCTCTGGAATATTTTTTACTAAATTAATCAATGGCGAAGCAACTTTTGCCATACTAATTCCATTAGCTTGGTTATTATTAGCGACAACTGGTTTATACGGCGGTGGGATAGTTTTTAATGACGTTTTCGATGCCGAATTAGATGCAAAAGAGCGACCAAATAGAGCGATTCCTAGTGGTCGCGTATCTCGTCAAAATGCTACTTTATTAGGAAGTATACTGTTTGCGATTGGGATTATAGCTGCATTTCAAGTATCGTTGTTGAGTGCTGCGATCGCTATTTTTATCACTCTTTCATGCCTCTTCTATAACTCACTCGCCAAACATCATCCTTTTTTCGGTCCTTTAAATATGGGTTTGTGCCGTGGCAGTAACTTATTATTAGGTGTAAGTGCTGTACCAGAAATCATCGGAGAATGTTGGTATTTGGCGCTGATTCCTATTCTTTATATTGCTGCTATCACCGCAATTAGTCAGGGTGAAGTTCACGGAGGTAAGAAGATTACGGGAGTACTCGCGCTACTGCTAATTGCAATAGTTTTGACAGCAGTTTTAGCTTTAGGATTCTTAGAAGAGTATACAGCGATCGCAGCCCTACCATTCGCTATTTTATTAGCTATTAGAATCTTGCCTAACTTTATCAAAGCTGCGCGGGAACCGATAGCTGAAAATATCCGAAATGCTGTGAAAATAGGCGTTTTATCTCTGATAGTCTTAGATGCAACCGTTGCATCTGGTTTTGCTGGTTTGTATTACGGTTTACTAGTTTTAATCTTGCTACCAATTTCGATGAAGTTAGCAAAACTATTTGCTGTGACTTAAATTTGAATGTGTACACCCAGTAATACCATTAATCGACTGTAGGGGCGCACATTTATGCACCCCTACCCATGAATATGTAGCAAGCATTTTGTGAAACTTAAGTCAAAGAAAACAGATTACATATACAAGGAATAGAGCTAGAAAATGAAAATTACAAAAAACAATAATTTTCACTTAACTTATTGCAGCAATATTCATCCTGGTGAAAGTTGGCTAGAGGTTTTCACCAATTTAGAAAATTATATTCCTAAACTCAAATCACGTTTATCGCCTACTGAACCTTTTGGTATTGGCTTGAGATTAGCAGATGTTGCCGCAAAACAACTTTTAGAAAGTAATAACTTAGCTGAATTTCAAGCTTGGCTGACTCAACAAGATTTATATGTTTTCACCTTAAACGGATTTCCTTATGGCGGATTCCATCGACAGGTGGTAAAAGACCAAGTTTATGCACCAGATTGGTCTATCCAAGAACGGATTAATTATACATTAAACTTAGCAAAAATTTTAGCTGCTCTGTTACCCGAAGGACTTGATGGCGGAATTTCTACACTACCATTATCCTATAAACCTTGGTGGGTAAAAGACCAAGCAACTTTCGAGACAGTTGTGAAAAAGAGTTGTTTGAATATAGCATCAGTTGTTGTAGAAATGATTCGCATCAGCGAAGAAACAGGCAAGATACTTCATATTGATTTAGAACCTGAGCCTGATGGTTTAATCGAAAATACCTCAGAAATAATTGATTTCTATCAAAATTGGTTATTGCCAATAGGTGGTAGTTATTTATCAGAAAAGTTAAATATCGAGCAGGATTTAGCAGAGACTAAATTAATAGAACACGTTCGGGTTTGCTATGATACCTGCCATTTTTCAGTTGAATATGAGCAGCCACAATCTGTGTTTACGCGTTTGCAATCGGTAGGTATTAAGATTGGGAAAATTCAAATCAGCGCTGCAATTAAAGTAAAAATACCTACTGAAATTGAAAAGCGTAGTTTGATAGTTGAACGCTTACGTCCTTTTGCAGAATCTACCTATCTTCACCAGGTAATCGAACGTCGCAGCGATGGTACACTCCATCATTATCCTGATTTAATAACTGCATTACCAAATTTAGAGCAATCTTTAGCTGAAGAATGGCGGACTCACTTTCATGTCCCAATTTTTATTCATGATTATCAAATTTTGCAATCTACCCAAGATGATATTGCTACTGTTTTGCATCTACTTCAGACAAACGATGCTTGTTCCCATTTAGAAATTGAGACTTACACTTGGGATGTATTGCCATCAGAAATGAAGATAGATTTGCTGACTTCTATTCAGCGTGAATATGAGTGGGTATTAAAAGAATTTGCCGCAAATTAAGAAGAAACTAAATTTATGAAAAAAACAGTTATTCTAAATGTCGTGGGATTAACGCCTAGCTTACTAGGAGAAAATACGCCGTTTTTATCTTCTTGGGCGGCTAAAGGACAAGTGCTTCCCATCAAAAAAGTGCTACCTGCTGTAACTTGTTCAGTTCAAGCTACTTATTTAACAGGAAAATTGCCTGATGAACATGGAATTGTTGCTAATGGTTGGTACTTCCGCGATGAATGCGAAGTGAAGTTTTGGCGACAATCGAATAAACTCGTACAGGCTCCTAAAGTTTGGGAAATAGCTAAATCAATTGACCCAACTTTCACTTGTGCCAACCTTTTTTGGTGGTACAATATGTATTCTTCAGTAGATTATGCGATTACGCCGCGTCCGATGTATCCCGCAGATGGGCGAAAATTACCTGATATTTATACCCATCCTAGTGATGTGCGATCGCATATTCAATCTGATTTAGGAAATTTCCCTCTATTTGATTTCTGGGGACCAAAAACTTCTATTAGTTCTAGTCAATGGATTGCCAATTCTGCAAAATGGATTGAGGAACGCTACAGCCCGACATTATCACTAGTTTATCTACCACATTTAGATTACTGTCTGCAAAAATTTGGTAACAATCAAACACAGATTCAAGCAGATTTGCACGAAATTGATGCTGTTTGTGGCGATTTAATTGAATATTTTCAAGCACGTAATACTCAGGTAATTATTCTTTCTGAGTATGGTGTTACGCCAGTTTCTAAAGCTGTGGATTTGAACCGCGTATTACGGGAAAATGGTTTAATTGCTGTGCGAGAAGAATTAGGGCGAGAACTACTCGATTTTGGTGCTAGCATTGCCTTTGCCGTTGCCGATCATCAAATTGCTCATGTATATGTGAACGATCCGGCGTATATCCCGAAAGTGCGATCGCTTTTAGAAGCGACTGAAGGCGTAGCGCAGGTATTAGATGACGAAGGTAAGCAAGCCTACCATCTCGATCATCCTAGATCGGGGGAGTTGGTAGCGATCGCTCAATCTGATGCTTGGTTTACCTATTATTATTGGCTCGATGATGCCAAAGCGCCTGACTTTGCTAGAACTGTAGATATCCACCGCAAACCTGGTTACGATCCGGTAGAACTTTTCCTCGATCCGCAAATAAAATTCCCCCAAGGAAAAGTTGCTCTCAAGTTACTTAAGAAACAACTGGGTTTTCGCTACCTGATGGATGTGATTCCTCTGGATGCTTCTCTGGTGCGTGGTTCTCACGGTAACATCACCACTTCTTCATCTGAAGGGCCTCTATTTATTACCCATCAAACTCACCTGGTTGACGAACATCAAATTGAGGCGACAGATGTTTGCTCGTTGATTCTCAAACATTTAGATATCTCAGAGGCAGCATAGAAGCTATATCCTCCCAAAAAAAAATTTACTGTAATTCATAATCATATCGAGTATGCTTTAAATATAAACTCGTTATGACTATGAAATAGTTTGCTCTGTCAGTGGATATTCGTTTATCTACTGATTAAAATGTACTGTGGCCAATCTGAGTAACTTAATGGAGAGCTTCTTAACCCATGACTGAACCCCAAAGATTGACAACTGCTGACGGTATTCCTGTTGCTGATAATCAGAATTCACTCACGGCTGGATCGCGCGGGCCTTTATTAATACAGGATTTTCACCTCCTAGAAAAGCTGGCTCATTTCAACAGAGAACGTATTCCTGAAAGAGTTGTCCACGCTAAAGGTGCGGCTGCTCACGGTACTTTTACTGTCACCAATGACATCACTCGCTACAGTAAAGCCAAACTTTTTTCTGAAATTGGCAAGGAAACGGAAGTTCTCCTGCGCTTTTCTACAGTTGGAGGAGAAAAAGGTTCAGCAGATGCCGAGCGTGACCCTAGAGGCTTTGCCATCAAGTTTTACACAGAAGAGGGCAACTGGGATATTACAGGCAACAATACCCCTATTTTCTTCATCCGCGATCCCCTGAAGTTTCCTGATTTCATCCATACCCAAAAGCGCAATCCCCAAACCAATTGCAAAGACCATAATGCAAGATGGGATTTTTGGTCACTCAGTCCAGAATCGCTTCACCAAGTGACAATTCTGTTTTCAGACAGGGGAATACCGAAAACCTTTCGACACATGGATGGTTTTGGTAGTCACACCTTCAGTTTGATTAACGCTGAAGGCGATCGCGTTTGGTGTAAATTTCACTTTAAGACTCTGCAAGGGCATCAAACCTTGACTGAGGAAGAATCGGCTATGATTAAGGGCGAAGATCCAGATCATGCAACTCACGATCTGTTTGAAGCGATCGCTCAAGGAGATTATCCTAAGTGGCGGATGTCTATTCAGGTAATGACTGAGGAGCAAGCAGCCAAACATCCAGATAATCCCTTTGACTTAACCAAAGTTTGGAAGCACTCAGATTATCCTTTAATTGAAGTCGGGATATTAGAGCTAAATCGGAACCCTGAGAATTATTTCGCCGAAGTTGAGCAAGCCGCTTTTAGCCCTAGTGCAGTGGTTCCTGGCGTTAGTTTCTCTCCAGACAAAATGCTGCAAGCTCGCATCTTTTCTTACCCAGATGCTCAACGGTATCGCTTGGGTGCAAACTATCAGCAACTACCTGTCAACCAGCCCAAATGTCCAGTAATGCATTATCAGCGAGATGGCTTTATGGCACCGGGGAACAATCACGGTAGCGCTCCTAACTATGAACCGAATAGTACTGAGGGTACGCCCAAAGAAAATCCAGCTTATGCAGAACCGCCTAGTGATTTGGGCAATGTCACAGTTGATCGTTACAGTCATCGTGAAGGAAACGACGATTACACCCAAGCAGGTAATTTGTATCGGTTAATGACTCCTGAGCAGCAAGAGCGTCTTGCTCATAATATCGTTGCCAGTCTTTCTCAAGCGAGACAGGATATCCAAATGCGCCAACTTTGCCACTTCTTCCGGGCAGATATTTCCTATGGTCGTCGTGTAGCTGAGGGGTTAGGCATTTCAATTGATCCTTCAATGTTTGCTGCAACTGCCCAACTTGTAGGTAACTGGTAGCCTCATAGTTTCGTCGGGTGTGTTATGCCGTAGGCTAACGCACCGAAAACCTGGATGATGGGTTAACGGAGCTAAAATACTCGTTGACGGAGCAAAAAGCCTCGTCAACGGAGCTAAAATACTCGTTAACGGAGCTAAAATACTCGTCAACGGAGATAAAAGCCTCGTTAACGGAGATAAAATACTCGTCAACGGAGATAAAAGCCTCGTTAACGGAGATAAAATACTCGTCAACGGAGATAAAAGCCTCGTTAACGGAGCTAAAATACTCGTCAACGGAGATAAAAGCCTCATTTAGCAGATAAACAAAAAAATTTATAGTGATTGCGATCGCACCCTTCGCAAAGCATATCGTAGAGAAGTAGTTCTAGGCGTTGCGATCGCATTATTTTGCTTCACTGCATTTGCGATCGTATTGTGTAATTAATTATCTTGCCTACTTATTAGACTGGGATTTGAATCCCAGGCGGGTAATGCAGTCGGTGCAGATTACCTAAATTACTGAAACCAACGCCAGACAAAAGCAACCATTCTCCTGAATTAAGTCTGATGATTTTGCCGCAAGTCTTCCAGATTTTTACGAATGGTTATTGTATTGGGATGATTTGCCCCCAACCGTTGTTCAGCGATCTCTAAAGCTTTGATATACAAAGGTTTGGCATTGCTGTACCTTCCCTGTGAATTGTAGAGTTGTGCGAAATCGTTCAGGCTAGTTGCCACATAGGGGTGTTCATCCCCCAGCAGGCGTTTTCTCATCGCCAAAGCTTGGATGTACAAAGCTTCGGCTTCGCTGTCTTTTCCCTGTGAAAAGTAGAGTCC
>NZ_JBALDA010000038.1:0-136370 GCF_036917535.1 Nostoc sp.
CGGTTGTAGTAAGCGTCAGTGTAGTTAGAGTCAAGTTTCAGGACTTGGTTGAAGTAGTTAGGGTCAAGTTTCAAGGCTTGATTAAAGTCAGCAATGGCGCTGTCGTGGTCTTTTAACTCATAGTAAGTAGTCCCTCGATTGTAGTAAGCGTTAGCAAGCCCTCGGTTGTAGTAATCTGTGGCTTTGGAGGGGTCAAGTTTCAGGGCTTGGTTGAAGTCAGCAATGGCGCTGTCGTAGTCTTTTAAATCGAAGTAAGCAAACCCTCGGTTGTAGTAAGCGTCAATGTAGTTAGGGTCAAGTTTCAGGGCTTGGCTGAAGTCAGCAATGGCACCTTCGTAGTCTTTTTGATTCCGGCAAGCAATCCCTCGGTTTTTGCAAACTATAGCATTGTTAGAGTTGAAAAATGGTTCTAAATGTCCCTGGATTTTTGCTACGGTTTCTAGTACTGAATCAGATTCAGTGTTAGCTAGAAACATCTGAAGATCTATTTCTGCGGTAAAAAGAGTCTGTTTTTCGGCTTCTTTCAATGCGTCAGTCAGTCTACTTTCCTTAAGACTAGATTGTGTCAACCAGCTCATTAAGCTATCAGAGAGTCCTGGATCGCTGTTAATTGAGGAAATTTCTGCTTCACCCAGGATTATGTTAGTAAGATCCTTAATCTCCTCTAACCCTATTGACAGCTTCTGATCAATGTTGACCACTTCATTAATCAAACCTTGTAAAGAACCTAAGTATTCCCCAATATATTTGTCAAAATCAATGGCACCTCTTGCCATCTCCGCTGCTTCTTGCTGGATGTCGGCAATTTCCTTCTGAAGCTTATGAGTCTCGCTATAAATGCGCAAATGACCGAGCATCTCATCAAAAACCTGTCGTTGAACCTCCTGATCGTCAGCTAACTTGGCGAACGCACCTTGGATTAATTCCAGCTTCTTCAACATTAATAGTGAAGCACTACCAACCAATTGAGCTGCTTTTAAAAGTTGAGATTGCTGATTACGATAGATCAGTTGCAGATCTGGATCTTGTCCAGCTCGTCTCACCAAAATAGTTCGCTTGTCTTCTAGGGCAGAAATTTTTTGGTATTTTTTTGTAGTAATGCATTTAATCTCATCAACTAGATCAGCAAAAAATTGAGTATAAACTGTTTTTTGAGCCTGGATAAAATCGATAATCGACTCATAGTCGTTCATGAGGCTATTGAGATTCTCAAGGCTTTCATCGACGCTAAGAGGCTTGCGGCTCAGTCCCAGAAATGTTCGTCTACCTTCTTTTACCAACTGGCATCGTTGACGGATATCGCTGTTTCGCTGCTGAAAGCTTTCACTTAACAATACTGGTAGCTGATATTCGCGTTGATAGATTCGGACAACACGGGTTTGTGTGTTGAATACTGTATCGGGATTCTGGTTACCTTGTTTGTCAGCCATTGTCCTCAATGTTCCTTGGTTAAAGGGTATTAGTATCATTAGAAGATGTTTTAAAAGGGTCTTTTGTTCTCATATTGAACACAACGGAGTATCTCAGTACATGGCTCAAACCTTAGTTTTTCGTTGCAGTTGACTTGAGTCAGAACGGGGAAATTATACTTCATGAATTGCCCCTACGGGAAATCAAGGCTTTCACTGCCTTTTTGCGTAAGTCCTAAATAATTCAACGTTCCTTTGATAATTTCATTGCATGATTTCAGCTACTTAGCTTTACTCGATAGCGATCAGCCTAGTTCATGGCTTCTCACTGATTTTTGGAATTTAATTGCATAGGCCCCAAATATTTGGTTAAATAAGGTGAAAAAACCTCATAAATTAATGTCAGTGGCTGCCCGTGATGCCAAAACAAATAGTGGCGACCCCAAAAAGGCCCGGTTTCACCAAAACCGGACTCTAGTGCCAATGAGTCACCGTAGTAAATTCCTCGAACATCCCGATACAATTCTGTGCGAAGACGAGCTAAACTTGCCCAAATTGGTAATGAACGGTTTTGTAAATACTCATCGACATGACTGGCTTCCCACCACGAAGTAGCATAGGCTAATCGTTGACCAGAAGCGGTACGTAGCCATACTTGTCGCCGTAATCGTGGTTCTGGGACAGTTTGGATTAACTCAGGAGCAGCATCCAAGTCGATGCCAATCAATGACATATCAATAACATCTACTTCTACAGCCTCTCCTGTAAGCAATTCTAAGTGACGTGTTGGGGAGCCGTCACCCAAAAGCATTAGCTGCCATGCAGGTGCCAACTGAGTGTGAGGTAAACTTTGTTGAATTATTTCCTCCCCTCCTTGCCAAATCGGAGTGAGGCGATGCCAAGCTGGTGGCAATGTTAGATTGTTTGTCGGCGTAAAAGTAATAGTCAATGCTTTTTACAAAACTTCACCTATTTCTATAAAAGCATAAAGAACTAGTACTTTGACAAGGCAACTTTACTTAGTATGTAGTAAGCAGTGAAATGCCTTTGAAAAAGACTAAAGTCATCATTGTAAACTTATATTTAAGGGTAAAAAATATAAGGTTTTTTGACCTCTGACCATTGACCCTATGCTTAAAAAATCAAAAATGCGGATGGCGAGACTCGAACTCGCAAGGCAAAGCCACACGCACCTCAAGCGTGCGCGTATACCAATTCCGCCACATCCGCATGGTTTGTCTAAATATAGACTATAGCATAAGAAAATAATTATAGTAAGGAGATGTCTAAATTCAGTTGCTCAAAAATATAAATTTTCTCAAGGCGGTATCAGACTGACAGAAATTTAGCAGTTCTATAAGTGATATTGAAAAGGGTAGAGCTACTGTGTTCGCGGAGTGCAATGGCGTATCCGTCTGCTGTAGGCGATTTCTACGACGGGCTATAATGCACGCTCGATAGCGCAGCTGTAAAGCCTACGGCATAGCTTCTCTTCGAGACGCTGCGCGAACGCTTAGAGCGACGCAAAAGTGTCTAATTCGCTATCGGCATCGCAAAAGCCCAGCTTGGTAGTCTAGCCAAGACTTACAGCAGCAATGTTGTTAGTGTAGTAAGACCTGTAGAGACAGCAAGCCTGCAATTTTGCGTTTGCTTAGAGTCAGGGTGGCGAATCTCCTGTGATAATTTGAAATAATGCGGAAGCGTTGTTTTAGGTTGGATCGGAGAAAATGTCAATCTACTGGTAATGATATCGAAACTAAAAAATGAAGTTTGACAAAATATTAATTGCCAATCGGGGAGAAATCGCCCTTCGCATTCTCCGCGCCTGTGAAGAAATGGGAATTGCCACAGTTGCGGTTCACTCCACCGTTGACCGTAATGCTCTGCACGTCCAACTTGCTGATGAAGCAGTTTGCATTGGCGAACCTGCTAGCGGTAAAAGTTATTTGAATATTCCTAATATTATTGCTGCTGCACTGACGCGCAATGCTACTGCCATTCATCCAGGCTATGGTTTTTTGGCAGAAAATGCCCGGTTTGCGGAAATCTGTGCCGACCATCATATTGCTTTTATCGGCCCAACTCCAGAAGCTATCAGGCTGATGGGGGATAAATCCACTGCTAAAGAAACCATGCAAAAAGCTGGAGTATCGACGGTACCAGGTAGTGAGGGATTGGTAGAATCCGAGCAAGAAGGATTAGGATTCGCCAAGGATATCGGCTATCCAGTGATGATCAAAGCTACAGCAGGTGGCGGTGGAAGGGGTATGCGCCTAGTTCGTTCGGAAGACGAATTTGTTAAACTTTTTCTTGCGGCCCAAGGCGAAGCAGGAGCAGCTTTTGGGAATTCTGGCGTTTACATAGAAAAATTTATTGAACGTCCTCGCCACATCGAATTTCAAGTTTTGGCGGATAACTACGGTAATGTCATCCACTTGGGTGAACGGGATTGCTCAATTCAGCGCCGGAATCAAAAGCTGTTAGAAGAAGCTCCTAGTCCGGCTCTCGACCAAGACCTACGTGAAAAAATGGGACAAGCTGCGATCAAAGCTGCCCAATTTATTAACTACAGTGGGGCGGGTACTATTGAGTTTCTCTTGGATAGATCCGGTAAATTCTACTTTATGGAAATGAACACTCGGATTCAAGTAGAACATCCTGTAACAGAAATGATTACTGGGATAGACTTAGTTGCCGAACAAATCCGCGTTGCTCAAGGTGAAAGACTCAAGCTTACCCAAGAGCAAGTAGTATTACGAGGTCATGCGATCGAATGTCGAATCAACGCTGAAGATCCTGATCATGACTTTCGCCCTTCTCCTGGACGGATCAGTAGCTATCTGCCCCCCGGAGGCCCTGGTGTGCGGATTGATTCCCACGTTTACACAGATTATCAAATCCCACCCTACTACGATTCCTTGATTGGCAAATTAATCGTTTGGGCGCCAGACCGACCCACTGCTATTAACCGGATGAAACGCGCACTGCGGGAATGTGCCATTACTGGACTACCTACCACCATTGGGTTTCATCAAAAAATTATGGAAACTCCACAGTTTTTACAGGGTAATGTCTATACAAATTTTGTGCAAGAAATGAACGGGTAGGGCAGTGGGGAGCAGGGGAGCAGGGAAGACAAGGAGGAATTATTGAAAATCTCTCTCCGAAGTTCTGATCGCCGGAAGCCGGCGCTCAGACTTCTCTCCTTGTCTCCCCTTTCTTTCTTGTCTCCTTTGTCTCTTCTCCATGCCCAATGCCCAATGCCCCATTTTTAATTAACACGAGATAGCATAGTCAGCAATCCTTGTTGACCTAACAGAATTTCTCGCAGCAGGCTGAAGATACCAACCCAAATAATAGGTGTAATATCTACCCCACCTATAGGTTGCACCAGTTTTCGCAAAGGTATTAAAAATGGCTCAGTGGGCCAAGCTATTAAATTAAACGGTAAACGATTCAGATTCACTTGCGGATACCAAGTGAGAATGATACGAAATATAAATAAGAATGTCATTACCCCTAACACAGGGCCAAGAATCCAAGCAGTCAGGTTAACACCAGTCATCGGTTTCAAGTACTATCTATCTGTAAAGAAAGAAAAAATTAGGTAACAGCAAGCCTTTCGGGTTCCCCAGTCGCTCATGGGGTGAACTCCATTGGCGCTAGCCTCTCCCTTTGGAAGAAGACCGTGCTGGCTCACCGCGCTTTGCGTAAACATAGCCTGTCGTAGACATCGCCACAAAATTTTAAGCTTTGTAAAGCACTCTGATCATCATTTTAACTAAATGCTGTCATTTCTTTCTGAAATAGAAAAGCGAACTCGCTGACGTGGTTAACTCAACAAATGGTAAAAGCAGTTACCAAGTTTAGCAGTTCAGAGTTAGAGGCTTCTCAAGAAAGTAATACACTATTAAAATTAGGATGAAGTGTGTAAAAAAAGGTTGAGAAGTATGACGCCTTCTTTAGCAAATTTTCTTTGGAGTCTGTTATGGGGTGCTGCAATTGTGGTAGTACCCGCTACAGTTGGTCTAATTTTCATTAGCCAAAAAGATAAAATACAGCGTTCATAATGCTTATGAGAGTTAATTTAACTCTCACAATCGATTGTCTGTCAGCTATCTACTTAATTACACTAAAAGCAGCAGTTTCTGCGGTTGGTGGCAGTTGTAGATGACAGACATAGACGTTTTTACTTTTCGGTGAATAGCTTCAGAGCTTCTTTGCCAGAGGCTTTGAAGCTTCAATATATTGTGACTAATTAGAGTAGTGATTTTAATTGTGACTCGCTAACATAGATTTGATATTGGGAAAACAGCAATGATAAATTTTGGGCTGAACTCAGCCAGTTTTCTGGCTCAGGTAAATTTTGGGGCAAACTCAGCCAGTATTCTAGGAATTTTCCTGGCTGTGGCTGGGGCAGCACTGTATTTTCTCCGCACTGTGCGTCCGGAATTGTCACGGGATCAAGATATCTTTTTTGCGGCAGTCGGCTTACTTTGCGGCTTCATTCTTATCTTTCAAGGATGGCGGCTAGACCCGATTTTACAATTTGGTCAGCTACTTTTAGTTGGCACAACTGTGTTTTTTGCAGTTGAAAGTATTCGTCTGCGGAGTATAGCTACCCAGCAAGCAAAGCGCAACACTCCGATTGTGGACGAAGATCGATCGGTTAGCGATCGCTATTCGTACAATAATCGCAGCAGATATCAGGCTGAGATGGAGGCAGACTTAGATCCATTGCCTTATGAAGAGGAGGAAGAACGCCCAGTGCGTGCTCGGATTCGCGGTAGCAGGGATGAGATTTCAACTCGTGATGACTACTATCAAGAACAACCTCCCCGTCGTACAGAACGCCGCAACAGCAGCAGTAGTGAAAGACAGGCTCCATCTGATAGAACGCGTCGGCGGACTTCTGGGCGTGCTGTGAATCGCCCTTCTGAAAGCTTTGAAGAAGAGAATTGGGGTTCTTCATCTAGGCAAGTTGATGATTGGGAAAATTCAGGTGGAGAAATCAGAAAGCCTTCTCGCCGCAGTAATAACGGGTCCCAGCGTCCAGAAAGTCGTGAAGATGATGTTGCTCCCAGACCAAGAAGGCGTCGTCCACCCGCTGACTCAACTCCTCGAAGACCGCGCGAAGATGATGAGGCGATCCCAACTGATTATGTGCCATACAATCCGATTGAAAAGCCAAAGGAGGAGCTAGATAATTCGACCGATTTTGATGATGTTTAAAACAGTTGGCGTGCAATTAGGTTCAGAGGCGACGGAAAACAGTTGAGGTGGAAAAATTTACGCCTACATTTTGGCTCCAAAGACCAATTCATTGGAGCCTGGTATTTGGTTTAACAAGTTTGCTTGTATCTTGTAGTTCTAACAATATTCCCATAGGGCCTACTTCTCTTAACAGTCGCTACACCGAGGAGCAACCTGCTTTAAGTGGAAATGGGCGCTTTTTAGCGTTTGTATCTAATCGGAATGGTAATCAGCAGCTACTAGTGTACGATTTGGAAAGGCAAGTGTTTATTGGCACACCAGGCATAAATCGACAAGAGACAATTGCCGAAAGTCCTAGTTTGAGCTATACCGGGCGTTATATTTCATATCTTACTAGTGACCAAGGTAGACCAGTGGTAGCGCTTTACGATCGCGCTACGCAACAGTCGCAAATTGTCACACCAATTTATCGCGGCTGGGTTAGAAAACCAAATATTAGTCCAGATGGACGTTATGTTGTCTTTGAAACCGCCACTCGTGGTCAGTGGGATATTGAAGTTCTAGACCGAGGACCAAATATTGAGTTAGATATTCCCAATGGTGCAACTGTAGGTTCACCTCCGTAGGGGAGAAGGTGAGGAGTTAGGAGTTAGGAGTTAGGAGTTGTGAGACTATTGACTAATGACTAATGACTAATTATATGAAACGTGTTTTTTTTATACCTATATTTTTCTGTTTAAGTTTATTGACTGGGTGTTTTGGCTACCCTCGTATTTTGAATTATCCATTTGATCCGGGGGGTCGGAGTCTCAATAGTTTCGCGTCGGAATTAAACCCCGAAATTTCTGGGAGATACATCGTTTTTATTACTGATAGACGTGGTAGTCAAGATGTTTATATGTTTGATATGGTAACTCGTGATTTGGTTGATTTGCCAGGTTTAAATTCCTTTGATGCGATCGCAAATCATCCTAGCGTTTCACAAGATGGTCGTTATATTGTATTTGCAGCTAGCCGTCAGGGGCGATCGGCTATTTTTCTTTACGACAGAGAAACACGCCAATCACGGAATTTGACCAATAACCTGCAAGCGGAAGTCCGCAACCCTACAATTAGCGCTGATGGTAGCAGGATTGCTTTTGAGTCTAGTAACAATGGTCAGTGGGATGTTTTAGTATATGACCGTTTTGGACAACCGTTGAATATACCTCAAGAACCGCGTTGAAGAATGGGGATTGGGGACAAAGCAGGGAGCAGAGGAGCAGGGGAGACAACAGACAAGGGGGACAAGGGGGACAAGAGGGAATTATTGAACAAGTCTCTCCCAAGTCTCCCCCGTCTTCCTTGTCTACCTTGTCTCTTCTTTATGCCCAATGCCCAATGCCCTATTCTCTACTCCTTTCTACTTGTTGAACAGATTCAATGAGCGATCGCACTTGTTTCGTTCCTTCAGAAGCTTCAAATGATAGGGGAAACTTACCGCGCAGGATCATCCGTAAACCGAGGGGTGCAAGACTGAGTAATCCTTTTAAATCTCGAAAGTAGTTACCAACTACTTGTAAACCAAATTGGCGTTCATCAATCCAACCACCTTCTTTAACTAAATCCACCAATACTTTTCGGTGACGAATTGAGCGACTATCACTGGCTTGTTTCTGGGTGAGAATTTCTTGTTTAACTTTGGTGATTTGTTCTAATGGTGCAACTTCCATTGGACAAACAGAATCACAGTACAAACAACGAGTGCAACCCCATACACCTTTAGTACCTTCGTTGTAACTTTCTAAGCGATTTTCGGTATCGCTATCGCGGGAGTCTGCTACCATTCGGTAAGCTTTGGCAAGGGCATGGGGGCCTACAAAGTCTGGATTAACTTCACGAGCGTTGCATTCAGAGTAACAAGCTCCGCACATAATACAGTTACCAGTTTGATCGAGGCGCGATCGCTCTTGTGGTGTTTGCAAAAACTCTCTTTCTGGTACTTGTCGTGCTGCCGTACTTACATAAGGAGCAACTGCCTCTAGATTATTCCAAAAGCTGCTCATATCTACGACCAAATCTTTAATCACAGGCATATTGCCAAGAGGGGCGATCGTAATTTCACCAATAGCATTTACTTTACTTTGGGATGATGGTATTTGTTGTAATCTGGCGAGTTCGCTCCCAACATTTTCTTTACAAGCTAAAACCGAACGCCCATTAATTCGCATAGCACAACTACCACAAATAGTATTGCGGCAATTTTTGCGAAACGCTAAAGTTCCATCTTGCTCCCACTTAATACGATTGAGGCAATCCAAGATTGTATTACCTGGTTCGGCCTCCACGAGGTAGGTTTGCACAACAGGGGAGGAATTTTGTTGCTGTCGAATGACCTTAAAAATAACTTCCATAACCACTAACCAAAATTTTAAAATTACTTCACCAGCCTCAACAATTATGAGTTAAAGCAGGTAGTTACGAAAAGTGAGTTATATTTTTTCGCCCCTAATTCAAACTCTAGTGTTAAAAGGCTGACGATTAAAGGGCGACTGACTTCTAGTTTAAGGATAAGCATTAAAATTTTACTTGTAGTAGCGTTGTAGGCAAGATTTTTGTCAAATTTTGAGTTAAAACGCCAAAAATGTAATCGCAGCTTTGCATTGAATTTACCTGTTTGGGAATGTAAGGGAAAGAGAGTTTGCTTAAAAAGTAACTTAAGTTGATCTTTGACCTAGCGATCATATCCAAATGAAATGCATGTGAGGTTAGCAACACGTCTTGATGTCAACTTGAGTTAAGCAGTCCTGACAGTAAAATTCCGTCAAGTGGTAGTAAAGGCGGAATTTTTGATTATATAGAAGTGTAAAAGCCCATGTTTAATATATAGTAGTGGCAATCAAGCACTAGACAGATGTTAAAAGATTTGTTCTTCCCGTAGACAGACGTGCAAAATCTTCTGACCGCTTTTGACCTAAAGATAATAAACCAAGGAAAAATCCTCACCACTTTTAAAGAAAAGTTAGAGCACCGCGAAACCCGCAGGTGCGAGACTTTTCGCTTTTTGGCTTGCTCTCAATCAAGTAAATATGGGATTGAACTCATTGGTCAAAACTGCTCGTCTCAATTATATAAACTTTTATAAAAGCCAGATAGCAATGCTCGCGCTTGCAATAAAGGGTTAAGAAAATCGTCACTGCTTTTTTCTTCTTTAAGTCCAGGAATTTAAATAAAAATTTACTAGCAAATTTAATTCAAAATTAAACAACTATTTTGCTATTATTAGTCCATGCTAGTATTTAATATAAAATTGCGAAGTAACAAAACCAGAATCAATAGCCGTATCAGCGCGGTTAATACTGCTTTGTTGATTCGTAATGTAGAGACAAGAAAATTCGTGTCTCTACTGGTAGGACAAAAGGGTGTATACCTGTAGGACTCTATTGAAATACTATGCTGTCCTAAGCTTGAGAGGACAAGTGGAGAAAATTCTACTTGCTCATTGGCAAGAAAGGCAAGCACTGAAAGTGAAAAACCTGCAATTCTTTGGGTCTACGACTTATTTGCAGTAGAACCTAAGCCCATTTGTAAAGGTGGCTGAAAGTTACACCGCTACAGTAGCGCCAAAGGAAAAAATAGTTTTTTTTCTGATGGCGAATAATGGTTAAAAGTGCCGTAACATCGCCAAAATTAATGTCTGTGGCAACTATGGCCTCTAGTTGGTTGTGGACAACCATGTATGGAAGTACTTTTGCCTCCTATCAGCAGGAATTCACCTGTTACGCCAGGGTCTTCAGTAGCTCTATGCAAATGCTAAAAAATTAAATGCTGGCATGAGACTACATTGTTTATCAGTTTGGAGAGAGTAAGGAAAATTTGAGCATAATGACTGAAACTGCAACTGCGCCATTAACTGGAAAAGCACTACTTGCTAAAGTAAAAGAACTTTCCACATTACCACGCCGAGAAAGAGCTAAACAGTGCGGCTATTACACTGTTACTAAGAATAACCAAGTTCGTGTCAATCTCACCGATTTTTATGACGCTTTGCTATCTGCTAGGGGAATTCCTCTAAGTCCAGAAGCACCTAAAGATGGTCGTGGTCGCGAACCGACATATCGAGTTAGTGTCCATCAAAATGGTCAGATTGTAATTGGTGCTACATATACCAAAGCAATGGGCTTGAAGGCTGGAGATGAGTTTGAAATTAGGCTGGGATACAAACATATTCACCTGATCCAATTAGGTGAAAGCGATAAAAAACTAACCTCACAAGATATAGATTCTGACGAATCAGACGAAGATTTGGAAGACGAAGAGTAAATTTGCTGATGGTAGGGATAAGTTTCAGGTGATGATAACTTGTCCTTACTCCAACAGCAAATTGGTAGCCAAGTAAAAAATACGATTAGACCCCTTGCAAAATTCACCAAATTTAGTAGAGTCTTGATTAATCAGCAAGAAATCTATAATGCAAGAAGTCTATCGTGTTTTTTTGTTTATTTTGATAACTTTCTTTGAGTCTTCGGTCAACGTCTTACTGGCGTTTATAGAAAATGCATCGGCACTAGTTATAGTGACGGCATTTTTTGTTTGCTGGATAGTTTGCTGGTTGCCAGTAGCAACAGTATCAGCAATATTGCTTAATTGGCAACCCTCTAAATCTTTACAGCCAGAGCAAAAAATGCCTTTATTGGTGTCACTTTACCTATTAGCTCCTCTGATTCTCTGGGGAGTTGTTTGGTTGACTAATAAATCTTTTTCAGATTACGGCTTTGTTGCCAATCTTTCAACTCTTAGTTCTTTAGCACTAGGTTTTAGTTTGGGAGTGCTGAGTCTAGCCATTATATTTAGTGGGCAATTCGGATTGGGTTGGTGTTCTTTTGAGAAGTCGAATTTCAAATTAGTATTACCCATATTGCTACCGATTTTCTTGATAGCGTTGTTAGTCAGTGGGATAGAAGAGTTAGTTTTTCGCGGTTTCTTGTTTACAGAATTAGCACAGGATTACCCAGTTTGGGTGGCAGCAGCAATTTCTAGCTTGATTTTTGCCTTGTTACACTTGGTTTGGGAGCAACGCGAAACTGCACCCCAACTTCCTGGATTATGGCTGATGGCAATGGTGCTGGTATTAGCACGCTTTGCTGCAAGTGGTAATTTAGGTTTAGCTTGGGGATTGCACGCGGGATGGGTATGGGCGATCGCTACCATAGATACAGCAGAACTAATTACTTATACAGGTAAAGTCTCTGACTGGTTTACAGGTAAGAATAAAAAACCTCTAGCTGGCTTGGCGGGAATTATTTGTGTATTGGCAACTGGAGTAATTATCTGGTTCTTCTCTAGGTAGTGTGTAAGCCCTGGTAAAATTTGGTTGCTGTAATTCCTTACAACCAAATATATATAGTGCATTAGGCAAATCTAGCGCACTATATACAACTTCATTTAAAACTACTCAGACCTTTTCATTCTGTCGATTTCTCGTTGTAATTCTTCAATTTGACGGCGTAAAACTTCTGTTTCATTTTCGGAAGATTCTGCTGCAACATTTACCGATCCGGAAGCAGGCGATCGCTGATAATTTCCTCGGCGAATTTGCTGATATTCTTCGGATACTGCCCACGATCGTAAGTAATGTAAGCGTTCAACAGGGAAAGGATGACTCAACATCATACCCTGAGCGCCATTGTATATCAAGAATTTATATATCTGATTTAGTCCATCCTCATCCAATGCCTGATAATTTTCTGACTGCTTGATAAACTCTTGTAAACTACATTCATTGGCATATTTATTACTACCGCCAGAGAGTTTCATCATCGTTGACATCACAGGATTCAAATCATCCATCACTAGTAGTGCAGCGCGATCTGACGATAACTCCGCTTTGCGCCGCCACTCAAAAAAGGCGTAAATCAAGCCTTGTGTGACAATATTACCGATGCCAAAGGTCAATTCTCCCAAGGCAGAAGCAGCACTCATCGCCCACATCGCCATTTGAATTAAAATAGTATGACCACATTTAATATGCCCTAGTTCATGGGCTAGTACCGTCCTAATCTCGGCGTCATCTAGTAAGTCTAGTATCCCTGTATTTATGACTATGTAAGGATTCTCTTGCCCCAGCGCATAGCTATTTGCTTGGGGATTTTGCGAGACAAACAGTGTTGGTTCTGGGTAAATGTCCAAATCTCGGACGCATTCCCGAAACATCTGATAAATAGTGGAATATTGACGCGGCCCGACTTGAATGGTGTTACCCATTAGATAGACTAATTGAGGGCGTTCGTAGATAAATTCCACAAATTTACGAGCGATTAAATCAAATCCTGGCAAATTTCGTAAAGCTTGCTCGGCTTGACGATCTAGTGGATGCCTGAAGGCTTCGCTAGAAATTCCTGTGTAAGTTGGCATAATTTAGGGTATTGGGTAATTGGTCATTGGTCACTGGTCATTAGTCATTAGTCACTTGTACTGAGCGTAGTTGTTGGCGCAGCCTCTCCAAAAGTTGTATTGGTCATTAGTTCTGGATCAATTGCAAAGGCAAAGCGCAAAGTCGAGCCAGTCGCAAGGGAAAGGGTTTCCCGACTTGGGCGTTAGCGTAGCGGTAGCGACGCAGGAGCGTCACTGGCGTTGAGCGGAGGTTTCCACGCTCTCGCGCAGCCCGCCGAAGGCATCAGACGGCAGTTCCTTTAAGCGGGGGAACCCCGCCAACGGACTGCCTCAACTTTGTAAGAGAGGACAAATGACAAATGACAACAAGATAATAGAAATGGGGCTTTGTTCGTAAAAGTCAGTTTGTATGGAATTGAAAGCGTGTGATTGAGGCAGAAGTTCATTTGTCACTACATAACTTTTTGCGATCGCAAGCGGGGTTCCCTTCCTGGCCCCATCATTTGACGATGGCAAGGTTGGTAGCACGCGCCTTGCGCCTGGGACGTAGTGCCCTAATTCAAGTAGGGGCGGTTTGTGGCTATCAAGGGCGGTATCGTACTAGTTTCGTAGCATCAGCCCTGATGTGGCACGGCCCTGTAATTATTGTTGCTCAAGAAGCAGTTCAGCAACTTCTGCTGCGGGTGGAAATTCCCCGTCTACAGCAGTGGCTACCAGCCAATAAATCGATTAGAACAGGTGACGGTTGGCCTGATGCCCAGTTCCAAGGGCTACTGTTAACTTCCCCAGAAGCTTGGTTAAGAGGACAATTGGCTGGTAGCTCACGCTTTCCCCAAGGCATTCCCACAATTATTGATGGGGTAGACGATCTTGAAGATTGGGTGCGTGATCAACTTACCCAAGATATTCAACCCGATGATTGGGATCAACTGATGCTGGCTTGTCCAAACCAAGCTGAGGCAATTCGCGAAGCACGGATACAACTAACACACGAACTTTTTCAGCATCCTGCTAATCCATATCAGTGTTATCTAATTTCCCAGCCAGAAATAGAAATTTTGAGTCGTCTGTGTTTGGCTTTAGATCGAGGCAACCTCCCAGATAATTGGAAAAAATTCTGGCAACAATTTCAAACCCTTGATGAAAATCTTTCCCCCCCTGCCTCCCCTGCTCCCCCTGCTCTCTTCTGGGCAACTATTGCCCATCGACAAGGTTTATTTTCTTTGCACTACGCCCCAATGGAATTAGGGGAAATACTCTCGCCTATTTGGCAGCGACAACCAGTAGTTTTAATTGGTAGTGCTATCGAACCAGAAACTGAGGCTCCCCTTTTTTGCCAGCGCCTGGGTTTAGACGATTTAACTTGCCTGAAGTTCTCCTCGGAGAGTCAAGGAGAAGCAATTCAACTGTATGTACCTTATAAGTTGCCTCTACCCAACACGCCAGAATTTCAAGCGGCATTTATTCATAAAGTCCGCACACTGGTTTGTCTAAGTGCGACAGCACCAGGATTGACAGTTGTCTTGGTGGGGGATGTACCACTCAAGTCTCAAGTGGCAACAATTCTGGCCTCAGAGTTTGGTTCGCGGGTGCAAGTAGAAAAAACTTGTTTAGATGAAAATGGTATTTTGATTAGCGGTTGGGAATTTTGGCGAGAACATCAACGAGTCTTGCCAGCACCCCATCTGTTAATTATTGCTACTTTGCCCTTACCATCTTTGGAAAATCCCTTGGTAGCTGGTAGGGTAGCTCTTTATAAGCGATCGCATCAAGATTGGTTCCGTTTATACTTGTTGCCAACAGCTTTAAATGAATTACAACGGGCGATCGCTCCAGTACGAGAAAGTCAAGGGATTGTGGCTTTGCTTGATAGTCGTGTAGTTAACCGCAGCTATGGCGCTCAAATTCTCGCAGCTTTAAGTCCTCTAGCACGCATTAACTATCTCGATCCCAGCCTGTTTTCCAATACCGATGAGGAAAATTCTGCTTAAAATTCAATTACCAGTGCCCAATGCCCAATTTAAATTTTGTCAACCAAAGTGCGATCGCAAAGAAGCAAGCACTATTATCAGCTTATGGAAGTTATGCGATTTATCGCCTCTATGTAGGCATGATTACTGGCAAAATAAATTTAGAACCTAAGTAGAATTTGAGTTGCTGATTATGGGTGAAGCAAAACGTCGTAAAACCACACTAGGGAAAACATACGGTCAAGAGACTCGGATCTTGTCTTGGGTTCCGATCACAAAAACTCAAGGCGAACAATTTGTCACTTGGACTACTCGTGGTGCTTGGATAGGCATTGGTCTTATGGTTGTAGCATGGGCAACAATCCGCTTTATCGGCCCAGCTTTCGGTTGGTGGCAAGTAGTCTATTAATTTTTAATTCATAATTGAATTAGTTGGATATCTAGACTCCAACTAATTCAAGACCACTAAAAAAGATAATGAAGCGCAAATATCTCGCCAATAATTACGAATTACGTTAGTGCAATGGTGGCGATTTTGCTTCCCCTATGGGAAAGCAAGCTAGGCGCAGCCTCTTGTTGAAAGCATTATGACAAATTACGAATTAGTTAACTGAGTTATTAATAAAAAATAATTACTCACTTTGGATAGATAATCGAAATATATTATATATGCATTAAATTTGGCACAACCAAACTAAAATTATACTTCTAAATTACAGTGCTTTGGTTCGTACAACTTTTTGAAAATAATCTAAAAATACCTGAAAATATTGCCTAAATGGCAACATTGCTCTGCTGAGTTTAGGTATTGTCAGTGTTAAGCTTTCCCATTGTGGATTCTACACTCACACTTGTCTACTAATTACATTGGTTTGGTATAAAATATTGCATTTATTCTCTCGCAACTACTTAACCTATAATTTGCACTGTCATCTGCTTAACTTTATATATATAGGAGGAACGAATTTGGTATAACTAATTATTTGTCTATACCAAAATCTACGTTAGAAAGAAAACAGATTAAACATCTAAGCAAGAGACACTATAACGATGCAAAACTACATTATAGCATTTAATAACAGTGTATTTGACTGCACATAGCCAATAAAAACCAAATATGTAGCTTTTTTGCAGTTGACTAGTGCTAGATTTAAGTTACTCTTAAAGCGGATCGCTTACTCTAAGAATCTACCCTGACAGCAGTGTATAAAGATATAGTTAAATTTAGCAATTCTGTCCGAAATTTTGAATTTGCAAACTGAATAGTTTGATACGGCCCTCAAAATCTCGATCCACTACCCTAAACAAGGTAGTCAATTAACGACTCAATATCATTTGTCTGGTAATTGTAATGAATAGTTTACAATACCAATGGGTGAGAAAATCTAAAGAAAATATAAAAGAAACTCAAATTACTGTGGTGTCTGGAGGACAAAAGTGTTTCTGAGACTAGCACATCAACATCGACAATTCGTCCAAGACTTAGTAATGAACCTGCAAGCCTTGGCGATTGTATTAGAGCGGCGTGGGTATCCTGCATCCTGCTATACCTGTGGCGACCAAATGAATAGTGCATCGTTTATGGTTAGCTTGGGTGATAACCATCTGATTCGATTTTTAGTGTCCGATTACGGCATTACTTGGACAGAAATGCGGGATGACCGCGAATTAATGAAGCTAGAGGGTGCGGAGGCAATTAGCCAATTAGACGAACTGGCCGATCTTGTCAAGCAATCTATGCAAAGTGATACAAGCTCTAAAGCTCTTGCCAAGAAGTATTAAGGTTTCAGAGGTCGATGGCAAATTAGAAATTGATTATCGGTAACTGTTAATCGGTAATAGTGGCTTAGTTAGCGATCGCTCTTACCTACTTCTCCATTACCATTAAGTGATTGGCTATGGCTGGCCCATCGTATACCTTTTTATATTTACCAAAACCTCATGAGCCGGATTTCCAGTCTTTAGCTGGAAGGTATTAATACACACTAAAATCAGAGGTTTGGTAGTTGAACGCTCCTCTTTTCCCACAACTTCATCAAAACGCGAAAACTTCTCTACGAGATGCTGCGCGTAGCTTACTTCCCCTTAGGGGTACGTTAAGCTTTGCTAACGCAGTTTTCGTTAAGGCAATGTAGAAGGACGTTATTAGGGTCAGATAGTGAATCTGATAAATAGTAGTAATTAAAGTAAAATTCATAATTCAGGAGTAAAACACGCTTTATACCTCAATACCGTTTACTTAAGCTTTTTTCTCTCCCACTGCCTCCCCTGCTCAAGAACAGCCTGCCTTAACAGATAAATTCTTAACTAAACAGTATTGCTTTATACCTGGCTAACAGACGAATCGTTGTGTACCTCACCGACTTAAAATCTGCTGTATCATGTCAGATGCGATACACCTAAAGTCCATTGCCAATTAAAATAAAGGGTGCCCAATAGTACGGGTGACTAAAGTCATTAACTGCTGCTACGGGTACATTATGACTTATTTCCTTCCAGTTTCCTGTAATTAATGAGATTTGAGCTTGGCGTAAAGCTTCAGTTTTAGTCAGCTTTTCAGTAGAGAGTATACTATAAAAAGCACTCATAAGTGCTTGTGTACCACCATCATCTACAGACCACAAAGAGGCGATCGCAGCTCTTGCGCCGGTTTGTTGCATCTGATAGCCGAAGCCCAAAATTTCCTCACCGTTACCTAACTTGCCTCCCAAGCCGGTTTCACAAGCGCTCAACACTACCAAATCTACATTCGGGAGTGACCAAGTGGCGACATTTCTAAAATTAATGCGATCGCCATTCCCAAATAAAATAAATGAATCTTCTGGTTTACCCACTACAAAGGCTGCATGAGTCGCTAAATGGACAATTGTATAATCATCCATTTGGGGTACAGCGACTTTAGGGGTAAAGGCATCGTCTAAAAGCTTCGTAGTTTCAGGAACCGCAGCTGCTAGACTTTCCACTTCCCGCGTTGCAAAGGGTAAGCCAGTGAAAGCAACCTGTCGATTACCAACTTTGATTTGATAATTACCTTTAGTAAAAGCACCAGCTAAAACCCGCAAAGTCGATTGTTTTGGGGTGTTTAAGTTAGTCAAACTGGCGGATGTAATGTGATTCACATTGAAGCGCTGCACTAGCCATTGTTTGCCGTCATATAAAGCAGTTAAAGGAATATAGCGTAACCGATCGTCTGGAGCGTAAATCAAAGTTTGCGTACCTGATAGCTTCAAGTCTTTCTCCATCGGTTTAATTAGCCAGTCATATAATTGGCGTGCAGGTGTTTTGATGTTTCGACTGGGATTGATTAAAGCTTGGTGGAAAGCATCAATTGTTTGATAAAGGTTTTCGCGTTTTACAGCAACGGTGCGATGAATTGGTGGAGATTCAGGAGTTACCAAGACCAATTCTAAACTATCTTTTAAAATCAGTGGGTAGAGTAGTGCCGATTTTTGCGGCAATCGCGCCAAGTTATCTCGAAGTTCGTTGAGACTTTCCAAATCCAAATTTTGCCGCCTCGCTGTACGGCTAATTTGCTCTACCTGTGCTTTCACTGAAGGACTATTGATAAATTCGTTAAATCCATCTAGAAGTTGCTGTTGATTTAAGACTAATTGCTCAATGCGTTGTTTCTGTTGGAGCGATCGCTGTTGAGGGGAAATTTTACGTAGTGTTGTCAGTTCTTTACCTAGCACAACAGCATTATCCACACTTTGATCCAGCTTTTGTTTAATTGGTTTTTCTGGTGCCGCTATATTAATACCTTTGACAGTACGTTGATTACCTGGCACAGTCTGGAGATATTCTTCTAGTTCTTCAACTTTGAGTAAATCTATTGTTCTTTGTGCTTCAACAACACGTTCCTGTTTCAGCAATCGTTCACCCAAAATGCGATATGTCTGGCTAACAGTTATGTTGTAAGCATCTGGTTGTGTCGCACTCAGTGCTGATGGATTCAAGCGAGCTTTCTCACGATTAATCAAACAATGCTTGTAGAAAAAAATTGCTAACTCTGGCTTGTTTTGGATATCGAATAAGTAACCTATGTTACTGTAGGTTTTGCCAAGTCGAACCAAATCTCCAAGTTCTTTGTTAATCAATAAGGCTTGCTGATAGGATTGAAGTGCTTCAGAATACTTTTTTTGAGTTTGGTAGATTCTGCCAATATTATTGAATGTTACCGCTTCCCAAGAGCGCTCTCCAAGGTCTCTACTGATAGCTAATGCTTGCTGTAATTTCTGCAACCCTTCTTTCGATTGACCTTGCCGAGATTCTTCGATCGCTTCTTTGTTAAGCCTTGCAATTTCTGAGAGTTGATTATTTTTGGGTAAAGCTTGAGCTTTTTCTCCAGATTCGTGCCTCAACCTTGCATTCGTGTTTACCTGGTTATTGTCTGGATACACCATCCCAAAACCTAGTAAGCTAAGTAGAGATAAAGTAACAACACTCACATGCTGGAGATTAAGCTGCATAACAAAACACTCTCTATGCTCGGAAGGTAAATATTAAATCAATAAGTCCAGCAACGCAATTAATTTTTATGCTATTCAATAATTTGGAAAATTTATAGGTACTGAGAAATTTGAAGATGTCAGAAAAAAAAACCAGTCAACCAAAACTACCACCAACCAGCGCTCTTGAAAATCCATCCAGTCACGAGTTTGGGAATTGGTTTGAATATCCTGTTAGAGTGCAACCCCACCATACTGACTATGCCGGTCTTGTCTGGCACGGTTCCTATATAGCTTGGATGGAAGAAGCGCGGATTGAATGCTTGCGATCTATAGGGATTGAATTTACTGATTTAGTCGCTATAGGCTGCGATTTACTAGTTGTAGAACTGTCAGTGCGCTATCACCGTTCAATTCAATTGGGTATGGCAGTGGTGGTAAAAACGCGCATGGCTGAAGTAACTGGTGTTCGCATCAATTGGGATTATGTCATTGTCTCAACTGATGGACAACAATTGTACGTCACTGCCAAGGTGACTTTAGTCGCTTTAGATCGCGAAAGAGGGAAGATTATGCGTCAGTTACCGGCAAGTGTTAAGGATGCATTGGCTAAAAATTTCAGTATTAAATAATAATTGAATAATAAAGGTTTTAAACACCATATAAACCTTGACGCCAGTTATGTCAAAGTTAAAAATTTTGTCATTTCATATTTATCACAAAAGAATTCAGTAGCCAAGAATCAGAATTCAGAATTGGAGTCCGACTTTCCGCTGAATCCCTTAGTTTCTTTTTCTGACTCCTGAATTTAGGTTTCTGAATTCTTCAAGCTTCGCTTTTCTTAGCAAAAATGAAGTATATATTGTTACTTGCCACTTTTGATCTGCGACAGACTTTGAGCAAACTGCGTTACGTAATGCCAAATATCTTGTGGAGTAATGCCAAAACTAATATTTAATAAAATAAGGATTGCCGCAAGAGTTAATGCAGTGCTCACGGTTGCTTTCAGCAATTTCCATAATATTATGAAAACTATCCAAGCTACAATCAACGTAATAATCATATTTGTTAATTCCTTAATAATTGCCCTTGTCTGAAAGTGGGTTGACTCAGAAAGGGTAAGTTTTTTTGGTAATAATCACTAGTATAAAAGATGCTAAACCCAGTTTTTAATATTTACTAAAATGGCGCTTTTTGTGATAATTAGCCTGGAGATATTTTACCTAAAAACGAGAGAACCATTTATGTAATATACTAGTTTTCTTTGCAAAGTTTTTGTAAAGCTTTTTATTTTTTTGTAGAAAAAATTATAGATATATAGAAGTCGAAGCATAAGTTAGGACGTTAAACAAATAGCTGTATCAACTCTCTCCCGAAAATCTTCGATAGTACAGTACCTTCTGATTTTCTAACAAGATTTTTTATGAGAAACCAATAATGCTCAATATCGTTAAAGTAAGGAGAGTAAAGCAGCAAATACTGAATTTCACAGCCAACTGATTCAATTAATTTCTAAATTTTATCATATTTATGGAAAGTGGCATTATCTAAAATAACGATTTGTCTTGATTTGAGTTGAGGTAAAAGTTTTTTTGATGCCATTTATACTTGGGTTTTGCTGCCATTTACCTGAGCGAATTGTTGAAACTCTTCTAAATCAGTAATTTTGGTTTATATCCTTGCTGATATCCAATTTTTGCCTGATGATCTCCTGTTTCTTTTCTTTGATTTAGGTGAGGGCTTTAAGATGCACAAGTATTACTTTTGGAATTCACAAAAACCCTGAAAAACAGATAATTAAAACAAATGTGGCATTTTTTATTTTAGGTTTCAGCGAAAATTCTCTGCAATTACGCAAAAGCCTATAGAAATTAGTAAACGCAAAATTTTAAAAACCTATTTACTAACGGAATTAAATTCACAATGTAATAGCTAACAATTTCTATAGAATCGCCTGGAAAGTTGAGTATCCATCTTGGCATTTTTTACTGGTTTTGATAGGCTAGATTAATAAAGGTCATTCACTAAGTACTTCTACGAAAAGCTTATAGGAATTCTATTTGATTTTTGAAAAGCCAAACATTAGCTTTCCTTAATCAGGGTGAGAATCTCAGTAAACTTACTAGGAATCAAGCTAGAGTCCTATATTGTGTACTAATGAATTTTGACTAATAACTAAATTAATTAATAATGAAGTGAGGAGCCACTGGTGAAGTATCAGGAAAACCAAAAATATATAAGTTTAAAAATTAAAAAAGCTAGAAGATTATTTATTTTAAGTTGTGAAATTGTAGTTTTAAGTTTTTTGAGTATTTTGCCAGTAACGGCGGCGACTGAAGAACCCGTATTGAGTGTAGTGTATGGCCAAGAAAATGCAAATCAATGGAGAGGGATAAGCGATCGCTTACAAACAATAGGGATGAAATATTGTGTAATTTCCCTAAATGATGTCAAGAGTGGGGGAGATTGGGGCGATCGCCGCGTATTATTTTTACCAAACGTCGAGACATTAACACCAACTCAAGCGATCGCTCTAGAAGATTGGATGAGTAGGGGAGGGCGTTTGATTGCTAGTGGGCCTGTAGGTAGTCTGTCATCTCCAGGAGTACGGCAGTTATTGCGATCGCTCTTGGGAGGTTATTGGGGATTCAGCCTTAGTGACACAGAACAGATTCAAGCTGCAAAAACTAAGATCCCAGAATGGACAAATCAAACTGGACTCTTTGGTAAAGTGCGCGGGGGTGTTGTGATTCCTAACGATATGGGCACTGAATCTCCTGCTGTTTGGAATTCCAAAGATAATCCGGCCGCAGTAGTGACAACTGAGCGTTCAACTTTTTTGGGCTGGCGCTGGGGAACAGATACAGCATCAGCAGCCGAGTTGGATAATGCCTGGTTAAAAACTACTATCAATCACTATTTAACAGCACTAGCGCCATCAAATCGGACAAAAAAAATAGTAGGAGGTTCCCAAAGCTGCTCTACAACGGTGGCGGCTGCGCCGAGAGGGCAAGGTGGTAGTTCATCTGCCTTATCCCCCTCATTCACTCCTCCTAAAACTGCCACTGCTCCCATACCTAGAGCGTTACCTATGGTCAAACCCCCAAGTTCTCAGGAGGCTATTGACCAGTTAGAACAAGCAGTGCGTTTGGATGTTGCACCCAACTCCAATGAGCCGATTGATCACAACCAAGCGATCGCTCTCCAGCAAGAGCTAGAAAATCTGATTGGTCGAGTGGAAAGCGCTCAATTAGCGGTATTAGCCGATGCGGCTAATGTTGGTGAAACAATATCTGAGAAGAAGCAGTTTTCTAGGGATTTGAACACCCCCCAGGCTGTCAAAGAACAGCCAACGCAATTGGCCTCAACCAAACTGGGGGCGCTAGCCATAAGTAAAGACCAAGCTTTAGCACAAGCAAGGCTAATTGCCAAAAATTTACCCCAATTGATTGCTCAAAAAAACTATGCTTTGGCTCGTCAGCAGTGGCTGGTCGCTAAAACGACTTTGTGGCAGCAGTTTCCTATTGATCGGAAGCTAGCTCAACCAGAAATTCGCGCAATTTGGTTGGATCGGGGGACGATTGTTCGTGCTGGTAGTAAGGCGGGACTAGCCCAGATTTTTGATCGCCTCGCCCAAGCCGGGATTAATACCGTCTTTTTTGAAACTGTTAACGCTGGCTATACAATTTATCCGAGCCAAGTTGCAAAAGAGCAAAACCCATTAATTCGTGGGTGGAACCCACTGGAAGAAGCAGTGAAACTAGCCCATGAGCGAGACATGGAATTACACGCTTGGGTTTGGACTTTTGCTGCTGGCAATCAACGTCATAATGAAATTCTCAACCTTAATCCTAATTATCCAGGGCCAGTACTAGCGGCTCATCCCGATTGGGCAAACTACGATAACCTTGGCAATATGATTCCCGTTGGACAGACTAAGCCATTCTTCGATCCAGCCAACCCCGAAGTGCGGCAGTACTTGCTCAAGCTGTATGAGGAAATCGTCACTAAATATAACGTGGATGGTCTACAGCTAGACTACATTCGCTACCCTTTCCAAGACCCATCAGCAGGTCGAACTTACGGCTATGGGAAAGCTGCAAGAGCGCAATTTCAGAAACTTACTGGTGTAGATCCGGTGAATATTTCTCCTAGCCAAGCAGACTTGTGGCAAAAATGGACAACATTTCGCACCGAGCAAGTTGATAGCTTTGTCGCCCAAGTATCACACCAGTTGCGACAAAAGCAACCGAATTTGATTTTGTCGGTTGCAGTATTTCCTTTGCCAGAAATAGAGCGGATTCAGAAAATTCAACAAAATTGGGAAACTTGGGCAAGGCGGGGGGATGTAGATTTAATTGTTCCCATGACTTATGCTCTGGATACTTCTCGGTTTCAACGACTGGCCCAACCCTGGATTGCATCTAAACAATTAGGAGCTACCTTGTTGGTGCCGGGAATTCGCTTACTTTCTTTGCCAACAATCGGAGCATTCGATCAACTCCAGTTGGTAAGGGACTTGCCAGTTAGTGGTTATGCACTATTTGCCGCAGAGAATTTTAGTAACGATCTCCAAAAACTCTTTAGTAGCACCCAAGGAAGAAGTCAATCCACAACAAGTGAACCGATTCCTCAACGCCAGCCTTTTCAAACTGCTGCTATCCGTTACACCGCGCTACAGCGGGAATGGAAATTTGTTTTTCAAAATGACCAACTCCAGAGGTCTGCTGAGAAAATTTCAGATTTTAACAATCAGGCAGAAGTTTTACGCAGTGCTTTAAATCAGCTTGCTGCTTCCCCTTCTGCTAATAAGTTACTTGTAGCAAAAGCCTCTCTAACTCGGTTCCAGTCTCAATTTCGAGTATTGATGAGCCAAGAAATTAAGTCGAATTCTTATCAAGTCAAAGTTTGGGAAAATCGCCTTGTAACTATAGAAAGGCTATTACGTTATGGCGAACGGCAAGTGCAGTCGCGTCCTTTGTAAAGAAGTAGAGGGGCGAGAAGCAGGGGGACAAAGGAAAATTAATTATTAAAGAATTTTCTTTCTTGTACCCCTTGTTTCTTTTCAATATACAATTAGCTGGATATAAGCTAGTTTGTAATTCTTAACACACTTTTTGTAGTGTTTGTATCCAAAATATTACTACTTGTTTAGCGTCAAAATATTGGAAAATACTTAGATAACTATTATTTGATGATAACTATTCTTAAAATCTATGCAAGCCTTACCTTAGTTCATCTGGCTACAAAGCTTAGAGTTAAGAATTGACTGTTTGTCGCTAATAGTTGTGTTAAAAACATCACTATTAGATTAGATGCTATGTCTATAACTAGCTACGCTTACGCACTAATGTAGCATGGAGTAAAAATATCTTGTTTTTTCATCTTTGCAGGTAGTAAGGTACTTCACTAAGCATGATGTGGTAATGCTTGTAGCTTCTAGAACTAGCTATGAAAACAGCCAATGTTTTTGAAGTTATATATACGTTAGTCATGGCATTGAACGTGTCAGAATTTTTGGAAAAATCTCAGTACTATTACGTATAAAATAGCATCAATTAGAACTACCGTTAGTTGTAGATAACCAAGGTAATATTGTTGGTAATATTACTCCTGAAAGTATCAGTCAAGCATTAGCACAAGAAACAGAGAAAACTAGATGTAATGTAGTATTGGTTCCTTTGAGGTACAATATCATCTTCTCGCAGAGAGACAGTTACTCAAGTCCCAATGGTTACTAGTACGCGTTATAGTACGTAAAGCTACGACAGGTAAATACACTCACTTCATTGAAGTTTATGAAGAAGATTTGGACTTCTACCGTAAGTCTAATAAGATCATGCAGACCAATACGCCCAAATATCACACAATCATGACTGAAATATTGAATGATGTGTTGATTATTGGTCAATTAGAAGTGGAAAAATTAGAGTATAAACCAACATCCTTCAATTTGGTTGAACATAACCGACAATCGCCAGAACAAATACAGGTGAATCTGGGCTATCGACGCTTGATTTTTTTCATCAGTCAATATAAATTTGTAACCTGCTGCATTGATGAAAAATTTATGACATACATTTTGACTAACTTGTTTTCAAATTCAATTAAATTTTTCTCAGATGATAGCATTTTAAAGCTTAATTTACTTAATCAAAATAGACAACCCCTATTTAAAATTCCAGATTGGCAAATTTTTATTTTACAAAAATCTATTTTAGATCTTCTTAAATTATTTGATTGCACTATAAATGGTGTTAGGATACTAAAGAATAAATTAAGATGGCAGTTTTTAAAAAGTGTGTAGATATCTACAAAATTAAAATACTTATTACAAACATCGTTATTCATATAATAGATGTTGTTGGACTTGACCGTTAAAGAATACAATATAAAAATGAGGTAATTTATGCCAAGGATATTAATAATAGAAGATGAAGAATCAGTTAGGGAAAATCTTTTAGATTTGCTAGAAGCTGAGGGTTTTCAAACTATTGCTGCGGCTAATGGCAAAATTGGGATAAATTTGGCTATCTCCGAAGTTCCTGATTTAATTCTTTGTGATATGATGATGCCAGAAATTGATGGTTATGGCGTGCTAACAGCATTACGTCAAAATTCATCAACGGCAACAATTCCCTTCATCTTTCTCACTGCCAAATCTGCCAAATCTGACTTCCGTCAAGGTATGGATATGGGTGCAGATGACTATATAACTAAGCCATTCACTCGATCTGAGTTATTAAGTGCCATCATGAACAGGTTGGAAAAATACGCGACTTTAAAAAGGTATTTATCTCCTCAGACTGGAATTAATAACTTGTCTCCAAAAATGCAGTTGTTAGAAATTAGCTTACACCGAGCTATACAACAACATAATTTTCAAGAATTTGAAATTTATTATCAACCAATAGTCGATATCGCATCTGGAAAAATAGTAGGTGCTGAAAGTTTATTGCGCTGGCAAAGTCCAGAATTAGGAATGATTTATCCAACAGCGTTTATTCCGTTGGCAGAGTCTACAGGTTTAATTGTTCCAATTGGTAAATGGGTATTAAAAAGGGTATGTGAACAAATTAAAAGCTGGCGCGATGCCGGAATTCGTTCCTTGATTGTTGCTGTAAATCTGTCAGTAATTGAATTTAATCAACCAGATTTTATTCAGAACGTAGTCAATTATATATCTATCAATAATTTGGAACCAGATGATTTAAAAATAGAACTCACTGAAAGTATGATTATGCAAGATGTAAATAGTGCGATCGCTACTATGAGCAAATTGCAATCTTTGGGTATAAAAATTGCGATCGATGATTTTGGTACGGGTTATTCTTCTTTGATTTATCTGAAAAACTTACCAATTAATACATTAAAAATAGATCGTTATTTTATTCATAATGTTGCTAACGATTCGCAAAAGTCAGCTATCGCTAAGGCATTAATTCAGATGGCTCATAATCTTAATCTAAATGTAGTGGCTGAAGGTGTAGAGACAGAAGCAGAACTAGGTTTTTTACGCCAAAATAACTGTAATTATATGCAAGGTTTTCTATATAGTCGTCCCTTATCAGCTGTAGAATTTGAAAGAAAGTTTTTTGTTCAATAACAAATGCTTGTATGTGTAAATATTGGGCATTGGGCATTGGGAATAGAATTTAGTCACTAGTGCTTTATTTTTAAATTGTTAATAAGTTGACTAATTAAGAAAAATCAAACTTTTGACTGGCGACAATTATTAAGCCTCAAGTTTAAAGTAGGAACATTGTGTATAGTGTGTACAACCATGAAACTCTCTGCGCGTTTCTTGCTGCCACTTTTTTTAATGACTCTGGCAGCAGCCTGCAACCAGACTCGCGCTAACTCAGATAATCCTACACCTCAAAAATCTGTACCTTCTGCCCAACTGACACAGAATCCTACAGAGCCAAAAAATATTGTCCGTACTGAAGCAATTTCACCTACACCCATCCGAATCAATCTGAAGAATTTACCAGCACCTTTCGCAACAGAAAGCGCCTCCAAGCAGCCCAAAGTTGTGCCTATTCCCCAAAATCCGGTGCTGCGTGTACCACAAGGCTTCACAGTGAACGTCTTTGCTGAAGGTTTAGATGCCCCACGTTGGCTAGCTTTAACCCCCGGTGGTGATGTCTTAGTGACTGAAACCGGGCAAAATCGCATTCGTCTGTTGCGTGACAGCAATGCTGATGGTGTAGCCGACGTTCGAGAAACCTTTGCTAGTAAGGACAATGGACTCAATAGACCCTTTGGGATGGCTTTTGCAGGTAATTCTTTTTTTCTAGGGAATACAGATGCTGTGGTGCGTTTTCCCTATACTCAAGGTCAAAATAAGATTACAGGTAAGGGAGAAAAAATCGCCGACTTGCCTTCTCAAGGTTATAACAATCATTGGACGCGCAATGTCGTTGTCTCACCTGATCGCAATAAATTATATATTTCAGTTGGATCGGGAACCAATGTAGATGAAGAACCTCTACCACGGGCTTCGATACAAGTGATGAATTTAGATGGTTCCCAACAACAAACTTTTGCTTCCGGCTTGCGTAATCCTGTTGGTTTAGACTTTCATCCTGTCACTAAAGAACTTTACGCCACTGTCAACGAACGGGATGGAATTGGTGATGATTTGGTGCCAGACTATCTGACACGCGTTAAACAGGGGGCATTTTATGGCTGGCCTTATGCTTATCTAACACCAAACAACCTCGATCCGCGCCAAAAGACAGATGACAAAAGTAAACGTCCCGATTTAGCAGCCCGGACTCAAACGCCTGATGTGCTGTTCCAGGCGCACTCAGCAGCATTGGGCTTGCAGTTTTATGATGGTAAAACATTTCCAAAAAAATACCAGAATGGTGCTTTTGCTGCTTTTCGTGGTTCTTGGAATCGCGATCGCGGCACTGGTTATAAAATTGTATTTGTTCCCTTCGATGCTAAAGGGCGATCGCTCGGCTACTACGAAGACTTTCTCACAGGATTTTTGCTAAATCCTTCTGTACCAACCACTTGGGGACGACCTGTAGGTTTACTTGTGTTGCCAGATGGCAGTTTACTACTAACAGAAGAAGCCAATAATCGGATTTATCGGATTCAATATACGGGAGGATGAACAATTCAAAATTCAAAATTCAGAAATTCAAGGATAGAATTTGTTACTTGGGGTCAAGTTAGAACAGTTGTATTAATAGAGATGCTGTTACCATTTCTTTTCCCAGGTTTATTGTGTTTACGCTAGATTACTTAATTACTTAAAAATAGTGATAATCATCTGGTTGAAAAATTAGTTATGGCTCAGAATGAAAATAACACTCAGTCAAATATCAACGAATTGTCTGCACATTCAGGTACACGATATTGGGGTGAGGTGGAGGTAATCGAAGAGGGAGAAACCTATAGAATTAGTCGTGTTGAAATCAAGCCCAGACACGGCATTAAACCACAAATTCATTATCATCGCAATGAACATTGGGTTGTAGTTTCTGGTGTGGCAAAGGTGACTTGTGGCGATGCGGAAATATTACTCAATCGAAACGAATCAACTTATGTCCCCTCAGCAACCTTACATAAAGTAGAAAATCCTGGACATATACCGCTAGTTATTCTGGAAATTCAAAATGGTGAATATTTGGGTGAGGATGATACTGAGCGCCCTTATGACTTAAATTTGGTCTAATAATCTGTAGTTGAAGGACAGTAAGGGCTGAGTTAGGAGTTAGAAGTTGGGATTCAAGTGATTAATACCCCATGCCCAATGCCCAATGCCCAATGCCCAATGCCCAATGCCCAATGCCCAATGCCCAATGCCCAATGTTTAATCAAAACCATCCTTCTTGTTCTAGGGTTTCAATTAGTTGCAAGCCACGAGGATCGCCCACTCCTAATAGTGAGGCTTTGGCGTCTTCCCGGACTCCCAAATCTTGGTCTTCGGCAAAGGCTTGAATTAGGGCATCGATTGCTGTAGCATAAACTACATTTGAAGGGAGTTCGCGACACAGTTGACCAATTGCCCAAGCACTGTTACTTCGTACAGCTGCTACGGGATCTTGGACTAAGGCTTCGATTAATGGTGGTATTGCCCCTATAACTGCTTCATAACCTACCTCTGCCATCTGTGCTAAGGCGCTAGCAGCCCACAAACGCACTGCGGAAATGTCGGTTCTTAAAGCGTCTGCCAAAGGTGCTAAAGAACGGCGATCGCGACAGTTTCCTAAAGCCCAAACAACACCTTTACGGACATAGCCATTCCAATCGCTGTTTAGTTGAGCAATTAACGGACTCACTGCCTCTGAACTGGGATTACGTCCGATGCCATAAGCTGCACTTACCCGCACTAGGGGACAGGTATCAGTTAACAGGCGAATCAGATGGGGGGTAGCACGTGCATCTTCAATATCACAAAAAGCACGTGCCGCTAACATTCTTTGCTGGGGCTGGGGATTTTCCAGCAAGGCTAGCATCACTTCTGGATCGGGCTTTGCCACAACTGATTCGGCAGTTAGCGGCTCTATTTTATCTAAGGGGCTTTCTAGCTCCTCCTCAATATCGAGTAGGCTTAGATCGTCTTCGTCATACATAATTTGATTTCAATCCCGAAAAGGGATTAACACATAATCCCCCGCACTAATAATACCAATTCAAAATTCAAAATGACGCTCGCGGACTCGCTAACGCTGCGCTAACAAAATTCAAAATTAAGAATCCAGACAGGACAAGGTTTTGGAGATATGTATCTGTCGCATTCTGTTTTAAAATTGGTATAAGTTAAAGCTTTATATATATTAGTTGGGTTCTTATACATTTTCCTTTCTTCCTCGTTGAGTTTTATCCAAACGAGAATTTCCATAACTTAGACGCTACAGTATACTATCGCTATGCTTAAGTTTATTTTTCTGCACTCAGGAATTTTACCATCCAGATGGATTGGGTTTGATAACCTAACTGATTGTAAAGATTCAATGCGGGTTTGTTGGATTGAAACACTTGCAGTCCAATCTGGCGATCGCCTCTTTGAATAGCCCAATTTTCCACATATCGCATCAAGGCCGTACCAATACCCCGTCGCCGATGTTCTGGTACAACGTAGAGGATAAAGATGTGAGCATGACGGTACCCATGTACTTGATCTATAGCATTGCCTACCCAGAGACAAGCGATGGGGGGCAGAGGGATTGAATCTTCAATTTTGAATTTTGTTAGCGCAGCGTTAGCGAGTCCGCGAGCGTCATTTTGAATTTTGAATTTTGAATTGATTTCTCCTTTACTCCCCTGCTCCCCCTCCTCTTCTACCCACCACAGAGGCGTATTGCTAGAAAAGTATTGCTTAACTGTTTGCTCTAAATGGGAAAAATCTTCATTGGGAAATAAATCCTGATAAGTTCGCTGCATGAATTTAAGCAGCAGCGATCGCTCCAAAAGGGAACCACAGCGAATAATATATCCAGGTAGTAGTTGTTCAGACACTTAAATACGTTTATTAACTTAGCTAGCTTGCGTTATGTGCTGCTGGAGGTAAATCAGTTGTAGTAGGTTGAGAAGTTACCTCTACCTCTTGAGTTGGTGCGGGTGCTGCCATATCGGACGGTAAAAATATCCGAGCGCTGACTGCAACTAGGGCAAAAACAAACACTAGTACTACAAGCAGTGGAGCGATGTATTGACGAAAAATAGCCATATTTTAATTGCAAGAAGCTAGGAACTTTTATGAGAACCTAGCTGAAGATTTGTGAAGTATTCTTGATTTATTTTAGCAATTTTCTATGCATGGAAATTGGAAATGGGGCATTGGGCATGGAGATTGAATCTTCAATTTTGAATTTTGTTAGCGCAGCGTTAGCGAGTCTGCGAGCGTCATTTTGAATTTTGAATTGATTTCTCCCCTACTCCCGCTGGCGATCGCTCTCCAAGTCATCAAGTACTCTTTCGCAATACCAATTCTCCGGCATCCCAGGATAAGTCTCTTTTGCTTGTGCAATTAACCGTTCGGCAGCGGCAGTGTCGCCAGATAATTTAGCAATTAGTCTGTTTTTGAGATAGCTATCAGATAAACCCTCCTCAACCTGGGTTGGTATCCCTTGATTAATGGTTGATGGAGTTGATGGGCGGGACTGCTCTCTTCGCAATTGCCAAAATAAAACGTAATAAAGCGTACCAAAAATTAAAATTAGGCTGAGTGTTCCGAAAAAAGTTAGGAGATTAAATGCTAGAAATCCCAGAACTAACTGCGAGAGAACATACCCAAGTAATAAACCAGTGAGTAAGAGGATGAATGTGCCGACAGCAATAACTACTTGATTCCCCATATATCCTCGTCTTCATTCTCTAATCCTGGTCTGGATAATACTACCACTGGCTTTGGATTCCAAGGTGCAAAGAATGGCAATAATAATAATCCTGGTAAAGCAGCTATTGCTGTCAGTAGAAAGAATGTAGACCAGCCGGTGGTTTGTGCCCATGTACCTGCTGGAGCCGTGAGAATATCTCTACTAAAAGCCTGCAAACTGGAAAGTAAGGCGTACTGTGTAGCTGAAAAGCTTTGGTTACAAAGACTCATCAAAAATGCTACAAAAGCTGCTGTTTCTAAACCAGCACAGAATTGTTCTATATTAACGGCAGCTAACATTAGATAAAAGTTTTTACCTACTACTGCTAACGCAAAGAAAGCTAAGTTGCCGACAGCTTGCATGATGGCGAATATCCAAAGCGATCGATTAACACCAATTTTGGTCATTACTGCTCCTGCTGCCAAAGTGCCAACAATAGTGGCGAAAATTCCTAGTGCACCAGGAAATGCGATGTCGGTTTGAGTGAAATGTAAGCCTTTATCTAACAAAAATGGAGTCGATACATTCTTCAGTAAAGAATCCCCCAACTTGTAGATTACAATGAATATCAGGATTAAAAGTCCTTGTAGCCGGCCACGACGCTGAAAAAATTCAATAAAGGGTAATTTGACTGCGGCAGATAAAGTCTGAGGCGGGCGATCGCGTAGGACTGGTTCTGGTGCAAAAATAGAAGTTACCAGTCCTATGAGCATCAACAGCGACATCAACAAGTAAACAGCTTGCCAAGGGATTCTATCTGCTAAAAATAGGGTAACGTAACCAGTTACGAGAATGGCAACGCGATAACCCAATAAATAAATAGATGCTCCAGCACCTCTTTCTTCTACTTCCACTACATCAGTGCGGTAAGCATCAACTAAAATGTCTTGGCTGGCGCTCAAAAAGGCAACGGTAATAGCAGCAATTATTAAAGGTTGTAACCCTTGGGATGGGTGTTGTAGAGCCATTGCAGCTATACTTAACAGTAATGCTACTTGTGTAATTACCAGCCAACCTCGACGCCGCCCCAAAAAAGGTGGTACAAATCTATCTAATAAAGGCGACCAGAGAAATTTTAAAGAATAGGGCAGCTTGACTAAACTAAAAGCGGCGATCGCTGCCAAACTGATTCCTTCTTTGGTCAACCAGGCTTGTAATGTTTGACTGGTTAAATATAACGGCAACCCTGATGAAAAGCCAAGAAATAACAAAGCTCCCATCTTCGGGCTGCTAAAAATTCGTAGCAACGATTTATTTACTTGCACAATCTTGAAGATTCCTTTTTGTTTAATTGAATTGCAGTTATCTTGCCATAACTACTGTTTAATTTCGTATAAGCACACAAACTAGCTAAGATTTACTTTATTTAAGATACATATCAGCAATACTCTAACAGTGTGATTATTCCTTAATTTTCCTTAATTGAATAAACCTGATGTGCCCTGATTTCTACCCCGTGGGCAGCGAGGCATTTTTCCCAACCTTCACGCGTGCCGATGTCGCTTTTGTCCTTGAGCAGCCCTAATTCCTGTTCTTGTTGGGTGAGTTTAGCAAATTCTTCGTAGCGTGGGTAGTTGCTGGTAACAAATGTTTCCTTACGGTGTAAAATCGGCGGATTTGCCCTAGTTTCATAATCTCGATGAGTTATGAAGAGAGTTTTTAAATCAATACTGATACTGGCTTTTAGTGCCGGATGCGGATCGGTGTCGAATTCTGGGTAAGACAGATAAGATATTTGCGGCTTATCAGTGTGATATTTAATTAATGTGGCTTCATCGACACGCCCAATGGTACGGCTAGCGCAACCTTCACAAATTCGGAGTATCGGGTCAAGTGCAGCAAGTGCGGAAACATGGACGTAAAGCGCACCGCGCGTATGTTTACCAATTTTGCTTTTTTCACACGCAGTTTGAATTACCCCAGGTTTACCTAAGCTGAAAAGCTTTTGGTCAGCTACTTGACAAGCTTCTTCATAGCTACTAAAAAAAGCTTTGATATCGTGCCGCATTTCTGGGGCTAGTTTCTGCCATGCAGGGCGTTGATCAAAGTGAGTGAGGGCGAGATAAACTTGGATATCTAGAGAACGACGGTAAGCGATCGCATCCCATTCAGCCTCATCAGTAGCTTGCAAAACTACCCCAAAGGCGCGGCGGAAGTTACCAAATTCGCTCAGTAATTCTTGTTCATTTTCTAATTCGCCTTTGGCGGGTAGTCTACCGCGCTTGGTAAAAAAAGCCATTAATGGTTGCAGTTGTTCTTGATAGTCTTCAAACCGTTTAACAGGGATGCGGACTCGCGGTGTAGAAGTGGTAGAAAAAAAGCGGATAGCTTTGTAACTTTCTTTTTCAGTTTCATCTCGAAAAACAAAGTAGACGCCTAACGCGATTGGTACTGCATCAACATTTAGCACCTCATCAATATAAGTTTTGAGTTCTTCTTGTTCATAATATTTCTGAAAAGTATTGCGGCGCGTCACAATGCCATCATTGTAAGCAAGTTGAGTTTTGCTGGGAGCGTTAATCAGAATTTGAGCCGCGACAATTAAAACTTTCCCGGTGAGTTCCCAAGCTTGGCGAAGGCTTTGACGGCGTTCTTCTGAGTCTTCAATGACGTTGAGGACGTAGCCCAAGTTGACCACATCGGCTCTGGTGCGTGGGACATCGGGATGGTAGTAAGGGTCCCAGCCTGCACTGGTGTAGCCTAAGTTTTTTACTCGCTGGACATCACCACCATAGCCGCAACCGTAATCAAAAAAAGTGGTATCTTGATTCAAGATTGCCCATTCTATTGCCAATCGCACGGGGCGAGATAAATCAGTGCGAGCGATCGCAGCTCTATGACGCTCTATTTCTAGCGCTTCAGGCATAATATTATTTGTCAGTTAACAGTAAACAGTTAACAGTCAACTAATATCCTTTCAATTTTTAACCGCCAGTTCAATTAAATCTTCAATTTTCTTGATATTTGGATCGCCTGCTAAGTAACCAATACCGCGATGCAAATGCAGGCGGAATTGGGTGGCGAGGGTTTCTTTGTCGGTGGGATAACCGTCATTGTGACAGCGTTGCTTAAGGGCAAGGAGGAGAATATCAGACATTTCGCCGCCAAAGACGCGCCAAGTCATTTCGACGTTGCTATCCTGGGGAATTGGGACAGGGGAGGGTGTGGTTGCTTCTGCGAGAGAACGACAAAATGCCCAACGGCATAGGATATTCCATTGGTCAATTTTTGTGCTGCGTCTGAGTTTGAGCAGTTGTTCTTTGGCTGTTTGAGATAGGCGAATACGTTCAATTGGTGATTCCATAACTAAAAGTAAAAGGGAAAGAGTAAAAGGAATCCCATACATTATCCTTTCACATGATTAACAATATTTAACAGACAATTGATTAATTTAAGCTACTTAATTCTTTCTTCTTTTATTACTTAAAGGGAGAAATAATCATATTTAAATAATTAGCGATGTCTGGCAGCTTGCTGCCGTGAGTCTACGCACACTAATATCAACATTTAAGGTGGCATATATATTAACCCAAGTTGCTAGTTATGCGATCGCTGAATCAAAAAATGCCAAAAAAGCAATAAAATCCCCTCCCGAAGAAAAAAAGGAGGGGTTTATGCTAAACGAAATAATTGCTATCTATGCTATCACTGATGACCTGTTAAAGGCGATTGGGCATGAAGATGACATAGATACAAACTGTCGTTAAAATTTAGTAATTTTTAATTATCACCATAAAACTGCCGGAAGAACCAGAATTTGTTAATGACTCAATACTTACTGAAGAGATACGGGTAAAAGCACAGACCGCTATTCTTTTATACACTGTATAAATGCTAGAATCCTCAAGTAGACAGTTAGGATACTTAGATGCCAGTTGTAGCTAACTCAATCAAGTTTGGTACAGACGGCTGGCGGGGCGTTATTGGTGACGAGTTCACTTTTGAACGCCTAGCCCTGGTCGCGCCAGTTGCCGCAAAAGTATTATATGATACATACTTCTCTACGGTGGGTAGCCGGACAATAATTGTCGGTTACGATCGCCGATTCATGGCCGAAGACTTTGCTCGTGCTGTTGCCGATACTGTCACCGCTGTCGGTTTTGATGTGCTACTGAGCGAAAGCTATGCCCCAACCCCAGCTTATAGTTGGGCAGCAAAAAAACTCAATGCTTTAGGAGCGCTGGTAATTACAGCCAGTCATAACCCTGGGTCATATTTGGGATTAAAAGTCAAGGGTTATTTTGGTGGGTCAGTACCACCAGAAGTCACAAAAGAGATAGAAGCGCAGTTGTCGGTTGGAGTGCCTCTAGCAGCTACCCCAGGCAAGCAAGAGAAGTTCGATCCTTGGCCCAGTTATACCCAAGCACTAGAAGCTAAAGTTGATATTGCCAAAATTCGAGAAGCGATCGCCTCTGGTAAATTGACATTATTTGCCGATGTCATGCATGGCGCAGCTGCTAGTGGATTGGCGAGACTACTAGGCAATCAGGTCAAAGAAATTAACAGCAATCGAGATCCCCTATTTGGTGGCGGTGCGCCGGAACCCTTGCCTAAATATCTTTCAAAGCTTTTTGAAGTCATCAAGACTCACCGAGAAACCGATAAATCAGGTTTAACAGTGGGGTTGGTATTTGATGGAGACTGCGATCGTATTGCAGCAGTGGATGGAGAAGCCAACTTCCTAAGTTCCCAAGTATTAATCCCGATATTAATCGACCATTTAACCCTGCGGCGCGACTTTAAAGGTGAAATAGTTAAAACTGTTAGTGGTTCCGATTTGATGCCCCTTGTAGCAGCACTACATAACCTGTCAGTATTTGAGACAGCAGTTGGTTATAAATACATCGCTGACAGAATGTTAGCAGCACAAGTGTTGCTGGGTGGTGAAGAGTCGGGAGGAATTGGCTATGGCAGCCATATTCCCGAACGCGATGCACTGCTGTCAGCATTGTACGTACTAGAGGCGATTGTAGAATCTGGTTTGGATTTAGGTGAGTATTATCGCCACTTGCAGGAACAGACAGGGTTTAGTTCAGCATATGATCGCATTGATTTACCCTTAGCAAGTATGGAAGTGCGATCGCGTCTTTTGCAACAACTGCAAACCCAACCTTTAACGGAAGTTGCAGGTAAAACAGTGATTGATTGCCAAACAATAGACGGCTACAAATATCGCCTAGCTGATAAAAGCTGGTTAATGATTCGCTTTAGCGGGACTGAACCAGTTTTACGCCTGTACTGCGAAGCCCCGACAATTGAACAAGTGCATCAAACTCTTGCTTGGGCGAAACAGTGGGCAGAGTAAAATTAATTATTAGTCATTAGTCATTTGTCCTTGGTAAATGACCAATGACCGATAACCAATGACTAATGACCAATGACCAAATTACTCGTAGTAGCCACAGGAAATCCTGGTAAGTTACAGGAAATGCAAGCTTACCTAGAAAATTCTGGTTGGGAGTTAACCCTCAAACCTGAAGAATTGGAAATTGAAGAGACGGGCGAAACCTTTGCCGCCAACGCTTGTCTAAAAGCGTCACAAATTGCTAAAACTACAGGAAACTGGGCAATTGCTGATGATTCGGGCTTGCAAGTAGATGCCTTAAATGGTGCACCAGGGGTGTATTCTGCACGTTACGCCAAAACCGACTCAGAACGCATTGCTAGGGTACTCAAAGAATTAGGTAACGAGGTAAATCGGCAAGCTCAATTTGTTTGTGCAGTAGCGATCGCTCGTCCCGATGGTGCGATCGTATTAGAATCTGAAGGTGTTTGTCGCGGCGAAATTCTCCATACACCTCGTGGTGATAGTGGTTTCGGCTACGACCCAATTTTTTATGTGCAAGAGTTGCAATTGACCTTTGCTGAAATGACACGGGAACTAAAGAGGTCAATTAGCCATCGAGGCAAGGCTTTTACAGCTTTACTTCCGCAACTAGAGAGAGTTAAGAATTAGGAGTTAGGAGCAGAGCCAAAGACGCTTTGCCTGTGATTAGGAGTTATGAATTCTGCTAAATCTTCATTCATTAGTCCTGACTCACAACTCATAACTTTTAACTCTTAACTCATAACTTTTTTAAACTGCTTCTGTGTTCTTTTCGCCGGTGCGAATCCGAATCACTTGCTCAACAGGCGAGATGAAAATTTTACCATCGCCAATTTCACCAGTGCGGGCAGCAGCAATAATTTTGTCTACCACCATATCAACCTGATTGTCGTCAACGACGATTTCCACTTTGAGTTTTTGCAGAAACTCAACGGTGTACTCAGAACCGCGATACCTCTCAGTTTGACCTTTCTGCCGTCCGAACCCCCGGACTTCAGAAACAGTCATGCCAACAATACCGGCGTTAACTAAGGCAATTTTCACCTCATCTAGCTTAAATGGGCGGATAATAGCTTCTACTTTTTTCATCTTCTTGACTCCTGACTTCTACTAGCTTCGTTTATATATCTAACCAGATCCGCTGTCTGAAGCTGTAACTAGCAGTGCTTTTCCTAAAAAATATGTAATAATTACAACTTTTTTAAAGTATAAGTGCTTTACTTGAGGGTTTGTGACACGAAAAGCGGCAAGGATTTATTAATTGGATAATCTTTAAGGTTCTAACATAAAGAAGTTGTTGTCAATTTAGCATTTTATGTAGCTTTTATTACCTAAAAATAGATCGTTTCTGCCATTTAGCAGATTTATTCGGATATTAAGAAAGTGATTGCAGACAAATTGCACGGTAACCCGAAAGTCTGCTACTGCTGCTGACAGTGGGAATGTCAACTAACGTTTCTGATGTTCAAATAAGGGACGCACAACGAAATACCCAGCACTAAAGGCAGTCAGCATGATTAACAAGATAGTAATAATTAACCACCAGCCATTGAGTTCCTTGACATCTGGCTCAGTAGTGGAATAATAACTTACTTGTTGCTCTTCTATAAAAACTGGTTCTGGTATCGGGAAATTCACTTCCATTACAGGTGTAGAAAAGTCTTGGCGGCTTTTTTCACGTGGTGTTTTGGGCACAACTGATGGACGCGAACGATAAACCTGCTGAGGTGGATGTGCTTGTGTTACTGGCTGTTTGGCAGCACTTTTAACGTCACCAGAAGCTTGGTTGACTTGGTGATAACTAGGTGTAGTGTGGGAATCCACAAAATTTTGCAAACGAGAAAAAGACTCAACGACTTTGGTAATTTCTTGGCGTAATAGTTGATTTTCTTGTGCTAGTTGCTGATTTTGAATAGTGAGTGCATTTAGCCTCGCCTGTACTGCTTGCAACTCTGTTGATAATTCCCTGTATACAGATAGCGGTACAGAAGGAGGGTAGGCTTGAGTAGTCGGTGTTGGCGAATTCCTGTGAACAGAACCTATGGTTGTTCGCATTGGGGGTTTGGTATTAAAAATCAAAGTAATTAGATTGTACAGAGATGCTAACAGAGATAGTCACCCCTGAAACTATGCCCAAGAATAATAGAAAAATATCGAAAGGGCAAAGATTTTTTATTGGGGCATTGGGACATTGAGGATTGGGGATTGGGTACTAAGAAAACTTTTCTCTAATCCCCAGTTCTTAGTACCCAGTCCCTAATCTCTAGTCTCTAGGGTGTGGTGTGTTTTCTTGCCTCGTTGTATCCTACAAAATAGGCGATTGCAGACAGGGTAGGTTGATCAACCAAGGAGACTAAAATAGCGAACAGTGGGAGGAACCGCAACGCGGCCCGAAAGCCTTTGAAATCTAACGTTAACGCAACGTTGTGCAGCGCGCTATCAAACGAATCAAACAATTCTGTCGCATCGCCACCCGATATGAAAAACTTGCAGCTAATTATACAGCCATGAGCGCTCGCGATCGCCTCCATTTTGTTATGGTTATAGTTTGAAAACACGCCCTAGCACCAATAGAGAAGACCGAACTGCCTCCTCTTGTGGGTGGTCTTTCACTCTAAGCCGAGGCACTTGAAACTCAGCACTCTTGATAAAACTGATTTTGTCTTAACCTTCCATGAATACTTAGGGAGTGTGGTATAGTCCGCCAAGAATCATTTGGCAAAAAAATATTACTACAGAGCCATTTTATGGAGTTTAATCTCAATAATTATCCTTATCATTCCCACCGTCGAGTTATTTTAGGCAAAAAATATGCTGTTGCTACTAGTCAAAATTTAGCAACCTTAGCAGGAATAGAAATGTTTTTAGCAGGAGGAAATGCAGTTGATGCTGCCGTTGCGACTGCGATTGCTTTAACCGTTGTTGAACCTACATCAAATGGAATTGGTTCAGATGCGTTTGCGATTGTTTGGGATGGAAAATTACATGGTCTTAATGCTTCTGGAAGAAGTCCTCAACAACTGAATTTAAAATCATACTTAGGTATGGAAAAAATTCCTCAATTAGGATGGTTATCTGTAACTGTTCCGGGAGCAGTTTCTGCTTGGTATCAATTATGGAATCGATGGGGAAAATTACCGTTTGAACAACTATTTATTCCAGCAATCCGTTATGCAGAACAAGGATTTTCTTTGTCTCCCGTAACTGCACAATATTGGCAACGTCAAGAAAATATTTATCTATCTCTAAATTCTCCAGAATTTCAGCCGTTCAAGCAAGTCTTTTTTCCTAATCATCGTGCCCCTAAAACAGGAGAAGTCTGGGGGAGTTTATGGTTTGCAGAAACATTAAAAGAAATTGCCAATAGCGGAGGAGAAAGCTTTTATCGAGGAAAATTAGCGATCGCAGCCGCTAATTTTTCTACTGATACAGGAGGATGTTTAACAAAAACTGATTTAGCTAATCATCAACCCACTTGGTGCGATCCAATCTCAACTCAATACAAGCAATTACAAGTGTGGGAAATCCCTCCCAATGGACAAGGAATTGCTGCATTGATGGCACTGAATATTTTAGAAAACTTGAAAATCGAAAAATATGCTCGTGATTCAACCGAAAGTTTCCACTATCAAATTGAAGCAATGAAACTTGCTTTTGCTGATGTTTATTCTCATGTTTGCGATCCAGATTTGATGAAGATTTCTGTTAATCAACTACTAGATAAAAATTATGCTATCCAGCGTCAATCTTTAATTGAAGATACAGCAATTACTCTGGCTAATACAGGATTAACTCAAGGAGGAACTGTTTATTTATGTACTGCCGATCCAGATTTAATGGTATCCTTCATTCAATCTAACTATGAAGGATTTGGTAGCGGTATTTTAATACCTGAAACTGGAATTTCTTTACAATGTCGGGCAGCAGGATTTACTTTACAAGAGGGACATCCTAATCAAGTTGCACCACAAAAACTTCCATTTCATACTATTATCCCTGGTTTTCTGACTAAAGACAATCAACCTTTAGGCCCTTTTGGGGTTATGGGTGCACCAATGCAACCTCAAGGACACTTACAAATGGTAGTTAATTTATCTGACTATCAAATGAATCCTCAAGCAGCTTTAGATGCACCTAGATGGCGATTTTTAGAAGGCAATAAGATCCTTTTAGAAAAGAGTGTAAGTTCTGAAATTATTGAAGGTTTAAGAAAGCGAGGTCATAATCAAGAAATTGCTTCTGAAATAATGTTTGGTAAAGGTCAAATGATTCTGAGACATAATGGAGTGTTAGTTGCTGCTTCTGAATCTCGTTCTGATGGTTTAGCACTAGCATATTAAGCACTTGAATTTTTGATAAGATTGGGACTAGCTGTAAACAGACCTACCAAAACGCTCTGCTAAGTAAATAATGTCTTGTCTACGAGCAATTTGGTTCATCCATTGTTTAGGAATATTTTCCACGCCGTAATAAATTCCCGCTAATCCACCGGTGACGGCGGCGGTAGTATCGGTATCTCCGCCTAAGTTAACAGCTTTTAGTACTGCCTGAGAATAAGACGAGCTATTTAATAAACACCACAGGGATGACTCCAAGGTGTCAATTACATAGCCACCAGAATTAATCTCTTCTACTGGTATCTTGGCAAGCTCACCACTCAAAACTCTGCCAAAATGCGGCTTCTCTAACAAAAATTCCCGCACAGAATAAATTGTTTGAATATCTTGCAATCCTTGTAAATAAGCTGTTTGGGGGTCAGCCCCTTCCAAGAGCGCCACTGCAATACTAATATAAATGCCACAGGCCATTTGCGATCGCGCATGAGCATGAGTAATTGCCGAAACATCATGTACCCGCGCCAGCAATTCGTTTAAAGTTAAGCTTCTGTGACAATAAGCCATCGGCAAGATTCTCATCAACGAACCATTGCCATTACTATTTTCAACCTTACCGCCCGCCTGATGGGGAACAACTCCCTGTTTCAGGCGCATAATTGCTGTATGAGTAGTTTGACCAATGTCAAAGACATCGCCGCGTGGAGTCCAGTAAGCTTCCTTGTACCAGCGCCAGAAGGAATTAGCTATAGCATCCAAAGAATACCCCCTACAAAGGCATTCTGCCAAGCAAAAGCTTAAGGAACTGTCATCTGACCAAGTTCCTGGTGGTTGATTCCATGTGCCATAACCCAACATCGTTGTAACTGGAGATTTTACTCGTTCAGCACGGCTAGTAAACTCCACTGGCACACCCAACGCATCACCGATACATAAACCCATCAAACCAGACAACGTTTTTGCAGCGGTTAGCATTATTCAATCTCCACAAGAATTGCTCAAAATTAACTTTATAGATTCCCTTTATAGCTTGTTGCAACAGATGTTACAGCCTACTTTTTCACCCTCTGTGAAAAAGTAGGCAAAAATCGGACTTGGTGCCTACTAAAATAGCGATGCTTCTGCTGTTAGCATCAATGGTGGTATTGGCTATCGCTTCAAATAAAAAATTATTGAGTCCTCAGTCGCTCTATACTTTACTTAGTACTCAAGACTCAGCACAAGCTAAACGTCCCGCTACGGCTAACAAAACTCACTACTCCTAAAAGCTGGTTTTGTTAAGTGTTACATCACTGACAAAGCCTGCTTTTGCCGTGGTAAAATTAAAATATTCCTCATTATTCCGGCCGGATTACCGGGGATAAAGTAGCCGAAAGGTGCTAATTCGGCGTCTACTAATGCTTTATTGAGAATCCTATATATATGTAAGTCTAATGGTTAAATCTGCTCCTTCCCCCATCGCTAGCCGTAAGCCTTCCAAAGTAGAAGGAATCAAGGAAAATAGTAATTTTTTGCGTGAACCTGTAGCAACTGAGATCCTTCAAGACACTACCCATTTTACTGAAAATGCGGTACAGCTTTTGAAGTTTCACGGTTCTTACCAGCAGGATAACCGCGACAACCGCACCAAGGGACAGGAAAAAGATTACCAGTTTATGCTGCGGACAAAAAATCCGGGTGGTTTGGTACCGCCGCAGCTGTATCTGGCTTTAGATAAAATCGCTGATGAGTATGGTAACCACACGTTACGAGCAACTACCCGTCAAGGTTTCCAACTGCACGGTATTTTAAAGAAGAATCTTAAATCAGCAATTGCCACGATTGTCAACAACCTGGGTTCGACTTTGGGAGCTTGCGGCGACATCAACCGCAACGTGATGGCACCACCAGCCCCCTTTAAGAATCGCCCAGAGTATCAATATGCTTGGGAGTATGCCCAGAATATTGCTGACTTGCTGTCAGCACAAACAGGCGCTTATTACGAAATTTGGTTAGATGGGGAAAAAGCAATTAGTGCTGAAGAGAACCCAGAGGTGAAGGCGGCTCGAGGGCGCAATGGCAATGGCACAATTATCCATCACAACGAAGAACCGATTTATGGCACTCACTATATGCCCCGCAAGTTCAAAATTTGCGTGACAGTGCCAGGGGATAATTCGGTTGATTTGTATTCTCAAGACCTGACGCTGGTAGTAATTACTAATAAGAAAAAACAGCTAGAAGGATTTAATATTTTTGCTGGTGGTGGCTTAGGTAGAACCCACGGTAAAGAAGAAACTTTCGCTCGGTTAGCAGACCAGATTGGTTATGTGGCCAAGGATGACGTTTACGACATAGTGAAAGCGATTGTTGCTACCCAGAGAGATTATGGCGATCGCACCGACCGTCGTCATGCCAGATTAAAATATCTAATCAACGATTGGGGCGTAGATAAATTCCGCACCCAAGTTGAAGAATATTTCGGCAAACCAGTTGAAGCCTTCAAACCACTACCAGAGTTTAAATTTCACGACTTCCTCGGCTGGAATGAACAAGGTGATGGCAAGCTATTCTTAGGAATTTCCATTGACAATGGTCGAATCAAGGATGAAGGTTCGTTTCAACTGAAAACCGCCTTGCGGGAAATTGTCAAGCAGTTCAACTTACATATCCGCCTGACACCCAACCACAACCTGATTTTTTACGATATCGAACCAGATAGCAAGGAAGCTATTCAAGATATTCTCAGCCGTCACGGTGTCGGAGACGACCCTAGCAAAATCGAACCTTTAGTACGGTATGCAATGGCTTGTCCGGCTTTGCCCACTTGCGGTTTGGCAATCACGGAATCAGAACGCGCAATACCGGGTATTTTGGAGCGGATTCGCGCTCTGTTGGATAAATTAGGTTTACAAAAAGAACATTTTGTGACCAGGATGACAGGATGCCCCAACGGTTGCGCTCGTCCGTACCTAGCAGAATTGGGCTTTGTTGGTAGCGCCCCAGAATCTTACCAATTATGGTTAGGGGGTTCGGCAAATCAGACTCGACTGGCACAACCTTATATAGATAAGTTGCACCATAACGACTTGGAAAGCTTCTTAGAACCGATTTTTGTTTACTTTAAGAAATCTCGGAAATCGAAAGAAAAGTTTGGTGATTTTTGCGATCGCGTTGGCTTTGATGCTATCCGCGAATTTGCTGCCACATACGAACCCCAAACAGCCAATGGTGCAAATAAATCACGCCATCGGGTCAATTTGAAAGAAGAGATTTATAGCAAGTTGAAGGAAGTAGCAGAAAGTCAAGGTAAGCCGATGACTCAGTTAGTTACTGAAGCCCTGGAGGCTTACTTTCAGAATCTTTCGTAAGCCAAAAAATTGAAGATAATAAAACTACAGATAGACACAGATAAATCCATCTGTGTCTATTTGGTATAAATCCTAATACAGTTAGGTAACACATCCACAGGAAAACTGAACTATGGTAACAACAGCAAAATTCGCAGAGACTAGGGATGTGCTGCAAAACATTAGCTGGCAGACATTCAAAGCGATGCTGGCAGATATGGGGTCTGAACGAAATAAAAGGCTAGCTTATGACAACGGAATAGTAGAAATTATGACGCCGCTAATGCCACACGAGAACTCAAACCGTCTCATTGAAGGTTTTGTTCTTGTACTGTGTGAAGAATTTGGTTTAGAAGTTAAAAGTGCTGGCTCGTTGACTATGACGCGGGATGATTTGGAGCAAGGAGGCGAAGCGGACAATACTTACTATATCCAAAATGAATTCTTAGTTCGCAACAAAGAAAATATTGACCTGAATACAGACCCACCACCAGACATAGTACTGGAAGTGGAATATTCCAGACCCAAGATAGACAAGTTAACCCTTTATGCTTCAATGGGAGTTCCAGAATTCTGGCGATATAACGGAAATGTGTTGAGAATCTACACTCTTAATAGTAGACAATACTCGCAAAGCGATCGCAGTCCAACTTTTGCGCCTGTGCTGGTGACAGAGATTCCCCAATTTATCCAAGAAAGTAAAAAAGTTGGACAAATAGCAACAACTCGTGCTTTCCGTACCTGTGTTAGACAGCAGATATCTATAGCAGGACAATAAAAATTCAAAATTCAAAATTCAAAATTCAAAATTGTACCCTTACAGGGAAGCAAGCTACGTGCAGCGTTTCGTAAAGAAGAGAGTTTCAGACTCCTTTTAATTTACGATAATTTATTTAGAAAAATGTCTCAACTGCAAAGAATTACGATCGCACCTTCCCAACTCCAACAAGAGCAAATTTTACTCACCAAAGAACAACAACATTATTTGGGGCGCGTGTTGCGCTTGCGTGAAGGCGATCGCTTTATTGCAATGGATGGTAGGGGAAAATGGTGGTTAGCCCAGCTAGCAGGAGAACAAGCACAGGTTTTAGAAGCGCTTTTGGTAGAAACTGAATTACCTGTATCGATTACGCTAATGGTGGCGTTGCCCAAAGGTAATGGATTTGATGAAGTGGTGCGGTGTTGTACAGAATTGGGAGTAGCTTGTATTGCACCAGTATTGAGCGATCGCACTTTGCTTCATCCTAGTCCTCAAAAGCTTGAACGCTGGCGGCGCATCGCTGCGGAAGCCGCTGAACAATCAGAGCGCTCATTCGTGCCGACAATTTTAGAGCCTGTTGCTTTTAATACGAGTTTGTCATTTGCAAACAGCCAGCAATATATCTGTGTGGCGCGTGGTGACTTTCCTCATTTAAAAGATTGCTTATACCACAAAGGACAAGAAACAATTATCATTGCTACTGGGCCAGAAGGGGGATGGACAACAGAAGAAATTGAGAATGCCAAGTCAGCTGGATTTCAACCTGTTTCCCTTGGTCGCCGTATCCTGAGAGCAGTTACAGCCCCGGTAGTAGCATTATCCTTGATTACCGCAACTTGTGAAGTATAAATGATTTATAGCTCACGCAAAATTTCTTTTGCGCGAGACATCACTCCAACGCATATTTTTAAAGTAAGTGATGATTGAGCAAGTTGCGATCGCCTTTGAGCGTAAAGACTATCAAACAGCAGCGAAGTTACTCAAACAGCTGCAAAAAGAATCACCTGAAAATCCTTGGGTACAATATTATCTCGGTCGGCTACATGAAGTAACTCAAAAGCACCAAGATGCAGAAAAAATTTATCGGCAACTGCTACGAGATATAAGGAATGCCAAAATAGTAACGCTCGCACGCCAAGGTTTGCGACGGCTACAAGAAATTGAGCTAGAAGAAAGACAAAGAGCTATTTCTCAAGCAAAATCTGAACCGAATAATACCGAACTTGGCGTACTAGTCTTAGAGCCACTCAGTAATGAACTGAAAACAGAAGCGTCTCGAAAATTCGCCCAAATTATGCAGTTAGACCCCTACACTGCACGGTTGGTACTGCCAAGTCGTGGCTGGAAGTTGTACCGCACTGGTCAAATAGGAGAACTAAAATTTTATGGCAAACAGCTACAGCAGGCTGGTATTCCTTGCTTTTGGGCAACAATAGTTCAAATTCAGCAAATTCAAGTTTATCAAATCAAATATTTCCAAGCATCTACCCTACAAGCTACTGTTGTTTGTCGTAACGAGGTAAATCAACTCGGTTTTCTCACCTTTGATTGGTCAGAAGTCACAGCAAAAGTAGTAGGACTTTTGCCAATTTTTGAACAAGTTGTAGATGTTGATGCCCGCCGTAAACTAGAATGGAAAACTCAAACACAAGACTATGCCCAGTTTTGTGATTTACACATACCTGGTAGACGCTGCATTCTCCGACTTTATGATAACGGCTATGAATTTCAGCGAGGTTTAGAAATTATTCCCCAAGCTAGCCAAAATACAATCAGAATTAATTGGAATAGTTTATCAAGTTGGATTGACCAGCAACTTCCTCAAGTCAAAATCTGGTCAGATTTCACTTCTTTTGCAGATACAACATTAGATCAAACAGAAATGCTGAGTCATATCAAGTCTCACATCGGTCTATTTCGTCGAGAACAGACCAATTGGGATTCAGCTTTTCATTTATATAGTGGACTGGTGTTTGTTAAATAATTCGTAATTTTATATTTGAAGAAACAGGAAATATTGCTGTAGGGCAGTTGTGAGGACGTGCTTGGATCAAATACTTGATGAATCAAATGGTGAGTTTTGAAACCAAAGCTGTTGTAGAAGCAGTTACAAAAACAGTCTTAACTTATCAACTGCTTTCTCAATACCGATTTTTGTGGCTATCAGCAATGACGTGCAGATTGAACCAGGAAGCGAATACGTGTCTATGCAAGTGCCAGTGGAAATGCCTGAAGCAGTTAAGTTTGGTAAAGCTTCGGCTGTATATAAAATATCACTTTTAATGCCATCAACGCCAGCCTCAGCAGAAGCTCCAGATTTTCTTTAGGAAAAGCGATCGCCACAATATCTCCAATGGCTCAACACCTTCAACAACTAAACTTTCCTTTCGGCTTTAGTAATGAAATCGTCTTTGAGTTCACCGTCAACAAAGGTTGGGTAGGAAGAGTAGTTTTGGATGAAAAAGCCTCGATTCTAAAAAATCCAGTTGTAGTGGAGAAAATTAAGCGATCGCTCTTACTTTCGAGAGTTCCTCCATCTACAACTGGCAAAATTATCTTAGTCCTTGCATCTTCACGTTTTTTAATCTATAGAGACCGTAAATTTACGGTCTCTATAGATTATTTAGGTGTTTTAATTTGACGTGCCATGTCTAAATAAGCACTCATATTCGCTCCTGGACGACGACGACCATTAGAGCTAGTAGTCGAAGGAGCAAGATATTTTGGTGCAAAGGTTGTTTCAGTTGGCTGCTCTTTGAGTACTTTGGCTGCTGCGGCTTTTGCTTTATTGCCTGGTTCAACTTTAAGACCTTCAGCAGTCTGGACTAATTGAACGTCAGCTTGTTTGGGATTTTTAGCTGATTTTTCCTTAGCCTTAGCAGGCGCGGTTTTTGCTCCGTTCAACGAATCTGGCTTGGATGAAGTTGGTGCTTCTGATGTAATTGTCTCTGTTACTTTCTTAGCATTCGATGCAACTGTTGATGTAACTGTATCTGCCACTTTCTTCGCGTTCGATGCTACCTCTTTAGCAGCATCTTTAGCAGCATCTTTGGCTTCGTCCAATTCTAAAAAGTAGCCGTTGCTTTTTTTCTTCCCTGGTAATAGCCCAGTAATGAAACCTAGAATACTGCCAAAGAAACCCTGAATACCCGAAATTAACTTTTTGATAAAATCCATTACAATTACTCCTGCCTTTTACCTTTTATATTTTGAACTCAACCGTAATTGTTAAAAATTACGACAGAATGTTACATTATCATCTTATTGGCGTCACCTTGCTTTGGTGAAAGCCCTTATAGCCTTGTGCTTAATTAACATTGTAGTAAAACCACAGGGCAAATATTCTATTACAAGCATTTGCAACCTGCACATACCGAGAACTAATTATTAAATTTTACTGTAGCTAAGAGCAAGATTCTGAAAGCAAGCTTTACAATAATTAACATTTCTTTGTTTGGTAAATAGCCAATTGAAGTTAAACAAGCAGTTTACTCTCAATCAGTAGGAAGAGTGTCATAGCCAAATGGCAGATGGCGAGATGAATTAGTTAATTTTTATACTAACTATCTTTGAAAGCATTTTAGTTTTGTTTGCAACAATATCTTTATAAACGATCCGAAAAGCAATAGCTTCAGTTTGTAGAGCAGTATGTACCTACAAAAGTGAAATACACCCCTTAATTCAGCCAGATTTTGTAAATGAATATTGAAAATCAACAACGCAATCCCGTTTTGTTAATACACGGCATTGACGACACAGAGGCAGTTTTCCATAAAATGAGGGCATACCTTATACAACGAGGTTGGTCTGTATATAGCCTGAATCTAGTTCCTAATAATGGTGATGTGGGTCTTGATGAATTGGCAAAACAAATAGCCAATTATGTTACAGCGACCTTTGCACCAGAACAACGCCTAGATTTAATCGGCTTCAGCATGGGAGGAATTGTCAGCCGTTACTATGTTCAGCGATTGGGAGGAATTAACCGTGTGCAGCGGTTTCTTACAATCTCTTCGCCTCATCGTGGAACTGTTGTGGCTTATGGTTCCCGGCGTCCTGGTTGCCTACAAATGCGCCCCGACAGCATTTTTCTCAAGGATTTAAATTCTGATGCTGTAATGTTGGGGCAGTTAGATTTTACGTCTATCTGGACACCTTATGATTTAATGATTGTCCCAGCAAATAGTTCACAAATGCCCGTAGGAAGCCAAGTAATAGTACCAGTTACTCTACACCCTTGGATGCTCACAAACTCCAGGAGTTTAGCGGTAGTTACAGCAGCTTTAGCAAAGCCTATTAAGCTACCCTTGCTAAATAAAAAATCCAGTCAATAGCCAGGATGCTTACTATGCTTGCATTACTTGATTTTTAATTTTTCATTTTTAATTTTTTAAGTCCTATCCCCAATTTGCGTATGTTCGTAACTCCCAAAAATCGCCTCTGGGTGACGATAATACTTGAACTCCATGAGGTTATAAAAGGGATCTTCTAAAAAGAAAGTGCGATGTTCAAGAGGAGAACCAACAAAGCGATTTTTGGTTTCTTCGCGAAAAAGCAGCTGTTGTTGTTGTGCTCTTTTTAGTAAGTCTTGCCAGTCACGTTCTTGGGTAAAAATTAGCCCAAAGTGTCTGGGATAGATAGTTTTTTGCAGTGTCAAAGGTTCTTTTGTGACATGAGCCACTAATTGATGACCGTAGAGATTGAGAATCAGGGCATGGTGGTTTTCACGACCAGGAATGCAGCCCAAACCATCTACATAATATGCTTTTGTTTGGGCAATGTCAGTTATCGGGAAAGCTAAATGGAATAAAGTTTGGTTCATAGCTTGTGTGAAAAAGACTAATAGTTGATGCTATCTACAATTTATGCTATTAAGTTTTGACTGTGGTTAACTTGAACACAGTTTTTATTGATATTAAATTATATTCTTTATGCTTATGACTAAGATTGGGGACTGAGTAATACTTCAGCCACTATACTCTGCGGTTACGGAGAAGAGTTTACCTAACTCAAAAGAAGTTTTGTATTTTGTTTAATTCACGTTCTTTAGTCAATATTACAGTGTATGTCTAAGACATCATTGATAGTTTGACATTCTGCTTTGAGAGCTATGCCTATGCAATTTAATTAATAATACAAACATATTACTTGAACTAGAGAGGTTTCCAAAATAAAGCACCAAGCATCACAAATTGGTTATTCTGTTGATATTCAAACAAAATTACTCATAATTAATTGCTGATGTCATCCTCAATTGATTCTGTAAATCCCTGGTTAGTAGCAGTAGTATTAAACACGATTTTATTGGGTTTAGCTTGGATTGCTCCGAAAAAGCTACTTACCCCTGCTGGATTATTCCACGCTTGGTTTTTGGCCATCTTAATTTGGGTAACATTAGGCTGGCAAGGATATGCAGTAGTAATGTTCTATTTTTTGGTTGGTTCTGGCGTTACCCGCATCGGGATGGCGCAGAAAGAGGCAGAAGGAATTGCCGAAAAGCGTTCTGGGGCAAGAGGCCCAGAAAATGTTTGGGGTTCGGCTTTAACTGGGGCACTGTGTGCTTTGGGAGTAGGAATAATAAATTCGGGATTCCTCGTACCTACTCCCCAGTCGCTAATCCCTAATCCCCTGTCTCTATTATTGCTAGCCTATGTAGCGAGTTTCAGCACAAAGCTAGCTGACACCACTGCTAGTGAAGTCGGTAAAGCTTATGGTAAAAGCACCTTTTTGATCACCACACTCCAACCAGTGCCTCGTGGTACAGAAGGAGCGGTAAGCTTGGAGGGAACTTTAGCTGGGATTGTGGCTTCTGTAGCGATCGCATTTGTGGGTTGGGGAGTTGGCTTAATCGATCTATTTGGAGTAGCTTGGTGTGTACTGGCAGCATTTATTGCCACCAACTTAGAAAGTGTGATTGGCGCAACACTGCAATCTAAGTATACTTGGCTGACCAATGAAGTAGTAAATATTTTTAATACATTAATTGGTGCGATCGCATCTGTGCTATTGGCCTGGACATGGATAACTTTCATTAACTAGACTGATGAGAATAAACAATTACTCGTTTAAGTGGGGTATTGAGCAAAACAATTCCGCTAACAGCACGGGCTAAATGCCCTGCTACTGCTAACAGCACTCTTGAAGGGCATTGGTAGAAAATAACTAATTTGCCTTACTACTGCGCCACCACTGATATTTTCAATCCTGATTTTGTCCCGGCTAGACTGTAAAAGTGATCGTGGCAAATTATTTTATTTACTAGCTATATAATTTTTTGACCATTTAGATGTAATTAGTTTATGGAATCTTTATCATATTTATCCATTAACAATCAGATGATTTCTATATGATTTAATAAAAAACGTCCTATAAGTGTTTAACCATTTTTACATAATTAGTTCATGGAATATTTATCATTTTTGACAATTAATGACCAAATAATTTCTATTGAGCAAGCAGTAAAGTACCTGCAAGCCTCTGGAAAATTGGGACAGTTCATTGGGGATATTCTCCGGCAGTACGTGATTGAGGAAGAAATCAGAACACGAAGTGATATTGAAATTGGCACCGCAATAACTGAACAGTCAATTATTGACTTTAGACTGAAAAATCAACTAACTGACCCACAAAGTTTTCAAGAATGGTTAAAGACAAATAACACAGATTACGCTACTTTTCACACATCGGTTGCTTTTGGTTACAAGTTAGAAAAGCTGAAAGCTGTAGTGACGGAAGGAAAACTCCCAGAATATTTTATTGAGCGCAAGATTTTCTTGGATCGGGTGGTACTTTCCCGGATTGTTGTTGATAATCGAGAATTAGCAGACGAACTCCAAACCCAAATTGAAGAAGGAGGTAGTTTTGAGCAACTAGCTAAAGAGTATTCCCTTTCAGATGATCGAATTGTGAATGGCATGATGGGAATCGTCAGCCGAGGTAGTATGCCGGATATATTACGGGCAGCTATTGATGTGGCTAGTCCTGGAGAATTGATAGGACCAATAGAAATCGTTGGCAAAGACTCTCCCCAAGGAGAAGGTCCTTATGGTTTGTTTCGAGTAGAACAATTTCTACCAGCGTCTTTAGAAGATACTCAACTACAGCAAGCACTACAAAATGAGTTGTTTGAAAAATGGCTAGCAGAGAAAATTCAAAAACTGACAGTCAAGTTACAAGTGAGTTAAAAATTCTGGATAATGAATCTTTACGATTAAAAGTGCTAGCTTCTTTGCCTTGGAATCAGCCACCGCTATGCTGGTTGACTCCCGAACAACAATCCCTATTAGAAAATAAGTGTCAAACCCGCCAGTATCGTCTTGGAGAAAAAATCTGGTCAAACGATGTTGGTGGCTATCAATTCTTAATTGTGGTTGGGAAAGTCCGTTTGCGAGACGACAGTCGCAACAAGTCGGCAAAGCCGCCCAATGCGCTGTCTCAAGAAGGAATTGGCAAACCTTTAGCAGCCCTAGATGCAGGGGATTGGTTTGGTGACTTCCAAAAGCTGTCTGCGGATTTTAAAGCTGTAGCTGCTAGTAAAGAAGTGATAGTAGTTTATTGGGATACTGCACTGTGGGCAGAATTTTCTCACCCGCAAATTCTGGAATTTTGGCAAGCTTCACCAGTGGACATGGAGGGACAAAAGGAGATGTTTTCCTTCTCTGCCACTCCTTCAGTAATACCAGCCTCGGACGGGACTTCCAGCCCCCACAGCCTCCAACCCCAAAAAGGACTCCCAGCCGCCAATCTAATCACTGCAATTTATCCGTTTGTTGCCAGCTGGAACACTGCTGCTGCCTGTTTAACAATGGTGGCGCAACAGTTAGAAAATTCCGTGCAACTGGAATGGGTGCAGCGCCAACTCAGAGGACAACGCCCAAAACAGGTTGTGGAAGCAGCAGAAAAGTTAGGGTTAGTGATGCGGCGGTTACAAGTGAGTTGGGGTGAGTTGCGACAGTTATCATTTCCAGCTTTACTACTATGGAATTCTGACTCACCCCAGAGTCCATCCTGGGTGGTAGCTTATGGAGTTAAAAGCGATCGCTTAATTATCGCTAACCCTCTAAATCCCGAACGGACTTGTGAAAGCTTGCCGCAGTCAATAGTTGAGGTGTCTTGGGATGGACAATTGTGGCAAGTAGAACTCATATCCCAGCAAGAAAAATTTAACCTGAGTTGGTTTACCCCAGCAGTTTGGAAGTATAAGGGATTGCTCACAGAAGTATTGTTAGCATCTTTTACCTTGCAGCTTTTGGGGTTAACAACACCGCTAATTACCCAAGTCGTCATTGATAAAGTGATGGTGCAGGGAAGTTTGCCAACTCTCGATGTGATGGCGCTGGCACTTTTATGCGTAGCCATATTTGAGTCCATACTGGGTATTCTGCGCCTATTTATCTTTACCCATACAGCTCGTCGTCTGGATTTGAGTTTATCAGCACAGCTATTTCGCCATCTGATGCGTTTGCCTTTGGCTTATTTTGAGTCGCGGCGCGTCGGAGACACAGTAGCAAGAGTCCAGGAACTCGAACAAATTCGTCAGTTTCTCACAGGTACAGCATTAACTGTGATTTTGGATAGCATCTTTGCTGTGGTATACCTGGCATTGATGTTTTACTATAATATCCCACTCACCTTTGTCGCCTTAGCAGTACTGCCGCTATTTGCCACATTAACGATAGTTGCAACACCAATTCTGCGTAACTGGCTAAACGAAACTTTTAACCGGAGTGCCGATAGTCAATCGTTTTTAGTAGAGACAGTGACGGGGATTCACTCGGTAAAAGCTCATGCAGCCGAACCAGTAGCCCGCGATCGCTGGGAAGGCTTATTTGCCCGCTTCATTCGCACAGGTTTTAAAGCTTCTACCACCTCCAATATCAGCAGTAACATTGGTGATTTTCTCACGAATTTTTCCACCATGCTGATTCTCTGGTTTGGTGCCAAGTTAGTCATCGAACAAAAACTCACAATTGGACAGCTTGTTGCATTTCAAATGCTGTCTGGTAGAGTCACAGGCCCGCTTTTGCGTTTAGTACAGTTGTGGCAAAACCTTCAACAAGTGCTACTTTCTGTAGATCGCATTGGTGATATTCTCAACGTCTCTCCAGAAGCTGAACTGGGAACTGGCCTAGTTTTACCACCCCTGAAAGGACAAGTCACCTTCGAGCAAGTATTTTTCCGCTATCGGTCCAACTTTGACGCAATTTTGCGGGGAATCTCTTTCAGTGCCGAACCAGGGCAGTTTGTTGGCATTGTCGGACGTAGCGGTTCTGGGAAAAGTACTCTGTCTAAACTATTACAACGCCTCTATCAAATTGAATCAGGACGCATCCTGATTGATGGTTTTGATATAAAAAGTGCCGATTTAGCCTCACTGAGGCAACAAGTTAGTGTAGTTCTCCAAGAAGACTTTTTATTTAACGGTTCTATTTTGGAAAATATCACTCTCGGTAGTCCCGACATTACCGCAGAGCAAGTAGTAGAGGCGGCAAGATTAGCCGTGGCCCACGACTTCATCAGTCAATTACCCTACGGTTACGAAACCAATGTTGGCGAACGCGGTACAGCTTTATCTGGTGGACAGAGACAACGTATTGCCCTAGCAAGGCTATTTCTTTCCCAAGCGCCGATTTTAGTTTTGGATGAAGCTACCAGCGCCTTGGATAGTGAAACTGAACAACAGGTGCTGCAAAACCTGCAAAAAATTTCCGCTAACCGTACCGTGTTTCTGATTGCTCACCGCTTTGCACCCCTTAAACGTGCTGACTTGATTTTGGTATTGGAGCAAGGCGTGATTGCCGAACGTGGTACTCACTCACAATTGTTGCAACAAAAAGGTTTGTACTGGTCACTATATCAACGGCAGCAAGCAAACATTTAATAGATTTAACTAACTCAAAGTTTATGGCTATATAAAAGATAAACTTTTGTAAAGCGGCTTTAAGGATAGCCTTTGGCGAATGGAGCATAACTTCATTCGCCATTTTTATTTTGATGATTTTAATAATTATTCTTGCTCCAGTCTAGGTGGGTAAACACTTTTATAGCTAGCGATCGCAGCAGTTTTAAGAGTAACAAAAATAGTTATAGCGCCCGACGATTATTTTTTAATTAGTCTTCATTAATACACCTCTAAAATTTAAGATTTACTCGATAAACTTATTCTTAATTAAAACTGTAGTTGTCAGAGGGTTTTTTGGTAATAAAATTAGCATTTTGTTATGAAATTTCATAGTAATTATTGAGAATAAGGCTTATTCACATATTGATTGAAATCTTCCTATTGTCAAGATTTCAAGGCTTCAAACTGTCAAAAAACGGTTGCTATCTTTGAGAAAAAACTTATGCACATTGATGATGTTAATAACAATATATTGTCAAATAAACGGCTCAATGTTACTTCAATCTCCTCATTAGATAGCTTGAATACAAAAGATGACTACGGCCTCAACTTCAGCAGACGTAGTAGCTATAAATCAGCCGATGCTGATATGCAGTTGCTAAATAAAGATGAATCTGAAAATTTTAGGACTCAAAATTATAACCCCACTAATGGCTACGGCTTGATTAATGGAGCAGCAGCAGTGGCTAGAGCTATTAATCAGAAGACCTTTGCTGATGTTCCCGATCTTGGTGGCAATAATTGGGGAGCAGACCTGGTTAAAGCACCGGAAGTTTGGGCACATGGATACACAGGTAAAGGTGTTGTTGTCGCTGTTGTAGATACTGGAGTTGACTACAATCACGAGGATTTAAAAAATAATATCTGGACGAATAGCAAGGAAATTGCGGGTAATGGTATAGATGATGATGGCAATGGCTATGTTGATGATACTTACGGCTGGAACTTTGCCGATCAAAACAACAACACCCTAGATGACAACGGTCATGGCACTCATGTTTCCGGCACGATCGCAGGAGAAAATAATAACTACGGTGTCACTGGTATTGCCTACGATGCCAAGATTATGCCTGTTAAAGCTTTAGATAGCTCTGGCTCTGGTTCCTTTAGTTCCATATCTAAAGGTATTCGTTACGCTGTAGATAATGGAGCTAATGTGATTAACCTCAGTTTGGGAGGCGCATCTTCCAATCGCACTCTAGAGTCAGCTATTGATTATGCCAGCAGTAAAGGAGTGATTGTCGTCATGGCAGCAGGTAATGATGGTGGCTCATCACCAGAATATCCCGCCCGCTATGCATCCAAGTCGGGGATTGCCGTTGGGGCAGTAGATAAAAATAATAATTTGGCCGACTTCTCTAACCGCTCTGGAACAAATCAAATCGCTTACGTCACAGCTCCAGGAGTCAATATTTATTCATCAGTTCCGAATAATCAGTATGCAACTTATAGCGGCACATCTATGGCTGCTCCCCACGTTGCTGGTATCGTTGCCCTGATGCTTAGTGCTAACCCCAACCTGACTGATGCCCAAGTACGTCAGATTGTCACAGAAACCGCAGAAAATAGTACGCAAACTACAAGCTCTAGTTTTAACATTTCTAATGTCAGTTCTCTAGCAAGTCAGGTGATTGCAGACACAGCAGAAAATAAGACGCAAACTACAAGCTCTAGTTTTAATAGTTTTAATTTTGGTTCTCGAATCGGTCAGGCAATTACAGAAACAGGAAAATCTCTAACACCAGAAACTATCACCAGTTGGAATAATTCTGATTTTAGCCCTGCGAGCGGTCAGGCCATGTCTAAAACAGGCTACACCTACGCAGAAACTACAAAATATCTGACATCAGCCGCAGATAATAATGGATTAGCCAATCCAGAATTATGGTCGCAATTCCAAAACTATGAGAATAATTTGAGCAGCATCAATGTGAATAGCAATGAGGATGAGAATAATCCCGATTTTGGCAAACAACTAGAGGAAATCCAAAAACAAATAGAACAATACAGAAAATTCTTGGGTATGACTTGAAAATTACAGCGATTTGCAGTTAATACTCCTCGGTTAAGAAAGTCAACCAACTCGCTCATCAGTCGTGAATGAATGTAGGGGTTTAGCAAGCTAAATCCTTACGTTTTTAAGGGTGGGTTGAACGATACATAAGTTGGAATGAGGTTTTTGTAATAGAGCGGTGTTGTAAGCATTGCAACGAGTTTTTAATCAATTCCACATCAATGCTGCCAAAATCTAAAGACAATGTTAAACTTTATAAAACTTCATAAAATCTCAACTGAGCAGTTTACAGCTAGTTAATGCTAATCGTCAAGCAGGACTTTTCTCTTAATTGGAAACGTAATTAGTATGCTGAAGGACTACAACAATTGGCACCTTGAAACAGATAGAGGCTACCAACAGCAAAAAGCGCTTAAACGATACAGATACCTTAAAACTTTGAAAAAGTCTGAACTGACTTTAGATGACGAAATGTTAATTGAAAATTTTAATACTGCATTCCAATTGTGGTTTTTCCCTAGAATAGTGTGAACACTGGAGTGACTTGCTACCATTAATGACTTGGCAACTTTGGTTGAAGCCTGATATTGTGAGTGACAACCTTCTCCCCTGGCAAAAGTTAGAGGTTAAAATGACCCCAAGACAGGTTTCCCAGGCAATGGGTGTGTAGATTGTCAACTCAGTGCTGCTGGGTCATTTAATCATGGATTAGTCTAAACTCCAGTTGTGAAGATGAAGGAAATAACGGAGCGATCGCCGATTTAACAGACTTTCCTACCTAACGGAAAATGCCTCATTGAACCGCCGTGTCACAGGCTCAGTGATGAATGTCAAAATTGACTTTTTACGAGTGACGATTTCACCTGTAGCAGCCATCCCTGGTGTAAATTCTACTTCTTGACCGCGGACGTTTACTGAGTGTTTATTCAGCTTAATTCTCGTCGGAAAAACTAAACCCAATTCTTTATCAGCAATTGCATTTGGACTGACTTGCATAACTTCGCCATCCACAATGCCAAATTCTTGGAAGGGAAAAGTCGCCATTTTCACTTTTGCCTTCATTCCCTGACGAATAAATCCAATATCGCGGTTGAGAACTTTTACCTCTAGGAGCATTTCTTCCCCTTCCGGCAAAATTGACAGCAATTCTTCACCCGATTGTACTGGCCCTTTGGTGGCTTTGACTTTATAAATTGTACCGGCTACGGGAGCCTCAATCGTTTCTAAAGCTTGTTGCTTTCTCGCCTGCTCTAATTGACCTTGTACAGTTGTCAGTTCTTCTTTACGCTTATTAAACTGCGTCAAAATTTCGCTTTGGCGTTCTGATGCTACACGCTGGGCCTGACTGCGTGCAGCGTTGTAAGCTTGTTCTGCTTGGCGAATTTCTTGGACTTGAGCAGCAATATCTTTTTCTAATGATGTGACTTTATCTTGAGCCTCTGTGATTCTATTCTGGGCGTTGATGACTTCATCTTGCGCTCTGGTGATTTCTGTCTTTGCACGAGTTAATCTTTCTTGGGCATCCAGGTAATCGACACGAGGCACAGCGCCAGGAGTAATTAGAGTACGTAGGCTTTTTTCCCTTTCTTGAGCAAGGGCTAAATTACTTTCAATTTTAATTCGGATGCTATCTGCATTCACAAGGTTGGTTTGAGCATTTGCAAAGCTGCTTTTGGCATTAACTAAGTTGTCTTGCAATCGAGTCAAGCGGACTTTGGCTTGATCGATGAGTGCTATTTGGCGATTTGCTTCTGCTTCCGCTGCTGCTTGACGCGCTTGGTAGTCTTGCAGGCGGGAGGTTAAAAGTTCATCTTGCAGTTTCGTCCCAGTAGTTTTGCCTCCAAGACGTTCTGCATCCAAACGTTTTAAATCGTCTTGAATTAATCTAGTAGATTTAGCTAGGCGGGAAACATCGGTTATTTGCAAGTCTGGATCTTTTTGAATCAGAATTTGACCTTTAGTAACGCGATCGCCTTCTTGTACTTTAACAGCGACAATTGACCCTCCACCTAAAGATGTCACCGGTCTTACCTGTGTAGAAGCAATTAATTCCCCTGGTGCTGTTGCCACTTCATCTATTTGCGAAAAGTACGCCCAGGCGATCGCCCCAAAGACGATGGCGCTCATCGTTCCCGCTAATAATCTAGTATACAGGGGTGGCAATTCCTGTACTGCCTTCCCCAATTCATAAGTAAGTTGTTCCTCCGGTTGCGCGAATCGCTCTTTTGTCTGACGTGCTTGAGCAGCATTTACCATATATTTTTGTCCTTTATCATTTATCATTAGTCATTTGTCATTTGTCCTTAGTTATTCACTAATGACCAATGACCAATGACTAATGACTATTCAAACTGCTAAATAGCGCCGCAAAAAGTTTTCTAATGTCTCTAATTGGAAGTTAAAAATCGCCTCTAAATTGGCAATTTCATCTTTTGTGCAGAAAAATTCATTTGCTAGCAATGTACGATAAGTTCCCAAAGCTTTTTGAGTTTGGGGATTAAATAAACCTAATGCACTTTGTAACCCATCAATGAGAAATAGGGGTGAGTTAATTATTACTGGTTCTTTGGCGAAAATCCGACCAAAAATCCGGGGAATATCTTCTCGTAATAAAATCTCTGGCCCTCCGACGGGTAAAATCTGGTTGCGAGCGCCTTCAACCGTCACAGAATCCACTACTATCCTTGCCAAATCATCGGTACTAACAATTGAGGTACGGTTTTTGCGATCGCCAACCAGCAAATACAATCCCGTTTCCCGAAATCGTTCTACCAGTGGCAGCAAGTTAGATGCTAATCCAGCTGGGCGCAAAATAGTGTAATTTAAGCCACTAGCTGCTAAATATCGCTCTACTGCTCGTTTGGCTTTAAAAACAGGAGCATCTTCATAACCGCGATCGGCTCCCAGTACAGAAATGAAGACAAAATGCTCTACACCATTGGCTTTCGCCTGGTCGATGAGTTCAATATTAGCGCGGTAATCTAAAGATAAGGCATCGCTATCGGAACCGTGGACACTGATAATATACCGTACACCTTGACTAGCTTTCTGGATATCTTTTTCCTCTAGCAAGTCACCAATGAAGATTTCTGCACCCCGGTGGTCTAACTCGCTGTAGCGCGAATTAAGGCGGACAAATGCCCGCACAGACTGTTCTCGTTGTCGTAGGAGTCGCACAACTCTGCGGCCAATTCCTCCCGTTGCACCAGTTACCAGAAACATATAAATACCTAAATTGAATAGTTACAGCGTTTATAGTTGTCAAAATGCTCAATATATGCTCAAAATTCATTGAGCAATACTTAAATAAAGATATGAGCATATTTTTATACTTTATTACCATGCTCAAGATATTGTCATGCCAATAAGTCATACCTTCTTCATTTTAATACTCTAAAAATGATCCCCCACATCCTTGTAGATGCAGGGGATAGAGTAATAGGATTAGTTTTACTAGCTCAACAAGTCAATAGCTTGTTCAAGCGACATCTTAGCCTTGTGCAAATTCAGCAAATTTTCCTGGTCATATCGGTCAGGATAGCTCATTTTCCTGCCCTCAAGCGTTATCCGAATTAGTGCTGCTTGCTCATCTGTGGGTGAATTCATCTCATCTATAGCAGAACTGATTACCTGGATAGCGTTAAAGTTCGGGAATTTTAACCCTTTACCTTGCTTCATTTGTTGCAGCGCTAAAAGTGGAAATGCCATCAGAGTTACGATGTACGAGGTTTTGTATCCTGCATTTCCAGTAGGTTTTACACCGTATCTGCGACACAAGTCGCGTAATTCTTTAATAGTTTTGATTTCAAGTTCAGAACGCGTGAACATAAAATAGTAGTGTCCATTTTTGATATTGGATATTAGTGGTTGTACTTCCGGCAAGTTGTAGCAACCACTAAAAAACAATTTAATCTGCTGCCTACCAGTGATTCAATTTATATTTATATTTCTACATAAATGCCTAACCCTAAAGGTCATCCAGAAAATTTAAAACCATTTAAATCAGAGAGGGAAGAACCTTTAAGTGAGCGTCTTAACTTACGTGTCACAAAAACTATGAAGGAAGAACTATCTACCAAAGATGATCCTCCAGAATTTTGTCGTCGTGCAATCCAGGAAGCATTAGATAAAGATAAAGAGAAGTAATTTCAAAGGGGTAATTGTCACGAGTGTGTGAATTACTGGAATGAGTCAGCAATATGCTTGATTGCTTGCGTAAAACACCAAAATGAGAAAGCAAACTGGGGTTTGAGAAAGTAAAAGCTTATTTGAATTGCGTAAAACACCGAAATGAGAAAGTAGACTGGGGTTTAAGAAAGTAAAAGCTTATTTGACTTGCGTAAAACACCGAAATGAGAAAGCAAAAGCAGATTTTGAGAAAGCAAACACAGCTTTTGAGTAAGTCAAATGTCATTTTGCTTATTAAATTCGACTTTAGGACTCCCAAATAAAAAAATATTCAGTTTAGCCAAAAGCTGTTAAGAGGATGTTTGAAAAGTCATAATTGGTGTATCAACGTTTTTTTACCCCACCCTAACCCTCCCCTTGTAAAGGGGAGGGTACTAGATTTTCCAGTTTCCCCCCTTTCCAAGGGGGGATTAAGGGGGGTAAAAATTCGATTAAAATCACAGCCAACCACTTTTCAAACAACCTCTAAGATGACCACTCCACAAGATTGAATAATTTATTTGTTGGAAATCCCTTATTCATTTTTCCGATGTATTAACTAATAACTTAAGTAAGTAAGCAAGAAGAAATCAAACTATATTACGTAATATAAAATTAATTAAAGCAGTAAATATAATGCGTTGGTAATTATTGCCAATATAGAGAAGTGGATGTTAGGAGACTTATAGATGAGTGACGAAGATCAGTTTGATGTCTTCCTTTGCCACAATAGCAAAGACAAGCCTGAAGTTATAGAAATTGCTCATGAACTAACAAGACAAGGAATTAAACCTTGGCTAGATAAATGGGAACTTCGTCCTGGTTTAGCATGGCAGTCTTTACTAGAAGAACAAATAGAAAATATTAAATCAGCAGCAGTTTTTGTAGGTAGCAGTGGATTTGGCCCCTGGCAAAGTCAAGAGATGAGAGCTTTTTTAAACGAATTTGTAGAGAGAGGCTGTCCCGTAATTCCCGTTTTGCTTGAGAATACACCACAGCAGCCTAAACTCCCAATTTTTCTTAGGGGTCATACGTGGGTTGACTTTCGGACAGATACTGATGCTATGGAGCGGTTAATTTGGGGTATTACTGGAAAACGCCCAGAGCGAAAACCAAAGCTACAGCCAGTAATTCAAGCCGATGACCTCAGTTCTGAGATCAGTTCTGAGAAGGGAATAAACTACACGCGATTGCGAGATTTGCTAGCAGCAGGCAAGTGGAAAGAAGCGGATGAGGAAACTTTTGCTGTCATGCTCAAGGCATCTAGCAGGGAAAAGGAAGGCTGGTTAGATTCCAAATCCATCAATAATTTTCCCTGTACTGACTTACGCACCATTGACCAACTTTGGGTAAAATATAGCAAGGGGCGCTTTGGCTTTAGCGTTCAGAAGAAAATTTATCTCAAATGTGGTGTTAAGGCTGATGGTGAATATTATCAAGAAGCCTGGGAAAAATTTAGCGATCACGTAGGATGGAGAGTGAAAGGAAACATGATTGAGTATAAAGAGGTAGCTTTTAACACTTCAGCACCATTAGGATACCTCCCGATTGTAGTGGGTCTGTTGGTTATCCAACAACGATTCTTTTTTCTCGCGTATCAGCACCATTTTCTCACTGACACACCGATTCTTTCTTCTCGCGTCATATCGATTCTTTTTTCTCGCGTCGTGGCTTGTGAAGCTTAACATATAAGCACTTCAGACTTTTATAAATATTTGTAATAAGGTTGTTTTCTACCAGTTAATCAACATTTCAGAGATCCGATACCTGGCACTGGGGGTTATACTTTTACAAAGAGTGGTGATGTGATAGCAAAATCCAGGTTGAAAATTTCGGGGTGAACGAGTCATAAACCAATACAATTTAGATAAGACCAAAACACTTGTAGAGACGGCAATTTATCGCGTCTCTGAACTGTATTTAGTCAGAAACAATTCGTAATTATAAAGTTTTCCCAATTTAAAATCCCCCCACATTTTTGTAGACGCAGGGGGAGTATTAACAATTCAAAATTCAAAATTCAAAATTGTTTCAGATGGGGATTTAAACGCTTTGTGCAAGTAGCACATCTCAAAACTATTCAGCAGCTTTGTTATTTGCTCTATTAGCACGCGCCTCAGCTGAAGCCATCACCTCATCAAAATTTTCTAGCACTTCGCCAGGAAAGTTTTCCAAAACCCTGGTAGAAAGAGCAACCCGCCCTTTACCTTCATCCAAGTCAATAATTACAGCTTTAATTGGCTGACCAACTTGAAATACTTTTTCTAAAGAATCAATAAATTTCTGGCTTACCTGCTTGATGTGAAGTAGGGCGCTCATGCCACTTAAATCGACAAACACACCAAAAGGTTTGATACCAGTAACTTTGCCTTCCACCAATTGACCTAGTTCTAATAAGCTGAAGTTGCTAGAACGAGTTGCTAAACGCTGGGAAAGGATGAGTTTGTTGGTGTTTTTATTAATTTCCAAAAAGCCCACAGTTAGACTTTGACCTTTGAGTGCTTCTAAATTATCACGCTCTGCCAAGTGCGATCGCGGGATAAATCCCCGCAAAGAAAGAATATCGACGGTGACACCACCTTTATTCACACCCATAACCCGTACTTGCACAGTCTGAGCATTTTCCTGCATTTCGGTCAGTCGTTCCCAGATGTGCTGAATTTCTAACTGCTTTCGAGAAAGGGTGACTTGACCTTCTGCATCCTGCTCTCGGATAATCAAGAACTCCATTTCCTCTTGCAATGGCAGCACCTCCGATAAATCGGTAACTGCTCTCAAAGAAGCCTCATCGCGCGGCAGAAAAGCTGACGACTTGCCACCAATATCAACATAGGCTCCATCATGGTCAAGTTGGAAAACTTTGCCATGTACAATCTGTCCCTTTTGAAACTGGTAGTCGTGTTTTTCTAATGCTTTGGCAAAATCGTCCATCGTAAATGACGAATTGGCTGTTTGAGAAAGTTTCGATTCGGAATTCATGACTTTTGAAGATTAATTGTTATTTGAGATGGTGCAACTGAAGTTTAGATTGTCATTTGTCATTTGTCCTTTGTTATTCACCAATGACCAATGACTAATGACAAACCTGGCTGCGTATGCTTCAGTTTAGTTGACCAAAGAGTTGTTTTACTTGCTCCCAAGCATCGGCCGCAGCTTTAGGATTATAACTGGCACGCTGGTCACAGAAAAATCCGTGATCAGCTCCATCGTAGCGAAACACACGATGAGGAATTTTATATTTTTCTAACTCTGCTGCAATCTCATCTACTTGTTCGGGTGGGATGCTAGTATCTTCCCTGCCAAAGAAGGCATAGAGAGTACCTGGAATCTCTTTGGTGCGGGTAACAGTGGGAGCGCCACCTCCGGGCGTGCGGCTGGTAACTCCAGCACCGTAGAAGGAAGCCGTAGCTTTAATATCTGGCAAGGTAGCTGCAAGATATGCGACATGACCGCCAAAGCAGAAGCCAATACAGCCAAAACTATCTTTTTTCACTTGAGGCAGATTTTTGAGGTAGTCAATTGCTAATTGAATATCGCTCAATAACTCTGATGCTTGAGTTTGCATGGCGTAACTTCTGCCTGTTTCAATATCTTCGGGTGTGTATCCAGTTTCAAAGCCAGGAGCAGTACGTTGAAAAAGTGCAGGTGCTACCGCTACATATCCAAGTTTGGCAATTCGTTCTGTAACATCCCGAATGTGAACGTTGACACCAAAAATCTCTTGTAATACCACGACTCCTGGATAAGATCCAGGTTCTTTTGGCTCTGCCAGATAAGCAGACACTTGAATATTATCTTGCAAAAGATTAACCGTTGTGGTGATTATTGCTTGCTCTGTCATAATAATTCTTACCAGTGCTATGTGATTAGCCGTGTGTTTATTTGATATAACTATGCCAGTATGCCTAGCTTTTTTCTAATTAAATTATCAATTACCAATAGTGAGCGCATTAGAAATTTGTATCAGAAAAACTTTATATGTAAATAAACATATTTGAGATGTAGCAAATGTAGCTGGTCACAAAAGGAGGCTGAGTTAAAAGTGTTGAGTATAAAAGCAACACTTAATACTCAAAATTCAGCACTCATTAGCACTTAGTATTCAGGAGGTTTGGTGATGATTCAATTCCGTATTCAGCCAGACAGCGAAATTCCCGCATCAACCCAGCTGTTTAATCAAATCCGATTTGCGATCGCTTCTCGGCAATATCCCCCGGCTTACAAATTACCAAGCACACGGGCGCTGGCAATGCAAACGGGGTTACACCGTAATACCATAAGTAAGGTTTACCGTCAACTAGAGGAAGACGGATTTGTTGAAAGTATGGCTGGTTCGGGTATTTATGTTCGTGCCCAAGGTCATGAGGGCGGTAGTAGGCTGCAATCACCAATTCTCAAGCAAAATCCTCATGCCTATCAAGTTGTCCAGCAAGCACTTGACGAGTTGCTCTCCCAAGGATGTTCGCTGAATCAAGCTAGAGAGCTATTTTTAGCGGAAATTGACTGGCGCTTGCGTTGTAGTGCGCGGGTACTGGTTGCAGTTCCATCTTATGACATAGGTGCTGGCGAGTTGATGGTGTATGAATTAGAACGATCGCTAAAAATTCCAGTCCAGTTGGTAGCAATGGAAGAATTAACAGCTGTGTTAGATAAAACTACCTCGGCGACAGTAGTCACAAGTCGATATTTTATCAGCAATGTAGAAGCGATCGCAGCTCCAAAAGCTGCACGGGTAATTCCTCTCGATATCTACGACTACAGCAAGGAACTTAACCTATTAAAAACTCTACCAAAAGAAAACTGTGTTGGGATAGTTAGCCTTAGTTCCGGGATTGCACGAGCCGCAGAAGTCATCCTCCACGGTTTGCGAGGTGATGAACTACTGGTGATGACTTCGCAACCAAAAGATGCTTATAAACTTCACGCTATGGTTAAACGGGCTGAGGTAATCATAAGCGATCAAGCCAGTTTTGCGGCAGTACAAGCAGCCGTGCAAGCATCTGATGAAGATATTATTCGTCCACCAAAGCTGATTAAGGTTGAAAATTATATCGGCGCTAACTCAATTAACTTGCTAAAACGAGAGCTGGGTTTGAGTTAATCCAAAGGTTGTGATTTCGATACAACAGACGTAGGGGAGTACACATTTGTGATAAATTAAGGCAAACTGAGGTTTGTCAATCAGCAATATTGCTTAAATATTTAGAGCAGTATTCGGGTTCTGATAGCAATCGATGTTGTTAGCAAGACAATCGCAAGTACTTGCAAGAGAACCCATTTACAATCCTCGTTTCTTGAAAAGCAGAGAGCTAACTCAAATAAACGGCTATTAAGAGTTATGCAAAACTTCTCAGTCTACTGATTTTTTATCTTGTATATACAGAAATCAAAAGAAAAAATTTGCCTCAAACCTTTGACAATTTTGAGCAGTTTCTTCTGAGAAAATCTATTTGGTTTAGAAGAAGGTTTTGCAGAAAGAATAGTGTAAAAACGTAGAATCAGCCATTACTGTCTTGGAAAGACTCATAGAAGATTCATCACCACAGTTTAATAAAATTGCTACCGATTATCAGCTAAGGAACAAGTTATAAGTGACCGAACTTTGTCAATACATCAAAAAGTAGAAAGAAATCTGTATAATAATACCTTCGCCATTTTTTGTAGGCTGGGTTTTGTACTTTAACCCAATCTATAAATAAAAGCGTTTTTTGATTTGGCGAAGCTATTATATAATGATTATCCTTATCAGTAAGTGTGTGGGGAATATTGGTAGCAATCAAAAATCATGTTTAACTCAAAATAGACAAGTAGGTAATATGAGCATCCCACTTCTAGGCAATCCCATACAAGAGAAACTAGTGACCGTCGCAGATGTTTCTTGGGAGGAATTCAAAGCTATTGAGGCACAGCTAAAAGACAACCGCAATGTCCGACTCTCTTATTTGTCAGGAATATTAGAAATCATGTCGCCCATTGGAGATAAACATGAGTACGTAAAAACAACTCTTGGATACTTGCTAGAAGCTTACATGAGAGAGTTGGGAATTCGGTTCTATGGTCGTGGTGGTTTTACATTGGAAGAATCTGGGTATGCTTCTGGCACACCAGATGAGTCTTACTGCATTGGCAGCAATAAAGAAACTCCAGACATTGTTATTGAAGTTATTGTTACTAGCGGCACAATTAACCGAAAAGAGTTATACAAACCTAAGAAAGTGCCTGAAGTTTGGTTCTGGAAATCTGACCAGATAAAGATATTCCGTTTAAATGCAGCTGGTGAATATGAAGAAGTAAACCGTAGTGATTTTTTACCGAATCTAGACCTGACTTTGTTGCTCCAATATATCAAACATCCTGACCAATACGACGCTGTTGCCGAATTTTTGCAGGCTATCCGAAAAATCAGTTAACCCAGATGTGGTTTTAGTGTGTTAATTTGCAAAAACTCTTGTACACGTTGCAGATAAGTTGGTACATCTTCCAACATTGGGAAATGCGCTGTATTGGGAATCATCACAAATTCCACTTTGTCACTTAGTGCAGCTGCTTGACGCCCCATTTCAGCTGGAATAATCTTGTCATACTCCCCTGCTACAAGTAGAGTTGGCACTGTCAGTTTGGCAAACTCAAGGGGCATCACTTCAGCTTGAGCCTTACTGACTGAAGTAAAAATTGTCCCTAAAGCTGCATCGTAATCTGCTTCGAGAAAATCTTGTAGAAAAGCTTGCCGCTCAGAATGTGGTATGGAACTATATAAAAATCTAGCCATAAACATTCGGTCAACAAATGGAATTTTGCTTAACCATTTGGGACGGAATTTCACTACATAGCCACCAAATTTATGAAAGGCACTAAAGGATTTTTCATCGTACTCAAAAATACCGCTACAAGTTAAAATTCCTCGTTCTACTCGTTCGGGATAGCGGTTAAAAAATAAAGTGGCAACAGACGCACCCATTGAATGAGCATGGATATAAACACGCTGAATATGCAACCCATCTAGCAAAACTGCCAAATCATCAGCGTATTCCTCTAATTCATAGGTTAACTCTCTAATTGCCTGTGATTCTTCCTGTAATGACTCAGATTCAGCAACAGCTTCACTGGCTTGGGCAATAGTTGGCTTTCCACGAGAACGGCCAAATCCCCGCAAATCGTAGAGTAAACAATCAAATTGCTCTGATAAAGCATTAGCAGTATTTTGCCAATATCTAGCCGAACCAGCCCAACCGTGGATGAAAACCATCAACGGCTTTACCAAAGAACCGGATGGTTTTTTCACCCATTCGTAGTAATGCTCAACGCCACGAACATTAATATAAGGCATTAGTCGTTTGTCCTCTCTTACAAAGTTCTGACCGGAGGAAACCTCCGCTCAGACTTTGCGTTTTGTCAGTTGTCATTAGTCATTTATGCCTGGTACATGGTTATTATTCCTTAGTTTTTGACCAATTACCAATGGCTAATGACCAATGACTAATGACTATTAAGCAGATTCTGGCTTCGGTAGTGAAGACGGATGTATTATCAGTTCAGCAGTTGATCGCTTCTCGACCATTTCCCTTGTAACTGTACAGCGTGTCACATCCTTACGAGACGGTAACTCATACATTACATCCAGCATCAATTCTTCAACAATACCACGTAATGCTCTTGCACCAGTTTTACGGCGGTAAGCTTCTTGAGCGATCGCTCGTAAAGCATCTGCTTTAAAATCTAATTGGACATTATCCATCTTCAGCAGCTTTTGGTACTGCTTCACTAAGGCGCTGCGTGGTTGGGTGAGAATCGCCATCAGCGCTTCTTCATCTAGCGGATCTACTACTGCTACCATTGGCATCCGCCCAATAAATTCTGGAATCAGGCCAAATTTTACTAAATCATCCGGTTCTAGATGGCGAAGAGTGTCTGCTGCTCGTTTCTCCTTCGATTGCCCTTCTCCCGGTTGTACAAAGCCGATTGCTTTTTTGCCAACTCTCTGATCTACAATTTTTTCTAAGCCTACGAAAGCACCACCACAGACGAACAAAATATTACTTGTATCAATCTGGATGCAGTCCTGATAAGGATGCTTGCGCCCTCCTTGGGGTGGTACATTGGCGATCGTTCCTTCCAACATTTTTAGCAAGGCTTGCTGCACGCCTTCGCCAGAAACATCGCGGGTAATTGACGTGTTCTCGCTCTTACGAGCAATTTTGTCAATTTCATCAATGTAAATAATTCCCCGTTGCGCTTCCTCTATATCCAAATCTGCCACCTGTAACAGTCGCAGCAAGATATTTTCTACATCTTCTCCCACATACCCTGCTTCCGTCAGCGTCGTCGCATCGGCTACGGCAAAGGGTACATCCAGGATTTTCGCTAGAGTTTGCGCTAAGAGAGTTTTGCCGCAACCAGTCGGGCCGATTAACAAGATGTTGGACTTTTGCAGTTCTATGGCATCATCCGCCCCTGGCTTGCCACTGGCTTTAGACTGAATGACTGCCAGCCGCTTGTAGTGATTGTAAACAGCTACTGACAGAACTTTCTTTGCTTCGTCTTGACCAATGACGTGTTCGTCTAGATACTTTTTAATCTCTCTTGGCTTGGGTATTTGATTAAACGAAATACTAGCAGAGTGGGTACGCCGTTTTTCAGGTGGCTCTGCTCTTGGTGCTGGTTGTGCTGCCGCACCATTAGTATCGAGTAACTCCTCGTCTAGTATTTCATTACACAAGTCAACGCATTCATCGCAGATGTAGACTCCCGGCCCTGCGATTAATTTACGCACCTGCTCTTGGGACTTGCCACAAAATGAACATTTTAAATGGGAGTCGTACTTAGACATACCAGCCTCTTATTTCAGAATGGTGACGTTTTCCCCTGCTACGGGAAGATTTTGCCTGGAAATGACCTGATCAATCAAACCGTAGTTTTTTGCCTCTTCTGCCGACATAAAAAAGTCGCGCTCAGTATCTGCTTCAATTCTTTCTAAAGGTTGACCAGTATGGTGAGCCATTAACTGATTCAACTTAGCCTTAACGTAAAGAATTTCTCTGGCTTGAATTTCAATGTCAATGGCTTGACCTTGAGCGCCACCAAGTGGTTGGTGAATCATAATCCGGGAGTCGGGCAGAGACATTCGCTTACCGGCAGCTCCTGCTGTCAACAAAAATGCCCCCATGCTCGCGGCTAATCCAAAACAGATGGTAACAACATCAGGGCGAATTTGCTGTATTGTATCATAGATTGCCATCCCTGCGTAGACGGAGCCGCCAGGAGAATTAACATACAGTTGGATGTCTTTTTCTGAGTCTTCAGCGTCTAGGAATAACAACTGAGCCACAATTGAGTTGGCTACGGCATCGTCTATTGGCGTTCCTAAAAAGATAATCCGCTCTCGCAGCAGGCGGGAGTAGATGTCGAAAGCTCTTTCTCCCATGCCAGATTGTTCTATCACCATCGGTACGATGTTGCTAGGACTGCTTAACTGGGAGTTAATGTTTATTCGACTTAAGTTGCTGATTGGGGAATTTCCCGACTGCGATTCAAGCATACAAGCTTTCTTTGACAATTATTTAGGACAAATGTTTCAGCAGCAGATGCTGCCTTTTCAACAAGTGGAATTTTTATAAGCTACGTGTTAACCATTATGCCTCATATGATTTACTCTCGTGTAACACACTATCAAGCTCAAGTGATAACAAATGTCACTATTTGCCAAAAATTCATTAATTCTTTAATTTTTTTGACTTCATCTGTAAGTTATGGGGCATGGGGCATTGGTTATTTCTCCCTGTAATTCCTCATCTCCCTTAGCTTACCCATTTCACCAGTACTTTAACTCAGAACTGGTGAATTAATGGCTGTGGGATTTTTTATTATTCTTCTGTGACTTCTGTAGAAGTTTCGCTGTTTCCTTGCTCTGTTTGAGGTGCATCACCATCACCATCTGATTCTGCGTCTTCTGTTTCCTCCGCAGGACTCAAAGAACCTTCGGGTACAAGTTCAACTGATGAGTGTTCTAAGAGCCAATCGATGATTTTTTCGGTTAACAGTTCGTTTTCCACGATTGACCGCAGTTTATCTTCATCAACGTCTTGTTCCTCTGGGTATTGCTCCAAAAGTTCTGTGACTCTGGCTGCGATTTCTTCTGATGTTACCTCGATAGATTCGCGTTTGCCGATTTCTCGCAAGGATAAGGAGCGTTTGATGCGTTCAATTGCTTCAGTACGCGATCGCTCCCGCAATTGCGGAATAATATCTTGAGTAAACAGCTTTCTCACATCCAATCCCTGCTGAGACAGCCGGATTGCTGTTTGCGTTAGCATTGCATCCACTTCTTGCTCAATCAAAGTTGTTGGTAAGTCAACTTCTACGTGCTTGAGCAGTTCCGTTAACAAGGCTTCCTGCTTATTGGTTTTTGTTTTGTCGTCCGCCTCTTTTTGATATTGCTCTACCAAAGAAGTGCGTAACTCCTCTAAGGTTTCAAAATCGCTGATTTCTTGGGCGAAATCATCATTTACTTCTGGTAGCTCCTTTTCCTTTAATTCTTTGAGCGTCACGGTGAAAGTTGCCGCTTTTCCAGCTAAATCTTCATTAGCATAAGGATCTGGGAACTGTGCCGCAATTTCTTTAGTTTCTTCCGGATTCATCCCCACTATTCCCGAAATAAAGCCTGGAATAAACTTATCCTCTTGCAACTCAACTTGAAAATCAGTTGCTTCGGCTCCGGGAATCGGCTCTAGTTCAGTTGTTTCGTCCTCGCCCTCAACTCTGGCGAATGAACCTTTAAAATCGACTACGGCAATATCGCCAATTTGGGCTGCACGTCCTTCCACAGGGATCAATGTCGCCAATTCTTGACGTTCCTTATCCAGCGTGTTCTCCACTCGCTGTGGATCGAACTTGATTTCTTCAGCCTTGGCTTGTAGATCAGTGTACTGCACTAGATTCACTTCTGGTTCTACATCCACAGCAGCCGAAATCGTCAGTGGTTTTCCAGGTTCATAATTATTTATCAAATCCTCAAAAGAGGAGCGCAATTGCGGCTGACCAATTGCCGGGATGGCTTCTTGTTTAACCGCTTGCTCAATGCCATCTTGAATTAGTTCTTCTAGCGCCGCTGCCTTGATTCGAGTTGTACCCAGCCGTTGTAGTAATATCGGCCGAGGCACCTTGCCTTTACGAAACCCAGGAATATTGGCAGTACTCGCTAAGTTTTTTATGACCTGTTCGTAAGTTTGCTTGGTAATTTCCGGCGTAATCTCTATTTCCAGGCCAATTTGGCTGGCGGGAAGTTTTTCCTGGGTAACTTTCATGCTTCGTCTCTAGTTTTCTGGTATTTTATACTCCGAGTACACACAAAACGCAATAAAATAATTGTTCGCGTTTATGGCTTGATGTCTCTTAAGGGTAACGAGAGTTTGCCAAAAGGTCTTGTGACATCGAAGGATGGATATTTGTCTTGGGGCAAAGATCCAGTTTACTGCCAATTATCAAGGACTTGACATTTTACCTTCATAACAATTTGGTTAATGGGGCATTGGATTTAAGGGGGAGGTGACAGGTGATAGGGAATAAATCTATAACCCATACCCTATTCCCTTCTTTGACTCCCGATTCACTCTAAAACTTGGGAATTAATTATTCAGTGGGCTAACGCCGTGATATCCTGGTTCTCAAAGAGTGGTTAGTACCCCCAGGTTAAAGTTATAGTATTGAATCTAGCTATTATCTAGCTATTATTAAGTTGTGTGTGGTAAGAGAGCAGCATCTGTTACTTTACCGCATAGCTTAGTTTGAAGTTGTGCTGGCTTTATTTAGATCCTAGTTTATTCATCATCTTGATAAGCAAGTTTGCAACCAATACATTTGTTTCTTTAGAGGTAGGATGCTTAGTTAAACGCTTAAGTGCAGATATCTACATTTTTATGAGAAATGGCGGTTTGTTGTATAATATATAGTTATAGTTAGTTATAGTTAAAATTGTTGATGAAAAAAAATAAATCACCGTTATTTTAAAATGCAACATCACTTAACTTATTAAATAAACAAAAAAATAATGTATTAAATATATTAAAGATAGACTAAATTAAAGAAAAATATAAACCTACTTAAAAATGTATTTCCAGGCTGCGATCGCTATTTAAATAGAACCAAATTGTCAATTGTTCCAAGAAATTGTAGATTAAGTCTATTAAAGGAGGAAACAAGTTTGTCGAAATCCTATCGTTTAGCTATTTTAGGAGCGACTGGTGCAGTTGGCACAGAGTTGCTGGAATTATTAGAAAGTCGTAATTTTCCGGTTGCTGACTTGAAGTTATTGGCATCAGAGCGGAGTGTCGGGCGATCATTACGATTTAAAGGAGAAAATATACCAATAGAGCAAGTTCGCGATCGCGCCTTTGAAAATGTCGATATAGTACTAGCTAGTGCAGGTGGTTCCACATCCAAAGCTTGGGCAGCAGTTGCTGTGGAAAAAGGCGCAGTGGTAATTGACAACTCCAGTGCCTTTCGGATGAACCCGGAAGTTCCCTTAGTAGTACCAGAGGTGAATCCCCAAGCCGCAGCGAATCACCAAGGCATTATCGCTAACCCCAACTGCACAACAATTTTAATGGCTGTGGCAGTCTGGCCATTGCATAAAGTTAAACCAGTGCAACGTATCGTTGCTGCAACCTACCAATCTGCTAGTGGTGCTGGAGCTAGGGCAATGGCAGAAGTCAAAACCCAAACAAGCGCTATACTACAAGGACAACCACCGATTGCCGAAATATTGCCTTACCCATTGGCATTTAATTTATTCCCGCATAACTCCCCATTAAACGATTTGGGTTATTGTGAGGAAGAAATGAAAATGGTCAACGAAACCCGAAAAATATTTGGTACGCAGCAAATCAGAATCACTGCAACCTGTATACGGGTTCCCGTACTTCGTGCTCACTCAGAAGCCATTAATTTAGAATTTGAGACTTCCTTTAGTGTGAAGAAAGCCAGAGAAATTTTAAATTCCTCTCCTGGAGTAAAATTGGTCGAAGATTGGGGAGCAAATCATTTTCCGATGCCAATAGAAGCAACCGGTCGAGATGAAGTTTTAGTGGGAAGAATTCGCCAGGATATTTCTCATCATTGTGGGTTGGAATTATGGTTATGTGGCGACCAAATTCGCAAAGGTGCAGCATTGAATGCAGTACAAATAGCTGAATTATTAGTAGAGAAAAATCTACTCAAACCATTAGCTATTAGTTATTAGTAATTGGTCGTTGAGCGTGGGTCATTGGTAAAGTGACAAAGGACAAATAACAAATGACTAATGACACTTGAAAGCAATTTACAAATAGGTTATTACAATAGAGAACCACCAATATATAAAAACATGGGTAATCAGGAGTGAAAAAAGGGTGGGAGATTTTGGCAATGTTTTAACCGCTATGATTACGCCATTTAGAGCAGATGGTAGTGTCAACTATGATGTAGCGGCAGAACTGGCGGCGCATCTAGCTAACAACGGGACAGATACATTGGTGATGTGCGGCACAACAGGAGAATCCCCGACGCTAAGTTGGGATGAAGAATACCAGTTGTTTGTCGAGGTATTGCAGTCCGTGGCCGGAAAAGCCAAGGTAATCGCAGGTTGTGGATCAAATTCCACCAAAGAAGCGATCGCAGCCACCCAAAAAGCGTCTAAAATAGGAGTACATGGTTCCTTACAAGTTGTTCCTTATTACAACAAACCGCCGCAAGCGGGACTGGAAGCGCACTTTCAGGCAATAGCACAAGCCTGTCCCGACTTACCGTTGTTGTTATACAATGTCCCCGGTCGTACCGGACAAAACCTTCAGCCAGAAACAGTTGCCCGGTTAGCTGAGGTAAGCAATATTGTCGGGATTAAAGAATCCACTGGTAATATAGATCAGGCAAGCGAAATTCGTCGCTTGACACCAAAAGAATTCCACATCTATTCTGGTGATGATTACATGACTTTGCCCTTGTTAGCGATCGGGGCAAAGGGTGTGGTAAGTGTAGCTTCTCATCTGGTAGGAAACCAACTACAGCAGATGATTCAAGCTTTTAGTGCAGGAAAAATTGAGGTAGCCAGCGAGATTCATCTCCAACTATTTCCGTTGTTTAAAGCTCTATTTCTCACTTCAAATCCCATTCCAGTGAAAAAAGCACTGAAACTTCAAGGTTGGGAGGTTGGTTCAACTCGTCCGCCGCTATGTGAAGCTGATTTAGAAGTCAGTCAAAAGTTAGAAGTGGTTCTGAAAGAACTCAATTTAATCTAGCCACCAGCTATTTAAATGGTGGTAATATTCTCCTTGCCAAAGATACATATAAACAACGATCGTAATTGTTCATAAGTTGCAATTTAAAAATCTGTGTTAGGACTGATAGATATACTATGAATCCTTGAATTTTACAGTTGATTTTATTGAATAAAAAATTGAAATCTTCAATTAAAACTTGATTGCTTTGGGACTGACTTAAGAGACAGATGGTGTTGTCTTAAATACAAGGAAAGTTAACTATCAACTTAATTAATCAAAAGTAACAATCTAAGGAGAAAATGGCTAAAAACGAAGCTAATAATTCCGCCTTGAAAATTATTCCTTTGGGCGGTTTACATGAAATTGGTAAAAATACCTGTCTTTTTGAGTATGATGATGAAATTATCCTGTTAGATGCAGGATTAGCTTTTCCCACAGAGGTGATGCATGGTGTCAATATTGTTTTACCAGATATGACCTATCTGCGGGAAAATCGCCACAAAATTAAAGGGATGATTGTGACTCATGGTCATGAAGACCATATTGGCGGGATTGCTTTTCATCTCAAGCAATTTGATATCCCGGTAATTTATGGGCCCAGACTAGCAATGGCAATGCTAGAGGGTAAATTAGAAGAAGCAGGAGTCCGCGATCGCACAGAAATCAGAACAGTTCTACCACGTGATGTAGTGCGGATTGGCAAAAACTTTTTAGTCGAATATATCCGTAATACCCACTCCATCGCTGATAGTTTCACTGTTGCTATTCATACTCCTCTGGGTGTAGTTATTCACACAGGGGATTTTAAAATTGATCACACACCAGTAGATGGCGAAAAGTTTGACTTGCAACGCCTAGCAGAACATGGTGAAAAAGGCGTTCTTTGTTTACTTAGTGATTCCACTAACGCTGAAGTACCAGGATTTACACCTTCGGAACGTTCGGTTTATCCCAATCTGGAGAGAGTATTTAGTCAAGCTACTGGGCGATTATTTGTCACTACCTTTGCTTCTAGCGTCCATCGGATCAACATGATTTTGGATATAGCCAAGAAGCAGAATCGTGTAGTGACGGTTATCGGGCGTTCCATGCTGAACTTGATTGCTCATGCCCGTAATTTAGGTTACATTAAGTGTGAAGATAATCTGCTGCAACCATTGCACGCAGTCCGCAATCTACCTGATGAAAGAGTACTGATTTTAACTACAGGTTCTCAGGGTGAATTGATGGCAGCAATGACCCGCATTGCTAATAAAGAACATCCTCACATTAAAATCCGCCAAGGAGATACGGTAGTATTTTCTGCTAACCCAATTCCCGGAAATACGATCGCTGTAGTCAATACCATCGATAAATTGATGATTCAAGGGGCGAAAGTAGTCTATGGTCGGGATAAAGGGATTCACGTCTCCGGTCACGGTTGTCAGGAAGAACAAAAACTGATGATTGCCTTAACTCGACCCAAATTCTTTGTGCCATTTCACGGCGAACATCGGATGCTAGTGAAGCACGCAGAAACCGCTCAAAGTATGGGGATTCCCGCAGAAAACACGATCGTTATTCAGAATGGCGATATTGTCGAATTGACAGAAGATACCATTTGCGTTGCAGGTAAAGTGCCATCTGGTATTGAACTGGTAGATACTACTAGTTCGGGTATGGTAAGTGCTAAAGTGCTGCAAGAACGGCAACGCATGGCTTCAGAAGGCATTATCACGATCGCCGCTGCCATTGATTGGAATGGTAAACTGTTGGCAAAACCAGAAACTCACCTCCGGGGTGTAGTCACAAGTGTAGAGCGATCGCTCCTACAAACCTGGGTAAAACAACGCATTGAAGAAATCCTCACTGTGCGCTGGTCAGAATTTGCTCCTAGCGAAGGTGAAGCAGCAGATATAGACTGGGGTGGATTGCAAGGTACTTTAGAACGAGAATTGCAACGTTCCATCCGTCGGGAATTGCAATGTCAGCCATCTGTGACTTTGTTGATGCAAATTCCTGATGAGCCACCTGTAAAAGTTGCTGATGGCAGAAGACGGCGGACTCGGACTGCTGCTCAAGTAGCATCGTAGGGAATTTACGGTAAAATCTCAGGCAGAGGCGCACAGACGTAGAGTTTTTCTAACGTCTTTGCGCTTTGGCGTGAAATACAGTTTCTGAGTATAAGTATAGAAGCCGCAGCAGCTTGTATTTGCTTATAGTTATAGTTATTGGAGGCGATCGCTATGACTAAAACACCAATAAAAATTAGTACTCTTGAGGAATACATCAATTTTGATGATGGTACCGACAAGCGCTATGAAATTGAGGATGAGGTGCTGGTAGAAATGCCTCCTGGTACTGGCAAACATGAGGCGATTATCACCCTACTGTTAGTTCGCTTTTTTTTAGAAATTCAAAAAATGGGACTGCCTCTACAACCGCGCCCTAACGGTACTGAGGTGTTGACCAATAAACAACTTAGAAGACCTGATGTTTGTGTAATTACCAATAAACAGGCAAAAAGTATTGAGACTACCTCAGCTATCCTCAAAACTGCCCCACCCCTCTTAGTTGAAGTGGTAAGCCCTGAATCTATTGACAGAGACTATAACCAAAAAATCTTTGAGTATGCGGCGATGGGTGTGTTCGAGTATTGGATTGTCGATCCTCTGGAAAATAAAATAACTGTGTGTTTGTTAAATCAGAACACTTATAAGCAAACTATGTTTATCGAAGACCAACGAGTTGTTTCTCAAACGTTCCCAGAATTAACCCTGACAGCCCAGCAGGTGTTTTCACCTTAAAGTTATTTGGTTCCTTTGCGTGAAATCAAAAAAATACTGGTTGCGATCGTCGTTCGCGTTAGCGTCTCCGTTCGCGCAGCGTCTCCCATAGGAGAAGGAGAAGACGTTGCCGTTGGCGTTTGCGAAGCGTCTCCGTCAGGAGAAGCCTCTCGTTCGCGTTAGCGTCTCTGAAAGAGAAGAGAAGGCATTGCCTAAATCTTCCAATGTTCAAATCAACAAAGCGATCTAACTTGTTAGATTGCTGTCGCCTCAAGCAACTCCAACCAATATCTCCTCATTTTTTTCGGCTGCTGAAAGATACAAATCTCTCCACCGCTCAAAGTCATCAAGATACCATTCATCTGTTGCAAACAATATTTCAGGATCAATCTGTCGAAAAATGCTGGCTCCTTCACTGACTAGCTCACGGGATATAAGTCCCAATGACTCTTCTGTTGATAACATTGGAGCAAGAGTTCGATCTCCGAACATAAGCTTTTCAACAATCTCATCGGCATCCGCAAACTTTCTTCTCGATAACTGCTGCGACAAACGTTTCTCGATCTCAACAGATGATTTTTCTAGTGATGCCGTTCTATCTTCAATCCCTGGATAGGCTTGACGAGTAAGTCTTAACTCAGACCGCAATTGGGCGATTACCCGATCTGCTTCTAGCTCAGATCCAAAAGTTTCTTGGTGTGTTTTGATAACATCTTCAAGGATTTCATTAATCTCTTCAGCCTCAATCTCAAAAAAGCGGAAAATACCGCAACCATAGGGGAAAAGAGAAACTACAAGGATGCTGAGTGCCTTTTCACTTTGAAGGCGTGCGTACAGCGTACTGTCAGGAGGAATTGCGCTGTAGAGTACAGAAACACCCATAAGTAAGTTCATCTAATTTTAACGCTTCAGACTATATCATTCTCAAATTGCGCTGCCAACCGAAGTTTTGTAAATCGCTACTTTTACGGTATTCAGCCAGCAATGAACAGGACACACTTACGTGAGAAAGTGGGAACACGGAGAGGAAAAATGTCTTCTAGGGTATTATTGATGTTTATACTTAGCAAAAATTCTTTCAGAAAGATTTTATATTAAGTTCTGTAAATGTTACACTAAAACCTATCCAATGATGGATGTCTTTATTAGAATTTAAACTGTGTCAAGTTATGAACAAGATCGTAATATTACACTACCGATCCCCAGAAATTTGCGATTAACTTGACGTAGTAATAAATTAGGTTCTGACTTTAGTGGCTAATCAGGTATTACATTATATCGCAGTCAGAACGCGATTTTTCCGGGAAAGTTCGTTGCCACGTTGTATATATTCATCAAAAAGATGAATAGCCTCAATAACACAGAGGGATAACCATGAAGGTATTCGACAATACCACAAAAAAGATTTTTTTGGCTAGCTGGGTATCAATCAATCAAGCAGAGACTATTGACCATAAAGTAACCCAGTTAAACCATTCTGCTTCCAAGCCTCACTGGAATATTCTCCAACCCCTACGGCAACGAGTAGAAAACATTCAAGTCCGCGATCGCCAACTAGCTCACCGCTTGTGCAAACTGATTCCGTCTCAGTGCCCCTTTGAGCGCGATGTCAAATTATTTGGGAAAACCTTGTTTCACATTCCACCCATGTGCAAGCTCAACCCCTTATATGAAGAAGTGGTTGGTTTACGTTTCCGAGCGCTGTGCTATCTAGCCGATGAATGTGGCGAAGATGTATCGCAGTACTGCTGAGTGCTGAGGGAAAAGTCAGGAGTGAGGAGTAATAAGTGCTGAATTAAAAATATAACTCCTAACTCTTAACTTCTAACTGCTTTTTTACTATTTTTTTACTATTTCTTTTGCCATTTTTGGATGGCATCCTGAGCATCTTCGTAAGCGCCTGTCTCCTCTGGCACTAAAGCTGCTGTCGCAATTGCGGCATTAAGTTCTCCTTCGGCAGCGCGACGCTTTGCCAGGTCTAAAATTTTTTCACTCCAGTTATTGATCGATTTTTGGGCAGTATCGAAGCCTGGTTGACCGGCTGGTACTTTCTTGGCAACTTCGATCGCCCGATTGTAAGTAGATGCCTGTTCGGGCTTAATTAAGGCATTAGCTGCATCTAAAAGAGTTTTGTTACTTACATACTGCTTACCCTCTAACCGCCACAGGTTAATTGCTGCTTGGGCTTTGGCGTAGGGGGCTTCATCTTTGGTGATTAATCGAGCAGCAGCAATAGCGCTGGCATACTGTCTTTGTTTAGCACGACCCTCTGCTAAATCTAAAATCATCTGGCTCCAAATCTTAATATTCTCCTGAGCTTGTTCGTACAGTGGTTCATCCGGTTGAATTTTTCGGGCTGTAGTGATCGCCATGCTCAAATCGCTCGCCTGAGTTTGTCTGAGTGACATTTTCGCCAGGTCTAATACTGCTTGATTCCGCTTTCTCGACTGGGAACTAGAGGCTATTTGAGCGCTAGATTGGTTGTTGAGTCTAACTGGTGGAGTGCGATCGCTTGGTAAATTCTCCACAACTTGGCGATCGCTAACAGAAGCATTGGGTGATGTACTTGATATTTGCTTAATTCTAAAAGTTTCTTGATTACGCAGAAAAACTACAGCGATTAAACCTGCTACCAGCAAGCTGCCTCCGCCCCACAAGATAAACTGTTTCCAAAAAGGGATGCTTGGCTGATTCGCTGGCAATCGAGAGACGTAACCTTTTGAGGAATTGGGGATAAATCTTCCTCTGGTATTTACTCCCAAAGAAGTTTCTGCCATTGGTTGGGAAACTAAGCTGCCTCCTGACTCCCGGACTTTTTGACCTTTCACCAGTTGGGAGGAGTTCATACTAGCTTCTCCCCGTCTGCCCTGATCTGCTGAAGTTTTAGATGAATCGTCGAGGGGAGGAGCTGCCAGGGCAACAGCAAAAGATTCTTCTGGATAAATCATCAGTTCTGGCTGAAAATCACTTTTCATTGCCATTTTTGGCAAGATTACTTGCTGCCTTAATGGGATGATAGTGGCAGGGTTTTGAATAGGACGCCAGTGGTGGTGACATAACTTTGGTACAATCAGGCTCAGGTAGCTTTCTAAATCTGCCAAGTTGCTACCATTACCAGAACGTAAAGCTTCTAACAAAGCTGCTGTAAAGAATCCGTGACCTAATTCGCTACTTTCATGGGAAAATTGCTCTGGTTGGCAAGAAAGAATTGTCGCCAGTTGTAGCTCTTGAGCTAATTCTATTGTTTCTTCACCAACAGGAGCATCCGCTTGAGTGCCAAAGGCGCGGTTAATATCGAGTAGTAGCAATACATTCAGATCGGCAAGTTGCAGACTTTGCATTAGCGATCGCAATTCTATGCCAGTCTCTTGCACGAGTTCGGGGTTGCCCTCTGCTGGCATTAAGTAATCTTTGCCTTTGTAGTTGACTCCATAGCCACTAAAGAATAACCACAGATAGTCTTCCGGTTGCCAACTTGTTGCTGCCAAATCCTCAAGTAGCAGCAAAATATTCTCCTTTGTTGGGTAAGTTGACCTATCGCCAATCGGTGGCGAAGTATCTGTCATGACAAAACAGTGCTTGGGGAGAAAACCTGCCTCTGTCACCAAAAAATCTTCTAGTGCCTCAGCATCTGCTTGGGCACAACTTAAAGGTTGAAATAACTGATATTGATTGATACCAATCGCGATCGCCCAGTAATTTGCCATCCCGCTCTTTGTCAGTTATTGTTGTTTGCTGGTCTTAAAATTGCGGTTGGCTTTGTCAAAAAAACAAAGCTAACCCATGTCTTATAGTCTAGGTGATTCTGATTGAATTTTAAGTTAAAATGTAATTTTTATTACCGATAGCTAGCCGGAAAATACCTTTACCTAATTTCAATAACAGATCATTACTAAGGAGATAGAAGGTCATGAGCAAAATTTCTGCTCACCTACCATCATCGCTCGCTCCCTTTTCAGTTATTAGCCAAATTGCCAGAAGAATCCGGATAATTCCTTTAGTAGTTTTGCTCATATCTACTGTTCCTGCGTGGTTTTTGATGGAAGCGATCGCACCGCAGGTTGTGCGAGCTTACACCGCTAGAGTTGATCTAGCTATTGACCGCTTGCCAGAAGAAAACTATGAAACCGTTCTCAGGAGGGCGGAAGCGGTCGCTAGGGCAGCTGCTCAAAGGAGCTTCGACCAAGATATCTTGGTGACAGATGTTTCCATCATTGTGTCCGTACAAAATTATGGAGCGATCGCACCAGTCCTGACATTAGATGTCAGTCGTCCTCAATGGCGATCGCGTCCCGATGCTCAAAGTTGGGCTACTTACTTCAAAACTGCGCGATCTCTACTTTTCTTTGAAAATAACTCTAATCAAGTTCCAGCAGCTAGCGCTGTATCAACGCCAAAATGACGGGTTGAGCAAGAAGTCCGAGCCAAAGCTTTCTTGGCTCGGAAGCTTGGGTGACTTAAAGAAGGTCATTCTTTTTGTCCCCGCGTGCTTGCGTGAGTCTCAACCCAACTTACTTATTGCTGACTCAACTGTTGTCTTTGGCGTCAGTGGATGGACTAGAATAAGAAGGTTGTCAAGAATCGCGATATCTGCTGACATGGCTGTTCCTAAGAAGAAAACTTCCAAATCAAAACGAGATAAACGTCGAGCTACTTGGAGGCATAAAGCCGTCGTTGAAGCTCAGAAAGCCCTATCTCTGGGTAAGTCAATTTTGACTGGACGTTCTACATTTGTTTATCCAGCTGCTGAAGAAGAGGAAGAAGAATCATAATTTCTCAGTCAGGAAAAGCATGAACAGCACCGATAGATTTGATTGCCAAACTCAACAATCAAACTTCCGATAGCTGGATAAATGCTTTTTCTTAGCTTTCCTGATTGCATTATGAATCAGAGACACTCTACATAAGCTCATTAGATCGAAAAAATTGGTAGTGAGTAATTGGAAATATCCATTACCCATTACCTATCATTCAAGAGTTCATATAAAGAGTAAAACATCTAGTCTGTTGGTAACTCAGCAAAAAAGCTTGTAAATATTTTGAGAAAACTGATTTTTCTCCAACTATGCTAGGAAAATTTTTTCAGAAACCAGGCAAAGAAGAGAGCGAACGCGTCCCTCCTGGTCAACACTTAGCTAAAGGTTTTCCCGTATTAACTTACGGTGAAACTCCCCAAATCAGCACTGAGGAATGGGAGTTTCGAGTTTGGGGTTTAGCAAAATCTGCTACCTTTAGTTGGTCAGACTTTATGGCGCTACCTCAACACGAATTCACAGCTGACTTCCACTGTGTAACGCGCTGGTCTAAACTTGATGTCAAATGGACTGGCGTTAAAGTTACAGATTTCATGAATCTGATTGAATTAGACCCGAAAGTAGCCCACATTATGGAACACTGCTATGGCGGCTACACCACCAATATTTCTGTAGAAGATTTTCTGCGCGAAGAAAACTTCTTTGCTTTTAAAGTCTTTGGTGAAGACCTTCCATCTGAACACGGTGGTCCGATGCGTCTAGTTGTACCCCACCTCTACGCTTGGAAAAGTGCTAAGTGGATTAATGGTTTGGAATTTTTAGCTGCTGAAGAACTTGGTTTTTGGGAGCGCAATGGCTACCATCGCCGTGGTGAACCTTGGGCTGAGGAGCGTTACAGCAAAGCTTTTGGGATTTAAAAGTTAGAAGTTATTCAATTTAGTTAGAGACAAACAATTTTTAAGGTCATGTTGGTAGCAGATAAATAGTCTTAGAATTACAATGGTAAACATGGATAACACGAACAAAGCTGATAGTACTAAAAATTAAGGAAAAAACCATGAGACGTTTTACCTTGTTTACGCTACTGTATCTAGCTGCGGGAGTCTGCTCAACTGCGATTGCACTTAAGTACTCTAACATGAGTCCAAACCTTAAAGCCATCTTGCTAATAGAGGCAGGAATGCTATACACTTTCTCTAGATTCAGTACCTCCCCGTTTTGGCGTCAAACCTTACTACAAAGCCAAAATAGACTGCGCCAGCAACCAACATGGAAACAAAATTTCGTTACGATCACACTTTGGCTAGCGATTGGATTAACGGTTTTTTCGTCCATCTTCAATGTAGTAGTGAGTCATAACTGGACAACTGAAGCAATCGCACAAGCGTCTTTAGGACTAATGATTATTTTGCCGAGTGCAGAAAATCTTTTTCTCAAAAGCCAAACCCAATCATAAATCAACTGCTTTGTTTGAGCAGTAGGCTTTTATTGCCATTTCAAGTTTGAGTTAACTCATATTTTGATAACGGAATAGCACGCTTGTTGTTACTCCACAAAGAATTTGCTCAAGCACTAAATATAGCTATTCTGGTCAAAACCAATCTTCAAACTAATGCTCGTAGTCATGTAATTCTATTTTTTAGTAATTTAAATTTGTCCTACAAGAAAACAGTAGACTACTGCAAGCTTCATTTTCAAATCGAGTTTAACTTTCGTGATGCAAAGCAGTTTTGGGATTGGAAGATTTTATGAACTCAAGTCACGTCGCTTCTCTACGAGACGCTACGCGTAGCTTGCTTCCCCAAAGGGGTACGCTCCAAATTCAAAATTCAAAATTCAAAATTAATCATCTCCATAAATAAATTTAGCGCAAAGTCGAGCCAGTCGCACAGTCAGGGTTTCCCGACTTGGGCTTTCCTGGCGTTGAGCGGAGGTTTCCACTCGTAAGCGCAGTCCGCCGCAGGCATCAGACGGCAGTTCCTTTAAGCGGGGGAACCCCGCCAACGGACTGCCTCAACTTTGTAAGATAGGAGCTTGTATCCTTTTCGTTTTCGGTCATAGCTCATAACTTTTAACCCAGAAATTTCTTGATTAGCGGCAATTTGCCCTGATATGGAGCGTATCGCCATTTTAAATCGAGCCAGAAGGAGTTTTGCAATACACTTTTATTATGGGAAAAGGTGTCAAAGCTAGCTTTGCCGTGATAGTTGCCAATACCGCTATCTCCCACTCCACCAAATGGTAAAGACGAGACACCAACCTGCATAACTGTGTCGTTAATACAAACTCCACCAGAGGAAGTTTCTTGCAAAACTCGCTTTTGCAGGTTTTTGTCTTGAGAAAATAAGTATAACGCCAAGGGTTTGGGTCTAGAGTTAATCAAAGCGATCGCTTCTGCAATGTCAGTATATTCAATGATCGGTAAAATGGGCCCAAAGATTTCTTCCTGCATTACAGAATCTTCTAGTGAGACATTATCAATCAGTGTTGGGGCGATATAACGCTCTGAAGGTTGATTTTCTCCACCGACGATAACTTCACCGTCTTTGAGAAAACTCACCAATCTATCAAAGTGTTTTTGACTGATAATCCGAGCATAATCAGGACTGTTTACAGGATTCTCACCATAAAATTCTTTTAAAGATTTTTCCAGCCCATCTATTAAATCTTTCTTGATTGTTTTATTAACTAAAAGATAGTCGGGGGCGATACAAGTTTGTCCAGCATTAATAAATTTGCCCCAAGTAATTCGTCTGACAGTGTGTTCAAGATTAATGTCAGTATCTACAATGCAAGGACTTTTACCACCCAATTCTAAAGTCACTGGTGTGAGATATTTTGCTGCCGCTGCCATAATGATTTTGCCGACGGCTGTGCCACCAGTAAAAAATATATGGTCAAACTTTTCTGCAAGTAGTTTTTGACTTGCTTCCACGCCTCCTTCAATCACTGCAATATAAGCAGGGTCAAAATGTTTGGCAATAATCTTAGCTATGATATCAGACGTATGAGAAGCAATTTCTGAAGGTTTGATAATTGCACAATTTCCAGCTGCGAGCGCACCTATTAACGGTGAGATAATTAAGTTAAATGGATAATTCCAAGGTCCAATAATTAAGACAACCCCTAACGGTTCTGGATAAATTTTCGCTGAGTAGGAAAACAAATCCCAGGAAACCGCTGCTTTTTGGGGTTTAGTCCAGTTTTGAAGATGTTTGATCGCGTAATCAATATCCTTAATTACGCTGATTTCTGTAAGGTAAGTTTCTACTTCTGGTTTATGTAAATCCGCTTGTAATGCTTCGACTATTGACTGTTTATGCTCAATAATTGCTTGCTTAAGAGTTTTCAATTGTTCAATGCGAAAAGTTACATCTTTAGTTTTGCCTGTTTGAAAAAACTCTCGCTGATTCTGAATAATATTGCCAATGTTAGATAATTCAGTGGTAATCATTGTTTTATCCTTTCAAAAACTATTTAATACTAGTGCTATTAGTTCAGCATATTTAATTCGTCAAATTTTAGCGTTTAACTTTCCAATTTGAATTTTTATTTCAATTATCGGTAGATAGTAGTAAGGTTATAAATTATGAATTATCAGAATAAAAAACTTGATAATTCATAATTTATAATTACTAATTTTATCATATTTTGGTGGGTATAAGTACAATAAATACACTACCTTTGCCCAACTCTGAATTAAGCAGAATAATGCCTTGATGTGCTTCGACAATTCGACGAGCAAGATACAGTCCTAAGCCACTACCAGAACTCTTGTGACTGCCTTGGCGAAATCGTTCAAATATGGTTGCTTGTTCTTCAGGGGGAATACCCGGGCCGGTATCCGCTATCTCAATTCTAATATAGTCAACGGAATTGGATTTTTCAGAGAACTGAGATTGATTACTTTTGTTGAACTGGCGTTGGGAAGTAAAACGAACAGTTACAGAACCAGAGTCGGTAAACTTGATCGCATTTCCGATAAGATTGGTGAATAGACGATGTAATTCCAAGTGATCGCCCATCACTGTGTTTGTGCTTGACTCGTCAGTAACGTCCAAATTTAGGGACAGTGTTTTATCTTGAGCTAAGGGTGACAATTCTCCAGTCACTTCATCTAGCAATTGGTCCAGATTAACTGGTTGAAATGCCAAACTTTTGCGACCTGCTTCAAAGCGATAAACTTCTAATAAAGTATTCACCATAGAAAGCAGATTGATATTGCTACGGGCCATGATAGCGATTACTTCCTGCATTTGCGGTGATAATGTTCCCAACGCACCTTGCTGAAATAGCATTAACATGCGATCAGCGGCTACCAAGGGAGTGCGTAAGTCGTGGGTGAGACGGGAGACAAAATCTTCTCGCTGGCGGGCAATTTCATCACGTTCATCCATACTATGCTTCAAACGTAGGAGCGATCGCACTCTTGCCAGCAATTCATCTACTGTTACAGGTTTGCGGATAAAATCATCAGCACCTAAGTCTAATCCGTGGGCGACATTGGGCGCATCATGGGCAGTGATTAGCAATATGGGGATATATTGCGGCAATTTCATCTCTCCACGAATGTGTTTGGTGACTTCGTACCCATCCATACCTGGCATCATCAGATCCAGGAGAACTAAGTCACAAGGAGAAGCTTTCAATTCTGCCAAGGCCGAAATTCCATTTTCGGCGGTGCTAATCGTGTAACCTTCTTCCTCCAAAATAGTTTTGATCAAAAATACGTTATCAGGAGAGTCATCAACAACCAGAATTTTGTCAGAGCGAGAAGATTGTGAAGTCATAAAACTGCAAGCTAGGGGGTAAAAGTAAACTTTTAGGGAAACTGGTTTATGAGTATTTTTACTGCCTCTCTAGTTTATTAGATTTGTAATCTACTCAATTGAAAACTGCTGTAAAATTAGGAAAATAGGGAAATTTTAGCTCATAGCTCTGCTAAAGCCACCTAAAATCGCAACAGGATCGCAAATTCTGTTATACACCAATCACACAGAGATAAATCCAGATGTTCTGGCTACTCAAATAAATGAGTGCCAAAACGGGAAAATTGTACGCTAAGGCTGAAAGTCTTTCTCTGTCTGGATTTTGGCTGTTAATTTTTTTTGATAGTGCACAGTAGTACCAATACTCTGCACCATCTTTCAAGACTAATTCGAGTCAAAAGTGATAAATAGAGGTATGGCATTTGCTCTAAAATTTTTAACAGCCCCCACATTGTCTGTATTGGTTTAGAAGAAACCCAGCATCAGCTTTTTGCTGTGGAGTGGAATTAATATCTCTAAGAGTTCTGCCAGCATCACCAGTACAACGAATTTACATCCCAAAAGCTAATGAGAAAAAACGACCTTTAAAATCATACTCAGCATAGTTGTTTATTCTAGGTGAAAACCTAATTTCTGGAGATGTCTAATACTGACAAATAATTTTTCTAATGCTAGAAAATAATTATTATCATCCACATAAATTTCAATTCATTCAACAACAACTCTACTCATAGTCAAAGCACTTTTTTCAGAAAATTTGTTAATCTAACATCACCATTATGCCAATCCTTTGTCTCAAATGTCAAAGTTATTTTAGAGGATTGTATTACCCATGCCAAATCAAGGGCTGGTAAGATCTTTGGAAAACTTTTTGATTTTTTGAATTTACTTAATCAAAAAGATTATCATTAATTTTAGAAAATATCAAATCAATTCATAATTAACTATGATAAATTTTGTGTAGAAAATAGTTTAAATAATATTGTGAGCAAGTTAAAAAAACAGAGCGAAGTAGTCACTAGCTTCGACTATGAAATTTTGGATTCTGAACAGCGAATTGTTGTTCAGCAACGAACAGGAGAAATTAAGGAGCGCTTACGACGTTCAGCACAAGATATTTGGGAAATTGGTCAGAAGTTGACTGACGTGCGTTCTCGGCTCAAACATGGGCAGTTTGAGACTTGGCTGAAAGCTGAGTTTGGTTGGAGCCGACGCACAGCTTACAATTTTATTAACGTTTATGAAACATTGGCTGAACGTGCAAATTTTGCACAAATAGATATTGCCACGTCTGCACTCTATCTTTTGGCAGCACCATCAACTCCACAAAACATCCGCGAGGAATTTCTACAACGTGCTCATGAAGGCGAAGCCATAACTCATAAGAGTATTCGTCAAGTAATTGAGGACGAGAAATCACAGTCTATCTCTGCTCCTGCTTTACATGAGCTATCACAACTACTCACTTCTAAGAAGCCAGAAATCCTGGCTATCCTTCCCAAGGAGCCAATTAAAATTGAAACACCAGCTTTAGAGGTGACTATAGCAGCGTCATCCTCAGTGTTACCTGTTGTTGTGAATCCTAATGAAATTCAGTCAAGTTGGTTTTTACTAGAAAAGCAACATTTTGTCTTCTGTGGTGATACAGCTTCACCACAATTCATCGAGCGCATACCTTTTGCTGCTCTTGCCATTGCCATTACCTCCGATGATTGGGATCATGATTGGTTAATTGAACGGGCGAAGACTGTGATTATTTTTCCGGAATCAGATTTGAAGGAGCAGCTGATTGAACAGCTAATCAAGATGTTTTCGGCATCTGGGGATATAGTGATTTTTCCCTGGCTACCAAGTAGGGATATAATCGAAATCGCTCATCAGTTAAATCGGCGAGTTTTTGCAGGAGATCCTAGTCTTGAGCGTTGTCATCAGGCGATCGCACAGTCCCGATTAAAATCTGAGCCATTGGATTACCCTTAGATTTCTGGTGGGATCAGAAATCAGACTCATTATTGATGAAACAGGAGATCCAAAGAAAGGGAGTACAACAGATTATGTTAAACGGCAATATATTGGCAATTTAGGAAAAATAGAGAATGGAATAGTAGCAGTTACAGCTTATGGTTTATTCGAGGGTATGACATTTCCCTTAATGTTTGAAGTTTATAAACCTAATTGGGTCATGAATTAAAACAAAAAGTACCTCTGTGCCATTGGTAAAACTGTCGCAGGTTCACAAATCAGTAACTCTCCATCAGCCTTTACTTCATAGGTTTCTGGATCTACTTCAATGTGGGGTAATGCATCATTCAGCTTCATATCCCGCTTACTCAATTGGCGAGTTCCAGAAACTACAACTGCTGCCTTTTGTAAACCTAGCTGGCTGGGAATTTCTTTCTCTAAAGCTGCTTGGGAAACAAAAGTTAATGATGTAGCATGACGCGCCCCTGCAAAACTACCAAACATTGGTCGCATGTACACTGGTTGGGGTGTGGGAATACTGGCGTTAGCATCGCCCATTTGCGACCATGCAATCATTCCACCTTTAATCACTATCTCTGGTTTCACACCAAAAAATGCCGGACGCCACAAACATAAATCTGCTAATTTTCCCTCTTCCACTGAACCTACATATTGACCAATTCCGTGAGCGATCGCCGGGTTAATAGTATACTTAGCAACATACCTTTTTGCACGAAAATTATCTGCTTTTTGCTCAGTTCCTTGTGGATTAAGAGTTCCTCGTTGCATCTTCATTTTGTGAGATGTCTGCCAGGTGCGAATTATCACTTCACCTACCCTTCCCATCGCCTGGGAATCGGAAGAAATCATGCTAAATGCGCCTAAGTCGTGCAAAATGTCCTCGGCGGCAATGGTTTCCCGACGGATACGAGATTCGGCAAAAGCGACATCTTCGGCGATCGCAGGGTCAAGATGATGGCATACCATCAACATATCCAGGTGTTCATCTAAGGTGTTGAGAGTGTAAGGACGTGTGGGATTGGTGGAAGAAGGGAGAACGTTGGCTTGGCTGCAAACTTTGATGATATCTGGTGCGTGTCCTCCGCCCGCGCCTTCGGTGTGGTAGGTGTGGATAGTACGATTCTTGAAAGCTGCGATCGTATCTTCCACAAATCCAGCTTCATTTAGAGTATCAGTATGAATCGCTACTTGTACATCATATTCATCGGCAACACTAAGGCAAGTATCAATTGCTGCGGGTGTGGTTCCCCAGTCTTCATGTAGTTTTAACCCCATTGCGCCGGCGGCTACTTGTTCTACAAGTCCTTGGGGTTGACTAGCGTTACCTTTACCCAAAAATCCTAAATTGACGGGAAAAGCATCAGCAGCTTGCAACATTCGGTAAATATTCCAAGGGCCGGGGGTGCAGGTAGTGGCATTTGTACCCGTGGCTGGGCCAGTACCGCCGCCGATCATGGTAGTAATACCGGAAGCGATCGCCACTTCAATCTGTTGGGGGCAAATAAAATGAATATGGGCATCAATACCGCCAGCAGTGAGAATCATTCCTTCACCAGCTAAAGCTTCAGTTCCGGGACCGATAATAATATCTACATTATTTTGAATATAAGGATTTCCGGCTTTACCAATTTTGAAAATCTTGCCATCTTTAATGCCGATATCTGCTTTGACAATACCCCACCAATCGAGAATTAAGGCATTAGTAATTACTAAATCTACAGCACCATCGGAATTAGAAATGGGGGATTGTCCCATTCCGTCTCTGATAACTTTACCGCCACCAAATTTCACTTCGTCGCCGTAGGTAGTGAAATCTTGTTCAACTTCAATAAATAATTCTGTGTCTGCAAGTCGGATGCGATCGCCTACTGTTGGGCCGTAGGTTTCGGCATAGGCGCGGCGATCCATTTTGTAAGGCATAATACTACTCCTAGTAATGGTTTTGATTTTAATATTTTTCAGCAACCTTATGGAGATAAGGTGATAATTTTTGTATAATTTGATATTTTTACGATGGCAGTAAATTTAGGGAAATAAATATTAATGAAATAAAACTGAAGTTAACAGGGATGAAAAATATTTGGCACATTTAATGAAAAAGTTACGTATAAATACAGATTGTACTGCAATATTTACATAGGTAAGCTAAGAAAGCAGATGTAGCCTGTATTATCTAGAGTTATGTCTAAACTTTAATCAAATTCGGCATTTAATTATATGTTATTTGAAGCACTATTTGCTGCTGGTACAACAGTCCTCAGAGAGTTTGTAAAATGTACTGCTGTAGAGGTTATTCGTCATACTGTAGAAGTCATTCGTCATTGGGCTAATTCCCGGAGCAATAAAGTACTCTTCAAGTCAACAGACAAATAATTCTTATAGTAATAAGACTGCTAAAAATGTTATGCCTTATGAACTAGGGCTTCAGTTGGGTGGGATTTGGGATGAGCGTAAAGCTATTATTCAATTGGCAGGAAATCTCAGCAATCAACCTGCTATAGCATTTTTTGCAAGGGCTGAAATTAGCAATTTTCCACCTGTGCAGTTAGTATTTGCATGGGTAAGCAGTCTTAACACTCCTTTAATTCTTGGACAAACCAATTTTTTCTTGGAATTCGATGTTTGTTTTTACCGTTCCAAATTGGAGTTTGAAATTAAACCTATTCAATAACTTTTTTAAACGCAAAGTTACGCGGAGGTTTTTAGAGGTTTCCGTTAATTTTGGCGTTGAAGCCGTAGACTTGGCGAGTACCGACTAAGGGGACTAGAGTTATTTCTTTTGCGTCGCCTGGTTCAAAGCGAACTGCGGTTCCGGCGGGGATATCGAGGCGCATTCCTCGCGCTTGCTCTCTGTCAAAATTTAAGGCGGTGTTAACTTCATAAAAATGATAATGGGAACCAACTTGTATGGGGCGATCGCCTGTATTGGACACTTGCAATTTTACAGTTGGACGACCAACATTCAGTTCAATTTCACCCGCTGGTGTAATGATTTCTCCTGGTATCATGTTCAATCCAATATTTCATTTAAATAAGGCTTATGCACACTCTATGAATTCTTGACGTTCTTCGCATCTTCTTTACGAGACTCTCCGCGTAGCTTGCTTCTCCATAGGAGTAGGCGATTCAATAAATTTTTGGATATTTTTGCATAAGTTTGGCTATTTTTGTGTAAGTCATGATTAACTTTTAAAAAGTTTGCTTGTTGACGCTTAAGGTTTTTAAAAGTTTGAATAATCTCATCTTCAAATTGGAATGGGAAGCCAAATTTTGATTTATAAGAATATTCAATTTGCTGTTCTTGCACCGCAGATGTTCCATTTTCCAAGAATTATGATAATCCAAAAACTTTAGATAACTTTCTGGCAGTATTTCACCTTCAATTAAGTGTGTCTTTGTCATCAAAAGCTTTTTAATTTTTTCATGGCGGGGAAAAGCATCTTTTTCTATCCAAAAAATCCATAATTTAATTTCTGCTTCGTTTTTGAAGGGGAAAATTGTATAAGCATTTTTTTCTCCTACTTGAATAGATTCTAAGATACGTTTTTGGCCGCGCATTTCTCTTAACTTTTCTACTAAATCTGTATAAGTACGTCTACCTTCCCAGATCAGAAAAGCAAGTGGCCCATATAATTCTTTTAGCTGCTGCTCAGTATATTTTAACGATGCAGTTGTCTGCTGATTTTCTCTGTCTCTGTTGCCAGACAGAATGTGATTGACTATTCCGGCTACAACGGCAAAGGCAGTAGTTATGGCAGTGGTTATAATAGTTGCTGTAAAGCCGATGTTTCCTGTATTCATTGCCTTTATGCTTGATGATAATCAAGCAGTACACTTCTGATAATGCGTTAAATTATATACTTGATTATTAATCAATGTCTATAAAAGACTTTCATCTTAAAAGGAACACAGTATGAAGTAAATTTAATGAATTGGATTATGTACTGTAACTAACTTTGTACCATCAGGAAAAGTTGCTTCTACCTGCACTTCATGCACCATTTCTGGTATCCCTTCCATAACATCATCTCGCGTTAAGAGAGTTGTACCATAACTCATCAATTCAGCTACAGTTTGCCCATCTCTTGCACCTTCTAAAATGGCAGCAGAAATATAAGCGATAGCTTCAGGATAATTCAGTTTTAAACCCCTTTCTTTACGTCTTTCTGCTAATAAAGCAGCTGTAAAAATTAATAGCTTATCTTTTTCCTGCGGCGTAAGTTGCATTCGTACTTCCTCCTCTATGGCTCGTTCAAACCTGCCACACTCTTGGTATACAATTACCACGATTCAAAAAAGAAACTCGCAGCATCTGCCAAACATCAGTAAACCATTTTCTCACCTCAGATGTAGAAGCACCGCGATACCGACACAATAATCCATGTTGTAATCGGCTAACACCCGCTTCTCCCTCCCCATTCCATAAATTTCGCGTTTTTTCGACAATTTCTGCTGAAACTGCACCACCAACCCAAACTAGACTACCTACTATTGGTTTTCCTGCCAAGCCGTGAGGACTGTGAAAAACATCTTCACTACCTGGTAAATATTGGCGATCAATCCACAAAGGAACACCTTGCTGCCAAATTTCCGTGTGCGATCGCCATTCTCCTTGCAAGAATTTTTCTCCTCTAGCACTGCGACCAAATCGGTTAATTTCCCAACCTAACCAACTAGCCCCGGTTGCTAATTCTACCCGTAAATCTTGCCGATAAATCGCACCGTTAAATAAAATTGTCTCTTGTGGCAACCATTCTAAACAAGCACCAGCATCAACTTGCATCTGGATGGTTTGTCTAGCTTGTAAGCCATTACTACGATATATCTTGCTTGCAGCAGCTGTAGTGATTAAGGCTTGGGCTTGGGGTTGGAGGTGGATGTTAGAGGATAAGCGATCGCCTCCCACCATTCCCCCGGCTGTATGTAAAATTACGCTATGACAAACTTTTTCCCTTTCTGGATAGAATGGGCGTTGTACCTTCAGGGGTGCTTGTTGGTGATTGTAAATTAATTGGGTTTTACTCTGGCGATCAGCATAGACTAAATTAAGTTTGCCATGCCAACCTTCTGATATTTGCGGATTGCAGATCATTTATAAATTGAAGATTGCTGTAAATAATCAATATCTCTAATAATAATTGGACTACGAGTTTGAATTACCAAAGTAGGACTAAATGCAGCAGCATAGCAATAACTACAACCGTATTGACATCCCCTATAAGGATTTAGAGTAAAATCATAATCACCAATAAATCCAGTAGCTTTTGTTAAGAGTGATTTAGCATTTTGTGCATAAACATTGACATCTCCAAATTTTTCTCGGATTAATTTGGTAGGAGTGCATTCGCAATAACCTTGATATTTTGGTTGTGCCATCTGAATCCTGATATTTATTGAGAGTGAATTAACGCACTCTACTTCTCATAATTCCCATTTTTTATTTTTAAATTACTTCACCAAGGTATACGCTAGTGCAATAGACCATATAGACAAAACCACTCTCATCACAAAAGCGCTGATATAATTCTTGAAAATTATCAATAAGCTGTTCGTATACCAAGCCTTCACGCGGTAAATAAGAAACGCTCATTGCTCGTCCAATAAGTCCAGTTAAATCTAACTGTTGTCTATAAGTAAAAATGTATTCTTGAATGTTAATAAAATGGGGAGTTACTAACAGTGGCTTTACCGACTGCATTCGAGATTCTGCTGGGTGATTATTAGATGCTTTGCGGACTATTCGGCTATATTCTGTAGTTAACGTATCTTCTTGATCACGGTTATTCCATACCACAGCCAAGCGTGCTGATGGTTTTAAAATGCGGTGAAATTCCAATAAAGTTGGTTCGGGATTGAACCAGTGGAAAGCTTGAAAACAAGTAACTAAATCAACTGAATTATCATAAAGTTGGGTAAATTCAGCTGTTCCATCACGAAACTCTATTAAAGGATGCGCTTGTGCAGCTTCTCGCATTGCTGCATTTGGTTCTATGGCGATGACATTAATCCCCCGTTCAGCTAATAATCTTGAAGCAATTCCTGTACCTGCACCAATATCTGCTGCTATGAGTTGCGAATTTTCACCTAATCCTTCCAAGATAATATCAATTGCATCTGCGGGGTAACTTGGTCGATATTTTACATAATCCTCCGCTCTGTCAGAAAATCGGTTGAGTGGGTTTAAGGTATGTAAGGGGGTTATTTTGGGATTAATTTGGCTCATGCATTTTGATGTAAAAGTTGAAGTGCGTAGGCGTAGCCCCTCGTAGACATCGCTGTAGTCCAGAAAAGCGATACGATAAGAATTAAATCGCTCCAAATAGTAACATCTACATACAATAATGGAAAGATTGCTAAACATCCACATTGAAAAATTACCAGAAGGCGTTTATTTAGCAACATCTGATGAGCTTCAAGGTTTAGTAGCTCAAGGACGGACTGTTGCTGAAACTTTAGAAATTGCCCGTGATGTAGCGCGTAAGTTATTAGAAGCACAATCTCAGGATCAAGAACTAGATTATTTGCAACCAATAGCTGAACAATTTAACTATCCTTTAGTTGTAGGTCGGTAGTCAATTCATGGGACGGCTAGCTGGGTTTAGCTACAGACAAATTATTAAAATCTTAAAAACCTTTGACTTCGTTTTTCATCGTCAAGCCGCAGGGAGTCATGAAATCTGGTTTAATCCTGAAAGTAACCGTTACACTACTATTCCCAATCATTCTGGTGATATGCCAGAAGGAACATTACGTGCAATTTTAAAGCAAGCTGGTATTGAACCTGAAGATTTTCTTAACCGCTCTTAGTAATAAAGGGGGTTTTTATTCATTTCAATTAAGCTTGCTCCTGCTGTTCTAACCAAGCTACCAAATCAGTAATTTTAGAAAAATCAAGCAAATCTTCTCCCAACTCCTCTAACTGTTCAGCAGATAAATTCCGAACCTGCTCAACTAATGAGCCATCAATATCACCAAAACGCCGTCTAAGTAGACGACTAATCAATTTAAACGCTTCTTTTTGAACAATATCTTGATAAATTACAGACTCTTTCATAATATCCTTATACAGAAATTGCCGAACTAGATTTCATTTTTATCACCAAACTTTGATATAAACTATGCAAATAAATAAATTTCTCGTATCTTTTTATAAAAAAGCAATATAAAATAACCTAGCATACTGCGGGTTATTTTATATCGCTTTCTTTTATCCAAATTACGTTGCTACTAGATATCAAAATAGATTTACATTTATTTTTTCAAATACAGTGTTTAATTACATTGTCAGCTATCGACGAAAAATTATTTTTTAATCTAGTGATTTGAGCTAATTGGTTTGGCGACCATTGTCCCCGAATCTGAAGCTTCCTTACTGGTTCCATTTGGTCTAGTTTTGCAATAGGGCAGTTTAACCACATACTATTTTGAACTAGAACGTTCATATCTTCTATTCCGCCTAGCCAAAAAATTTCAGATGGGTGATTTTGTAAAACAGACAGGTGTTCTTTTATTTGATTCTCTAGCGTTTCTACAAGTTTTTTAACACCCTGTATTATCTTTGATCCCATTACATTATCTGCTACAATAATTTTCTTGTTTCTCTCATATTTAGGCTTTCTTGTATCGTATCCATTGAAAATCCAATCGGCAAATACAGGTTTACCAAGATTTATATATTTTTGATTATAAGGATTATTGCTGTTATGTAGTTGACATCCTATTTCCCATTCCTTAATAAACCGCGGTAGTATTTCTCCTATTAGTCCAACACAATACAAACAAAAAATATCAGATGTACAAGGAACAATAAAATAGTTAGAAGAATATAGTGCAGTTCTAACCAAATTATTAAATGAGGGTGGTAAGTCAATTAATACGTAATCATACTCCTTATTTTCGGTACTATTAGCTTCTTGTATTAGTCTGCTTATTATTGAATATTTTTCAAGCCCATTACCAGTCAGTAAATCTGACCCAACACTTAGTGATTCTGAATTGTAGATTATTTAATAATATCCTTCTGCAAAAATTTTAGTCCCTATCCTGCTGCTTTAACCAAGTTACTAAATCAGCAACCTCCGAAAAATCCAACAGCGCCTCTCCCAACTCCTCTAACTGTTCAGCAGATAAATTCCGAACCTGCTCAACTAATGAGCCATCAATATCACCAAAACGCCGTTTAAGCTGACGACTAATCAATTTAAACGCTTCTTTTTGAACGATATCTTGATAAATTACAGACTCTTTCATAATATCCTCCCGCAAAAATTGCCGAACCAAATCCTTTTCAAACCGCAAACCCGCCAGAATTTCTACACAACCCGCGATATTTTGTCGCTTCTCCCTATCTGGAATTGTAGCGATTTGTTCAGCCACTTGTGCTAGTAAAGTTTGCGGTGAGTCAGTTCGCGTCAAACTTGCTAAAGGTAACAGCGCCGAATTAACTAAGAACAGTGTTGAATCTTGCTCCCAAAGACGAACAACCTGATATTGGTGAATTGTCGTATTGTCTCGATATTCTTCAATAAAAGCCATTTCGTTAGTAGTTTCTTGCAAAAAGATTAGCACTTGCACTACAGGACAACGGTACTGACGCTTCAACCTCACAGAATAATCGAGCATTCGGAAATTAAGTGCCGGATTAGATTTCGCCAAAGTTTGAAATTCAATGTGCAAAATTTGGTTAGCCGCCTGTAAAAATGTCACAGAATCGGCACGAATTGGCTCAAGCGTGAGTTCCGTTTTTAAGACTTCAATTTGCTGCACCTCTATCCCAAGCAACCAACGCACAAACTCGGCTGGATACTGTTCAGCTAAATATTTACAAGCGTTGTCGTAACTCACCCTCTTCCTCTTCTCCTGACACAAAAAAACAGCCGCTCCATAAGGGAAGCAGCTGTTTTACAAATTATGTAACTACAAAGTATTAATAATCGAAGTCGCCGCCACCAGCGCCAGCGCCCGCAGGAGCGCTATCTTTAGGCTCAGGCTTGTCAACTATAATACATTCAGTTGTTAACACCATACCAGCGATAGAAGCAGCGTTTTGCAGAGCAGAACGAGTTACTTTAGCAGGGTCAACAATACCAGCAGCTAGCAAATCGACGAATTCATTAGTTGCAGCGTTGTAGCCAACGTTGAATTCTTTCTCTTTCACACGTTCAGCGATTACAGCACCATTCTGACCGGCGTTTTCAGCAATCCGCTTTAGAGGTGCAGGTAAGGCGCGAACGACAATCAACGCACCAATCAACTCTTCATCCTGAAGATTGCTCTTTGCCCAAGTTTCCAAGTCGGGAGCTAGGTGAGCCAGACTTGTACCACCGCCAGGAACGATACCTTCTTCTACAGCAGCTTTAGTAGCGTTGATAGCGTCTTCTAGACGTAACTTCTTATCTTTCATTTCGGTTTCGGTCGCTGCACCCACTTTCACGACAGCGACACCACCAGAGAGTTTAGCAAGACGCTCTTGCAGTTTCTCTTTGTCGTAAGAAGATTCGGTTTCATCGATTTGACGACGAATCTGTTCGACACGAGCCTTAACAGCAACTTCGTTACCTTCAGCAACAATTGTGGTGTTGTCCTTGGTGATGGTGATCCGGCGAGCTTTACCCAGGCTATCCAGCTTGGTGTTATCTAGCTTCAGACCAGCATCTTCGGTAACTAGTTGACCACCAGTTAAAACAGCGATGTCTTCTAGCATAGCTTTGCGGCGATCGCCAAAGCCAGGAGCCTTAACAGCAGCCACATTGAGTACACCGCGCAAACGGTTTACTACCAAGGTTGCTAAAGCTTCTTTTTCAATATCTTCGGCGATAATCACCAAAGGACGACCAGCACGAGCTACTTGCTCTAATACTGGTACAAGGTCTTGTACCAAAGCGATTTTCTTATCGGTCAGTAGTAGGAAAGGCTCATCAAAAACCGCTTCCATCCGTTCAGCGTCGGTAGCAAAATAGGGAGAGATGTAGCCTTTGTCAAAGCGCATCCCTTCAGTGATTTCCAACTCGGTGAACATAGATTTCCCTTCTTCTAGGGAAATTACGCCTTCTTTGCCCACCTTATCCATTGCTTGGGCAATCATCTGACCGACTTCTTCATCATTACCAGCCGAAATCGCACCAACTTGGGCAATGGCTTTGGAATCTTCCACTGGACGGGCGTGTTCGGCAATTTTTTCTACGAGGAAGCCAGTAGCTTTGTCAATACCACGCTTGAGGGAAATTGCGTTAGCACCAGCTGCAACGTTCCGCAAGCCTTCTTTGACGATCGCATGAGCTAAAACGGTAGCAGTTGTAGTGCCATCGCCCGCAGCATCATTGGTCTTAGAAGCAGCTTGACGAATCAGAGCTACGCCAGTATTTTCAATGTGGTCTTCTAATTCGATTTCTTTAGCGATCGTTACACCGTCATTGACGATTTGCGGTGCGCCAAATTTCTTTTCTAGAACTACGTTACGACCTTTAGGACCAAGGGTAACAGCTACAGACTCAGCCAGGATGTCAATGCCTCGCTCTAAAGCGCGACGGGCGTTTTCGTTGTAGATAATGCGCTTTGCCATAATTTATTATTAGTTGTCCTTTGTCATTTGTCTTTTGTCCTACCCTTTGGGAAGCCGCCCGGAGGGCGTCTACGTCATTTGTCATTTGTCCTACCATGTGGGAAGCCGCTGGCGCGTCTATGTCATTGGCTAATGACTAATGACCAATGACCACTAGATAACAACTGCTAAAATATCTTTTTCAGAAAGCAGTACATATTCTTCAGTGCCGAGCTTGATGTCAGTGCCAGCGTACTTAGAGTACAGCACCTTATCGCCAACTTTAATTTCCAATTCCTGACGGTTTCCATCGTCATTACGCTTGCCAGGGCCAAGGGCCACTACTTCCCCTACTTGGGGCTTTTCCTTGGCAGTATCGGGCAAATACAGACCACCTGCGGTCTTTTCCTCAGAGGCGCTCACTTTTACGAAAACGCGATCGCCTAAAGGTTTAACTGTAGAAACGCTTAGAGATAAAGCTGCCATAATTATTTTCTCCAGTTTAGCACTCTCAACTCCTGAGTGCTAATTTACCGAAAAGTGGCGTCCAATGGCAAGAATCTCTTGAGTACGGGTTCCCGAACTAGAGAGTCATAGATGTACTTAAGTATAAATGCTTAATTATTTCTACCTTTCAGGTTTTGTTCTGTAAGTTACGAAGAGAGTAGGGAGTGAGGAGTAGGAAGGGATGAAAATTCTTCCCCACTCCCCAGTTAACTTTATTTGCAAAGCTTGCAATTTGTTATAGAACTGTAATCAGGGAGCCACTTGATGAGTAACAATACAGTGACAGCGATCCAGTTTAGCCATCAAATTCCTAAAACTACTAAGTCTCTGGAACATAAGACCCTGAGTAATTGTGTAGAAAGTTTAGGACTTGCAAAAATTCAGCGACATATTTTTATTTGCGCTGACCAGGCAATTGCTGCTCAAAACGAGCTAGTCTGGAATTCTGGGATTACTTAAAAAAGCGACTTAAAGATTTAAAATTTAATGAGCTGCACTAAAGTAATTCTATTTGCGTCTATAAAACTAAAGCCAACTGCTTGCGTGTTTCTTGTTCTAGACCCATAATGGTGATTTACCCTGATGGTGTCTGGTATCGCCAAGCAAACCCGGAAGTTACTCTGCGGATCATCCGAGAACACTGAATAGGCATAATGGCGGTTGAAAAATATGCGTTTTCAATCCATCTTTTGCCAGAAACTTCCCTAGTTTCTTGTGAACATTTTATAGAGGTACCAAAGGATATGGTATAGCAGTAAGCTTTAAGAAAGAGCGGGTTGGTTTTGAGGTAGGGTCATCTTTAAGCCAATACTTACTTGTGAGTCAGAAGGACTATTATTTTATCAGTGCTTTTTACCCCGCCCCTTTCAAAGCGATATATAATAGCGCATTATAGATACTACTGCTATACGTATCCTTGCTGGACTTTTGCTATCGAGCTACTAGTCTATTGAAAGTGCTCGGCATTTTTGAGACTTCGAGACAGCAAAGGCAAGTTAAGTAGGAAAAAGGACAACATCTCGAATAACCCACCATAGAGGATAAATATTCAAGACTTTGATGGACCGAAGCGCGACAAGTGCCACTGCTATGAAAGAGCCCAGCATGAAAGATCACAAACGACTTCTATTGATTGATGATGACCCTAACCTCATCTTGCTGGTGAAGGATTACTTAGAATTCCGGGGATATGAAGTCATCACTGCTGAAAATGGACGTGAAGCTCTGGAAATTTTAGAGCAAGACGTTCCAGACATGATCATCTGCGATGTGATGATGCCGGAAATGGACGGATATACTTTTGTGGAACAAGTCCGGCAAAATGAACGCACCAGCTGGATTCCGGTTCTTTTCCTTTCAGCTAAAGGACAAAGTGCAGACCGAGTTAAAGGTCTGAACAAAGGTGCTGATGTTTATATGGTCAAGCCCTTTGAACCAGAAGAACTCGTAGCACAAGTTGAATCCTCGCTGAAACAAACTATCCGTTGGAAAGAACACCAAGCAAAAGGAGGCGAAAACGGTTCCCGTATCCAGGTTCCCTTCGATGTGCAATTAACCCCAACCGAACTGAAAGTAGTCCAGTTTGTTGCTAGGGGTTTAGCTAACCGGGAAATTGCTGAAGAACTAAATGTTAGTCAGCGCACGGTTGAAAGTCATGTGTCCAATATGTTGGGCAAAACCAATCTCCACAACCGTACTGAACTAGCGCGGTGGGCGATTGAAAATCAAATGGCTTAAACAAAGTTAAGAGTTAAAAGTTAGGAGTTATGAATTTTTTAACTCCTAACTCCTAACTAAATCTACCAACCATCTACTTCAAGGCTGGATTGGTGCAAAACTTCTAAATACAGTTCATCCAAGTAAGTTAAGGTACTTTCAATCTGGGAAACAGTGCCCTTAATCTATATATAGTAAATGTGAAGAATTGCTCATAATTCAGCAGTTATGAGGTTAATTGTTATTCTATAGCGGTTTTCGAGCAAATTGAATATAGGCAAGTAGCCAAAGCAGTTGAAGCAATTAGCGATCGCCAGCTACAAAGAAATATAGCTGCTGCTAGTGGAATTTTAGCAGGTCTGGTGTTAGATAAAAATGTAATTACCAAGATTTTAAGGAGTGAGATTATGCGCGAATCAGTCATTTATCAACAAATCCTATAAGAAGGCGAAGCTAAAGGCAAGGTAGAAGGCGAAGCCAAAGGTAAAGCAGAAACAAGAAAGTTGGCTTTAAATTTGTTGCGAATTGGAATGAGTTTAGAGCAAATTGCTCAAGTTACTGAATTACCTATTGAGCAAATTCAAGATTTACAAGAGGAGATTCAAAAATCTTAACTTTAACTAATCGCTTTATAAAATACGCGGCTATACAAGCAAAAACCTGCATTCGCGGGTTTCAAAGTTCTTATGAGTACGCGCAGACGGACTTGGTTTATGTAGGGCTTGCTGAATAAGTCTCTAAAGCGAATCTAGAAGCCACACAGGTTGCAAAATAGTTGTTTCGTTACTCAGTTGACAAATTTCCCCAGCGATCACTAACGATTGTGCAAGGGTTTTGAGACTCTAGATGTTATAGCCTTGCACTTGTTTGGTAAAAAAAGGCTTGAACCCCTTGTATAGAAAACGTTACACCTTCATTCAGCAAGCCCTATGTAGACGCGATTTCTAATCGCCTGGGTTTCAAATTCTCAAACTAAAACTCAGCACTTTGCGGTGTACGGGGAAACGGAATCACATCACGAATATTTCCCATCCCCGTCATAAATTGTACGAGTCGTTCAAAACCTAACCCAAAACCCGCATGGGGAACAGTACCATAACGACGCAAATCAAGATACCACCACAAGTCTTCTGGCTTTAATCCTTGCGCTAATACACGGCGTTCTAATACTTCTAGACGTTCTTCCCGTTGAGAACCGCCGACAATTTCGCCAATTTTAGGTGCAAGAATATCCATTGCACAGACGGTTTTTTCATCGCCGTTCAAGCGCATATAAAAAGCTTTGATTTGCGCTGGATAATCTGTAACGATCGCAGGCTTTTTAAATAATTGTTCAGCTAGGTAGCGTTCGTGTTCTGATTGTAAATCTAAACCCCAACTCACAGGATATTCAAATTTAACATTGGCTTTTTCTAAAAGTTTGATGGCTTCTGTATAAGTTAAGCGTTCAAACTGATTATTAATAATATTTTCGGCTGTTGCCAACACAGATTTATCAATGCGTTCATTGAAAAATTCCATATCTTCTGGGCAAGTTTCTAACACATATTTAAAAATGTGTTTAAGAAACGCCTCAGCTAAATCCATATCGCCTTCTAAGTCACAAAAAGCCATTTCTGGCTCAACCATCCAAAATTCTGCTAGGTGGCGGGAGGTGTTGGAATTTTCTGCACGGAAGGTAGGGCCAAATGTGTAGACGTTAGAAAACGCCATCGCCATAACTTCCGCTTCCAACTGGCCGCTAACTGTTAAATATGTGGGTTTAGCAAAAAAGTCTTGGCTGTAATCTACTGCTTGGTTTTGTGTGCGGGGAATATTCTTTAAATCTAAACTGGTAACGCTAAACAGTTCACCCGCGCCTTCGCAATCGCTAGCAGTGATAATGGGTGTGTGTACCCACAAAAAGCCTCTTTGTTGGAAAAATTGGTGAATCGCTGTCGAACAAGCATTTCTGACGCGAAAAACTGCACCAAAGGAATTAGTACGCGATCGCAAATGTCCAATGGTTCGCAGAAACTCAAAGGAATGGCGTTTCTTTTGCAGGGGATATGTATCGGGATCAGCTTCTCCGTAAACTTTCAACGATTCTGCTTTCAACTCAATTCGCTGTCCTTTACCCAGAGAAGCCACTAATACCCCTGTCACTTCGACAGCAGCACCTGTATTCAGTTTTTTCAAGATAGCTTCGTAATCTGGCAAATCCTGATTGATGACGACTTGCAAATTAGCTAGTGATGAGCCGTCATTGACTTCAATAAAAGCAAACCCTTTGGACTCGCGCTTTGTCCGCACCCAGCCTTGCACTTGGAGGGACTCATCAGGTTGACCACTTCGCAATATTTCTGCAATCCGTCGATTTACCATATTTATCCAGCATAAGACTTTAATATCCAGCCTATGATAACGCCCATTCCACCAAAGCGGACGACTTGCCAGAAAGGTTTTTTGAGGCTACGCCAAGAAAATAACTGACTTTCTAAGTTAAGTTCTAGTATTTCCAACTGCCGTTGAATTTGCCGTAACTCTGCTTTGATTTCTGGTGTCTGAGATTTATTGTGCTTTAGTTGATCCCGGCGCTGTTGCCATTGTGCCTGTTGTTGGCGATCGCATTGCACTTGATCGTAACGTTCTTTTAAAAATAGGAGCGATCGCTCTACTTCTTCTAGTTCTTGTTCAAAATCTGGTTCGGGAGTTTCCCCTGACGGCTGTGATTGTTTAGACGGCTTCATGTACAAATAGTAAACTAAGATTAAATGCGACCTGCCAATAGTCAAAATTAAAACTACGAGTTTTTGACTCAGCACAGGCTAAACGCCCCGCTTCCGCTAACATCACTCAGCACTCATAATTATGTCTCAATTTACTCAGCTGCCTAAAACCAGTCAACTGAACGAACTTACTACTCTGGAACTAGCTCAAGCCCTTATGGAAAGGCTGACTATTTCCCCTAACGATTGGCATCGCCTCAAGTCTAACCGCAATTCCCGCGCCAATGAACAAGTGGCAGCAGCGATTGTATATCTTTTAAAGAATCAGCCAGAAGAAGCTAAAGCTAGATTACAACAGGCAGTTGGTTGGTTAGATCGCTCCATTTCTGCCCCTCCCTGTCCGACTCACGGAAAAAGTTAAAAGTTAAGAGTTAGGAGTTATGAATTATTATTCAACTCCTAACTCTCCTACCGCCGCAAAGATAATCCCCGGCGATTTTCCATTTGTTTACAAAGCCTTAATTCTGTACCTTTACGGTTCCACTCTACCTGATCAAAAATTTGATGCAGAAGACATAAACCACGACCATTTTCTGATTCATTTGGTGGAAGATAGTCTGTTGGTTCTTCATTACTAGTAGATAAAGGAGTAAAGCCACTACCCTGGTCTGATATTATCCACCAATATTGATTATCTATTACCGAAAAACGAACTACAACTGTTTTACTCGGATCGAGATTATTACCATGTTTAGCTGCGTTGACTAAGGCTTCTTGAAGTCCTAGCCGCAGTTCTGCTTGTAATCTTGCTGGAATTTCTGCCAACAATAAGTCTAATATGGGACAAAGGTAGAGGGTTGAGGCAAAACTAATAGTGCCCCAATAACGTCCAACTGGACGGAGTGAAATAGTAATCACAAGAGAAACCCCATAGCTTTCAGTTAGCTAGACATCAGTTTGCTATTACAGTCACCCTGATTAAACTTGAGGTGGTCATGCTGCCTTCAAACTTGCGTCTTTAAAACTAAATTTTGAAAATGCTAGGGAGCATTGGTTTTATAGTCTGAATTGGGATTGTTTCAGTATATATCGGCTGGAATAAGTTTGATAATTAAGTCAGCAAATTAAAAATATGCTGTTAATTTTAGAGAGTATTGGCATACTCTAATTAGTTACCGATTTATAATTCACACAATCTTCTTCATGTTTTTCAGAACCTATGCTACTTGAATTTATTTAAACAAAATGAATTTTTATTTTTCGCTTAATTCAATTTTAGCATCTTTAGTATGCACTAGACTAAAAATTTCAAATTTCAGTTTTTTTGAAGGAATTACTACGCTTGTCAACAGTGTGATAGCACAAGAAAGGCGGCAGCTTCAACATGAGCAGTTTGAGGAAAAAAATCAGCAGGTTGTACCCGTGTAATGGTATATTGCCTATCTTGACAAAGCAATTTCAGATCGCGGGCAAGGGTAGCTACTTTACAGCTGACGTAAACGATCCTATATGGTTTCAATTGCCGTAAAGTATCTATGACTGCGCGATCGCACCCTTTACGTGGCGGATCGAGTATTACTACTTCTGGTATTGTGCCCATTTGGGGAAGTAATTTCTCTACTGCCCCGACTTGGAATGTCGCATTATCAATTTTGTTGCGGTGGGCATTCAAAATTGCTTGTTCTACTGCTGCTGGTTGCACTTCTAATCCTGTAGCAATACGTACTTTTTTGGCAAGGGGTAAAGTTAAAGTCCCAATACCACAGTAGGCATCAACTAGGAACTCATGCCCTTGAAGATTGAGTTCTGATTGAATTACCTGCAATAGTGCCTCTGCCGTTTCTGTATACACTTGGAAAAATGTATCTGGGCGTACTTGAAATTCCAGTCCAGCAAAATATTCACGCAGGTGGGGTACTCCAGCGATGCAACGGGTTTCTGATCCAAAGATAGCATTTGTGCGATCGCTATTGCGATTGAGCGACACTCCCACTAACTGCGGATAGCGCTTTAACCATTCCTGGGCTTGGGTTTCAATTCCTGATAAATTCCAGTCCTTTACCACCAAAGTCAGCAACATTTCCCCAGTGTGTCGGCCAATACGTAAACCGAGATGGCGAATTTGTCCTTGATGACGCTGTTCGTCATAGATTCGCCAACCTCGTTGTTGAATATCCTGCTTAACTTCAGCAAGTAAGGGATTTAATCGCGTATCTTGGACTGGACATTGATTTAAATTAATTAATTGGTGACTACCTTTTTGATAGTAACCAGCTTGTACCTGTCCTGTCGCTGATGTACCCAAAGGATATGTAGATTTATTACGGTAGCTGAAAGCAGAAGGGGCGGCGAGTACCGGATCTACCGGTGGTTGAATAAAACCGCCAATGCGTTCCAAAGCTTGAATAACTTGATTTTGCTTGGCTACTAGCTGGTAATCATAATTAATATGCTGCCACTGGCAACCACCGCACTTATCCGCCACAATACAACTAGGTCGAATACGGTGGGCGGATGGTGACAACAGCTGCTGGAGCTTCCCGTGGGCGTATTTTGGTTTAACATGAACTAAGCGGACAATAGCGCGATCGCCTGGGACAGTATCTGGGACAAACACTACACGTTCATCAGCACGTCCTACACCATCGCCTGTATCACTCAGATTAGCGATGGTCACTTCAATTAATTCGCCCTGCTGCCAAATTATTTTTGTCATTTGTCATTGGTCATTGGTCATTTGTTATTGGGCATTGGGCATTGTCTTTACTCCCCACTCTCCCCAAATAGATAAATTCAATACATAAGTAGCTCCTATCCCTTCACTTGTGTACCTCCAACTCGCTAAACTAACAGATAATATTTCAGGTGATTTCAATAATCATGACTGTAATTAGCCAAGTTATTCTCAAAGCCGACGACGAACTGCGTTATCCCAGCAGTGGCGAACTTAAAAATATCAAAGACTTTCTGCAAACCGGCGTACAAAGAACACGGATTGCGGCTACCTTAGCCGAAAACGAAAAAAAAATAGTTCAGGAAGCAACCAAACAACTTTGGCAAAAGCGTCCTGACTTTATCTCCCCTGGAGGTAATGCTTACGGAGAACGCCAACGCTCTTTATGTATCCGTGATTTTGGCTGGTACTTACGCCTAATTACCTATGGTGTACTTGCCGGTGACAAAGAGCCAATTGAAAAAATCGGTTTAATTGGTGTGCGGGAAATGTATAATTCATTGGGCGTTCCCGTGCCTGGAATGGTAGAAGCGATTAATTCCCTCAAAACAGCCTCCCTTAGCTTACTGAGTACGGAAGACGCTGCTGAAGCATCACCTTACTTTGATTACATCATTCAAGCGATGTCTTAATACAAAGTGTGTGCTGGTTCTAGGAATATACTTTCGGTCTACTAGAGTGAGTGCGAGGTATTAGCACTCGATAGGTATAAAATCCCCAATTTGATCGTACCTTCCCCACATTTGGTAGTGGCTGTGGCAAAATCTCTGTCAAGTTACCAACCAGTTGTGGGGAAATTTTATGGATATGGGCATGGGACACTTGTACTGAGTGCATAGCGGTCTTGTAGAGAAGTATTGGGCATTGGGCATTGGGCATTTAACTAATGACAAATGACAGATGACAAATACAAAAAACCGACAGTCTTTGATTAAGGCTGTCGGCTGTTAAGTGTGTTCCCTATTAATGACTCGGCTAGAGTTCAGTTGTCATTAATTATGCCTAGTTACCGATTGCTGGGAGACGATCCTAATCATCAATATGTGTGATTCTCGTCACTTGATTGTTACATCTAAACTGCATATACCCGAATAATCTCTGAATGGACACTAGATTTACGTAAGTAAAAAAGCTAGAAATTTCACCAAGATTAAAAAATCAAGTTATCTTTGAAGATTACAGCATTTGGTGTGCTAATGATCTTCATCTTGTCTACCTTATTATCGGAATAATCCTGTTGAGTGCATTCTGAGGTTTTTCTACCCCTCCATCCAAGAAACAATTTTGCTTCTTGTAAGAAAGGCTGCACAAGCATCTTCTGCCAATATTTACCAAGTTGGAAATATAAGTATTTAGTTAAAGTTTAAATTGAAGAGCGATCGCGCTTCAATCTACATATCCCTCTCCACCCACAAGGGGATGGAGTTTCCCGTCGCTTCCAAATGAACCATCCGTTTATTGATGGCAACAAACGCACTGCATTTGCGGTTATGGATACCTTCATAACCTTAAACGCCTACAGTTTGAACTTATCCCAAGAGCAAGCTTACAACTTGGTGATTCAAGTAGTTCAGAAAGAAATATCCAAAGAAGAATTATCTGCATTTCTGGAACTGCACTTACAGGGCAAGTAAATCGATAGAATAATGCTCTGTCCCCCCAGAGTGCATTACTTCCATGACTGCAACCTCAAAACCAGCCTTTTCCCCCCAAGAAATTGCTGCTGAAGGTATTAAACCAGAAGAATACGCAGAAATTGTCCGTCGGCTAGGCCGTCATCCCAACAAAGCTGAACTGGGAATGTTTGGCGTGATGTGGTCAGAGCATTGCTGTTATAAAAATTCTCGACCTCTACTTAAACAATTTCCCACTGATGGCCCCCGCATCCTCGTAGGGCCTGGTGAAAATGCTGGTGTTGTAGACTTGGGTGACGGACTCCAACTAGCTTTTAAGATTGAATCTCACAATCACCCCTCAGCGGTCGAACCCTTTCAAGGAGCTGCAACGGGAGTAGGAGGTATTCTTAGAGATATTTTTACAATGGGTGCGCGTCCCATTGCCCTGTTAAACTCGTTACGCTTTGGTTCCTTAGAAGATCCCAAAACCCAACGACTGTTTAGCGGTGTGGTAGCAGGAATATCTCATTATGGTAACTGTGTGGGAGTACCCACCGTTGGCGGCGAAGTTTACTTTGACTCTGCTTATTCTGGAAATCCTCTGGTGAACGTTATGGCGCTAGGATTGATGGAAACGCCAGAAATCGTCAAATCTGGAGCATCTGGCTTAGGCAATCCCGTGCTGTATGTTGGTTCTACCACTGGGCGCGACGGCATGGGAGGCGCGAGTTTTGCGAGTGCAGAATTGAGCGATCAATCCATAGACGATCGCCCTGCTGTGCAAGTGGGCGATCCCTTTTTGGAAAAGTCGTTAATTGAAGCTTGTCTGGAAGCATTTAAGACAGGTGCAGTTGTCGCCGCCCAAGATATGGGAGCAGCAGGGATCACCTGTTCTACCTCAGAGATGGCAGCAAAAGGCGGTGTGGGAATTGAACTAGATTTAGATAAGATTCCTGTCAGAGAAATAGGGATGGTTCCTTATGAATACCTGCTTTCGGAATCTCAAGAACGAATGCTGTTTGTTGCTCATCAAGGGCGGGAGCAGGAATTAATCGACATTTTCCACCGTTGGGGACTTCAAGCCGTTGTCGCTGGTACAGTCATCGCTGATCCGATTGTGCGAATTCTCTTTCAAGGTGAAGTAGCAGCAGAAATTCCTGCTGAGGCTTTGGCGGAGAATACCCCACTGTATAACCGGGAGTTGTTGGCAGAAGCACCAGAATATGCGCGTCAAGCTTGGGAATGGACTGCTGATTCCCTACCTACTTCTACAATTGCTGGAATAGAACTTCAAGGAGGACTGCAAAGTTGGAATGATATTCTCTTAACTTTGCTTGATACACCCACGATCGCTTCTAAAAATTGGGTATATCGTCAGTATGACCATCAAGTACAAAATAATACAGTTATGCTGCCAGGTGGTGCAGATGCAGCTGTTATCCGTTTGCGCCCTTTGGAAGAGGACAAGGGGACAAGGGGACAAGGAGGACAAGAAAACAAGGAAACCCTTAAAGCCCAATCTGGTGTTGCTGCCACTGTAGATTGTAATCCTCGTTATGTTTATCTTGACCCCTACGAAGGAGCTAAGGCAGTGGTGGCAGAAGCTGCACGTAATCTTAGCTGTGTGGGTGCAGAACCTTTAGCAGTAACGGATAACTTGAATTTTGGCTCTCCAGAAAAACCCATTGGTTACTGGCAATTGGCAGAAGCTTGTCGCGGTTTGGCGGAAGGTTGCCGAGAATTGGCGACACCAGTCACGGGCGGAAATGTCTCTTTGTACAATGAAACTCTTGATTCTCAAGGCATCCCACAACCAATCTATCCTACCCCTGTTGTCGGTATGGTGGGCTTGATTCCTGATATAACCAAAATTTGTGGTCAAGGTTGGCAAGCATCCGGTGATGTGATTTATCTTCTCGGATTGCCTCTGACATCTAAAATCAGTTTGGGAGCATCTGAATATTTAGCCACTATCCACGATACTGTTGCCGGAAAACTACCACGGGTAGATTTTGACTTGGAACGCCGCGTCCAGAAAGTTTGTCGTGAAGGAATTCGTAATGGTTGGGTACGTTCAGCCCACGATTCTGCTGAGGGAGGAGTGGCGATCGCAATAGCAGAATGTTGTCTTGCTGGCAATCTTGGTGTCGAAATCAATTTAGAAATACCACCAACACAGTTAAACCACGGCAGTTGCTCCACTTGGGGAGACCCCATCGCCCTTGGCGTCTCCCCTTGGGAGAAGACCGCACTGCCTCGCCTCGACGAGGTGTTGTTTGCCGAAGGTGGTGCCAGAATTTTAGTTTCTGTAGCATCAGCACAACAAGAAATTTGGGAATCACATTTACAGGAACATCTGAGTCAAGAATGGCAAAAACTGGGTGTAGTTGGTAATTTTGAGACGGGTTTGGGGGTTTTCACCACTGATAACCAAACCTTAATCAAAGTTAGTATCGAAGATATGAATGATCGCTATTTCCATGCGATCGCCAGACGTCTCGCCATCCATACCACTATTTCTGAGTGCTGAGTATTTCAGACTTTAGTCATAACTATTAGCGTCTGTGAGCAAATTTACGGTAGTGTTTTAATGGATGGTTAAAGATTTGTTAAGAACTCCGCAGCCATCTATATAATCCCAGTGACTGACTACCAATTTGAGATTTTGAATTTGAGATTTGGGATTAGGAGCGTTGCTTCTAATTCATATCTTGTTCTTACTGGGCAAAAAAATCTCAAATAGCTATTCTTAAATTCCAAGCCGCATCCTTACTACGGTGCGATCGATCCAAAATCGTCAATTTCAAATCCAAGATTGATTGACCCCCCACCAGGAGCAAAGCTAGCATGATTTCTATTCATTCTGTCACTTCGGATGAATACCCCGACCAGACCAACAACCCAATCAATAGTCATGAAAATCAGCCTGACAAGCCAGAAGAAGCTTGTGGTGTTTTTGGCATCTACGCCCCAGGAGAAAACGTTGCTAAACTGACCTACTTTGGATTGTATGCCCTCCAGCATCGGGGTCAAGAATCAGCTGGTATTGCCACCTTTGAGGGTACACAAGTACATCTTTATAAAGATATGGGCTTGGTGTCTCAAGTTTTTAATGAATCTGTCTTAGATCGATTGCCTGGTAGTCTTGCTGTTGGTCATACTCGTTATTCCACCACAGGTTCTAGCCGCAAAGTTAATGCCCAACCCGCAGTACTAGAAACCCGTTTAGGTTCATTAGCTCTTGCACATAATGGGAATTTAGTCAATACTGTGCAACTACGTCAAGAGTTGCTTGAGAATAAATGTAACTTAGTCACAACAACAGACTCAGAAATGATCGCTTTTGCGATCGCCGAAGCCATAGATACGGGTACTGATTGGCTAGAAGGTGCTATTCAGGCATTTCACCGTTGCCAAGGAGCCTTTAGTTTAGTTATTGGCACTCCCACTGGCGTTATGGGTGTCCGTGATCCCAATGGAATCCGCCCTTTAGTAATTGGGACTTTGGCTGGGAATCCAGTCCGTTACGTTTTGGCTTCTGAGACTTGTGGTTTAGACATCATTGGAGCCGAATACCTGCGAGACGTAGAACCAGGTGAATTAGTTTGGATTACTGAAAAAGGTTTAGCTTCCTATCATTGGAGTCAAAAATCCGAGCGGAAATTGTGTATTTTTGAAATGATTTACTTTGCCCGCCCTGATAGCGTCATGCACAACGAGAGTTTGTACAGCTATCGAATGCGATTAGGACACCAGCTAGCTAAAGAATCTGTTGTAGATGCCGATATTGTCTTTGGTGTTCCTGATTCTGGTATACCTGCTGCTATTGGATTTTCCCAAGCGTCTGGTGTCGCTTACGGCGAAGGACTGATTAAAAATCGCTATGTTGGGCGAACCTTCATTCAACCAACCCAAACCATGCGGGAATCGGGTCTGCGGATGAAACTCAACCCCCTCAAAGATGTGCTAGCAGGTAAACGAGTAATTATTGTAGACGACTCGATTGTTCGCGGTACTACCAGCCGTAAACTAGTCAAAACCTTACGTGACGCAGGTGCAGTAGAGGTACACATGCGAATTTCTTCTCCACCTGTAACTCATCCCTGCTTCTATGGCATCGATACCGATTCTCAGGATCAGCTAATTGCTGCTACCAAGTCAGTAGCAGAAATTGCCAAGCAACTGGAAGTAGACAGCCTCGCCTATCTGAGTTGGGAGGGAATGCTAGAAGCTACACGAGAAGACACCAATAGTTTCTGTTCTGCCTGCTTCACCGGAGATTATCCCGTGGCGATTCCTGAGCAAGTGAAACGTTCTAAGCTGATCTTAGAAAAAGCAGTGGTATAAGGACTGCGGGGATTAGGCAGATGAGGAGGAAGAGTTAAAATCTTCCCCAGTACCCAGTCTCTAGTCCCCGGTTCAATTACGAATTGTTACTACTGGCTTCATCTAGGGATGATTCTGATTTTTCTGGCTTGAGTAAGGGGAAGGCGATCGCATCCCGAATACTGGCACAATCGGTTAATAACATTACTAACCGATCAATCCCAATCCCTAAACCACCTGTAGGTGGCATACCGTATTCCAAGGCGGTGAGAAAGTCTTCATCTACACCTTGGGCTTCTAAGTCGCCAGCAGCTTTTCTTTCAGCTTGTGCTTCTAAGCGTTCTCTTTGTTCGATGGGATCGGTAAGTTCTGAGAAGCTATTAGCAGTTTCTCGCCCGACGATAAATAACTCAAATCTTTCCACCAAACCAGGTTGAGAACGGTGCGGTTTTGCTAGTGGCGAAATTTCTACAGGGTAATCAATTACAAAGGTAGGTTGAATTAAATTAGCTTCTACTTTCTCTTCAAAAGCTAAATTTAGTAACTTACCAATCGATTGGCACTCTTCTAGACCAGGAATACCAGCATTTTTACTTGCTGTTTTAGCTTCTTGTAAAGTTTGGAAGGAATTGAAATCCAAACCCGTAGATTCTTTAACTAAATCGTGCATTGTCACCCGACGCCAAGGTGGTGTTAAATCTACAGGTTCCCCTTGGTAGGTGATTTCCAATGTGCCGAGTACCTCTTGGGCAACAGTCGTAATAATCCCTTCTGTCAGCGCCATCATATCGTTGTAATCAGCGTAGGCTTGGTAAATTTCAATCGTCGTAAATTCGGGATTGTGTCGAGTTGAAATTCCCTCATTGCGGAAAACTCTACCTAATTCAAACACCTTTTCAAAACCACCTACAATCAACCGCTTGAGATGGAGTTCTGTGGCAATTCGCAGATACAATTCCATTTCTAAAGTGTTGTGGTAAGTGATAAATGGACGTGCGTCTGCACCCCCAGTTTCACTTTGCAAAACTGGTGTTTCAATTTCCAGAAAATCTCGCTGTTCTAAATAACGGCGAATACCAGCAGTAATTTGAGCGCGACGGCGGAAAGTTTGCCGCACTTCTGGGTTAACAATCAAGTCAACGTAGCGCTGACGGTAACGCTTGGCAACATCCGTTAATCCATGCCACTTGTCGGGTAGCGGCAACAGGGATTTAGTGAGGATAGTATATTGTTTAACGTAGACAGATAACTCGCCCTTTTCAGTCCGTTTAATAGTACCTTTGGCTCCTAATATGTCACCTGCATCTGTGAGTTGTTTCAAGTGATTGAAGGCATCGGCATCAATATCTGCCATGCCTTCTTGGATGCGATTTTTATCCAGATAAAGCTGAATTGTACCGGTTTCATCTTGCAAGGTGAAAAAAGCCAATTTACCGAAAACGCGACGCGCCATAATGCGTCCGGCTATGGCAACTTCTAAATCGACTTCTTCACCACTGGATAAATCGGCAAACTTTTCTTGCAACTGCGCTGCATGATGGGTAGATTCCCAACGATAAGCGTAAGGATTAGTCCCTAGCTGCTTGAGTTGTTCTACTTTCTCCAGCCTCGCGGCTCGGATATCTTCTTCCGACATGGTAACGAACTTTCAGGGGGCAAGATTAATTATAGATGCTGCCAAAGTTGAGAGTAAGGGATAATCGCCTAAAAGTGATGTGCTTAGGCTAGCAAAAACCGCAGGCATCGCTAAAGGAAATACACAATGACACAAAACAGTTCTGCTTGCCGTAGTCGCAGAAATCTGACTACAGTAAGCAAAACTGCACGATCATCATGGCTGGATCACGGTCAACTTGAAGGGACCGCCATTGGCAGCAGCGTGCGCGACAGCTTCGTTTGCGTCGTCCAGATCGAATGCCGTGATGTCGAAATTGCCCAGATCCAGGAGTCCAGATCGGATGAGACCGACCAGGCGGATGGTAGCCTCGCGTGGATACATCCATTGGCCGTGTATGGTGATGCAGTTCCTCATGATCCACGGGTAAGGTAGTTCTAGTCCGGGATCTCCCAGCATCCCAACGCCACCCATCAGCACTACCCTCCCGTAAGGCCGTACCGCCATGACGGCGGCCCGCACCGGGGTCGTGCCCGCCGAGGGCGGCAGGATGTCCAGCACGCAGTCAATGGGTCCGGGGGCCGCTCGCTGCATCAGCTCTCGGTCATCGTCCTCGTGGCCGGTGAGATGTACAGGGTGCACACGGTCGCCAAACCGACGCACTAAATCCGCTAGTACCCCCTCGTTGCGGCCCGGTGCGACGACGCAACCCGCACCCATCGCCAGGGCCACAGCCACGCAGGCGCTGCCATAGTTGCCGGTGGCCCCGCTGACCAATAGTGTCTCGCCGGCTTTTAGGTTGGCCGCCAGTAGCCCGCCATACGGTACCAACAGCACACTCAGCGCGCACCAGCGCCCCGCCTCCGCTGGGTCAAGCGCACCGACGGGGATGGCGTTTTCCGTCGGCACCAGCATCTGCCGGGCAAAGGAGCCGTGGTGAAAATACTGTTGCAAGCGCAAGCCTCCTTCGCCGCGGGCGCTCCAGCCTTGCAAGGTGATGTCGGGGGTTAGGGCGTTGTCGCGCGAGCGCACGGTCGGATCGCACACTACCCAGTCGTCAGCGACCAGCCGCGTCGCGTCCGGTCCTACAGACCGCACCCGTCCGACGGCTCCGCATCCCGGTACCACCGGCAGCTTCAGCAGATATTGCCGCTCGCCGCTGAAGACCTCGTTGGTGTAAGACAGTACCGGGGCGGCCACGACATCAATAATGACCTCCCCCGTACCCAGCACGGGATCAGGTAAAGTCTCGACGGCAAGTGGCGATCCGAACGCCTTTAAGATTGCAGCTTTCATGGTCATTTTACCTCTGGGACTCCGTATTTTTGACAAAACAAGCATAATTTGTCAAAACGTTAGTTGACATATTAACTGCAATATGTCAGCATGTCAAATATGAGAATTCAGCCAGATTCAAAGCACAATAGGCAAAGCCCCGCCAAAGGTGATAGCATCGGCTCTGCATCAGCACTGCCTACAAAGCGCGATCGCATCCTTAAAGCAGCTTTAGAATGTTTTGGGCGGTATGGCTTCAAGCGCACCGCAATGGATGATATTGCTAAGATTGCGGGTATTTCCCGTGCAGCACTCTACTTGTTATTTCAAAATAAGGAGGACATTTTTAGAACGCTGTCCGAATATTTGCATAGCAATGCGCTCGTCCGTGCCGAAACTGCACTCCAGTCTGAACTCGGATTTGGGGAGCGTCTAAATGCGGCGTTTGAAGCCAAGGATCTAGAGCTATTTGAGCTAGTTTGCAATTCGCCACATGGGAGCGAGCTAATCGATCTCAAGAATGCGATCGCGGCAGATATTTTTCTTTCCTCCTCCAAACGGTTTGAGGAATTACTTACAGAGGCAATTCGTCAAGCCGACGAAACCGGAGAGATTGAATTGAGTCGTGGGAATTTTCAGCCATCTAATTTTGCGAGCTTACTGATTGGTTGTACACATGGTTTGAAAAAATCATCTTCCAGTGTTGCAGAATATCGTCAGCAATTAAGGCATTTAATCTTGATTTTTGATCTGGCACTCACAGCATCAACCAATAAGGCTTCAAGTGTCTGAGGGCGTAATTATCCCGGTTGAGTACTTGCAACATTTATCACCAATGGGGTGGGAACATATCAACTTGAGTGCCGATTATATTTGGAATTATAAGTCAGTAAGCAGCATTGATAATTTGCGTCCTTTGAGAAGGAAAAAATCCAATTTTTAGTGAAGCTGAAATTACTGTATGGCAAGGGTTTTAGGAATTACACTCATTCCTTAGCGTACAATAAACCCGTTTTGGCACAGTCCTGCCAAAATCCCCTTCATGTAGCGACAACAATGTGTGCATCTGATTATCTCAAGCGATCGCTAGTAGAAGTTGCCTTAATTCGGATGCAAAATCCCATTCAGTTGAGCCAATACTCTGAACCTGAGCCAGACATCGCTATTGTCCGCATCGATTCGCGAAAGTAGATTTTACTGTATCACCTAGCGTGTTGAAAAATTTATAGTGTGAGGTCGAGTCTCTTATAAGAAAACATTGCCAAGTATAAAAATTTAATTAAGTTTTACTTAACTGTCCTTGCGTCTTTGTCAAGATTTTGAGATATTAAATTGAAAAATTAATTCAGATAAAAACTTATGACAACCGAGCAAGAGCTTCAATCTCTTTTTAATACCTTAGATGGAGATCAAGACGGCAAAGTCTCCATTAATGATCTTTTTTTAAGTCCTGGCTTAAGTGCAATCGTCTCATCAGAAACAAACACCACTAGTCCCCAGGAGTTACTAGTAGAGTATGATTCAGACAAAGACGGTAGTATTACCTTTGAAGAGTTTAAGCAAGCAGTTGAGAAAGCAAATAATTTAAACTAGCAGTCAAAAAATCAACGCCACACTCACTCCAAAATCCCTCTCTAGGCAACTACTGAGGGATTTGCCTTTATTTGCCCCTTAGTCACAATTTACTATCAGATACTTCATTCTAGCTAGTAATAACCTACCATCGACTCTGTAGCCACCTCTTAGGTTTTTGATCGGTTAATGGTTTTAACTATTCAACCCACATTCCACAGGTGCGATCATAAATGCTGTATTTTTGAAAAGGAAAATGCAAAGTTATCCCTCTTTTGTTACTCTCGAAAAACAATAATCTCAGCCAAATTCTGAGACTTGGATTTAATCGGGGTTTGAGGCTTTACTTTCTAACAGAAACTAAAATTTATAGACAAAAAGTAGAAATTAAAGCTCCGTAACCGTTTGAGCGATTAGATTCTCCCAAAGTGACAAAAGAGGGGTTATACCAATTTTAAAAAAGAATGCGACAGATATATACGAACATACCTTTGTTGTGTCTAGTTTCTTAATTTTGAATTTTGAATTTTGAATTGGTATTATCCTTGATTGCCTTTCCAAAAATTGAAGTCCAAATTAGTCAACTGTTTCCATAAGTTCTACAAATCAAACTTTTATTTCTCTCCTATTGTTAGCAAATGCCTAGATGAAATAACTTTCATTTTTAAGTTAGTAAATTGTACGAGCGCCTTTACTAACTCTTGCTGTTCTGGTTGTAAATTGAGTTTTTCTAGCGCTTGCTTGATATTATTACCAGCTCGGAGATTGTGATTAAGTTGGTCACGCTGAGATGAGTTTAATACTGCCGCAATTTCCCTATTTCTTCTCTGACGCACAGCCTGGAGTTCCTGGCGTTGTAAGGGAGTCATGCTAATGTCCGACGAGGTGGAGTAGCTTTCAGTTTTGGTACTTTGGGCGAAAATAACACCATAAGTCGTATTGAGTTGAACGGGTGCAGCTAGGGCAATTCCCGGCATGAAGAGGACAAGAGCAAGAATATTAGCGAACATAGACAGCCGTTTTGTCAAGTAAATTGCTATATTGAGAAATACCTAGTCTGGCAGAAGTTTGCCTAACTTTAAGCAAGTTGCTTAAGTAGCTTATCTGGTTAATTAACCTTCAAAACCAGGAATTAAACGCTTCAGGGCACGACCGACAACATCCCCATAGCGCAGTTCTCCACACATAATCTTGCCCATGATCTGGGGAGCTGAGGGATGCTTAACACCAACTTTGTAGCCAATGTTGGAAAACCGATAGAATGCCCCAGCTAATTTTTGCGCCCAAGCCATCTCAGTACCCAATTCTTCATTAATGGCTTCGCTATATTTTTCTAAAGCGTTAGTGTCACCAGAAAGTGCTTCATTAATGGTTGCGGCTGCGAGTAAACCACTAAAAATTGAAGGGCGAATGCCTTCTGCTGTCATGGGATCAACTACACAAGCAGCTTCCCCAGCTAAAACCGCATTTTGCGTGTGCAGTTTTTGATTACCATCCCAAATACATAGGGGATGACCATATTGTTTGCTGGTTTTGAGGTCTAAATTCAACGATTTGGCGTACTCATCCAAAATCTTTTTGAAGTCTTGGGGTTGACGACCACCAATAAACGTCCCGACACCTATGGAATAACCATCAGCTTTGGGGAAGTTCCAGAGATAGCCGTTTTTGACCAAGCCAAACTCAAAATGAATTATGGGTTTGTTTTCTATAATGCCAGGGATTTCTGCCTCTAAAGCCCCTGTGAGCAGACGTTTACGTTCTTTGAAACCTAGCCATTTTGCCATTGCTCCTTTGGCACCATCAGCCGCGATTAAGTAGCGACCTGTAACTGGGCCATTAGCTGTGTCAACTTGCCAATAGTCACTTTGAAATTCAATACCAGTTACTACCGTATTATCTCGTACTTCAGCTCCTTGTTTCTGTCCTTGCTGCACTAGAAAGTGGTCAAAAATATCTCGACGTACCATCCAAATTGGTTCTTTGCTAGCGATTTTTGCTTCCACGGGGTCGCCTAATTTCCAGGTAAAACGAAGGAAGTCGGCTTTTACAGAAATTACTGGGCTAAAATCAAAGTCAAACCATTGAGCGATCGCTGGAGATACACCACCACCACAAGGCTTATACCTTGGCAGAGATTCTTTTTCCAACACTAATACTGAGCGACCTTGTTTGGCTAAATGATATGCTGCTGTTCCACCAGCTGGCCCAGCACCGACAATGATGCAGTCGTACATATTGTTGAATTTTTGTTCCTCAATTAGTTTAAGCTAACGTGCCTACCAATACCTTCGCTAAGTCAAGACATTTTTTGATTTAGCGAAGGTATTGGTTAAACCAAATATTCATGTAGAGACGCGATTCATCGCGTCTCATGATTTATAGCGTCTGAAACACCAAATATTGTCCTACAGGTGTAAAATCTGGCAGAATTAACATAAATCATCCTCCTGTCGGGTAAAGCTGATGCTGATAGGCAAAATTCTGCGAAATCGCTACAAAATTATCAAACTCTTAGGCAGCGGCGGGTTTGGAGACACATACCTGGCAGAAGATTTGGATTTACCGAACCATCCGACGTGCGTTGTCAAACACCTCAAACCGATTAATAACTACTTTCGCCACCGATTGAGCCAATCTATTTGACCAACCCAATATGTTGCTTCTGCCTCAGATAATAGGCAATCTAATGCCGCAATCAAATCTGAAAGTGACCAACTATTCTGAGCAGCAAGAATAATACCACCATGCTGAGGATACTGTTGCGCTAGAACAATAAAGTCTTTCACATTAAAAGTAAAGATACTTCTGCCCTGAGCTGTTGACCGTAATAATTGAGTTTCATCACTAGCATCCAAGGGCATCCAGTCATTTGGTGTACGAGTTACATCATGCCCTTTAGACACCAATGCTAAATGCAGCGATTTACTGGAGGTATCTGCATCCAAATGAAGCTTGAGTTTAACCATTGGCAATTTCTAAGAATTGCTCAGAAGCAATTTCTGTGTCAATCTGTCCCTTATTTACTGCATAAAAACTCAAAGCTTCTCTTACCTGGACTTCAGTAAGCTCATACTCATTAGCTATCTGACTTGGACTCATACCCCATTTTTGGGAAGCGATCGCCACAGTCTGCACTCGAATTCCCGTTCCCTTGATGACTGGCACTTGTCCATTTGCCCTCTGACGATAAGCAATTTGTGGAAAAGATGCTTTGAGGGTACTTACTTTTTCTGTTACAGCCCACAGAATAAATTGCTCAAGCGAAATACCCTGACTTTGAGCTAATTGCTCAACTTCTTGCTTCAACTGGTCAGGTAAATTTAGGGCATATGCTGTCATTTTCAATTTCTAGTTTTTGGCTCAGTAAGTTATTGTGCCAACTTATTTATCTAATTTATAACAAATACTTGAGGAACGAAACCCAACATCCTGGCGATCGCACTGTAAAATAATATTGGGTTTCACTACTTTTTAGGAAGCCACTTCCGTGACTACGTTCAAACGCCACTCGCTTCAAGCCGGGAAACCCCTCCACAGTGGTGGCTTCCCAACCTACAAAATTTAGCTCGATTAGCCGAAGTGATTCCAATTTTTTATAGACAATCAACAACAGCACGTAATAATTAAAATACTGCTTATAATCGACTTTTATTCAATATGACTCAATTATCAAAAACAAGCCGAAGTCAGGGATGGAGGAAATCTAACGTTACGCCTGAAGAAATAAATCTCCGTCAAGCACAACGTCAGGAACTGGGTGCGCGGTGTCGTACTATTTTTTAGTGCCTTCGTCCCCAACTCATCGACAATTATTACAACTGGTTTATTGCTATTGATGCAGAAAGCGAAAACTACCTGATTGATGCGAAACTAGAAGGTTTACTACAGCAAATTCGCACACAATATACTAATCCAGATGCTCCCCTTACTATCTTTCGCCTTAACGAAATTGGAGCCTGCGGCAGGATATGATTGCGGGCAGGTTTGGTAACAATAGAGAATTGTTCTTTGAAATACAATTGGTTGTAGCTAATGGCGAGCAATTTGAAGTTGAAGCAATACTTGATACAGGTTTTACATCTGGGTGGCTAGCGATTAATTCTCAAGACTTGGAAGCTATTGGGTGGCCAATAGTTATACCTAAGATTGATATGCAAACTGCCAGAGGATTAGAGTATTTTGATTTATATGAAGGAAAAGTCATTGTTGCTGGCAAAGAATTTATCATTGCCGTTCATGTAGGAGAACAACTACCTGATATTTTGCTCGGTTCACTGTGGTTGGATATTATGCAGTTGGTTGTGAATAAACCGAAAGGAATTTTGACATTAGAAGTAGTGGAAGCAGATTAGTAGTAATTCGTAGCTGTAAGACAAAGGCTGAAGAATTTATCTATTATCCTTCAGCCTTTATGTTTAAGACTTGAGACTTTAAACAGTCGTGATGTCTTTTTCTTTTTCTGCTAAAAGTGCGTCTATTTTGGCAGTATACTCACTTGTAAGTTTTTGCAAGTCATCTTGTTGGTCTTTTGATTGATCTTTGGAGATTTCAGAGGCTTTCTCCTGTTTGCGAATAGCGTCTATGGCATCGCGGCGAATGTTGCGAATAGCAACACGACCCTCTTCAGCATATTTGGATGCCATTTTGACGAATTCTTTACGGCGTTCGCTTGTTAAGGGCGGAATATTCAACCGGATTACAGAACCGTCGTTACTGGGTGTTAAACCCACATCTGAGAGGGAAATAGCCTTCTCAACGATGTTTAGGGTGTTGCGCTCGTAGGGTTGAATTAAGATCGTCGTAGCATCTGGCGTGCTTATATTTGCCAGTGATTTCAAGGAAGTAGGCGAACCGTAATAATCTACCAATACCTTATCTAATAGACTCGCATTGGCGCGACCAGTGCGAATCGAGTTAAAAGCTCGTTGAGTTGCCTCAACGGTTTTTTGCATCGTACTTTCAGCTTCAGCTAATTTCACAAGAACCTCCCACAAGGGTGCCGATGGATTCTCCCAAGACTGCTCGGTGGATATTTCCTCGCACCGTTAGATCAAATACCAGAATTGGGATATTATTTTCTTTACACAAGGCGATCGCAGTACTATCCATCACCCGCAAATCTTGGGCTAAAACGTGCGCGTAGGTTAAGCTATTGTAACGCTTAGCGTCAGGATAAATATGAGGATCGGCATCATATACTCCATCTACTTTGGTGGCTTTAAAAATCACCTCAGCATCGATTTCTGCTGCTCTTAATGCCGCAGTGGTATCTGTAGTAAAAAAGGGATTTCCAGAACCAGCACCAAAAATTACCACCCGTCCTTTTTCAAGATGACGGATGGCACGACGACGAATATATGGTTCTGCTAATTCTTGCATAGCGATCGCAGTTTGCACCCGCGTCTGTACTCCTATGCGTTCTAGCGAATCTTGCAGCGTCATGGCATTCATTACCGTGGCAATCATCCCGATATAGTCAGCGGTTGCCCTGTCCATCCCCGCCGACGCTGCTTTAACGCCACGAAAAATATTGCCGCCGCCAACAACTATGGCGATTTGAGTACCAGTGGCTATCACCTCTGCTAATTCTTGTGCTATTCCTTTGACCACTTCTGGATCAATGCCATAGCCCATGTTGCCCATTAAGGCTTCACCGCTCAGTTTGAGTAAAACCCGTCGGTAATTGGTTCCCATGAAGTTACGCTTTATCAAAAAAGTTGCAATTGCCTCCAATTTAAGATAACAGTTACAGGGACTATCTATGTCTAGTTACGCCAAATCAATGTAGTACCTACTGCTTCTGTTTGTGGTATGGCTATTTCTTCACCTTTAAACAGAGAAGCGATCGCAGTTCTCAAATAATCCTCTCTCACTGATAATGGCTCTTGGGGATGATTATCAATTTTACCTTTGTAACGGACTATACCATTTGTGTCTATGAGAAAGGCCGTTGGTGTTTTTGTTGCGCCGAAACTACCGGTCACATCTTGCGTTGAGTCCCACAGGTATGGGAAGTTCAACTGGTGACGTCGGGCAAAAGCTTTCATATTTTCAAAGCTTAACCTAGTGTCGTAGTCAACATTACTACCATTAAGTCCAATTAGTGTGAAGCCTTTTAGGGCAAATTCGGCTTGAATGTTTTTTAGCTTGCCTAAATACCGCTCTACATAAGGGCAGTGGTTAGACATGGAAATAACGCCGACTGCTCGGAACTTCTCAAGATAACGCCTGAGATGGTGTACTTGACCATCAATTCCTGGCAGTTCAAAATCTGGTGCGTAGCTCCCAACGGGAGTATCAATTGTTTCTAGTAGATTCATAATTTCTGGCTCGCAGAACTAGGAACAAGAAAAATATTGTTAAATTCAGCGTCAGTTTCCAGTTGCAAACCACCCCTTAGCCGATGCCTCATATTCGCCAATCTTATAGACCAAATTTGCGATCGTAAATTGTGAAACTACTGAATCTAGCACTGATGCTAATTCACTCACATCTCAAAAATAGCCAAAATATTACTCATATTAGAAAAGTTATGATTTTTAATACTGACATAACCTCAGTTGTGAGTAAGTTACTTCTATCAATAAAATGAAAACTCTCTATACTGGATAAAATTATCAGCTTAATGCTAGTATTATCAGCCTAGAAGCTTTTGTGGTATAAGTATAGGCTATCACTAGAGCAAAGGGTTTATTTTGAAAATCTAATAAATTTTATGCAAATTAAAAACAATTTTACTTGTGCCTTGCTGCTGAAAAGCTTTTAGCATTGTTTACATCAAATTTACCATGACAACCTCAAGTTCAAAAACGGCACTTAACTCTACAAAAATCTGGATTTGGCAAGATTTTCCAATCTGCTATCAAACCCAAGGAACTACTGGGCCAGCTGTTGTCCTGGTACATGGATTTGGTGCTTCTTGGTGGCACTGGCGAAAAAATATTCCTGTATTAGGGGAAAATTGCCGTGTTTATGCGATCGATTTGATTGGTTTTGGCGCTTCTGCAAAACCTCAACCTGGTGAAAAAATTACCTATACACTAGAAACCTGGGGACAGCAAGTAGCAGATTTTTGCCGTGAAGTTGTCGGTGAGCCAGCTTTTTTAGTCGGAAATTCTATTGGCTGTATTGTAGCCATGCAAGCAGCAGTAAGCAACCCAGATATTGCCTTGGGAGTTGCTTTGCTCAACTGTTCTTTACGGCTGTTGCATGATCGCAAACGGGTAACTTTACCTTTATCTCGTCGTTATGGAGCGCCTTTGCTGCAACGAGTGCTATCTATTAAACCAGTTGGTGATTTCTTTTTCAATCAACTCGCCAAACCGAAAACGGTGCGAAAAATTCTACTGCAAGCTTATGCGAATGCTGAGATGGTGACAGATGAGTTAGTAGATATTCTCACTTCACCAGCAAGCGATCCGGGAGCTGGGGCTGTGTTTCTTGCTTTTACTTCTTATTCTACAGGACCATTACCTGAAGACCTTTTGCCACTGTTAGCGTGTCCTGCGATTATCTTGTGGGGAACGGCCGATCCGTGGGAACCAATTAAATTAGGGAGAGAATTAGCTAACTTTCCGCAAGTAGAAAAGTTTATTCCTTTAGAGGGAGTAGGGCATTGTCCACAGGATGAAGCGCCGGAATTAGTCAATCCGATTTTACTCGATTGGATTTTGGAGCGATCGCGGTAATCATCTGTGAGAGGTTAGAATAGTGTAAATTTTGTCAATCAGCTAAAAAACACTTGCATACTGACTGTAAACAATAAAGACGACAATTCCAACGAAAATAAAGAGGACTAAAGTAGCTATTAAACCACGATGTCGAGAGACAACATCAAGAAGTACTAGTAGCCAGAATAAGGCAATTTCAACTGCGCTAGCAATGAACACAAGTCTGAAATTTAATTCAATTTTTGGAGCCTGTAAACCGAATAAATAAAGCCTTGCTAAAGATAAAGAACTGCCTTCACGAGCGGACGATATTATTAGCTGCGACTGTACCAAGTTAACTAATAACCAAATAATTACTATGCCTCCCATTACTGTCAATACAACAGCTAGTCCTTTAAATAATCGATTTATAAGCATCGTTTTTTGCTCTTAGAAGAAAATTTTGACATAATGATAATAATGATAAGTATTGTTAAGTTCAAAGATACCGTCCAATTTCCTTTCTAAATCTAAAATATAGTGCTACTTTCTTTAAGACATTGTTTTAAATAGCACTCAAGGCAATTATTAATTCAACAAAACTAACTGAGTTAAAAAGAAGGCAAGTGCTGCACTGCCCAAGGGAACTGTCAAATTGTCAATACCTAAAAATGAAACAGCTTCTAAAGCAGTAGCGATAAATGCAACTAATAGTGATACTGCCCAAGTTTGCCAACTGTTTCCTTGAGTTCCAACTAAAATCAAACTACTTACGAGATAGCTAACGAGCATCATAGTTAGGGAGCCTTCCCAACTTTTTTGCGTCCCAAAAACTTTATACTTGTGTTTACCAAAGCGCTGCCCAATTAAGGCTGCTAATCCATCTCCCCAAGTCATTACTAAAATCCCTAGTGCTGCGTACTGGGGTTGTTGCAAATACCAAAACCAAGCAACTAAAATACCGAAGCTCACAGAGTAAAAAAATGTTCCTAAACTTTGCCGTCCAACGCTATTAATACCAGGAAGAATGGGCAATCGATAGGATAATAAGGTGATTGCACTCGCTAAAATAGAAGCTGTAATCCCTACACTGGCGGGAATATCGAGCCACCAGGCAATTAGAATCACATTACCAGTGCCAATATGAACAATCTTCCGCACGATTTCTGAGTTGGCGGTGAAGTGGTTTACCACCCATGCAATCAGGAGGATGAGTAACACCCAAATAGCAGCCAATGCAATTTGTAGCCAGAAAACCGGAATTGAGGTGAAGTCAGAAAATGTAATTAACAAAGATGCGACAAAATGAAGATTTTTACCCCTGTTATTAATTTATAAGATTTGGGTAGCTGCAATGAAATTATTATTTATTTGGCTGATTCGGGGCTACCGAATGTTTATCTCGCCATTGTTTCTTCCGACTTGTCGCTTTCAACCAACTTGTTCAATGTATGCTATTGAAGCTATTGAAAGATTTGGAGTGTTACGTGGTAGCTGGATGGCAACTCGGCGGATTTTGCGGTGTCATCCGTTTCATCCAGGTGGTTACGATCCAGTACCAGAGGTGGTAGAAAAGCAGAGAGGCAATGGGGCAGAGGGGAAATAACTAATGCCCAATGCCCAATGCCCAATGCCCAAGTTAAAGGAAGTGTTCGTGGTTATAGCTATTTGGGGAGATGTCAACAGATGAGGTTCTCATCTAGCGTGAGAAGGTTGAATAATTTAATTTAGACTTCCCATGATTAATCCCACTGCGATTTCTATACCCGAACCACAAATTCCTACTCCTGGTCCGAACCCGCTACCTAGCCCCAATCCTGAGCCGAATCCGCTACCTAGTCCCGAACCTGTACCGGGGCCAGCAATACCCCAACCTTTACCTGGGCCTGTACCAGAACCAGTACCTGCTCCCATTCCTCAGACGGTTCCAGAGCCGATTCCTCAAACAGTTCCAGAACCAATTCCCCAAACCATACCGGAACCTGTTTAGATTACCTTGGTAATGTAATCCAAAATCCCAAATCTAAAATCCAACATGCTAAGAGCCGGAATTGTCGGACTTCCCAACGTCGGAAAATCTACTTTATTTAATGCTGTAGTTGCTAATGCCAAAGCAGAAGCAGCTAACTTCCCTTTTTGCACGATTGAACCGAATGTCGGCGTTGTCGCAGTACCGGATGAACGGTTAAATGTTCTTGCTAAGATTGCCAGTTCGGCACAAATCATCCCAGCACGGGTGGAATTTGTGGATATTGCCGGTTTAGTTAAAGGTGCAAGTCAGGGTGAGGGACTAGGGAATCAATTCCTGTCCCACATCCGGGAAGTTGATGCGATCGTCCATGTAGTACGTTGTTTTGAAAATGATGATATTATCCACGTTGCTGGTTCTGTTGATCCAGCGCGAGATATAGAAATCATTAATATAGAACTCGGTTTATCAGATTTAGCACAAATTGAGCGGCGAATTGACCGCACTCGCAAACAAGCTCGTACCAGCAAAGATGCACAGTTTGAAATCACAGTTTTAGAAAAATTAGCTGCGGTTTTAAATGAAGGTAAATCGGTGCGTCAAGTAAGCTTGAATGAAGAAGAAGCAGTAATTATTAAAGGACTAGATTTGCTTACTTATAAGCCGATTATCTACGCCGCGAATGTATCTGAAGATGAGTTGGCAGCTGGTAATAATTTTGTAGAAACAGTGCGGCAAATTGCAGCAACTGAAAATGCCCAAGTTGTGATAGTTTCAGCTCAAGTTGAAGCTGAATTAGTGGAATTACCAGAGTCAGATAAAGCGGATTTCCTTGCGTCTTTAGGTGTGGAAGAAGGCGGTTTGAAATCATTGATTCGGGCAACTTATACGCTTTTAGGTTTGCGGACATATTTCACTTGTGGCCCCAAAGAAACCCGCGCTTGGACAATTAATTCTGGAATGTCTGCACCTCAAGCTGCTGGTGTAATTCACAGTGATTTTGAACGGGGATTTATTCGCGCCGAAACAGTCGCTTATAAAGATTTGGTAACAACTGGTTCGATGAATGCTGCAAAGGAAAAAGGATTGGTTCGCAGTGAAGGTAAAGAGTATGTTGTGCAGGAAGGGGATGTAATGTTGTTCCGATTTAATGTGTAGGGATAATTAATCAGTGGCTGTTATCGATAAGATAATGGTCAACTTACACCAAGTTGCGATCGCTCTAAATAAATTGACAAAATACTCGATATGTAAATTGTTATCTGGTAGGCGATCGCAAATAAACCAGCAATCCTCAAAATCTAGTAGCTACTTCCACCTAAAATGTATACATAGGAACCTAAATTCTCATCATCTGTACCAACTACTACACCACCTTCTGCACCGGGAACAATTTCCATACCTTCAATTTTGTGGTAATCAGAGCGGTAGAGAGGAACAAATTGAGAATTTTGCCGCCATACAATTTTGTTACCACGCAATCCTAAGTAACCAGCGACATACACAGCTGACTGAAATGGCCCATCATCTCCGGCATCACTTGCTGAGGTAATGTACACAATTCCTACGGGGTCTACCTTAATATCTGAAATATGGCGAACATTGCCAGATGGAAACGGTACTTTCAGATTGGCAGAACCTGCGAGAGTAATTTGATATTTAGCTAAATCAAACATTCCCCAAAAAATAGTTGCTGGTTGTTCTCCTTCACCTCGATGCCCCCAAATAGCAACTAATTTACCATCTATATTTTGTAATCCAAATGCTTCAAAATTATTTCCTTGAATAATTCCTGGTAGATTGAATTCCTTGATAATAGAGATGGTTTTGTTGGCAGGCTCAAAGCTAATGTGATAAGCTTTCCCAGAACTGCTTAAAGCGATAAAAGAAGATTTTGTTTTCTCTGGAACAGATGTTAAAGCTTCTAAGTCGATGGGCAAGTCTGTATTATTTGGCCAATTCAAGGGGAAATATTCAGGTTGGCTTCTCCCCTTAATCCTGATGATTGCTATACGACCTTCATTTTTTTGTTTGTTGTCATGAACAATCAAAAAATCTAGAGAATTGCTTTGCTGCTTTATCAAAGCTATACCACTGATACCAAAAGGGATACCACCGCGAACGGGACGCCAATCTTGTGCCCAAACTTGTACACATATAAGTAACAATCCAGCCAAAACTATTAAATTTATGATTAACCTGAGAAACCGAGGCATATTGATTTAGCCAAGCTGTGAGTATCGGTAAGAGAAGTGTGTTAGCCGATGCTCAATCATAATCAAATCTAGGCAATTTGCACTCGTAGCCGTGAAGTAGCATTTGATAATTACAATTACCAAAATATTTACGTAATTACTTGATTCCCGATAGTACTTTCTGTAAAGAAAGCAATAATTCGTTGACAGTATAGGGCTTCGACAAAAATGTATTGACACCAATGGCTGCTACTGCACTGAGCTTGTTGTCAGACATAAGTCCACTGCTGGCGATAATTTTGACTTGGGGGTTGATTTTTTGCAAGGTACGGATGGCAGTTAAACCATCCAGTGAGGGTAGCATAATATCCATGAGGACGGCACTAATTTTATCTTTGTTTTGAGCGTATAACGCGATCGCCTCAATGCCATCACTGGCAACTAAGATTTTATAGTTGTGAGCTTCTAATGATGTTATCGCAATCTCTTGAATGGCTGCTTCATCATCCACAACCAAAATTAATTCTCCATGTCCTGTCTGTGGTGACAAATCTTCGGGGTTAATTGTTTCCATTCCTTCTACGGCTGGTAAGTAAACCTGAAAGCTAGTCTCACTCCCTGGCTCGCTATACACGTTCACAAAACCTCCGTGACTTTTAATAATCCCTAGTACTGTGGAAAGTCCTAAACCAGTGCCTTGTCCAACATCTTTTGTAGTAAAGAATGGCTCAAAAATTCTATCTAGCATTTCTTTAGAAATACCAACTCCAGTATCAGAGACGGTAATCACTATGTAAGGCCCCTCTTTGGCTTCTAGGTTCATACGGGCATAATTTGCGTCAATCAACATATTTTCAGCAGAAATACTCAAAGTACCGCCATTGGACATAGCATCGCGGGCGTTAACGCAGAGGTTCATCAGTACTTGATGCAATTGGGTACTATCTCCAGAAACCATCCATAAATCTTGCGGTACATTAGTGCTGATTTCTATCGATTTGGGAAAGGTCTCTTTCAGAATCTTGGCAATTTCCACAATTATATGTTTGAGTTGCAAAGTGATGTGCTTCCCTTCTACACCCCGCGTAAAGGACAGCACTTGTTTGACCAAATCAGCACCGCGTCTAGCGTTGATTTCTAAAATTTCTAATAGATGGCGAGTCCGCTCGTCTGCATTGGGAAATTTCAACGGTAGTAGTTGCGCTCCTGCTAAAATCGGTGTCAGGATGTTGTTGAGGTCGTGAGCAATACCACTAGCTAAAGTGCCAATACTTTCCAGGCGTTGAGCGCGAAATAATTGGGCTTCTAGATGCTTTTTCTCGGTAATATCTGTGTCAACAGTGAGAATTGATTTGGGTTTTCCTTGTTCATCGCATACCAGACTCCAGCGACTAGCAACAAGGATTTCTTTGTTCGTTTTAGTAAGTTTTGTTAACTCGCCCTGCCATTTACCTTGACTAATAGCTTGCAAGAGAGCCGCTTCAATTTCCGGTGAAGGTTCGTCATACAAAAGTTCGCTAGCATTTTTACCCCAAGCCTCTGTAGCTTGCCAGCCGTAAAGTGTTTCTGCGCCTTTGTTCCAGAAGATAATTCGATTATTTAAATCTCGGACGCAAATGGCATCTGTGGTGACATCTAGTAATGCTGCTTGTTCGCGAATTTTTTCTTCTGCCAATTTGCGATCGCGTAGCGCAGCTTGTCGTTCGCTAATATCTATACTGGCGCATGTCACCCCGACAATTTCTTGGGTTTCATTCCGTAGTGGCTCGATAGTTAAGTCATAATATCGAGTTGTATTTTTAATAGTAATTGATACTTCTTCTCGTGTTCCTATGCCTGTAGTCAACACCCCACGTTTAATTGTAATGAGATGTTGAGCATCTTTTACTGGCATGATATCTAAGTCTTGTTTGCCCAATATTTCCTCAACTGTCAATTCAGATGGGGGATTGTAAACCCAGGTGTACCGTAAATCTTTATCTTGGTTGTAGACAAAGATTGGAGAGTTTTTCAGAGCAACCCGAAATCGTTCCTCACTCTGCCGCAGTGCGTTGTCTGCCCGTTGACGTTCGATGGCGTAACGCATAGAGCGCACTAGCAAGTCGCCAGTTACTTGCCCCTTCACTAAATAATCCTGCGCTCCTTGTTGCATTGCGCTAGTTGCCAGGGTTTCATCATTTATACCCGTTAGCACAATGATTGGAGTTGCTGTTGCCTGATTGTGAGCGATGACAAGGGTTTGTAATCCCTGGCTATCTGGCAGCGAGAGGTCTAATAAAATAACATCAAAAATTTCGTTTGTTAGATAGTTGACTGCTTCATAAAGCCGTTCAACTGGCATCAACTCAACTACAACTGTGGTAACTTCTTTGAATAACTCTTGTAACAATAAGACATCACCAGGGTTGTCTTCTACTAACAAGACTTTAATAATATTTTCACCTGCCATTTCCACTACTCCGGTGGCAGTTTTACGATCGCAAACCAAAAATCTTCTATTGATTGGACAATTTTCACAAATTGATCAAAATCTACTGGCTTAGTTATATAACAGTTGGCAAAAAGGTTATAGGCTTTGAGGATATCTTCTTCAGCCTGGGAAGTCGTCAAAACTACTACAGGAATCCGTTTGAGGTTTTCATCTCCTTTTATTTCTGCTAATACCTCTCGTCCATCTTTTTTTGGAAGGTTAAAATCGAGTAGTACAATATCTGGATGAGGTAATCTAGCATATTTTCCCTGTTTTCGCAAGAATGCCATTGCCTCTACACCATCCTCGACTACGTTCAAGTGAATTGAGATTTTACTGTCTTCTAGGGCGATGCGTGTAAGTTGGACATCGCCAGGATTATCCTCTACTAACAAAACCTCAATAGGCATAATCGCTGTTATGGTATTTACCATTGCTTACCTGCTCTATCTGGAATTGTGAAGTAGAAAGTCGAGCCTTGACCCGGTTTCGACTCAACCCAGATCCGGCCGCCGTGGCGTTCGATAATTTTCTTACAAATTGCCAAACCAATTCCAGTACCTGGATATTTGTCTCTACCGTGCAAGCGTTGAAAAATGATAAAAATACGTTCAGTATATTGGGATTCCAAACCAATTCCATTATCGCGCACCCAGAACAAATATTCGTTTTCAGTGTGGAACTGGGTATTGTTATTCTTCTTTTCTGCCCCTCTGCTCCTCTGCTCCTCCGCTCCATACTTCCCACTCCCCACTCCAATATGAATTCGTGGCTGTTGACGATCGCAAAATTTGATCGCGTTGGCAATCAGGTTTTGAAATACTTGTGTTAATTGAGTAGCATCAGCTATCACTTGAGGTAAAGTATCGTAAGTGACAACTGCCTTTCGATCTGCGATCGCAACTTGAAGATTAATCAGCACCTGTTCTAAGACAACACTAGAATCAACTGGCACAAAAGGCTGTCCACGGGTGCTGACGCGAGAATAATTTAACAAATCGTTGATTAGGGTCTGCATCCGGCTAGCCCCATCTACTGCATAGGCAATAAACTGATTTGCATTCGCATCCAGTTTGTTTTTGTATTTCCGCTCCAGCAGTTGTAAATAACTAGTTACCATCCGCAACGGCTCTTGTAAATCATGAGAAGTCACGTAGGCAAACTGTTCTAATTCCGCATTAGAACGAGTAAGTTCTTGACTTTGCTGGGTTTCTTTTTCTAATAGTTGTGCTTGAGATAAAGCAATCCCAATTTGGTTCGCTAATTGCTGTAACAAATCTGTTTCAAACTGATTCCACTGTCGAGGTGCACCGCACTGATGAGCTAACAATAAGCCCCAAATATCGTCCCTGACAAGAATTGGCACTACGAGGTTAGCCCTGACAGCAAACTGCCGAAGAAATTCTCGATGGCATGGTTGGATATGAGCAGCTTCAATGTCTTCAAGGGCACTTACTCTTCCCTGGCGATATCTTTCTATATATTCTTCTTTAAAGCAACGGTCAAAAATATTTTCTCCTAGAATTACCGGCCAACCAGGCAGCACTGCCTCTTGTACCACTGTTCCCGAACCGTCAGGTTCTAGTCGAAAAATTGATACACGGTCAGCTTGTAGTAGTTTTTGTACCTCTGTGACAGTGGTTTGAAGAATTTCATCTATTTGTAAAGATTCTCGAATTTTCAAGGTGATTTCGGCAAATAGTTGCGATCGCAGATTTTGCCGTTTTAATTCTTCATCTGCCCGCCTGCGATCTGTGATATCAGTATAAGAACCAACCATCCGCACTATATCACCCAATGCGTCCCAAAGTGCCTGTCCTCGGTCTAGAATCCATTTATAGCTGCCGTCTTGGCACTGGACTCGATATTCACAGACGTAAAACGGTGTTTTTTTGGCAAAGTGGTCTTGGAAAGCCTGAAGTACCCAATCTCGCTCATCGGGATGGATTCGTTTTGTCCATTCGTCCCAACGGTGGGAAACTTCGTGGTCTTTATAGCCGAGTATTTCCTTCCATCGAGTTGAGAAGAACACCTCATTAGTCTTGAGGTTCCAATCCCAAATACCATCATTATTACCATGTAATGCTAATTGCCAACGTTCTTCACTTTCTCGTAGTGCTTCTGCTGTTTTCCGTCGTTCAGTAACATCTTGAAAATAAACAGACAAGCCGTCTTTTGCTGGATAAGCGTGGACTTTAAGCCACTGCTGCTGTGGCAGATAGAACTCCTCAAATTCGACGCTAACCTGTTCTAAGATTGCCCTGTGATATTCACAATCAAATGTTGTACCGATAATTTCTGGAAACACCTCCCAGATATTTTTACCCAAAAGCTGATTGTGAGTTGTTTGCAACAGCCGTTCTGCTTGACCATTAATATAGGTGAATTGCCACTTTTTATCTAGGGCAAAAAAACCATCAGTGATACTTTCGAGAAGATTGGCGATGCGGGTTTTGGCGGCTTCAGATTGGGCGCGCGCTGCTTGCTCGTGCGCCATTAGTTTTTCGGTAACTTGAGATACCTCAGTTACATGACGCCTGAGTTCTAGTTGGTCGATTACCAGGCGACTCAAACCTACAAACGCCTCCACTTGTTTTTGGCTTAGTTGCCGTGGAACTTGGTCAATCGCGCACAGAGTTCCCAATATATCTCCCTTCGGAGTAATTAAGGGTACACCTGCATAAAACCGTATATATGGATAGCCAGTTACTACCGGATTACTTGCCAACTTCTCATCAGCTAGGGTATCAGAAATCACTACAATATGACGCTGCTCTTGGCAAAGATAGGATAATCCAACACTCCGGGGCATCTCTGATACATCTAAACCTACTTTTGCCTTAAACCATTGACGATTTTCATCAATGAAATTTACCAGAGATATGGGAGTGCCACAAATAAATGCCGCTAACTGAGCAAGATTGTCGTAAGCTTCTTCGGGTTCGGTGTCAAGAATCTGATACTGGCGGAGGGCTTCTAACCTCACCGCTTCTGTATCAATATTTCCAGCTTCCATTAACTTTTTTTAATGTGATATTCAATTCGCAGTTTGACTACTTTATGAATAGATTAACCTTTTTTAACATTAGTTAACCATCTGTCTGCTTTTGGTTATTCAGGGGAGTCTTTGAAAGTTTTTTGAAAAACCTACATTCACATTTGAGAAAAGCTATGCCTAGCAGTAAACTACTTGCTGTCTACGCCGCAAAGTTATTGTGTAGGCGTAGCCCGTCATAGACATCGCGATAATCTCCAGTGCAGGGGACTTCCAAATAAAACAGGACTTACGCAACTGTCACAAGCGACGGTGCGGCTGTGCCGCACCGAGTGCCAAACAACTAGATAATAAACATAGGAACATTCGGACGTTTTA
>NZ_JBALDA010000039.1:0-37801 GCF_036917535.1 Nostoc sp.
TAGCTTTTGCGATCGCGTTTGTTATTTCGGCGTTCGCATTTATAGATTTTGCGTTCGTGTTTGTTATTTCGGCGTTCGTATTTATAGCTTTTGCGATCGCATTTGTTATTTTGGCGTTCGCATTTATAGCTTTTGCGATCGCGTTTGTTATTTCGGCGTTCGCATTTATAGATTTTGCGTTCGTGTTTGTTATTTCGGCGTTCGTATTTATAGCTTTTGCGTTCGCATTTGTTATTTCGGCGTTCGCATTTGTAGCTTTTGCGATCGCAATTGTTATTTCGGCGTTCGCATTTATAGCTTTTGCGATCGCATTTGTAGCTTTTGCGTTCGCGTTTGTTATTTCGGCATTCGCATTTGTAGCTTTTGCAAACGCAATTATTATTTCGGCGTTCGCATTTATAGCTTTTGCGATCGCGTTTGTGATTTTAGCGATCGCAAAGTTCTGTTTTTCAATTGACACGCTATTCTGATCGCCATTGATTTAACCAACGTATTTGCCTAGGCCAGTCTTCTGCTTGAGTTTCTGATAGCAAGCGATCCAATGCTTGAATGAGGTCAGACAAATTCCAACTATTTTGTGCCGCTAGAATAATGCCTCTGTGCTGCGGATACTGAATAACCAAGGACAAGAAATCTTTGATGTTGAAGGTAAAAATACACCGTCCGTTACCTGTGGCTTTCAACAGTTGCATTTCATCGCTAGCATCTTCTAGCATCCATTCATTGGGAGTGCGAGTCACATCATGACCACGAGCAACTAGAGCCGTATGCAATGCTTTAATGGAGGTATCTGCATCTAAATGCAGCAGGAGTTTAGACACCAGCAGTTTCAATCATTTGTTCTGTAGCGATCGCTTCATCAATCTCGGTACGATGGGCAGTGTAAAAACCCAGTGCGTCATTGATCTGAGCTTCAGTTATACCATACTGTTGGACAATTTGCTCGCAAGACCAGCCCCACTGATGAGCAGCAATCGCTAGAGTTTGCACTCGAATTCCTGTACCACTAACAACGGGAACTTTTTGGCCACTGCTTCCAATGCGATAGCTAATCAAGGGAAAGGAGGGGTCGTTCAGTTGATGGCGAAGAGAGGCAACTTTTTCTGCTACTGCCCACAAAATAAATTGATCGAGGGAAATTCCTTGGCTAGTTGCCCATTGCTCTATCTCTTGCTGTAGTTGAACAGGTAAATTGACCAAGTAGGAAGGCATTTGCTGAAGCTCAATGAATTGACTTTTCATTACTTGCTTTATTCTAAGCGATCGCCCCGTAGCAGTTTCAAATTATCGTTTGTGATTTTGGCGATGCCTGGGTTGAGCTACTCCAACGCATTTATCGATTTGGAGAATGCAATTGTAATTTTAGCGATGCCTGGGTTGGGCTACGTCAACGCATTTATAAATTTGGCGAGCCTGTGGTGGGCTACGCCAACGCATTTATAGATTTGGCGATCGCATTTGTTATTTGGGCGTTTGCATTTATAGATTTGGCGATCGCAATTATAGTGATTCTCGCTTGGATGCAGCACATTTTTGACCTCTTTCCAAACCTCTCTCCTTTTAGGAGAGAGGCTTTGAATCTTACTCCCCAACGCTAGTAGGGAAGGGGTTGGGGGTTAGGTCTGTACCGCACTCAAGCAGAAACCGCTATATTCTTTAGGCGATCGCTATATCTCCCAATCCTCAATCAACAAGTTATTAATGCGTTGGAATTCTCTAGTGTTATGGGTGATGAGGGTTAAGTTATTTGTCAGGGTGATGGCGGCAATTTGTAAGTCATACGCGCCAATGGGAGTACCTAATACTTCTAGTTGAGAGCGAATTGTTCCAAATGTCGTTGCCGCTAAATCGTCAAAGGGTAGTGATGTAAATTGGGCTAAAAATTGTTGTTGTAAAGTAATACCAATTTAAAAAAATAATGCGACAGATACACATCTCCAAAACCTTGTCCTGTCTAAATTCTTAGTGCCTAAACTCTCTTTTTTGAGCTTTATGAGTAAATACATCATCAAACCGTTGACACCATCTTTCAAAGCATGGAGGCATGGCAGCAGGTGTGGTTTCTTTCATCAGCTTTTTTAACATGAAAGCTATACTAGTTCAGCATTATACTCTTTTTTACTCTTAACTTTTGTCTAAGTCTCGTTAGAAATTTTTAGAAAACTTTAAGATCAAATAGTCCATAATGGCTCACGACTCTTTAGGAAAATTGAGCCGTCTAAAGAAAGTTAATCAAAATATTATTAACAATCTCAGGTTGTTCATAATGAGGAACATGACGAGCTTCATTAATCGCATAAAAATTAACATTTGGGATAGCTTTTTTAACTTTTTCACTCATCATAAAAGGGATAGTTTTATCTTGTTTTCCCCAAATTAATAAAACTGGATATTGTTTGTCTCCAAGACTGTTATATATTTCTGAAAACTTATTAAAAGACATTTGCCTATATGTTGATATAATTGCTTGTTTGAAGCCTTTATATTTCAACTGTTCAAGAAATCTATTTTTGTATTCAAGAAATTTTTCTGGTCTATAAAAATCATCATAAATAGTTGATAAAAAGATTTTTTCTCCCAATAAAAACATTAAAATATCACCTAAAATAGGACTATACAGAATCCTTGATATAAGTGATTGATTTTGAAAAAAACAAGCAGGATCGATTAAACAAAGTTTACGTACCATAGAAAAGTGTCGATGGGTAAAAATAGCAGCAATATCTCCTCCCATCGAAAGTCCTATCAAATCTACTGGTTGATTAATTTCTAAAGCTGCTAATAGATTTAGTAGTTGTCTATCAAAAAGATCTGCATTATAAATAGTATTTGGTCTGTCAGAATAGCCTCGACCGTATAAATCATAACGTAAAACTAGAAAGCCAGCCTCTACTAATGCAGCAATTGTTGAATCCCAAATAAAGTATGGAGTAGAAAAGCCATGTATAAGTACTACAGGTTGTTTATTATTTTCTCCTGCCAACTCATAATGAACTACTCCGTCTGAAAGTTTGATAAAGCTACCATCTATGTTGGCGCGTATTTTATCATCTAAAGTTTTTAGTTGTTTTAGAAATCTCACTCTTAGTAAATCCGGTTGAAAATCACATCTATATCCTTAATTATAAATATATTTTGTTAGTTGCAACAATTCTCTAACTCTTTTGGTTGTGTTGCAAAAACTAGTACAGCACGGCGGAAATAAACATACCATTTCAAATGGCGCAAGGGCTTGGAATACAATTCTTTTGACTTTTGACTTTTGACTTTTGACTTCCGCCTTGCGGTACTAGGGCAAGTCTAGTAGAAATGTGGTTGTAGCAGTCTTGTAACAAAGTTAGCCGGTTAATGAACCGCAAAGAACCATTTAAATGGCGTCATTTTCAATCCGAGAGTATTCTGTTATGTGTGCGGTGGTATCTGCGATATCCACTTTCGTGTCGGCATCTCGAAGAAATGATGGGAGAGCGAGGACTATTGGTGTCTGTTTTCAGACGTTCTGTTGGGGATGAAATACAGAAAATAATTGATACCCTTGATGATTGTTTACTAGATATTAGTTCTGGTTCTGAGCTTGAAGAGGAAGATCCACAAGATTGAGTCCCCCTTATTATTCGCGATAAAGTCTCGCGAATGATTTTCCTTTCTTTATTTTTGTATAATTGGGATGCTCCCTTGTCCAATACCTCTGTGTTAAGGCTTTTTAGAGCAAAACTTTGATACAGGTTTCTTTACGACTCTGGGATTAACAATAGTTGTGGCGACTGGCGTGAGACGGTGCTAGATGCAAGGTAAAATATATTGCAGCTTCACACAGCATTCTCCTCATCTCTTTAATCCCTCAATCTTTTACAACTCCGTAGAAGTCCAATATTTGAAAGAATGCGAAATCTCTCATTTTCCCTTTGTAGTTTTGAGGAAATTCAACTATAACAAGTTGCAAAGGTAAAAACTCGGAGTGGGCAAATGGCAGGTCAAAGCCTCAATGACTTTTCCAAACAAATTTTTCAAGAACGCTACGAAATTCAGCAACAATTAGGTAAAAAAGCAGGAAGACGTACTCTGTTAGCTCGTGACATTCAAACTGAGCAATTAGTTATTATCAAGCTACTAACCTTTAGTAATGATTTTGCTTGGGAAGATTTAAAGCTATTTGAACGAGAAGCCGAAACCCTTAAAGCAGTTGAACATCCTGCCATTCCTCGTTATATCGACTACTTCGAGTTAGAGCCATCTAACGCTAAAGGTTATGCCCTTGTCCAGAGCTTTGTAGAAGGTCAATCTCTGGAAGAAGATATGAAAACTGGGCGGATTTTTACAGAAACTGAAGTCAAAGAAATTGCTACAGCACTGTTAAATATCCTAATTTATCTACACGGGCGACAGCCTCCAGTTATTCACCGCGACATTAAACCTAGCAATATTATTTTGGCAGAGCGTTCTGGTAATAGTGTTAAACAGATTTACTTAGTAGATTTTGGTTCTGTACAAACCTTAGCAGCCAAAGCAGGTAAGACAGTAACGGTTGTCGGGACTTACGGCTATATGCCCCCAGAACAATTTGGTGGCTATGCAACGCCTGCTTCTGATCTCTACAGTCTTGGTGCTACTCTAATTGCTTTAGCGACAGGTATTCATCCCGCCGATTTACCTCAGAAAGATTTGCGAATTGCATTTCAAGACTTAGTTAAACTTAGTCCGGGATTGGTAGGTTGGTTGCAATGGCTAACACAACCCAGTCTAGAGCAACGTTTAACATCTGCCTCAATTGCCTTAAAAGCCTTGGAAACAGGTCTGTTGCCAATCAATGAACTAACTGTGGTGAATCCTCCCAAACCAGTGAACATCAGGGATTTATTGTGGAATGCTATTTGGCGTAGCACCTTCACTGGAGGCTTAGTTGTAGCAGGTTCTGCTGCTATTTATGGCACAGTCATGATTCCAGGATACGGCAGCATTGCAGGACTACAATTTGGTGCATCAATTGGTTTTCCCATTGCGTTGATTAATGGATTTTTAGTCAGCATGATTACGCGGTTATTCTTCTTCCCGCTAAAAAATGCCCATTTGCATCGACGCACAATTGGCTTTATCAGCACTACATTTGGGATGGCTGCTGCTTTATTTGGATTCAGCCTGCTGTTTCATGGTTCTTTTTCTGATTGGTCAAATGTCACTAGCCTATTTTTAGTGATTGCACCTTCTGTTATCACTGGGTTAGGTATGGGAGTAGCTAGCAAATTTATTGCTCAGTGGTATGAAAAGCAATATAGGTTATTAAATAAATGAACAGTGAAATATTTCATCAACGTTATCAAGTCCAAAGAGAATTAGGAAGACAAACCGGAAGACGAACTTTTCTAGCTTTGGATTTGTATTCCTCACAACAGGTAGTAATAAAAATCTTGTACTTGGGGCAAGATTTCGACTGGCAAGACTTAAAGTTATTTCAACGGGAAGCGGAAACTTTAAAAGCGCTTGATTATCCTGCTATCCCGCGCTATTTAGATTACTTTGAGCTAGATACGCCCGATGATAAAGGTTTTGGGTTAGTACAAACTTATGTCGCGGCAAAATCTTTAGAGGAACATTTACAAGCAGGACGAACATTTAGTGAAGCAGAGGTCAAAGAATTAGCGCGATCGCTCCTGACAATTCTCTGCTATTTACACCAACAGCAACCGTCTGTAATTCATTGAGATATTAAACCCAGCAATATCCTACTCACAAATCGTTCTGGTAATAGTGTTGGTCAGATTTACCTTGTAGATTTTGGCTCTGTGCAAACTCTAGCTGCTCAAGAAGGCGGCACAATTACTGTAGTAGGTACTTATGGCTATATGCCTCCAGAGCAATTTGGCGGTAGGGTAACTCCTGCTTGTGACCTCTATAGCTTGGGTGCAACTTTAATTTATCTCGTCACAGGATTGCATCCTACAGAATTACCACAGCAGGAGTTACGTATTCAATTCCGACAATCTTGCAATCTCAGTCTAGAATTTGCTGATTGGTTGGAATGGATAACTGAACCAAGTTTAGACCAGAGATTTTCGACAACAGAAGTAGCAATGCAAGCATTAGAAAAGCCCCCTTCTAGAAAGCAGGCAACGCTTGTATTAAAAAAACAGTTAACGCAACCGCTTGGAAGTAAAATTCACTTAATTAAAACCTCTAAAAGTCTAGAAATTATCTTGCCACCTAAAGGATTTAGCATTGGCTTAATTATGCTTATCTCCTTGCTCACACCTTTGGCATTGGGTTTTAATTTTTTGACATTTAGGCTGGGACCAACTTCTCCATTATTCAACATAATTGCCTCTTGCATTCAAAATAGTGCGCTCGCTTTTCTTTTGATTGCCTTGCTTTGGGGAGTATGCAAACGTACTCGTATAAGAATTGACTCTGAGCAGTTAGCGGTCAGGCATGAGTTTCTAGGAATTAAAAAGCTTGTTTATCCCCCAGCATTCCGCAAAAATATATCTGTATCGAAACTAATCAAATCAAATTCTCATCATTTAAATCCTCAATCTTTATTGCGGATTTCTGCTGGTTCAAGTATTTATTGTCTTAATAAATATACTCATTTCACTGAGGCGGAAATAGAATGGTTAATACAAGAACTCAATGAATGGTTAAATTGTTACAGCAGAATAGAGGCATCAGAAGTCAGAACGGGTTATACTCCGCTACGCTAACAGCAGCCGCTCACTCCGAAAAGTCAGAGCGAAGGTTTCCTCCGTAGACGCGCCAGCGGCTTGCCGCAGGCATCTGAACTTCAAAGGAAAACTGTACAGTGACAAATTAAATGGCGTTGAGACAAATTGGTGTCATCGAATTAAACCTTATCCACTTTAGATTTGCAACAAAGCTGTGTTGATATGGCTTGTGAATTACCTATGCTAGTTCTAAGCAGAAAGCTAGAAAGTGCAAGCTTTACACACTCAACGACATTAATTTGGCACAGCGACAAATAAAAAGTCACTGTAATCTTCTTTAGCAATTGAGTTTTCACAAGTGGACACCAACCTCAGAATTAGGTGTTCAGCCGCCACCCTTTCCACGATTATCATTATTGTAATATTTACTTTCTCGTAGACATACTACATAATTGTCAAAGATCGCGGATGCTTTGAGGCTGACTTGAGAATATTTTTAATTTGTAATTTCATTTGATTTGCATTCTCTCATATCGCTTTTAGTCTAAACTCCAGTAAGACGTGCACTCTTCTTAACTCGTCGAACTTACGTCATGCTAATCCAAAAAAATGGTTGAAATTTTATCTCTAGAGTTTGTCGTCTCGAACAGACCACTGATATTGGTAGACGCTTATGGTGTATTCTGGGGAGGAGAACCCGTTGGCTTGTTCCCTGGTGTCCTTGCAACTTTCCAAAAAATAAAGGAGCAGAACACAACTATCATAATTGTGTCTAATTCAACAAGTTTGACTGAGCGTGAAGTATCAAAATATTCTAAAGCAGGTCTTCATTTAGGGAAACATTACGATCTATTTGTTTCTTCCGGACAAATCACACGAGATGCGATTGTTTCAGGTTGTCTACCTTTTTCAACGCCAAGATATAAATATTGGCTGTATGGTGATCATCATCCTCAATATGGATCGCCGTCGCAAAAATTATTTGAGAACAATTTGTTTTCTGTCACTTCTTCGATAGAAGACGCTGACTTCATATACTGTGGCATTCCCCACAAAAATGGTTGTGATCAGGAGTCTGTAGATCCTTTCCGGGAAGAGATTGAAGCATTGGTCAAAACTGGTCTGGTCATGCTTATAGCTAATCCCGATAAAACCGCTTTGGAGGGTCGTCCATCTCGACCTGTAGTCAGACAAGGGTCTATTGGTGCTCTTTATAAAGAAGCTGGGGGAAAGGTTTGTTATTTTGGGAAACCTTATCCTTTGATCTTTGAATACATTCAGAAGTGGGCAGTTAAACATCTAGGGTTGGAAGCATGGAAAGATGCCATGATTATTGGGGACAATTGTGAGACAGATATTTGTGGTGGGAATCAAGCTGGTATAGACACTGCACTTATTATATGTACTGGACTTGCTACCGAACCAATCTTGACTTTAGGAATAGAGAGATTTTTGGCATCCCTTCCTATGGAGAATCGTCCCAAATTTCTGGTCTCTTCGTTCAGTACTGGAGTTTAGTGAGTCATGAACTTGTAGTACAGCACCACCAATGAAAATTTATTTTCAGATCTGTCCCAAAAATCATTGCTAACAACAGTCTATAGTTATGCTCTGTTTCTAAACTAAACCGATAGAAAAAGTGGCAATTTTACTGATGGAGTGGGAAGGCAATACATTGGAGAAATTGGCAAGACGGATAATGGAATAGTAGTAGTAACAACTCATTTATATGATGGGAGAAAAAGCTTACCATTAGATATAGAGTTATATCAGCACGCCAGTTCTTTAACACAAGGGAAGCAAGACTCAGAATTTGAGAAAAAACCGGAATTAGCTCAGCATTTAGAACGGCTATGTCTTATCGATTCTTCGATTGGTTGACGCTCAACCGTGACGTGTTTACCGCTTATAAAGCCAGTTTAGGCTTTATTTGGGCTTAATTTTTGTCTAAGTCCCGTTAGTTGGAAGATAATTTCATTTTACTTTCATAATCAAAAGTTAATCTAGCGATGCCTGGGTTGGGCTACGCCAACGCATTTGTTATTTCGGGGTTCGCATTTATTATTTTTGTGTTTGCAATTATAGATTTGGCGATGCCTGGGTTGGGCTATGCCAACGCATTTGTTATTTTGGCGATCGCGCTTTTGAGGAAATATTAAGCAACATCCACCCAATATAAATTGTCATCTAATCGGGGGGAAGTTCTGGTATAATACTGAATTTTGAATTGTTATAGTGCTGGCTGTTCGTCGCAGTTTTCGATGTAACGACGTAAAACAGAGTTGATTAAGGTTTTATATTCTCCGCTTTGAGCTTGAAACCACTCTAGTATATCTGGCTCAATCTGTACCAATTGCTGTGCTTGAGGTGCGGGAATTCGGAGAGTAGCTTTCTGAAAAAACTCTTCTGTCAATGGTGGAATGTCAGAGTAGTCAATTTCTTCATCGTTCATTGACTCCAATGCTGTCCAGTTAGTACGAGAGGTATTTCTCAAGTCTTTGTCGCTCATATCGGTTTGCCCTTCGTGCTGAAATGATCCGAATCACATTATTTTTGCGTTCTGTCCAAACTACAACGGCTATACCGTTGCCGAGGAAACCTATACCGAACCAACGGTCTTCTCCGTAATCAAAACGATTATCTAACTCAATTAGCATTGGACTTTCAAACATCTCAGGAACATCGGCGAAATCAATCTCATGTTTGCGAAGATTCTCTAAATTTTTCGCCTCATCCCACTCAAACTGCATGAAAATTTAGACACGCTAATTGAACCATCTCTATTCTCCTGCATAATATCTCAATACGCTCGGTGTTAGAGATAAAAACCTGTGATTTTGCGTAGGTTGGGTTGAGTGATAACGTAGGCGCAATGATTTTGCGATGCCTGGGTTGGGCTACGCCAACGCATTTGTTATTTCGGGATACGCATTTGTTATTTCCGGGTACGCATTTGTTATTTCGGGATACGCATTTGTTATTTCCGGGTACCCATTTGTTATTTTCGGGTACACATTTGTTATTTCCGGGTACCCATTTGTTATTTTCGGGTACGCATTTGTTATTTCGGGGTACGCATTTGTTATTTCGGGGTACGCATTTGTTATTTCGGGGTATGCATTTGTTATTTCGGGGTATGCATTTGTTATTTCGGCGTACCCAATTGCTGATTGTACTTAGAGGATGTTTGAAAAGTCCTCAAGCGTATGTTTCACTACCCTGGCTACCAAGAAACTGCTACCAGAGAATCGGAGTTTTGGGATTTGAGAGTGTACCCCTGAGTCATACTTGAGGCTCAAGCCAACCCTTTTCAAACAACCTCTTATTCTCAAACAACAAATCGATATGAAAAATGAGTAAAAACACAGGCAAACTCGTAATTATTTCGTTGAACTTTTAATGAAATAAATCCACAAAACTACCCATCTCAGGCAAAAGGATACTCCACTATGTTGAAAAAGGAATTATTAAAAAAGGATGTGTTATGTCTTTAAAAACTCGTGGTTCTGCTGCTGTTGACAAAGCCCAACTTCGTCTCGCCTTGCTTAAATCTATTGATGAAAATCTGGATTTAGGACATGGGTTAACTATTGAAGCTTACAGTCACTTAATCAACACTACCCGTGCGATGGTAGAAGCTAATAATACGCTGGTGTCCAATCTGGAAGAATCGCGTAAAACAGTAACCCAGATGGATAAAGCTCTCTGTGAAATGTCTGAACGAATGCTAAGTGGAGTTGCAACTGTTTACGGCAGAAACAGTATAGAGTATTCCAAGGCTGGCGGATCTAATCGCAAACGAAATAAACAATCTAGTTCAAAAGTTACTCCAGTTGTAGCAGTTCTTACTACTCAACCTACTCAAGCTGCAATTGCGAATGGGTCAACTAACGGTAATGGCACAACTCCTTTGCTGCAATAATCCACCTAGTACCGCAAGGCGGAATTCAAAATTCAAAATGACGCTCGCGGACTCGCTAACGCTGCGCTAACAAAATTCAAAATTAAAGAACTTCTGCCTCCTGCCCTCTGCCTCCTGCCTCCTGCCTTCTTGAATTTAAAGCAGTCAAATCTTGTTGCTCTAAAACTACATTGAAAATCAATGTAAAACTCACGTTTGGGATGAGTCGGCGTAAAACTTGTAGATGAGCTTCCGCATCACTACGGCGACGAAAACGAGCTACAACTTGGTTCTGCATATTAGGTAGAAGCCGGATTATACACCAAGGATTGAGCTTTTCAAGATAAGTCATGGTCGCTTTGCTCCAAGTCAAAAGAAAAAGAATAAAAGCCAGCCTACTGTGATGGTGGCTGGCAAGAAATATCATTTTGATATTGAAATTAGATTCAATTTCTACTCACTCTTGTCTGAAAAACACAGCTTCTGCAACAGTTCTTCGGGAATCTCCTCAAAGTGTTCCAGCAAAAAGTTCATCAGCGCCAGGTGGCGTAAATCGGTTGGCATGGGACGGCGGTAGTTTTTGCCTCTAGCAAACCAGCGCCGAACGGTGGAAAGGGAACGAGAGGAAATCTGAGCAATTTCTTCGTAATTCACCTGCCACTTCGAGTAAAACTGCTTGGGAGTCATGCCCAATTGACAGTAACTGTAGAGTTGAATCAAATCTTGCTCTCGCTGCTTGAGTGGATGAGGATTCATCAGTATATATCCTCGCCAATGGGTTCTAAATCCTCTTCCCAAGCAATATCAGCAGATGTCCAAGCCGCACTGGGACTGTCTTTGCTCAACCAAATCAGGTAGCACCAACTCCAGCAGCAGCGATGAGAAGCAAAGCTATAAAATCGACCAATGACAATACCCCAGTCAGTATCGCTTTGAGCAGAGATCCAACGCAAGCGATCGCCATATAAAAATCTGGGTGTCTTGGCTACATCAGGAAAGTTGACAGGAAGCTCAATAGATGCATCTGGATATTTCAGGTTAATCAAACCTGGGACTATATCTTGGTGACAGTGCCGAATGAGATTGAGATAAGCAGCAATCAACTTACCATTGATGCTGTGAGTTAACCCAGATATCAGAATTGCAGCAAGAGTTTCTATTTCTTGCTGCTGGGGTTGTATCCAGGTACTATCAAAGTCAGCATCAGAGTAGTTATTCAGCTTTGCCAGTAATTCTGTGATGCCGAAATCATCTAAAGCTTGTTGATAAGCTCTGTGTTCATCTGTTTTGTAGCTAACAGGCTTTAACATAGGAAATGTCTCCTGTGATAGGGGGGCCAAAAGCCAGCATCCGCCGTGAGAAAGTTGATGGCTGGCTTTTGACTTATCTGTAATTATACATAAAAAAGATGTAATTCTATGTAAAATTATGTTTTTTAATTTATTTAAGTTAAAAACACACTAATTAGCTTATGATGATGACATGGGAAAAGTAACAGTAACTATTTACATGGAAGAAGAAGACAAAGAAGCCCTGCAATTATTGGCCGATGCAGAGGAGCGTTCTTTGTCTCAAATGGCAGTGTTAATTTTGAAACGAGCGATTAAACAAGCTCAGAATGACGGGACAATTTCACCGAAATAATTCGCAATTTGTTAGAGAGGCGATACCTTCTCTACGAGAGGCTACGCCAACGCCAACGCACCCAATGGGTTTTGAAGAGGCGAGTAACGGCTGTGTAATTTCTGGCAGTTTTTGAGGACAGTGCTTACCTAGTTATAAGTTTGCCTTGATTTTTAGCTGTGGCGATGTCTGCGACGGGCTTCGCCTACGCTCCCGAATTAGTAGTAAATACTTGAATTCTTGGCACTGTCACATAATCACCATCATCAGTAATAATTTAGGTTTTATGACAATAATTTGTCACAACGACATCAATGTGTCACCGATCACAGATAATTAGTCACTGTACATGATTTGTGTCAAACTTGACTATTAAACAACACTTTTATCAAAGCCGATGATGGGATTTGAACCCACGACCTGCTGATTACGAATCAGCTGCTCTACCACTGAGCCACATCGGCATACACAATCTCAGACTATAACATGATTTAATTATGGTAGATCAAAATCCCAAAAATCGCCTTAATCCTGAACAGTATGCCAGCCTGAAAGCAGAAATAGCTGCTCCTTATCGCGGCTTCCGACAATTTTTTTACATTGCTTTCGGTGCTTCTGGCTTACTCGGTGCATTCGTCTTTTTCTTCCAAGTGCTTGCCGGACGCAATGTTGAGAGTGCTTTGCCTAGTTTAGCTCTCCAAGTCGGAATAGTTGCTTTAATGGTTTTCCTTTGGCGTTGGGAACAGCGTCGGCAACAACGCCCCAATTCGGGTAAAAAATCCTAATTCCTAAAGAGAGAAATCTTAGTTAGTTAATTTTTGACTACTTTCTTTTAATATATCTTTTCTTCAAATTTACTCATGCTTTTATGAAGATTAAAATATCCAGAAAGAAAAAATAAAAAAATTATTAGTAAATCCCAAAAAGCAAAAATATCTGAGAAAATAGAAATCGTTGAAACGGGGTCAGCCAATATAAAGACCCTGACCATAAACCCAATCACATTCAAATGGGGTCAGCTATATTAAAAGACCCCAACTTTTATGATTAAAAAACCCTAAAATTAAAAAACCACTATATGGGAAGCGCCAGACTGATAATTTATTAGTCTGGCGTTTCCAATTTGCTAACTAGACATTTACTGAACTGTTACCAAATAAGATGAAGGAATTGGTTGGGCACGTCCAGCATTGACAAGTGCCTGGTAAACAAAGGCAGCAACTTCGGCTCTAGTCGATTCACGATTAGGATTGAGTTGCTTGGCTGTAGGATAGTTGATTACTAGTTGCCGTGCAGTTGCGGCGGCAACTGGTGCGATCGCATAATTAGGAATCTGAGCAGCATCGGTGTAAAAGGAAACGACATTTTGATTACTTGCAGTTAAGCCCAAACCATTAGCTAAAGAGACTAACGCCTGCACTCTAGGAATTTGCTGCTGTGGCTTAAAAGTGCCATCGGGATAGCCAGAAACAAATTGACTCTGGTAAGCAGATTGAATGGCAGCGTAAGCCCAGAAATTGCTTGCTACATCCTTAAACTGAATGGCTGCGCGTTTAGTTGGTGGCTTTAAGGCTTTAGTGACAATAGTGGCAAATTGAGCGCGGGTTACAGGTTCATTGGGTTTAAAGCTGCCATCAGGAAAGCCCGCAATAATATTTTGGGAAGCTAAGGCTTCAATGTATGTTTTTGCCCAGTAATTTGCTGGTACATCTTTAAAGACAACAGGCCCTCCAGGCGGTTCAACAGTTGCAGCAACGAAATTTACGGAGCCAAAAATCTTTTTCTGATCAATATCATTGCCAACAGCAGCAATTTGACCAGTTTTAGTGGCATTATTCACATCATAACGAGTGTTATTACGGATAAGATTGCCACCCGGATTTTCGTTGGTGCCAAGGTCGGGTAAAGCGTTGACAGTTGCTACGACTCCATCCCGTTTATTGTTTTGAATGAAATTTTTACGCAATACGGGCTTGGCTGACTCTGAGATAAAAAGACCGTCTTGGTTTTCGAGAATTTGGTTTTCTACAATTAGAGGTGTGGAAGTTCCACCGATCGCAAGACCAAAACCAGTATCCTGAAATAAGTTACTCCGAATTTCTCCTTGAGCAGTCTTAGCAATTGAAATCCCATTGCCTTTGTTTTGCACAAAGAGATTACTTTCAATTTTGGGATTGCCTGTACCCGTTACAAAAACACCTTCTCTGACACTGTTAGTAAAAGTACTGTTTTTGATAATCGGATTAGTTGATTCCACCCACACACCCGTACCCCGGTTATTTGGGTTGGTGACGGTGACACCAGCGATCGTGGTATCTTGCTCGGCAAGGATGGTAATGTCTTGTCTGGCAAAAGTGCGACTAGTGTAGAAGCCTCCACCTGTAATTGATATCGCCTGACCTTTACTAGCTTCATCACCTCGCAGTGTCACCCCTGGTTTAAGTAAAAGCGGGAAGGTTTCACCACTTTCCTGGTTATAGGTACCAGGTGCTAATTGAATCACTGCACCTGCTTGGGCTTGACTGAGAGCGAAACTGATGCTTTTGTAGGGTGCTGCCGAGGTTGCACCAGCACCAGCCCTATCTGCACCAGTTGCTGGATTAACATAAATCGCTGCGACAGTTGCAGGAGCAGTTGCAGGAGCAGTTGCAGGAGCTTGCGCTATGAGATTTTCTGGAGGAGTAGCACCAGCATTAACCTCAGTAGGTAGTAGTATTGACGACCCACTATAAACAACAAGTATTGCCGTTAGCCCGACTCCTACGCGCAAAGTATATCTGAAATGACTGCTGGAAAGAAGGTGAAAATTTTTCGCTAGAGAAATGTAAGAATGCCGATATTTCATTTTTTCCGTCTGTGATGTGCTGAATTACGGTATATCGAACAAGGTTAAAGATAACAGCGTTGTAGCTGCTCTAAAACCCATGCAAAACTATACTGGATGATTAGCACTGATTCAGCTAAATTCCCTAGATAGGTCACAGAACTTATACATTAGTTATATTCTGTTATTCAGAAAATTTTCTTAGGGGCACTATGGGGATGAGGCGATTTTTAGTATTCCCTAAAGCTAGGTGCTGCAACTAATTCTGCTGGAATATGATCGCAGGAAAAGCAAACCTATTGGAAATCGGGAGAAATGCGTTTTTATTTTTTAGGGCTGCGTCGCGTCTTAGTTTTAGTAGGCATTATCTCTGTCTTCTGTTTTTGTCCACTCCTGCCTTTGCAGCAGAACGACTAGTGCTGAAGTATGGTATCTTCCGTGAATCATTTTCTGTAGAGGAACTATCCACCTTTGCCCAAACAGGTGAACTCTCAGGTTTACTAAGAGTTAATTTAGCTTTGGCGCAACAAGACCCCAAAGCCATTCGTCAGTATTTAACAAAGCCAATAAAGGTAAACCCTGTATTTTTAGATAAAGTACTGAATAGCCAGATTGGTAATATTATTTTGGATCAAATTAGTCAAGTTATTTCTACACCGTCTCAAAGAGCAAATCGGCAAGCTTTACGAGCCGCTTTGGTACTTTCTGCGAATCAAGACGGGCAAGTGTCGCTGATTGAAATTATTAAGAATTATACCACAAATGAAGTGGAAGTTGATGGCGATCGCTTGCAGGGTGCATACCGTCAACTCCGCCGTTTGCAAACAAGCTTACAAGATTTATTACGTGTTTAGTAAGCTAAAGTTTCTAAAGTTTCTCTTAAATACCTCTGTACTTGATGTTCCAAGAGAATTCCCTCTAATTGAGCATCGCGTTCTAGTTGCCAGCGTTGAAAACCGGAACTAGTGGAGATCGCACATTTGAGGCTATACCAAATTTCAGTATCAGCAGAAAATTGGCGATCGCTAGAAGCTGGAATTTGAGCCATAGTTCCTTATTCCTTTATTTTAAACTTCAACGGTAACTGGACATTAGGCATTGGGCATTGGTTATTTATTTTCCTCTGCCCCCCTGCTCTTATCTCTAGCCCTTTAAAGTGAAATACAGCAGAATTCAGGAGTAAACACGCTTTATATATATCTGGGTAACAGACTTAGCTCATGTATCTTACCAACTTGAAATCCGCTGTAATCTACTTTAGAGGCTACTATGAATCTGTATTTATCCTAAACAAGGATTGCAATAATCGGGGCACGATTTGATTAACTCGCACTCCTAAAATAGTGAAATCTTGCTTAATCTTTTCTAAAGATAATGGCTCGATGCCAGCGAATTCTGTCTCATTAATCACCAAAACTCGCATTACACTCACAGGTATTTGTAAAAATAGATTGCCACCCAAAAATGCTAATCCCGCCAGCACTAGTGCAAGACTGCGCCATTGTGGGAGAAATTTAGCTGAATTTGCTACTAATGGGGCAATTTGGTAAAGATACCACAGTATCCAAACCGACAAGACCGCTGCCACCAATGCCAGGATACGATTTAACTTTGTATTAATTAAACAGAGAATTTTTCGCTGCCGCTCAGTCAGATTTTCTGGTTTTTGGGCTATTCCTAAAAGAGCAAATATATAAAAAGGGCGACGCAACTGCATCCATAGCAGGGGGAGAACACCAATAGCGGCAACTAAGAATAGCTCCATCCAGACTGGTAAAAATGGCTCGCCTACAGACAAGAACAATAAGCAGAGTACTAAAAAAACAGGCAACGTTGCTAAACCAGCGACGTGAATCCACAAAATAGGTTCAGAGCGAAATGAATGCATATTATAAAAAGTTGTGAGTTAGGAGTTAGGAGTTAGGAGTTAGCAGTCTTTAACTCCTAACTCTTAATTTATCACTCCTAACTTCTAACCATTTTACCCTCAACACTATCTCGTTAAGGTGAGAGTGCGGCGCTTTGTAACCATTTGATAGGCTTCGATGATGTCACCATCAACCCAATCATTGAATTTATCGATGCCGACGCCGCATTCATAACCGGCATTGACCTCACGGGCATCTTCTTTCATCCGTTTTAAGGAGTCAAGGACGCCTTCATAGATCACCTTACCGCCGCGTCGCACCCTGACTTTGCAGTTACGAACTAGCTTGCCAGATTGAACGTAGCAACCAGCAACCGCACCACGACCGACTGGGAAGACGGCACGGACTTCGGTTTGACCCAAGGGTTCTTCCACCAACTCTGGTTCCAAAAGACCTTCCAAGGCATCTTGGATATCTTCTAGGAGTTTGTAGATTACGTTATATTCCCGGACATCGACACCTGCTTCATCGGCGGCTTGTCTAGCGCCACTGGCAAAGGTGGTGTTGAAGCCAATAATTACGGCGTTACTGGCAGCGGCTAAGTCGATATCTGTCTCGGTGATTTCCCCAGCAGTAGCCAACAGCATCCGAATTTGGACTTCGTTTTGCGGGATTTGCTTGAGCGCTCCCACAATAGCTTCCACCGAACCTTGTACGTCTCCTTTCAAGATCAAGTTGAGTTCTTTCAACTCGCCTTCTTGTGCTTGAGCCGACAGGGTTGTGAGGGTAACACGTCCCTGTAACAGGCGGGATAAGCGTTGTCTGTCTGCGCGATCGCTAGCGAGCGCTCTGGCTTCTTTTTCGTTCTCGAAGACCTCGAACTCGTCGCCTGCTGCTGGCACATCACTTAAACCTAGTACCTCGACAGCAAAGGAAGGAGAAGCAATGTCTACTCTCTTGCCTCTGTCATCCACCATCGCCCTGACTTTACCGAAAGCCGAGCCAGCTACCAAGATATCTCCCACATGCAGGGTGCCATTCTGAATTAGCAAGGTAGCAACTGCTCCCTTAGCTTTATCCAGATGTGCTTCAATGACAGTTCCTTTGGCGGTACGATCTGGGTTGGCAGATAGTTCTGCAACCTCTGCTACCAGGAGAATCATCTCTAAGAGCGTATCCAGGTTTTCACCTCTGATTGCACTCACGGGAACCATGATCGTATCACCACCCCAATCTTCTGAGGTCAGACCATACTGAGTGAGTTCTTGTTTAACGCGTTCTGGCTGTGCCCCTTCTTTGTCAATTTTGTTGATTGCAACAACAATTGGTACTCCGGCTGCTTGGGCGTGGCTAATGGCTTCAACGGTTTGGGGACGGACGCCATCATCAGCAGCTACTACCAACACGGCAATGTCTGTTACCCGCGCTCCTCGTGCCCGCATAGCTGTAAAGGCTTCGTGACCAGGAGTATCCAGGAAGACTATTTGCTGCGGTTTGCCCTCATGTTCCACATCCACATGGTATGCACCAATGTGTTGAGTGATCCCACCAGCTTCGCCAGCAGCCACTTTTGTTTTGCGGATTGAGTCGAGCAAGGTTGTTTTACCGTGGTCTACGTGACCCATAATTGTCACGACTGGCGGACGGCGGTGGAGATATTCTAGGTCTTCTGCGCCGACCATTTCCGTAATTTTCCGAGCTTCTGCTTCTCGTTCGGCGGTTTCAACTTCTATTTCTAGTTCTTTTGCTACCAGGGTAATTGTGGGAATATCTAGATTTTGAGTGATACTCACCGCCATACCTTTAAGGAACAGGATTTTGACAATCTCTGTATCGGCAACGGCTAAAACGTCAGCTAGTTCTTGCACAGTTAACGGTCCTGTAATCACCACTTTTTCGGGGCGATCGCGCTTTGTCTCGGCTTCTTGGCGACGGTTTTGCTGATGGTCGCGCCCAGTACCAGATTTGGAACCAGACCTGGAACCAGACTTTTTCGCTCTTGCTGTTGGGGCGCTAGCAAGGGTTGCACCTGGTATCTGTGCAGGTCGAGTCGCTTTCGGTTTGGGAGGACGAGCGATAGAAAGGCTGACTTGGACTGTGGCTGGTGAGTCGATATCATCATCATCCAGCAAATCTTCTTCAAACTCATCATCAAGTATGGGTTTGATTCGCTTGCCTTTTACACCAGTTTTTGCCTTCTCTTTAACCTCGTCAATTATTTCCTCTTCTACCCACTTTTTGCCACCTTTGGTCGGTCGAGGCGGACTTGGGCGTTTCAAATCGAGGAGATCCGGTGTGACTGGTTCATCACCCAATCCTTGAGATTTGCCCACTATTCCTGACATCTGTCTGGGTGGAGTAGCGGTTGGCATTGCGGCTGCTACTGCTTCACTTGGACGTGCTGGTCTGGGTCTTTGTCCTTCTCCCAGTTGTGATGGAGCAGATGGTCTATTGCCTCTCTGCTCTGGTCTGCTGGGTGCAGGGGTAGGACGACTTGTTCTTTGTGGTGCAGATGGTGGAGACTGGTCTGTTGGCAGTTTAGCGACTCTCGGCTTAATTTGCTCGCGATCGCCTTCCGCGGGTCGTAGCCGTTGGTCGCGTTTGAGGATCGGTTTATCTGCCTGAGATACGGGCGGCTCATCTACCATTTGGGCTTCTTCTGCCGCAGGTCTGGCTGTAGGAGCAACTAGTTGTGGTTTGATCGGTTTTTCCGATTTTGGTCTGGGTGGAACTATTTTTTCCGGTTTTTGGGATGCTATTTTTTCCGGTGCCGGATTTGGATTAGGCGTTTGTTCCAACTTAGCGTTCGCAGGTTGCTCTTGAGTCTCAGATTGAGTCCGGGGCACAGGGGGCACAGGTCGAGTTGGTGCTGCCGGTTTTTGGGGTGAGACTGGTGTAGCGAAAGGCCGTGGCGGAGAGGGAGGATTAGCTTCAGACAAGGCAGCTTGGGTATTGTTAGCAAGTGACGCCTCTGGGGCGTTGGGAGTAGTATTTCTCAATATTTTGGGTTTGCGTATTTCCAAAATTTGCTGTTTGTGGGGTGCAGCAGGTCGGTTACGTCCGCCGTTGGGTGGTGAATTTGGCTTATGGCTGGTTGTACCTAGTTCCTTTTTGGCTGACACATTCGTAGCTGCTAGCTTTTCTGCTGCCGCCCGGATGTTTTCTGCCTCGGATTCTGAAATCGTGCTGCTATGACTTTTGACCGCAATATCGAGCTGGTCGCAAATTGCTAGTAGCTCTTTGTTATCCAAATTCAATTCCTTTGATAATTCATAAATTCTAACTTTGCCGTTGTTCATCCACTCTTCCCCTTTAATTTACAGTTTTAGCGGATGGTTGCCTGGGAGTGCGACATCTCCATCCTTGGATTACTGTTTTTAGACTGCCGTTCAGTTTTTGCCGGTGCCTCCAATCAGGAAAGAGAGATGTTTCGGTTTAATAATGGCATCCCCACCAGGAATGATGGTTGAGGGATACCCATAAAAATTTCTTAAATAAAAGATTTTTATAGGAACCCTTGACGCCGAACTGCGCCTGAGCGCTACCAGGTTGCCATTTTGTAGTTTCTTGTTTTGTTGATTCTGAGTCTTCCACAACACAATCGATTACATTTTGTTCTGGGAATGTTGCCTCGCCCCTCGTTATTGGAGAGCCGAATGTTTTTTACACCCATTTACTATTTTGGCACTAACCTTAACGAGCAATAGGGAGTGAGATGAAAGCGCGACTTCGGCTTTCGACACAATTCCTCTAATGATTACGTCACAAAGTTGTTCCAACTAAATTTGGTTTTGGGTATTACTGCGGGCTAGACGTTGCGACAAGCTTTGGTACAGTGCTTCTGACACTGATGCATGTAGCGATCGCCCTAGTCGATTTTTTTTTTGAGCCGCTTGTAAGCAACTCTTTTCTGGACAAATATAGGCAGAACGCCCCATGCCCTGATCCAATTGTACCTTTCCCGATGGAAAGACGCGGACAATCCGCCAAAACTCATCTTTTGAGCCTACTTTATGGCAACTAATACAGCGCCGATAATTTGGTTTCATCGGTTCTTTGCGATCTTAGTCCAGGATTTTGGATGTAAAAAGAAGTTTATTATTACTATTTTTTACTTATACCAAGTAGCCTTTGAGAAAATAATCCTTGAGACTAAGATTACAGTCTACAGTATCAAAACTTTACAAAATTAATTAATTATTCATCATCGTTATTGTCAAAACTATCTTCCTCTTCTAATTCGTTCTGATTTTCATCCTCGAATTCTTCTTCAAAGTCCAAGTCGTCTTCTGATTCCTCTGATTGATATTTTGTTCTGACGGCTGCAAATTTGGTATCCTCTGCTGCATAGTCATACTTAGCTTTGTCTTTAATGTCTATTTTCCAACCAGTTAGACGGGCTGCCAAACGGACGTTTTGTCCTTCTTTCCCAATAGCCAAACTCAATTGATCTTCAGCTACAAGTACGTGAGTTTGCCGCGATTCTGGGTCCATCAGGCGTACTTCATCTACTCGTGCTGGACTTAAGGCATTAGCAATGTATGTTGCTGGGTCTGGCGACCAGCGAATTACATCTATTTTTTCACCGCGTAATTCATTGACTACCACTTGAATTCGCGATCCCCTGGCTCCAATACAAGCACCAACTGGGTCTACATCGCGATCAAGAGTATCTACTGCTATTTTAGTCCGGGGACCAACATAACGGGAAGGGGGGTTTGCCTCCCTAGCTACGGCAACAATCCGTACCACCTCATCTTCGATTTCTGGGACTTCGTTGGCGAAAAGATAAACTACCAAACCAGCATCAGCACGAGACACAAGCAACTGTGGGCCTCGTTGCTGACCTTGGGAGACTTTTTTGAGATATACCTTGAAGGTGGCATTTGCTCGATAATTATCGTTGGGCAACTGTTCCCGCTTCGGTAATTCGGCTTCTACTTCTGGCTGACCAAAGCCGCTGCTAACTGCTAAAACCACTGATTGTCGTTCAAACCGCAAGACTCTTGCTTGCAGAACAGTTCCTTCTAAATCTTGGAACTCTTCTTGCACCATCTGGCGCTGTTGATCCCGTAATTTTTGTGCCAATACTTGCTTGGTTTGCATCGCCGCCATTCGACCAAATTCTCCTTGGTCGGGGGTAACATCCAGCACTACAGAGTCCCCTAACTGCGCTTCGGGAGCGACTTGTTGAACTTCGTCTAGGGAAATCTGGTGGTCTGTATTATTAACTTCTTCGACAATGGTTTTGGTGGAAAGAACGCGAAATCCTTCTTCTTCAATATCGAGTTCTACTTCAAAATTTTCAAAATAATCTTCCTCAAACTGTTTGCGTTCTAAATTTTGGGCGCGACGATAACGTTCGTAGCCTTTGAGTAGTGCTTCTCTAATAGCTGATTGAACTGCAAGCCGGGGTAAATTCCGCTCGCGACTTATACTTTCAATTAATTCTTTTAATCCAGGTAAAGTAACCATTGACATAAGCAATCTCCTTTAAAAATTAGGAACTAAAGACTGGGCATTGGGCATGGGGAAGAGGACAAGAGGACAAGGAAAATTGGGAACAAGGGAAAAAACTTGTTGCAAGTTCTCATCTCTTGTCATACCAATTTGAAAAAAGAATGCGACAGATACATACGGACATACCTTTGTTCTGTCTGGCTTTCTTAATTTTGAATTTTGAATTTTGAATTTTGAATTGGTATCACCTTGTCTCCCTTGCTCCTCTGCTCCTGTGCCCCTCCAATCCCTAGTCCCTAGCCTCTAGCCTTAGTAACTTGTTTATCGGCGCTCCTGTAACTGCACCTTAGTTATTAGGGAGCGGGGAATTTCGACTACACGACCTTTTTGATTTAAGTAAAGTGCTGTCTCATCCCGACGAATCAACTGACCAATCCATTCTTGTTGTCCGTCGTAGGGTGGCGAAGTGGAGATAATCACAGGAAATCCTTTAAAGCAAATAAACTCCCTGTCTGTTACCAATTGCCGCGAAATACCAGGACTAGACACTTCCAAGACGTATGTATCTGGAACGATTTCCGCAGCATCTAAGGAGGTTTCTAAAGCACGGCTCATCCTCTCACAATCATTCAAACCGGTGTCTTGCTCAGGATTGCGAATGTCTACCCGCAAAACTGGTGGATTTTGGTTGGTGTGAAAAACCACGCCAACCACTTCTAATCCCAGTTCTTCTGCCACTGGTGTCGCCAAATCAATAATTTGTGGAACTAAAGGATGAGCCATGAGAGAATTCAATAAAAAAAGTGGGCTTCGACCCACTTCCTGCGATAGGTATATCTTCCAAGAAGTATTATGACGAACCAATGATGATTCGCCTAATTCGAGTTTAGCGCATTTCTTGGATAGTCATTAGTCATTAGTCATTAGTCATGAGTTAAAAATGCTTCCGCTGCCCCTCTGCTCCCCTGCTTTACCTACCCTTTCCGTATTTTTGAGAGAGTAGTGCCTTTATCCACTACTGCAGGAACTGATACTTGTGTTCGTAGCTGCCTGGTTTGCTCGATAATTTGGTCTATGTCTTCTTGGGATAAACGCTGGACATAGTTGAGTTTGATTTCCTCTAAGAAGTCAAAAAGTAAGCTCTGAATTTCTGAAAGTACGTGTTTTTCTTTTATTTGAGATCCCAAAGCGTCACTGAAGCTTTGTACCAATTGACTGGTGAGTTTTGCGCCCACAGGGTCTTCAACAGCGCTCACTAAAGTTTTGTAAAGATTAGTTGTGATTTGGGTCGCCAGCTGTTCGCTTAACTGGGTTTGGGCTTGTCCTAAGCCAGGGAGGTTTTGGAGATTCCGGTAGACGGGGACTTGATGGAAGACGGTTTCGATGTTGTGGCACACAATGGCAACGATCGCAGGTTGAATCTCGGGTAGCACTCGGTAGACAATTGTTTTTACCAAAAGACCTGCGATCGCTTCCACTTCATTCACATTATTAATATCTATGTAGGGACGTAAATTTTCTTTTTGCGAGAGCCAGCTAGTTAATTCACCCCGCCGAATTGAACCCTGAACCTGATTAATCACTCTCACCACCACAATTTCTGTGAGTTCTTCGGCAAAATTAGCGATAATCCCCTGATTAAATTGCTTTCGTACTGGATGCAGATTCAATAACCGCGCTTGATCGAGGCGAATTAATATAGGTATGATTCGTAACCCCCGCCAAAATGGTATCAGTAAAAATAAATCGTACCAACGCCATAATAGTGCTTCTAACCAGCTAAACCCAGGATGTTGGCGTCTGAGCAAGAAGGTACGCCCTAGCAATTCTACGCCAAATAAAATCACAAATAATAAGTCAATCATCCAGAATTTATCAATAAAATCGCCATTTTCCCCGATTTGGCGGTAATAGTTACTGGCGATCAAAGGGCGGATGCTCTGGTTAAAAAAATTAATTTCTTTAGACCAGCCATTTTGTGATAGATATGGCTGACTCCAAAAAGTAGCGAAGGACTGTTTTGCAGATTCTTTGCGGATGTGTGATCGCATCCTTTTTTTGATTTTTTCCAGAGTCCCACTCTTATTCACTCCCGCAAACGGGTTACTGTCAATCATCTCGCTGCTCAGACCCCTTATTTCCTCTAGCCTGCTATTTACCTGAGGCGACTGTAACCCTGTTTGCTTAACTTGTTCTTCTAATGCGTCTATTGTTTTTAGATAGTTTTCTGTGTCTCGATGGAGTTCAATACCTTTTATTGGGTCATAAATTTTAGTAATTTGGGGAAGTTTTCGCAAGTAGAAATCTCTCCAAGGTACATAACTTAAATCAAACAAAACTAAACTTAAATTTACGGTGGCAGTAATTGCCATAAATCTTTCAAACCAAAGATTACGCTGCTTAGAAGATTTTATATTTCTCATTTTATGTAATATATGATACTTATTCTGGTGTTTAAAACATAAACTCTTTCATTTATTAATTTTCGGCCCTTTCTAACCAATTACAGCAATTTCCAGTCGAGTAGACCCCAGTAAAAGTGCACATCTGTCATGGGTGTCAACTTCAGCCCAAAACAAAACTCCTTTAAAACCTCTTTCTTTTCCAACCATAGGCTGAAAATACTCCTCATTGCAGCACATCCACAGGTAAAGAGACTGCCTTTTACTTTAAATTAATGCCAATGTACAGATGTGACTTTCTACCGCAGTTTAATCTTAAAAGGGTATTTTCGCTTCAAATGATAACCGCTGTCTCTTTGCTAATATAAGATACTTCTTTTGATGGATGACAGAAATTATTTTTTACAAACTTAGCTAAATTTAACAAAAAAAAATCACAATTTGTTCAAAATTCATTAAATAATCGTGAAAAAAGTTATTAAACAAACTTAAAATGCAGCTGTTAACGTTTATAATCCTGCTGATTTAACCCAAAGGAGTTTTTAAGTATGTGGTGTGGGTTTGGAAAATCAAGCGCAACCTTTGCTGTTACTTGCCTGATGACTGCTAGTTTGGTAATTACAGACACAGGTTTTGCAGCCCCTCGAAAAAGTTATACGCCCCAGCAATTCCGTGAGGTATTGCGGGGATTAGGCTATAACGTCAAGGTAACAAATAATGCTTTGACAGACGAGCAAACTAAAAAAGCAATTCGAGAATTTCAGACTGGTTATAAGCTAAAACCTGTTGATGGCATAGCAGGGCCAAAAACCCAAGATTTTGCTGCTAACATCGTTCAAATTCTGCACAGAAATTTGAATGCAGTGGTGAAGCCAAATCCTCCCCTGCCGCGCGATCATTTTTATGGTTCCCGTACGGAAGAAGTGGTGAAGGAGTATCAGAAGAAATATCAGTTGCAAGAAACTGGAATTGCTAACTTAGCACTCCGCCAAAAGCTGAATGAAGAAGCAAAGACACTCTTCAGTCAGCCGACAGCAACACCAACAACTAAACCAACAACTAAACCAACAACTAAACCAACAGCGACACCAACAGCAACACCGACTGCGACACCAACTGCAACACCAACAGCGACACCGACTGCGACACCAACAGCGACACCAACTGCAACACCAACTGCAACACCAACTGCAACACCAACTGCAACACCGACTGCAACACCCTAGTCGCCACAAAAAACTCCTATCCCAAAGCCCTTCAAGTCATCTGATTTGGTTCTTCTAAGGGTCTGCCTTTGGGTGTAGGTAGAATTGGACGGCGGTCATTGTAAGGCATAGGAATGTACTGCACGCTGGGTCGTCCTCCTTGTGGCTGTGGGTACAAATCCATAAGATCATAAATAGAATGGGGCAGTCCGACGGTTACGGGCAGCCCCATTTCTGTTGCTTCTTCAATAGTGATGGGATAGTCGTGGGTGACGCGTCCAGTTGTTAAGGTTTCGATAATCGGTTCGATGTTTTCTGGCAGAACTTTTTGTTTAGGTATACTGTCTTTTAGCAAAGTTCGCACAAATCGCTGTACCTGCTGAATTGCTTTGCGTGAGAGATCAGCCATAATTAAGGTTTGGTCATCAATCTCACTGATAGGTTTATCTTCAACTACTTTCAGGATACTGGCTGCGGGGTAATTGCCTAGTTGTGGATCAACTGGCCCTAAGACAGCGTTAGCATCCATAATAATTTCATCAGAGGCGAGAGCAAGCATTGTACCGCCACTCATGGCATAGTGGGGTACAAAGACTGTGACTTTTGCTTGGTGGCGAATTAACGCTCTGGCGATTTGTTCAGTAGCCAAAACTAAACCGCCAGGGGTGTGTAAAATTAAGTCAATCGGCACATCTGGGGGTGTGAGGCGAATTGCTCGCAATATTTGTTCTGAGTCTTCGATAGTAATGTAGCGAGATATAGGAATTCCCAAAAAGCTAATGGACTCTTGACGGTGAATTAGTAAAATCACCCGACTTTTGCGTTCCTGCTGGAATTCTTGTAAAGAACGCAAACGCCGATATTCTATTTGACGTTTTTGCCAAAGAGGTTGCAAAGAAGTCAGAAGGAGGAAAATCCAAAATAAATCACCAATACCAAAGCCCATATAATTTTTATTGTTCAAAAATAACGGTTGCCGTCATTATTGTCACAAATTTGGGGCGATCGCAGTTCTATCTGTAGGTTTATAGGAAAATTACGAATTATTTACTACTTTCTTCGCCAAATTTTAATAGTGTCGTCATCACTACCGCTAACTAGGGTTTGGCCATCGAGACTGAAGGCAACACATCTAACATAGTTGGAATGCCCTGTAAGTGTGCTGATTTCTCTACCACTGTGTATGTGCCACAGCTTGATAGTGTTGTCCCAACTGCCACTAGCGAGAAATTGTCCATCCTGGCTAAAGGCGACTGACCAAACAGAATCAGAATGACCAATGAGAGTACGAATTTCTTTGCCTGTATTTATATGCCAGAGTTTAATTGTGTTGTCACCACTACCACTGGCGAGAATTTCGCCATTTTTGCTAAAGGCGATACAGTTGACAAAGAAGGAATGACCTGTGAATGTGTAAATATTTCTGCCTGTATATATTTGCCAGAGTTTAATTGTGTAATCATTGCTGCCACTAGCTACTAACTGTCTCTCCTGGCTATTAGTTGCAGGCGTTCTTGGAGAGTAAGCGACTGACGAAACTGGGTCGGAATGACCTGTGAAAGTTTGGATTTCTATGCCTGTGTGTACCTGCCACAGTTTGATTGTGCAGTCAGCACTGCCACTAGCCAGAAACTTGCCATCTGGACTAAAAGCAACGGAATTCACCCAATTAGCATGACCAGTGAGGGTACGAATTTCTTTACCTGTGTTGACATCCCACAATTTGATTGTATTATCCCAACTCCCGCTAGCTAAGATTCCCCGATTTAGGTCTGTAACTCCCGCAGATTTGCCAGACTCGCCTTGATAAGAAAAGTTTGAAGAGATTGGGCTAAAGGCGACGGAATGAACCATACTAGAATGACTAGAAGACCAACGACCCAGTTGACGCACTAGCTTACCAGTGCCCACTTGCCAAAGTTTGATCGTCTTGTCATTACTGCCACTAGCAATAAATTGCCCGTCTGGGCTAATGGCGATCGCATGAACCATACTAGAATGACCTTTGAGGGTCTGCACGCATTGCCAGTTTTGCCGATCTAATACAACAGGTACAGGTAGTTGCAGTTTAGGGGTTATCACTAAAGTAGATGATATTTTGGTTACATCTTCCCCTGTATCAGAACCCAATAAATCTAACCACTCCTGCACAGACTGGGGACGATACGTTGACTCCAGATCCATGCCGCACATAATAGCCTGATTTACCCTATTGCTGATGTTGGGATTAAAATATTGTGGTGGTTCTAAATTAATATTGTGACGTCTATCATCTGCACTAGTTGGTACAACTGCGGTAAGCAAATTATACAAAGTGGCGGCTAGGGCGTAAATATCAATGTATTCTCCTCGCGGCGCCTCTGATTCATACTGTTCAGGTGGGGCAAAACCAGGAGTACGATACACTGTATGCCTTTGGATCGTATTAGGAACAAACTCTCTAGCGATGCCAAAGTCTATTAGTACTGCTTCTAATTTATGAATGCGGATCATGATGTTGCGTGGTTTGAGATCCCGATGCAACAGTCCTTTAGAATGGATTAGGGTCAAAGCATCACCAATTTGTCGGATGTAAAGTAGCGCTTCTGCCTCTGATAGCACTCCTATTCGCCTCAAGCGCTGTGCTAAGTCTTCCCCTTCGATGTAATCCATCACCATGCAGGGCAAATTCCCCTCATCGAAGATGGTTTCTATCTGTACTATATGAGGATGGTGGCACACAGCCAACCGAACTGCTTCATCACGAAAATCTTGCCGTAATTTGTTTCGGTGGAGTATCCAGGCGGGGTGATTCAGGATTTCTTCTTTGAGGGTTTTAATCACTCGCTGTTGATTTCGTTGATTTCTGGCAAGATAAGTAATGCCAATTCCGCCTTCACCTAGTTGGCTTTCAATAATGTAGCGTCCCCCGAATATAGACTTTCCTGCATTCCACACCATTAGTAATATTTGACAATTGCTGGTATTTATTTTGGCACGGTATCAGAACAGCCAATACGAATTTTTGGGAGTTCTATTTGAATTGCTGTTGTAGCTTTTTGGAACTTAGTTACTTAGATAACATTTTCATTAACCTCAATAATTACTAATAGTATAAAGTTGGATATAGCTTCATAGTTTTGTTTAAACTATACCCTTACATGAAAATATGAAACTTGATTGCTCATGCTAGAGTAAACAGTGACTTTAAATATATTTGTTTATAATAATTTGACTTGTAGGTAATCTCAAATTATGCTAAAAAATCTAAATTTGAAACAAAAATTTACAATTCTGCTACTGGTAATTTTGACATTTGGTCTGAGCTTGAGTGGATTTACTCTTTCTTCTCTACTGAGGGAGAATGCTAAGCAAGATATTAGCTCAACTGGTCTCATGCTCATCCAAACCATGAGTTCTGTTCGTAAATATACCAGTGATCAAGTGAATCCAGAGCTAGTTGATAAATTGGCTACTGAGTTTTTGCCGCAAACGGTACCTGGATACTCAGCACGAGAGGTGTTTGAAGTTTTACGGAAAACAACAGACTACCGTGATTTCTTTTATAAAGAAGCAACTCTCAATCCCACAAATCTTCGAGATAAGGCTGACGGTTTTGAGACAGATATTGTAGAACAGTTTAGAAATAAATCAGACCTTAAAGAAGTTAGTGGATTTCGCTCAATTCCTGGTGGGGATATTTTTTATATTGCTCGTCCCTTAGCAGTTTCTGAAAAAAGCTGTCTGGTCTGTCATAGTGTACCTGAAGCTGCACCTCAAAGTATGATTAGTCTTTATGGTGCTGCTAATGGATTTGGGTGGAACCTTAATGAAATTGTTGGCGCTCAAATTGTATCAGTACCTGCCAAGAATGTCATCAACAAAGCCAATCAGTCTTCATTAGTAATTATTTTGATTGTATCAACTATATTTATAGCGACTATCCTACTAGTCAATTTGTTCTTGAATCGACAAGTTGTGATGCCTCTCAAACGCATGACTCGCATAGCTGAAGAAGTTAGTACAGGACATATGGAAGTTGAATTTGAGCAGATATCTAATGATGAAATCGGTAATTTAGCTAGAGCCTTTAAACGGATGCAGTTAAGTTTAGAAATGGCGATGAAAAGAATCAAACGTACTCAAGGAAGTATAGGCGATTATAATAATTCATAATCAGGCTCTCTCAAGACGCTGCGCCTAGCTTGCTTTCCCGCAAGGATACGCAGGCTCGCTATCGCTATGCTAACGTAATAACCCTCTGTATAAGATTTTGTATGTAGTATATTTCTCCATAGAAGTATACAGATTCGCTTTGCGCAATACTAACGTTATTAATCTTTGTAAGGGGTATTTAGATCCTGCCAAAAAACCTTGTTACTTTATATTAGCTCTCTTGACTTAAACCCAGAGAATTAGTTAAGAGATTAAAAATTATTCCTCAATTCATGATGTCTAAATCTTTATGAAAATAATCTTTTTTTGAATTCAAAAGCTGCTTGAAAGTTAGGAATTTCCTTAGTTACAAGTTCAATAAATTGGTCAGCTGAAATATAAGGATTGTGAGCTAGTATTTCTTCTATAATCAGATTTGCCATTGGGCCGATATGGTAGGCTAATTCTTGCTGACAATGTTTGATAAATGCTGGTTGGAGTGAAGATTGTTGTTGTTCGATTTTTTGCCCAGTTTGTGGACTAGTAGGTGAATTAAAAATTGTTTCTTCAGGTTGGTTATATGACTGCGATGGAACCGATATAGCCCGAAATTCAGGGTTAAATACCGTAGCCGGTAAATCATCAACCATGATTGCAGAAGGCATTGCTATTTCTGGTTCTCTAATATACTCTAAATCTCTGAAAACTTCGCTGGCTGTTTGGTATCGCTTATTGGGCCTATCTTCCAACATATAATCAAGCACTTGAGCAAACCCATCAGTAACATAGGTATAATCACGCCAGTTCCATTCAAGTGAGTATTGATCCATTAGTAAAGATGGATCTCTAGCTGTGAGTAATACAATAGCAGTTACACCTAAAGCATAAAGGTCACTAGAGGGTGAACATAAACCCAAACTAATCTGTTCGCGGGGAGCATATCCCACTTTGCCGACAAGGGACATTTTACCGACAAACGTTACCTGTTGGTTGGAATTTCTTCCTTCATTGATGTCAGCAATTTGCTTACCTACCCCGAAATCAATCAGCACTGGCGTATCCTTGCCATCGGGTAACATGATGTTGTCAGGAGAAATATCTCGATGGATAATGTTGTGCTGGTGGACATATTCCAAAACAGGCAGCAGATTCTTTAGCCACTGTATAACTTCGTCTTCAGAAAAATTTCTTCCTTGACGTTGAAGTTCTCCTAGCAGTCTTGAATATGTTTTACCGTCAACATACTCTTGTACTAGGAATAGCCGACCATCTCCTTCAAAGCAAGCCAAAAACTTAGGAATTTGAGGATGTTGCAATTGATGGAGAATTTTTGCCTCTCTTTTAAATAAGTTACGATATTGTTCCAGTCCACTTTCACCTGTACCAATGGGTGCAAATTCTTTGAGAACACAGGCTTCATTAAACCGACGAGTGTCAAATGCTAAGTAAGTTCGTCCCAATCCTCCCTGTCCTAGAAGTTTTTGGATAATATAGCGGTTATCGATTAGAGTTCCAGCAGCTATTTCTGGTCTTGTCATCGGGGACTGTGACATGATCATCGCACTCCTAACGATTTTGTTGTTGATAAATTATCTAATTTGCTGAAAGTCAGAAACTCTAGCAGATAAAGGCTGATAACATCCTTTAAATTGAGGTTAGCACCACTATCAAGCCAAGGAAATACACTTTTCTACAATTTTCTGATGGTCTTGTCTACCAAATAGACAATTTTAACCTGAGTAATTTGATCGTACTACTAATACTTAAGTATTTTAGCAGCCGCAACATAATCAGTGTCTGCGGTAATATCTGCAAATGTTCAGGACATCGCCTTTTAGATTTGCTGCTGAACCTTATTTTCCTGTTAGTAACTCAATTGAAACTGCTTGAGGAACAGTAAGGATATAGGGTGACATCATGGTTTATCATCAAAACTGAGGTTGCTATAGATTTGCTGAAAGAAATATTATATGTATTTCAAGTGCTGAATATGCGATCGCTCTCAAAAATTAATCTTTCTGAGAACCTATATCATTATCAGATAGCTGCTTTGGTATCGGCTATCAAAATTTTCAGTGCAGGTGATTCCTCAAAAGCAGAAAATTATGCTGCGTATCAGAAAAGACTTGTGAAGCTACAATAATTCATCTAGTTCATCAGGATTCACGCCTAACTGACGCAAACGTTCTGCTAATTGTTCTGCTTTTCGTTTAGCTTGAGCAGCTTCTTGTTTAGCTTCTATAGCTTCTTGTTCTGCAATCATAGCTCGTTCAGTTGCAGCAGCAGCTTCCTCTGTGGGTGCGGGAATTAATTCTCCCGTCAAAGTGAACCACCTTAACCACAACTTTTCAATATCTCGAAATGAACCTTGCCATAAGCCTAAACTTAAATCTATCTCTGGCATTAGTAGGTATCCATTAGTTAAGTTCATCGGTTCATAGTGACTGCCGACTAACTGAAAAGCCCGAAGTTCATTAGTATAGCGACTAAATACAACATAGTAGGGAATCCGCAAAATTCGTTCATAAACTTCCCATTTGCTAGGAGGTTTATCTGCTGCAATTTCTCTTCTTGTGCCTAAATCTTCGTCTTCCGTACCCGGAGATAGTAACTCAACAACCACAAACGGATTTGCTGGCTCTTGCCAACTTACATAACTTAACCGTAAGTCTTGGCCTTTGTATAATTTTCCTACACCTACTACACCAAACCAATCTGGGCGCTTATACCACAAAGGATGCTGTAAATCATAGTAGAGATTAAGGTCAGCCGCACTATAAACTAGTTCTGGATTCCAGTTACCTGGCTGAAAAGTTAAGTATAAAAGTAAGGGTTGTAAAAAGTGAAAATCGTCTGGCAAGCCTGGTTCCTCTGGGTTGTCACTTGGTAAATCATACATCGTTGGTAGGGTTTCCCAAGGAGGAAGTGGGGGATCAGATTGAGGGATGTAATGGGGAAAAGAAGTCATAATAAAAATTGGGTTTGATATTTTTCGCTATTACTTTTATGGCTTTACCATACTTATTATGCTAGATTCACAGCTTCTAAGAGGGTGTTTGAAAAGTGGTATATTGTAATTTTTATCACATTCTTACTCCCCTTAATCCCCCTTGGAAAGAGGGGGGAATTAAGAAAATCTAGTTCCCTCCCCTTTCCAAGGGGAGGGTTAGGGTGGGGTAATAAAATATTTGATACATCAATCATGACTTTTCAAACATCCTCTAAGAGGGAATAGGGAATAGGGAACAGAAGTGAATAGATGTATACTGAGTTTTTTCACGTAATCAAATAGGATTCCTATAGAAGTAATAATGTTATTCCACAACTCGCTGCGAAGTGTTAGCACACCGCTCTGCTAACGCTAAATTTTGCAGATTACCTCTGCTACTATTATCTCTAAATGTTCGGCTTCCTTGGGTCAAATGCCACTGGACTCTAATCGTGAAACTTGCTCAAGATTGGTAATTAGCGAGATATCACTTGTTTAAAGGTATAAAAAAATTTTCTTAATTGCTTATAAATAACTATTACTGCCTAAATAACTTGGGGAATACTGAAATATAGTACCATTAAAGGTGTATGAAAAATGGCAGATAATAAAGTCAGTGCAAAACTTTCCTCCGCAGACAGGGAAGCCGTGATGCAAGCTATTACTACTATCCGCGAAAAGTTACCGTTCTTGATTGATTTGACAACCGAGGAGCGTAAAGCTTTACCTAAGCTGGGGGATAAGAGTCGGGCGTTTGTGAGTAAGGCGTTGGAAATTGGCACACAAAACCCTGACTTCTTACCTCGTTCTTTTGACTTAAATGATATGCGCCAAGATATCGAATTATTTGAAGCCCTGTATCCCATTTTGCTGTCGTTGACGCAACTGCAAGAACTGGTGGATGATACATCTGTAGCTGTTGGTAGCGAAGCTTATGCGGCGGGTTTGATGATATATAACTATGCTAAAGCCAGTGGTAAAGGCTCTGGTTTAGAGTCAATGATTGATGATTTAGGGCGGAGATTTGCCCGGAAAGCTAAAAAAGTACAACCACAAGCGTCGTAATTTGAGAAATTAACTCGACGCTGTTATCTAAAAACATAAAACTTTTTGCTCTGAGCTTGGGTGTTTTTGTTTAAAGTGAGACATTCCGAGTTCAGAGCATTAATATTTTAGTTTCAAGCAAGAACGTTTTTGTTTGCAGTGAGAACATTCCAGTTTCAAGTCAGAACATTCTGGTTTGAAGTCAGAACATTCTAGTTTCAAGTGAGAACGTTTTCGTTTGAAGTGAGAATGTTCCGGTTTGAAGTCAGAACGTTTTCGTTTCAAATTAAAAATTTGTGTTTACTCAACAGCTTTGATGCCTATCTTAGGTATTCTTGAATGATGAAAACTTGTCGGCTGGATTTGGGTTGGTTCTGCTTTTTGACGCGAATCAGGCGATTTTGCAGTGTCATCGCCCAAGCAAGACTTTATGACTTAATATCTTGCAAGTAGGCGTGGAGAGTTTGAGTTTGCGCTAAATAGTCTCTATCAGTTTTGCAGATAATGATGCCGTTGTGAGCAATGCCGCTATTATGTAAGGCAATGAAGTCGTCACGGTTAAGAGTGATGACGATTCGCTGGTTTTGTGTCGCAAAAATTAGAACTTCCTCATCAGGGATACCTTGATTTGCTTGTCCTGCTTCGTAGGAAGTTAGGACATCGTAGCCTAACTGGCGCAGTTCTCTGACTATATCCATAGGAAAATTTTCATTAGAATAAAGCTTAACCATCATCATCCTCAGTCAACGTGATGATTGCTCGGTCTAATTGTTCTTGGTGCTGTTCATAATAAGTCCAGGCAGCTTTTAAATCGTCATGGGTTAGGGTAGGGTAGTTTCGCAGCAACTCTTCCTCATCTGCTCCCTGTTGGCGAAAAGCCACCAGTGTCCACACAGGGATGCGCGTGTTGCGAATGCGTGGCTGTCCCCCGCAGACACCGACTGTCACTTGAATTGGCTGGCTGCTTAGTCGCTGTTGTAAAAAGATGCGCTCTTCTGGAGTGAGAGATTCAATAATTTGTACAAGTGAATCGACCAATCGCGTGTTCATTTAAGTCAAAATGATTGACAGATCTGTACAAGATGTGATTTATCCTAAAGTTAGTAGACCTTCGGGAAAATCAACAACTAATCTTCTGGTAAAAAGCCAAGGTAAACCGAGAAGTACTTCGGCAATTTGATCTCCTACAATTACAGAAATATTAAATTCCTGAGCATCTAAACTAACTATCCCAGTTTAGTATCTACACTGGGATTCTCCTTGTGCCGTCAGACGTGTTTCTTCACTCTCCACAAGTTCCCATCCCAGCGAGAGAGCATCTTGGGTATTAATCGCTAACCAGTCGGTAAAACCAGTGTCGAATAGAGCATCAACAGCAATAACTAAACCGTCAGATGCTACGAGGTCGATTTCAAAAATTAACTCTCCTTGGTTGCTGAATTTTCCTTCAATCAAGTTGTGTGACGATGCTCCTGTGGTATTAATTGGAAAGTACAAATTAGTCGAGAAGGGTGTTTTTGTTTTGCTTGCTGTTGGGCTAAAGCTTTATTGGCATTGAGAAAACAATCGCCGCTATCAGGTTCAATAGCAACATAGCAGTCAGGATAATGGTTGACTAATTCAGCACGTAGACAATCGTATATTTGACGCGCTCTTTTCACATATCCAGGGTTCGCTAATTTTGGTGAGAATTGATTTGTATACTGTCTAATTCCTATCAAAGGACGAACTATTTGGGAATGCTCTTGAGAATGGTGTTGATTTTTGACAGCAGAAGATTCTTGTGTAATTGATGACTTTTTATCCTCTACTGGTAGACCTTCACTTGCAAGATTGTTCATGGTTTTTGCTAAGAGAAGAATAATGATTGTTGATATTTTATCCTTAAATTATGGCGAAAAATAAGATTTACTGTTTGAGATATGCTTGAGTTTGATACAGTTTATTTCCAGCGACAACCCAAATATATTAAAAAGCTAATTGAGCGGCGATCGCACTCTATTATCAAACATTCTATATCTACAATTCTCAGTCATTCTCAAAGTGAGCGATCGCCGTGAGTATTGCTATTTAAGATAATAAGAACATCTCTTGCTGATACTTTCTTTGCTGTTATAGTACCACTAGCTACGTCGCCATATTTTGATGTTTCCGCCAGCATCTCCAGCAGCAAGCCAATTTGCATCGGGGGTAAACGCGACGGAACGAACTGAGTCGAAAAGACTGAGAGTGCAAATTTCTTTCCCTGTTGCGACTTCCCACAGCTTGATAGTCTTGTCATCACTACCACTAGCCAACATTTGCCCATCACTACTGATGGCGACGGAATTAACCCAGTCGGAATGACCACTCAGGGTGCGAATTTCTGAGCCTGTTGCCACATTCCACAGTTTGATAGTCTCGTCTCTACTACCACTAGCCAACATTTGCCCATCACTACTGATGGCGACGGAATTAGCCCACCAGCAATAACCACTCAGGGTGCGAATTTCTGAGCCTGTTGCCACATTCCACAGTTTGATAGTCTCGTCTCTACTACCACTAGCCAACATTTGCCCATCGCTACTGATGGCGACGAAATTAACCGAGTCGGAATGACCACTCAGGGTGCGAATTTCTCTGCCTGTTGCCACATTCCACAGTTTGATAGTCTTGTCATTACTACCACTAGCCAAGATTTGCCCATCACTACTGATGGCGACGGAATTAACCCAGTCGGAATGACCACTCAGGGTGCGAATTTCTGTTCCTGTTGCCACATTCCACAGTTTGATAGTCTCGTCTCTACTACCACTAGCCAACATTTGCCCATCACTACTGATGGCGACGAAATTAACCCAGTGGGAATGACCACTTAGGGTGCGAATTTCTCTGCCTGTTGCCACATTCCACAGTTTGATAGTCTTGTCATCACTACCACTAGCCAACATTTGCCCATCACTACTGATGGCGACGGAATTAACCGACCAGGAATGACCACTCAGGGTGCGAATTTCTGTTCCTGTTGCCACATTCCACAGTTTGATAGTCTTGTCATTACTACCACTAGCCAAGATTTGCCCATCGCTACTGATGGCGACGAAATTAACCCAGTCGGAATGACCACTCAGGGTGCGAATTTCTGTTCCTGTTGCCACATTCCACAGTTTGATAGTCTCGTCTCTACTACCACTAGCCAACATTTGCCCATCACTACTGATGGCGACGAAATTAACCCAGTGGGAATGACCACTTAGGGTGCGAATTTCTCTGCCTGTTGCCACATTCCACAGTTTGATAGTCTTGTCATCACTACCACTAGCCAACATTTGCCCATCACTACTGATGGCGACGGAATTAACCCAGTCGGAATGACCACTCAGGGTGCGAATTTCTGAGCCTGTTGCCACATTCCACAGTTTGATAGTCTCGTCTCTACTACCACTAGCCAACATTTGCCCATCACTACTGATGGCGACGGAATTAGCCCACCAGCAATAACCACTCAGGGTGCGAATTTCTGAGCCTGTTGCCACATTCCACAGTTTGATAGTCTCGTCTCTACTACCACTAGCCAACATTTGCCCATCACTACTGATGGCGACGGAATTAGCCCACCAGCAATAACCACTCAGGGTGCGAATTTCTGAGCCTGTTGCCACATTCCACAGTTTGATAGTCTCGTCTCTACTACCACTAGCCAACATTTGCCCATC
>NZ_JBALDA010000040.1:0-14173 GCF_036917535.1 Nostoc sp.
GGATTATGGAACTTCTACTTGATGGCTGCTTAAGAAAATCCCAATTACAAGACCAGCATTGCCTCACTTATCTTTTATTTCCCGACAACTCTAATTTAGAAATCTTACTTTTAAAACGGCTGATAGCGCACTGAAAAATTAAAGCCATTCTCTTGCAGCGAACTACCGCGATCGCTTGTACCAACTAATGGTATACCATAGTCTGCACGCAATACCAAACCGTTGAAAGGTTGCCAGTTCAAGCCCAACCCTAAGCTAGCAATGGTTTGCGGGTCGGCATTAATCTCGCGATTATTCCAAGCTGTACCGATGTCAAAAAATGGGATTAGCTGTAGTGTTTCCACATTTGAGGCCAGGGGAATCCGAACTTCCACACCTCCAACTACCCCATTGTCAGCCACAATTTGATTTTGATCGTAACCGCGCACTGTATCAACTCCCCCAATGCTAATTTTTTCCAACGACAGTAAAGAATCAGGAGTAAGTTGAGTGTTGACTTTGGCTAGCATCAAGATGCGGGGAGATAGTCGTTGTACCCATTGAAATTGTCCCACCCAAGAGAAAAAACGCCCATCGGTACCACTATCGTTAACAGTTGCGTCAATTGCATCAATCCCAAAATTAAATTGCGATCGCGCCGCTAAAACACTGTTAGCATTACGTTGTAACCAATCTTGAGAAAAGCGGATTACCGTAACTCTTGATTCCCCATCTTCGGGCCCTTCAGTAAAGGAGAAGGGAATATCATTGAGGATGTAGGTTTGACTGCGCCGTAAATCGAATGCTAAACCGAGAGCAAATTCTCTGTTTGGCGTGTGGATTAGCGGTTGACGGACGTTAAAAGAAAGGGTTTCGGCTTCGCTGCGGATATTTAAGTCACGAAATTCGCTTTCAATAATACGGCTAGCACTGTTGCTGTAGCGGACACCAATGGTTCCATCTAAGGCGTTAAAAGGAATAGAATAATTGACATCGTAAATGTCTAAACCTTCGCTACTACCATATTCAGCACTAAATTTATCCCCAAATCCTAATAAATTATCATGAGCAAGAAAAATACTCCCTTGTTCTGAGCCGACGCTAGTTGATTGGTTATTTGCGAAGGTAACTCCGAGGTGGAAGGCTGGTGATTCGGTAATTGTCACCTGTAAAATATTATTTCCGGGAGTGCTACCTGCGGTTAACTCAGCATTAACTCGTTGAATCACTGGGTCAAGTTGCAACAATTGTAGCGCTTGTTCGAGACTTTTTTGATTTAAAGGCTTACCTGCAAGCCGTTCAATCCGGGAACGCACATATCCAGGCTGCAATCTTTGTAATCCTAAAATAGAAATTCCTTCGAGTTCGCCTTCCACAACTTGGATTTGCACGACACCACTAGCAACATTTTGATTGTTGGAAATAAATGCACCACTGGTGATGTAGCCATTATCAACATAGAGTTTAGTGATTTGCGATCGCAATTGCAATAACTGCTCAAATGTAATGTTTGTATTTTCTAAAGGCTTTTTTAACTTGATGATTTCATCTTCTAAAACAGAATAGCCTGTGACATGAATTTCTTTGACAAAGAACTTTTCACCACTAGGAAAAGTTGTATCGGGTAGATTTTCCTGTGGAGGCGATGGGAGTATGGGAACAGTTGGTGTCGGTGGTGTAAGTGGAAGAGTTGGTGTAGGTGATGGTTGGGGTAGAGTTTCTTCGACTTTCCCTGGTGTATCGGGAGGAATTGTAACTCCTGATGGGGGTGTCGATTGTGCAAATACTGTAAGTGGAGTGATGCTGATGCAGATAAGTAATATGAGAAAAAGCTTTTGAAACCGAAAGTAGGAACCCATTGTTTATATATGATATGTAAAATTCGTCAAAGATAGTGTCTAAATTCTTATGATTTGCCATCGGGCATCTGAAAGGATAAAATACGCATATATCCGACTTCTATTTAATAAATAATCAAGCAGATATGCTGTTAGCAAAACTTCTAGAATTATGTTCCCAGATTTCCGTATAGAAGATGATATTATTATTTAATTAAAATACCATAATAGTTTTCTTGATGATTGCACCTTTATGCAATCATCAAGATCCAATTTATAAATCCCTAATATTATCGATAGTCGCCTCCATGACCGTAAAAAGTTATTCCATAGGTGCTGCAAAGATTAGTCCGACCGATATCATAACTGCCATCACTATAAATGGCTTTGACATCATAAGTGCATTGATTGCTATTATTGTTAAATGTAACTGTGTCAGATGTACCGTTAACAATATCTGAATTGAGAATATTATGACCCCAATATTTAGAGTCTTTTGATGATACATACAATTGAGTAATTTCTAACTCATTGTTGTTGTAAACTAGGAAATCACGCCTGTCAAAAGCAAGAGCATTTTGGCTGGCTAATGGTACTATTGGTAATGCCAAAGTTGTTGCTAAAAGTGTATTGCGGACTAGTTTGGAAAACATAATAAACCTCTCAATCCGAGTGAATAAAAATTACGAAATTTTCCTCAGCAACGGTTGATAAATTGATGATTTTTGTTGTTATTCGATTCATTAACCGTTTCTTTAATACTCAGATTAAGGGAAATGACTAGGTAATGCATTCACCTTTCATGCAAATATAGTTGCATGATTTGTATGGTGCGATCGCATGATAGTGCGTCCCATTTTGCAGAAAACTGTGTATGCGATTTTTTCGATATGTACAATATTTATTTTGAACAACTTCGACTTAAGATTAATTGCCCATTGGGTAATCGATACAGTCCTTGTGTTCAATTATTGGGTCGCCTTTTTTCCAAGGACGCTATTTTCTTTGGGAACTGCAACGATAAATTTTGAGTTGATATTGATGTTACCGCCATCGCCACCTTTTTCGGCTGTACCTGTGTTGGTGGAGATTTGAGCGCCACGACGGAGTAAGAGTAAGTCGCTTGGATCGTTGCCTTTGTTTAATTTTATCTTTCCTTCGGACAAGAGAGCTATGGTATTTAAACTAGAACCATACTAAAAAGCAAAAGTTCAGGCTAAACTCTGTATGCTGACATTTACCCAACTTAAACCACCTAATAACGATGCTGCTGTTACTTTTACTCTGGCGCTGACAGCAGAAGAACGTACCCGCAGTCGTCATCGCTTTGAAACAGAAGATGGTAAAATTGTGTTTTTACATTTACCCAGAGGGACTGTCTTATACGATGGCGATATTCTGCAAGAAGAAACCCATAGCAGTTTAATCAGAATTACTGCCAAACCAGAACTAGTGCTGACTGCCTTTGCGCAAACACCACTTTTATTATTACGGGCTGCATACCATCTGGGAAATCGCCACGTACCTGTAGAAATTACTCCGACTTATTTACGCTTGTCCTCAGACTCGGTTTTACGCCAGATGTTGGAACAACTGGGATTAGAAGTTAAAGAGGAAATTTTACCCTTTCAGCCAGAATTAGGAGCTTATGGACAACACCATCATGCTTACTGATAGCCATCTTTTGGGTATTTTGCAGCTGGCTAGCCCCGCTTTGCCTGTAGGAGCATATAGTTATTCTGAAGGCTTGGAAATGCTGGTGGAAAATGGTACGATTGCTAACCACACACATCTCAAAGATTGGTTAAAAGCAGAGTTGCTTTATGGGGCAATTCGGTTAGAGGCGGTGGTGATGATCCGATCGCAGCAAGCTGTAAAAACAGGTGATGTTGAGTCCCTATGCCGTTGGAATCTGTGGTTATCGGCTGCTAGGGAAACAGAAGAATTACGCGCCTCTAGTTGGCAAATGGGGCGATCGTTGATCCAATTACTTGCTAAACTAGAACCGCAGATTGTACCTATTGCCAACGCTGTGGGTAATCCTTGCAATTATGCGATCGCTTTTGGTATTGCCGTTGCCCATTGGCAAATCAGTATCAAAGCCGCATTACTGGGATATCTGCACAGTTGGGCAAGTAATTTGATTACTGCTGGCGTAAAACTTATCCCCCTTGGACAAACAGCAGGACAGCAGTTATTGCTAGATTTGCAACCATTACTCAGTGCTGCGGCATTAGAAATTCTCACGTTGGAGGACGATCAACTCGCCTGTTGTAGTTGGGGTTTGTCGCTAGCGAGTATGCAGCATGAAACGCAGTATACAAGGTTATTTAGGAGTTAGGGCATAGGGAATTGGGCATTGGGCAGAGTAGACAGGGATATAACTAATGAATGCATTTCGAGTAGGGGTTGCTGGGCCAGTAGGTTCGGGGAAGACGGCTTTGGTGGATGCTTTATGTAAAGGATTGCGTGAGCAGTATCAGATTGCGGTGGTGACGAATGATATTTATACTCAGGAGGATGCTCAGTTTTTAGTGCGTTCTCAGGCATTAGCTAGCGATCGCATTTTGGGTGTAGAGACTGGCGGTTGTCCTCATACTGCTATCCGCGAAGATGCTTCGATGAATTTGGCGGCAATTGAACAGTTAGAGGAACGTTTTCTCAATTTGGATTTAGTTTTTTTGGAAAGTGGCGGCGATAATTTGGCTGCTACTTTTAGTCCAGAATTGGTGGATTTAACAATTTACGTCATCGATGTTGCAGCTGGCGATAAAATTCCCCGCAAAGGTGGCCCCGGCATTACCAAGTCTGATTTGTTGGTGATTAACAAAACTGACTTAGCACCCTATGTTGGTGCAAATTTAAGTGTCATGGAACGAGATGCCAAAAAAATGCGCGGTGATAAACCTTTTATTTTTACTAATTTGAAAACTCAGTCAGGACTTGCAGATGTAATTAACTTTGTTTGCACAAATATCTGTTGAAAAAGAATTCACAAGTCAGAATCAAGACAACTAAATCTGCATATTTAGTGGAGGTGCAAAAACGCCCATTTACCGACATTTTCCCCAAGAAGCGACAGCATAGACTTGCCATCTGCCACTTATACAGGATTTATACTGAATTCTTACTCCTAACTCCTGAATTCTATTTCTATAAAGCTTTCTGATGACGACTTCGCACCCGTTCAGCACTACCGGTAGGAATCGCAGCAATTAATTTTTGCGTGTATTCCTCTTTAGGTTCTTGGTAAATGCTTTCGGCTGTGCCTTCTTCAACAATTTGACCGCGATTCATGACTAAAATGCGATCGCTCATAAACTTAACCACACTTAAATCATGAGAAATAAAAATATAGGTAAGCTCAAAGTCAGACTGCAACTCTTTAAGAAGATTTAATACCTGCGCCTGTACTGAAACATCCAGCGCTGAAACTGATTCATCGCAGATGATAAACTTAGGATTTAACGCCAAAGAACGGGCTATGCAAATCCGTTGGCGTTGACCGCCAGAAAACTGATGAGGATAGCGGTTAATCGCATCTGCACTCAACCCCACCCGTTCTAAGAGTTCGACTACTCGCTGGCGTCGTTGTTGTTTTGTTTTCCCAACAGCGTGAATTAACAACGGTTCCATCACCGCATCCCCAACCTTCATCCGTGGGTCGAGGGAACTAAAAGGATTTTGAAAGACTATTTGCATTTCTCGCCGCAGTTTTTGCAACCGTTCTCCTTTGAGGCTAGTAATATCTTGTTTCTCAAAGATAATCTGACCACTCATCGGTTCAATTAAGCGCAGCAAGGTTCTACCAAGGGTAGTTTTACCACAACCAGATTCTCCCACCAAACCTACTGTTTCCCCTGATTTGACATCAAAAGAAACGCCATTAACTGCCATATTGTAACGTTTTGTCCCACCAAATACCCCGCGCACTGGAAAACCAACTTTCAGGTTGCGGATTTGCAATAGGGGTTCCTTTTCATTGAAGTTTGCCAATCTTGCAGCAATCTCTTCGGTAGTCACTTCTATGGGTTGTGCGGGTTCTTTTGGCTGAATTATTACTTGTCCCGTTGGCGTCTCTTCTGCACTCATATAGTCAGAAACGGTAAGTAATTTTTGGGGACGACGGTTGAGTGTGGGGCGACAAGCTATCAAGCCTTTAGTATATGGATGCTGGGGATTACTGAAAATTTGCTCAGAAGTACCAGATTCAAGAACTTTGCCTTTATACATTACCGCTACTTGGTCAGCAATTTCTGAAATTAGTCCCAAGTCGTGGGTGATAAAAATCATTGCCATGTCACGGCTTTGCTGCAATTCTCTCAACAAGTCCAAAATAGTCGCTTGCACCGTCACATCTAAGGCTGTGGTTGGTTCATCAGCAATTAAAATTAATGGGTTGCAAGAAATAGCCATTGCAATCATTACCCGTTGCAACTGACCCCCAGAAAGTTCATGGGGGTAGCGTTCCAGCATGGCTTCTTTGTGTTCTTTAACCAACTGTGTCAACTTTGATGGTTCTGGTTTCGATGAATTGCTGTTGGTTTGATGCCAAGTTTCGATATACTGGTGTTGTATGTCCTCATCGCTAGGTAGAAGTTTTACCTCTTGTAGACCTGCGATCGCAATTTGTCGTGCTTGGGTTGCTGAGACATTTTGATGCCGCATAATCGCTTCTGTTAGCTGAAACCCAATGTTATAAACTGGATTAAGCGAACTCATCGGTTCTTGAAAAATCATGGCGATGTCGCCACCCCGGTGTAACTGCATTTGCTCAGGAGGCAATGTTACTAAATCGATGGGGTTAGCATTCTCTTGCGGACGAAACCAGATTTCACCACCAGTCACCATACCGGGAGTTTGCAACAAACTCATCACAGCTAGGGCTGTCACTGATTTACCACTCCCCGATTCTCCTACTATTCCTAGAGTTTCACCTCGATGCAGCCCAAAGGAAATACCATCCAAAGCTCTGACGTGATTGCCATCACCGGGAAATTCAACTTGGAGATTGCGAACCTCTAGGACAGTTTCTCTCATAGGAGTTGGGTATGAATCTTAACTGAAAATTATTTGGATTTTAACAAGAGTTTTGATGTATGTGTCGATAAATTTTATTTTTACACTCCTTGGCGGTTTTTCACTGCTTAGACCTCAACCACAATTTTTAATGTTTTGAGAACTAGTTGCCTTATCCATCAAGATAATTTTCGGCTGATTGAGTTGCACTAGCTTTCCTCACAGCTATTTATGCTGCCAAATCTGCTATTGTAATTTGAAACAACTCTGTTGTCTCGATTGCTACCGCTAAAAAGGATTTTGGATTATCAGGTGCTGTACCAAACAATGCCTCAAGAGCGTCCACATTGAACAGATAGCGGTGATATCTCTTAACTTACCGCTCGCTTTGGGCGTAGATGCAAAGCAGTTTGTCGTAAGACATCGCCTACAGGCTACTCATCCTTGACTTTGGTTGCAAACAATGATTAAAGCCCAGATTTAATTCTTTTGAGACGATACAAGACTTCCATATTAAGACAAGGTATTTTCTAGAACCATTGCTGCGTATGAACTCAAAGATTCGAGAACAAGCACAAGAAATATTCAATAAAATTCAGGATATTTTTCTCCTTTATTTGTTGCAAGTAGCAGCGAAAAGAAGCCTGAAAAGTTTGCAAAAAGACACTGTTAATGCTATCTCTGTCCAACAAAAGCTTCTTAGAAATATTCTCAAACTTCAAAAGGATACAAAATACGGTAAGAAGTACAACTTTGCAGCTATAGATTCGGTTGCAGAATTTCAAAGGATACATCCTCTGACCACTTATGAAAATTACCGCGAAGTTATTGAAGATATTGCTAAGGATGGAAATTTCTCTCAACTAGTAGCAGAGCCAATCATTCTTTTTCAAGAAACGTCGGGGACAACGGGCAAATCTAAACTTATACCTAGAACAAAACGCTTACTATCAACTTCACAAAAATCTTTTCAGGCTGTAAACGCGATCACACGCTCTTACTATCTCAATGGTAAAACATACGCAAAAAACAGTCGTGGTTTGGCTTTGGCTAGTGCACAACCACTTAAATCTACACCTAGCGGTATTCCCAGAGGTTCAGGAACTAGCGGAGGAATTAGACAATCTAAGTCATTTCAAAAAATAGTCAGTCTCAATTTTTCTAGCCCTACTAGCATATTCTTGATTCCCGATTATAGGAGCGCTTATTATTGCCATATGCTTTTTGCTCTCTTGGAGCCAAAGCTTACTCATATTACGGCAAATTTTGCCTCCAATGTTTTGGATGCTCTACAAATATTAGAACGAGAGTGGCCACAAATGGTAAATGATATTTACCACGGTCAAATTAATTCCAACTTGGAACTGGATACAGCTACAAGAAATGAGCTACAAAGTAGGCTCAAACCCAATCCAGAAAAAAGTAACACACTCCGAACTGAATTTGAAAAAGGATTTGAGGGTATTATACCCAGAATATGGCCGCAGTTATCTAACATACAATGTATCATAACTGGATCGCTGCAACTCTATAAAGAAAGTTTGAAATTTTATGCAGGTGAAATACCAATTTACTCACATGGTTATGGTGCTTCTGAAGCTTGGATCGGGTGTAACCTAGAGCCACAAAAAGATTCTCCAGCTTACGTAATTACTCCTCATTCGGCATTTTTTGAGTTTATACCCATTTCCCAAATTGATGCAGAAAAACCCACCACAGTTGACTTGACTTCTCTAGATGTAGGTGAAAGTTACGAAGTAGTTGTGACGACAGTAGCTGGACTTTACAGGTACAGGATGGGAGATATCGTTAAATGTGTGGGCTACTATAACCAAAGTCCCATGATTGAATTTTTGTATCGCCAAGGTTCTCTGCTAATTATTAGAGGAGTGAGAATTTCTGAAAATGAAATTTTTGCTGCCATTACTGAAGCTAGCAAAATTTTGGGAGAGGACTGCAAAATAATAGACTATACAACCAGCATTGATGTTTCATCATTTCCGGTGAAGTACAATATTTACCTAGAGGTTTCAAAAATATTTACAACTCTTCCTGATTTAACATCATTTCGAGATAAATTTGAACAGGTTATTTATGGTTTAAATGTGCTTTATCTGAATACTAGAAAAGCGAATATTATTGGTGCACCTGAAATTAAACTTGTTGAAAGAGACAGTTTCAAAATGCTAAAAGACACAATTATTTCTCAAGGTATTTCAGAGACACAGTTCAAGATGCCACGGTTGCTCAAAAACGCAGATCAGGTGAGCTTTATAGAAAGTAAATCTATTAATTAACAATCAATAACAATGCGTCGGCAGGGTGGGTAGTGTCCGCAACAACCCAGATATAGCAATCCGATTTGATTCCTAAATTACTTGTAGATACTGGGGACTGGGAAAAAGGAATAAAGGTGTACTGAGTTTTTTTCAAAAATCAAATATGAGTTTTATATCTATGGAGAATAGTGAGTAAGAGTAGGTAAACAATGTCTCACAACAAAATGCAAAGCGTCAACGCAAACAAAAAAATAGCACATCCTAAAGGATGGCTACTTGTAGAAATTGTCTAATCGTAATGCTTTTTGCTAATTATACTTAGCAAATTGAATACACGCTCAACTAGCAAATTTAGAAGGGAATATCATCTGGATCTGGTTCTTCCTCTTTCACTGCTGGATAAGTGTTTCGCTCATAATTTGTGGGTTGGGCTATGGGTTCGTAAGTTTTCGCTTGGGGAGCAACGCCAACAGGATTTGTCGCTGGGGTAGGCGCTGGACGTGATGACTCGTAAGTGGGAACCTCTTTCTGTGGAGGACGAGATGCTGAAGATGGTTGTCGGGGAGCAGTTTCAGTGAATGATGGAGTTACGGTTGCTGAGGGTAATGGATCGGTATTAAAACTACCTCCAACAGATTGAATCTGTTGCACTGTCAATTCAGCGCGTTTTTCTTTAAAACCTTCTTGACGATCAACAGTATTCATACTTAAACGTCCTACCAAGATGACGCGATCGCCTTGGTGGTAGTTTTGCTGAATTTCTGTTGCTAAATTCCCCCAACCGACAACTTTCAACGTGGCTGGCGGATCTTCTGGTTTCTGGGAATTGGGAAACTGCACCAGCATTTCTGTGACTCCCAGATTATCGGCTGTATAGCGGAGTTGCGGTTCGTTAATAATTTCCGCCATCAAAACGCAGCTGTTCATTAAAATTACTCCTGACTGCAAAAAGTGCTGATTCAAAAAGAGGGGGTTTTTCTATGTAGTGTCAATTAATATCTAGATATGTTTAATTGTTTGCATTTTTTAATAATGCCTGAGTTTTTAGTCCTTTCTAGCATAAAAGCCAAGCGATCGCTTTGAACAGCATTGAGTATACTGTTCGCCACCTTCGCTTGACTAATTGAGCATTCAATTCTGCATTGAGTAGTATAATTGTACCACTTATTGATTAAATAGAAAAATTTTTGCCAAAAATTAAGCCTTGATGTGAACTGGAAAAACACCCAAGGCGATCAACCTGGCTGGAAGGTCGCGCAAGATGGGTAAGTGCAAAAATGCAGGTGGTACAAAGGTGCGATTTGAGGTGAGAACTGGGGCCAATATCCGCTTTTGAATAAAAGTTTGAAACGCCTGAATGATGCGTGTGGGCAACTCGCGTTGACGTTGTACTTTTGCTAGATCGCTAAGTTGTACTTGTCGGTTTTTGAGCGGTTTGCTGAGTACATTCGCCGCAACTACAGCATCTTGAATCGCGTAGTTAATGCCAACTCCACCAACAGGGGACATTATATGAGCTGCATCACCGATGAGTAACAGTCCCGAACGATACCAGCGTTTGACACGGCTGGACTCGACAGAGAGAAAAGCTATTTGTGACCAATCATGTAAATTTTGAATGCGTTGCTGCAATTCTGGCACTACTTCGACAACAGATTTTTTTAATTCCTCCAAACCCGCAGCCCTTAGTTGTTGATAGCCTCCTTTAGGAATAACATAGGCAAGTTGCCACTCATCACCACGATCAAGCATGGCGATTAGCTTACCTTGACCAAAGCGCCCCATTCCCCCTTCAGAATCTTCTAGCTGACGCGGTAGGCGAAACCAGAGGACATCCATTGGCGGCGAAGTTTCGATGGATTCAAACTCACCCAAGTGGCGTAAACGTGAGTGGCGACCGTCTGCACCCACTGTCAGTATTGCCCGAATTTCATGCCAACCACCGCCTCCTCGATAGCGGACACCCTGAATCACACCATTTTCGGTAATTAATTCCTGCACATTCGCACCCATTACCAAATGGAAACTAGGATATTTTTGGGCTTCTTGGGTGATGAACTCCAGAAATTTTACCTGGGGAAGCATTGTAATGTAGGGATAATGGGTTTTCAGATGACTAAAATCTGCCAATGTGACAGTATCTTGAGGAGTTTGAATACTAATTTCGCGCATTTTGGTATGGGGAAGTCCTAGCAAGCGATCGCTAAGTCCCAATTCCTCCATAATTTCCATCACCGATGGATGAATCGTATCGCCGCGAAAATCACGATCAAAGTCTTTGTGTGCTTCCAGCAACATCACAGAAATGCCTTGACGCGCTAACAACAGCGCCAATACTGCTCCTGCTGGCCCCCCACCCACAATGCAACAATCTGTGGTTTGTACGTCTACAATTTCATGGACAGGGTTAATGCTTGGGTCTTGGGAAAGATTTTTAGGTACATCGGTAGTCATAACAACACCTCCTGACAGCCCTAAAATTTAGAATAGTTTGCTTTTTATGGTAAAAGCTGTTTTTTTAACTTTTCGTATTTACCCTGAACGTGTATTATTATGAGCGCTAAACTGTCATTGGTCATTAGTCATTAGTCACATTGTCCAATGACGCCAGTTGCTTCAACGGAGGGAACCTCCGCAACGCACTGGCTCCCCAATGCCCGATGCTCCATGCCCAGTGATAATAATTAACAGTTGTGTCCCAAGTTATTTTAGAAAACGTTTATAAAAGTTTTTCCTCACGTAAAGGGGAAAGTGTTACCTCACAAACCCAATCTCCTCTCACACTTGCGGAAAAAACTGATGTAGCACCAGAGCGTGCGGAAAGTGTCAATGTCTTGCGACGAATTAACCTGACGATCGCAGATGGCGAGTTTATGGTGCTGGTAGGGCCTTCTGGTTGTGGTAAAAGCACTCTGCTGCGGTTAATCGCTGGGTTAGAAGTGATGACTGGCGGCAATATTTGGGTAGGCGATCACTTGATCAATGACCTACCACCCAAGGAACGCGACATTGCAATGGTATTTCAAAATTACGCCCTCTATCCTCACATGACGGTGTATGACAACATTGCCTTTGGGTTACGCCGCACGGGAAGCAGGGGAGCAGAGGAGCAGAGGAGCAGAGGAGAAAATACTCCACATCTTCGGACGTGGGCAGAAAATCTTTTTGTGGGGGCGACAAGAAAGTTACCTAAAGGATTGCGCTACATTTCTGACAAAGAACGGGCGGTGAATGAACAGGTGCGTAGTGTTGCTCAACTGTTGCAAATCGAAACATTGCTGAAACGCTTACCTAAACAGCTATCTGGGGGACAAAGACAACGGGTTGCATTGGGACGAGCGATCGCTCGCAATCCCCAAGTATTTTTAATGGATGAGCCGCTTTCTAACTTAGATGCCAAACTGCGGGCAGAAACCCGCGCTCAAATTGTGAAATTGCAGCGCCAATTGGGGACAACGACAATTTACGTCACCCATGACCAAACAGAAGCGATGACAATGGGCGATCGTATTGCGATTATGTCTGAGGGTAAAATTCAGCAAGTTGCTTCTCCTCTAGAACTTTACAACCGTCCTGCCAACCTTTTTGTCGCAGAGTTCATTGGTTCACCACCAATGAATTTTATTTCTGTGGAATTTCATGCCCCGCAGTTGATTACTCGTTCCCAGTTTCGTTTCACCCTACCAGAAGTCTGGGGAAAAGCTTTACAAAAATATGATGGGAAAACTCTAATTTTAGGCATTCGCCCAGAACACTTAAATTTGAGTCTGCCTGCCACCAAAAATCTACCCGTGCAAGTAGATTTAGTAGAGAATCTCGGCAACGATTCCTTTCTCGCTGTTAAGATTGCCGAACCAGGAGTTCAAAGAGCCACTACAGCCAATTACCTACAAGTACGAATACCACCAGACCGATTTGTACAAGCTGGTGAGCAACTATGGTTATCTCTAAATCAAGATAAAATTCACTTTTTTGACCCGGAAACTGAGTTAGCGATATTTCCTTAAGATATTAATTGCCTAGTTGATATTTTCAGAAGTAGCAAAGTGGCGTAGGCGTAGCCCGTCGTAGACATCGCCTGACTTAGCATGAATCCCTTGAACGTAGACGCACATTGGCTTCCCATATATCCTCAAGAGAGAATAAAGTATGCCAGAAATTAGTCGTTTTTTCGGGATGATTGTCACTATGTATTACAATGACCATCCGCCTCCACATTTTCACGTAAAATACAACCAACAAAAAGCTATTATTAGCATTGAAACCTTATAAATTTTAGAAGGTAAACTTAGCTCCAGAGCTTTTAAACTTATATTATAATGGGCGACTTTACATTAAAATGAATTGATGGAAAACTGGGAACTAGCTAGAGACAATCAAATCCTCAATAGCGTCTTACCATTGGAGTAGTAAAATATGTTAAAAGACATTATTGCAGTAGAACCAAGGGAAAACTATCAACTATATATCTGTTTTGAAGATGAAGTGGAAGGAATAATTGATTTTAGTAAGCTGATTAAATTTACAGGTGTTTTTGCACCTTTACAAGATCAAAAATACTTTGCTCAGGTTGAATTAAACCACGAATTAGGCACAATCCAATGGCGATCGGGAGCCGACCTCGATCCAGATGTTCTCTATGCAGTGATTAGCAATCAGCCTATTCCTAAGTATAAGTCACTACGGTTCACTTAAGGATAATTGTAGCGACTGTCTTGATTGTCAAGTGCGTAGCTTGCCGCCGTAGGCATCGCCTGATGTTGTAGCGACCCGTTAAAAGTCAAGCGTAGGCGTAGCCTGTCGTAGACATCGTTTTGTTTGTGGAGATTTATGAAAGCGATACTACCTGTGTATTTGATCGCGGTGCAACAGAGTTTGAAGTACTTTAACACGACTTCGGAGTACCTCAACACGATTTTGGAGTACCTGAACATGACTTTCAAGTACCTCAACACGACTTTGGAGTACCTCAACACGATTTTCAAGTACCTCAACACGACTTTGGAGTACCTCAACACGATTTTCAAGTACCTTAACACGACTTTGAAGTACCTCAAC
>NZ_JBALDA010000041.1:0-54801 GCF_036917535.1 Nostoc sp.
TTATACTATGTGCGTATAATTGGCTAATCCTTGATATAGCCTAACTTGGCAGGGTGCATCCTAGAGCGACAGTAATGTGTTAACGACGACAAATAATTTGTTATCCGACATTTACCTGGGCAATTGTCACTGTTTCAATCAAATGATGCATGAATATATTGATGTCTAGAAACTATCCTTATAAATAGAACACCAATTACAGAGCCAATGCCCAGCAAAATTATTGAAGTCTGAGAGTAGATGGTCAGAGCGCACAAGCGGGAAATTCACACCCGCGTTTTCAATTTCGTATGTAAGCAGTGCGAACAACCCACCCAAAGAGAAACTTTTGGTGTGCGACCGCTCTACTGTGAAAAATGTCGTCCGCCTCAACCTCCCAAGCAATCGAAAGTAGTCCCTATAGGCAAGAGGAAACCCAGAGCGATGAACTATAAGAGTGGGAAAGGTATTTCTGGGTGAATTGTTATGTCAAGGAAAAGATGATCGCTGTAGGGGGAGTGTGTTTAACAGAAGCATCAGAGCGATCGCGATATCTTTACAATTCCTTTCCAGCATCAATCATGAAGGCTTTGGACTCGGCGTTGAATAAGAGTGAGCGATTCTGTTAACTGCTGAAAATATCGGTATTGCTCGTCTGCATATTCAGAAGGCTCCAGTTCTAAAAGCTGACAAAAATTGAAGTAATCAACTTTCCAATTGAATTCACCAATAGCGCTGGCGAACTTTTCAACTCTAAAGGCGTGATTCAGTGCTGGCTGTTGATGTTTTTCTATTATGGTTGTAAATACTGCCTTGCTCTGTCATCTTATTTGTTTAATAGTACATTTGTATTAAAAACTATTTTAGTTCTCTCCGACCCTTGGCGAAAATAGGACAGAAACAGTGTTTGACAACATTCAAAAAATGGCTGACTTTTCTTTAGTGTCCACAATTATGAGTGTTGCTCCCATTCAGGTGCTAAAAGTAAAAATAGAAATACTTAACAACCAAAGGTTTCCAACATTATAGAAAGAAGCTTTGGGATGGACTCACCGTGAATAATAGAACCATGCATTGTTGCAAGGTACTTAATCGGTAGCTTTTCTATTGCCTCAATTCCTCGAGTGAAACTTTTCCCTTCAGACATAAACCCGACTTTTTGCTGAAACTTAATGATGGATTCTGTAAGATCCTTCTCGGTAACAGGTTCATCGAACTGACCCGGATGAGCCGCAAGATCAGAACAAAAAAGGATCTCCTCTTGCGGCTGATAAAATACACAACTCTCCCATCCATGAGGAAAATGAGGAGTTTCAATCAGGATGATATCTCTTGTACCAAGGGAAAGAACAGAGTTATTCTTAAGAGCCGTTGTTGGTCGTAGTGCAAAATCATCCATGTTCGATTGATTCAAAGGACTCACAATTGTTTTCGCTTGTGGAGCAACTTCAAGCCAGTGATTAAGCGCTCCGCACTCATCAGCCTCAAGGTGACAAAAACCTATGTAATCAAGTTTTGAAGGATCGCAGACAGACTCTACTAGCTGATAAGTTTGCTCAAACCAATTTGAGCGACCCGTATGAATTAGCATTGGATGCTCATCAACGAGCAGAAATTGACTGAAAACAAATTTTTTATTATTTGAGATCGAAAGCTTATATATATTAGGAACTATCTCATCTATCCGCGTGAACTTAGCATCGAAATGCTTAAACATCATATTTTGGGGTAAAAAACATCTGACATTTTTTCCCCAAACCCTAAAGAGGCAAAGCTGGTGAAATCGGGGAATTTAGCAGCAACTGAACTCATGTTACTACCTAATCCTAAGCTGTGCATCTAACTGATTTTTACGATAGTGAATTCATGTTATGTTCAAGGTTGACAAGCCTTATCAATTAAGGCAAGCTTCCTCCCCTTAACTTGGGAGCAATGCGATTCTGTTAGATCGGACTTTCATTCTCAGTTACAGAGTTAGATTCTCAATAAAAATACTTATTTGGCTGCGATCGCACCTCTAAATAGGTGATTTGGCACCCGAATTTTAAACACCTTACAAAATCGCATTGCTCCCCCTTAACTTTTAGCCTGAAGTCAGCTCCCGTTTTTCTGGCTGATTGCCGGAGTTAACCATTTTTACTAAGTGCTAATTCAAATAGCTTTGCACCGAAATGTACAAGCTTTCCCAGAGTGTAAAAGAAACATCCTCTTTGTCTATAGCCTCATCATTTTCTGATGCAGTTAGTCTCTGACGAGCTGTCACCATTTCCCAGGCTGTATGAGTAACAAGTAATCCGCTAGTTCACAAAACGAAAATCTTTGGTTCATATGCTACTAAATGTAGAGATTGAGCGCAAATCGTCAGCCAAGGTTGACTATTACCCAAGTTTGTCAAAGGACTTTGTGCTGGTACGGCTAACCTAGCACTCACCAGCCCCAACCTGCACTCGGCTTCACCCTCAAACAAAAATAGATTAGACCCATTAGCACTGAAACTAGGTAAAGCTAAACTTTGCTGCCACAATAGAAGTTGCCAATCTACCTCAAGCGTACATAGTAGCCTTTGTTGTTGTCGCACACGGCAGCAAAGATGCTTAGTTTTCGACCAACTGAAGTCAGCCATTTGTGTAGGTAAGCCCCAGATTTCACAACCAGCCGCAGCAGCATCAGCATTGTCCACATAAACATGAGAGCAAAACAAGCCTAAGCAACCTGCGTAGCATACCAAAGCCGCAGCAACAAATAATTCGCTATACTCAAGCACCGAACCCGAACCATAACAAGCCAGATACACACCACCTAATGTCTTGCCAGGCAATATGTTGTAGATTTCCATCTCTGTTGGTACAAGTGTACGAATGCTCTTTGTGTCCACCAATTGCAAAGTTTGGTAAGCATAGCCTTGAAGTTTCCAGGGTGTGGATGGATATGTCATTTCTCCTCAATTTAATGCACTTGACTTTTTTCTATACTCGCTCATCCGCTACCCACTCATGAGTCTATGGTTTGTTACCAAGGTCATGCTAACTTTCTTCTTCAATGTGAACCCCATAATGCTCCGCTACCTTTTGAATATTAACAAATGCTAAATTGCGATCTTCGTCAGTCACGTCTTGGACTTGATCAAAGCGGGCTAATGCATTCTTAACATGAGAAGCATCTGTCAAAGGTTCTTTACGCTGTTTGGAAAATGCGAATACACTATCAGGAAGATTTTTACGATCCTCAGCGCTGAGTCTGCCATGCTCTGTATGTGGTTTCCAGGTAGGTTGAATATTCATCAATCTGTATCTCCTTGAGGTATGTAATCACAGAAGGACAATTATATATTTAACGGAGAGACAATCACTGGTGACTAGGGGTATTCGTTTATCACTCTGCCAACTGGGGAATGGGGAAAGGCTAAAGGGAAAAGGGATATATTTAGATCCCTAAAAATAGGCGCGAGCGACCGCTACTAACGGGACTTAAACATTTTTGAGACAGAAACAAGGCTCAAACCTAGACAGGGAAAGGAAAATACACCGAAGATTCAAAAATGCTCCAAACCCAGATATATCAAGAAACTAGGTAAAACGATAGTCAAACTCTCTCTGTATATACGTTTGATGGGTTTTTTGGGCTACTTTTTGTCTAAGTCACGATAATTGGGGGTATGGACGGACAGTCTAACCTCAGTAACTTTTGGTATAAATAAATTAAATATTACGCTCAGTTAGCGATTGAACGGGTAGAACACGGGGATGATGCAGTAAAAGAATTACTCAGTACCATGATGAGCGATCGGCGTTGGCTCATATCTTGCACCTAACTGAATAAACCCGTAAAAGGTAAATAAAGGACGCAAAATATAACAGTAAAAGAAGAATGCTACTTAAGTATGATAAAGTGTAATATATTTTAGATGACTAGTAATAATACTAATGCAGTTCAAAGATAACAAGATACTCAGATGACGCAAAAAGCGTCATCTGAAAGTGCGATCATAAATGTTGGATTTGCTATGAGGCTAAAAGCATGAGAGAAAGAGCGTGAAATGTAAACGTTTTGTTTTGTCTAGTCGACCAAATTATTGCTTCTACTCTTAAGTGGTGGGGTAAGCGTCGTTGGCAGATTGAGGGATGGTTTAAAACTGCAAAGCATCGTTTCGGTTTGCACCGTTTTGGACAGGGTTCTCTCCTTGGTATGTATCGCTGGCTGATTCTTTCTCTGACCGCTTACCTCATTCTACATCCTGGTTCATGCATCATCGGCTCTTTTTGAGGCCGATGCTCATGCATATAATGGCTGGAGTTGAAGTTACGAAAACTGAGTTAACATTTTCTTTGAGAACTCAAGTTTTAAAGAAGTTTAATTGTTCTGGGAATTTGGCTAGAAAATCATTCAAATATCAAAGTAATTTTTATGTCTATTAGTTACGGGTTAATTAAACATCTTTTTATCAAACAAAAACATAGTTCTTTAATGAGAGAAGTCGAGGAACTAAACTTCAAATCTGGCTATGGAATTGAAGGAGATATTAATGCTAACGTCATAAGTCCTAGACAAGTTTTAGTCGTGAAATATGAAGATATTGTAAGTTTAGCAATTTCACCAGGGGAATTACGAGAGAATATTGTTATAGCAGGAATAAAATCTCAAAAGCTCACTCCTGGTTCTCTTATAACTTTTGATAATGGCGCTGCTGTTCGTTTAACTTTTTATTGTGAACCGTGTAAGCGTATAGCTCATTTAGTTGATTCCTTAAAAACTTTTCAATATCAGAGAGGGGTTTTAGGTGTAATTATTAATTCTGGTACGATTCATGTTGGAAAGAATGTTCAGATTCAAACTGAGAAATTTCCAGCATTATCTGAAAAACCTTATGAACGCTTCCTTAATTTTATAGCAAAAGTTCCATCAGGTAAATTAGTAACTTACAAGCAGATTATTCAAGCTATTGGAGTAGATAATAGCTATATCAGGGCTATCCCAATATATCTTAATAAAACATCTGCCGATGATTACCCAATTCATAGAATTTTAGATTCTCAAGGTTATTTAATAAAATATGCTCCCAACCAAAAGCAGAAATTAGAGTCTGAAGGTATTCAAATTTTGAATAATTTAGACTTAGATACTAGTTCAATTAAGTATTTTGTCGATTACAGTAAACATTTATATCCTGAGCTAAATATTTATCTAAGTTAAAAGTATAATTTACCTTTGAATATCAATACTAAACAGTTAGAAAAATACCAAATTTGAATTGCAGGAAATGGTAGATTATTTTGCCAGATTCTACTTTTACACAATACAATTTTTGGTTACCAGCATTGAGTTCATCTGATTAAAATTATTAGAAATGAAAGAGAAGAGAAAAAGTATGATTGACCACGACCGCTTATTTAAAGAATTACTATTTACCTTCTTTGTTGATTTTTGAGATTTATTTCTACCTCAAGTAGCCAACCAAATAGACTGCGAATCCATTCAATTTTACCTCAAGAAGTATTTACTAACGTTACCTCTGGTGAAAAGAAGGAAATTGATTTGTTGGCTCAGGTGCGTTATCAGCAGCAAGACACTTGTTTTTTAATTCATGTTGAGAATCAGTCTTATACCCGTTGCGGTGGGGTGAAGTTAGAGAGTGTCAGGTCGCTAATCCGGCTAATCGTCGCCTGTTCAATCTGAAAGCTTTGCGCTCGCTTAGTCATAAGCGAGTTCCTGAATGGGTGTAGTGTACTACTAGTTTGTCAAGTTTGAGGTAACATACTCGAACTGGGCAAAGCATTCATTCGACCAGTCCATGACGGTGCGAAAAAGTGCAATTCAATCAAACGGCAGAAGAGAAATCAATGAAGTGAAGATTAAATTTATACGAAGCGGTCTACACCGTATCTTGTTCAATCTTAGCTGATGCACGATCGCGATTCATTCAAGTCTGTAGAGGAAGCCAAAATGAAAATTGGATTCATTGGTTTAGGCAGCATGGGTAAAGCAATGGCAACTGTCTTGCTCCAGCAAAACTACGATCTCATCGTCTACAATCGCACCCGAAGTGCGGCTGATGAACTTCAGAAAGCAGGCGCACAGGTCGCCAGTTCGCCCGCAGAGGTGGCGCGGCAATCTGAAGTCGTGATTACCATGCTGGCCAACGATGAAGCGGTCGAAGCCGTTACTTTAGGCAATGATGGATTGAGTACAGGACTCGCCAGAGATGCCATTCACATTTCGATGAGTAGTATCAGTCCAAACCTTTCCAAGCAGTTAGCCCAAAGTCACACCCAAGCAGGACAAGGTTACTTTGCAGCTCCTGTGTTCGGACGACCTGATGTCGCAGCAAAAGGGAATCTCTGGATTGTGGCAGGTGGTGACAACGCGCAGATTGAACACTGTCGATCAATTCTCGAAGCGATGAGTCGGGGGATCTCAATCATTGGCACAGACCCATCGCTGGCGAACTTGGTGAAGATTACTGGCAATTTTACAATCACTGCCATGATGGAAACACTCGGTGAAGTATTTGCCTTGATGCAGAAATCGGGAATTGAGCCACAAGACTTTCTGCAAATCGTGAATCAGGTATTTCAGTCCCCGCTCTACGAGAATTACGGCACTCAAATCATTCACAAACGATTCGAGCCAGCTTTGTTTACGCTCAAACTCGGTCTCAAAGACATTCGACTGGTGCGAGAAGTTGCAGACGATGTAGCCGTGCCGATGCCGCTTGTGAATTTAGTTTATGAACACATGCTGGCTGCGATTGCTCATGGACAGGCTGAGCAGGATTGGGCAAGTTTTGCTCAAGTCAATGCTGAGAATGCAGGTTTGAAATAGACCTATCTAGAAGTATTGAGTGCAGGGCATAGGCAACGTTCTATAGATTTGCTTGAGCCGGAACTGGTCTACTGCTTTGGCGAGTTCTGCCAAGTTTGAAACCGAAGACTATATGCTAGAGGAACCTACGCAATGAGCAATCTTAGGCTGAAAATTGCTTTCTGGAACTACGATCGTACGCGCCCCTTAACTGATGGCACTGTCAAGTTCGACGGGGTTGATGCCAGCTTTTCGAGTACCCCCATTGTCTCAGAGATCTTTGAGCGGATGATCCGGCAGCACGAGTTTGATGTCTCAGAACTAGGTCTAACATATTATCTACGCACTCTCGACTTCGACGAACCGCCGTTTATTGCACTTCCGGTGTTCCCCAATCGCTGTTTTCGACACTCGGCAATCTTCGTGAACACGTCGAGCGGCATCAAGAAACCCCAAGATTTCGCAGGCAAGACCATTGGAGAATTCGCGGTATATGGTCACGATGCAGGCGTGTGGCCCAAAGGCATTCTGTCGGACGAGTATGGCGTGACGCCGGATCAGTGCCGTTGGATTGTCGGGGGACTGGATTTTCCTATGTCCCCGATCGACTTCATCCCGCGACCGCATCCTGCGAACGTTGATGTATCGATGGTTCCAGAAGGCAAAGAGTTGGGAGAAATGCTTCAAACCGGAGAAATCGACGCGCTGATTGCAGCCGATGTGCCTAAGTGTGTGCTGGACAAGGCACCGCAGGTGGCACGACTGTTCCCCGACTACAAGTCGGTTGAACGCGAGTACTACAAACGAACTGGCATATTTCCGATCATGCATACTGTGGTCATTCGTAGGGATGTTCTCGTGCAGCATCCAGGGCTTGCACAGGTCATTTATCGAGGCTTCTGCGACGCAAAAGACGCTGCAATAGAGCAGTATCGGACGGGGATGATTTTTAACAACATGGGCACGATGATTCCGTGGTTGAGTCAACTACTCGACGAAGACCGCCAAGTGTTAGGGGACGATTGGTGGAAATATGGCGTTGCAGCGAATCGCAAAGCGATCGACACTTTCTTGCGCTATCACTTTGAACAAGGTCTCTCGCAGCGGCGGTTAACGTGTGAGGACATCTTCGTGCCAGAGTTACTTGAAACCTAGAGTCATCTGCGGTGTTCAAGCGCTTTTCAGAATCGTTCACAAATGTCGCTTGCCATCAAGAGCGCGATCAGTATCTTTAGCCAAACCTACCTGGAGTGGGCGAAGCAGGTGATTGGAATTGATCGCATCCTTTTCGCGATGGACTATCCGTATGTGTTCGAGCCTGACGTTGCTAGATCCTATTTAGAGAATTCATCGCTCAACAGCGAAGAACGCGAGAAAGTCGCTCACTGCAACTGGGAGCGCCTCATGGCTGCGCGAAAGCATTGATTTTACTGAATAACGTAAAATTTGGTGTTGAACAATGATGCGATCGCTAATCCTTCCAATTAATCAACAGCCCCGTGGGATTTTCACACCATCCATCCTGCAATGCCTCTTCAACACGAGCAATCACTCCTTCAAGAAGTGAGATACTGTCCAATGGACGGTTGTTGACGGCGCAGAGCAGTCATTGCTTGCTGCTGAATTTGACGAACTCGCTCTCGACTGACATTGAGCTTCTCTCCAATCTGGGCCAAACTTCGTTGTTGATTATCCAACAGCCCAAAGCGCAAAATTAATACTTCACGTTGCACTGGTTTGAGTGATGCCAACAAATCACTCAAGTCTTGCCGTAACATTTCTTGAGTAATGAGTTCATTTGGTGAAATACTCTCCGAGGCTAGAAGTTCGCTCAGTTCTGTATCTTGATTGTCACCCACCTTCAAATCTAAAGAAACTGTCCCACTAGCAGCACTGAGATATTCTCGAATCTGGCTTGGCTGTATGTCCAATTTCTGAGCAATTTCCGTAACAGTAGCACGACGACCAAGCATTTGAAACAACTCCCGCTGTGCCTTATTAATTTGATTGAGCTTTTCGTTAACGTGAATTGGTAGCCTAACAGTACGAGATTTTTCAGCGATCGCTCGTCGTGAGAGAGTGCGAGTATAACACAGCGAAGGTCAAAAGTGATAAAGCCTTTGAATACTTTAGTTCTGCTACTACTGAAGCTGCAAAGCAACAGGATGTACAGGTCAAATGCATCTTAATGACTGTAGCTTTAATCTAAATATATTGCTGAACTCTGAAATGCTTCTTCTGGCGTTCCATAAAAAGTGCCATTATTAAATATGCTAGGTTCATATCTTTCATTACTATAAGTATAAAAAGCTTTTGTCCATTTCTCTTCATTGCCCTTATAGCGCAATCGACAAAGATGAATTGGGGTATTTCTAGCTCTTTCTAAATATTCTTCACGCGTTACTTTAAATATCGATGGGTCATAATTGTCTGGGATAAATGGTTCTTTATAAGCATCTATGTAACAGAAGTGTCCTTTAAAACGCATATCAATACGTATGTATTTTCCAGCATAATGCTGTTCTGCATAAGCTAATATTCGTTGTTTAGTCCTCTGTTTAACTTTTTCAGGAATCTTTACCCCTCCTGAATGTGGCTCGTTAACCCATGTTCTCATTATTAACTCCTTCCTTATCTAATATTTATACTGCTAAAATATTGTATTATTTTTCATTCTCTGTTTCTTCATCATTGTCATCCCATTCTTCATCGTCCCAATTTGAATATTGTTCAGGTGCAGTTCCATGACTAGATAAAACTGTTGATTCTTTAATTTCTATATTGTCTGACTCAATCCTTTCTAATTGCACCTTAAACTGCCAACTATCTCCATAGTCAAACAAGTAAATTATCGTTTGTCCGACTTTCAAAGACAAAGACAAATTTTCAATTAAAAATTCCTAAATTGACGGGCAGAGGATTGGCTTGGTCATACATCATTAACAGATAGTTCATAGGAATGGGCTTGCCTGCGAGCGCAATTTCTTTTGATGGCATCAGGGATACTACCGCGGGTTGCTTTGTGATTAACGGCTCTGTCGGTTTGAGATACTTTGGTCTATCTGGCAGCGATCGCAAACGCATTTTCGTTGCTCTCTGTTATAGTCATTAGCTTTAGGTTTAGCTGATTGCCATCTTTGATATAGTTAAAAGCCTTCAAATGCTTGAGAGAATCAGCATCTAACTCCCCCAAAGTTTTACAATCAAGTTTGATTTTGACTGCATAGTTTGGGACACTTACTGTACCAGGGCTATTTCATTCTAAAATAAAGTGCAATATGGTAAAATGCAGCGCAAATTATACTTAAAGCATCTACTACTGTGTATGAAATCGAAATTATAAAAGCTTTTGCAGATATAAAAGACCTCCGCCGTCGCGCCGGACAGCGACATAATCTTCCATTATGTCTCAATACGGTTCAGATAAGCTTTTTTCTCCCCCCTGCTTCCCCTGCATCCCCTGCTCCCCCTGCGTGCCTCAACGAATAAATTTCTTAACTGAACCGTATTGCATTATGTCTGGCACTCTTCACACTGGCGATCGCCGCAGGAAATAAAGGATTTTTAGCAATTGGAGATTGGATTTCAAGCTACCGCGAGCAGTTAATTGGCCTTTTTATACCCTCAAAAAATAGGCTACCTTCTTACAGGACAGTGCGTCGTACTTGATTACACTAAGTTATAAGTAATACTCAGTATGCCTTGCGAATTTCTTTGACATTAAATCAGTTCCTGGAGAAACTGTTGCTATGGATGGGAAAGTCCTCAAAGGCTCGTATCAAGTAGAAAATGATAATCCATATTCTGATTCCCACCCAGCAATTATGTTGTTCTTTTGGATTAGACACACTTAAAGAACTTTTTAGAATGAAATAGCCCTGTCCATAAGGGGTACGCGTAGCAGTAGTGTCAACTTAAGGTGAAAGCCAGCCTAGAACCAGCTTTTAGATATTATCTCGTTGCTAGTCGAAGACTGGGAATGCCGTCCTAGAGGCTCTGCCTCCCTCAATACTGTTCGGTTAAGGCAAGAGACGCGATGAATCGCCGTCTGTACAATAATCAGTCTTTCGTCTTGATGGTGATTTATCACAAAGACGCGATCTAAATAAATAATCTGATAGCAAAAATGGAGTAGTTATTGAAGATTTTTTTAGTAAGGTTAAATAAATATTTGCTATAAGAAAGTTAAAGCTTGACCCCGCACTTGCGTATTTACCTGGCCTTTATCATAAACTATTTCACCGCCGACAATAGTAGTTGTAGCCCAGCCAGTCAGGTTCCAGCCTTCAAAAGGACTCCAATGGCATTTGGTTAAAAGTTCCTCGCGCCGGACTGGGCGGTATGTGTTTAAATCTACAAGCACCAAATCGGCATCATAACCAGGTGCGATCGCTCCCTTATTCGGAATACCATAAGCCACAGCTACAGCTTTAGACATCCAATTCACAACTTGAGCCACAGTACACTTTCCCTCCATTGCCGCAGTTAACATCAAAGCAAGGGAAGTTTCTACACCAGGCATTCCCGAAGGACTATTGGGGTATTCTTGAGCTTTTTCTTCTAAGGTGTGCGGTGCGTGATCTGTAGCGATGAAATCAATCACGCCATCGCGCAAAGCTTGCCAGAGAACTTCGTTATCGTGGGGCGATCGCAAAGGTGGATTCATCTGTGCTAATGTGCCAATCTGTTTATAGGCACTAGTATTTAATAACAAATGCTGTGGTGTCACCTCTGCTGTCACCCAACTCGGTTTCTCCTGACGCAGCAAATCTGCTTCCAGCGCTGTTGACATGTGAAGAATATGTAACCGACGTTGATATTTTTGAGAAAGTTTTAATGCTAGTTGGGTTGCAAGCAAAGCCGCTTGATCGTCTTGAATTTGCGAGTGAACGGCTGGATCGTGAATATTAGTAAATTGTTGGCGGCGTTGGTTGATTCTAGCTTGGTCTTCGGCATGAACGGCAATCAAGCGATTGCCTTTGGCAAATATCGCCTCCAATGCTGTTTCGCCATCAACTAACAACTGACCATGCATCGACCCCATGAAAATCTTAATTCCCGGTGTTGGCTTTGCTAAAAGCAAATCTGGTAAATTCTCTGCTGTTGCCCCAATAAAAAAGCCATAATTAACTAAGGACTTGTGTGAGGCTCGTTCTAGCTTGTCGTCTAAAGCCTGTTGTGCCGTTGTTAGGGGGCGCGTATTGGGCATTTCTAAAAAGGAAGTGACTCCCCCTTTAGCACAGGCACAACTGGCAGTGAATAAATCTTCCTTGTGTTCTAGTCCAGGTTCCCGGAAATGCACCTGCGGATCGATAACTCCTGGCAACAAAGTTAAGCCTTCTGCGTCAATTTCAGTGGCTAGTGCTGTTTGGGAGATTTCCGGCGCAACTTCGACTATTTGGCGATCGCGCGTCAACACATCCCCAACCATCAGTTCACTATCGGGTAAGATTATGCGAGCGCGGCGAATCAGCAACATTTTTGGAGATGACATAAGAATAACCAAGTTTAGACAGGGAGCTATGTATTACAGAGAACCATGCTTTTAGGTTAAACTTATTCGCGATCAGAGTAATCAATTTTTGCCGCGCCTTAAAAAAAAGTTTATTTTTAACAAGAGAGGCAACAAGAGTTTAAGTCCCCCACAAAATCTCCGAATTGGTGGACTGTAATTAGATAGGGTTGAACGCGAGAGGGTCTCATATAGAAGCCTTATCTAAATTCAAACCTCCTGCCCCCTGCCTCCTGCCTCCTTCACAATCCACAATCTAAAATTGGTAGTCAAGATGCAAACATAACTAGGAAATTAAAATTTTCCCGTTAAGATTAACAGATAAAGTCTCACTAGGCGAGTTAATTACCTACATCTTTCGTTAAGTTAAGTAATTTCATGCATAATCAAGTGTCTGATAACAACTCTAGTCAACAACCCGATAATTCTTGGATCGCAGAGCTAGGTAGAACAATTGTATTGAGCATTGTTTTAGCTCTGGGAATTCGTACCTTTGTTGCTGAAGCACGTTGGATTCCTTCTGGCTCAATGGAACCGACTCTGCATGGTACGCCAAACCAGTGGGAGGCAGACAAAATTATTGTCGATAAATTGAAGTATAAATTTGCTGAGCCGCAGCGGGGAGATATAGTAGTATTTTCACCGACTAAAGAGCTACAAAAAGAACAATATCAAGATGCTTTTATTAAACGTATAATTGCCTTACCTGGAGAAAAAATACAACTTAAGGATGGCAAAGTCTATATCAACAACAAATCTCTACCAGAAGCCAATTACCTCAGTTCTGGGCAGACTACAGTTATTGATGTTTGCCAATCAGGGCCACAGCCACCTTTTTTAGCCAAACCCCAGACTATACCAGCCGATTCATATTTAGTACTGGGTGATAATCGTAACAGTAGTTATGATAGCCGCTGCTGGGGTGTTGTCCCGCGCCAGAACATTATTGGACGTGCTGTTGTTCGTTTCTGGCCTTTAAATCATATTGGCGGAATCGATAAATCGCCAATATATCCATAATTAACAAATAATATTGCTCAAATAGCTGATTAACAAAAGAATTTTAGATTTTAGATTGGGAACTACCAAATCACCAATCTAAAATCCAAAATACGTCTTGAAAAGTTCAGTTCGCTCTTAGCATTGGCAAAGCCAAACGCTAAGAAAAGACGCTGCGATTTTTCGCCAAATCTCAAATCCAAATATTGCTATGATCGAAAACGAAAAGGATACAAGCCCCTCTCTTACAAAGTTGAGGCAGTCTGTTGGCGGGGTTCCCCCGCTTAAAGGAACTGCCGTCTGATGCCTGCGGCGGGCTGCGCTTTCCGGTGGAGGAAAGCCCAAGTCGGGAAACCCTGACTGTGCGACTGGCTCGACTTTGCGCTAAATCTATTTATGGGGGTCAATCAATAATGCAAGAATTTTGAATTTTGAATTTTGAATTCGGAGCGAAGCGACGTGACGCCTTACCTAGCTAAGATTTTACTGTATCCAGTTAAATCACTGGATGGTGTTGAAGTTGAGAACGCTAGAGTTATTGCCAGTGGCGCACTACAGTATGACCGCGAGTTTGCCATTTTTGACGAACAAGGTAGATTTGTCAATGGCAAGCGTCATGCTAAAATCCATTTACTAAGAGCACAATTTGCACTCTTAAATAGAACTATCTCGTTGCAAATCCCTGATGACAACTTACAACAAATTTTTCATCTGGATGAGGAACGGCAAGCATTAGAAGCAACTTTGAGTGATTATTTTGAGTTTACTGTCACATTGCGACAAAACTCTTTGATGGGTTTTCCTGACGATACACACTCACTTGGCCCAACGGTAATTAGTACGGCCACATTGGCAGAGGTAGCTTCTTGGTTTCCTGGTTTAAATGTAGATGAAATGCGCCGTCGGATGCGTGCCAACATCGAGATTGGTGGTGTACCAGCATTTTGGGAAGATCGGCTATTTAGTGAACAAGGTGATTTAGTCTCTTTTCAAGTGGGAGATGTACACTTTTTTGGGGTTAACCCATGTCAGCGTTGTATAGTCCCAACACGCAATTCTTACTTAGGGGAAGCTTACCCAAACTTTCAAAAAATCTTTACAACCCAGCGACAAGCAACTCTGCCAAATTGGGTTGCTTTATCGTCTTTTAATCATTTTTATAGATTGAGTATCAATACTCAACTACCCCCATCATCAGCCGGAAAAATTTTACAAATCGGTGATGAAGTTGACATACTTGTACAACAAAGTTAACATTTCGTCAAATATAAAAAATCCAAAGTAAACTTTTTTGGATTTTTTTGTATATGCTATGTATTTGCATGACAATTCTAAAATTGTTGTAGTTAAATATAAGTTTTTGTACAAGTCTAGAGGTTTCCAGACCAAAAAATCAAGACATTAGCAATTAAAAATTAAATTTAGAATTGGGTGCTAATGGCGACCTGAATTTTAGAATGTCATACTGGAGTTTATTGGTTAAATTTCAGTTCATCTGAGAAAATTTGTTGAAATATTGCTAGATAAAACTGAGCAAATTCAGGTGCGATGGCATACCCACATAGGCGATTTCTATAATGGACTAATCCTGTGCAAAGTTTGAAAATTAGGCGTTGGAGGAAGTCAGCCAGTCAAACAATTACAAGTAATTAGTAATATTTTATACTAAAAATATAAAATTTTCATAAAGAGCAATGTATGCCGTAATTGTACTTATATAAAATGTAGCTGGCACGGCAAAATGCATCTAGTAGATGCTGGGGAAGAATAAAACTACAATGTTATCCAAACTTCAGCCCGTCAAATCATTTAATCGCTTAGTTGGCAAAGTTTATGCCAAGATGCCCCTGAGATATGTTCTGATTGTGCCCTTTATCTTGCAAATTTGTGGTGCGGTGGGACTTGTGGGCTATCTTTCGTATCAAAACGGTCAAAAAGCGGTAAGGGAGCTTGCTACTCAATTAGAAAATGAAATCTGCGATCGCATTGAACAGCATCTTGATAACTATTTAACAACCCCAAAGCAAATCAATCAAATCAACTTAGATGCGATTGAGCTAGGTTTGCTCAACCTTTCCGACTTTCAAACCACCGGCAATTACTTTTGGAAACAAATGCAGGTTTTCAATGTTGGCTACAACAGCTTTGCCAATCCCAAAGGTGAATTTATCGGTGTTGAACGTCTAGATAATGGCCAGCTCTTAATTAATGAAGTTAGTGAAAAGCATAGTATAGGCAAACTTTATGTTTATCCTACAGATAACCAAGGAAATCGCCGCTATTTACAGGAAGTCAAAAATTACGATCCTCGTGTAGAAGCTTGGTATACAGATCCAGTCAAGATAGGCAAACGAGTTTGGAGTCAAATTTATCAATGGGAAGATAAACCAGAAATTTTATCCATATCTTCCAGCTATCCTGTTTACAATAAAAATCACAAATTCGTTGGGGTAATTAGTGTTGATTTGCTGTTGTCACAAATCGGCAAGTTTTTAGCTAAGTTAAAAGTCAAAGAGTCTGGTAAAACTTTTATTTTAGAGCGTTCTGGGTTAATAGTGGCTTCTTCTACTAGCGAGCCACCATATACGATCGTTAATGGTAAAGGAAAACGTCTATCAGCATTAGATAGTCAAAATCCTTTAATTAAACTCACAACACAGTCTTTGATCGAACGCTTTGGCAGTCTTAAGTTTGTTGTGGGGAAGCAACAGCTAAGTTTTACCGCCGATGGAATGCGTTATTTTGTACAGATAAAAAGCTGGAAGGACGAACTGGGTTTAGATTGGCTAATTGTGGCGGTGATTCCCGAAGGCGAATTTATGGAGCAAATTAATGCCAACACCCGCATCACTATTTTGCTGTGCATGGTTGCTTTTTTAGTGGCTACGAGAATTGGGATTTTGACTGCTCGTTGGATAATTAAGCCGATTTTGCAATTAAACAGATCGGCGAAGAAAATTGCTCAAGGTGAATGGGAGGAAACACCAGATATTCAGCGTTCCGATGAGATGGGAGAACTAGCCAAATCATTTGAAACTATGGCAAAGCAACTCCAGGCATCTTTTAGTGCTTTAGAAGCCAAGAATGCCCAAATGCAAGTTTTAAATGAGGCACTATCTCATAATCACAGTCAGCTAACTCAATTTTTAGAAGCCATGCCGGTAGGTGTATTTATCATCGATGCTGAAGGTGAACCTTATTATACAAATCAGATTGGGCAGCAAATTCTTGGTCAAGGAGCGATCGCAGAAGTTAGCACCGAAAAATTGTCAGAGGTATATCAAGCTTACCTTGCCGGGACAAATCAACTTTACCCCAGCGATCGCTTACCGATTTTGAGAGCATTGCTTGGGGAAAGCACCAGAGTTGATGATATGGAAATTCGCTGTTGTGGCAAGATTACTCGCATTGAGGTTTTAGGAAAGCCAATTTATGATGAATCAGGGAATGTGGCTTTTGCGAGCGCCACATTTTTTGATATTACCCAACGCAAACAAACAGAAAAGTTATTAGCGGAATACAATCGCACCTTAGAGGCTCAAGTAAAAAAGCGCACTGAAGAGTTCCAGCAAGTTATTGAGCAACTGCAAACCACCCAAGAAGAACTGATTCAATCGCAAAAAATCGCTGCACAGGAACAACAAGCAGCTGTTCGGGAAGCGGCGCGAAGTGATGCCGCCAACCTTGCCAAAAGCGAATTTCTTGCTAACATGAGCCACGAACTGCGTACCCCACTCAATGCCATCCTTGGTTTCACCCAAGTCATGAGTCGAGATTATTCGCTATCTAGCGAACATCAAGAAAACTTGGCAATAATTAATCGTGCTGGCGAACATCTACTCAAATTAATTAACGACATTCTAGAAATGTCTAAAATCGAAGCTGGCAAAATCACATTAAATTGTAGCAGCTTTGACTTAATTCATTTGTTGAAGAACTTAGAAGAGATGTTGCACTTGCGTGCTGTATCTAAAAATTTAGAATTACTGTTTGAATATCCGCCAGATATTCCTAAATACATAGAAACGGATGAAAATAAACTGTGTCAAGTATTGCTCAACCTTTTGGGAAATGCGATCAAATTTACCGATCAAGGGAGGGTGACGCTACGGGTGAGACTAGGGGCTGGTAAGCGGGAGAGCAGGAAAGCAGGGGAGCAAAATCTTTCTTATCCCTCTGTTCTTTTTTTTGAGGTACAAGATACTGGCTGTGGTATTGCTCCACAAGAACTTGACTTGCTGTTTGAGGCTTTTGAACAAACCGAAATCGGCAGAAAATTCCAACAAGGGACGGGACTGGGTTTAGCGATTAGCCGTAAATACGTGCAACTGATGGGAGGAGATATTACTGTCAGCACGATGCCTGGTATCGGTAGTACATTTGCTTTTAATGTTCAGATTGCTCTAACTTGCCCCAGAGAAATCCCCATAAACCAAATTAAATCACAAATTAAAGCTTTAGCACCTAGTGAAAAAGTATACCGCATTCTAGTAGTTGATGACTCCAAAGAAAGCCGATTGTTGCTAGTTAAAATTCTCACATCTCTAGGCTTTGAAGTTAACGAAGCTACAGATGGTAGTGAAGCGATCACTAATTGGGAATCTTGGCAACCACACCTGATTTTTATGGATATGCGAATGCCAGTCATGGACGGTTACGAAGCCACAAGAATTATTAAAGCTAGAGAAATTGGGCATGGGACAGCCAATACGTCGCGGAGGTTCCCAAAATTGAAACAACTGGTGTCATCAAGGAGCCAGTACCTTGCAGAAGAGTTAACCGATTCAGTCGAGGGTGAGGTTCTGAAAATTGTACGCAAAGAGTCTTACACACCAGAAACAATTAATGTTATGGAAAATGATGCTTCTGGTGCGTCCACTTTGCGATCGCGGATGCCAACAGCCTTGGCTCCCCCTTACGACTTCTCTAGAACAATGCCGGATAGCTCCAATACAAATACAATCATTATTGCCCTAACTGCTAGCGCTTTTGAAGAAGAACGCCAGAAAATTTTGTCCATTGGCTGTGATGATTTTATTCGCAAGCCATTCAAACAGGAAGTATTATTGGAAAAACTGAGCAAACATCTGGGTTTAAAATATACCAATCAAGTAGAAACTACAAACACAGTAGTTGGCGATCAAGCTACACAGATTTTTGTCAGTGTTGCCGAACTCTTGGGGCATTTATCACAAATGTCACCTGAGTGGCTCCAACAGATTCACTATGCCGCAGCCAGCTGTAGCGATGAACTGATTTTAGAGTTACTCAAGCAAATTCCATCAGATAATGCTCAAGTTTTCCAAGTTCTCAGGGATTTAGCAAATAACTACCAGTTTGAGAAAATCATGGAATTGACTACAACAAACTTAGAATGAATTACGAGCATTTAGACCCTAATAAAAAAGATATTTTGATCGTTGATGATATGGCGGATAACCTCCGGGTTTTATCCTCCATATTGACAAGGGAAGGGTATAACGTTCGTAAAGCTTTGAACTGGCAAATGGCATTGACAGCAACTCAAACATTATTACCTGATTTGATTCTACTCGATATCATGATGCCAGAAGTAGATGGGTATGAAATTTGCCAGACCTTTAAAGCTTGGGAGCTAACAGCCGATATTCCAATAATTTTTATTAGTGCTTTAGATGATGTTTTTGACAAAGTTAAAGCTTTTAAAGTCGGTGGTGTAGACTACATTACCAAACCTTTTGAGTTTCAAGAAGTTTTAGTACGCGTGCAAAATCAATTGGCATTAAGATCAGCGCGATTAGAAATATTGAAACTAAATGTTGAACTTGAAGATCGGGTAAAACAGCGGACTAGTGAGCTAGAAAATACTCTCCAAAGACTCCAGCAAGAAATCGATTCCCGCCAGCAATTGCAAAGTCAACTGCTAGATATAGCACTGCATGATTCCCTGACTGGATTAGCAAACCGAGTTTTGTTTATTAGGCGATTAGAAAATGCTCTTAATCGGGCGAAGCAAGAATCTAGTTATCAGTTTGCGGTACTTTTTTTGGACTGCGATCGCTTCAAAGTTATCAACGATTCCCTTGGTCATCCGGTGGGAGATGAATTGCTGATAGCTATTGCTCACCGCTTACAAGCATGTCTCATCCCTGTCGATACTTTAGCACGATTGGGCGGAGACGAATTTGGAATTCTTTTAGAAAATATCACAGATATCAATATAGCAATCCAAGTTGCCGAAAGGATTTTGCAACAGTTATCACTTGCTTTTCAATTGTCAAGATATGAAGTATTTATGAATGCCAGTATTGGTATTAGTTGGGGCAATAAAGATTACGATCGTCCAGAGTATTTGCTGCGGGATGCTGATACGGCAATGTATCGGGCTAAGGCTCAAGGAAGAGCCAAATATCACGTTTTTAATCCAGTGATGCATCAGGAAGCTATTCAGCTTTTAGAGTTAGAAAATGACCTGCGGAGGGCTATTGAAAGGCGAGAATTCCTCGTTTACTATCAGCCAATTATTTCTCTGGCTACAGGCAGAATTTCTGGATTTGAAGCCTTGGTGCGCTGGCAACATCCGATTCGTGGTTTGGTTTTTCCTATAGAATTTATTCCTGTGGCCGAAGAAACGGGTTTAATTAATGCCATCAATACTTGGGTATTACAGTCAGCTTGCCATCAATTAAGCATCTGGCAACATTATCCAGTGACACCAGAACCTTTAACTATGAGTGTCAATTTGAGTGCAAGATTATTTTTACAGCCGAATTTTGTAGAACAAATTGACCGAATAATTTATGAGAATAAAATAAATCCGGCATATTTAGAATTAGAAATTACCGAAAGTGTAATTATGGAAAATACAGATGCAATAAAAATAATTCTTCAACAACTAAAGCAGCGAAAAATCAAGTTGATTATGGATGACTTTGGTACAGGATTTTCCTCTTTAAGTTACCTGCACAGCTTTCCTTTAAATGCACTCAAAATTGATAAATCCTTCGTCAAACGGATGCAGGAGAACAAAGAAAATATGGGATTAGTACCAGCAATGATTGGCATTGCCAACTCAATGGGGATGAGTGCGATCGCCGAAGGTGTCGAAACACAAGAACAGTTAACCCAATTGAGAAGTTTAAACTGTAATTTTGCTCAAGGATATTTATTTTCTAAACCTATAAAACAACAACTGGCTCTTGAGTTGCTTACCTCAGCACCTCAATGGTAGTTATTAAGTAGCATTTGGGAAAAATTTCATTGTTGATCCTCGGCTAGATAATCTGTGAGTGCTATCTACTATAATCTTTACAGCAGTTCATCAGGTTGCCAAAGGTGATAACTGCCCAATAGCTTCGATAATCTGCAAAACTCTCCAGCCATGTGAGAGTTAAACTATAAATATGAGTATTTTGGTGAAATCGGTCTACAAATTTTAGGGTGATTTTAAAGAAGAATTTACTATCCTCAATAATTATACGCATAACTTTTGATCAATAATGCATTTTAATCAAACTAACCATCAGAAAAGAAATATTTTGGTGGTCGATGATACCCCAGATAATTTGCGGCTTTTATCGGCGATGCTGACTGCACAAGGTTTTGAAGTTCGCAAAGCCTTAAACGGTAAAATGGCACTGACTGCATGTCAAATGGTTTTGCCCGATGTGATTTTGCTAGATATCAATATGCCAGATATGGATGGCTACCAAGTTTGTCAACAACTAAAAGCTGACGAAAAAACTAGTGAAGTCCCAGTAATTTTTATTAGTGCCCTGGATGATGTTGTAGATAAGGTAAAGGCATTTGATGTTGGTGGTGTAGATTATATTGCAAAACCTTTTCATGGTGCAGAAGTGGTGTTGCGAATTGAAAATCAGATTAATTTACGCTTGCTCCAAGTTAAACTGCAAGAAAAAAACTTTTTACTCCAACAGGCTCTTGACAACTTGAAAGCCTCTCAAGTTCAACAAATTCAAAACGAAAAGATGGTGGCACTGGGACAGTTAGTAGCTGGGCTGGCTCATGAGATTAATAACCCGATCAGTTTTATTTATGGAAATCTCCAATATGCTGGTCAATATGTGGAAGACCTAGTAAATATGATTGAGGTCTATCAGCAGGAATATTCCAAACCCACGCCAAAAATTCAGCAAACAGCCAAAGATTTAGACCTGAATTTTATCATTAAGGATCTACAAAACCTGATAGGTGCAATGTATAGAGGCTCCGATCGCATTCGGGAAATTGTACTGGCACTACAACATTTTTCTCGGCATGATGAAGCAGAGATGAAACGGGTAAATATCCATGAAGACATCGAAAATACTTTGGTGATGTTACAATATCGGCTTAGAGAAGCAGCAGACCGACCAGCAATTGTTGTAGTGAAAGATTATGGGAACTTGCCCCTAGTCACTTGTTATGCGAGTGAACTAAATCAAGTATTTATGCATCTGTTGAATAATGCTATTGATGCAATAGAAGAGGGAGTGAGGAATCAATTTCCAGAAGAGGGAATGGGGAATCAATCTTCTACTCCCTACTCCCTACTCCCTACTCCCCAAATTCGGATTCATACAGAGATGACAGACTTAAATCTAGTCAAAATTGCGATCGCTGATAATGGTCTTGGTATTGAAGAGTCGTTACGATCGCGTTTATTTGATCCATTCTTTACAACAAAACCTGTAGGCAAAGGTAGTGGGTTAGGATTATCTATTAGCTATCAGATTATTGTCCAAAAACACCGAGGAAATATTAGTTGTACCTCATCTGCTGGCAAAGGAGCAGAGTTTGTGCTCGAAATTCCCGTAGAGCAACCTGATATCTCATCGCAATTTTCAAAATCGGAAAAGGGATTGGGACTGGGGATTAGGGAGATGGAAAGCAGAGAAGCAGGGGAGGCAGGGGAAGCAGGGGAAGCAGGAAAGAGTAATAATTCCTGACAAATGACAAATGACCAATCAATCTAATTAATCAACAATTCTGGTGCTACCAATCCTTTTTGGATAGCAAAGACTGCGGCTTGAGTGCGATCGCGTACTTCTAGTTTCTGTAAAATAGCATGGACATGAACCCGCACTGTACCAGGGGCAATGTAGAGAATTTCAGCAATTTCTTGATTGCTTTTGCCAGCTGCTACCAGTGCCAAAATTTCTTGCTCCCGCTTCGTTAAAGGATTTTCTAAAGATTCCTCAGTTTTTGCAGACTGCACCGCCATCGAATTGCCCTCAAAAGCGGCTTTAATTTCAGTTGTTGCCGTTTGATCCCACCAAGAAGCGCCCGCAGCAACCGATCGCACTGCTAATATCAAAGACTCAGCCGGAATACCTTTCAAGCAGTAACCTTGCGCTCCGGCGGCAATTAACCGCGAAATCAAGGGTTTTTCAGAACGAGACGTTAAAACGAGAATTGGTAAATTCGGGTGCTTCTGCTTGATTTGGCGACAAGCCTCAATCCCGCCAATTCCCGGTAAACCTATATCCAGCAAGACCAAATCCAGAGGATAGTGATTTGCTAATTCTACAGCTTGTTCCCCATCTTCTGCTTCTGCAACAATCTCCAAACTGGTTTCTTGTTGCAACCGCATCCGCAGACCAAGCCGAAACAATTCATCATCTTCAACTAGTAAGATTTTTGTCATTTGTCATTAGGGATTGGGCATTGGGCATTGAATCTTCAATTTTGAATTTTGAATTTTGAATTTTGAATTTTGAATTGATTTCTCCCTGCTTCTTCAACTCCCTGGTGGTGGACAAGCTGGAAGTCGGAAACCAAACAGTGCGCCGCGTGGTGAGCGATTCTCTGCCCAAATTGTACCCCCATGAGCAGTAATAATTTGCCTGGTCAAATAAAGTCCTAGCCCAGAGCCAAAGACGTGGCGATCGCTATTTCCTTGATAAAATCTCTCAAATAAGTGAGGTAACTCTTTTTCGGTAATGCCGGAACCAGTATCGAGTATTTTTACCACTTGATCGCTAGAATAACCTTCAAATACTACTTCCACTTTACCCCCACGAGGGGTATGGTTAATGCCATTACTTAGGAGATTGCTGAAAACTCGCCCAAGTTGCAAAGAATCGCCATTTACCCAAAGAAAGCTGCGAAAATCTGATTCGCCATAATGCAGAGAAATATAAACTTGACGTGTTTTCGCTAGTTCAGTCAAGGTAGCAACGATCTCTTCTGCCACTGTTACCAAGTTAACTGGTGATATCTCTAGTTTCAGTCCTTCGGCATCATTGCGGTACACATCTAAAAGTGTTTGGACTAATTGCAATGTACTCTGATGACTACGAGCCATTGTTTGTAAGACTTTTGCTTGCATGGGCGTGATTTCACCAAATTGCTCATTTTGAAAATATTTCAGCGTTTCAATTGCTCCTAATAGGGGTGTTTTTAAATCATGCGTTAGGGTAGAAACAAAATCTTCACGCATGATAGCTAGTTGTTCTTGGGAGCGTAATTGTGCTTGAGTATAAGCGATCGCTTCTTCATTGCGGTGATTGCGATCGCTTAACCAACCTGTTACCAACAACGCCAACACTGCAATCAACCTATTTGCCAAGGTTGGAGAATTAATCATTTCTCCTCCGGGGACAAACAAATTCAACAGTGTTAATCCTGTCGCTGCAAGAGTGATCCCCAAAACTGCTCCCCGATTCAATCGAGAATCTGCTAACAAAATCGTCCCCGTGTAGAGGTAGCCAAATACGTATTCAGGGGGTGTCAAATATTCCAGGATGATTACGATTGCAAAGGCGATCGCTATTAGCCCATAGATCTTTCGATGCTCATTTATCGCTTTTTTCATAGTCAATAATCGACTTAACATCATCATTTATGATTTACTAAAAAATTGTGATTATCCAATCTGGATAACTATTTAATTCACCAATTACGATCTATCTGGAATCTATACCTGCAACTGCCAACTTGAGAATTAACCCGAAAATTATGATTCTCCAAATGCAAAAAGGAGGATTGGAGAGTGGAAACTAGGTAGTTGCTCACAATCATCGAGGTTTCTACCACTATCTTCCCAATCTCTAATCCCGTTAAGAAAATACTTTATGATATTTATATTCTTTGAAAGTAGCAAACTTGGAAAATGTATTGTATAAAAAAATAATCCTAAGTAGTAAGATAGATAAATTAAAACTCAAAATTAAATATTCTTAACTCAAATTTTAATAATTATCTGGAAAATAGTCATAACTGAAAATATTCAGGAGTTATGTTAGCCGTAGTGAGACGTTAAACTAATACTGAGTAAAAAGTAATAAGTAAGAATTAGTACTTATGAATCTTCCTACTCTCAACCAAGGCACTTACTTGTGGGAACTGATTTGATGCTGAGTGCGATTATAGCTTTTTTTGACTCAGTACTGCTGAGTCAAATCCCTTGAAATCAAATAGTTCTACAGTTAATCTATTATTTTTAAGAATTGGCTTGTTACTACTGAAATTTAATTTAGCGCAAAATATATGGGACAAGGTTTTTTGCAAATTGGCTTAACGCTATGTATTGTCATAGCAATCACTCCACTATTCGGAAGATACATAGCGTCTGTTTTTTTGGGAGAAAAAACACTGCTTGATTTTCTAATGAACCCCATAGAGCGAACTATGTTCGTACTTGCGGGTGTTCGCAGAAAAGATGACATGATGGGTTGGCAGTATATCCGGGCCGTAATCTTTTGCAACACGATTATGGCTATTTCAGTGTATTTTCTGATATATTTTCAGAAACTCTTACCCTGGAATCCAAACGGCTTCGGTGCTATCAGTTGGGATGTATTGCTACATACAACAATTTCATTTGTAACAAATACCGACCAACAACACTATGCTGGTGAGACAACCTTAAGCTATTTTAGCCAGGTAGCAGCTTTAGGCTTTTTGATGTTCACCTCCGCAGCCACCGGTTTAGCCGTGGGAATTGCCTTTATTCGCGGGTTGACGGGTAGAAGACTGGGAAACTTTTACGTCGATCTTGTGCGTGGAATTACGCGAATATTGCTGCCGATTTCGATTATTGGCGCGATCGCTTTGCTGGTAGCAGGTGTACCACAAACATTAGCTAATACTATGGATGTGACAACCTTAGAAGGTGGGACGCAATATCTGGCTAGAGGCCCGGTGGCATCCTTTGAAATGATCAAACTTTTGGGTGAGAACGGCGGCGGCTTTTTTGGCGTCAACTCAGCACATCCCTTTGAAAATCCCAATGGCGCTTCTAACTTGATAGAAATGCTCGCCATGATTTCTATTCCAGCAGCCTTGATTTATACTTACGGTATATTTGCTAATAACATCAAACAAGCTTGGCTACTTTTTTGGATGGTGTTTGTAATTTTTATAGTTCTGGTAGGAGTTACAGCTGTGGGAGAACTGCAAGGTAATCCCCTAGTTAATACCGCCTTTGGATTAGAACAGCCCAATTTAGAGGGGAAAGAAGTTCGATTTGGTTGGGCACAAACAGCATTTTGGGCAGTGATGACTACCGCTACTATGTCTGGTGCTGTAAATGGGATGCATGATTCTCTGATGCCGCAAGGAATATTTTCGACTCTCTTTAACTTATTTATCCAGGTTATCTGGGGTGGTCAGGGAATTGGAACAGCTTACTTATTTATTTACTTAATTCTCACAGTCTTCTTAACTGGACTAATGGCAGGACGTACTCCAGAGTTTTTCGGACGCAAAATTGAAAAAAGGGAAATCGTTCTCGCTAGTGTAGTGCTGTTGATTCACCCAATTCTAGTTTTGATTCCCAGTGCGATCGCTTTGGCTTATCCCATCTCCCTATCTGGAATTAGCAACTCTGGCTATCACGGTATTTCTCAAGTAGTTTATGAATATGCCTCAGCAGCAGCAAATAATGGTTCGGGCTTAGAGGGCTTGGGAGATAACACCCTGTGGTGGAACTTAAGTACTTTAGTTAGCCTAATCGGAGGACGCTACATTCCGATGATTGCCATCCTGCTGCTAGCTGATGGGATGTCTCGCAAACAACTAGTACAAGAAACCCCTGCTACTTTGAGAACTGATTCTCTGGTATTTACTGGGATCGCGGCTGGAGTAACGCTGGTTTTGGGAGTATTAACTTTCTTTCCCGTTCTGGCTTTAGGCCCCATAGCCGAGGGTTTGAAACTAGCATCTGGCAGTTAGAAAAGTTATGAGTTATAAGTTTGAAATTAAGAAAATATCAAAAAGTAATTCAGGAGGCAGAAGGAAGGAGTAACCCAGACTTAAAAGTGGAGATTCAAGCAAGAAAAGTTATATAGCTGTAGTCAGAAATGTTAGGACAGTGCTGATTGCTCAAAGCCTGGAAGCAACTAGTACCGCAAGGCGGAAGTCAAAAGTCACTCATGTTTTAATTTTGGGCTTTCTGGCTGTTTTGAATGGTAGGTTTATCTTTGCCAACCTGTACTAGGTTTATACTCAGCACTGGCTCAACGCCTCGCTAACAGCACTCAGCTATATCTTGCACTACGCGTCTCATACCAATATCTGATTTTTAACTGGGTAATTACTTAAAACTAAAGTTTTCATTCATACTTCTTTCCTCCTGGCTCTTGCCGTTATTTTATAAATTATCCGGTTTCGTAGGATGCGTTACTAATGCATTCTACAGGTTGGATATTTTTTTATTAGAAGTTCCTATAACTCCTAACTCCTAACTTCTCACTGCTAACTTTATTTATGAATCAAGTGGCAACTAACTTCAAAGCTAGACGCCCAAGTTCTCGTTCTGGCGATCGCCGCCAAAAACGTAAAAAGACCAGGGCAAATAATCAGTGGCTGTACCTAAGAGCAATTAGAGATGCTTTTGTCAAGCTCAATCCTAAGTATGCAATCAAAAATCCAGTAATCTTTGTGGTTTGGGTAGGGACAATCATCATCCTATTGCTCACGATTGATCCCAACCTATTTGGCCCAGCCCTGCAAAAGAACCCGCAAGTTTTCAACGCCTTGTTGTCGGGGATTTTATTCTTTACAGTTTGGTTTGCCAATTTTGCCGAAGCAGTGGCAGAAGGACGGGGTAAAGCCCAAGCCGATGCCTTGCGATTAACAAAGTTAGAGGCGATCGCGAAAAAACTTGCTGCCGATGGCACAATTAGTGAAGTTTCATCTACCAGCCTCAAACAGGGCGATACCATCTACGTCATTGCTGGCGATATCATCCCCGCCGATGGCGAAGTAATCATGGGTGTTGCCTCAGTGGATGAATCGGCAATTACTGGGGAATCTGCACCAGTATTAAAAGAATCAGGCTCCGATGTTGCTAGTTCCGTCACTGGTGGGACGCGGATTATCTCAGATGAACTAATTATTCGGATCACAACTGACCCAGGCAAAGGCTTTATTGACCGAATGATTGCTTTGGTAGAAGGGGCAGAACGCAGCAAAACACCCAATGAAATTGCCCTAACAGTATTGTTGGCAGTTCTCAGCTTAGTGTTTTTGCTAGTTGTAGTAACCTTGCCTGCACTTGCTTACTATGTCAACAGTCCAGTCAGTATCCCAATTTTAATTGCCCTATTAGTAGCTTTAATTCCTACCACCATTGGCGGCTTACTAAGTACCATCGGTATTGCTGGTATGGATCGAGTTGCCCAATTTAACGTCATTGCCACATCAGGACGAGCAGTGGAAGCCTGTGGTGATGTCAACACTTTACTTCTTGACAAGACAGGTACAATTACCCTTGGCAACCGTCTGGCAGAAGAGTTTATTCCTCTCAACGGTCATTCAATGTCGGAAATTGTTAATGTTGCCTGGGCAGCTAGTGTCTTTGATAATACACCAGAAGGTAAATCTATTGTCCGATTGGCAGAAAAATTGGGCGCGCGGTTTGATTTTGACTCCAGTCAGGCAGAAGCAGTCAGTTTTTCTGCTAAAACCCGGATGAGTGGTACGAATTTACCTGGTGGTTATGAGGCCAGAAAGGGAGCAGTAGAAGCTATTAAAGGATTTGTCCGTTCCCGCAACGGACGCGATACCCCAGAATTGGATGCTACCTACGAACGAGTTTCTCGCCTGGGAGGTACACCCCTAGCAGTCAGCCTAGATAACGAAATCTATGGGATTATTTATCTCAAAGATATAGTTAAACCTGGTATCCGAGATCGCTTTCTTGCACTGCGACGAATGGGAGTGCGTACCATCATGCTAACTGGAGATAACCGAATTACCGCTTCTGTCATTGCCAAAGAAGCCGGGGTAGATGACTTCATTGCCGAAGCCACACCAGAAGACAAAATCGATATCATTAAACAGGAACAAGCCGCAGGCAAACTGGTCGCAATGACGGGAGATGGAACTAACGATGCACCAGCATTAGCCCAAGCTAACGTCGGCGTGGCGATGAATACAGGAACGCAAGCAGCAAAAGAAGCCGCTAACATGGTTGATTTGGACTCCGATCCCACAAAGCTGCTCGATATCATTGGTATTGGTAAACAATTGTTGATTACTCGCGGAGCATTAACGACATTTTCTATCGCTAATGATATTGCTAAATACTTTGCAATTATCCCAGTGATATTTGTTGATGCTAACCTACAAAGCCTGAATATTATGAATTTGACTAGCCCTAAATCTGCTGTTCTCTCAGCGCTGATTTATAATGCTTTGATTATTCCTGCTTTGATTCCTTTAGCATTAAAGGGTGTCCGGTTTAGACCGCTGAGAGCTAATCAGTTACTCCAACGTAATATCTTAATTTATGGCTTAGGTGGGGTGATTGCACCGTTTATTGCCATTAAATTGATCGATGTACTGATTACATTTGTGGGTTTGGCTTAAGGATAGCAAAAGTAGAGACGTTGAGAAACGAGCGCATCTTGACCAAAGTAAAATAATAAGCATTTTTACTTTTACCTGTTGACAATGGGAATCAAGAAGAATATGAATAAACATCGTTTTCACTCAGCACTGCTTTGGCGATATCCTTTGTTTAGTTGCAATGGCATAAACAACATCTACCACTCGCTATTTTTATCTTGCTGTGCTTGAATGTGGTAACTACTCTAGTTGTTTATGCTATTGCTAAAGCATTTTGTAATTTCCTGCTAAGTGGACAAAAGAATTAAAAATTAAAATTAAATTCTAGGCGCAATTGGAAAACTTTTTATGGCTATTATTCGAGAAACTATCAGAGCAATTTTTATAACTCTAATGCTTTGGTTGTTGACCGCAATCATCTATCCCTTGGTAATCCTTGTAGTGGGTCAAGTTTTTTTGCCCTATCAAGCTAATGGCAGTATCATGCGGAATCTAAATAATCAACCAATTGGTTCTGCTTTAATCGGTCAGGTGTTTACATCCGACCAATATTTCCATTCTCGTCCTAGTACTGTTAGATATAGCCAAGGGAAAAAAGCCAAGCCAACTGGCATATCTGGAGCTAGTAATCTCGCTGCAAGCAATCCAGAACTACTGAAGCGGATTTTAGAAGAGGCAGATAAATTGCGAGACGAAAATCTTCAACCAATAGCTGATACAATTTATACTTCTGGTTCTGGTTTAGACCCGCATATTTCCTTTAAAGCAGCACGGCAGCAATTGACGCGGGTTGCTGGTGCGCGGGGAGTAAAAGAAGATGAGATCCTACGTTTAATTAATAAGTATACTGATGGCAGATTTTTATGGATTTTTGGCGAACCGGGAGTCAATGTTCTCCGATTGAATTATGCTCTTGATTTGCAAGATATTAATCGTCAGCAAAATCAGTAAATGGGCATGAAGCATGGGGCATTGACAATAATGGTTTTCCCATGCAATAGGAGTGCTCTAAATGTCAGATAATACTAATATTGGTTCGGCTGGGAATGCGCCTTTAAATTCTGCAAGTTACTCGCTTTATCCAGCACGACGACGGGGTAAGCATAAAATCTTTATTGGTATGGCTCCTGGAGTAGGCAAAACCTACCGGATGCTGGAAGAGGGACACGCATTCAAACAGGAAGGAATTGATGTTGTCGTTGGGCTTTTGGAAACCCACGCACGCAAGGAGACAGCCCAAAAGGCAGAGGGACTAGAAATTATATCCCGTAAACGATATCCTCGCGGTGAGTTGACGCTGACGGATATGGATACAGATGCTATTTTAAAGCGATCGCCCCAATTAGTTTTAATCGATGAACTGGCCCATACCAATGTCCCTGGTTCTCCACGCGAAAAGCGCTACGAAGATGTAGAAGTAGTTTTGGCAGCCGGGATTGATGTCTACTCCACAATGAATGTGCAACATCTGGAAAGTCTCAATGACCTAGTAGCCAGAATTACAGGTGTGGTAGTCCGCGAACGTGTTCCTGACAGGATTATGGATGAAGCAGATGAAATAGTGGTAGTGGATGTCACACCAGAAACGCTGCAAGAACGGCTATTAGAAGGCAAGATTTACGCCCAGCCAAAAATCCAACAATCCCTTGATAATTTTTTCCAACGCCGTAACCTGATTGCTTTGCGGGAGTTGGCTTTGCGGGAAGTGGCAGACAACGTGGAAGAAAATGCGATTGCCTCTACTCCCAACGGACAATTTTGTAATATTCACGAGCGGGTTTTGGTATGTGTTTCCACTTATCCCAACTCAGTACAGCTGTTACGCCGAGGTGCAAGACTAGCTAACTACATGAACGCGCCGCTTTATACCTTGTTCGTAGCCGATCCAGAACGCTTCCTTACCAAGGAGGAAAGCTTACACATCCACACTTGTGAAAAACTTTGTAAGGAATTTGAAGGTACTTTTCTTCGTGTTACTAACGCTAACATCGCCTATGCGATTGCCCAAGTCGCCGAGAAATATCGAATTACCCAAATTGTAATCGGAGAGAGTCAGCGATCGCGCTGGCAAATGCTCCTCAAAGGATCTTTGACGCAAAAATTAGTACGCTTACTCAAAAATATAGATTTGCATATTATTGCCAGCGAAAAAATGGTTTTACCCAAATAGGGGATCGAACAGGGAGCAGGAGGAAAGAAGTGAAACTCTTTATGACTGATGCATGAGTCCTGTACTTTGTACCTCATCTACTTGAAAACTGCTGTATTAAACTATTCTAATATTTCTGACTTTGGTTCTCTCAGTACCAACTCAGACATCAAATTAGGCGAAAATAGTTTTATCCTCATTTTTGGGTGTCTCAGTTTGCTCATCAGTAGCAGGTAGCCAGTTGATAAATGGTAGGGGTAACAGCGTGCTGAGGTTAGTAATTACCACCAAGAGCCAAAGTGACTCAAAGTTTGTTGCGGTGATCCCCAGCCAATACGTGATTAATGCCCCGAATGCATGGGAAACCGTTCCGGCTGAATTATAGATTGACATTAACAAAGCAAATAACGTCGCTTCCACACCAGAAGGACAAAGCCTTGCTGCTAGCACCATCACTTGCATAAAGGCAATTTTCCCCATCACAGTCAGAATCAGGCTATCACCCAAACTAAACCAGTGGTCATCTATACCCAATAGTCTGTTTGTGTGAGTCACCAACAACAGCATTGTCATCCCCAAAATTGAGGAAAGGACAGTACTCCAAGTAAAAATCACGCGAAAAGGGATGCTTTTGAGGAAACGTTGAAAAATCCAAACACCTGCTAAAGAAGCGAAACTTGTCACCAAATGCACCCGCCCCAAAAATTCTGGTTCAAAGTGGAGTTCGTTGGTAGTGAAGTAGAAAAAGGCTGAGTCAGCATTTGGGGTAGCTTGCCAGATGAAGATAAATGCCGTTGGTAGCCAAATTGTTTTTTGGCTAATGGCTTGGCGTAGCTGCCCCAGTTGATGTTTGATTGGTAAAGAGTTGGTCTGATTACTATCTTGAGCATCTTGGCTAACGGGGGACTCAGCAATTAACCAAGCTACCCCTGAAACAATCAGAGGAAATAAAGCGGTAATCCCAAAGACGGTACGAGTAGTAAAGTATTGGAGCAGCAGACCGCTAAAATAAGCTGTTATTAAACCTCCGATCGCCGAAGCACCCCAGCACAAAGATTGTAATGAACCGGCTTTTGCTTGCGATTCGCCTCTGGCTCGTTCCACAACCAGCGAGTCAACGATAACATCACTCATGGCGACAGAGAGAGAACCTAGAGCGATCGCTAATGTAGCTGCCCAGCTAGTATGAACTATTGTGGCCAGACTGATCCAAGAAGCAGTTCCCAGTATCCCGGATAAAATCAAGTAAGGACGGCGACGATAGCCAAATATCGGCAAGCCATCAGAGATAAAACCAAACACCGGCTTGATCATCCAAGGTAGGAAGACAATTCCCAATAGCGCCGATACTTGGACTGGACTCAGGAGTAGTTCATCTTTAAGAAAAAAGCTAACGGCTAGACGTGATAACCCTAAAATTCCTTGGACAAAGTAAACGGTGAGAATTGCAATTAACTCCGCATTTGGTTCATTACCCAAGAAGAGTTTTTGTGTTATTAAGTCTTTGACCTTGGACAAGCCAGATAATTGATCTATCATTCGATAAATATTTTTTAAATTTTGTTTACTTTTATATCATATCGATTTTTAGAGGTGGGTTTTTTCAAATCTTTTTCCTTTTATTTCTTCTTTGAGTATTATTTAAGGCTTTCCTAACAACTTTTCTTTTTTCTAGCAAGATATTCTCGTTTCTGAACGGCTATTCGTCTTTGAATTTGGGGCATCAAATACAGTTTTATCTACTGCGATGATTTGCCCCTGTGAGTTGTCTCAAAAAATACACATAAACTGGCGTTACTGATTTGGGAACAATAAATTCAGAAATCACTAGGGTTTAGCAGTATGGTCAGTATTCCCGGATACAACATAACTAAAGAAATCTACAATGGTTCCAGAACTCTAGTTTATCAATGAAGGCAGGAGGCAGAGGGCAGTTCGAGCTTATGGAAAACTGCCCCAAAGGCGGAACGGCTCCGGCTTTGCTCTGTTTCCTGCTGCGATCAATCAGGGAAATGGTTCAAGACTTGAACACTAAATTGAAAATTTGGTGGCTTTTATTCAGGAGGGGTCTGAATCCTATAGCTGAATATAACCAACTGAGCCTCTTGCCTCCTGCCTCTTTCAACGGGGGTATCGAGAAACTGACTCATTACCTGTAGTAACCCAAGTTGCTAGTTATCAACTTCCGTGTAGTTTGCAGGCGATGCCTGCGGCGGGCTACGCCTACGCCCACAACAAGATGTACGGTTGGACTACGCGCAACCATCACTCAAGCTTAATTTAGTGCTAGATACACGAAGTCAGACTGAGTATGCAGTTAGTCATATCGAAACAGCAGTATGCATAGATCCTTTAATAGAGGACTTAACAGCAATTTCAACAGTTTCCCAAGATAGACTAATTGTTGTGTACTGTGCTGTTGACTACCGGAGAGCAAAATTAGCCCAACAGCTTGATAAAGCTGGGATGAAGTGCATTTATAACTTGAGTGGTGGGATTTTTCAGTGGGTACTTACACGCAAAAGTTTACGGACGGTACAAGGTGAGAAATTATGCCTTGATGCTGTTAATTTTTTGTCATGGGTTGCGGGTGTCGGAAGCTTGCGATTTGCGATGGGATGCGATTTCATTTTTAGATTATGAGATTTTTATCACGTGCAAAAAAGGCAGTGATAGCAGTGTCCATCTCTTGCCTGCGGACGAAATCAAGGCATTGAAACAATTAAAGGAATTAAATATTGGTAATATTTTGATGGTTAAGTGTTACGTGACCTTATAGGCACTTCAAATTATCAAACTTATGCCTTGTGATAGTTGAATAGGGTTGCCAATTAGCGCTGCATATGCAGAGTTAATTCCTATGGTTGTTAAAGTCAAGACAGTAGTAGAAATAACAAATTTAATTTTTTGGAAAATTTTTCTATTCATCACATTTATACAGTTCAAAATTTGCAACTATTTTACAACTAACTGGTAAATCTCCTCATCGGATAACTGATTCACTCACACACCTTAAAGCGATGTGGTCTTTCGATTCAATACGTTTTGACACACGCCACTGTTGCAGAATGCGATCGCTTGAGATTGCTCAGTTTTCCAAGCAATATAGTTCACACGAACCTGGGGATCGACATACTGACGTAACAACCTGTCCCAAGTTTCAAAATTAATTATTATTGCTGTGTTTATATGTTGTCCGTTGTTTTGACTTATACCTATACCAATTGAATCCTCAAAATAGAATGAAATAGCCCTGATTTAGAGCTAAAAGAATTCTTTAGTTTCGCGATCGCAGCGTAGAGTTGAATTTGTATAAGTATTTATTTAACGAATTATAACAATACTATCTTTAGCAACTTGAAATCAGCGATACACTGAGAAAAATTCCTTGAGGAAGCATTGATGGCACGGTCAAATGGGGTTACAAGTGAAAAGTCTGTAGAGGAATTGCCTACAGTTTCAGACAAAAATGCGATCGCAATTGAAAATCCGCCTGAGCCAGTGGAGGATGCCCAAGATATTGACGACATATTGAACTCACTAAAAACCTTACTGAGTTCTCTAGAAAAGCTCCAAAAAGTCCGGCAGGAAGTGGGCGATATCAAACCGTTGATTGGGCGGATGCTTGATGGAGAACTAGTTGCTGGTGAAGAACTTGAGCAACTCAAGACAGGTGTGAGCAGTCTTTCTCGCCTTGTTCGTGCTTATAATGACCATCAAGTAGCGTTGGCTAAAGCACAACCTGCTAGAAACTTACTAGATCGAGTACTGAAAGAACGTAAAGCTAATTGAGTTGAGACTGGGGATTAGGGAAGAAATTCTTTGGATATTTGGTTGGAGTCTCAATCTCCAACTTGACAAGCGATCGCACTTTTTTAAGAAAATGCGATCGCCTCTCCATCACTTCAAATCAAAGCTTTTTGGCGTATCCTCAAGTTTACCTTGATTGCCTTTGAGAGGATGTTTGAAAAGTCATGATTGATGTATCAAATATTTTTTACCCCACCCTAACCCTCCCCGTATGTATTGGGGAGCCACTGCGTTGGGCGGGCAATGCCCGACTTGTTCGCGCAGCGTTTCCCCTTGGGAGAAGCAAGTGGCGTGAGCAAACTAGATTTCCGGTCTCCCCCCAATACATCGGGGGGATTAAGGGGGGTGATTAAAATCACAGCCAACCACTTTTCAAACAACCTCTGAGAGCAAGAACGTAATCTGTCTTTTTTGCAATAATAGTCTTAGCTATTTCTCTGTAACAACCTATTGCATCAATCGTAATAATGCATCCGATTGTCTTGGTTCAAATCCCGGATATCTTGTTCAGACTTGTGAGGATCAAAAAACTTGAACTTACAAGCGTATTAATGATGAGAGAGAGTTTATAAAATTTGTAGGAGTTTTAGAAACTGGTGAATAATTTAAAGTGTACGAGATCATACGGAGGAATATATAGGACTCGTATTTGATTTTTGAAAAAACTCAGTACACATTTATTCCCTTCTTGCCTGTTCTCCCAACCCTGTTCCCTGTTCCCTCGCTACGCAAGTAAGTTCAGGAATCAAATGGATTCTTATATGAATTTAATATATTCTAAATATTTAGAATGTTTACTCCTCCAAAGGATGATAGTTTAGCAGCTTTGTTATATCTTATATGCAAGATTGAGATCAATCTCGTAGTGTGAGCAAGTAATAGAGTGTGAACAGCATGAACTTCCAGCAATTTGCAACACAAGGCTACTTTATCCTCAAACAGAACTATCTTGACGCAATCTTGGAATCCACTGAAATGGAAAGGTTTCACCAAAATATAGTTTTTTTCCACAAAGCAATGAGGAAGTTTTTTGAGCAACCAATCCAAGAAAGACTTTTGTTTAAATCCGATCAACCTAAAGATTTAAGAGTATCGGGATATCGTTGTGGTTATTGGCCTAAAGGCGTATATCAGGATAAATATGAAGGCAAAAAGTTTCCACTTGAGTATTATCACTCCCGAAATTTTTGTGACAGTGAACGCGATAACTTCTTGATTCCTGAAAATGGATTAGAGCCTAGCTGGAAAGATAACGTTGATCAATTGCCTCATACACAAGGCTATGAAATAGCTGGGTTTATAGATCGCCATATCCTTAAACCACTTCTAAAAAACTTAATTATCTATTTACAATCTAACTTGCTGCCATCCCTTATTCTTCAGGTTGGATCTACATATTATCAAGATCAGGTGGTGCTAAGTATGCATCGGGACAAAGGCTTTCTTCAAATTATTGTTGGGCCTGCATCGGGGCTAAGAATTCAACCTAGCAATAGTGCTAACTCTCAACCATTAACTCTTGATATTGGAGAAATACTCATTTATACAGGCTTTCAGTTTCAGGAGTATTTTGGAGGAGTTCCTGCTCTAGCCTTGGTTGAACCCCTTTTACATGAAGTTATAGCTAGTGAAGATAAAAGAATGAGTATTGTAGCTGCGGCCTTCTTGAAGATATGACTTCACTATCCCCATCTAAGATAGTAATAAAAATTACATTGCTAATCGCCGATTTCCATAGCATTGACTCAAACATAATATCAACGTAGTTAGTTATGACAACCACACTTACCTCTGCTGTTAAACCAAGAGCTGAAGATAGTTTTGCCATTACCTTTGCGCCATTATCCCTAGAAGAAATCTACGCAAAATCTGACGATCCAGCCAATGGTGCTGTGGTTGTGATGAGTGGTATGGTTCGCAATCAAACCGATGGTAAACCTGTGATTGCTCTAGAGTATCAAGCTTATGAACCGATGGCATTGCGGATATTTTATCAAATTGCTGCTGATATTCGCTTATCTATGTCTGATGTGAATCGAGTCGTGATTTATCATCGCGTTGGACGTTTGCAAGTTGGAGAAATCAGCGTTTTAGTGGCTGTGGGTTCTCCTCATCGGAGTGAGGCGTTTGAAGCTTGCCAATATGCTATTGATACGCTCAAACACAATGCCCCTATATGGAAAAAGGAGTGGTATAGCGAGCTAGATGGTAAACTATCTAGCAGTTGGGTAAGTATTGGTGCTTGTGAACAGTCAGGAGAAAATTGTTGAAATTCCCGAAGTGATAGCCTATGCCCGTGTTTCGTCTAAGAGGATGTTTTAAAAGTGGGGGGCTATTGTAAGAAAGCTCACAAGGCTTATGCTGAGATTTGTAGATAACAGCACCTTGTGAGCGAATGAATAAAGGTCTTGGGGGTTTCCCCCATGAGCGACTGGCGAACCCGAAGGGTGTCGGCGATTAAGTAAAGATTATGAAAGACTACCCGAAACTTCGGAGACATTCATTTACGTTGCCATGATTCGTATTATGGTTCGACGGCTGGCATAATTTTTAGCTCACTCTGAGTTTTAAAACATCCTCTAAGTGGTAACGATGTTGGTGCCGCAATTGAAGTTGAAGGTGGTATTGAAATTGATGGCAGCAACAACACACAGCCACACTTGGGGATACACCTCAATATCTCGCGCATATCCTATGCCTAGTTGCTTGGGTAGTTGACAATAAGATTCAAACGGCTCTAAATGACATTGCACACAAACAATATGATGGTGATGAGACCTTGGTGTTGTGTTGAGTTCGTAGTGTTTTCGTTTTTGTGCTAGTTCTACTTCTCGTAGAATTCCCATCTGTGCCATGATTTTGAGGTTGCGATAAACTGTAGACAAACTCATCCTCTCTATGTGCTCCTTGAGCAAAAGGTGTACCTTGTCTGCACTCAAATGATTCCCTGCTGGCAGGTTTTGAAAGACTTGAAAAATCAGTTGGCGTTGTGGGGTTTGCCGATAACCTTTGGCGTTGAGTTCTGCTCTTAAGGAGTTATCAGTATACATAAGCACAACTAATTAGAAGGAAATCATTCGTTACTAGTATCATTTGTATCAAAAAATTGAAGTTGAGCAACATCAAAAACAATAGATCTATTTTAATGATTTGAAAACTTCTTAAAATTAAAGTTGATAATTTAGTTCTTTGCTTTTAACTTCACTATTTCCCTAGTCTGCGGGGAGCGCCCTTTGTAGCGATACCACCACATGACAAAACCAGTGACGAACAGGATTAACGGTGCAAGTCCGACGAAAATGTAGAGAATGCGAGTAGGCAAGCCACCAAATGTACCATAGTGTAGGGAAGGAAAAGAATTGAGGACACGCGAGCCTAAAGACTCTTTCTGGGAGTTGTCTACTCGCAAAACCTTACCACTGTATTGGTCAAGATAAACTTTGCTATGTCCAGTATTATATGTATATTCTTGAGGCATACTGTAGCGAATTATCAAAGGACTATCTGGTTTTTGCGGAAAATCAATGGCTCTGAGTTTTCCATCGAGTAACTCAGCTTGAGAGGTTTTCAGTTGATTGGCGAGCTTGAGTGGAAGCTGATTAGGGATGAGTTGAGAAGCTGGTTCAAGTTTCTCTGGACTCAACGTGATTGCTCGAATCAGAGGTTCACTAAACTCATAGAAAGCCCAGCACAAGCCTGTGAAGGCAGTAAAGGAAAGAAACACTACAGCAATGATGCCTGCTAGTTTGTGAATGTCAAAATGGAGTCGTTTCACATGGGCATTCCACTTAACTTTAAAGCCAGATATCAACTTGCGCCAACCAGGCCACAGAAACAAACCTGTAATATTGAGAACTAAAAGTAGAAAACATCCGATACCAACTATGGTTTTCCCAGTGTCTCCAGCTAGCAGATTGCAATGCAAATCAACGACTGAAGCAATCAGTTGCTCATTCCATCCCTGCTTACCAATAATGGTGCCAGTGTAGGGGTTAACAAAAATGCTAGTGAGTTGACCAGCTGAAGATTCCGTGTCGAGCACGTAAGGTGCGTCTGGTGTTATGGGTATGTATAAACGCGCATATTTAGTATTTGGTTCCCAGTCTAATGCTGTTTTAAGGCTATCCACCACAGATGTCGGAGATAACATCTGCTCTTGAGGAACAACAGCGCCGAATTGTTGGACAAACAGAATATGCTCAATTTCGTTGGCAAACACCAACACACTACCTGTCAAGCCGACTATCACCAGAATCAATCCCACAGCTAAACCGATGTAGCGGTGCAGGGTGAATGCAAAGTTACGGAGTTTTTTAGATTTCATGGTAGGTACTCCTGCATAAATGAGATTGAAATTTTCCCAATCAAAACTGCCTTATCCTGACGAGAAATATTTCTAAGTCAAGAAAAAAGGATAATGGTTTTTTCATTAGTTCTGGTGATGAATTCGTTATAACGGCTACTGAGATGATTTCAGAAATCCCAAGAAATCGTTCCTTGAACTGTAAACGGATCGGCCGGATCAACTACACCCCCAGTTGAGCCATCGAAAGATCTGACATCAAATAAGTTCTTGAAGTTAACAGATGCTCTCAAGCGATCCTTTTTGTAGAAAAGTGCTGTATCAGTCCGTATATAACCAGGTACGGTGTAGAAGTTATCTATTTCTCCATAAGCTTCGGTAGCCGCAAAGATGCCTCCACCAAAACCAAACCCTTCTAAGGGCCCCTTTTGAAAGGTATAGGTTGTCCACAATGAGCCACTATGTAGGGGTATACCACGCAGAACATTTCCGACTGGATATGTATTGTCTTGAGTGACCTCTGCATCCGTATAAGCGTAGGAAGCAATAACTTTCCAACCAGGTAAGATTTCTCCAGCAATATCGAACTCAATTCCACGAGCGCGTTGTTCGCCTACCTGAATTTGAAAATTGCGATCGCTAGGATCTTCAGTTAAGACATTAGTTTTAGTAACTGTGTACAAAGCTAAAGTAGAAGACAGACGATTATTTAAAAAGTCTCCTTTGATGCCGACTTCGTAGCCAGTTCCCCTTTCAGGTACAAAAGCATCACCGTTTTTGGCGATACCACTCACAGGAACAAACGAGCGACTATAATTAGCAAACAGTGAGATTTCTTTTGTCGGTTGGTAAACGACTCCTACACGCGGTGAAAACGCATCGTTATCTGTGACTGTGGTTGAGGCATTCAAGAAATTTTGCGTTTCCTGATAATAAGTGTCATACCTGCCACCCACAAGCAGTTTGAGATTATCAAACACACTTATCTGATCTTGGAGGTAAACACCGAAAGAATCACTATTTTGTGCTCTATCAACAAACCGTCGATATGGACCATAAGAAAAGTTGTAGACAGGGTTAAAAATATTTGAGCTACCAGCATCGGCTAGATTATACAGAAATCTCCCATACAATTTACCAAGCTCTACACCAAACAAAACTGTATGATTTACAAAGCCAGTTTTGAATTTCGCAGTTAAGTCATTCTGTAAAAAATAAGTTTCAAAATACTGATTATAGGCAGTACTGGTAAGATCAACAGTTCCATCGTTACTGGCAGCAAATCCTCTAAGAGAAAAACGATTTTGTGTTTCTGATGCAGTCGTCACCCGAAAAGCAGTACGCAGCGATAAATTTTGATTAAACTCATGATTGAGAGTCAGGTAAGTTTTTGATTGATCTATAACAAATCGACTTCTGGGATCGTTGAGATTGCGGCTAATCGGAATATCTGGAATAACCGTACCGCCAATTAGATATAGCCCATCATCATAAGGATTTTCGGTGTGGAGATATTCACCTTCCAACGTCAGGTTTGTCTTGTCACCAATTTTCCAGCTCAGTACAGGAGCAACAAAAAATCTTTCTTTGTGGACAAAGTCGCGGAAACTTCCAGAATTTTCGTAGGCAATGTTGAGACGATAACCCAACTTTCCATCTTGGGTTAATGGACCGGAAAAATCTAAAGCGGGGCGATAAAAACTATAGCTGCCTGCGGTAAAACTTACATTGTAATATGGTTCGGCTAATGGCTTCTTGGTGACAAGATTGATGATACCCGAAGGTTCCAAGCGTCCAAATAACACCGATGCTGGTCCTTTAAGAACTTCAACTCGCTCGATATCAGCGCTGTCTCGAAAGCCGCGAGAGGCCTCACCACTATCAAGAAAACCATTTTTGTAAACGTTAGCATCGAATCCCCGAATTGTGTAATTTTCTCCGCGATCGCCAGCAGTTTGTGAGAGTGCCACACCGCTCACATTACGGACGATGTCAGTCAAACGAAACGCATTTTGATCTTGAATCACTTCGCGGGGGATAATTTGAATTGACTGGGGAATGTCACGCAAAGGTGTATCGGTTTTGGTTGCAGTTGATGCATCTGATGCATTGTATCCATCTTGCTCCCCTGTCACCACCAACTCAATAGGCTCATCACCTTGTACCGATGGTGACTCTTGAGGTGTTTGGTTTCCTGGCAGCTGTGTTTGGGGCTGTTGCGTTGGCTGCTGTGGAGAAGTTGCCGTTGCTGTAGTTGCTACCGCAAAAACCAGACCGGCATCATCATCATATAACTCAACTGTGGGCAAAGCTGCAACACCCACCACCGTCACTCGCACAGTATTTGCGTCAATATTCTGTGCTGTTATTTCAGTAATTCCCGCAAGTGGTTTAGAGGAACGAAATGTAAAAGCCTCACCCGATGGTAAACGCAATTGCCCGCCAGATACATCCACAATAAAATTGTTGCCAGTACTGCGATTTGTGACTTGCAGTTGAGTCCCAACAGGTGTCTCTAAAATCACCTCTACCCCTTTGGCAGTTGGATTAGCTTTCACGGACGTTATTGGTATAACTTCTCCCCCAAGGTTCTCTTGGTTGCTTGGTGTTGGCGACTGCACTAAATATTGAGCACTGGTATTCGGAAGCTCTATCTCACTTAATTCTCGAATCTTGCTCTGGGTTTGCTCCGTTGATCTTACTTTGTTAAGGGGGGATTTCTCCTGTGCCCAAACTGTTGGAGCAATCATAACCCAGACGATACTTGCAATCAATGTCAATTTGAATGAATCACCCATGACTCTCCACACCAGTGTAATCAAACCGATAATCAGAAAATTATTTCAATAACAATACCAAAAAGTGAGGAGCAATAGGCAATTTTTTTGCTGATTAGACGGAATTTTTCATCTTATTTAAACTGCCGTCGGTAGCAACCAAACTTTTTGCAGAATACTCTTGCCAGAGGCTAAGTCAGCCGTGTAGGCTGACGTTAGAACTCCCAAGAAATTGTTCCTTGAACTGTAAACGGTGCAGCAGGATTGGCTGCCCTCAAAAATGTGCCCTCGAAATATGTGACATCAAATAAATTCTTAAAGTTAATAGATGCTCTCAAGCGATCCTTTTTGTAGAAAAGTGCCGCATCAGTCCGTACAAAACCAGGTATGGTGTAAGAGTTATCTATATCTCCATAAGCTTCGCTGTTAGCAAAAATGCCTCCACCAAAACCAAAACCTTCTAATGCTCCTGTTTGAAAAGTATAAGTTGTCCACAACGAACCAGTATGTCGTGGTGTATTAGCTAGAGTATTTCCGACTGGATATGTATTGTCTTGAGTGATTTCTGGATCGGAATAAGCGTATGAACCAATAACTTTCCAACCAGGTAAGATTTCTCCAGCAATATCAAACTCAATCCCACGAGCACGTTGTTCGCCGACTTGAATTGAAAAGATTCCGGTAGGATCGCTGGGATCGGCAGTTGTGACATTGGTCTTGGTAACTGTATAGAAAGCTAAAGTAGAAGAGAGACGATTATTTAAAAAGTCTCCTTTGATGCCGACTTCGTATCCAGTTCCCCTTTCAGGCACAAAAGCATCACCGTTCTTATCGGTACCATTAACAGGATTAAACGAGCGACTATAGTTGGCAAACAGTGAAATTTCTTTCGTCGGTTGGTAAACGACCCCGACACGGGGCGAAAACGCATCGCTATCTGTGACTGTGGTTGAGGCATTGAGGAAATCTTGTGTTTCACTATGATAAGTATCAAACCTGCCACCCACAAGGAGTTTGAGATTATCAAAAACAGCAATCTGATCTTGAAGATAAATTCCGAAAGTGTTGGTGTTGTTTGTTGTATTTTGAAGCGTTTGATATGGACCATCATAAGAAAAGTTGTAAACAGGATTAAAAATATTAATCAACTGATCGGGTCCTGTCACGCCCTGATCGCGCTGATACAATCTACCAACTTCCACACCGAACAAAAGTGTATGCTTGACTGAGCCAGTATTGAATTTACCAGTTAAGTCATTCTGAAGAAAATAAGTTTCATAATACTGATTAAAGGGACCACTATTGTAAAGATCAATAGTTCCATTGTTACTGGTTGCAAAAATTGGCTGAATGACAAAACGATTATTTGTTTCTGATGCGGTCGTTACCCGAAAAGCACTACGTAGCGATAAATTCTGATTAAAGTCATGATTCAAAGTCAGGTAGGTTTTTGATTCATCTACAACGACTTGATTTCTCGGATCGCTGAGATAGCGGCTAATAGGAATATCTGCAATCTTATTGTCAATTACCGGTAGCCCACGATCTAGAGGATTTTCCGTGTGGAGATATTCACCTTCCAAAGTCAGGTTTGTCTTGTCACCAATTTTCCAGCTCAGTACAGGAGCGATAAAAAATCTTTCTTTGTTAACAAAGTCGCGGAAACTTCCAGAATTTTCGTAGGCAACGTTGAGACGATAACCCAACTTTCCGTCCTCCGTTAATGGACCGGAAAAATCTAGTGTGGGGCGATAAAAACTATAGCTGCCTGCGGTAAAACTTAAATTGTAATATGGATCGGCTAATGGCTTTTTGGTCACTAAGTTGATGATACCCGAAGGTTCTAAGCGTCCAAACAACACCGAGGCTGGTCCTTTAAGAACTTCTATTCGCTCGATATTGGCGCTGTCTCGAAAGGCGCGATCGGAGTAGTAATCGTCAAGGAAACCATTTTTGTAAACGTTGGCAAAAAATCCCCGAATTGTGTAATCTTCTCCGCGATCGCCACTAGTGCCTGCGAGTGACACACCACTGACATTACGGACTGCTTCGGTCAAACGAACCGCACCTTGATCTTGAATCACTTCGCGGGGGATAACTTGAATCGACTGGGGAATGTCGCGTAAAGGTGTATCAGTTTTGGTTGCAGTTGATGCATCAGATGCATTGTATCCATCTTGCTCCCCTGTCACCACTAACTCAATCGGCTGATCACCAGCTGATGGTTGAGTTGGCTGTGTCTGATTTTCGGGCAGCTGTGTTTGGGGCTGTTGCGTTGGCTGTTGTGGAGAAGTTGCTGTTGCTGTAGTTGCTACTGCAAAAACCAGACCTGCATCATCATCATATAACTCAACTGTTGGCAAAGCTGCAACACCCACCACCGTCACTCGCACAGTATTTGCGTCAATATTCTGTGCTGTTATTTCAGTAATTCCCGCAGGTGGTTTAGAGGAACGAAATGTAAAAGCTTCACCCGATGGTAAACGCAATTGCCCGCCAGATACATCCACAATAAAATTGCTACCCGCACTGCGATTTGTGACTTGCAGTTGAGTCCCAACAGGTGTCTCTAAAATCACCTCTACCCCTTTGGCAGTTAGATTAGCTTTCACGGACGTTATTGGTATAACTTTTCCTCCAAGGTTCTCTTGGTTGCTTGGTGTTGACGACTGCACTAAATATTGAGCACTGGTATTCGGAAGCTCTATCTCACTTAATTCTCGAATCTTGCTCTGGGTTTGCTCCGTTGATCTTACTTTGTTAAGGGGAGATTTCTCCTGTGCCCAAACTGTTGGAGCAATCATGACCCAGACGATACTTGCAATCAATGTCAATTTGAATGAATCACCCATGACTCTCCACACCAACTTAATAAAACTGATACTCAAGAAATTCTTTCAAGAACAGTACCAGGAAGTAGGGAGCAATGGGCGATTGTTTTGCTGACTAGACGGAATTTTTTTGCTGACTAGACGGAATTTTTCATCTTACTTAAACTGCCGTCGGTAGCAACCAGGGTAGCAACCAAACTTTTTGCGGAATGCTCTTGCCAGATATCCCGGATCTGCAAACCCGATCGCTTCAGCAACCTCTGCAACTTTCATTTCGCCCGTTGTCAATAGCTGCCGCGCTTGCTCTAGTCGATAGTCATGCAAATAGCTAAATGCAGTTTTGCCAAACACTTGCTGAAAGCCTCGCTTGAGCGTGCAGTCATTAGACCTCTTGCAAAAGTCCTAAATGTGTGGGAAAAGTAGGTTAGAGTTGGGTAGCATCTATGACCTACGAACAGGTAAAGAGCCTGAAGTCAGAAGACTTTAAACGCTTGTGTGGTGTACGTCCAGATACTTTTAACGAGATGGTAGAGGTAGTGCGATGTCTACGACGGGCTGCGCCTACGCAAGAACGAACAAAACAGAAAACAGGACGGCCGGGTAAATTAAGCTTACAAGACCAATTGTTGATGACATTGGAATACTGGAGCGGAGCCGGAGACGCTCCGCCTCCGGAGAGTACCGTACCTACTTTCATATAGGTCAATCTTGGGGAGTAAATGAGTCTACAGCTTACCGAATTATCCGAAAAATAGAAGACAGCTACTTTGAGTCAGTCTGGTGAAGTTGGCAAATATTATACTGGATTGTTAGCAGCAAATGAGAAAGATTTGCATTTTTATCCAATCACCTGACTGAGGTGGGAAGCGCAAGCGGGTTGCCAATGAAGTGGTTCTTTAGTAGAAGCTACGCTTAACAATTTTAGGGGGCAGACTTGCCCCTTTTTTTGTCAGTATCAATTATTAGTTAATTGCGACCTGACTGTGATATTTCTATTGTGCGGCTAACTACAGGTTTTGCTCGATAGCGATATTGCCACATGACAAAGCCAGTAACAGATAAGATTAACGGTGCAAGTCCGACAAAGATGTAGAAAATACGAGTAGGTAATCCCCAGAATGTACCGTAGTGTAGGGGAGTAAAAGAATTGAGAATGCGATCGCCTAACGACACCTGCAAAGAACTATCCACTCGCAATACCTTACCACTATATTGGTCAAGATAAACACTGCTTTGACCATAATCCTCAGTTTCTTGAGGAAGTTTAAAAGCAACATTTAAAGCTTCTTCTGGTTTAGTTGGAAAATAAATTCTCCTAAGTTCTCCATCCGGTAAGGCAGCTTGAGCGGTTTTTAATTGTTCTTTAAGTCCTAGTGGAGACTTACCAGCAATGGGAACAGATACTGGGTCAGTTTGCTGTTTGCTGAAGGTGACTGCATAGATCATTGGGTTGACGAATTCACTGAAGTTCCAGCAAAATCCTGTGAAAAATGCGAAGATTAGAAATACTGCCGTAATTACGCCAGCAACTTTGTGAATATCAAAGTTTACTCGTTTGGGATGAGCATTCCACTTGATTTTGAATCCAGATATCAATCTGCGCCAACCGGGCCAGAGGATAATACCTGTAATGCTCATAAAAGACATCAAAAAACCAATCGTGCCCACAAACTTATAGCCCCAGTCACCGCCTAAAAGAGCATAGTGGAGTGGGTAGACGACTTCATAAAACTTTTGCACAAAGCTTGGCTTTAAGTTATTGCCGATAATCTTTCCTGTGTAGGGGTTAACGTAGTTTTCTGTCCATTCGTTTTGTTTGGTTTTCAGGATTACATTCATCAGCTCATTTGGCTTTGAAGGCAGGTAAATCCTCTGCACTGGTGCATCTGGTTGATCGGCATAGGTTTTTTTCACAGTGTTGAGAATAACTTCAACAGGTAGCATTTCCCCTTGAGGTGTAATTGTGCCAATACGGCGCTGCTGATCAAAGTTGTCAATTTCGGAGTGGAAAACTAATAAACTACCAGTCAAACCGACAATAATTGCAATCAGTCCTACCGCTAAACCGATGTAGCGGTGTAGAGTGAACACTAGATGATGAAAGGATTTTACTTGCATGATAGATGCTGTGCAATTAGAGAAATAAGTTTTATATCTTAGAAAAATTTCTCAATAAATCATAATTTAGCATAGTAAATAATTCCTAATTCGTTAGTTTAAGAATCTGTAAAGAATTGCTCTGATAGCAGATGCTCAATCTCACCCAGTTGTGGGATTTTAGTAATTGGTGCTGGTTACATAGATGCATTCGCGAAGCGTCTTGTAGAGAAACAGCTTGTCGTCAGACCTCGCACCACATTGTTTTGCATCACCCAAGACAATGCCAATCTTCTTGCAAATTGCACTCAGCTGATATCATGTCCGGGTAATAGCTTGCGATAAAAGAAGTGAGTGCAAAGATGACTAATGTCGAAACGAATTAGTGTAGCCACACATCTGAGTTCAGAAGAGCTAGAAAAACTTTATCGTCAAGCTAAAGATGGCATAGAAAGCCGTCAGTATCAGATTATCTGGTTATTAGCACAAGGAAAAAACTCGCCACAGAAGTAGAACAAATTCAACGTTTACAGACAAAATTGTTGAAATTAAAAATTCATAGAAGATGAACAATCAAAATTCAATTGAAAATGTCCCTACAACAGTAAAAGGAGCACCAGGAGTGATTTGTTCTCTGCTGTAGCTATTCTCAATGTAATCCACATTGAAAATATTTTTGAAATTAATTCCTGTCCGCCAGTTATTTTTCTTGTAAAAGATGCTGGCATCGGTACGCAGATAGCTGCTTAATTCATACGTGTTCTCCAAGTCGCCTTCCCTTTCACCAACGTAAAATAACCCCAAGCCAAAGCCTAACCCCTGCAAATCACCCCGCTGGATTTGGTAGGTTGTCCACAGACTTGCCCCATTAAAGGGCACATCTTCAAATCGATTTCCTTGTAGGAGACTATTGTCTTTTGAGACTTTAGCATCGGTGTAGGCGTAGTTAGTAATAATATTCCAGCCCGGAAGAATTTCTCCAGCAGCATCTAATTCAATACCCTGACTTGTTTGTTCTCCAACCGGAATGCTGTAATCTGTATTATTTGGATCGGTTGTGGCAACATTACTCTTGGTCAAGTGATAGGCAGCTAAGTTAGCTGAAAGTCTGCCTTTGAGAAATTCTCCTCTAATCCCCACCTCGTACTGAGTGCCGCGCTCCGGTTCTAAGATTGAACCATCAACTGTTGTGGCAGAATTTGGAGCAAACGACTGGCTATAACTGGCATAGAGTGACAGTGGCAGTATGGGTTGGTAGACAATACCAACTCTTGGTGTAAAAGCATTGTCCTGCTGCTGAGTATTAGTGTTAGCCCCTGCACTGCTTGTAAAGGCGTTTTCTTGATCTACAAAGTCGAAGCGCCCACCCACTAACAGTTTCAAATTATCAGCTAGGGCGATCTGATCTTGGAGATAAATACCTAGAAAGTCTAACCTCTGATCGAACGTAACGTTAAATGGAAGATCCTCTCGTCTAGGTCTTGGGGTGACACGGTAAACTGGGTTAAAAATATTAATGCCAGGGGCACCATTAAATGCAAAGTAGTTATGTAGGTCGTTAATATCGCGATTGAGATCGACACCGAATAAGAGGGTATGTTTGACTGAGCCTGTGGCAAACTTACCAATCAAGTTGGTTTGGAGACCATAGCTTTGATTAGTTCCTTTATTATCGCTCCAAGTCCTGCTCAAGTTGCCAGTTGTTTCATCAAGGGTTTCATACCTTGCTCCAATAAACCTCTGATCGCTCGAAGAAAAGCGGAAAGCATTGCGAAGTGTCCAATTTTCGCTAAAGCGATGTTCTAGTCGATAACTGGCGCTCAACTCATTCCTAAAAGAGATATTGTCTGGCTCATCCACAACGCGACTATACGGAATGTCTGCAATCTTTCTGCCAATTGGTGGGATTCCTGTGATGTCGAACGGTCTCGTATCATCCAAATACGAAAATTCAAAGGTCAGCTCGGTGCGATCACTAATCTTCCAGCTTAATACAGGCGAGACAAAAAACCGATCAACGCCTTGGTCAAAGTCGCGAAAGTTCCCACCACTTTCATAAACGGCATTCAATCGATAGAGCAAAGTTCGATCACTGTTCAACGGACCAGAAAAATCAATGCTCGGTCGAACAAGACCAAAGCTTCCTGCTTGCAGTTCTGCTGAATAAAAAGGTTCTGATAAGGGTTGCTTCGTCACCAGGTTAATGATTCCACCTGGTTCGATGGTGCCAAACAGTACCGAGGCAGGTCCTTTTAGTACCTCGATTCTCTCTAGATTGGCAGTTTCTCTGATTGTTGTCCGATTTGAAGAGTCTCTGAAGCCATCTCGGAAAAGAAAGCTCCCAAAACCTCGAACGCTAAAAACGTCCCGTGTGCCTCCAAACGAACTTCCTGATTGAACCCCAGATACATTTCGCAGAGCATCCGTGAGGCGGAAAGCTTGCTGATCTTTGATTATTTGTTGCGGTAGTACCTGAATCGACTGGGGAATGTCGCGCAGGGGAGTATCGGTTCTGGTAGCTGTTGTCGCATTAGATGCGCTATATCCATCTTGCTCACCTGTCACTACTAACTCAATCGGTTCGTCACCACTAGTTGACGGTTGACTTGGCTGTGTCTGGTTTTGGGGCTGTTGTGCTTGAGGTACTTGGGGTGGCTGTTGTGGAGAAGTCGCCGTTGCTGTAGTTGCTACGGCAAAAACTAGACCTGCATTATCATCATATAACTCAACCGTGGGCAAAGCCTTTTCACCCACCACCGTCACTCGCACAGTATTTGCGTTAATATTCGTAGCCGTTATTTGTGTAATTCCCGCAAGTGGTTTATCTGAACGAAATGTAAAAGTATTGCCCGAAGCTAACCGTAACTGCCCACCAGATACATCAACAATAAAATTGTTGCCCGTACTGCGATTGGTAACTTGCAGTTGAGTTCCAAGTGGTGTCTCTAAAATTACCTCCACACCTTTATTAGTGGGATTGGCTTTCACCCCCGTAATTGGTACAACTTCACCCCCCTGTTTCTCTCCTTGGTAAGGGGGGTTGGGTGGGGTTGACGATTGAGAAAGCAATCCACTGGCATTGGTGGCTGGGCGTTCAATCTCGCTGACTCGCCTAATTTTTCTATTAGAAGAATCAGCAGTCGCTTTAAAACTTTCCCCACTATTGATTGCTGTTGGCTGATTCTGCTTAACCTGTGCTTGTACAGATTGTGCCATCAACAACGGCAGAAAAATCATTACTAACCACAGCCAATTATTAGATGGCGATCGCTCAATTCTCATTATTCCTCACACTCCACCAAACCAACTTTAATTAAATGAGAAAAATTATTAATTAGAATGGGGGTATTGTATAGAGATTCTCGCTTTCGTGTCAACCTAAAAAGGGCATCATCTTCCTAAAAGGACTTTTTACCCAACAAACATTCGCTGGATGTAATTCCAAATTGGCGTTTAAAGGCAGTCGCAAAGTGTGCTGAATTTGAGTAACCATTAGAAACTCTGGGCGAAGCATTGTTAAATTTCATGAGTGCGGCTGATTTACTCTCTTAGCTAGAAGCACTTGGGAGTTAGTGATGAGTGCCAGCAAGGCATAGATTCCCAACTTTTTAAAAAAGTCGGGAATTTAAACACCGAGGTAAAAAGCAATAAAGGAAGTAAGTCAAAACTCCCATGAAATTGTCCCCTGCACCGTAAACGGATCGGCATAAAAAAGATTTGTCCTGTTAAGGGCAGATTCAATATAATCAACGTCAAACAAATTCTTAAAATTAATTCCTGCCCGGAACCTGTCTTGTTTATAAAAGATAGCCGCCTCGGTCAGGAAATAACTAGGCAAAGTGAAGGTATTGTTTAAGTCTCCTTGGCGTTCTCCGACGTAGAATAACCCCAAGCCAAAGCCCAAACCTTTGAAGCTACCAGATTGAATGTTGTAGGAGGTCCATAAGTTAAAGCTGTGTTTGGGAATATTATTTAGCAAGTTGCCAACCGCATAGGTATTGTCTTTGGTAATTTCTGCATCAGTGTAAGCATAACCTGCAATGATGTTCCATCCTGGTAAAATTTCCCCGGCAATGCTAAATTCAACCCCTTTGCTGCGTTGCTCACCTGTTTGGATAGAGAAGTCAGTATTGATTGGATCAGTGGTCAAGACATTGGAGCGTGTCAAATCGTAAAAGGCAAGTGTCGCAGAAAGTGTACTGCTAATATCTCCTTTGATACCTACTTCATAAGAAGTGCCGCGTTCGGGTTGAAATATACTGTTATCAAAGGCTCTTCCAGTGTTTGGGCTAAAAGAACGACTATAGTTAGCATACAATGAAATTGCTTTTATCGGCTGATAAACAATTCCCACACGCGGACTAAATGCATCATCAGATTGCGTTTGTTCTGTCTTAGCAAGATAATCCTCTGAGGTCTGGTTGAAGGTATCAAACCGCCCACCCAATAGCAGTTTCAGATTGTCAGCCAGTGTTACTTGATCTTGAACATAAATACCAAGTGTGTCTGTTGTGTCGAGACCTTCAAAAAAACTAGGATCGCCAAATGGCTGACTACCGTATACAGGGTTGAACAGGTCAAGGGAAGCAATTTCGCGATCGTAGCCGGTGTAATATTGGGTTTGCCTGTTAAGATTAAATCCTGTGACCAGTTGATGCCCAATGCTACCTGTAGTAAACTTACCAATTACATATGTGTCAAGATTATAGAATCTGTAATCATCGACACCATTTTCGTAACCTCTACTTATAGTTCGCTTCTCATCATCTAACTGGCCGTTAATAATCCAATTCGTAAACCGTTGAGATGAGGAATATCCAAAAGCGCTACGTAGCTGCCAGTTGTCACTAAAGCGATGTTCGAGATCGTAGCCAACGCGAAGCGCACTTTGATCCATTGTACTAAACGGCTCTGCTGTGTTGCGATCGCGCGGTATTTGACCATTCGGATTGGGTAGGATAGTCCCCTCGGCAGGAAGCCCCAGCTGACCATTCTTTTTGGGTCGAACCTGATATTCGCCAGAAAAAGTAATCTTAGTGCGATCGCTGATTTGCCAGGAAACCACAGGAGCAACAAAGTATTTTTGTTCATCATAGAAGTCCAGGAAACTTTCTGTCGTCTGAGTTGCAAGGTTAAGACGATACAATAACGTTTTGCTGTCATTGAGTGGACTAGAAAAGTCAAAAGCTCCGCGATAGAAGTTGAAGCTGCCAGCAGAAGCTTCCACTGCGTAGTAAGGCTTGCTCAGTGGTTGTTTGGTGACATAATTGATGACTCCGCCCAATGAACCCTGACCGTAGAGAACTGAAGCTGGTCCTTTGAGCACTTCAATTCGTTCAAGACCAGCCGCATCAAAACTCGCAAGTTGATAAGTAAGGTCTCTCAAGCCGTTTCTCTGGATATCACTTTGTGAACGAAAGCCTCGGATTGAAACAGCTTCAAAATTTCCACGAGTTGATGATTGACCTCCTTGGACTACACCGGGCGCATTTCTAACCGCTTCAGCCAAGTTTCTCGCCTGCTGGTCTTCCAGTACTTGCCGGGGTACTACGTGAATTGATTGAGGGATGTCGCGTAGAGGTGTGTCGGTTTTGGTGGCAGTTGAAGCATCTGTTGCACGATAGTTATCTTGCTCACCCGTCACAACTAACTCAATTGGCTCATCGCCTTGTGTCGATGGTATCTGTTGCGGTGTCTGGTTTGGTGGCTGTTCTTCAGTTTGTGGTGTTTGAGATGGCTGCATTGCAGTTGCCTGCGATGCTACTGCAAAAACCAGCCCTGCATTATCATCAAATAACTCAACCGTAGGCAAAACCTTTTCACCCACCACTGTCACTCGCACAGTATTGGCATTAATATTTGTGACTGTAATTTCTGTAATTCCCGCAACTGGTTTTTCCGAACGAAATGTAAAAGCATTGCCATCTGCTAACCGTAACTGCCCGCCAGATACATCAACAATAAAATTGTTGCCCGTACTGCGATTTGTAACTTGCAGTTGAGTTCCAAGCGGTGTCTCTAAAATCACCTCCACACCTTGGGAAGTGGGATTAGCTTTCACTCCTGTAATTGGTATAATTGCTGATGCTGGCGTTGTTTGTGGGGTTGACGATTGCAAAAGTAATCCACTAGCATTGGTGGCTGGGTGTTCAATCTCGCTGACTCGCTTAATTCTTTTATTAGTAGAAGAATCAGCAGTCGCTTTGAAACTTTCCCCACTGTTGATTGCTGTTGGCTGATTGTGCTTGACTTGTGCTTTTGCTAGTTGTGGCATCAACATCGGCAACAAACTCATCACAAACCCAAGACAAATACTAGACAACAACTGCCGAATTCTCATTATTCCTCACACTCCACCGAACCAACCTGATTTAATGACAAGGTTCTTAATAAGTCTGGGGTGTATTGTATGGAGATTTGAGCAATCGTGTCTACCCAAATAAGGGTATTATCTTCGCTAAAAGGACTTTTTCCCCAACAAACATTCGCTGGGTGTGATCCCAAATTTGCGTTTAAACGCAGTCGCAAAATGTGCCGGATTTGAGTAACCTAGTAAATTGGCGACTTGTGCGACAGTACGCTCGCCTGAACGTAACCATTGCTGTGCTTTCTCCATGCGTTTGTTGAACAGGCAGCCAAATACCGTTGTGCCAAATAATTCTTGAAATCCGCGTTTGAGAGTGCGATCACTTACTCCTACAAGTTGCGCCAATTCTAGTATCGATGGCGGATTATCTAAACGTGAGAGCAAAATTTCCCTAGCGTGATAAATGCAAGCGATCGTTGTATTCCTTAATCTTGGCGATATTTGAACTCTAGCTTGTTCAGCTAAAAAAGGAGCAAGTTGCAGTGCCATCAACTCTATCACCTTCCCCTGTAAATATAGACGCTCCGTCATTCCTTGATAGGGACAGTTGACTATTTGCTGTACGACTGTCTGGATTGAGGTTGTGGTTTTTGGGTAGAGCAATGTCTGCCACTCGTTACCTTTTGCCAAAAAACGTAGTTGCGTTAGAATTTCTCCATCGACTGTGGGGAAAAAGGTTGCCAACAACTCAGGAGGCATACTAAAGCCAATACCCACGTGCGCTTGAGAATCTAAAAAAGTCATATTTCGTTGAATGCCGCCACCAGAAATGAGCGTGTATCCTTCTCCTAATTGCCCTCCGTATTCATCTATAATTGTTCCACAAAGGCGAACAGCAAATTCCAAAGGGTGAACGCATTCACAGCCCGGTTCTAGTATCTCATCGTAATATTCAAAGTTATCAATCCTCAGCCACACTTGGGGATGTACTTCTATGCTTCGCACATATCCTTTGCCCAGTTGCTTGGGTATTTGACAATAGGATTCAAATGGAAAGAGTGAGTGCTGCTGACCATCTTGTTCAGCTTCTGCCCAAAATTCTGTTTCTTGTTCCGGCGTGAGGATAATTGCCATATTTAACAGCTAGAAATTAATGCTAATAATTAGCATTAAACTTACCACGATTTCTCCCTAACTATTGACAACAGTACAACTGAGTAGATGATATTGGCGTTCTTATCCATGACTCAGGACAAGCTTTGTAATTGTAGATGAGCGGGCATAGATCCGCGACTTTTTTAAAAAGTTGCGGATCTGAACATCAAAGTGAAAACTGTTTTAATCAACTTGTTGAGCCGATAAGCAATAAAAGAGTTGTCGGGAAATAAAAGATAAGTGAGGCAATGCTGGTCTTGTAATTGGGATTTTCTTAAGCAGCCATCAAGTAGAAGTTCCATAATCCTGC
>NZ_JBALDA010000042.1:0-62166 GCF_036917535.1 Nostoc sp.
ACTAATTTCAGCTATGCTCTCTAAGTATACAACTTTTATATAGTACTTAGGTACTATAATATTGCGATCACCCTGTGCCAGTTGCGTAAGTCCTGGTTATCACTAATTCCGTGCTGATTGCTGTCGTATAGAAATATTCAAAAATCCAAAGCAGATATAGCGTTCTGCTTCTGCTTTTCGGTTACGCTCAGATAGCGCTGCAAAGCTGTCGAAGTCCGATGCGCCGATATCTCCTGAATGTGTCCGGCGTCACTCATCCTGGTTAACGCAGTCCTCGGTACATCAATTATTTCCCTTACTAGTGCGTTCGCAAAGGGCAGTAGTGGCTGGCGAGCCCCAACAAATAGAACCAATCGTTAACCGATACCATCAAACAATATCTGAGAACTACCTTTCTGGATAGAGGCATGGGGAATGAAGATTACTATCGCTATGCTCTTTATTTAAGTAAGTCAAAAATAGAGACTTATACAGATGTAAGTCTCTATTTGGCTTTCATGCCGATGTTAACTGAAAGCTTTAGTTATTCTTTTATGGCTTTTTCACAGCATCAACTTTTGCTTCGACCTTCACCGTTTTTACACCTTGAACTTCTTTAGTCAAGGTTTCAGCTTTCTTAAGTTCTTCAACAGAAGCGGCTGTACCTTTAAGGATAATTTCACCCTGTTTGTTTTCAACTTGTAACTTGTTGCCTGGTAGACCTTTATTCAACTTTACGCTAACTTCAGTTTTTAAGTCGCTCTTAGCTTTTGTTGCTGCTGTTTTTTCAGCATCGGTTTTAACTTTAGTACCTGTACTAGCTGCTAAAGGAGTCGTTTGTGTTTCTGGAACTTTGGCAGTTTGATTTGTCTGCGAAGCTGGTTTTGCTGGTGCTTGAGCAGCTTCATTAGTTGTGCTAGGAGTTTCCGAACCAGTTTTAGGAGCTTCTTGGCAGCCAAAAGTACCAACTACCAAAATACTACTAACTACTAATAGAATTAGTTTTTTCATTATTTATCTCCGAATTGAGTACTTGAAGCGGTTAATTAAAGTATGTGTCATGGTGAGGAGCAAATAAAAAAAAACAATTAAAAGTGAAGTAGCAAAAGTGCTTAAGCAATAGCTCAGGTTACTGAAAATTGAAATTTGGACGGTTTCTTGAAGCTAAGATTTTGCGCTCGGTTTTGAGAAATTCCAATTCAATTTTTCTGACTGCTGCTAACCAGGATGGCTTTACACATAGTCTGTGGCTCTCTATGAATTTAATGTAGATGCTGAGTAGCTCTTTCGATGGTAGACTATGCCACTCCACAGTAGTGACTCGATGTTATCAGATTTGAGTCAATTTGGCGATGTCTATGACGAATTCCAAACTTCAGCCTTTTTGCAATCCTGTGCCAGCAAACTTACCAACAAAATGTTACTTTATAAAACTATGGCTTACTTACAATACCTTAAATATCAGGAAATATTACCTAATGCCCTACCTTACTTCGGCTAGCGAAATTCGTGCTATTGTCGCTGAATATACAAACGCTAAAACACTGTGGATAGATACAGAAGTCGCTGACTATAAAAGTCGTAATTCCCGGTTATCGGTGATTCAGGTATTAGATAATCCTCAAGATATGAGTGGCGATCGCGTCTATCTTTTAGATGTATTAGAACAACCTACTATTATAGCTGAGTTTATTGATAAAATTATGATAAATTCTGCGATTGAAAAAGTTTTTCACAACGCGAGTTACGATCTAAAATTTCTCGGTAGCAAGAAAGCCAAAAATATTACTTGCACTTTGGAAATGGCCAAAAAAATTCCCTACTATCTTTTGCCATTACCCAACTACCAACTCAAGACAATAGCTACAGCACTTTGTAGCTTTAACAATATCGATAAACAAGAACAAAAAAGTGACTGGGGAAAACGCCCTTTAACTGAAGAACAGATAGAGTATGCTTACCTAGACTGTATTTATCTTGCTCAAATTCACCTAAACTTGTTAGACTTACAAGCCCAAGCCAACCCCGAACCTGCAACGGAAGACTTAATATCACTAAGTACTAAATACTCGCAAGTTGAGCAGGAATGGAAGTTGTTGAATTCAGAATTTGAGCATTTGCAAGAACGTATAAAAAAAGCCATGCAAGCTCAGAATATATCTGAAACTTCTAATTATAAGCTAACTAGCTATGAACGGACTACAATCAAAGCTGCGTTTACAGAATTGGCAAAGCTAGTACAAACTCAAGATATTAATTTAGATTTCCCAATCGCAATAACTCAGAAACTCCAAAAAGATTTAGGAGAAAATCTAGAACAACTATCTGTAGATATTGACAAAACTACCTCTTGGCGGCTAATTTCTAAAACTCAAGAAAGTGAAGCTGAGGATTGATTAAATTGTTCATGATGCTACAAATGTCAGAATTTATAGAGTTATTGTAAAGAATAAATATTGAAATTTAATGATTCTCTCCTCTTATTTTTTGCCCAGTCACTGAGTCAGTCGTACCACTTCGTAGAAGCAAGCTACGTGCAGCGTTTCGTAGAGAAGTGCTGACTCCTACCTCATCTTATACAGCAGTTTTCGTTTGAATGAAGTACATAGTCACTGGTTTTGAGGCAGGAGGCAGGAGGCAGAAGAATAATTTAATTTTTGAGTCCTCGGTTTTGTACCTCACTTAGTTGCAAACTGCTGTAAATCTATAAAATATTAGTGAAATTTGTCAATTAACTTTAAATGTATATCAAAAGTTAGAATATTTATTGAGTTAAAGAATTAAAATCTAGATTTTAGTACTAGTTACGTTCGGTGTTATGGCAGTTTATATTAACTTATGAGACGGCGTTTATTTGGACAAAAACGAACAAGGGTAAATACTTTATTTACCATAGCTATTTTTACTACATTGACTGCAATTAGCAGTGTTTCTTGTAGTAAGAATGACAATGTATTAGTAACAGAAATAGGAGTTAGTCAACCTAGCCGTCGTTCAGCTACAACTTCCATTGGTGGGGAATTTTATCTTCAGGGAAAAAATCAGCATTTAAACGGCGATTTGCAAGCTGCGATCGCTTCTTATAGTAAGGCAATTAGTCAAAATTCTCAGTATGGCGCTGCCTACAACGCGCGGGGATTAGCCTACTTTGATTTGGGAGACAAGGAAAAAGCGATCGCAGATTACAATCAAGCCCTCCGCATCAATCCCAACGACGCCGAAGCTTACAATAACCTGGGGAATACCCGCGCCTCATTAGGAAACAATAGAGAAGCAGTGAAAGATTACAGTGAAGCGATTCGCTTGAATCCCAATTATGCCGAAGCCTACAATAACCGAGGGAATGCCCGCGCCACCAATGGAGACAAAAAAGGGGCAATAGACGATTTTGACCAAGCGATTCTCCTCAACCCCAAATATGTGATCGCTTATAATAACCGAGGCAATGCCCGTGCTGCCAATGGAGATCCCCAAGGTGCGATCGCAGATTACAATCAAGCCATTCGCCTCAATCCTAACTTTGGCCCTGCCTACAATAATCGGGGAAATGCCCGCGCCACCAATGGAGACAAACAGGGGGCACTTAAGGACTTACAACAAGCAGCAAGCATTTTTCAAAGTCAGGGTAACAACAACTTATACCAACAAGTAATGGATAACATCAAAGAACTTGGACAGTAGGCAAAAGCAGGGTTTTAGTGGGACTTAGACAAAAATACCGAAAAAAGAGCATCAAATCTATATACAGAAAGACTTTAACATCGTTTTGCTTAGTTTCTTGATATATCTGGGTTTGGGCTATTTTTGAGCATTTGGTGTATTTCCCTTACCCTGCATGGGTTTGAGGCTTATTTTCCCTTCAAAAATGTTTATTCTCGGTAAGTACTAAACTCAGACGTTTGGCTAATTCTTGCAGTGCTAACTTATAAATATTTTTCCTACGAGTCGGACTTCACCCGCGATTGGGGGTTGCATTCCGGCGAGCGATCGCAGTAATGTAGATTTACCCGCACCATTGGGGCCAAGTAAACAAACCAGTTCCCCCGCTAAGAGAGATACAGAAATATCCGATGCAACACACCGAACAGTTTTCCGAGATGTTTTATAACCAATAGTCAAATTGCGAGTTGTCAGAATTGAGTTACTCACTACCGGAATAATACACTTCATCAATTCATAGCGGATTAACCTTAGAAATACTCTAAGTTACCACCGAAGTTATAATAGGCAAAAGCTGCCACTCATACTTTTGTATGTGCTTAGTGCGTGTAACTGTGCGTTTAAAAAATGTTTTTCCGGCTGCATCTTTGTAAAAGGTGAATTTCTCCATTTTCTCAATCGCAATGCGTTTGGGATTGCAGGAATCTTTCATGGACTCTTTGCTATCTGCATTTAGATAAAAATGCCATCATACCCCAGATAGAGGACTTTGTAAGCATTTTTCTGACGGTTACGTGCTAAAGTCAGTTGCTGTTTTTGCATCTCTAATTGTTGCAGTTTGGCAAGCTCTTTAACTTCCTTTTGAGCAATAGCAAGCTTTACTTTTGCTTCGTCAACTTTCTGACGATTACGTATGAGAGTGATTTTTTGTTGACGAATCAACAATTGTTGTTGAGCAACGCTAGTTTGTTCCTGTGGATTGCACAGAATTAGCAGTTGTTGACCAGATGAGACGCGATCGCGTAACAATTGCTGGGCTTGCTGCATCCGACAGGTTCGTAAATAGCCAAACACGGTGGTGCCAAACAGGTGTCGAAAACCTTGCTTGAGCTTGAAATCATTCAGCCCTACAAGTTTTGCCAACTCAAGCAATGAGGGAGGATGTTCAAGCGATCGCTCAAGAATCGCTTTTGCCAGATGCAGTTTTTCAGCATCCCTTGGACGAAAGCTCAGGTTTGAAGAGGATAATTTTTGCTTGCCAAACAGTTGATGAAACTGCCAACAGACCTCACCGCACTCATCGGCTTCTTCCCAGAGTGCATCATATTCAGTCTGAGCGATCGTTCGTGCTATGTCTAATGACATGGTGCCAATTTTACTGGGCAAAGGAAAATCAATTAAGTCAAATCATAAACTTTTCAAGAAATATTTGCAATAACGATATTGTTCGACACCGATTTCTTGGTGAGAAAGTTACGGTCGTTATTGACAATAATTGATGCTATTCATCTTTACCGCAACTAGTCTCACCCAAGGATTGAATTTTGCTTTATCAAAAGCTTTTCCAAGTTCAAAAAACATTGCGGTTCAGTAAAATACAAAACTTCTAGCAGGTAGCAAGTTTGAGCGATCGCTGGCTCACATTTAGAGCGATCGCCGGAAGTCATTGAGAAAAATTGACGATACTATTCATCCTTACCGCAGTTTCACTTGCTGGCTTCTCTTCGGCTTGTTGCAGCTGCGCTGATTGCACCCCACAACTAGAAAACTAGCAATCGCTTGCTCAAATAGCGATCGCCATCCATACCCAAGCTCCACGAGCAGAGAAAACCAAACGCTGCAATAATCTAACCATCACACCACACACCAAATAAGAATGCTATCTCTATGACGTTTTGTTCTCCGAGATCAAAAAATAGACGTGCCTGTTCCAGTCGGTAGTCGTGCAGATAGCTGAATATCGTTGTGCCAAAAACCTTTCGGAAGCCTTGCTTCAGTGTGTATTCATTCAGTTTGACTTGTTTGGAAAGTTCTGCGATCGACGGTGGATCGTTCAAACGCTGCAACAGCACTTCTCTGGCATAGTGAATCCGTTCTAATGTTCCTGGCTTGAGGACAGAGGCAGGTCGATTACTTGTTTGAACTTTCACTTCCTGGTCTAACAACAACGCCAGCAGTTCCAGTGCTTTACTTTCCAAATACACCCGCTTGGTAACACCCTGGTAGGGACAGCGTAAAATTTGCTGCAACACGCTTTGCATGAATGGGGTTGTATTGCCAGAGCGACTATAACATTGTTGATCGCAAGGTCGGAGTAAGTGTTGCAGTGCGGCGGGCAGTTCCTCTGTAGGTTTCCCAACAAATGAGCGCAGGATGTCTGGCTGAATAAATACTTCAACTGAGAGAAACAGCTGCACAGCGACGGCTTTACAGGAGTCTTTGGGAGCTAAGCCACTCCCGTAGAAAGTATATTGTCCAGCACTAAATGAGAAATTTTGCTAGCAATCAACGCCTGAAAGTAGAAAAAGGTATTGCAAAGGACGTTCGTCTTCAGGAAACTCCACAATGACATCGTTATTCTGTCGAGAGTTTTCAACCCACAAAGACAGCCCTTCTCGAAGCTGAATTTCCCGTACCCATCCCTCTCCCAACTGTTTTGGACACTTCCAGGTAATATCCAAATCATCAATTGGGTCGCAGTACTGCTGCGTCTGATCCACTTCTTCAAACAATTCACAATAGGCTTGGTGTGAGAGTGCGATCGCCATAAGTTATGAGCAACAAAGCCAGCTAGTTAAAACTCCCAACTTATAGACCCATAAAAATGCGATTGCCCTGTGCCAGTTGCGTAAGTCCTGTCACACTTCAAAAATGAGCGAACGTACAGTATTAGAGTTATTTCGCAATTTTTCATAATTTTACAGTTAGAGAATATCAATAAATTAGGGGCAATGCTTCTATAAATAATTCAAAAATTTAATCAGTTTATACAATGAATGATGAGTATATACAGTCTTGCTATTTGTGATTCGCCATAAAACTTGTTCTGAATTTGATATAATCTCTATTGAGATTTGTGTTGGCGTAACGTCGCCCATAACAGAAGAATTTTCACCTTGTTTAACCCTAAATCCAACTCTTTGTAAAGCGCGAAGAGTCCACATTACTGCAATTCCTTCACCACCTATTAAATTAATTTCTCCTTTATGAGATGTATGGAGATGAAATTCCCCAGAAGTAGCATCAAACTCTACACCTTCACTCTTAAAAGTATCAGCAAATGCACCACTCAACACTAAATCTTCTGGTGCGCCAACGTGTAAAATTCCATTAGTTGTTAATAGCCAAACTTTATCAGCCAAGCGCAAAGCTAAATCTAAATCATGGGTAGAAAGGAGAATTGCTTGATTGGTTTCCCGTGCTAACTGACGTAACAATTGCATAATTTCTACCCGTCGCGGTAAATCGAGAAATGCTGTTGGCTCATCAAGTAACATAACAATAGGCAATTGAGCTAAAGCACGCGCAATCATAATTTTTTGGCGTTCACCGTCGCTTAATTCGCTAACTTGGCGTGGTGCTAAGTGTACTGCGCCTACAGATTTTATCGCCCAATGTACTATTGCTTCATCTTGGGGTGTTAAATTTCCCCACCAGTCAGTGTAAGGATGTCGTCCCAAACTTACCAGAGTATAGGCTGATAACATTCCCACATCAACTTTCTCAGTGAGTACCAAACTCAGACGTTTGGCTAATTCTTGTGGTGCTAACTTGTAGACATCATCTCCCAAAAGCCTCACTTCACCTGCGATTGGGGGTTGCATTCCGGCGAGCGATCGCAGTAATGTAGATTTACCCGCACCATTGGGACCAAGTAAACAAACCAGTTCCCCCGCTTGCAAAGATACAGAAATATCCGATGCAACACACCGAACATTTTTTCGGGATGTTTTATAGCCGATACTCAAACTATAAGTTGTTAAAATCGTATCATTCATGAGGGAAAAGATTTTTGGGAATTACGCCGCAGAATCACCCAAGTCACAACAGGAGTTCCAATTAAAGCAGTAATTGCATTCAAAGGTAAAACCATTTGACTTACCCAAAGTTGAGAAAAAAAATCTGCAAACAATGCTAAGATTGCACCCATAATTGTGACACTAGGAATTAATATCCGATGGTCGGAAGTATTAAAAAGATTGCGACACAAATGGGGAATAGCCACACCTAGAAACGCTATAGGTCCACAAAAAGCGGTAATTGCGCCTGCTAATATAGACGCAATAGTAATAATAGAAAATCTAGCTTTCTCCACTGTTAAACCTAAACTACGAGCATAAGATTCACCTAGTAAAAGTGCATTCAAAGATTTTGATTGCAATAATGCTCCCAATAAACTTGAAAGTATCACTGGAATTAAGACAACTAACTGTCTCCAAGTCACGCCAGCAAAACTACCAAAAGTCCACATGATGTAACTTTGAATACGTTCCTTTGAGCTAAACTGCAATAAAATACTAACAATTGCACTAATAGCATAGCCAAACAATAAACCTAAAATTAGCAGTGTCATTGTGTCTTGCACTCGGCGAGAAACAACTAACATCATTCCTAAAACCGATGCTGCGCCGAGGCTTGCAGCGATAACTAAACCAAAATCACTAATGATTCCCAAATCTGCTAATAACGTTGGTGTTGTCACATTTGTTGTTAATACAACTAACGCCACACCTAAACTTGCACCGGAACTAATTCCTAATACAAAAGGCCCCGCTAAGGGATTTTTAAATAAAGTTTGCATTTGCAAGCCACTCACACCTAAAGCTGCACCCGCTAAAGTTGCAGTTAAAGCTTTAGGTAGGCGAAATTTAAGAATAATATGAGTCCATGTCACTTTTTCTGATTCTTGTCCAAGTAAAATTTTTATTACTTCATTAATAGGGATATCAACTGAACCTAAAGCTAAGTTTAATAAAAATGAAAAGATTAAACTTATGACTAAAATTACAAAAACTAAGGTTTTTTTAACTGTAGTCTTTGGGTATAAAGAAAAAGTTTTATTTTTATCTTGATCGCTTAACATTATTAACTAAGTTTGCGGTAAAAAAATAGTTGATGATTAGGTAATATCTCTGAATGCAGTATTTTAATCAAGTCAGATAGAACTATATCTGGATTACTAATACCACTTTCCCAGTAATCATTACCACCATTTGCATTTACACGAGCATTGTTATTATAAATATTACCTGTTTTCACAGCTTTAAAATCAGCATAGCGATTATCTTCTGCAACTAAATCTTTTAAATTCTGACAAGATTGACTAAAATTTAACCAGTAATCAGCATTGGTTGCACGTTCCAAAACGGCTTCAAAAGATAAAGGTAAACTACCAGAAGATTTATCATCATTCCAGAGATAGTTTGCTCCGGCATCAGCTAAATATTTAGATACATAACTTTTACCACCTGGCATATACCAAGTACCTTTAAAGTTGAAACCAAAAAATACTGTAGGACGGTTTTTTACAGATTTAGCTTTTTGAGCTACTTGTTCATATTTATAAGTAATTTCTTGAAATATCTTTTCTGCTTGTTCTTCTTTATTAAAAAATAAAGCAGTAAATTTCAGCCATTCACTTTGTCCCAAGGGTGTGTCTTCCATGTATTCAGCATTTATCCCTACTTTCAAACCTGCCTCTGTAAGTTTGGCATAGCTATCAGTTTGGGAATTGCCTGTACCAAAAGTGGTTACTAGATCAGGATTTAATTCTAATAACTTCTCTATATCTACATTGGAATTATTACCTATTTCTGCCACCTTTCCGGCTTTGATTCTCTTTATTACATCAGGAGTATTTACTTGCTTACTATTACTAATGCCAATTATTTTATCAACTACTCCTAACTTGGCTAAGTGCGGTAAATGAGTAGTAGATAGAGAGACTATGGAATTTATCGGTACTGTAATTACTTGTGTTTGATTAAATCCTTGTGGCGTAGGAGTTCCACATTGGACTAAAACATATTGAAACATTGTTTTTGCATTTTGCCAAGGATTTTTGATAGTGACAACTTTATAGTGTTTGTGATATTCTACTACCAAGCCTGTTGCATGAGTAATCTTAATTTTTTTGGGAAAGTAATCAATATTGAGGTCATAGTTTTGAACGCAGCCGTTATTTGTAGTCTGAGTGGATGTGTTAATTTTTGTACTATGGCAGGCAATGATTAAAGTTGCTATTAAGAAGAATTGGCAGAAAAAAATAATAAGTTTTGAATAAGATGATTTTCTTAAGTTCATAGATTTTAAATACAGAAAATTTATCTTACATAGAGACGAACCAGATAAAAATATTAACGTTAAGACAGCTAGGTTAATAAAAAAAACCGTTTGTATCTTGGCGATAGATTTTACCAAGAATAAATTAAACAGACTCTGGTGGATATATATTTTAAGACACTTTATTCCCTTTCATCAAATGTTCATTGACAATAGTTTTAGCTATATTTGAATTAACGCGAGTGTACCAAGTTTTATCATCTGAATAAAATACAACTGGCCCTAGTTGACATACTTCTAAACAACCAGATGTTCTCACTTCCACATCTACACCTGCTTTTTCAACTGCTGATTTCAAAGCATCAAATGTGGGTTGCCATTTGCGTGACGGAAGACAACGAGTAGAAGTACAAACGGAAATATAAGAATGCTTAAGAGGATTTTTAGTGAACGGTATAGGTTTGTTTCCCAATACATAAATATCTCGTAGTTCCTCATAAAGAGCTAACTTTGATAAATTAGGCTTGCCTTCTGGTAATAAATTTTCACCTTCTACATACGGATTTGGCAAGAAAATAGTCATGAGGTTTTCATCTGCACCATTCCAAAAATCGATTCCCCAACTTCTAGGGACACTTTCTGCATTAAACCGTTGATAAAATGCAGCGCGACTTACTTGACGTTGTTGTCTTAATTCCAAAGGAGTCTTACAATGAGGACCACCTAAATTAGCCTCTATACATAAATGCAAATGCCAGCCTTCTGCGACTACTGTAAGATATCCATCATAGAGAATACAAATTTTAGGTGGAGCATTAAATTCTAATTCTAATACACCACCTTGAACAATATGCCCTACCCCTACTTGCTGCCAATTCTGCTGAAATAAGGTGTAGAGTAGTGACGATAAAACATCGGTACTAGAATCAAAATATTCATATTCAATAGACCCACCTGTAGATAAAGGTTCAGTGACTATTTGATTTACTGGTGTTGCCCAACAATTAAATTCAGCCATTCAAAACTATCCTATGCGTGATAAAAAATTACTTCTATCAAAATGTAGAACTCAACCCAACCTAAAAAACCCTCCCCCCATCAGGATAACCTGGAAATAACTGATAACGCTGGTCAAAGAGATTATCTACACTACCTGTAAGTATTAAGTTATTACTCAGAGGTAAGTGCATTTTGAAATCAAAAGTAGTGTAACCAGACAAAAATTCTGTATTGGTGTTGTTTATTGGATACGCACCCAAAGAATGCATCAGTATTCCAGTATATAAACCTTGAGAAGTTTCATAAGAAAGTCCTACATTTAAACTGTCTGCACCTGCAAATCGCAATTCTTTATCAACTTCGGTAGAGTTTGTACTTTTTAAAATCTGCGGATCGTTTGCTGTATAACCAACAAAGGCGTAGACATTCTTCGCTAGCTGCAAATTCAAAACTGCTTCAATTCCTGTAGTGCGAACCTTACCAATATTTTCGTAAGTAGCTACCGGAACAGCAAAGTTATAGGCAATTAAATCTGATATTGTGTTGTTGAAATAGGTCAAGCGCAACAAACCAAAATTGCCTAGCTTCTGGCAACGAGTTAAAATAGCCTTGACCGTACAATGGTTCGGGAATGGTAACTCCTCCTGGTACTCCTTGGTCTTTGCCTAAGTATAAGGTTGAGAGAGTCAGGGTATTACGAGAACTTAAATCCGCCTCTAACTTCACGTTGAAGTTGTTGTAGAGAACATCATTATTTTCCCTAGTTCCCTCGAAATTAGCTTCTGGAATCGAAAAAGGATAATTATTTTGAGCTTGGGTACGCTTATAACCTACAACCCAACCAATATCTCCTATTTTTCCGCTACTATTGATAGTCTGCTGATTTAACCCATACGCGCCAAAATTAATACCTGCTTGCGTTGTTACTTTTTCTGTAGGACGACGAGTGATAATATTAATCACCCCACCGATAGCATCGGAACCATAAAGGGTAGAACCACCACCTGGTAAGACTTCGATTCTTTCAACGATATTGGTAGTAAATTCTGAAAGGTCAAAACCACCAGAACCAAGTTCGTTAATTGGCCTACCATCAAGCAAAATCAAGACTTGTGCAGAGTTAGAACCTCGGATAAATTGACCGCTTAAAGCGTTCACTTCCGTACCAACTGTACCATCAGGTAAGATACCAGGTAGGAATTTTAGTGCTTCTCTGACTGTTCTAGCACCTTGCGCTTCTATTTCTGAACCTGTAATTACGTAAACCGGACGGGTGGAATCTTTCACTGTCCCTTCCCGGCGAAAGGGTGAATAAACAGGTTCATTAAGTAGTTTGTCGATGACTGTTAGTTCAATATCTGATTCTTTTTCTTCTACGGATGTTGGGGTATTTTCAGGTGTTACTTGTGCAACTGGTTCTAAATCTCTTGCAATACCTTCATACTTAGGAAACTCAGATATTTGTGGAACTTGATTAGCGTAGGCGTAACCCAACTTAGGCATCGCTACATATCCCCCACATACGATCCCATAAATTGTCAGAAAAATGAAGATGTTTGAGAAAAATTCACAATAAGTAACGACACGAGAAGTAGACATGAAATTCCTCGTTTTTAATAAATGCAGATATTGATTTGTGCTATTGAGTTTTAAGATTTAGGCTTGAACGAGCTTGCTACAATGCATTGCCATACTTACATGGTGGATACTATTTGGATAGCAAAAAAGACTCTGTGGTATTCCTGATGAATACCCAAATTCCTATAGAACAATCCAAAATTAAGTGTCGTTATTAACAGCGAAGCGAAGTAGTAACAGTAACACTTGCAGAAGGTACTTTCTTAAATCGATATCTGTACCCATGAAATTTATTAATCATATATATCATCTGTACCTCGCAGATAAATGTTTTGTATCTAGAGTGAGTCGGCGGGCATTCTGACTTTGAGACTACGTTATCTTTGTCTCTTTACAGCTGCGGGACAGCGCCGGATTTGCACCGAACTTTCCCCCTTGCGCCTGATGGCTGTTCCCCATCAGAACCGACAATTATGTGTCAGATTACCATAGTTGGTGTCTGCGTGTAAATTTAGTTGCTAATAATTTTGATAAATATTTCAATTCTCGAAATCATTATAAAATTATTGAGAATAAATATGATTAAGCATATAGTTAATCGCCAGCTATGACCATCACTTTGACATACAGAGAGTGGGATGAACTTTTGGCAGAAGCTGAAATGAACAGCCTGCAAAATCCCCAACCTGATGAATTTATTCGTCAAATGCCAAGACTTCTCGGCAAGGGCTATGAGCGAAACATTGAAGTCTACCCTAATCTTCTGCTTACAATTCACGACTTAGAATATCATGATGATTTATTGGTGAAATTTCCTGAATCGAATCATCCTCTGCAATTTAGTGTCGATATTTTAGGAGTTAACGCAGACAATACACTTATTTCTGGTGCTGGCATTCAACGCTCATGGACTGAGGAGAATCCGAAATTTCAACGGAGTGTGTTTGTTAATATTCATATGCCACCTGAGCTATTGGCAACCTTTTTCCCGACAGCAAATGGAGAAATTCCTTCCCAGTTCAGCCTTCTGGCAAAGGGTGATGATTGGCAGACAATGCTACAGCCTAAAAAGACAGCTGCTATCAACTCTGTGGCACAACAAATCATCAATTGTCCCTATCAAGGAATCACCAAGCGGGTTTTTTTGCAGACAAAAGTGCCAGAACTGATTGGTTTGCATTTAACTTCTATTCTAGTAGATCGAGGTGGAGTACAAAGGTCGCCACGACTGAAGCCCGAAACTATCACCCGAATTTATCACGCTAGGGATATTTTGCACTCCCGTCTAGAAAATCCGCCGTCGATACTGGATATTAGCGCAGCTGGTAGGTGTGAGCCATCGCACTCTCAAACGTGGATTTCGAGAATTGTTTAATACAACGGTATTTGGTTATTTGACTGATAAACGCATGGAACAAGCAGAACAAATGTTACGTGACAGCCATCTAACTGTTGCCGAAGTTGCTAATTTGGTAGGTTATGTCCACCTGGGACACTTTGCTGCTGCCTTTAAGCACAAGTTTGGCATTTTACCGAGTGAATGTTTGTCGGGTAAAAAGTTCTTGACGGGACTATGATGACCTTTTCGGGATAGACAAAACCACGAGTCCCACTTTACAGTCAGTATGCTTGATTGCAATTAATAAATATCTGCAATAAGGCTTGAAATCAAAACTGTGTGAGAAGTGGAATGAAAAGTTGGCAGTCTAATATCTCTGTATTGCTTGCAGCAAGTGTAGTCAGAATTATCAGCACCCTAGTAACTCAAGCAGCTTGGGCACAAACAAAACTGGAGAATCGAGATCAATTTTCCCAAAAAGATGTTGAGAGTTTAAATCAACAACTCAAAGCTCAAGCTGCTCCTTTGACAACGAGGGTGAAGCCGGGCAAAAAAGTTCAGCTATTGCAAACAGATGGGGGAGAACAGAAAGTCCGGCAATTGAGCGACTTTAGAATCCCCATTACCAACGCAATACCATTACTAGTACAAACACTCTCCCAAGGGGAGAAACAGGGAAGTTCAGTTATACCAATAACGTCCGTGAAAGCTAATCCCACCGATAAAGGTGTAGAAGTAATTTTAAAGACAACTCAAGGAACTCTACTACAAGTTACAAATCGCAGCACAGGTAATAACTTTATTGTGGATGTATCTGGGGGTCAATTGCAACTGCCTAATGGCAAGGCTTTCACATTTCGTTCCGAAAAACCGTTTGCGGGAATTATTGAAGTAACAGTGACAAATATTAATGCAAATACTGTGCGAGTAACAGTGGTGGGTGAAAAGGCTTTGCCCACAGTTGAGTTATATGATGATAACGCCGGGCTGGTTTTTGCGGTAGCAACTACAGCAACGGCGAATTCTCCACAACAGCCACCTCAAACACCTCAAACTAGTCAGCCAGAAAACCAGACACAGCCAAGTCAACCATCAGCATCAGGTGATGAGCCAATTGAATTGGTGGTGACAGGTGAGCAAGATGGGTATCGCGTCACAGATGGCTCAACTGCCACCAAAATCGATACGCCCCTGCATGACATTCCCCAATCGATTCAGGTGGTGCCCCGGCAAGTGCTCCAAGACCAGCAGGTGAGGAACCTGGCTGAAGCCCTCAGAAATGTGCCTGGTGTAGCTCAAGGACGCAATTCATCAACCCGTGGAAGTGCTAATATATTTACGATCCGAGGCTTTGATGCTGGTGGTGATATCCAGAGAAATGGGTTGAGAGACTCTACGTTAATAGATCAGACTGATACGGCTGATGTCGAACGGATTGAAGTACTCCAAGGACCAGCTTCGGTTCTCTACGGTCAGGGATCGTTAGGAGGGGTAGTTAATTATGTCACCAAACAACCCCTGAGTGAACCATACTATGCGGCAGAAGTCTCTGCTGGTAGCTTTAATTTCTATCGCGGTGCTATCGACCTGAGTGGTCCGCTTACTCCCAACAAGACGGTGTTGTATCGGCTGAACGTTGCAGCTCAGATGACCGAAAGTTTTCTTGACTTCTATGATGAACAAAAATACTTTGTATCCCCTGTGCTCTCCTGGCAAATTAGCGATCGCACCAAGATTACATTCTCCGGCCAATATCAGGTTCGACCCTCAAAGTTTGGTCAGCAGGGTCTTCCCGCAGAGGGTACTCTCCTACCGAATCCAAATGGCAAAATACCGCGCGATCTCAACATATCGGAGCCATTTAGTAAAAGCGATCAAAGTGCCCTTCGCCTTGGCTACGATCTTGAACATCGCTTTAGTGATAACTGGCAGCTACGTAACGGTTTTGCATTTTCATCAGCTCAACGGTATAAAGTTTTTGTCTATGCTGACAGCTTAGAGGACAATAAGCGTATTCTAAATAGAGGCTACAGTGGAGGTGTTAATGACGACAGAGCCTATAATCTTGACACGTATGTGGTAGGTAAGTTTGCCACTGGCAGCATTGGGCATCAACTGGTCGCAGGTTTTAATTTCATCAGGGAAACCAGTTCTACCACCAATAATAACCGCCAAATTGCTGCCCTTGACCTGTTCAACCCTGTGTACGGTAGTCAGCCATTCGGTGATGTTGACTTTTCGGGTGATGAATCCTCGTCAAATACATTGGCTATTTATGTGCAAGATCAGGTAACACTTGCCGAGAATCTCAAGTTGCTATTGGGTGTGCGGTTTGACACCCTCAGCCAGAACGGAAAGGATTTAGTTACCAATACACAACAAACGCAATCTAGTCATGCATTTAGTCCCCGTGTTGGTCTTGTCTATCAACCCCTACAGCCCATTTCGCTATATGCTAGCTACAGTCGTTCCTTTACTCCAAACGGTGGAACCGACTATGATGGCAATTTATTTGACCCACAGTACGGCAATTCCTATGAAGTTGGCATCAAAGGAGATATCAACAATCGACTTTCTGCGACCCTTTCTTACTACGACCTGACACTCTCCAATGTTTTGACGGACGATCCAATTCATATAGGCTACGTCGTCCAAAACGGAGAGCAGCGCAGCAAAGGGGTTGAACTTAGCCTTGCGGGTGAAATTTTACCTGGATGGAACGTGATTGCGGGTTACGCTTACACGGATGTAGAAGTTACCAAAGACGCTAATCCTGATGTGGTAGGTAAGTCGCCGACTAATGTTCCCAAACATAGCTTCAACATCTGGACAAGCTATGAAATTCAATCGGGTGCTCTAAAAGGATTTGGCATGGGTGCCGGAGTGTTCTTCATTGGCGTTAGACCAGGAGATGATGAGAATACTTACACTGTGCCCAGTTATCTCCGCACCAATGCTGCCATTTTCTATAAACAAGACAGATTCCGGGCAGCGATTAATTTCAAGAATTTATTTAATGTTGACTATATTGATTCTGCCAATGGCAGCTTGGGTGTTTTTTATGCCGATCCATTCGCCGTGCAGGGCACGATTTCGTGGCAGTTTTGATCCCCCAAAATCTCCCTCTGTCTTTTGGCTTGCGGGGCGACAACAGGGGGACTTTGAGAGCTGACCGTTGCCCCCTTGCTCCCTTGTCTGTTTACTATCCAATGTAGCGCATTAAATTTCCGAAAATTCTAGAAGCATCCGCGATGAAACGCAAAACTCTCCGTAATATTGTGTTCATCCTCCACCGCTATATCGGCTTAGTTGTGATACAGGTGAAGTTGTTCAACTCAAAGATTCACTCAAGAAATCTCTGGGCGACAAAATTATAGACTCATTTCCAACACTGCATTTTGGTAGTTTTGGTGGATTACCAACACGTATTCTCTATGTCTTCGTTGGGCTATCACCCCTAATTTTATTCATTACAGGTTTTGTGATGTGGTGGTATCGCTATAAAGGAAAAAATCGCTCCCCGCAAACAAGAGAAATGGCTGAGTTTAGAGCAAAAAATTAGATTATAAACAAAGCAATTTCACCATATCCCCTGTTGAAGTAATTTATATGCATTGATGTTGCTGATGTCAAAAATTTTCATAAATTCAGTCTCGATTCGTCTGATTCCAGATTTATCAAGTAATTTTCAAGAGCTTTCAAGTTGTCAAAATAGAATCTATCTTTTTGATTATTGACAAACTTCAATTTGATCACACAAATCATACCAGTAATGAATTATTTTCCTTTAGTAAGTTGTACTAAGGTAAGTGAGAGGAATGCAGGGCGAGCATCAGGTGCGATCGCCCTTGCCTTTCATACCCAATTAGTGATTCGATCAAGATGCAACTCCTTCTCATCTAAGCTAGTTGTTCTTAGATTTGATTGAAAATTCCCTGACTAACTTCAACACCAGCATGACCATCACCATTTCATCGCAAGATTTCTCGGATCTTTGGAAAGCAATGAGTGAAACGCCGCAGTACTCCGATCCATCGGACTTGTTGGATTTTACTTGGAGGCAGTCTCCTGAGATAGGAGAGGGATATGTTCGAGGGATTCAGCTACGAGATGGTTTGTGGCTAACGATCGCCCATAACCATTTTTACGACGAGATTATTACACCAAACTGCGATCGCGCCCATTCCCTAGAGTATTGTTTTCATCTCGCAGGAGGAGTGGTATCAAGCGGCACTCTTACCTTAGCTGGGCAGTATGGCTTCTATGGTAGCGGCATGGCTCCCGGCTGCGGTACGTATCAACTTCTAGGACAAGAACATCTAGATGTTAGCGTTCATATCTCACCAGAATTATTTCGCTCGTTCGCTGGCAATCTCGACTGTGAATTGCCCCCACAGTTGCAGCATCTGATTAGACCTTATACTCAAACTTACTACCATCACATCGGAACAACCACCCCTACAATGCAGGTTGTACTGCATCAAATCCTAGATTGTCCCTATTGGGGGATTTCTAAACGGTTGCATTGGGAGAGTAAAGTTTTGGAATTGCTGGGAATGCTGGTGGTGCAGGAGGTAGAAATGCGAAATGGGAATCACCCGCTACACTCGCTCAAGCCTGATGTAAAGGAGCGATTACACCATGCCAGAGAGCTATTATTGCAACGGCTAGACAATCCGCCAACTTTGATAGAACTGGCACGACTGGTTGGGTTGAACGACTGTACGTTGAAGCGCGGCTTTCGGGAGGTGTTTGGCACTACAGTATTCAGCTATGTCCGCAGTCATCGCTTGGAACAAGCACGACAACTCTTGCAAATCGGGGATATGAATATTAAAGAAATTGCTCATTTGGTGGGATATGCCGATCCGAAGTCGTTTGCGATCGCCTTTCGCAAGCAGTTTGGCTTGAACCCCAAGGATTACCGCAAAAAACGAAAATATTCCGTCTAGCCCCCAAAATATTCCGTCTCGCCCTTTTTTGTCTATTCCACCGCACACCGTTTATTCGGTAATCTTGTTTTCTGAGAATTATTTTTGATAGCGGTGTGGGGAGTCATGAAGTATCGACTGATGTTGGGATTGGTTGCAAGTGTGGTTTCGTTATTGATTGCACCCTCTGCGTGGGCAAGAGAGAAATCCCCACTAGAAAGCTATAAAATACTAGTACAAACACCTTCTCAAGGAAGTTCAGTTGTACCAATCACAGGAGTGAAAGCAAATCCCACTGATAAAGGTGTAGAAGTAATCTTAGAGACACCGCTTGGAACTCAACTGCAAGTTACAAATCGCAGTACAGGTAATAATTTTATTGTAGATGTGTCAGGTGGGCAATTACGACTACCTAACGGTGAAGCTTTTACATTTCGTGACGACAAACCACTTGCGGGAATTACTGAAATTACAGTTACGAATGTTGACGCAACTACTGTGCGAGTGACAGTGGTGGGTGAGAAAGCTTTGCCCAAAGTGGAGTTATTTGATGATAATGCCGGGCTGGTTTTTGGTATAACTTCTGCTGAAATTGCGACTTCTCCACCGCAACAGCCTCAAACACCACAAACTGAAGAAAAGCCAGCACTCCCTACACCACAGGAGACACCATCAGCACAAGGTGATGAGCCGATTGAGTTGGTAGTGACGGGTGAGCAAGATGGTTATCGTGTAAGAGATTCGTCAACTGCTACCAAAACTGACACACCTCTGCGCGATATTCCTCAATCGATTCAAGTCGTACCACAACAGGTGCTGCGAGATCAAAACGTTACCCGTTTAGGAGATGCAATTAGAAATATTCCTGGGGCAAATCAATCTGGATCTGCAATAACCGATCGAGATCAATCTTTCTTCAGTCGAGGATTTCAACTGAGTGATTTTAACGGCAGTTATCTCAGAGACGGGTTGAGAGATATATTTGGAGGGCAAATACTCGATTTCTCCAACATTGAGCGAGTTGAAGCTCTCAGAGGTCCAGCTTCAGTTCTTTACGGTCGAGGTACTCCAGGTGGAGTTGTCAACATTGTAACGAAACAACCACTTCGCGATCCCTTTTATGCGATTGATGCCACCATTGGCAGTTTTGACTTCTACCGAGGTGCCATTGATTTATCTGGACCATTGAACGACTCAAAGACGGTGTTGTATCGTCTTAATGTCGCCTATCAGGACAGAAATACTTTTGTTGATCGGTTTGAAGAAAGTCAATTTTTTATTGCCCCCGTCGTGAGTTTGGCAATTGGGAACCGAACCCGCTTAACTCTAGAAGGCGATTACCTGGACTCACAAGGTTCCTTTGTCTCTGGTCTGCCAGCGGTCGGCACAGTGCTTCCTAATCCGAATGGTCGCATTCCGCGTAATCGTAATACCTCGGAAGCTGAGCTTAATCGCACGCTCGGTAGAGTTGGATATCGATTAGAGCATCAGTTCAGCGACAACTGGTCATTACAGAGTGCGTTTCGGGCATCATTTTTTGAATATCATGGTGACCCAACAATTACTCCTAGTGGCAACTTAAATTCAGATAATCGAACTGTGGACCGTGAAAGGTACGATTCTGTTTTCAGCTCTCAAGCCTATGATTTAACAGCATATGTGACTGGTCGTTTTTCAACAGGAGCAGTTGCCCATCAGCTACTCTTTGGAGTTGATTTAAGCAGAAGGGACGACAACAGAGGTCAAGACTTCGCAGCAACTGCTTCACCTATTGATGTATTTAATCCTGTATATGGACAACCGACTGGATCTCGAATCCTTGTTGCAGACTCTAGCGGTTTGACAGATGCTTTAGGAATTTATATTCAAGACCAGGTGACGTTAGCTGAAAATCTAAAACTCCTTCTGAGCGGACGGTTTGATCTGTTTGAGCAGATCAGTCGGGATTTCCTGGCAAATACTAGAACTAATCAATCAGGTGATGCATTTAGTCCACGTGTGGGCATTGTCTATCAACCAATTCCACCCATTTCACTGTATGCCAGCTATAGTCGCTCGTTTAACCCAACATCTGGCACAAGCTTTGAGAATCGCCTATTCCAACCAGGACGCGGCACTCAATATGAAGTTGGACTTAAGGCAGATTTGAATGACCGTCTTTCAGCAACCCTTGCCCTGTATGACTTAACCCGAACGAATGTTTTGACGGCTGATACTAGACCGGGTGTACCTCCTGGACTATTTTCGATTCAGACTGGAGAACAACGTAGCCGAGGTGTTGAACTTGGTGTTCAAGGTGAGATTCTGGCTGGGTGGAACATCATTGCAGGCTATGCCTACACGGATGCTCAAATTACTCAAGACAATAGGCTCCCCGTAGGTGATCGGTTGACTCGTGTCCCTGAAAATGCTTTTAACCTATGGACTACCTATGAAATTCAGCAGGGTACTTTGTGGGGGCTAGGAGTTGGGTTGGGATTATTTTTCATTGGAGAATGTCAGGTAGACCTACCTAACACCTTCTTACAGTTACCAAGTTATCTCCGCACTGACGCGGCAATTTTTTACAATCGCGATCGATTCCGAGCTGCCCTCAATTTTAGGAATTTGTTCGATATCACCTATTTTGAAGGTTTTTCTAGTGACCGTGTTTTTTATGGTGAGCCATTCACGGTGCAGGGTACGATTTCGTGGGAGTTTTAACTTGCCCTGCTGTTGGTCATTAGCTGAACAACTTCTTCCAACACAGTTTTAATTTGTGGACAACAAATAAAATTCAACTTTAGTTTTATTGAGGTGCTACTGAAACAAGATCGAGAAAAACGAACACTTTCTCTATAGCCTCATACAGGAAGATTTGTTAGAAAACTTACTTTTTATGAAAGTCCGATGTCTAAGAAAAGCTCGCCTATGCACAATTGACTTTTAAGGCGATCGCTACATTTCCTCCACTTTGATCGGATATTCCAATTCTGGACATCACTGACGCAATGTGGAATATAGACTTGCGCTACCGTTAATAAGCATAAAGAAAATCCCATAACTTCAGTAAACAGCAGGCTGGCCACATTATGTCAGTTAGAACAGCCTATTGTCATGAGATATCGCTCTACTTCCTGTACAATTATTGCTAATTATGAGCATTAATCACTATCATCTGTACAGATGTGCCAGAAAATCAAGCAAGCCTGTGGACAAATTATGAAATCCAAAAAGGCAATCTCAAGGGTTTAGGATTTGGTCTAGGGCTTTTTTATGTGGGAGAGCGGGCAGCAGATTTGCCTAACACTTTATTTACGTTCTGAGCGTTTAAGTGTTTAACCCGCATTTCTCACAAGCTTTGCGATCGCCTATCTCGTAATCTTGATCGCACTACGTTAACAGAGCGACCGCTTAACATCACTATTACTTACTACGTAAATTATTTGAGTCGATGCTGAGGTGATCGCATTGCTAATGGATGTTGTCTTTACACTATTGGATGGTCGCATTCATTTCCTCCCGCAGCAGTGATTCAATCCGTACCTGCTCAAGCTCTCGTCCAATCAATACTAATCGCGTTTGACGGGGTTCGTGGGGTTGCCAAAGACGATCGTAAAAGTAGTCAAATCGATTACCAACTCCCTGTAATACCAGACGCATGGCTTTGTTTGGAACTGCTACAAATCCCTTAATTCGATAAATTTCTTGCTGTTGCAACAATGTTTGCAAGCGTTTAACTAGGATAGACGGTTCAAATGCTTGGTTTAGCAGTAGTTGCACTGCATTAATCCCTTCATCATGTTCGTGTTCAGCTTCGGTGTCGTGGTGACTGGGGCGACTATCCAAGTTGTCTTCTACAGCAGCGTTGAAACCGAGTAACAAATCGCAACCGATTTTACCGTCCTGACAAGGAATAACTTTTACGCCTGGCGATAAGTTCTGTTTCAGCCAATCCTGCACTCTAACTTGCGTTGATTCGTCAACGCGATCGGTTTTAGTTAGCAATACTAGGTCAGCACAAGCAAGTTGATCTTCAAACAGTTCCTCAATGGGTGTTTCGTGTTCTAGGCTAGAGTCGGCTTGTCGCTGTGCTAAGAGGGCTGCTAAATCGCCTACATATTGATTGGTTGCCAACGCTTCACAGTCCACCACAGTAATTACGCTGTCAACTGTAGCGCCTGTGCGAATTTCCGGCCAGCGAAATGCTTGTACCAATGGTTTTGGGAGTGCTAGTCCAGAGGTTTCAATCAACATACAATCGAGGCTCGCGCGTCGCTTCAGTAATTCTTGCATCGCTGGGAGGAATTCTTCTTGCACTGTACAGCACAGACAACCATTGGTGAGTTCAACAATATTACTGTTGGAGTCTTCTTCATCGTCACAAACTCGACAGTCACGCAAAAGTTCGCCATCAATTCCGATTTCTCCAAATTCATTCACCAAAACAGCAATGCGTCGTCCCTCATTGTTTTGCAGTAAATGGCGAATTAATGTCGTTTTGCCTGCACCTAGAAATCCTGTAATTACTGTGACGGGAATTTTTTGCATATAAAGTGTGTTGTTTGTTGATTAATTTTGCAATCACAAGAAAGAAGTTTTAACCGCAGATATCATGCAGTAGAGACATATCGCAAAGTGCTGTTAGCGGTAGCGGGGCGTTTAGCCCGTGCTGAGCAAAGCCGGAGACTCCGAACTCCGATCTGAGTAAAAACCCAGTTGCTTCAAAGCTTTGAGCAATCATCACTGTCCTAATCTATGTAGCTACGGCTATAAAATTTCGTCTCTCTACTAATTTGCAGGTGGTGTGGAAGGGAATTTTTCATTAAAGATATAGATTGACCGAAGAACACTCATGATATAAGCCCCTCTCTTACAAAGTTCTGATCGGAGGAAACCTCCGCTCAGACTTTGCACTAAATTTATTTATGGGGATCATTAATTTTGAATTTTGAATTTTGAATTCGGAGCGTACCCCTTTGGGGAAGCAAGCTACGCGCAGCGTCTCGTAGAGAAGCGACGTGACCCCAGCCCTAACGCCACCGTCAACAACAGCCAGATAATGTTCATTTAAAAACTTCCTTGAGTGTGGCAACCGCATCTATTAATAAAGGTAATGAAACACGAAACGTTTAATTTATTGGGCGTGAACATTAACCAAACAAATAAGCGTATCCATCTTTTTTGCGATCGCTCACGCTAAAGAAAATTAGCATAAGCGATGTCTACGACGGGCTACGCCTACGCAATTTTTACTCAAAATGAATCACCTACCATCTCATAGAAAGCCATAATCTGTAGCGTCTTGATATGTGTAGCTATGAGAATGTAAAGCTTAGTAGTTGTAGAAATGTTCATAAAAATACTTATCTGTGTCTCGCAGATATACAAAAGTTACAAGTCAACTTCGGCGGGCATTCTGACTCACAAGGCAAGCCTTGATTACAGCTGCGGGACAGCGCCGGATTCACACCGAACTTTCCCCGTTTCCTCTAATGGCTGTTCCCCATTAGAACCGAGATTCTTTTGCATATTAACACAACTGTGATTTATTTGCCTAAAAATAAATGGTTAATCTATACAGAATTCGTCATTTTTTCTTGAGTGCAAGTTTCATTCTTGACAAAAGTTTATTCAGTATTATAGCCATGCTGATTGTGTCAAGAACGCCCCTATTAAATCAGTAATTAAAACTAGCGATATCGACCAAAGGCTACACCTTTACTGTTGCTTGAACATCATCTTATCTCTCTTTTGTCACTTTCGGCAGAAAATAATCTGTAACCCTTGCCCAGAGAAAATTTTACCTATAGAGCCTTGTTTGGAGGTTTCTATTAGTTTGCGATCGCTAATCTTCTGACCAAATCTGAGTTTCATCATTTCGCCTCGATTTTTATTTCCCCAGAGTAACAAAAGAGGGAAAGTATTATTTGGTAGCACTAACACAGCATTGGGAATTACTGCAATTACAGAATTCCCTTGAGTGCGATTAGTGACTTGTAACTTTTTGCCCTCTTTTGTTTCCAGAATTACTTCAATTTCCGTCTCTGTTTTGTTGAGGCGCACGCCCGTTACTTGAATAGGCGACTGGGTATTAGAGGCTGGTGATTGAGCTAGAGCAGGTAATATTTTCTCTTCATTTCCCCTAATTTCCCCAGCCCATGCTGATTGTGTCAAGAACACTCCTAATAAACCAGCAATTAAAATTAGCGATCGCTCTGATGGGCTACGCCTAAGCTTTTGCTTGGACATGATCTCACACCACACTCAAATACATCACACTCAAGAAAAAACTCAGCTTTAATGAGAATTGTTCTTGAAAAGATGGAGCGTATTATATGGAGGCTTTAGTAATTGTGTCCATCCCAAAAAGGCACGATCATCGCCAAACGGACTTCTTACCCGACAAACATTCTCTGGGTGTAATCCCAGATTTACGCTTGAAGGTAGCGGCAAAGTGTGCAGGGTTTGAGTAGCCGACTAAAGAAATCAACTTCTGCTACAGTGTGTTGGCATTGCCCCCTGTGGGTATCGCCTTGTCGTAATCATTGTTCTGCTTTCTCGATGCGTTTATCAGTTAAATAACATTGAGAGATATTCAACAAGCCCCTCTGAAATAGATGAGATTGCTCTAATTGCCTCAGATGCAATTTATCTCACCTTCACTGAAAACTCGGTGCCGTCTTTTAGAGGCAACGTTGTTGATCTATAACCATTAACTGGGTCTTGCAAAAACTCAACGTAAGACTTCATATCATCTTTGAACGTCCCAATGTTATCAGACACGACAATTCCCCCCGGTCTCACGAACGGATCGACTAGCTTCAGCACATCGAGCGCTAGATGTGCCCAACCATCGATCAGCACCATATCGATGGTTTGATTTAAACATTTGAGAGTTTGCAAAGCATCTCCCTCACAAATTTCAACAAAAGTTTCCAACCCAGCATCAGCGATGTTCTTTCGGGCTTCCACTACTTTCTCAGGTACAATCTCGGTGCCAATCACAATGCCACCTCCGTTATCTCTAATGGCAGTTGCCAGATACAACGTGGAAATACCAAATGAGGTGCCATATTCTACGATCGCTTTGGCATTGATTGATCGGGCTAACAAATACAGAAAGTTTCCTTGATTTCGTTCAATCGAAAGGTATTTGTCGTTGTAAAAATCGAGTTTTGTTGTTTCCCATCGGATGCCTTTACTTGTGAATAATCTCGGTAGTTTTGGCAGGTAGTGCAACAGCAGTTGACCGAACTGGCGGTCGGCTTGGTGATGCAGCCGATCTAATATCGCTTCAATCGTTAGGTCGTTAAGAACACTTGCTCTAGAATATTTACGCATAATAGCCCCGATTATTTCATGGTGAATATGCCAGACTTTCCCACTTTTTCGTAATGTTCCAGTGCCGATTTGTACTTTCCGGCTTTGATTTGCTTGGCAACATCAGGATTGGCTAAAAGATAGATTTCTGAATTGAAACTTGTTGTTGGAGGTGTTTGCTGATTGGTTGAAACATTCGATGGCTCGGTGGTTGGAGCTGATTTATTCGCGGTCGGTGTGGAAGCAGGCTGACAGGCGGTGGCGATCGCGCCACTTACAACTAATAAAATCCAAAATAGCAACGGTTTCATGCAACTTTCCTTAATGGTTTACATCAAAATTGATCGCTCGGTAGAATGCAAGTGGCAAAAGCCGCTACACAGAAATACAGTTTTTTACGAAATTTGAGCATGGTTAGCATCCTTGTAAATTTGAGACAATAGTAAAAGTTAAAACTAGACACAAACAGAATCAATCACCGTTAAAGGTTCGCCAACTGGGATTGTGATTCGCACATTTAGGTTGTCAAAATTGAATGGAGAATGAACCAATTACAGCAAACGGATCGCCAGGGTAGTTTCTGGTTCGGCTGTTATCGGAGCTTTCGATGTAATCGATATCAAAGATATTTTTGAAGTTGAGACCAACTTGCCAGTTGTTGCGTCGATAGAAGACTGCGGCATTGGTAAGAAAGTAGCTGTCTAACACAAAGCTGTTAGCTAGATCGCCTTCTCGTTCTCCCACATAATTGAAGCCAACGCCAAATCCCAGACCTTGCAAACTTCCCTTTGGCAAGGTATAAGTTGTCCAGAGACTAGCACTGTTTTTCGGAGTGTTAAATAAACGATTGCCGACTGCAAACGTGTTGTCTTTCGTAATTTCTGCATCAGTGTAGGCGTAGTTCGCGATGATATTCCACCCCGGTAAAATTTCACCTGATACGTCTAATTCCACCCCCTGGCTTTGTTGCTCACCCGTGGCGATAGAAAACCCAAAGGGGTTGTTTGGATCGCTCGTTGCTACATTCTGTTTAGTGATGTTGAAGTACGCCAAAGTCGCAAATAACTTACCTCCAAGCAATTCGGCTTTCGTCCCCACTTCCCATCCTTCACCTTGCTCTGGTTTGAGCAGAGTACCAGTATTGCCATCTGCTGCATTGTTAGGCTTGAATGAGCGCGAGTAACTGGCGTAAACAGATAGCTCTGGGATGGGTTGATAGACAACGCCAAATCGAGGGGTCCAGGCATTCGGAGTTTGCGAAAGGTCAGGGAGGTTAGAGTCGAAACCGTACTGTCTGTAGATTCCTAATTGATCGAATAGGTCGTAGCGCAAACCTGCCAGTAGCTTGAGATTGTTGGCAATTGCAATTTGATCTTGCAGATAAATTCCCAGTTGATTGGTATAGTAGCTTGTGTCATTAAAGCGAAGTAAATCATTGCGATTTTGTCTGATCGCTTGTCCGTAGACTGGAGCGAAAACGTTGAGCGGAAACGGTCCGAAATCGACCCGAGTGTCAAGCTCAGTGTAGTTGTGGCTTAAGTCTATGCCAAATAGCAATGTGTGTTGAATTGAACCAGTAGCAAATTTACCCACTACGTTGGTTTGAAGTAAGTAGTCTTGCGCTCGTTGTTTGGAATTGATATAAGCTCGGTCAGCAATCCCTGTGGCTTCATCGAACGTAAGGATTGGAAAGAAAGTCTGGGTGTAGTCGAAGTTAATGTAACGAAACGAGTTACGTAACGTCCAGTTGTCGCTGAAGCGATGCTCCAGGTTGTAGCCGACTCGATATTGTTCTGATGTTTCGCGATCGTCGGGTTCGCTCAGGGTGCGATTAAATGGAATATCGAGGATGCGATCGCCTGCCGCCACCAACCCAGCATTGCTCGGTCGCTGGTTATGCAGGTACTCTACATTCACCGTTAGATCGGTTTGTTTATCAATTTCCCAGGTTAAGGTAGGCGCGACGAAGACACGCTCAAAGTTCGTATCGTAATTGAGAAAACTATCGATTCTCTGATAGGTGGCATTGAGTCGATACAGCAGGGTTTTGTCGGCATTGAGCGGACCGGAGAAGTCAATCGTTGGTCGCACCAAGTTATAGTTGCCAGCTTGCAGTCCAACTTCATAAAAGGGTTGAGATAACGGCTGTTTGGTGACCAAATTAATTAAACCGCCCGGTTCAATTTGCCCATACAGGATGGAAGTTGGACCTTTGAGCACTTCAATGTGTTCAAGATTACTCACGTCCGGAATATCTGAATCGAACTGCTGATACTGTTTGAAGCCATCTCGCAGGACGGGAGCATTCGCGAATCCTCGAATGGTGAAGCTAGGGGCTGCAAAGGCCGTCTCACCACCCTGGACACCACTGACGTTGCGGAGCGCTTCATCCAACCGGATAACTTGCTGGTCTTTGAGTACTTGTTGGGGAACCACCTGAATCGATTGGGGAATATCACGCAACGGCGTATCTGTCCTTGTCGCAGTTGTCGCATTAGGTACACTATACCCATCTTGCTCACCCGTCACTACTAACTCAATCGGCTGATCACCCTGTGCCGATGGTGGCTGACTTTGAGTAGAACTCTCTGGTTTCTGTGCTGATGGTGTTGGTAATGCTTGTGGTTTTTCTCCCTGCTGCGTAGCAGATGCCATAGCAAAAATCAAACCTTGATCACTATCATACAACTCAATAGTTGGTAAACTCGTTTCACCTACCACCGTTACCCGGATAGTATTGCTATCAAAATTAATTACACTTATTTGGGTAATACCCGTCAAGGGTTTTTCCGAGCGAAACGTAAAACCCTCGCCACTAGGTAAACGCAGTTGGGCATTGGGAATATCAGCAATAAAATTATTACCAGCACTGCGATTAGTAACTTGTAATTGTTCCCCAACAGTTGTTTGTAAAATCAACTCTAAACCAATAGTAGTAGGATTTGCTTTGACTCCTGTGATTTGCACAACCTCAACAGATGGGGTTGGTTGCGGTGTTGACGATTGCCAAAGCAACCCACTATTATTAACTGGGAATTGAATATCTGTTGTTGATTCTTTACCCTTTGTTTTCACCTGTGCCAAAACAGGCTCACTCACCACAAAGCTGAAAATATATCCGATTAAGCTTGCAACTAACAACAAGCGCATTTTGGGCAAACAAATCCGACCTTTCATGTCACTCCTCTCACACTAATAAACGATAGACACTTTGGTTTTCTCAACTTTCTGTGATGGTGAAACGATCCCTTTGTTGAAAAAAGGAGATTTGGGGGATCTAAACATTAACCAAACACTGTTAGGTCATGTTTGCCCTGACTTATTGAATATAATTATTAATTTCGTTCGGTAAGGCTAAGTATAGAGAAGTGTTAATGGTCGAGTCTACCCCAAAACGGCATGATCATCGCAAAACGGACTTCTTACCCAACAAATATTGACTGGGTGTAATCCCAAATTTCCGCTCATCAAAAACTCACCGAAATTGAGCCGATTACTGTAAATGGTTCACCAACCTGAATTCTAGTTCTACCGACAGCGCCAGGTTCATAGTCAGTATTGAAAATATTTTTCAAGTTAACAGCCAAGCGCCAATTGTCGCGTCGGTAAAAAATAGCAGCATTTGTGAGGAAGTAACTGTCTAACTCAAAGCTGTTTGCTATATCGCCTTGGCGTTTGCCAACGTAGTTAAATCCAACTCCTAAACCTAAGCCTCGTAAATTACCATTGGGGATTTCATAGGTTGTCCAGAGACTGGCGCTATGTTCAGGAGTATTAGGCAAGAGGTTACCTATAGGAGTAGTATTGTCTTGGGTGATTTTAGCATCAATGTAAGAATAAGAAGCAAAAACATTCCATCCGGGAAGAATTTTCCCAGTCAAATCGAATTCAACACCGCGACTGTTTTGCTCACCTGTAGCAACGGAGGCAAATGGAAAGTTCGGATCGGCTGTAGCAACATTTTGTTTAGTGATATCAAAGTATGCCAATGTTGCAAACAGAGAACCTTTAAGTAATTCGGCTTTGGCACCAATTTCATAGCCTTCGCCCTTTTCAGGCTTTAAAGCATCACCACTCACTGTCGTGGCTGTGTTGGGAACGAAGGAGCGCGAATAGCTAGCGTAGAGAGAAAGTTCTGGGATCGGTTGATACACAAGTCCCAAACGTGGGGTAAAAGCATCATCATTTTGAGTTGTATCACTAGCTGGACCGAAGAAACCCGCCGCTGCTTGGGTTCGCGCCTTTATAGTTTCATAGCGAATTCCTGCCAGTAATTTTAAATTATCCACCAAAGCAATTTGATCTTGCAGATAGATTCCCAATCGATCTGTATTGATTTTGGAATCATAAATTACTGGTAGATCGTTGAAATTAGGTCTGGGAACCAGTCCATAAACTGGGTTAAAGAGATCCAAAGGCAATGGTGTACTTAGATCGAGTGGTTGGATATATCTTTCATCAGTGCGGCTCAAATCAACGCCAAACAACAGCGTATGCTTCACTGAACCTGTAGCAAACTTGCCGATGATATTAGTTTGTAGCGAGTAGTCTTGAAAATTATAATCACCTCCACCATAAAAGCGGTCAAATATGTTCGTTGCTTCATTCAATGATGAAAGACCAAAAGCAAACTCTTGAAAGAGATTTCTAGATGTAAATCGAAAGGCATTCTGCAATTTCCAGTTGTCAGTAAAACGATGCTCGAAATTATATCCAATGTTAAAGATTGTATTCTTGTTCAAATCTCCTGGCTCACCCGTAATTAAATCGCGGGGAGTACGCAGCACCCGATTTCCAGAAGCAACACGACCAAGATCGGCTGGTTTTTTATCATTCAAATAGTCTAGTTGAATGGTTAAATCGGTGCGATCGCTAATTTTCCAAGTCAACGTGGGAGCAACAAACGCCCTGTGTAAATTAGTGTCAAAATTCCGAAATCCATGATCATTTGAGACTAAAGCATTCAAGCGGTAGAGCAGTTTGCCATCAGCAGTCAAAGGGCCAGAAAAATCAATCCGAGGACGAAACAAATCCCGACTGCCAATTTGCAGTTCTGCGGCGTAAAACGGTGTAGACAATGGCTTTTTCGCCACCGTATTAATCACACCACCTGGTTGAATCTGACCATACAGAATGGAAGCTGGACCTTTTAGAACTTCGATACGTTCCAGGTTTGCTGGTTCTGGAAAAGCCTGAATGCCCAAAAAACTATTTTGCCGAAAACCATCCTGGAGAACTGGAGTGTTGTTAAAGCCGCGAACGCCGACTTGTTCATAGCCTTCCCCACTACTGTTAAGTGTCACACCACTAACATTTTGTAGTGCTTCTCCTAGTCGTATAACTTGCTGGTCTTCAATTACTTGTCGGGGAACCACCTGAATTGATTGGGGAATATCACGCAACGGTGTATCTGTCCTTGTCGCCGTTGTCGCATTAGGAACACTATAGCTATCTTGCTCACCCGTCACTACCAACTCAATCGGCTCATCACTCTGCGCTGATGGTTCTGGCTTGGTTTGGGCTTCTGGTGTTGGTGTCGCAGATGCAACAGGTGTCAACCCAAAAATCAAGCCTTCGTCACTATCAAACAACTCAACTTTTGGTACACCCGCTTCACCTGTCACTGTCAGACGAATGGTATTAGGATTAACCTGATTTACTATAATTGCAGTAATTCCCGCAAAAGGCTGTTCTTGTTGAAAACTACTTTTATTTGGTAGCACCAACACAGTATTAAGAATTTCTGCAATCACAGAATTACCCTCAGTGCGATTAGTTATTTTTAACTTTTCGCGCTCTTTAGTTTGCAAAATCACCTCAATCCCCGCCTTTGTTTTGTTGAGGCGAACACCTGTTACTTGAATAGGCGACTGAGTATTAAAAGCTGGTGATTGAGCCACCGCAGGTAATATTTTCTCTTCATTTACTCTAATTTCTCCAGCCCTTGCTGATTGTGTAAAAAACGCCCCTAATAAACCAGCAATTAAAATTAGCGATATCTCTGATGGGCTACGCCTACGCTTTTGTTTGGACATCATCTCACACCACGCTCAAATAAGTCTTTCAATCGTTAAAACTGTACGGAAACAGAGCCAATCACCGTAAAAGGTTCACCAGGTTCGATTCCATTGGCTCGACCAGTGCTTGCTGTTCTGATGTAGTCAACATCAAACAAGTTTTTGAAATTCACAGCGAATCGCAGGTTGTCTCGCTGGTAAAAAATGGCAGCATTGGGCACGAAATAGCTATCCACTCGAAAGCTATTAGGCAAGCCGCCTTGGCGCTCACCGACGTAGTTAAAACCAATGCCAAAACCCAAGCCCTTGAGATTCCCACTTTGGAGTTGATAAGTTGTCCACAAACCCGCACTATGGAAAGGAATACCCGGTAATTGGCTACCAACCAGAGCTGAGTCCGTATCGTCTGTCACCCTGGCATTGATATAGGCGTAGTTGGCGATCGCCTTCCATCCCGGCAGGATTTCGCCAGTAATGTCTAGCTCAACCCCATTGCTCTGCTGCTTTCCTGTCGCAATGGAGAACAAGGGATTATTCGGGTCGGTCGCTGCCACGTTGCGCTTGGTGATATCGAAATAGGCTAGGGTGGCAAACAGTTTGCTGTTGAGCAGATCGGTTTTCACCCCCACTTCGTAACCTTCTCCCCGCTCTGGTTCCAACGGAGTGCCACTCACTGTTGTTGCTGAGTTTGGCGTAAAGGATTGGGAATAGCTAGCGTAGAGAGAGAGTTCTTTGATCGGTTGATAAACAATGCCAACGCGGGGGGTTACGGCATCATTATCTTGAGTCGATTCCCCAGCACTAGAAAAAAGTGCCGCTGCGGTTGTGCTTTTTTGAGTAATAGTGTCGTAGCGCAGACCCGCCAACACAATTAGGTTCTTTAGTAAATAAAACTGATCTTGTAGATAAATCCCCAGGCGATTGTCGTTTTCTTGTGTACCACTTACAAGTGGAAACGTTTCGACGTTAGGTTTGGGGGTATACACTGGGTTAAAAATGTCGAGAGGAACGAGCGTAAAAAAGTCCCCATAACCATTAAGAGATTGGTCACTGTGGTTGAAATCGACCCCGAATAGGAATGTATGCTTGACCGCTCCGGTATTAAACTTGCCCTGCACATTCGTTTGCAAAGAATAAGAGCGCTCTGTTGAGTCTTGAGTAGCAAAGACTCGATTCTCGATACCTGTTGTGTCATCTATGCTTAAAGGCACCGCAGCCACGTTGTAGTTGTAGCTGCTATAGATGTAGCGAAAGGTATTGCGGATCTTCCAACTATCGCTAAATCGGTGCTCGAAGCTGTAACCTGTAGTGAGGTATTCATTGGTAATGTTATCGTCTGGATCGTTGATAACGCGGTTGTAAGGAATGGGTGCTACTCTATTTCCCAGGGCAGGGAGACCTTGATCTGCTGGACCTTTGTCATGGATATAGTCTAGAGAAACACTGAGATCGGTGTTTTGATCAATCTTCCAACTCAGTGCGGGTGCAATGAAGAAGCGATCGCGATCTGTGGTGAAGTCCCGGAAGCTTGTCGAGTGTTGGTACAACCCGTTGAGCCGATAGAGCAGACTACCATCAGTTGTGAGTGGACCAGAGATATCGAAGCGGGGGCGAACAAGCTCCTGGCTACCGATTTGCAGTTCTGTTTCATAAAAAGGCTGGCTGAGGGGTTGTTTGGAAACTAGGTTAATTAATCCACCTGGTTGAATGTCTCCGTACAAAATAGAAGCTGGACCCTTAAGCACTTCAACACGCTCTAAACTACCAACTTCTGAAAATCCTTGGTAAAAGCTGTAGGTTCTAAAGCCATCCCGCAGAACGGGAGTAGGACTGAAAGGACTACCAAATCCGCGAATTGAGAACACTTCGCCACGACCTTGAGTATTTCCCCGGAAAGTTACACTACTGACATTTTGTAGTGCTTCTTCCAGTCGCGTGACCTGCTGGTCTTTAATCACCTGCTGGGAAACCACCTGAATTGATTGAGGGATGTCACGCAAGGGGGTGTCTGTTCTTGTTGCCGTTGTCGCATTTGTCACACTATAGCTATCTTGCTCACCTGTCACCACCAACTCAATCGGCTGATCACCCTGTGTTGATGGTGGCTGACTTTGAGTTTCACTCTCTGGTTTCTGTGCTGATGGCGTTGGTGATGCTTGTGGTTGTTCTCCCTGCTGTGTAGCAGATGCCACAGCAAAAATCAAACCTTCATCGCTATCATACAACTCAATAGTCGGTAAACTCGCTTCACCTACCACCGTTACCCGGATAGTCTGATTGTCAAAGTTGATAACACTTATCTGAGTAATACCCGTTAAGGGTTTTTCTAAGCGAAACGTAAAACCCTCGCCACTAGGTAAACGCAGTTGGGCATTGGGAATATCAGCAATAAAATTATTACTAGCACTGCGATTAGTAACTTGTAATTGTTCCCCAACAGTTGTTTGTAAAATCAACTCTAAACCAATAGTAGTAGGATTTGCTTTGACTCCTGTGATTTGCACAACCTCAACAGATGGGGTTGGTTGCGGTGTTGACGATTGCCAAAGCAACCCACTATTATTAACTGGGAATTGAATATCTGTTGTTGATTCTTTACCCTTTGTTTTCACCTGTGCCAAAACAGGCTCACTCACCACAAAGCTGAAAATATATCCGATTAAGCTTGCAACTAACAACAAGCGCATTTTGGGCAAACAAATCCGACCTTTCATGTCACTCCTCTCACACTAATAAACGATAGACACTTTGGTTTTCTCAACTTTCTGTGATGGTGAAACGATCCCTTTGTTGAAAAAAGGAGATTTGGGGGATCTAAACATTAACCAAACACTGTTAGGTCATGTTTGCCCTGACTTATTGAATATAATTATTAATTTCGTTCGGTAAGGCTAAGTATAGAGAAGTGTTAATGGTCGAGTCTACCCCAAAACGGCATGATCATCGCAAAACGGACTTCTTACCCAACAAACATTGACTGGGTGTAATCCCAAATTTCCGTTTGAAAGTAGCGGCAAAGTGTGCAGGGTTTGAGTAGCCGACTAAATTTGCCACTTCTGCGACAGTGTATTGGCATTGTCCGTTGTAGGTGTTGCCTCGTAACCATTGTTCTGCTTTCTCCATGCGTTTATCAGTTAAATAACCAAATACTGTTGTGCCAAATAACTCTTTAAATCCGCGTCGGAGAGTGCGATCGCTTACTCCTACTTGCTGTGCTAATTTCAATAATGATGGTGGATTTTCTAGACAGAAAAGTAAAATTTCTCTAGCGTGATGAATCCGAGAAATGGTGTTTGCCTGAAGTCGCGGCGATGGTTGCAATCCGCTCTGCTCTATTAAAATGGGAGCCAGCTGTAAACCTATCAATTCCATTACCTTTCCCTGCAAATAAATCCGCTTTATTATTCCTTGGTAAGGACAGTTGATAATTTGTTGTGCTACTCCCTGTATTGCTGGTGTGGTTCTTGGGTAAAGTAATGTTTGCCAGTCATCACCCTTGACTAAAAAATCCAACTCCAGAGGCATATTCCCATCCTCAGTAGGGAAAAAATTTCTTAATAATTCAGGAGCCATCTCGATGTTCACACCTATAAGTCGTTCAGATTCCTGGATAGTCATTTTTCGTTGAACACCGCTACCAGAAATGAGTGTATATCCTTCTCCAACCTTTCCACCGTTTTCATCTACTGCTTTTCCTGAAAGGTAAACCGCGAATTGCAATGGGTGATCCCAAGTAGGGAATTTAGTTACTATATGGTCGTCGTACTCATAGTCAATAATTGCTAGCCTGAAATTAGGATGTAATTCGATACCTTGTATCTGTCCCTTACCAAGTTGCCTGGGTAATTGAGAGTAAAAATCAAGTTCTTGTGACGGAAAATTATGGCGACTGTTTTGGATAGATTCATCCCAAAGTTCTTGTGACTCTTTGAGCGTAAGGATGATGGTCATAGCTGGCAACTGCTAGATATCTGCAAATTAATGCTAATAGCATCAATTTTACCGTGACAGACTAACTCTTGAATACAGATGCAAATAACCCTGTTGAATTTCATTTCAATCGCTACCTAACCAAGCTTGAAGGAGTTCCCTTAGCAAAGTTGGTGTTTATCAATTCTGTACTCCCGTTCGCCCACACAGCGCGGAACATTCCAAATCAGCACAGCCCTGCACCAAACTCCAAACGCATCAGCAAAAACGTCAGCATCTCGCGCAGAGATTTAATGAAACCAGATAGTGGGACTTAGGCAAAAAACACCGATAAAATGACCTCAAACGTATATCTCAAAGGGTTTTGACATTGTTTTGCTTGGTTTGTTAATATATCTGGGTTTCAGGCGTTTTCGAACATTTGGTGTATTTCCCTTACCCCGCAAGGGTTTGAGGTTTATTTATTCCTCAAAAATGTTTAAGTCCCGATAGACCAAAACGCACCAATCCCTGTGGTCGAACCACCCCTTGCCAGATGGGATCTAACTAAGAAGGAAGGGTTTCTTGCGTCCAGTCAGCCGTAATTACATTTCCTTCGGAAGTTTCACCTTGAGGCGCTCGGCTTCGGATTTGCCGATACGGCAGTGCTAACCTTCACCTACGGCTGGTTACAACTGGTCGGGTTTCCTCAGATAAGCTGGATTTGGGTGTGGTCAGCATGGCGATATCGATGAATAATAAGCTGCGCGTGCTGCGGGCTGAGCGCAAATGGTCGCAAGCGGATTTAGCCGAGCGCGTGGAGGTGTCGCGGCAAACTATCAATGCCATTGAGACAGGCAAATATGATCCGAGTCTGTTGCTAGCGTTCAAAATTGCCCGCCTTTTCGAGATGCCGATTGAGGAGGTATTCTTTCCCGATAACCAGGAATAACAGCGTGCAGCGAATCCCGGCCTTTGCAAGGGGAGGGTCAAAACTCCCATGAAATTGTCCCCTGCACCGTCAACGGATCGCCATAAGAAACTCGATACCTATTGACAGAATTTTCAAAATAATCCACATCAAATAGATTGCGAAAATTAAGGGCAGCGCGAAACCTGTTGGCCTGTAAAAAATTGAGGCATGAGATTTTGTACAATCTGCGATCGCAGATACTTATGTCACACAGTGCCAATATCTTTAAAATGATTAATACCTACTTCACATAATAGAAAAAGTGAATCTCTACGCTTCATCTGAAAGATAAAAGCGTAGGATACCTATAGGGTTTACTCAAAACTGCTAGGAAATTGTGCCTTGGATTGTCAGGGGGTCGTCAGGTATAATTCTCACTAACTTAAACCAGATGAATACGACCCAAAGTTGTAAGCTTGTGGAAAATCTTGGCTGATAAATGGCTCTGTTCCCTTTGCAAGGGTTGGGCTGGGGAGGAGTTAAAGCTCCCATGAAATCGTCCCCTGCACCGTCAACGGATCGCCATAAAAAACTCGATACCTATTGAAAGAAGTTTCAAAGTAATCGACATCAAATAGATTCTGAAAATTAAGAGCAGCACGAAACCTGTTGCGTTTATAAAAAATCGCCGCATCCGTGCGGAAATAGCTGGGTAGTTGAAAAGTATTTAATGTGTCCCCTTGCCGTTCTCCGACAAAGAATAATCCTACGCCAGCGCCGAACCCTTGTAAACTACCCCGTTGAAATTCATAGCTTGTCCACAGGTTAAAGGTATTTTCAGGAACGGCGCGAAAACGAAGACCCACGGGAAGCGTGTTGTCCTCAGTCACTTTGGCATCGGTGTAGGCATAGCCCGCAATGATGTTCCATCCTGGCAGAATTTCGCCTTGAAAGGTGAGTTCAACACCTCGGCTGCGCTGTTCACCTGTTTGGATAGAAAAGCCAGGATTGTCTGGATCGTCTGTTAAAACATTGGAACGAGTCAGATCATAAAGAGCAAGTGTCGCCGCTAGTCGGCTATTCAAGTCTGCTTTGACCCCAACTTCATATTGGGTGCCGCGTTCCGGTTGAAAGACATTGCCACCAAAGCCAGTGCCAAGGGTTGGGGTAAAGGAGCGACTGTAGCTGGCATAGAGTGAGATGGGCACAATCGGCTGATAGACAATGCCCACACGAGGGCTAAAGGCATTGCCAGACTGCTTGGTTTCTGTATTCGCCAGCCGATCTTCGTCAGTTTGCCGAAACGTATCAAAGCGTCCGCCCAGCAGCAGCTTCAAATTTTCAGCCAGGGTGATTTGGTCTTGCACATAAATGCCTAGTGTGTCTATGCTACCAGAAATATCAAACGTAAAATCAACATCACCAAGCGGTTGACCATACACAGGATTGAATAGGTCAATGGGAGCAGCTTCGCGACCAAACCCAGTAAAATTGGTTTCCTGTCTAGTGAGACTAATACCTGTGACCAATTGATGACGAATACTACCTGTAGAAAACTTACCCACAACGTAGGTGTCAGAGTTAAACGATTTGCCGTTGTTGCTCTGAGATCCAAAGAATCGGCTCAGAGTCCGATTATCATCCGCTAGGTCATAGCCAGCCATAAATGTCCTGGGTGCTTCAGCTTGTAGGAATCTAAAGGCATTTCGGATCTGCCAATTAGAGCTAAACCGATGTTCAAGATCATAGCCAACTCGTGTCGTATACAAACTTTCTGTGTCATCTGGCTCACCCACATTCCGATTGCGGGGTATTTTCCCATTCGGATTTGGCAACACAGTTCCCACAAGCGGCAGAGCATAGGTTGAATCGGCAGATTGGGGTTTAGCAAAATATTCAAAGTCTATAGTCAATTTTGTGCGATCACTAAGGAGCCAACTGAGAGTTGGTGCAACAAAGTATCGCTGTCCCTCGAAGAAATCAAAGAAACTTTCCGTCGTTTGAGCCGCCAGGTTGAGTCTGTACAGCACGGTTTTGCTGGTATTGAGCGATCCTGAAAGGTCGAGCGCACCGCGATAAAAGTCGAAACTACCCACAGACGCTTCCACCGAGTAGTAGGGTTGATTCAAAGGCTGCTTGGTGACATAGTTAACCGTTCCTCCTGGTGCAGCTTGACCATACAGAACGGAGGCAGGTCCTTTCAGCACTTCAATCCGTTCGATCCCTGCCGTCTCAAAGCCAATGTTATTATTATTCGGACTTTCATTTAACCCATTCCTCAAGACATTGTTACCAGAATCAAAGCCTCGGAGGATAATAGATGAATCGAACAGAGATCTGGCAGGATTTCCAAACCCTGCACCCGGAACGTTTCTGAGTGCTTCAGCCAGGTTAGTGACGTTTTGATCCCGTAGCACTTGCTGGGGTATAACTTGAATCGATTGGGGAATATCACGCAAGGGTGTGTCGGTTCGTGTACCCACACTAGCATCTGGTACACGATACCCGTCTTGCTCACCCGTCACGACTAATTCAATCGGCTCATCCTGTGCCGATGGTGTTTGACTCGCTGGTTGCTGTTGTTGAGGCTGTTGTGGTGGAGAAGTCGCAATTGCAGCAGAAGTTATACCAAAAACCAGACCTGCATTATCATCAAATAACTCAACTTTTGGTAAAGCCTTTTCACCCACCACCGTTACTCGCACAGTATTTGCATTTATATTTGTCACTATTATTTCTGTAATTCCCGCAAGTGGCTTATCTGAACGAAATGTAAAAGCATTGCTCGACGGTAAGCGCAATTGTCCACCAGATACATCTGCAGTAAAATTGCTGCCAGCACTGCGATTTGTAACTTGCAGTTGAGTCCCAAAGGGGGTTTCTAAAATTACCTCTATACCTTTATCTGTGGGATTAGCTTTCACCCCTGTAATTGGTACAACAGAACTCTGTTTCTGCCCTAGTGAAGCAGGGACAGAAGGGGGGTTAGTCGGCGTGGGCGACTGCACTAACAAATATTCAGCCTTAGTGAGAGGGATTTTTAACTCGCTGGGTTGTCGGATTTTTCGATGACCACTACCTTGCTTCAAAATAGAAGCTTGTTGAGTATTATTATCAAATTTTACCTGTGCGGCAACTCTTTGAGTTACTAGAGTAACGATCATACCTACCAAAGTTGCTGCCAGCAAATAGATATTCAACTGCCGACTTTTCATGCCACTCCCCACACAATTTTAATTAAAGAATTTATTCCAGATATTTATTAATTGCAATGAAGCTTAGTGTAGAGTGGCACTGGCAAGCGTGTCTATTGCAAAACTGCAATTAGAAATCGCAAAACTGCATTAATCTCCGAAAATATTCTTTTTCCCTGACAAACATTCACTGGGTGTAATCCCAAATTTTCTTTTGAAAACAGCAGCAAAGCTTGCTGGCTGGGAATAACCAATCAAATTGGCAACTTCGGCAATACTCACCTTCCCAGAGCGCAAAAGTTGCTCTGCTTGTTTCATCCGTTGCTGTGTGAGATAACCAAACACTGTTGTACCAAATAATTCTCGAAACCCATAATGCAAAGTGCGCTCGCTAACCTGCACAAGTTGGGCTAATTCTAGTATCGATGGCGGATTTTCCAGACGAGAGAGCAAAATTTCCCTAGCGTGATAAATGCAAGCGATCGTTGTATTTTTTAATCTTGGTGATGGTTGCACTCCAGCTTCTTCAGCTAAAAAGGGGTCAAGTTGCAACGCCATCAACTCTAGTACCTTACCCTGTAAATACAGACGCCTTGTCATCCCGTGGTAAGGACAGTCGAAGATTTGCTGTGCCACTGTCTGTATTGCCGTTGTGGTTTTTGGGTAAAGCAATGTCTGCCACTCGTTAGCTTTTGCCAAAAAACGTAGTTGCGGTGGAATTTCTCCATCGACTGTTGGAAAAAAGGTTGCCAACAACTCAGGAGGCATACACAAGCTAATACCTACTTGTGATTGCGAATCCAAACAAGTCATCTTTTGTTTAATGCCACCACCCGAAATAAGTGTGTATCCTTCTCCTATTTGCCCACCAAATTCATCTCTAATTTTTCCTGAAAGGAGAACAGCAAAATCCAAAGGGTGAACACCTTCATCTCTTTTGCTCTGTATTTCATCATAGTATTCGCAGTTACTAATCCCCAGCCACAGTTGGGGATACACCTCAATATCTCGCGTATATCCTTTGCCCAGTTGCTGAGGTACTTGACAATAGAATTCAAATGGTTGTGATGGATTTTGTGGGCTATTTTTGGCAGCTTCTGCCCACCATTCTTGCCACTCTGGTGTAGGGGTAATGGTCACAGTTGGTATTAATTAATAATATTTTTTATTAATAATTTTACCGCAATTTTGTGCTAACTCTTGCTTGAAAATGTTACAGCCTAGATAAATCCTTGAAAAATTTGGCGTTGCACAATGAGAATATGAATTAGGATGAATCTTCATGGAATGTCCGCGTTGTAACTCCAATCATATCCGTAAAAATCGCAAACAAAGGGGTAAGCAAAACTACTTGTGTGTAGATTGTGGTAAACTGGAGTAGTTTGCTATTTGCTGAAATGTAGCCGCATAAATCATCGGGTTGATGAACTCACCGAAGCTCCAGCAAAATCCTGTGAAAAATGTGAAGACTAGAAATACTGTTGCGATCGCGCCAGCCAGTTTGTGAACATCAAAATTAATCCGCTTGAGATGAGCATTCCACCTAATTTTGAAACTAGAAATCAACCTGTGCCAATCAGACTAAAGGATAATCCCTGTAATGCTCACGAAGGACATCAGTCTGCGCTGTCATGGTAATAATCATTCGCAGATGGTGCGATCAGGCGATCGCAAGTAATATCATGTCCGGCTAATCACGTATGATTACTGTATCTGTGCAAAAATCCCAAAAGCCTCTTTCCCCCTGCTTCCTGCTCCCTGCTCTCCTGCCCTCTAAATGATAAATCTTTAACAGGACATGATATAAGATATCCGGAAGTTCTCGCCTTTACGTCCGTCAGCTAACAATCCGCTTGCATACCGACCGTATCAAGATGGCTGTTAAGATCAAGAAGTCACTTGCGGCGGCCGAAGTTTTTCTTTGGCTTCTATTACTGTTAAAAATTAAAGTATAAAAAACAGGTAACATAGTCACCTGACTTTCATGCTTGATATATTAGGATTGTGAAAAAGATTATACGGAAACTTTCCGTATAATAAATAGTTGTACCGCTTACTTCTTGAATTGAAGCGTATTTGAAAATTGATCTGTTACAGTTCAGAATTGGACAGCTTTATCGAAGTGACCTGGTGATTAAAGTTCATATCATAGAAATTGAAACAGGCTTAGAAGCTCATGCTGTCCGCTATGCAGCAGAATACTAGGGAGCATCTGTAACAATGACGTGGGTTGGTAATTCTGCTCAGATTGTTGATTTTCTATCTAGCAAACCCGATCACGATGTCATTATTATTTCTGGACATGGCGATGAACGAGGTTTACTGTTACCTGAGTTGGTGGAAGAAATCAGGAGTAATTATCCATATAACGATGTCATCTGTCCAGAAGATTTTGCCCAATTTCTTAAGTTGGATTGGAATATTGTAGTTAATGCTTCGTGTATGTGTGGGGTTCAGCCACTAGCAGATGTCTTTCTAGCTGGAGGTGCGGGGTATTACATTGCTCCGAACAATTATTTAGAAGGCAATGCGTCTTTAATGTACTTGCTGAATTTTCTGTATGAGTATATGCAGAATGAGCAGAATGTTGACTCAGCACATAGCGCGAGTTCTGCACATTCTGACGATCGCCGTCAATTTACACTTTTCAAATCAAGCTTAATAGCATGATTATGAATTTAAGAATGCTTCAACTTACTGGTTGCGATAGCTACAATTTCTCAGACGCAATGCCTGGATTGGATGTAGCGATGTATACGACGAGCTACGCCTATGCTAACCCGCCTCACTAGTTGAAAAATCAAAACTTCAAATTGAGGAACTATAAATACTCTAAATTCTATTGTTATGCTACCTCTATAGTGTTGAGGAAGCAGAGTAATGTTGAAGGTTTTTGCAGACCGTGGTGGTACATTCACAGATGTTGTTGCTGTTACTAATAATCAAGCAATTATCGATGGAGTTTCAAAACATCCTGAACGTTTTTTAATTGTGACTCTGCCTAATCAGCAATCGATTATAATCTACAAACTACTTTCAGAAAATCCCGAACAATATGAAGATGCAGCCATCCAAGGTATTCGAGATATCATGGGTATTGCTAGCAACGAACCCATTCCTACTAAGGCGATAGAAGTAGTAAAAATGGGGACAACAGTAGCAACAAATGCTCTGTTAGAAAGAAAGGGAGACAGGGTTGTTCTTCTGATCACCAAAGGGTTTAAAGATGCACTGCGAATTGGCTACCAAAACCGTCCTAATATCTTTGCCCGCCAGATAATTTTACCAACGATGCTTTTTGAACAGGTGATTGAGATAGATGAACGCTATGATGCTAGCGGAAATGAATTAATATCTATAAATATTGAACAAGTCAAAAGTGACTTACAAGCAGTCTACCATACAGGAATTCGGAGTTGTGCTATTGTTTTTATGCACAGCGATCGCTATCCTGCTCACGAACAAAAAATAGCTAAACTTGCCCAAGAAATCGGTTTTACTCAAATATCCGTATCCCATCAAGTTAGTCCGTTAATGAAGTTGGTTAGCCGAGGAGATACAACAGTAGTCGATGCTTATTTAACTCCTATTCTGCGCCGCTACGTTAATCAAGTAACAAGTCAGTTACCCAGCGTCAAATTAATGTTTATGAAATCTGATGGCGGTTTAGTTGCAGCCGAACAATTTCAAGGAAAAGATAGTATTTTAAGTGGCCCGGCTGGTGGTATCGTTGGCGCAGTTCAAACTAGTAAAAGGGCAGGTTTCGAGTTAGTTATTACTTTTGACATGGGAGGGACAAGTACAGATGTTGCCCACTTTAAAGGAGAGTATGAACGACAACTAGATTCGGAAATTGCTGGGGCGCGGATGCGAGTTCCTGTATTAGCAATTAATACCATTGCTGCTGGAGGTGGTTCTGTTCTCTTTTTTGATGGTTCTAGTTATCGTGTTGGCCCTAAATCTGCTGGATCAAATCCTGGGCCTGCTTGTTACCGACGCGGGGGACCATTAGCGGTTACTGATGCCAATGTGATATTAGGTAAAATTCACCCACAATATTTTCCCTCAGTTTTTGGCATTGATGGCAATTTACCTTTAGATAAAGATATTGTTCTTGAAAAATTTACCCAATTAATCCAAGACATTCAAGCCACTACGTTAAATCATTCTACTCCCGAAGAAGTAGCCGCAGGATTTATGGCGATCGCAGTGGAAAATATGGCGAACGCAATTAAAAAAATCAGTCTGCAACGCGGTTATGATGTTACCCAATATGTGCTTTGTTGTTTTGGCGGTGCAGGTGGGCAAGTTGCTTGTTTAATTGCCGATACCTTGGGAATGAAAAAAATATTTCTACATCCTTATGCTGGAGTTTTATCTGCTTATGGGATGGGATTGGCTGATGTCCGGGCGATTAGAGAAGGAGGAGTTGAGCAACCTTTAACTCAAGCATTAATTCCTCAACTACAGCAGTTAATAGAATATTTAGAAGCTCAAGCTAGAAGTGAAATAGATGAGGCACTGAGTCAAGTAGAAGTAATCCGAAAAGCTCACCTAAAATATCAGGGTACTAACTCTACCTTGACCGTTAATTTTGCTGATGATTTGGTATTGATGCAACAAGAGTTTGAGAGTGAACATCAATCTCGCTACGGTTTTATTCAATTAGAGAAAAGCTTAATTGTTGAATCTGCTTCAGTGGAAGTAATTCAGAAAATGGATACTCCCGAAGAACCTTTAATTATTCGTACTCGTTCTTTAAATGAAGTTCCCGTGTCTGTTGAGACAGTAAGGATGTTTACTGCTGATAGATGGCACGATACTCCTGTTTATCGACAGGAAGATTTACAACCAGAAGATAGTATTAATGGCCCTGCGATCGTTGTGGAAAAAATTAGCACAATTGTAGTTGAACCTAATTGGCAAGCGAAATTAACTGAACAGAACCATCTAATTTTAGAACGTCCATAAACTAGCTATTGCTGAAAAATACTCACCCTCACTAACCTCAACACGGTTTTACAATCAAAAGGCTATTCATTCATGGACTCTCGCATTCAGTCATATTTGCGCTTCGCGGCAAGCCAGCAACGTCATACGGAGCAAATAGGGCCTTTCTTGGCTAGCTTTAACCGCCATAGCGCCAATCCTTTTCTTAACTATGCCATCCCCAAGGACGCAGCCACACCTTCACTCACCGACGTCAAGGCACTAATCGCTGCCTATGAAAGTCGCAAACGAAAACCGCGTTTAGAGTATGTAGCTTCTCTTGCGCCTGCTGTCGAGAAGGCCCTAGTAGCTGCTGGTTTCACCGTTGAGGGACGCTTGCCACTTATGATTTGTACTCCTGGTTCAGAGCAATTGCTTCCTGCTCCCCCAGATATTGAATTAATCGTGCCAGTTTCACACGCCCAGATACTTGCTACAGTCACAGTGCAAAACGAGGCTTACGGAGAGTCTGCACCAAGCCCCGAAGATGGTGAACGTCTTGGTAATAGTCTAGCAGCAGGCGGAATCGCTATACTTGCTCGTATTGCCGCAACGGGCGAACCCGTGGGGGCTGGAGTGTGTTCCGTGCCGGGAAATCAGATGACAGAAATCGCTGGTATCGGTGTACGTGTTGCTTTTCGCCGACGCGGCATAGCAGGAGCCTTAACAACCCGGTTGGTGCGAGAAGCTTTCGAGGCAGGTGTTACGGTGGCGTTTCTCATGGCGGCACATCAAGAAGAAGTGCGAATTTACACTCGCGCCGGTTTCTCTACAATAGGCGAAATTTTGCACATTTCGCTTCCACCGAAGTAGACAGTGATAGCTAGTAGTAAACACTGAAGTATTTAAAAGAGCGCTTAAGCGATTACTACACAATTTTTTAAGGAATTAAAAATGTATACAACAACTCAACCCGATCCCGTCCGCTTAGAAATATTCAAAAATCTCTATCAATTTATCGCTGAACAAATGGGAATTGTATTACAAAATACAGCCACATCAGTGAATATCAAAGAAAGGCTGGATTTCTCCTGCGCTATTTTTGACTCATCGGGATTATTAGTAGCAAATGCTCCCCATATTCCTGTGCATTTAGGCTCAATGAGTGAAAGTGTCCGCAGTTTAATTAACGATAAAGGCAACACTCTAAAATCGGGAAATGTCTATCTATCTAATAACCCCTATAACGGCGGCACACACCTTCCTGATGTCACTGCAATTACCCCTGTTTTTTTGGAAAGTAGTGAAAATACTCTATTCCCTACCCCCCTATTTTTTGTTGCTTCTCGTGGACACCAGGCAGATATTGGTGGAATTACTCCCGGTTCTATGCCTCCCCATAGTACCACAGTAGAAGAAGAAGGAATTCTATTTGATAATTTTCTCTTGGTTGAAGAGGGCAATTTTCGAGAATCCGCAGTCAGAAAGCATCTTTCAAATCATACCTATCCTGCTCGTAACCCTAATCAAAATATAGCTGATTTTAAAGCACAAATTGCCGCCAATGCACGGGGAGTACAAGAACTTCGTAAAATGGTTTTACAATACGGACTTGATACTGTTCAAGCTTATATGACATTTGTACAAGCTAATGCTGAGGATTCTGTTAGACGAGCGATCACAGTTCTCAAGGATGGCTCATTTACTTATAAAATGGATAATAATGCACAAATTCAAGTTAAAGTAACAATTCACCTAGAAAACCGCAGTGCTACCATCGATTTTACTGGGACTTCTCTACAACTAAATAGTAATTTCAACGCTCCTAAAGCTGTAACTCAAGCAGCAGTCTTATATGTCTTCCGTACTTTAGTTGATGATAATATTCCTCTCAATGCCGGATGTCTTAATCCTCTAGAAATTATTATCCCGGTTGGCTGTATGCTTAACCCAACCTATCCAGCCGCAGTAGTTGCGGGTAATGTAGAAACTTCTCAAACTATTGTCGATGCTTTATATGGTGCTTTAGGTATCATGGCCGCTTCTCAAGGAACAATGAATAATTTTACTTTTGGTAATGAGCAATATCAATATTATGAAACTATTTGCGGCGGCTCTGGGGCCGGAATTGATTTTGATGGTACTGATGGTGTTCATTCTCACATGACTAACTCTCGCTTGACCGATCCAGAAGTTTTAGAAACTCGTTATCCTGTACTTTTAGAAAGCTTTAGTCTTCGTGCTGATAGCGGTGGCAAAGGAAAATATTCGGGTGGTAATGGAGTTGTCCGCCGCATTCGATTTCTAGAATCTATGACAGCTAATATTCTCTCTGGTCATCGGGTTATCCCTCCCTTTGGATTAAATGGTGGGGAAGCAGGAAAAGTAGGACGCAACTGGATACAACGTCAGAATGGAATTGAAGAAAATTTAGATAGCACAGCAACAGTAGAGATGAAACCTGGGGATGTTTTTGTGATAGAAACTCCTGGCGGCGGTGGTTTTGGGAAATCTTAATATCATTTACCAAAATTTTTGCAACAATAGATTCACCACGCTACTTCACCAAAATCTAAAACCCAAAATTGCTATAAGCTGGCTTCAACTTTCGCAGAAAATTAAGTATAGCTGAAACCACAGCATCCGGCGATTCAATCAAGAAGCCGTGACCACCACGGTCGATGACTACAAGTTCAGCATTAGGAATACCTTGAGTAAGTTGCTGGGAAAACTTTAGTGGAGTGAGAATGTCTTGTTTACCAACCAGAACTAAGGTAGGACAATGAATTTGTTGGAGGCGGTCTGTTGTGTCACTGTTAAGAATGGCTTGGCTGTGATGATAAAGTGAATAAGGTGCAGGTGGGAAAGGATATCTGATGGCAAATTCAATCAGACCTTCAATCATTTCAGGAATTGAGTAGAATGCATCTGTAAATATCCAGGGCAATACGACTTTTTCATAAAGTTTCAGGTCCACATTACTAGGAAGTTCGCCCCAAGTCTCGATGATGCTGTTGAATAATGCATCACCTTTTGCCAAAGATGAAAGTAGCATCAGACTTTTTACCTTTTCAGGGTGTGCTAACACTAATTCTTGGGCTATCTGACCACCCATTGAATGACCTGCTACATGCACCTGCTTAATTCCAATATGATCGAGCAATGTTGCAACATCACTAGCCATCTGTTTGAGACTATAGGGGTTTTCGGGAGCAGAACTTCTTCCCATACCTCGGTTATCCAAGCGAATGACTTGATACTGCAAAACCAGTGATGGCATAATCAGCGACCAATAGGCATGATCGCAAAGATAGCCAGCTATTAATAGCAAAGGCTCACCTGTTCCTTTAATGTCGTAGAACAAATCAATTCCGTTAATCTGAACCTTAGGCATAGTCAATAATTCTGCTAAACCTGATTTTTAAGTAGGAATAGACAAGGCTAAACTCCTACGTCTTGAATTTCTCATCCACCGGAATTTGATAGCCGTTGGCGAGGCGATTGGTCATATTAGCAGTGGCTGCGATCGCCATTAGTTCCCCGAACATAGTATCATTCATACCCTTGGCACGCGCTGCCGCTGTGTGCGAAGCAATGCAATACTCACAGCCATTCGTCACACTCACGGCAATATAAATCAGTTCGCGCATCAGTGGATCGATCTCACCAGGGCTGGTCATCACTTCCTTTACCGCTTGCCACGTTCGTTGCAGGGTGGGGGGATGATTAGCTATGGCTTTCCAGAAATTATTGATGTAGTCATTCTGACGTGTAACGCGGATGTCGTCATACACTGCACGTACTTCGTCGTTGGCTTCTTCGTATTCGATCAGCTTAGTCATGTTTTAATTCCATATAGTTTCCCCAGCGAGTGGGAACTCCTAGATTGTAATACTGAGTTGTAATTAAAGATAGTAATATCATGTCCCCTTAACGTCTATTGGTGAAAATTCTACATCGTCTACAAACGACTTGGCATAGGCTAGCATTTCTTGGGCGATCTACTAGAACAGACTAAACAGGAAATTTACACTATCCTGTCTAATAAATAGGTGGGGTAGTCTATGAAAAAATTCTTACAGCGTATTAAGAGATTGCTAAAACGTATCTTCAAGAGGTTTACATCTAATTCTCAGCAACCATCGCCTCTAATAAATACTCGATTAGAAACTTCTATTCCAACTGTTTCTCCCCGATGGGAGTCTGGTTTGGTGCTTGTATGTTCACAATGTGCAAACGAGCAGTCAGGCTCAACCGCTTCCGAAGATTTAGAGAATTGGTTGAAATCTCGTTTAAAATTTGAGGGATTATGGGGTGAATTTCGGGTCGTTAGCACCAGTTGTTTAGGAGTTTGTCCACGAATGGGTATTACTGTTGTTATTGTCAGTAATGGAAATCACGGTAATAGTCCATGCTTAATTGTAAATCCTCAAAGCGATCGCGAACTTCTCTATTCATACATCAAACAAAATCAAGGCTGACTGCAAAGGTTTGCTAAAGTTTAAAATTATAAAATTCAGAACTGTATTTTATTTTGTGCTATGTTTTGCTCAAGTGGCAAATAAAAAAGGGAATGAATATTTTAATTCACTCCTTTTTTCAGTCATCAGGAGGTAAAGAATACTTATCAAACCTGTATTAGTATTATTCCAATCTAAAGAATTATTCTTTTAAATGAGGTATATTTTGTCTGACAAAAGTAGCTAAGGATTAGTGCTTCGGGCATTAGTGCTTGAAGAAGTAGTTGGCGAACTGAGATTCAAGAAATCGATGAGTTTAAGGGTACGATTACGAATTTTCCAGCGTCCATTTCTGTTAACCACTTTATCTTCATAAGTGCCATTAGCGACATCAATACTGGTTTCCGAGCGTTTGTGAGTTGCATGGAGGTAAGAAGTCATCGTTGCTTGATTATTTTGAACTGAAATGTTTATCGTACCCATCAAATGTTGAGTAGCTGTATATCCATTTCCTTGGAATACTGAATAGACAAAATCTGCCCAAGAATCTGTGCCATAACGTGTTTCACTTGTCCCATTAGGAAAAATAGCAGTGAGAACTGAATCTTGAGTAAAACAATCTCGATAAATATTCTTTCCCTCTAGTAGATTTCCTCTACCAATAGCATCAGTTCCCAGAGCGTAACAGGATGTTAATTTTTGAATTTCTAGTTCCGCGTTAGGTTGAGTTGCGCTTGCTAGTTCAAACTTACCTCCAAGAAACAGCACAAGAGTGACTGCAAGCACAATCAAAGTTATACGATTTAACAGGAACGAAATAGCCTTTGGAACCATTCTCCCATTTTTTCTTCTTTTTTCCACAAGATGACTCCCTTAATTGTTTAGAATTTTTGCATCTTGTACTTTACCACAAACTAAAGTTTTGGTTAATAATTTTAAGATTATGAAAACTGGCAATAAGTTTGCAGATTTTGCTAGTAATTATGTTTTATATTTGCTAGAAAAGCTCTTTTATAGTAAATGATAAAGCTAATACATACAAGAGTTGATGTATACAATTAGTTATATAGGACTCATATCTGATTTCTGAACAAGATTTCAGATAAAGCCCTGATAAAACAGGCTTTTCAGTCTCAGTATGTTTTCAAAAATCAAATCGGAGTCCTATAACAGTTAATTGATAAGTTATAAGTGCTAATTATGACTAAGTTTATGTTGATTTGATTAAGTAATCAAGTCACCACTTATATACAGTAGTTACGCAACTGTCACCCTTGAGGAACAGTAAATTTATCGAAAATTCACTTTATCAAAATTGCCAATGCAGATATAAACCAATTTAACCAAGAATACCGCAAACCGTCTGCACTCATGCCGAAAGTTGAGGAACTAAACCCAACACATATTCTCTGTTAACACCAATTACATTGATAAATCAAATATGAGGTGCCCAAAAGAGTACCTCACAACCTACACTTAGAGTGATAGCAGAGTGCTAATCACGATTAAACGACCACAAAGTTATTTTCGGTTAGTGTCACACTACCAAAAAGTTGTGCAAATTTTACCTGAGTAAATTCACCCGCACTGCCATCGGCATCAAAGTACAATGCACCTGTAATATTGTCATAAATAAATCGTTGATTACTTGTTGTTGCAGATGTTCCGATTGTAAACTGATTAGCGAAAAGTGAACCTGTTGATAACCTTGCAGATGTTCCGATTATAAACTTACTATAAAATGATGACGAGTCATCGTTATTAAAACCAGCAGCGGATACCTGAATTAAGTCATCGGCAGCGTTGAAGTCATAAATAGTATCAACACCTTTATTGTAACTATTGAAAACAAAAGTATCAGTACCAGTTCCTCCATAGAGACTATCATTACCGGGGCCACCTGTGAGAATATCATTACCATCATCCCCAGAGAGTAGGTTATTGGCTGAATAGACACCAGCACTCAAGCTATCATTACCTGCACCGCCAATAATCGTATCATTGCCATAATAGTAGCCATAGAGGGTATCGTTGCCATTGCTCCCCACAATGTTGTCATCGTACTCTGTACCTGAGATATTTAATCGTTCAATATTCTTGTAGCTAACCCCATCCGTGCCCGCCGTAATTGAGCCAATGTTAGTATTAGCATTGTATGTCGTTGTGATTCCTCCGGTAGCAAAGTTAAGATTGACGGAGTACAAATCGTCACCCTTACCCCCATCTATCGTATCATTGCCACTGGGACCACCATTGTAATCATCATTGCTCCCAGAGAGCGTATCGTTGCCATCGTTCCCTATAATAAAATCATCGTATTGTGAACCTGAGATATTTAATCGTTCGATATTCTTGTAGCTAACCCCATCCGTGCCCGCCGTAATTAAGCCAGTGTTAGTACTGGCATTAAATGTGGTTGTGATTCCTCTGCTAGCAAACCTGTAATAACCGGACAACACATCGTCACCCTTACCCCCATCTATCGTATCATTGCCACCAGAACCTGTGGAGAGCGTATCGTCGCCATCGTTCCCCACAATGTTATCATCGTACTGTGAACCTAAGATATTTAATCGTTCGATATTTTTGTAGCTAACGCTATTCGTGCCCGTCGTAATTGAGCCAACGTTAGTACTGGCATTAAATGTCGTTGTAATCCCCCCTGTAGCAGAATAATAGGTGTAATCGACGGACAACAAATCGTCACCCTTACCGCCATCTATCGTATCTTTGCCACCATAACCTGTAGAGAGCGTATCGTTGCTATCGTTCCCCACAATGTTGTCATCAAACTCTGTACCTGAGATATTTAATCGTTCGATATTCTTGTAGCTAACGCTATACCTGCCTGCCGTAATTGATATAATGTTAGTAGTGGCATTGAATGTTGTTGTGATTCCTCTGGTAGGATCGCCAAAATTGACTGACAACTCATCGTCACCCTTACCCCCATCTACCGTTTGTGTCACTAAATCAGAATTAGAGGGGATATAATCTTTGGATGCGAATCTTAGATAGAAGGAATCATCACCATCGCCCCCAAAGAGCAGATTATCGCCTGTCGAACCGCTAGCATCTAAGGTATCATCTCCAGCACCACCGTTAAGGGTGTTATTGCCAGACGAGCTATCGTCGTTGTAGTAGCCGCCACCTCGATTCTGGTTGCCAGAGATGTTAAGAAAATCATTGCCATCGCCCCCAGAAAGCAGATTATCGCCTCTTGAACCGCTAGCACCTAAAGTATCATCACCAGCGCCACCGTTGAGGGTGTTATTGCCAGACGCGACAGAGTTAGTGGAGGTGTAGTAGTACTCACCAACATCTCCAGACTCATAGCCAGAGATGTCAAGAAAATCATTACCATTGCCCCCAAAAAGCAGGTTATCGCCCTTTGAACCCCTAGCACTCAAGGTATCGTTACCTGCACCACCGTTGAGAGTATTATTACCTAACAAGAGAAGGTTGTATGTGTACAAGGGGCCAGAGTTGTATTGGTAGCCAGAGGCAAAGAGAAAATCATTGCCATCGCCCCCAAAGAGCAAATTATCGCCTAGTAAATAGTCAACATTCAAGGTATCATTACCAGCACCGCCGTTGAGAGTATTATTGCCCGCACCACCCCTCAAAAGGTCGTTACCACTCTTGCCGTCAATGATGTCATCACCCCCTTGACCATTAATCACATCATCTGAGTTGTCAAAGCCGTTAACATTATTGGAGAGGTCATTAAGAAAGGTGACTGTGTTTTTGTTAAAGATAGTGTTTTGGGTGGAGTTGGCATTGAAGACATCGAAGCTGTCTGTGATGGTAGTTTGCCCATAAAAGAGAATATTGCCCAAGTCTACAGTGGCTCCTGTAGATTTGCTCAAGTTTTCCAAATTTTCCAGGGCTAAGTTTTCCAGGATGAGTTTGCGACCACCGAACACTCCAGAAAAGGTGATTTCCAGATTGTTACCATTCTGAGTCAACAGCAGATTTTTGGCCGTCAAGCCTGCACCTTGAAATGTTAGGGTGTCCACTTCCCCAATGGCTGCTGCTGTCGGGTTTGTCCCTTTACCTACGGCACCGAAATCAGCAATCTTACTATTGTTGTAGAGGAAAGAGTTGTAAACAAATTTATCCTTGCCACCGCCACCTGTGAAGACATTTTTGCCACTGCCATCTATGAAGATATCATCGCCATTACCACCGTTGAGGGTATTATTACCAAAGGTGTCAGAGACGGAAAGAGAATCATTGCCATCGCCCCCATTCAGTAGCTTATCGCCTGATGAATCGCCAGCACTCAAGGTATCGTCACCAGCACCACCAATGAGAGTATCATTTCCTGCACCACTTTTCAAAAGGTCGTTACCTGTTTTACCATTAATCGTATCCGCGCTGTCGCTGCCCATTAGAGTATCATTACCGTTGGTTCCAATGATATTTGCCATAATTTTTACCTACATAAATCGATTTTTTCAGTAACTTCACTTCAACTTTTAAGTTGATATTTGTGCCGTTTTCAAGCACAAAAAAATCACCGAAATTTGATATTCTCGGCATCCTTTATACGTCATCCTTGCTCAACAGTAATATTTCTCAAAGATTCACACTCTTCCAAGGTTTTACCTATACTCTTTTTAAGAGTTTCAAACTATCTAAGTCTTAAGAAATGTACAAATTAATTAGCGTGTGAATTTTTTAAAATTGATCATTTCAGGTTTTTTTAATCATCCTTATTCAGTCGAAATCACTCTTTGCAGTATCGAAAAGTTCGGTTTCAATGACTAAAATTCATCCTTCATATATTTATTTTTTTGCCAGTGCCTAAATCCTACTAGAAGAGAAAATAGTCAAAAGTTGACTTTTGATGGAGAAAAAGATTTTGATGCCCTCATAGTTGGCTGTTATCTGTGGGTGTCTAACTTGAAAACAGAATATCTCAAGATCCTCAAAATAACTACATAGTCAATATTTTACTTATATGTCTATGCTTAAATACTCATCTTTGCATAATCTTCACATTATTGGCTGAGAAATGTATACACAAGTACTAAGCTTTGTATATTATTCATATTCTTCTTGTATTTAGGCAATCAGGACTTACACAGCTGGCACAGTCAAGGAGAAAATATAGTACAAGAATACTGTAAAGGGTAAGTAATACCAATTCAAAATTCAAAATGACGCTCTCTACGAGACGCTGCGCGAACGCGGACTCGCTAACAAAATTCAAAATTAAGAAAGCCAGACATCACAAAGTTTTGGGTGTATGTATCTGTCGCATTCTTTTTTTAAATTGGTATAAGCTTCTTTGAGAAGTCATGAATCTGCTGCTAAAACTATCAAAAATTCCTTGTTCTCCCAAAATTGGAATAGAAATTATAAATTGTGTCCCTTGTCCCAATACTGATTCACAAATCAAATTTCCACCATGATTTTTAACTATAATTTGCCGACTAATAGATTGCTACACCTGCAACTAAATTACCCAGATAAGACATTTTTTCACTATTGATAAGTTGTAGTTGCGCTTTTTGTAAATCTTTTATCGATTGTTCTAATTCTTGAGATTTCTCTTGCGTTCTTGTGTACAAACTAGCATTTTCTACAGCTTTAAAATACTCTCCAAATATATAAAAGAGCTTCCCTGCTGAATATCAGTTTATGTCTGTTCGTTTTATTATCAGTACGTAGAAAATTATTAACATTGTGCTTCGGTATGCAAGGTTTGTAAATTAAAAAGCGATTATTTCCTTGTAGCGGAAACTAACGGCTAAACCGATTTTATTGTAACTTTTATGCCAAGCGCAGATAAGGACACTTCTGTAAAAATCCAGATGCCTTATTATGAGCATCTAAATTATGAGTATGCGTTGGCGTAGGTCGAATAATGCCACTAAATAAGTCATCCAACCCGTAAGGTGTAAAAAATTGCCATTGTCCTTGGACATCTAGTCTAACTCCCACAGCGGTAGCAGTGTGCAGCCAATCTGTAATGCCATCCTCTGTACTAGTGTAAGGTCTGCTACCAAGCCGCCAACGAGCAAAACTGGCTTGATTTTTGACATCAAACTCATCATTAGGAAATTGTTCTGTGAGAGTCGCCTTTGCTGCTAGTTCTTGGGAACGGTTTCCCTCTATATCAAAGAATGCAATATCAAAATCTTTAACACCTAACTCACAGTCATTGCCAAAAATTGAAGACCAAACAGTGTTTCGGACTGCACCCCCTGCTAACCACCAGTTAGGTAGATTTAGTTGAGCGATCGCTCTTAATACTGTATTAATGCGTGTATCAGCTAAAATCATCTGTAGGCGAATGTTACTATTCATATCAAATTCCTGGGATTGTCAAGTAGAAGGTGAAAATATTATTATTTATATTTCATTAAACTTACGGTGTTGATAGTCCTGTTGTGACACTTTGCAGTTCAATGTTTATCAGGAGAAACTCTGTAGTAATAGTATAAATAAAACAGGTTACACAGAAGGTGAAATTATGAATTTAGAATTTAGAATTTTTATTTATGGAAGATTTATTTGCGCGACTAGAACGCACACTCAATCCTGAACTACCTTCCCTAACAGAATCGCAACAAAAACTCCTACAAGAACTTAGTATTGATCAAAATCAACCCGGTACAATTTTGCATGACTTTCAAACTCTGATAGATTTCTTACAACCAAATGGAGTAGAAGTTAGTAGTGTTAATAATCTTCTTCCACTAAAAGTACTATCAGAAGTTAATTCTCGGTTAAGTCACCCAATTGAAACTAAACTCAAACGCCCTGTACAAAAATCATACCCTTACATTAATGGACTATATCTGTTATTACGCAGTTCTGGGATAGCTCAAATTAAATCCGAAGGAAAGAAGCAGTTTTTAGTTTTAGACGCCGCAACTTTGCAATCATGGTTAAGCCTCAATCCAACAGAACGCTATTTCAACTTATTAGAAGTCTGGTTAATTTGGGGAAATAACGAAGTTTTGGGCGAACATCAAGATTCATTAGGGAATTTATTTAGATGTATTCAACTTTGGCCTCGCGTTCCAGATAAAGGTTTAAAATTTCCTAAATATGAAGATCAAAACAATATTAGTTACTACCCCGGTCTGCATAATGTTGCCCTGTTAGAGTTATTTGGATTGTTATCTATCAAACATGGTAAACCACAAGAAGGCAAGGGGTGGCGCATTACTAGTTTACAACGCTTACCCTTTGGAGATGCTCTGTTGCAATTCCTTTTTCCATTAGGTATACGAGGAGAATTACAGGATGATGTAAATATAAGTTTTGGAAAATTGCAGTCACATTTTCAACCATTTTTTCCAGAATGGGAGCATAATTTACTTGTTCCCAAGCAAGGCTTCACTGATGGTATTTATATTTTCAAAGTCTCCCTTTTTAAGGCTTGGCGACGCATTGCTATACCAGCAAAAAAACCATTAAGCTGGTTAGCAGAGATAATTCTCGATGCTTTTGACTTTGATTACGATCACCTGTACGAGTTTAGTTATAAAGACCATTTTGGTCGTATAATCAAAATCGGTCATGCCTACATGGAAACACCTCCATTTGCTGACCAAGTGCAGATTGGTGATTTGTCTCTAGAACTAGGTGGGAAAATGACCTATCTTTATGATTTTGGTGACAACTGGAAATTTGATGTGCAATTAGAAGCAATTAATCCACCTGATAACAAAATCAAAAAACCGAAGATTTTAGAAGTTTACGGAAATGCACCTCAACAGTATTGGAGTGAGGATGATGAATTGGATGAAGAAGATTAAAAAAGTGTAGATAATGAAAATTTTCTCATGTCCCCGTATTTTTTGTTTGTGTTTACCAAAACTCGCTTTCAGATTGAAATAATTTTAGTTACAAGAAAGTATTACAAGTTATCAGGAGAGAAAAGCTGTGAATCTTCCATATACTGGAGGTTGTCAATGTGGACATATTCGTTATGAAATTCATGCTCAACCTTTAACTCTATACCTATGCCATTGCAAGGAGTGTCAGAAACAATCTTCTAGTGCTTTTGGTATGTCTCTTACAGTATTACGAGATGCTGTTGTAATTGTTCAAGGAAAACCGAAAACTTGGACTCGAAAAAATGATAGCGGACGTGAAGTAAATAACCTGTTTTGTGGCGACTGCGGAACACGATTGTTCCATGAAAGGACTTACAAGCCAGATACTATCAATGTCAAAGCTGGAACCTTAGATGATACCAGTTGGTTACGCCCAGTGGGTAATATTTGGACACGCAGTGCCCAGTCATGGGTGATAATTTCAGACCAATTGCTCAACTATGATGGGCAACCAGAGGATACGCAAGCTTTATGGGAAAAATGGAAACAACAACATCCATAAATGCATAACTTGTGATATTAGACATCATACTCCTGATATTTAAGTCAATGCCTTTGGTTATTAGTCTAACTTATGACTATACCAAAGGAGATAATAATCTTTTACAGGTAAAGTGCTTTAATGAACATATTAAATATTTAAAAAAGTAATAGTGAACTAAAATTATAAGTTGAGCTTGTATATCATATATATTTCCACTTGTCTGCAAATCGTTAATAAAGCTAACACACTATTAATATTTCACATGAAAAATTACTGGATATTTTCAATCAAGTAATTTAAGTGAAATTGGATAAGTAAGACGATTTTGGTTCATACTCAGCACTTATAACAGTTATTTCTAGACAAGCTTGATGAAAAACGATACACCGCAAGAATTGAATTCAGACCAAGAAATTGGGCGCTTGATTGATGAGGTAATGTCTTCATCTCTGACTGATGAACAGTACCGCAAAAAGATGCAGCGACGCAAAGAAGTGCAAGACAAGCGCATAGCAGAAGCTGTACCAGAAAAAGGGTTAATTATTGTAAATACTGGTAACGGTAAGGGTAAAACTACTGCGGCTTTGGGGATGGTGTTGCGATCGCTCGGTCATGGGTATAAAGTAGCAATCATTCAATTCATCAAAGGTAGCTGGGAACCTTCCGAAAAAACGGTTTTCAGTTATTGGGAAGACCAGATAGAATTTCACGCAATGGGCGAGGGCTTTACCTGGGAAACTCAAGACCGCGATCGCGATCTTGACAAAGCTAGCGCCGCCTGGGAAAAATCATTAGAATACATCCGCAATCCAGACTTTCAAGTGGTATTGTTAGATGAAATCAATATCGCCCTCAAAATGGCTTACTTACCAGTAGAAGACGTTTTAGCAGGTTTGGCGGAAAAACCCGCTAACAAGCACGTTATTCTCACAGGTAGAGGTGCACCACCTGCTTTAATTGAGCGTGCTGACTTAGTAACTGAAATGACCCTAGTTAAGCACCCTTTCCGCGATCAAGGTGTGAAAGCACAACCAGGAATTGAGTATTGAACTAAGAAGATTTAGATATGGATTCAGACCCTAACCAAATCTTATAGCGGTTTTCATCTGAATAGACCACAGTCAGCAAACCAACCTCAAGGATCATCAACGGAGATTTGCTTGCTGCGCTGTCGCCGTAAGAGGTATTATCTCAGACAACAAGCAAAAGCGATGTCTACGACGGGCTACGCCTACGCTCTTACAGTTGAAACTGTGAAAACTTAAACCTTTGCAGCTAATGTTACTTCATGTATAAGAAAGGCTTAAGTTTTTCTAGCAAATGTATAAGTTGTTGCTGCAAACGCTTAATACTTTGCAACAAATGTTCTTTCATGTATAAGAAAGGCTTAAGTTTTTCTAGCAAATGTATAAGTCGTTGCTGCAAATGTTTAATACTTTGCAACAAATGTTCTTCCATGTATAAGAAAGGCTTAAATCATTGCAGCAATTGTTGTAACGAACTTATGAATCTATTTATTACCTGGAAGAAAATATAGTCTAAGTAAAATTAACTAAATTTTTTCAGATCCAATCGCAACTGATTTGTTATATTTCCCCATGACAATCAGAAATACCGTGGTATAAAACAGTACTAATAACCTAGTAGCAGAGATGCATTATGGCACGTCGTAAAAGAAATTCCAGCGTTTTAGAACGAGCCGATCGCCGGATTGAAAGTTTACAATCTATCAGTGTAGAACTTGACTTTGGCGAAGGATTGACTATACAAGCTTACACCATGACAATTAACGATCTCCGGTCTAAGCTTGCTGCTTACAACACTGCGTTATCTACCATTGATAAACTCACAGATGACGTGAATAACGCCGAAAAGGCTGTAATAGCGATATCAGAAAAAATGTTACTAGGAGTTGGCAGCCGTTACGGTAAAACCAGCCCAGAATACGAGATGGCGGGTGGTGCGCGACGAGGTAATACCAAGAAGAAGCAAAGCGTACTAGGCAATTCTAAAGTCACCAATTCTTTAGCAGGTGATTCTGTTAAGGTTTCTTCTGCAAATGGATCTATGAATGGGGTGTCGGGTGCGATCGTCAGTTGAGTAAAATTCAATAGTCAAATTACCCCCCTTAATCCCCCCGATGCATTGGGGGGAGACAGGAATCTAGTTCCCTCCCCTTTCCAAGGGGAGGGTTAGGGTGGGGTAAAATCCTTGGTTAATCAGCTATTTCAGACTTGCATATACACCGTAGCCTTGGCAAGGGGGGTTAGGGAGGATTGAAAATCTAGGTAGTACATCAAAAAATTTTGAAATGCTTATCAGATATTCTTCAAGTTGAGCGCAGCCCGCCAATTACTTCGTTTGTAGGACACCATACAAAAGATTGAGCGTTTTATTGTGTAGTCTATAAAAGAGCGCTTAAAAGTCCTCGGTCAATTGACTACTATGGTTGCAGACCACAGCATAGATTTTCAAACGTATCTAGAATCTCTGAGCGAGAATGACACATATAGAGATTGGCAAGATTTATACACACCAACTGATGCCATAGACCGTCAAAGACTTGAACCCAAAAAATCGCGCAGACGCTTAGATTTGAGTTTGATGGTGCAAACAGTACCACACCAACAAGAAGGTGAAGCACCAGACACAGAAAAAATTGAACGGTTAAATATCCTCGAAGGGTTACGGAAGTATGCATCCGACCATGTATTGCTAGTAGGCAAACCTGGTTCAGGGAAATCTACAGCTTTAGAACGTTTGTTGTGGGAAGAAGCTCAAAAGGGGAAACAAAGAGAAGAAAATCAGAAAATTCCTGTGCTAGTGGAGTTAAGGCGCTACAAAACTTCGGTGCTGGATTTAATTCGGGACTTTTTGACTCGCTATAGCTTAGACCTCAACAGCGAAGAAATTGAAAATCTACTGTTTACAGGGCAATTTTTGTTGCTTGTAGACGGTTTGAATGAATTACCCAACGATGAAGCTAGACGAGATTTAGACGGATTTCGGCAGAAATACCGCCGAGTCACGCCGATGATTTTTACTACGCGGTATTTGGGAATGGGGGGTGATTTAGGTATTGAAAAAAAACTGGAAATGCAACCCCTCACAGAAGCGCAGATGCAGCATTTTGTCCGCGCCTATTCAGAGTTGGGTGATGAAATGCTGCGACAGTTGGCTGGACGCTTGCGAGAATTGGCGGAAACGCCGTTGTTATTGTGGATGCTGTGTGAAGTATTCAATGATGCTAAACAAATTCCTACTAGTTTAGGTGAGTTGTTTCGTTGGTTCTCTGGAGAGTATCACAAACTCAAAGAAAATGTACCAATTGCTGAAGGGTTACCTGAATGGGAGGCTGATTTATTGCAGCATCTAGCATTTGTAATGATGCAAGGCGATAATTCGACTGAGTTGCGATTAACTATTTCTAAACAGCAAGCGAGGAATGTTTTAGCGACATTTTTACAGAAGAAAGTAGCTTTTAGTGAGAATTGTGCAAGAGACTGGCTAGAAGATTTGCTCAAGTATCACTTAATTCAATTGGGGACAGGTAACCAGATTGAATTTCGCCACCAGCTAATTCAGGAATACTATGCCGCAGAATTTCTACTCTTACAGCTTGATAATATTAGTGATGAGAAGCTGAAACAGGATTATCTGAATTCTTTGAAGTGGACAGAAACTGTAGCGTTGATGTTGGGCTTAGTGGGTGATAAAAGGCAGGCTTTACGAGTGGTGAAGTTAGCCTTAGATGTGGATTTGCAGTTAGGGGCAAGGTTGGCAGGAGAAGTAAAGCGGGAGCATCAGAAAGAAACAGTCGATTTAATTTTAAAGTTAGACATTCATAAATTACTTAAAGTTGAGTTTTTGAGTATCACTCACTCAGAAGATGCCGTTACTTTTTTAATTAATGCTTTGCAGCATGAATATTCCTCTGTTCGTTGGAGTGCCACAGAGGCGTTAGGAGAAATCGGCAACCAAAAAGCGGTATCTGCCTTAATTAATGCTTTGCAGGATGAAGATTCCTCTGTTCGTTGGAGTGCCGCAAAGGCGTTAGGAAAAATCGGCAACCAAGAAGCGGTATCTGCCTTAATTAATGCTTTGCAGCATGAAGATTCCGATGTTCGTAGGAGTGCCGCAGAGGCGTTAGGAAAAATCGGCAACCAAGAAGCGGTATCTGCCTTAATTAATGCTTTGCAGAATGAAAATTACGATCTTCGTAGGAGAGCCACAAAGGCGTTAGGAGAAATCGGCAAAGAAGCGGTATCTGCCTTAATTAATGCTTTGCAGGATAAAGATTCCTCTGTTCGTTGGAGTGCCGCACAAGCGTT
>NZ_JBALDA010000043.1:0-57403 GCF_036917535.1 Nostoc sp.
AACGCAATTATCGGCTTTGAGGCTCTTTAGCTGATGAGTAATTGTAACTACTAATACTGTTTGTAAATTAATTTCTCAGCGCAAGTAAATTGGCCAAATGTATGATATTCTTTATTTATAGGGAATCTAATACCAGAACAAAAACTCCTTAGATTCCTTTGAAGTGAGTATCAGACCAGCCTCATCAGTTATTGGTGATGCATAACGTTAATCGAAGTGGAGCAAACCGCCCAAAAATCGGTTTTTCGTTTGGCGAAGCTGTTGCCATAGAGCAGGCTGGACTGATTTTTTTATGTATCTTCCTACCAGGGAAAATAATGCTTGTCTTGCTGTGAGTAAGCAGAAATTTATCATTCACCTGCCGTATCTGTGGAAGTTTTTTGAATTTTTAGTGACAGGATTGGAACTAATTTTTAGCAACCTTGTTGTATCTTGTATCCGACTAACATTTATTGACATATCTGTAAGAAGCTGTTTAACTTCTAGCAGATAACTGCAATATTTATAGTGCTGAATAGATGGTTAATTTCCACTATCTAACAACATCAATGGAGTCACAAACTGAGTGAGTAGTAAACACTTTCAAAAACGATAACTTCAATTTAATTCGACACTCTACTTGAATCTTGGAGCCGAATCAATAAGTCTGCGCCATTACCGAGGTTTTTATGCGGAAAATCGCTATTTATGGAAGAGGGGGAGTTGGCAAATCTACAACGACTCAAAACGTCGTGGCTGGACTGACTGATATGAGTCGTAAGGTGATGGTTGTAGGGTGTGACTCGAAAGCAGACTCCACTCGGCTCCTCTTGGGGGGATTCCACCAGAAGATTGTACTTGATACGTTGCGTAAAGAAGAAGATGATGTGAATTTAGAAGACTTCCGTCAGGAGGGATGGGGGAAGACGCTGTGTGTGGAATCGGGTGGGCCGGAACCTGGTGTGGGATGTACAGGTCGAGGCATTTTGACATCAATTGGGTTGCTGGAACAACTTGGTGCTTATGATGATGCAGTTAGACTTGATTATACATTTTATGATGGTCTGGGTGACGTAGTATGCGGTGGATTTGTCATGCCCATTCGTGAGCGCAAAGCTCAAGAAATTTACATTGTCACTTCTGGGGAAATTATGGCAATGTATACTGTTAACAACATCTGCCGAAGCATTCAAAAGTACGCTCCTATAGGGGGTATACGTCTGGGTGGATTGATCTGCAATTCTCGCAAAGTCGATCGGGAAAACGATCTAATCGAGGCTTTGGCAGAGAAACTGGGGACTCAAATGATCTACTCCATACCCAGAGATAACATGGTGCAGCAAGCAGAGTTCCACCGCAAGACGGTGATTGAGTATGCTCCTGAGTCTGAACAGGCGCAGCACTATCGCAACCTGGCAATGGCAATTGACCAAAATACAGATTTTGTGACTCCGAAATATATATCTAACGATCAGCTAGAGGAACTGCTGGTACAGTTTGGGTTATTTAGACATCTGGAGAAATTAGGTATTAGCCCAAGCTCCACAAAGGTTGCAGATTCATTTTCGGAGATGCCTCTTGAATAGGACGATGCAGTAGAGGTTATCCCTCATACGAAGTGTCTGGAGCAATTGGCAATCTCTTACTCAAAAAAGCAAAAAAAACTGCGTAAACTTCTTACCACCATTTGAGAAATCGGCGTTCTGAACTACGCCAAAATTCGTCTACTTCATTGAAGGAGGAGAACTCATTATGTTGACCGAAGAGGTTTTAGTCCAAAAATTTACTACCGTAGTCAAGGGACGCTGTACCAAAGTCGGCGAGTTGCTCCAGTACTGCCACGTCGAACTCGTAAACTCTTACTGGGGATGCCCTCCAAAACTCATACAACATTTTGTTATTTTTTATCCTAATATGCTGTTTGCCTCAATTAACGCCTACAAAGACGTTTTCAGAGGCGTTGCCCAAGATTTGGGGATATGTGAGGCTGTTTGCATAAATGCCACACGCATTATCCGCGACCCCGCTTCAAAGTTGAAGGAAAAGAACCCGATCTTATGGTTGGAACTCCAGTGGGTGGCAGTACCAACTAAAAAAGGCAATTGGCATCTAGATCAGGACTCACCGCACTCAGATTAACACTCTTTTTTGTCTCTTGCCAGAGAAAAAGATGTTGACCTTTAATCTTGTTCAAAGCCCTGTTTTATCAACCGAAGCAAAAATCTTTGCTCGGAACCAAGCACGAAAAAACATGGCTGAGGATATTCTCTAACGAGAGTAATAAAACAGCGCTAAAGCTGAAAGTTTATAAATGTCTAAATACTTTGAGGGTTTGAGCGTTTTTCTTTGGTGATGACAGATTTGGTTAGCAAATGATGAAAAAGCGATGCCTGCAGCGGGCTGCGCCAACGCTAAAAAGTATTCAAAGATGCAAGTATTCTAGCGAGATGTGTGTTATGCTTGCAGCAAATCAGCGAAATTGTCGAAACATCAATATGTCTTCTAAGAAAAACGGCAAACATTAGAAAACCTTGCTATTGCCCCAACAGATTAAGTTTGTCCGTTGCGGCTTTTTCTAACGGAGAGATACAGCCTCATGAAACTGGAAGTGAATCTTTGCAACAACCTGAAGTCAATTAGAACTCGCTTGGGCATAAGTCAGCAAGAATTGGCTAATATGGCTGGCGTAACCCGTCAGAGTATTGGTGGTGTAGAATCGGGACAATATGCTCCTTCTGTTGCTATGTCACTGCGTTTAGCCAAGGCGCTTGGTTGCCAAGTAGAGGACTTATTCTGGTTTGAGCAAGATTTACCAGAAGTTGAGGCAGTTCTTACCAAAGCAGTCAAGAGCGGACAGCAATTGAGAGTTAGTCTAGCGCGGATTGGTGGTCGATTGATAGCTTATCCTCTCGTTGGGAACAATGCTTTTCGCCTCGAAATGATTCCGGCTGATGGTGAAGCAGTTGCGGTGAGCCACCCTGTTATAGGGAGTGGCGTTAGCGATAGCGCAGCGTTAGCGAGTAATCGAGCGTCCGTAGAAGCGTCACTCCTAAGAGTGAGTCAAAGCTTCAATTCAGAACTTTCGAGAGTTTTTCCTGTTGAGGAACTGGCGAAAGGGTTAAGAGGTAAGCTGCTGCCATTTTCAGGTGAGGCTAAGGCAGAGTATCTGGAGGGTGAATCACAAAACCAAACGACTACAAATAAAGTCCTGGTTCGCTTGCTTGATGATATGGACAAATTGCAAAATACAGTCGTGATTACTGGTTGTACGCCGATGATTTCTCTCTGGGCAAGAGCAGCCGAACGCTGGCATCCACAACTGCGAGTTCATCATATTCTTGCCAACAGTATGGCAGCATTGCGTAGTCTATGCCAAGGTGAAGTTCACATCGCTGGAATGCACTTGTACGATCCGGAAACTGGGGAACATAACATTCCATTTGTACGGGAAGCTTTAGCTGGTAGAAGTGCAGTTTTAATTACCCTTGGGGTTTGGGAAGAGGGACTCTTGGTTCCACTAGGAAACCCAAAGGGAATCAAAACAGTCAGCGACTTGATGGAATCAGGAATAACTATTGTTAACCGTGAACCAGGTTCCGGTTGTTCTATGCTTTTGGAACGCAAGCTCCAAGAGAAACAAATACCATTACACGCTGTTAAAGGATTTGACCATATTGTCTATAGCCATCAAGATGTCGCTTTATCTATAGTGTCAGGAATTGCTGATGCAGGTGTCAGTACGGCATCTGTAGCTACTGCCTTTGGGTTAGGATTTATCCCCCTACATCGATCGCGATACGACTTAGTGATTCTCAAAGAATACTTGCAAGAAACACCAGTACAGCAATTGCTCAGTACCTTGGGACATCGACTAGTCCAATCCCAATTAGAGGTTCTCGGCGGCTATGACATTAGCAATATTGGGGAAGTTGTAGCAAATATTTAGTAATTCGTAATGACGCTCTCTATGAGATCAAGGCGTAGGTTGCAGGAGTACGCGGACTCCTTTGCGCTACGCTAATGTAATTATGAACCCACCCCTTGAGGAATATGTCTTTTACTTTCCAAAACTCCAGTTAGTTGCTCTGTCTTTCAATTAGGAATTACTCAAGCAAATCAAAATCACCCAACAAGTTAGCTGCTCATGAATCATCACTTCACTATGAACAAACATCCAGTTCAGATTAACGATACAACCTTGCGAGATGGCGAACAAGCGGCAGGTGTAGCTTTTAATGTTGAAGAAAAAATTGCGATCGCTACTTTTCTTGATGCCATTGGTGTTCCAGAATTGGAAATTGGCGTTCCAGCAATGGGGCAAGAAGAAGCAGAGTCGATCCGAGCCATTGCTAATCTGGGATTAAACGCCCAATTACTTGGCTGGAACCGTGCTAATTTGTCTGATATTCAGGCATCTATAGATTGTGGTTTGGAACGGGTGCATATTTCCGTTCCTGTCTCAGAAATTCAGATTACCGCGAAGTTTGGCGGTAAGCAGCAGGTAATGCTGGATCGTCTGCGGGATGCGATTAATTTCGCTGGCGATCGCGGTTTAGCTGTATCTGTTGGCGGAGAAGATTCTTCCAGAGCCGATCCATCTTTTTTATTGGATGTAGCGTATTATGCTCAAGAGTTGGGAGCTTTCCGGTTTCGCTTTTGTGACACTGTAGGAATTCTTGATCCTTTGAACACTTACAGCAAAGTTCGCTCTCTTGTGCATCATTTATTCATTCCTATAGAAATGCACACACATAATGATTTTGGACTGGCAATGGCAAACTCGCTAGCTGGTATTGAAGCAGGAGCGCGATCGGTCAACACTACGGTAAATGGGATTGGCGAACGCGCAGGTAATGCGGCGCTAGAAGAAATGGTGATGGCACTGAAACACCTCTACGGCATCCCAACAGGTATTAATACAAAACGGCTGCTGGAACTGTCACGGTTAGTTGCGAAAGCTGCCAATTGGCCGGTTCCTCCCTGGAAAGCGATCGTAGGTGAAAATACTTTTGCACACGAATCGGGGATTCATGCTCACGGTGTGTTGCAAAATCCCGGTACTTACGAACCGTTTGCACCGGAAGATGTTGGCTGGGAACGTCGCCTTGTTGTAGGCAAACATTCTGGTCGGCATCTAATATTCAGTGTGCTGCAAGAACATGGAATCACGCTCAGTCAACTAGAAATTCAATCAGTGCTAGATGCAGTAAAGCATCAGTCAGTAAAAGTTAAGCGCAGTCTCACGGTTGAAGAACTTCTGAGTTTGGTTTCCCAAGGGTGAACGCACACATCTACTAAAACATTACAGGGTAATGGAGAGTGGGGAGTAGTGTAGTTAAATTTGTAAGCTTTCATTTGACCACAAATCAAAAGTGAAGTTGGTTAAGAAAGCATCACAATTCCATCTTAGGTTATCGCAATTATTGTACCAACTGCTAGAATGTACCAATTATGTTGGTAGTAATTATGCCGAGAAAAGAGCAAGGATGGATCACTTTTCAATTGTCTCTAGAAGAACGGCAACTTCTAGAGCAGTACTGCAAGCAGTTTCAACGCACTAAGACTGATGTTTTGCGCTCCCTATTGCGTAGTCTCCAAGCACAATTACTCAAACAGCAGGGAAAGCAGTTTGATTCTGAGGAGATCGATCTTGATCTACTTTGAGCAGTGCTGAAGAATCGCTATCGGTAAAGCCAGTTGTCTTGTAGCAAAAGAAATTTGTAATGGGGTTGATAATCCCTCTGAAATCGTAAAAAAGCGTTCAAGTTCAAAAGTTGACTATGACAAATCCTACAAAATTATTGCGATCAAGTGAAATTCCTTTCAATTACAAAATTGATTGGAATGACTCTCTAAGTGCTGCGGCGATGAAACTTCTGCGGCTTGAGCCAAGCTTTTTGATGCAGAGGTAAATCGATTGTTGATCTTCTAATACCACTTGATGTCCAGGGTAATCATGATTGGTTAATTCTACTGAAGAGTTTTTTCTACCATGCTTAATTTTGATTCCATTCGTACCACAACAATGCAAAAAGTCCCATACAATTGGGCTTTGATCAAAAACCTGCTTTCACCAGAAGCAAGCTTAGAACTAACTGCGAGTTTTCCCCATGAAGAGTTCCGCCTGTCGGAGGGAGAGGGATACGGATATTCCTGGGGAAAGATGCTAGCCACTAGCGAGGATATTTCCTTGATGCTCAAATCTAGCGATAATCGCTGGCGAGAGCGGATGGCACAAGGCAGACTTACTTATGACTTGAGACATCTTAGTAAAGTCTGGCGACAGTTGATAGAAGGACTGTGGACAGATTCTTACCGCGCAGCAATAGCCGAAATGTCTGGGTTGGAACTAAAAGACTGTGTAATGGATATTGGATTTCGCCGATACAACTCAGGACATTTGCATCACCCTCATACAGACGAGCCGAGCAAAGTTTTAACTCATCTGCTATTTTTCAATCAACAATGGTCTGTAGACTGGGGAGGCTGTTTGAGAATTCTCAAAGACTCCCAGCCGGAATCTGTCTTCCAAGATATTCTACCCCTGAGTGATTCCTCAGTTGCGATCGCACGTTCTAATAATTCTTGGCACATGGTTACTCCGCTTACTTCCCCTGTATCTGAGTCTCGGCTAGCTTTACGAGTTGCTTTTTTTCGGAATGATCGCCTAACTTCAGATTTCCTCCAAACCCAGCTAGCTGCCTAGCAATCAAGTATTTTCTTTTTACTTTTGTCATAAAATCAGCCTTCTGATTTTCTGGTTCTTCCTTGTCCTCCTTGTCTCTCGTCGTTAGTAATCCCTCTAAAATCGTAAAAAAGTGTTGGAGTTCAAGAGTTAACCATGACAAATCCTACAGAACTACTGCGATCGCGCTACGGTGAGATTCCCTTCAATTACGAAATTGACTGGAACGATTCTCTAGAAACACTACTAGCTCACCGTTCAATTCGGTCTTATCTATCTGATCCCTTACCACCAGGAACCCTAGAATGGCTAGTTGCAGCGGCTCAATCTGCTGCTAGTTCAGCTAATTTGCAAACCTGGAGTGTGGTAGCAGTTGAAGATCCAGAGCGCAAAGCAGAATTATGCAGGCTATCTAATAACCAAGCATGGGTTAATCAGGCTCCTGTATTTTTGATTTGGTTAGCAGATTTAGGTCGTATGGCTCATATTGCTGATAGTCGCGGACTACCTCATGTGGCTCTAGATTACATAGAATTGTTGTTTAAAGCAGTAATCGATGCCTCGGTAGCAGCGCAAAATGCGACTCTAGCTGCTGAATCTATTGGTTTGGGAACGGTATATATTGGCGCAATCCGCAATAACACGCAAGAGGTAGCAACACTACTAAATTTGCCACCTTTTGTGTTCCCTGTATTTGGATTGTGTGTGGGTTATCCCAATCCTGAAGTACAACCTGCTATTAAGCCGCGTTTACCCCAGTCAGCTATACTGCATCGGGAAACCTATAAATTAGCAGAGCAAGATGAAGCGATCGCTCACTACAACGATATCATGAAAGAATTCTATACTGAACAACAGATGAATACCGCTGTTGATTGGTCGCAAAACTCAGCCGAGCGGATCGCCACTTTAGACTATTTAAAAGGGTGCAAGTATTTGCGGGAAACTCTCAACAACTTCGGCTTCAAGTTGCTATAAAAGTCTCCACCGTTCGTTTTTGGTATCTTTGCTTAGGAGAAGACTTGTTATCGCTTCATTAAAGATCCAAAATCCTTACATACCCAAAGTTACACACTCCACACTCAGTCTCAAAAGATAATTTTGGTGCGTAAGTCCTAAGGAATAAATAGACCTACGAACTCGCCAGCCCTAGCAATTTTCCTGCTTGAAACCTTTGTATTAATTTGGGGAATACTCAAGGCATTTAAGCAGTCAACAGGCAAACAATTAAATGGGTACTCCAGCAAGCTTTATCTTTCAAAAAAGGGCTGACCTGTAAGAATCGCTCTTTGACTGAGAATTGCTGATCAAAAATGTAGAATTTACCCTGTGAAACCAAAGGAGCTTCAAACAATGAATATGAATGAGTTGTCTACCAAAGACCTCAATAAACTACGCTCTCAAGCCAAAATAATTATAAATCGAGTGGAGATTTTCGTAGAAACTTACTTATCAGAAGCCTCTCTTGATGAGAAGATGATAAACGAAACCTTACAAGAGATTATTAAGGCTGCGAATAACTTAACAACCGCAGTATCCAAAATTAAAACCGCAGAAACCATACATAGTGACTTGAACGGTTCAAAATAGTTTAATCGGGCTGAGTGGAACCCCATAGCTTAAATAATGGGGATTGAATACAGTACTGAGTGCTGAGTAATCGATGCTAGATACTCAGTACTGTTTCAGTTATAGAGATAAATGAAGCTAAACTGTTAGGAAATACCATGCTCAAGGGGTTAACTTCAAACTTCAATAATTGGTTACAAAGAAATAGAATTGTACGTCACCTGGAATTTTTTCAAGACTTTATTATCATTTCTCTCTGCCTTGGTCTATTTTGTGTGATGCTCATCCGACTGGGAGATATGTTTTTCTCCTTTTTGAGTCCATTAGATTTGCGGCAAGTAACATCTGATATCCTGTTCATTTTGATTTTAGTAGAGTTGTTCCGCCTGTTAATCGATCATCTACAACAACAGCGAACATCCGTGACCGCAGCAGTAGAAATTACTATTGTTTCTGCTTTAAGAGAGGTGATTTTACGCGGTGTTCTCGAAATTCCCCGTGAACAAATTTATGGAATAGCTATATTTTTAGTAGTTTTAACCGGAATTATGGTGGCTTGACCTTGGATATCTCGTTTTCTTGAACAGGTCAAAATTGCTAATCCAGAACCAATAGAAAAAAAGCCATTACTGGCTGAAAATACTCTAGCTTCTAATTAATTGTAACCACACATACTGTTTGAAAATTAGTTAGTGATCGCAAGTAATTTTAACAAATGTATGATATTCTTTATCTATGGAGAATCAAAACTACAAAATTCTTCAAAAAAATAAAGTAAACTCCAAGAGCAGCAATTCTCATTATGAGCTTAGGGCAAATAATAATGTTCAAAGCCTATTTAGTCAGGTGTATTAGATTCCAAGCGATATTGTGGAGATTGAATTGCCTTGTGTTTCTATTTCATACATCAATTAACTCGTTTATCAGCATTTACCAACGAGTAAAACCTTTTTCGATAACTTGCTATTCTATATTCATTCCAGCGAGCTTTTGCCTATCATAATCAAGCTACTCTGTGAAAGAATTCTCTTCATCAGAATTGCTGTTGTTATTCAGAATGATTTTAAGGGCAATCTAAATTTTTGTAGAAATCAAAAGATTGTGAAGTATTGCTTTTTAAGCACTAAACACTAACTATTCATGAGTAGAATATCATGCTTGAGAATCTTCTGAATAACCATAATTTACCGTATCCCGATACGATACATCCCATCATTGTCCATTTTGTGATTGCGATGGTATTGTTTGCCTTCTTATGTGATGTCATTGGATACTTTACTAGTAACTACCGTCTTTTCGAGGTGAGTTGGTGGAATATGTTTTTCGCAACAATCTCCATCTTCATCGCTGTTGTTTTTGGTCAATTTGAAGCAGGTTTGGCAGAACCTTATAACGCAGCTCAACCAGTACTTAATTTACATACGCTCCTTGGCTGGTCACTTGCAGGAATTCTGGCAGCTATTACAGCTTGGCGTTATGTGATTCATTGCCGCACTCCAGAAAAAATATCAGTTTATTACCTAGCAGCAGGTTTACTTTTGACTGTTTTGGTAGGTATACAAGTGTATTTCGGAGATGAATTAGTTTGGGTATATGGACTACACACTGTACCAGTTGTTGAAGCCATAAAGGAGGGCTTACTGCAATGAATCCTGAAGTTATTGAGCAATTAAAGACTCAGATGGGAGCGAATGGGTTGCCCTACACTATACCCATTCATCCAAATTTAGTTCATCTTACTCTAGCTTTGTTCATCCTTGGCATTACCTTTGATTTTATTGGTGCGTTCTTCCCTCTACAACAACCAATCTTCAAGTTTTTAGCAGTTCCTGCCACTCGTTCTAGCTTCTTTGATGCGGGCTGGTACAATATGCTAGGTTCGGCACTCATCACAATTTTTACGGTAGCAGCAGGTTTTTACGAAATCATGTTGGCAGAACCACTCACTGGGGTAAAGAGTGCCTGGGGATTGGAAGCGATGGAAACAATGCTTTGGCATGGAATGGGTGGTGTTTTTTTACTAGCGCTGATTCTTGGAATGGCTATTTGGAGAGGATTTCAGCGCTATATTTGGCATCAAGATGACAGTCAACAAGTGCAGTGGACTTATTTAGTTTCTGGACTGTTCATCATGTTCATCATGTTCATCCACGGTACGCTAGGAGCACAATTAGCTACTGAGTTTGGAGTTCACAACACTGCTGATATGTTGTTGCGCTTGGGCAAAGACCCCAACTTACTGCTGAAGTAATTGATGTTAGTCCTTTGTATAAGTACAGACGCGATTAATCGCGTCTCTACTGACCATTGTATAGACGCGATTAATTGCGTCTTTGACCAATGACTTTTATAGCTATGAAAATCCGAAATATTTTGACCTTGAGTGCGATCGCGATCGCCTTAACTGCTGTTAGTCTTTGGATAGGAGAGTGGACATATTCCTGGATGCCTCCTCAAGCCGCAGCAGAATCGCGCCTCGTCGATAAATTGTTTAGTTTTTTAATCACGCTGGGAGCATTTATCTTCCTTGGAGTCACAGGAACACTCATCTACTCAGCGATTTTCCATCGAGCAGAGCAGTATGATACCAGTGATGGCCCCCCGATTGAAGGAAATATCCCACTAGAAATAGTCTGGACTGCAATTCCTGTATTCCTAGTGTTTTGGATTGCCACCTACAGCTACCAAATCTACGAGCAAATGGGGATTCAAGGCCCAATGGAAGCTATGCACATGCATATTCCAGCCTTAATGAAATCGGCATCTGCTGCACCAATTAACAAAGATGCAGGGATAGGTTCCACCTCCCCGACTTCCTCAAGTGTATCAATTGATGCCACATCAAATGTAATCGCATTTGAAGACATTGAAGTTAATGCCAAGCAATGGGCTTGGGTTTTCCGCTATCCAAAAACAGGAATTACCAGCACCGAACTACATTTACCCGCCAATCATCGCATTCGTCTAGCTATGCAGTCCGAGGATGTTCTCCACGGCTTTTATATTCCTGCTTTCCGAGTCAAGCAAGACATTATTCCCAATCGCAACATTGACTTTGAATTTACTCCCATCCGCATTGGCAAATATCAATTGACCGATTCCGAATTTAGCGGTACTTACTTTGCAACCATGCGCGCAAATGTTGTTGTCGAGTCCCCTGAAGATTACAAGAAGTGGCTTACAGAAGCAGCAAATCGTAAACCATGTACTGCAAATAATCAAGCAGCTTCCGAATATGCCCAAGAATCAAAAGAATTAATCAAAGGCTGGGTTACGGTAGCACCCGCACAAGCCCCTGTAGTTAATTACAGCAATTAGTCGTAGGACGCGACGCCAGTCGCTACGACGGGGGGAACCCCCTTCGGGTTCGGGGGTTCGCAATCGACGGGAACCGCCAAGACTGCGACCCCCTCACCGCAACGCGCTGGCTCATTAATCGTGTCTGTACAATGGTCATTGGTTTTAGACAAATGACAAATGATAAAGAATAAAGGATAAAAGACAATGACAAATATTTCCGTTGAAGACATTACAGGTGATGCACCTCAACAGGAACCGAGAGCAGACTGGAAGCAATACTTTAGCTTCAGCACAGACCACAAAGTTATCGGTATTCAATATATTGTTACCGCTTTCATTCTCTTTTTAGTTGGTGGCATATTTGCAATGATCATTCGTGGGGAATTGATTACCCCAGAATCAGACCTCGTTGACCGTAGTGTTTATAATGCAATGTTCACCATGCACGGCACTGTGATGCTATTTGGATGGACATTCCCCATACTTACGGGTTTTGCTAACTATCTTGTACCTCTGATGATTGGGGCGCGAGATATGGCGTTTCCCAGACTAAATGCTGTTGCCTTCTGGATGATACCGATCGCTGCTATCCTACTAATGGCTAGCTTCTTTGTACCTGGTGGCCCAGCGCAAGCAGGTTGGTGGTCATACCCTCCCGTCAGTCTGCAAAACCCCACAGGAAACTTAATCAATGGTGAAGTAATCTGGCTTCTAGCAGTGGCAATATCAGGTGTTTCTTCAATTATGGGGGCAATTAACTTTGTCACCACGATTGTAAAGATGCGCGCACCTGGTATGACACCCTTCCGTACACCCATCTTTGTTTGGAACGTATTCAGTGCCCAGATTATCCAACTGTTTGGACTACCTGTATTAACAGCAGGTGCAGTCATGCTTTTACTCGATTTAACAGTTGGAACTAGCTTTTTTGAACCCACCAAGGGAGGCGACCCTGTTCTATTTCAGCATTTTTTCTGGTTCTACTCCCACCCTGCTGTTTACGTAATCATTCTGCCGGTCTTTGGAGTCTTTTCAGAGATATTCCCTGTTTTTGCTCGCAAACCTCTGTTTGGCTATAGAATTGTCGCTATTTCATCACTCCTGATTGCTGGAGTTAGCGGTATAGTCTGGGTACATCATATGTACGCTAGCGGTACTTCCGGCTGGATGCGGATGTTTTTCATGCTCACAACCATGTTCGTATCTGTCCCTACTGGCATTAAGGTGTTTGCCTGGACTGCAACGATTTGGGGTGGCAAGCTACGATTTGATACACCAATGCTGTTTGCGTTTGGTGCATTAATATTGTTTGTATTTGCAGGTATCACTGGCATCACCCTTTCCTCCGTTCCCATTGATGTCCACGTCAATAATACCTACTATGTGGTGGGTCACTTCCACTATGTTCTATATGGCACGGTAACAATGGGGATGTTTGCTGCTATTTACTTCTGGTTCCCCAAGATGACTGGACGTATGTATTACGAAGGCTTGGGCAAGTTGCACTTCTGGCTAGCGTTCATTGGTACTAACCTCAACTTCTTCCCAATGCACCCATTAGGATTACAGGGAATGTTGCGTCGAGTTTCTTCTTATGCTCCAGAGTATGAATTTTGGAATATTATCGCCAGTATCGGCGGATTTTTGCTAGGTGTATCCACTTTACCCTTCATTCTGAATATTATTGGTTCTTGGATACATGACAAGCAAGCACCGAAGAATCCTTGGCGAGCAATTGGATTGGAGTGGTTAATTTCTTCACCACCCCCTGTCGAGAACTTTGAGGAAATTCCAGTTGTTGTGGGTGAACCCTACGGCTACGGGAAATCTGAACCATTAGTGGCCGAGCATTAGAGAGCAGACCAAATGTTTGATTTTGTCCTTTGTCCTTAGAAAAACAAATGACTAATGACGGTCGGTCTATACAGTGTTTGTGCAATATATAGGCGCATTAGCTTACTTTGCTCTCTTTCTCTGTGCCTCTGCGTGAGATAAATATGTAGGAGTTTCAAGCAATGGACAGTTCCATCATTTCAGAAGAATCAAATCATCCCTCACACGAGCATACCCATGATGAAGAAGGCAGCAAGATGTTTGGCTTCATTGTCTTCTTGCTGTCAGAGACTTTCATTTTCCTCGGTTTTTTTACAGCATATATTGTCTATAAAACAGCAAATCCTAATTGGCTACCAGCTGGTGTTTCTGGACTGGAAGTCACAGATCCGGCAATTAATACGGTAATTCTTGTTTCTAGTAGCTTTGTCATCTACTTGGCAGAATGCGCCCTTGAACGCCACGACTTGATAAAATTTCGCCAGTTTCTAATGCTTTCGATCGCAATGGGAAGTTACTTTTTAGTTGGACAAGCGAGCGAATGGAGCCATCTTTCTTTTGGCTTTACCACAGGTGTTTTTGGTGGAATGTTCTACTTACTGACAGGCTTCCACGGTTTACACGTTCTTACTGGCATTTTGTTGCAGATACTTGTTTTTGGTCGCTCTTTCATTCCTGATAACTACGACACAGGTCATTTTGGTGTAAATGCCACTTCTATTTTCTGGCACTTTGTTGATGTCATCTGGATTGTTTTATTTGTCCTGATTTATATCTGGCAATGACACTTTTGAGTCTGAGTTTTTGTGCAGAAGATTGCTGTTAATTTTGATGTGCTGTACCCTAGTGGCTGCTGGTTGTGCAACACCTTTCATTTTGCTCTTGGACAAACTTCAAACGCTAGCTCATGTCGATAAAAACACACGTTAAACTCTGCAAAAAAGTTCATGTGTCCAAGGATTATAGGTGTATCTCTCGATTGAGTCCAGGCAAAGGGCTTTGATGTTAGGGTGCAACTGGGGAGTTTGCTCTAGCTGCTGCAAACATCGGGCAATCTTCTTCGCTAGGGCTTTGTCAGCATGGATATAAACCTTTTGGGCATCGGGATGGAGAACAACTTCATACATCAGAGCGAAGGTTTCTCCAAGGTGTGTAAAGGGTTTTAGGGGTTGCTTGATTTTGCTTAACTCGCTCTAGCAATCCAGGAATTGCCAAAAGTTCTTGGGTTGCAGCTTCGCTTTCAGCATTTGCTAAATAAGCCGCAAAATCAGCAAGCACTTGTAATCGCTCTGGTGATAGTTGCTTGAGTAAGTCATTAAGCTGGTGCTGTAACTCTGTCACAGCTACTAAATCTGCTGACGACCTATCCTCGATCGGCGAATTATCCGTACTACTCATCGTTTGCTTTGCAACTTCAAGTTTTACTGTCTATTGTAAGACGGCTGCTGGTTGTACAACACCCTTCGTTTTACTCTTGGACAAACTTCAAACGCTAACTTGTGTCGATAAAAATACAGCTCTTGCCAGACTACTCATAACTGTAAACCAATTTTGTAAGTTAGAACATTAACACTTGCACCTATATCTAACAGTGCGATCGCTCCAGTATTGAATAATAAAACAGAAGCCATTATTAAACCATGAATAATTTACAATAGCAGAGTATATTCACGAATATATCAGTATTTATCAGTGTAAAATTGATGAAAACATGAGTAATAATTCTCTGAAACTTTGGTTGTATTAATTTGTTAAAACTGGACTAGTTAATAACTTAATTAAAATCTAAAAATGAGATTATATGACTTTGTAATATTTAAATAATGAACCCTATTACAACATCCAAAGAGGGTTATATTTTGCAATTAAACCAACAGTTTTGAAGCAACTATACGATTTATGCTTGATAATGTACTCTTGTACCTTAAAAACCAATGCCGATCGTATTTAATGTAGTAGACGTTGAGGACAAAGAGCATTACCTGAACTATGAAGATATAGAGGAAACAAAAGTTGCGGATGAAGGATTACGCAACGATGATTACCTTGATGCTCAATGCTTTTTCGTCCTCCTCAAAAATGGAGATATACTACTTCTGGAAATGGCTAGACAAAACCAAGTAAGTAAAAACTTCCTTTACCGCTTACTGATGCCAGGAGAATAGCCTCCTTTAATATCTAGGTTGCCTGGATGCCTCCGGTTGCTATTCTTAAATCCATCGTGGACACACGAACCTGTTGCGATCGCAGTCTTTGATAAACTGCGATCGCATTCCAGCAAGCATCTTTAAACTACGTCACAATGACTCAAACGAAGGGGTTTAAAGTCATACCAGGACATTTGTTCTATTACGTCAAGTTCCTCTAAAGTAACGCCACGCTGGATAAAAACTCAGATGTCAGCATCTTGTCAAGAATCCTTCTCATCATAATAATTGTCTAGAAAACAAGATAAATGGTTGATTTCCTACTCAATCTTGCTTATACTTCGCAATGTAAGTTTTACTTGCTAAAGTAAAGAATATTGGCACATAAATTGGTAGGAAAGTGGAATGAGCAATCATCAGGGTGTGTGCAATGGGTATTTGCTAAGTTTGGTAGCGAGTGTTTGCGTTGGTTTTGGTAGTAACCTAGTCAAGCAAGAGCTAACTCTTGCACAGTCCCCAATGAATAAAAAAGTGATGCCTGCGGGGGGCTACGCCTACGCATCAGTAGTTACAAAAACCTCTGTTCAATCTGCTTTAGTTACTAACTGGAAACGGAAGCGGGAGCAAACCCCCATATTAGAAGTTCGCCAACTCAATTCTATAAAACGTACCCTCAGCGACACATCACATGTATTGGGGGTTAACAAAGATCAGAACTTTATCGCTCAACTAAGTCAAGCCACAACCGATGTTGTGCCAGTTAGAGATGTGAAGGTGAATAAGACAGATAAAGGGATAGAGTTAATTTTAGTTACGCCCAATTCTGAGAAATTATCCGTTTCTGGGAAAACTGAAGGTAATTCCTACATAGTGAATATACCCAATGCTCAGTTGCAATTGGCGAATGGGGAGAGTTTTCAACAATCAAAGCCAGTTGCTGGAATTGCACTAATTACAGTAGCCAATGCAGACGCTAACACGCTGCGGGTGACAGTAGTTGGGGAAACGGGTGCGCCTGTGGTAGAGTTATTTGATAGTCAGAGTGAAGGTTTAGTGTTTGGGGTGACAAGTACTGCATCCACAACACAGCAGCCAACACCGACACCAGAGCAACAACCAATACCACAGAAGCAACCACCCATTGAGTTAGAGGTAATTGGGGCGCCGTCAGGAAGCTATAACGTTCCTGACGCGACTACAGCCACAAAAACACCAACGCCAGTACGCGACATTCCTCAGTCGATTCAAGTGGTTTCTCGGCAGAGTTGGCAGGCTCAAGGAGCCATTAACGCTATTGATGCTTTAAGAAGCGTCAGTGTTATCCAGGCTTTCAATTCGCCGAGCAATGGTGATGTCTTCACAATTAGGGGTTTTCAGACGAGTAACATCCTTCACAACGGTCTTAAGGACTATGTAGGAGGAGCTACAACGGGACAAACTCAACTCAACGACATTGAACAGATAGAGGTTCTAAGAGGACCTGCCTCTGTCCTTTACGGCCAAGGCAATCCAGGTGGCACGATTAATTTTATTACTAAGCAGCCCCTGAGTGAGCCTTACTTTGCTGCCAGTATGACTGTCGGTAGTTATAGTTTGTATCAACCAACTTTAGATATTTCTGGGCCTCTTAATTATCACAAAACGCTGCTTTATCGGTTAAATCTTTCTTACTTCAATACAGAAAGCTTTGTTGACTTTTTTAACTCCCAGCGTTATCTAATTGCGCCTATTGTTAGTTGGCAAATAGATCGTAATACAAAAGTGACTTTTGAAACAGAGTTCCGATACCAGCACCAGTTTCCGAGAACAGGGCTACCTGCTGCGGGAACTGTTTTGTCGAACCCAAACGGAAAGATTCCGCTCAGTCTTAACACATTGGATGTGAACGCCAAAAACGATACTAGCTCTGTTCTGTTGGGTTATAACTTGGAACATCGCTTTAATAATAACTGGCTCTGGGTGAATGCTTTTAAGGTTAGATTTGTTGGCTTTTTAAGAAATAGTGCCAATTCTGTTGCTCTACAACCTAATGGTTGGACTCTGAGACGCTCAGAGCAAACCGATATAGGAGGGCCAGGTGTGGATAACGAATATGCTCTAGACAATCATCTAACAGGTAAATTTAAAATCTGCGGTCTTCAGAATGAATTAGTCGCAGGCTTTGATTTGTACAGAGAGATCAATATTTACAATCGGACTATGAGTGCTATTGGTTCTATTGATATATTTAACCCCGTCTATAGTCAGCCAATTGGCGCTGTTACTTCTACACTTAATCAAAAAACGATCAATGATGACATCGGCCTTTATATTCAAGATTTAGTAACCCTTGCTCCTAACCTGAAGTTAGTCCTCGGCGGACGAGGAGATTTTGTCGAGAACAGCGTTACCAATTTTTTAAATGCAAATGCCAATCGAAGTCAATCAGACTTTGCATTTAGTCCTCGTGTAGGTCTTGTCTATCAACCTATCCAGCCCATCTCACTTTATGCCAGCTACAGTCAATCCTTCTCCCAAAATTCTGGAACCACGTTTGGGGGTAGTTTATTTAAACCCAGTACTAGCACTCAATACGAAGTGGGAGTCAAAAGTGATTTCCTCAGCGGCAGGCTATCTTCAACTCTTGCTTTATATCAACTGACTTTATCTAATGTTTTGACAACTGATCTAAATAATCCCACATTTAATGTCCAAACGGGGGAGCAACGTAGCCGAGGCATTGAACTCAATGTGACGGGGGAGATATTGCCAGGCTGGAATGTGATTGCCTCCTATGCTTACACGGATGCACAGGTGACAAAGGACAATGTATATGCTATCGGCAATCGACTGCCAAATGTCCCTTTCAATAGCGCGAGTTTATGGACGACTTATACTTTTTCCAAAAGTCGCCTGCAAGGATTAGGGTTTGGTTTGGGTTTGTTTTATGTGGGCGACCGGCAGGGAGATTTGAACAACGCGTTCAGTGTACCGAATTATTTACGTACTGATGCAGCTGTGTACTACCAAAGAGATCACCTTGGTATTGCTCTCAACTTCAAAAATCTGTTCAATGTTCAGTACTTCACCCCTCGAACTATCCAACTTGTTTATCCTGAAGATCCATTTACGGTGCAGGGGACAGTAAGTTGGAAGTTTTGACAGACCAGTAGTGGAATGACACGCTTGAAAAATTGATTATTTCCAAATTTTGATGTTTGAGAGTATTTATGTCTAATGATACCGATGTTGTTTGGATCAGTTCTAGTCATGTATTGCAGCGTTTTGATCGACCATTACTACAATACATATCGCAGTCTATGAATGTGGATCAGTGGGAATATCACCACGATAAAGATGAAATTAGTTTCATAGATGAAGCTGTAAATTTATTGGATGAGTATTTTGTCACAATCTTCTCATCCAGTACATTTAGCAGGTCATGGTGCGGGTAGTGCGATCGCCTTAACTTTTGCTCGTCGCTATCCCCAAAAGCGATCGCTCTATCATAACCTGTGTCTTCCTCACTGTTGTATATTATGCCTAAGTTTTGCTTTGTTGTGCTGCTTACGCTCCTAATGGTTTCTGCTTGCAGTTCCTTTGGTCGTCAATTACTGACTCGCAACATAGGTGTTGTTTCCTCAAGTCGAACATCACCTGTAGCTTTCCATGCAGTCCAACATTTAATGGGTCAAACTCTAATTCCTACTTATCCTCAACGAGTTGTCGTTTTAGACCCGTGGATTGTAGAAATACCTCTAGCTCTAGGATTCAACGTGGTAGGTGTTCCAGATCCGGCTAAAACTCTTCAAGGAATAGGATTAGCAAATAAACACCCTGATATTGAAGACATTGGTGCGCTTCTTACACCCAACACGGAGAAAGTCATGGCTGTTAAGCCAGACTTGATCTTAGGCACGAAGCGAAGCCAGGATACTTACAGTTTATGGTCTCATATTGCACCTACTATTTTGCTCAAAATAGAAAACAGTGGAGACTGGAAACAGCCATTTATGCCAGCAGCAAAAGCCTTGGGGAAAAGCGAGGTAGCACAACGCATAGTCGAGCAGTATAACGCACGCCTAGCTGAGTTCAAACAAAAGATGGGTTTCCAACTCAAAGAGACTGTAGTTTCCGTCGTGCGTCTCATGCCACAGACGATTAACCTGTTAACCAAGGGTGCATTTTCTGGAGTAATCGTAGAGGATGCTGGTCTAATCCGTCCTTTTTTGCAAAATCTAGATGCCATAGCAACTCAAAAGAAATGGGGCAGCCCCATCAGTTACAATATATCTTCAGAGATCCTGGCTCAGATAGATGGGAATGTTCTATTTATACCGCTCTTCGGCTTCAAAGACTCTACTCAAGCCAATAATGCTGTGCATCAATTCATAGCAGAACCTCTATGGTCAAAGCTTAAAGTTGTCAAGCAGGGTAAATTTCATGTAATTAATGGATTTTATTGGCAAGGTAGTAGCTATATATCAGCTAATCGAGTTCTTGATGATTTATTTACTTATATTTTGCAACCACTCCAAGAAACCAGGAGTAAACGAATAAAGACTACAAAAGCGTAACATCTCTTTTTTTGGCGCGATCGCAGGAGTTTTTAGTCATCTGTGAAAAATTTAGATAGCCTTAATTTTGTCAATTAGTAATTATACTTAAAACTTAGAAAAAGCAGAGATATGAAGTTAACTCTTGTTATAAATCCATGAACACAAATATTTCTCACCCTGAAAAATACTATATCCGCATTTTCAGCTTAGGCATAGGTATCTTAGTAGTATTGTTAGGTATTTTCGCCAGCATTTCTTACGGTGCTGCTGACATTCCCATTACCAAAATACTTACTGCATTCACTAACTATGATGACTCTAACGAACACATAATTATCCGGTCGATGCGCCTACCGCGTACACTGATTGCAAGTATGGTCGGTGCTAGTTTGGCCATAGCTGGGGCGTTAATGCAAGGACTTACTCAAAATCCCTTAGCCGCACCAGGAATTTTAGGGATCAATGCAGGTGCAGCCTTAGCAGTGGTGACAGTGGTTTTTGGCTTGGGTACATCTTCACCTGCCCTAATTACCCTTGTAGCATTTCTCGGAGCCTTAATCGCAGCCTTAACAGTTTACTCCCTCGGTTCACTTGGACAAGGAGGCTCAACACCATTGAATCTGACTATTGCTGGTGCAGCTTTAACTGCTTTGCTATCTTCAATTACCACAGGTGTATTAATTTTAAGCGATCGCACTTTAGAAGAAGTCCGCTTCTGGTTAGCAGGTTCCCTGGTCGGACGAGATTTCAATCTATTCCTGACTGTGTTGCCTTGGATGGTAGTAGGATTATTAACAGCTTTTGCCTTGAGTAGACAAATCAATGTCCTCAGTTTAGGAGAATCGGTGGCTACAGGCTTAGGTCAGCAAACAGGTTGGATCAAGTTGGCAACAGCATCGAGCGTTGTCATATTGGCGGGAAGCGCTGTAGCATTAGCAGGGCCTATAGGCTTTGTCGGTCTGCTAGTTCCCCATCTAGCGCGGGGAGTGATGGGTGTTGATTATCGTTGGATATTGCCTGGTGCAGCTGTGTTTGGTGCAGGTTTACTAGTATGGGCAGATTTAGCAGCCCGTTGGTTAATTAGACCCCAAGAATTGCCTGTTGGCGTGATGACAGCCCTCTTGGGAGCGCCCTTTTTGTTGTATTTAGTGCGTTGGCGGGTGAAAAGAGGATGATAACAATTCAAAATTCAAAATTCAAAATTCAAAATTTAATATTTAGCAAAGAGTCTGTAACTAGAGTATTGTTACTACTGCTATTACTCACGCTCGCAGTCTTGGGGATGAGCCTAAGTTTAGGAGATTATCCTGTGCCGCCAGCAGACATAGTGAGAGCTGTTCTTGGTTTACCAACACTTGACCCAGAATCTCACTTTGTTGTTATCACCCTGCGTTTACCTAGAGTTTTAATCTCCTGGTTGGTAGGAGTGGGCTTGGCAATTGCGGGTGCAATTTTACAAGGATTGACACGTAATCCTTTAGCTGACCCTGGTATTGTTGGGGTAAATGCAGGTGCAGCCTTAGCAGCGGTAACTTTGATTGTATTATTCCCGGCCGTACCCACTATGTATTTGCCCTTTGCTGCCTTTGGTGGTGCTTTTGTTGTGGGCTGTTTGATTTATTTACTAGCTGGCACGGGAGAAAAATCACCTCTGCGTTTAGTTTTAGTGGGAGTAGCACTCGCGGCAATTATGGGAGCTTTCACGACATTAATGTTGACTTTTGGTCAAATCAACGATGTTACTAGAGCATTGGTCTGGTTGGCGGGTAGTGTGGCTGGTAAAAGTTGGGAGCAACTTTGGCAACTGCTACCTTGGATAGTTGTCTTTGTTCCCTTGGCGTTACTCTTGGCGCGGCAACTGGATACTTTACAACTGGGTGACTTAGTAGCTAAAGGACTCGGTAGCCGAGTCACATGGCAGAGGAGCAAATTATTGTTAGTGAGTGTGGCGCTGGCTGGGTCAAGTGTGGCGATCGCAGGTACAATTGGCTTCGTGGGATTAATGGCTCCCCATTTAGCACGTAGACTTGTTGGGTCAATACATCAAAATTTACTGCCAGTTGCTGCCTTGGTCGGAGGATTGTTGGTAGCAGCAGCAGATTTTTTTGGTAGAACTTTATTTTCTCCGACACAATTGCCGTGCGGTTTGCTCACTGCTGCTTTGGGAGCGCCTTATTTTATCTATTTACTCTATCAAAGGCGGCGATGAAGCTATTGTTAAAATCGCCTTTTTGAATAAATTTGTACCGTGTTGGCAATAAGGCTCTCTAAAAGTATCATTCTTATCATGTGTAATTTTTAACCGTAGCATCACAGTATTGGAGAAGCTGATTCAGATTTTCAGCGATGCCTGCGGCAACCCTTCCAGAGAAAGCAATCCACCTTTTTAGAAGTTGCCTCCTCAACATACTGTAATTGTTGGTAATTTTTGACAAAACTGTCAAATTAATTACATTTCTTATATCTGTTTAGGTGATAATTTTAACTATTGATGCCTGCGGCAAAACCCCTTCTCCTGCGGAGACGCTACACGTAGCTTGCTTCCCCGTAGGGGTACGGGAACGCTTTCCATCTCTTTAATTAGGACTTACTTTATTCTTAATACCGTAATTGTTGGTAAACTTTTATAAATAAAATAGTTTGGCTAAATGTGAAACGGTTTGTCGCTAAACATCGGTGTAGTGTGGTGTATTTACCTGGAGTGTATCAGAAATGTTGATTAAATCGCGCGATGTATGTGTAGGGGTGGAAATAGTGTTAAGGCAAATATTAAAGATTCTTTTGGCTACAAGTTGTGTTTGGTTGTGGGTTGCAATTAGTGCAGCTGCTGAAGTGTCCTCTCAAGAAGTACAAAATAAAACTGCGTTTGCAAAAGTACTAGGCAATTCTAGAACGATTAGAGAGATTCCTCTCCTTAGTGAAATAGAACGTCCTACAAGCAGTGCTCAACATTTAGTACAGTCACCAACACCAACCAACTCCCTCCAGAATCAAGGTGAAGTAGTGCAAGTGACAGGAGTAAAAGCTAATCCCACTCCCCAAGGTGTGGAAATAATTTTACAAACTTTTGGTGGGCAACAGTTGCAACTGTTAAATCGCACTGCTGGCAATAGCTTTATTATTGACGTTCCCAACGCACAATTGCGTTTACCTAGTGGCGAAGCTTTCACATTCCGCTCAGAGAAACCAATTACGGGTCTTCGTGAAATAACAGTCACTAACTTTGATGCCAAGACTATCCGAGTTACGGTGACGGGTGAAGCGGGTGTACCAATTGTCGAGTTGTATGACAGTGCCAACGAAGGTCTGATCTTCAGTGTAGCTAGTACTGCACAAAGAGCGCAACAGGGGCAGCAACCTCAAAGACAACAACCACCAAAACAGCAGCCAGGGTTGCAGACACAACCAACTCAACCATCAGCTAGTGGTAATAAACCGATTGAGTTAGTGGTGACGGGCGAGCAGGATGGATACCGTGTACCAAATGCCTCTACTGCCACCAAAACCGATACACCCGTGCGTGACATTCCTGCCTCAATTCAAATAGTGCCCCGACAGGTATTACAAGACCAAAAAGCAGTGCGGCTACAGGATGCAGTGCAAAACGTCAGCGGCGTGACACAAGCAGGCAACTACGGGGGTACAGGAGCTGCTCGCTATATCATTCGTGGTTTTGAGCAGGATGGAAATTTTAGAAATGGATTCCGCGATGCCAATTTCTTCACATTATCAGAAATAGCAAACTTGGAACGGGTTGAGATACTCAAGGGACCAGCCTCAGTCCTTTTCGGTGAAGCTGAACCGGGTGGGATTATCAACCTTGTCACAAAGCAACCGCTAAGTGAACCTTATTACGCTGCTGACTTCACCGCCGGAAGCTACAGTTTTTATCGTCCCACATTCGATATCTCTGGTCCACTGAATGCAGACAAAACTCTGTTATATCGCTTGAATGTTGCTTACCAAAACTCCGGGAGTTTTCGTGACTTTGTTGACACCGAACGTATCTTCATCGCACCATCTCTAACCTGGAAAATCGATACCAACACAACATTAAACTTTGATTTTGAGTATTTAAACAATAATACCCAATTTGATCGAGGCATCGTCGCTATTGGTAACAGACCTGCCCCAATTCCGATTAGTCGCTTCTTAGGGGTTCCAGGAGAAAATGATTCAAAAACCACAGCTTACAGAGCTGGCTATAGATTAGAACATCAGTTTAGTAAAAATTGGCAGCTTCGCAATGCCCTTTCCATTACTATAAACAAAATAAATGATTTCCGCGCAGAACCAGGGGACTTGATCGACGATCGGTTCTTGGATAGGAATTTTACAAATGCTAAACTTGAAACTGACAACTACAGTCTCCAAACAGAGGTCATAGGAAAGTTTGCAACCGGGTCAATTATTCACCAACCGCTTTTGGGAATAGAGCTAAACCGAAGCGAAGGTCCGGTAACTTTTAGTAGAGGTATTTTGTCACCTATCGATATTTTTAGTCCGGTCAATAATAGCGTTATCCCTACCAATCCTTTAACAACTTTTGTTAATATACAAAATCGCACTGATAGATTAGGGATTTATCTTCAAGATCAGATTACCCTACTGGATAATTTGAAGCTGCTAGTCGGAGGGCGTTTCGATTTTACCGAGCAGAAAAGTGACAATTTCCTTGCCTCAACTAGCACCAGTCAATCTGACCAAGCCTTCAGCCCTCGGGTTGGTCTTGTCTACCAGCCGATACCAGCAATTTCTCTCTACGCTAGCTACAGCAGTTCTTTCGTTCCTAACATTGGTACTTCAGTTAATGGTTCTACATTTGATCCTGCCCAAGGTACACAATACGAGGTGGGTGTTAAAGCCGATTTGAGTAACCGACTGTCTGCAACCCTGGCTGCTTACCAGATTACAAAAACTAACGTCTTGACCACCGATCCCAACAATCCTGATTTTTCCATTCTGACCGGGGAGCAACGTAGTCGGGGCGTTGAGCTAGATATCGCTGGCGAAATCCTGACCGGTTGGAAAATTATTGCCTCTTACGCTTATACCGATGCCCAAATCACCAAAGACAATGAATATCCAGTTGGGAATTTGTTGGGCAGCGTTGCTAAGAATACTGTTAGTCTATGGACAACCTATGAAATCCAACGTGGGAGTTTACAAGGTTTGGGATTTGGATTGGGACTGTATTATGTGGGCGATAGACAGGGCGATTTAGATAACAGTTTTGTGTTGCCCAGCTACTTCCGCACGGATGCAGCACTTTATTACAAACGCAACAACTGGAAATTTGCGCTCAATATCAAGAATCTCTTCGATCAGAAATACTACGAAAGTAGCCAGGACAGAAATATCATCTATCCTGGTGCGCCATTGACAGTGTTGGGCACAATTTCGTGGGAGTTTTAGTGCCTGCGGTAGGCAGGGCAAACGCATCTAAATATTGACGAGCCTGAATCAGGGTGAAAGACACCAAGATTCAACCACATAAGGCTTTGGTGGAAATTAAATCTCAATAATTCTGGAAATGATAATCATAGGGATTTATTTTATTTATAGTTGTAGCAACTTGTAGGATTATCTATGTCATTTTTAAATCTTTTTTAGTTTTTATTAGTAAATAAGATGCGTTCGCCCTGGCAATGACGCTCGTACCCCTACGGGGAAGCAAGCTACGCGTAGCGTCTCCGACAGGAGAAGACTCGCTACCGCTTCGCTAACGCAACCGACGGAAACCGGAGCCACTGCGGTGAAGCAGCCCCCATCTTGGCGGTTTCCGTCGATAGCGCAGCGTTAGCGAGTCATCGAGCGTCTGGGGGACTGCTGAACCCGAAGGGTGGAAGGGTTTCCCGGCATAAAGCAAGTGGCGTCCAGGACTGCGACTGCCTCACCGCTATGCCTCTAAGCATTTGTGATAGTTTTGAAGCTGGCGATCGCGTAGCCAATTAGTCATAAATAAAAACATTTTACCAAAAATGTTGGTAAAATGTAGTGCTAGATACAATCTTATAGAACCCATTTGATATCTATGCCTGAGCTAACCGCTTGAGCATGAGTCGGATAAAACATAGATTGAGTTTGGCAGTCGCATGGACGAGTGTTCGCTCAAAGTTCTTGACCAAACTCTTACATCGCTCCATCCAAGCATTAGAGCGTTCAATTACCCAACGAGTGGCGATCGGCACAAACCCCGTTTTGCCGATCGCCACTTTTTCGGCTTTTGTGGGTTTGGGTGCCAGTTGGAATCGGATCTTGGTCATAATCTGAGGGTAGAGTGCTTGCAGAGCAGCGATGATTTTGTCTGGGTGATAGCCGTGGTCAAGCAGAATCGTAATTTTTGGGATATTCACAGGCTTGGCACGAAAATAGTCTAAGTTCTGGCTCAAGAGTTCAATTAAGCCATGGTCTATAAAAATCATAACTCCCAGATGTAAACTCTACATTATAGTAAGGTTCACTTAGGGGCTGTTTTGTTACATAGTTAACTGTACCTCCGGGACTACCTTGACCATAAAGTACAGCAGCAGGGCCTCGTAGTACTTCAATTCGCTCAAGATTAGTAAGGTCTCCGCCACCAGGATTGGTTAAGTTAGATACAGGTTCCGGCAGACCATTTCTTAAAATATTAGTTGTCTGAAATCCTCGAATAGTAAACACATCTCTGACGCGTGAAGGTAAGCCAGCTTGTATAACCCCAACATTTCTAAGCGCATCAATCGGACGAAGTGCTTGCTGATCCTCAATTAGCTGTCTAGGTATTACTTGAACGGATTGAGGAATGTCCCGTATTAGAGTATCTGTACGCGTTCCAACACTCGTATTAGGAACCTTATAACCTGTATCTGGTGGGGCTGTCACTTCTAACTCAATCGGTGGTTGCTTCTGGTCATTTGCAGGTAGTTTTTGCTCTGGCGTTAGTGCAGGTTGCTGCACTGTTGAACCAGTACTTGTGACTCCAAACACCAAACCCTCACTCTGACTATCAAACAACTGCACATTTGGTGTTGCTGTTTCCCCAGTCACAATCATGCGCAGGATGTTAAGCTGTTCCAAATTTGCCACTGTAATTAGTGCAATTCCCGCCACTGGCTTTGTTGAGCGGAAACTCTCCCCACTTGCTAGTTGTAACTTGGCATTGGGAATATTTGCAATGTAAGAATTGCCCTCTATTTTTGGTGAAACTGACAACTCAACAGAGTTAGCCGTAACTAAAATTAACTCTATCCCTTTATCTGTGGTGTTCACTTTTACATCCGTTACTGACACCACATCTGTAGTTGCTTGACTAAGCTGGGAAACTTGATTTTTATCTCTGGGTGTTCTCAACAAATATGTCGCACTGGTTTTGGCAGATTGCAATTTAGTTAATGAGGAAATATCACTGTTGACTTCACCTGAAAGTGCTTCATATTTTTTAGATAACGGTTGTTCAGAATAAGCTGGATTAGCTATAGTAACTGAGAAAATCGGTATTAACCAGCAAATAGCAGAATAAAGCAGCTTAACTAACATTTTTAAAGACTCCAATTAAGACACCACACTAAAATCTGTTCAAAGAGTATTAAGGATTGAAGCACCTTCCACGTTTTTCAATTTCGTTACCTAATCCCTAATCTCCAGTACTCTTCAGTAACAAAGTTGGTAAAAACCTACATTAATACCAACCTGTAATTTTAGAAGAATACAATTTTTACAATAGTCAAGTCTTATTCGAGCCGGACTTTTTTTATTCCAAACGGACTTTTTATCTGTGACAAGACTTGGGAGTGATGCCAAACTTCTTACGAAAGGCATTGCTAAACGAGGGTAAGCTAGCATAACCTACCTTCTGTGCCACTTCTGTGATATTCATGTGACCTTGAATGAGCAAATTGTGTGCCAGTTCCATACGATAATTGTGCAGATAGCCAAATACCGTAGTCCCAAAAACAGAACGGAAGCCAAGTTTGAGCTTGCGATCGTTTAACCCCACTTGCCGTGCTAGTTGTATGAGAGAGGGTGGATTATCATGATTTTTTAATAAAATTTCTTTAGCATGATAAACGCAGTCGATTTCTGATGGTCTGAGTGGATAAACCTCTAAAAAACCTTGGAAAATTTGCGTTTCTTGTTCTATCACTAATGCTGTCAATTCCCAAACCTTGCTTTCAAGGTAGACTCGCTTAGTCACACCTTGGTAAGGACATTGAAGAATTTGCTGTAGTACTACTTGCATCACTGGAGTTTGAGTACCATAGCGTTCATAGGTTGATTGATCCGAGCGTTTAACAAGATGACGCAATTCTTTTGAAAGTTCTCCAGATGCATCTCCTGCAAAAGAGCGAAACATCTCTGGTTTTATATGAATAGCTACTGTTCTTCTTGCATTAACTCCTCCTCTAGACGAGCACATTCAGAGGCCATACCACTGCCGCTCAAGAAGTATTCTCCAGTCTGATATGGCATGTTCTTAGATGGAGAATGCACCATAATATAGAATTGAAATTCTAAAAAATGCTCTCTATCAGGATATTCTAAAATCACTGATTTATGTTGCTGATAATTGTAGATGTCTAAAAATATGCAATCTCGTAACTTAATATGTCGGTGATACCCTTGTGCAAGTATGGTTGGATATTTAAAGGTAATGTCAAACTCATTTAATCTATCATTCTGCTGTATTGGCTCTACTTCATATAAGACTTTCCAATAATCTGCTAGGGAAAAGATTAGTGTCATCGCAACAATAACTTACCATGAATTGAAAAGAAAATAGGTTACAGAAAAAGGGCAACAATAAAAGCGATCGCAATTTTTCAATTACTCTAGTTAAGAATTGAACCACAAGGGCTAGATACTTGTGTGACTGGAATTCCATATTTGGCGGTAAAATTCTTAGAGATTTTTCTAAAGGCAGTTTTCAAACCGCCAGCATTGTACAAGGTAACAGCCCAAACTTGAATAGGAAGCGTGACACCAAACACACCAGTAATCAGTGGTATGGCAAATAAATACTTTCTCATGACTTTTTATACTAAAGTCTCTACTACTACAAGGTTACGAATATCATATTATTAAGCCTGCGATTCGTAGCGATCGCTACTATTTTCCAACTATTTTGGTAAAAATTCTAGAGTACTTTAAAAAATAAAATGAGTACAGTAAATTTGGTAATTACTGCTCTAGCTGGGGTAAGTGTGGCGATGCCTACGGCGATACAATTGGCTTCGTTGGATTAATGGCTCCCCATTTGGCACTTATTTTCTCCAACAGAATTACCCTATGGTTTGCTAACTGCTGCTTTGGGAGCGCCTTATTTTATTTATCTGTTGTATCAAAGGTGGAAGCGTTAAGGGAAAAATCTATAATACTCAACCTCACTTTCTTTTTACAAAATACTTCTCTAAATCATCAAGTATTCTAAGCGCAGACATTGGTTCAGCACCAATCCAATAAGAACCGACCTCATAAACTTTGTGCTGCTGTACGACCTTTAACTTTGACCATAATAGCTGCTGCCTTAGTTCATGCAATGGTATACTAGTTTGCGGAGATTTAAAAGCACCATTACGAAGCAGAAACATTACATCCGCATCAACTTTGCTTAGGAGTTCCCACGAGAGATCGTCGAAAAGTGGGCTTGACATTAGAGGATTGGTCTTTTTATTCAAAGTCAGAGAAAAAGGACGACTCAATCCTACTTCTTCTAAAACAACTCCACACAAAACTTCTTGTTTATATTGGGTTATTGTTTGTGGAGTTACCCTAATAACTGAAACTTGAGTTTTTAATAGTTCACTACCCATAGAACTTCTCAATTGCTGTAAGTGACTATAGTAGTCAGCCATAATTCTAGAAGCTATCTCAGTTTTACCGAGCACGTTGGCGACTTGAGAGAAAGCTTTTTTCCAGTCGCGAGGTCTTTGATAGTCAATTAGCACTGTAGGTGCAATGTGCGACAACTGGGGATAAGCTTCTTGCAAACTAGAGATTTTTATTCCTAAAATTAGATCGGGTTTGAGGGTGAGAATTTTCTCTATATTGAGAGGATACCAATTCCCTAATTCTTTGATATTTTGCAACTGAAGCTGTGGGAACTGTAACTCAGAAAGCAAATTAGCAGCGATCGCCTTTGGAGCTGCGATCGGTGTGACTCCTAAAGCTAAAACATCTATTAAGAGGATCGGAAACAGCACTACTACTCGCTGGGGATGGACAGGAAGTGTTTGGTTGTGTTGAAGAGTCAGAGGATGAACAAGAACGTTACAACCACAAAATACAAATAGAAATAGTACTGCCAAAAGGAACACTCGCACTCTTCGATTGATAATTCTTAGCAAAGAAAGTCTATTAGAGTTAGAAGTATTAAGTGAAGTGTTCATATCTGTGCAATACACAAGCAGGTTTTAGGGAGTTGCCCAAAAGACAGTCTTCATCGTTAGTCGGTGATGCGTTGCTAACGGTGAAACTGGAGTTACCATATGCCACGAGTTATCAGACCGCACAATAGCTACCGAGTTGTTAATTACAGGACAAATCTCACGCACAACCGATTCAGGTTGATTGTTAGACAAAACGCAAAAACGGCCTCCCCAGTCCTCTAACCATTCTTTATGAAAGTAAAAAAGATGACTCAGATGTGTATATTGCCCATCAGTATGAGTCAGCCAAAATTTTGAGTGTTTTGAATGTTGCCTACGGAATATTACGGTCATACCGTGGTTTTCTAAGTTCAACCCGGAAAGTTTTTCCATAATTTCTTGATAAGCAGGTGTCCATAGTTCTCGAATAAACTCCTGCCAAATCTGACTTAGATCTTGAATATCAGAAGTGATTTTACCTGTTTCGGCATGGCTGTTAATTCAGCATCACCATTAGGTTTCTCTACGTTTTGATATTCCCCATCCACTGTCAAGCTAGTATTCTTGTCAATTTGCCAAGAGACTGCTGGAGCAACAAAATAACGCTGCTGATTGACAAAATCTACAAAGCTGTTAGAACTCAAATATGAAGCATTCAGACGATAAGACAAAGTTCGCTCTGCATTCAACGGACTAGAAAAATCAATCGCAGGTTGATAAAAATCATAACTACCAATCTGCATCTGAGCAAAGTAGTAAGGTTCAAACAGAGGTTGTTTAGTGACTCGGTTGACAATACCACCAGGAGAAAGCTGTCCGTACAATACCGAAGCTGGCCCTCTAATTACCTCGATTCTTTCTGTATTAGAGGGATCGACAGCATAACCCGAATTTGGATCTCGTAATCCGTTGCGAAGATTAGTGGTATTCACAAAACCACGGAATCTAAAACCATCAAAGAGTCGAGATGAAAACGCGGGAGAGCTAGGCCCAACACCAATTGTTTGAAGTACACTTTGGATGTTACGCGCTCCCAAATCTTCGATTACTTGTCGAGGGAAAACCTGAACTGAGCGAGGAATTTCAATCAGTGGTATATCTGTTTTTGTCATGCTGTGGTGGCGTTGTTGATTGCTCTCCAGTGGTTGCAGTGCGAGTCACTCCAAATACCAAACCTTCATCACTATTAAACAATTCCACTGTTGGCGCGCCCGTTTCACCTGTTACCGTCAACCTGATACTGTTAGCATCAACATTGGTAACAGTTACCTCAGTTACCCCTACTGCTGGCTTTGTTGACGAAAACTCTCTCCACTAGCCAGGCGCAACTGAGCGTTAGGTATGTCTGCAATATAGGAGTTACCCTCAGTTTTTGGAGTTATTTGTACGCGATCACTTTTAACATCCGTTTGTAAAATCACCTCTAACCCTTTATCAGTGCTATTAAGCCTCACTCCCGTCACTGATATAACTTCTGTTTGCTCAGTGATTGTTTGTGACTGTACTAACTTTTGGGCATCAGTAAATCGATGCTCTATCTGGTTGAGACTTTGAATCTCTGTAATCGGTGCAACTGACTTTCTGATTGTTGCTTGAGATGATAGTTGCTGCTTGGTAGCTGATATTTCTGCTGCTAGAATAGGAACAACACGCACAGGCTTAATTACAGACACCACCACTGAAGTAGTTAGCAGTAGACTCTGCCAAAAAAAATAGTTTAATCTTTGGGACTTCATTGAACTTTCCTCACACACTCGCTTACCATACGCTCTTAGTTAAGGTATAAAGGATAAGTAGAAAACCTATTACCCTTTATCCAAAACCTATGACAATCTCACCCCAAAATTCTGCTCCTGGAATTGGGTTTATTGCATCAGTCACGTTATTTAACTTAGTCTGAATATTACCAACAAAGTTGAGTAAAATCCTCAATATATTTCTGATATAAATCTCAAAAATACTATTCTAAATTTGCTGCTCTGACGAGAACAACTCCTCATTGAGCTACTAAAATCAAGTTTTGAAGCCGCTTTTAATTAAAATCGTTTAGGGAAGTGCAGTTAAGTCGATCCCAATCTTTTGTCAGGGTATCTTTACCAAATGCAGCACTTGTTAGCCAATATTGTTGGTAATGGCATGACAATATGATTTAAAATATTTAAATATTTACATTGAAGGGCGATGTCTACGACAAGCTCTTACGGTCTACGCGGTTTTAGAGGAAAAGCCTTAATATATAATGACTCAAAAGTTCAACCCTATAGCGATCATAACAAGACACTGCCGTGTTAGGCGATCGCTTTTTTGCACTGCATCCAAATGAAATCATATCGTAGACAAAGTATACACTTATGTCCTGAGCTTGCGCTCCCAAAGCCCTATGGAAAATACAGCCCTTAAAACCCAACATTTGAGCCTAGCTTACGATGGTAAACCGATCATATCCGATCTTAACCTGTTAATTTCCACAGGACAAATTACTGCTCTAGTTGGTCCCAATGGCTGCGGGAAATCTACTCTACTGCGAGGTTTAGCCAGACTACTCAAGCCCCAGATTGGTACTGTATATCTCAATAGTGCTGATATCTTTCGACAGTCAACGACCAAAGTTGCACAACAACTCGGTATTCTTCCTCAAGGGCCAGTTGCACCAGAAGGAATGACTGTGCGAGATTTGGTAGCACAAGGTCGTTATCCATATCAAAAAAGTTGGCTGCAATCTTGGACAGCTGAAGATGAACGTCAAGTCAGCAAAGCATTAACAACTACAGACCTCAACGAATTAGCCCATAGAGCTGTAGATACCCTTTCTGGTGGACAGAAGCAACGTGCTTGGATAGCCATGACTTTAGCGCAAGATACGCAAATACTACTATTAGATGAGCCGACAACTTTCTTAGATTTAGCTCATCAAGTGGAAGTACTGGACTTGCTGTGGGATTTAAATCAACTTGAGGGACGAACGATTGTCATGGTGTTGCATGACCTGAATCAGGCGTGTCGTTATGCTCATCAGCTAGTAGCTTTACGTGATGGTGCTGTTATGGCTCATGGAACTCCAGCAGATGTGATGACAGAAGAAATGGTGCAGGAGGTGTTTGGATTAGCTTGTCGAATTGTACCAGACCCAGTAACAGGGACACCTTTGTGTTTACCTTTAGGAAAGAAATGATCACACGGGGTCACGTCGCTTCTCTACGAGACGCTGCGCGTAGCTTGCTTCCCCAAAGGGGTACGCTCCGAATTCAAAATTCAAAATGACGCTCGCGGACTCGCTAACGCTGCGTTAACAAAATTCAAAATTAATCATCCCCATAAATAAATTTAGGGGCTTGAATTAGCGGACGTAGTATTTCTCGCGCTGTGCTTCTTGACAATACATTTTTTTGCTTCTCCATAAATAAAATTTAGGGGCTTGTATCCTTTTCGTTTTCGGTCAGAGGTAAAGCATACAACAATATATTGATGGGTGCAGGAGTTGAAAAAACAAACATTTTTTTACAGACGTTTTGTCCTTGGCAAGTTTTTGCAACACAGCCTTTTGCACAGTCAATACGCGATCGCTCTAACATCACCTGTATATTTTTCACTTTGTCAATAGTATGCGTAAGTTCTGCTTGATTGTGCTGCTCACGCTCTTGGTGATTTCTGCTTGCAGTTCCTTTGGTCATCAGTTACCAAACCGCGATCTAGCCGTCGTTCCTTCAACTCAAACATCACCTGTACCCGTTCACATAGTCAAACACACAATGGGTCAAACTCTAGTTCCCGTTCATCCTCAACGAGTCGTTGTCATAGATCCGTGGCTAGTAGAAATACCTCTAGCTCTGGGAGCCAATCTAGTTGGTGCTCCAGATCCAACTAAAACTCTCCAAGGGCTAGGGTTAGAGGATAAGCACCCAGGCGTTGAAAACATTGGTGCGGTTCTGACACCACCGAATATGGAGAAGGTTATAACTCTCAAGCCGGACTTGATCTTAGGTACGACGCGGAACCGGAATACTTACAGTTTATGGTCTCACATTGCACCCACCGTTCTCCTGAAAGTGCAAAGCAATGGAGACTGGAAACAACCGTTTATACCAGCAGCAAAAGCTTTGGGGAAAACCGAAACAGCAAAACGTTTAATGGATAACTATAACGCACGCTTAACCGAATTCAAACAAAAGATAGGATCTCGACTCAAAAAAACTTTAGTTTCCGTTGTGCGCCTGATCCCAGAGACGATTAACCCGTTAACTAAGGGTGCATTCTCTGGAGTAATTTTAGAGGATGCTGGTTTAATCCGTCCTCCTTCGCAAAATCTGGATGCTAAAGCAACTCAAAAAAAAGCGGGCAACCCTGTTGGCTACAATATCTCTCCAGAAGTCCTCACCCAGATAGATGGTGATATTTTATTTATAGTGCGCTACGGTTTCAAAGACCCTGCACAGTCAAAGATAGCTGTCAATCAACTCATGGCAGAACCTCTGTGGTCAAAGCTTAATGTTGTTAGGCAGGGTAAAGTTTATCTAGTTGATGATTATTATTGGCTTACAGGTAGCTACATATCAGCTAATCGAGTGATTGATGATTTATTTACCTATATCTTGCAGTCATTTCAGAAGGTAGAAGGAACCCACTACTTACAAAAATGACAATAAATTAACTGGTGCAAGATTAGCTACTAAAAACAAGTCTATGAAACTCTATTAGATGATATTCAATCTAACTTTCAACAAGCAAACTTTGATTGAGCGCATTAGCCAACTTGCAGGCGATAAGTTCGCCTCTCGCGCCGCTAGTTATGACCACAATGCTAGCTTCCCAAAAGAAGATTTTGCAGACCTTTTTCAAGCAAGTTTGAATGCGCCTGTTGTGCCAATTGAATACGGTGGTCTAGGGTTAGGACACGATCACGATATCTTTACCCTATGGATGATGACTAAGGAACTGGCAAAAGTGGATTTATCCCTAGCCCGTTGCTGGGAAGGACATGCAAATGCCCAAGTTTTACTAACGGCTATGGCTAATGAGTCTCAGAAAAAGCGCTGGTTTGAGGGTATTGTCCAGTATGGCGAGATATGGGCGGCTTGGAGTGGAGAACCCCAGTCTCAGATTCCAGGTCAAAATGATAGCCTTGGCACAAGTGTGCAAGTTGTAGATGAGGGATACATCATTGATGGCACAAAGGTATTCGCCACCAGTGCCCCAGAAGCACAGTGGGCAATTCTCTTGCTCAACACAGAAACTCCTGGGGGAGCGCGTCATAGCAATGGCTCGCCAACATCAGTATTGTTACTAGCTTGCAACTTATCTGACCCCAGTATTAGCTTTGATGATAGTTGGTGGCAGCCAATAGGAATGAGAGGTACGGTGAGTTACTTGGTTCGCTTTGAACGTACTTTCATCCCTAAAGAAAACTTGATTGGCTATCCAGGACAGTATATCGTACAGGAGTGGCAAACGCGGTTTACACCTCAGTATGGCGCTGCTTTTCTAGGAGCTGCTGAAGGAGCCTATGACTATGCTTTAGCATACATCAATAAACAGGAAAAAGGACACGATCCCTACATACAACACCGAATTGCTAAGGCAGCAATTAATGTAGATACTATGCATCTCTGGCTGCGGCAGGTGGCTACTCTTTGGGAAACAGGCCAGGTTTTAGAGGCAAAACAAGCAGGCAATCGCACCCGTTACATAACCGAACAGCTGGCTACAGAAACGGTGAAGGACTGCATAAACGCTTGTGGAGCTCGCTCCTTGATTCAACCAAGTCCTCTGGAGCGAATATTGCGAGATTTGTCGTTTTATGTATTGCATGATAATTGCGATCGCGTTTTGTCTTCAATTGGTCAGGAGATTCTAGGGCAATCTTGCGATCGTGCTTATTTCAATACCCATCCAACTCGCCAAGAAAACCTTACTGAGTAGCCAAATTGTCATTATAAGCATAGGAGGCAATCACCTTCCCCTGTTCATCCCATTACCCTTCTCCCCTAACTTTCTTTAAAACTTCCACGAAATTGTGCCCTGCACCCCAAACGGCGCACCATAAGTCGAAGGGTTACTTTTGCCTTGTTTGGTCATGGTTGATTTTTTTCATCCCAAAAAGCAGGTTTACTGACTTGCTCCCATACAGGACTATACAAGGCTTCATACAATTCTCGTGCCAGTTCCAACAGCCCTATATAACCAGCGTAGGCATGATGGCGTTCATGGTTAACGTCCAAAAAAGGAATTTGGGCTTTGAGTGCTGTATATTTACTGCCAGTCCCACTAATCAAGACATCAGCTTTTGTTTCCTTCAGTACTTGTAGTAATGCTTGCGGGGTTGCTTCGCGCAAAACAATGCCATCTTGACCAAGATATTGTTTAATTTTGGCTTTCTCCTCTTCTGTAGTCTTAGCATTAGTAGTAGCAATCACTTCCATTCCCAAATCTTTAGCGGCTAAAATAATCGACCAAATTTTTACACCACCAGTACAAAGAATAATCCGCTTACCTTTCAACCGCGCACGGTAGGGAGCTAGGGCAATATTTAGAGCTGCGTTTTCTTGTGCAATTAACCGTTCTGTACGTTGTTGAAGATATTTATCCCCTAATGTTGCTGCAATATTTCGCAAGCAATGGTTTAAGTTTTCTACACCGAAGAAAGATTCTTCAATATAAGGAATTCCATAAAGTTCTTTCATTGTTTGCGCCATTGGCAGCACAACATTTGAGCAAATGACTACATTCAACTTGGCACGATGAGCATAGCAAATTTCTTGATAACGAGCATCACCTGTAATTTTGGAGAGAACGCGTATACCCAACCTCTCGAACAGTGGTAAAACATTCCACAAATCACCAGCAACATTGTACTCACCAACAATATTGATATCGAAAGGAGTAGTAAATTCTGGTTCTGCGGTTCCGATTACATATTTCAATAAAGTCTCATTACCAATGTGATTACCTAAATTTTTACTACCAAGAAATCCAGGCGAATTTACATATACAACTGGAATATCGATTTTCTGTGCAGCGAGTTTACAGACACTACCGATATCATCACCAATTAAAGCGGTAATACAAGTAGCATAGATAAAAATAGCCGCAGGTTTATAACGTTGAGCAACATCGAGAATAGCTTTGTACAGTTTCTTTTCACCACCAAAAATGACATTATTCTCGCCAAAGTCAGTAGTAAAAGCAGTTTGGTATAATTGAGAGCCTGATGAGAGACTACCATGAGTCGCCCAAGGATTATGAGTACAAGCAACAGCACCATGTATTAAATGAGCAACGTCAGTAATAGCTCCGACAGAAACCATCGCTCCATCTAAAGGACAATTTCCTTGGCTTGCACCTGGTTGTGGTGGTTTTGTGCAAGTTAGTTTTTTGTTGTCACCCAATTTTTTTGGATTGCGTTTGCAAGCTGTTTCGTTGAGTGGTTTGTTGATTCTTACTTGAGTATTTTTCATGGCTTTCCTCGTACTGAAGATTAATACAAAAGAGTCAGGATTTACGAGTAAGAAGGCGCAGTGTCGCTTGCCAAATTATTTGTTAGCTCTATAGCCTAAAATTGCGCTCTAAGTAAGCAATAGCCGAAATCTTTAATCCGAGTAGCACGTATGTATCTCAATCAGTACAGTTTTTGCTACTAACAGCACCAACGCAAAAATGACACTAATTTGACAAATGGTCATTTAATTTGTTAAGCCACACAAAAAATATTTTTCGAGGCTTTGTATTCTTAGAATAAAAACTATTTGAGTTTATTGACTTAAAAATCCTAACAAAAACTATAGTTGATAATAGTAAAACTAATAACAATTATGTGAACATATATTGCAATATTAAGCATATAGTTAATTATAAATAGACAATTCTGTATAGCTAAAAAGCCAGAACTTTTATAACAAGAAAAGACATTTAGTAATATAAACAGACAGACTATTCTAACTATATATAAAAAAACGAATGATTTAAGTTTTATATTTAATATAGATGTTTCATTTTAATAAATTAGCGATAACTACTCAACACAAAATAACAGAATAAATACAGTTATTGGTTTCTGAAACTCTCTAGTTAATGACTACTTGTAACCACAAATACTGTTTGTCAAGTTATTTTGCCCGGTTTGGTGATAGTTTAACTACATTTCATACCCCATTTTTGTACTGTTTTGATTTCAATTAATCGAAAAATATAATCGACAGCTAAACCCAAAATTGCAATCACCACTAATCCGGCAAATACGCGATCGGTTTGTAGGAAGTAGCGACTATTATTAATCTGCCATCCTAAACCGCTGGTAGCACCCCCTGAACCAAACACCAACTCAGATGCAATCACGGTGCGCCAACCAAAAGCCCAAGCAGTTCTCAAGCCTGTTAAGATATGAGGCAATGCAGCAGGGAGCATAATTTCTCGAATCAGTCTAAAACCATCTAGACCGAGGTTTTTCCCCACCATCATAATCGTTGGGTTGATGGTACTGAGTCCCATTTCTGTGTTCAGAGCAATAGGCCAAGTTGTAGCATGGGCAGTAACTACAATAATAGAAACAGAAGTGAACCCAAACCAAATAATTACTAGGGGTAAAATAGCGATCGCAGGTAAGGGATTCAGCATCGAACTGATCACAATTAGCAAATCTTGACCAAAACGAGAAACTTTGGCGAAAGCTGCTAAAGCCGTACCCAGAATCAAACCCAAGATCATACCAATAGATAATACGGACAAAGTATTGAGTGTTGCTTGCAGCAGTTTTTGACTCAATAAATCGTGCCACAGTACTTCTAAGACTGCTATTGGGCCAGGAATTAGTAAGGCGGGAACTTGGGCAACCCATACATACAATTGCCAAAAAATCAATAGAAGGCAAAAAATTGTTCCGCGCCTGAAAGTATTACTGGCTTTTAGTGAAGCATATATCTTCTCAAACTTATTCGGATTTGCTGTTGTTCGAGTCACAAATTTCATACTCGAAAAGCCTCACAATGGGAATCATTGCTCAGTAAACTTTCTAAATAGGCAGCAACTTCGACAAATTTATGAGTGTTGATGTCATTAATCTGTGCGGTATCAACAATTTCTTTGACAGTTCCAGGTACTGGTGTCATCACTAAAACTCGATGTCCCAGGTAAACAGCTTCTTGTATGGAATGGGTGATTAAAATAATTGTTAACCCTGTATTTTGCCAAATAGTATTGAGTTCGTATTGCAGTTGAGTCCGTGTCAGCGCATCCAAAGCGCCGAAAGGCTCATCCATCAAGAGAACTTGAGGTTTTACAGCCAAAGCACGAGCGATCGCTACTCGTTGTTTCATTCCTCCTGATAACTGATGAGGATATTTATTGACAGCTGCTGAGACTCCCACCAAGTCGAGATATCTTATAGCTTCAGCAATGGCAACTTTACCAGCAGCTTTGCCTGTAGTCTCAAGGGCATAAACAACATTTTGCATCACAGTCTGCCAAGGTAGAAGCTGTTCAAAATCTTGAAAGACAACAATCCGATCTGGACCAGGAACAGAAATGCATTTACCTGCCATCAGTAATTCTCCGCTACTGATAGACACAAAACCAGCGATCGCCTTTAACAGCGTACTCTTTCCACAACCCGATGGCCCAATAATTACAAATTTTTCTCCTGGTTTAACAGCAAAGCTAACATCTTCCACAGCCGGAAATTTATTCTTAGCTTCGCTGTAGCTAATATGTACATTTTTTGCTACTATTAACGATTCTAAATTAACCATTAATTTAATCTCCTTTAACACCTTTAAGCGGTGGTAAAATCAATTCATCAATTGATTTAGGCTGCTTGTTTAACATCCCGATTTCATGCATAAATGCTCCACATTTGAGGAAGGATCTTGGCTCAATTCCGTATGCCACTGCCTTATTTGTAAGCCACTTTTTATATTGATCCTGTGATATTTTTCCATTATCCATATGTGAGAGGATTTTGGCCGCTTCATCAGGTTTTTGATTTATAAGTTTAGTAGCATCTACAATTGCAGTATACAAAGCTTTACCAAATTCAGGATATTGATTGTAAAATTTTTCAGTTGTAAATAGACTTGCTATGCTAGTCTTACCAAAAATATCAGAGCTTTTAATAATTACCCTACCACCTCTTTCTACTTCTTGAAATTCAAAAGGTGGTGTTGTGAAATGTGCATCAATTTGACCAGTTAACAGAGACTGCAACCCTAGAGGGTGAGCAATCACTTGGAGGTTTTGATCGAGTGCTGTGGGATTTCCTAAGTCTTTTTGTGCCACCTTCCGCAGTACAATTGCCTGTACCCCATCTAAAGATGGTAAACCAATTTTCATTCCTGGCTTAAAATCTTTGATACTTTTGATATTGGGGTTTTTCGTGATTAGCCAAAACTCACTATAGTTAAGTGAAGTTAATATTTTCCAGCCCACGCCTTTATCCCAACCTACGAGAAACGCTCCAGGCCCACTTGCACCAACTTGTATTTGATTAGCGATAATTCCATCCCTAATAGCAGCACCATTCGATAATTCTTTCCACTCAAATTGTGTCTTAGGAAATTGTTTTTCTAAAATTTGCAGCTGCTTGACGATAAGTAGATTAGCGTAATTAATTCCAGGTTGATAAGCAATTGTTATTTTTTCTGGTGTTTGTGAAACAGTTTGATTACCAGAAGCACAAGCTACAAATACAAATGTTAATAGTGCTAATCCAATCAAGAAACTCCATGTTCTAAATCTCTTGAATATTATCATTTTTTCCTTTTATAAGAGATTTATGTTGTTTTCCAAGTTCAACGAAAGTATCACACAGCTAGCAACAAAAAACAAGGTCTTTATTGTGATTTCGGATATTTAATTTTGAGGCTAGAATACGCTATTCTTCCACAGCCACACTGACTTCAGCCTTTTTTGATTCGAGTCAGCCCCTTCTCTACGAGACGCTACACGAACGGGGAAGTCAAAAGTCAAAAGTCAAAAGTCAAAAATTTACCAAGCCCATAAATAAATTTAGAGGCTTGTACCTTTTTCTTTCTGGTCACATTATAAAAGCTGCCGCCGTTGCTTCTGAAACTGTTAGGTCGAGTACTGTACAATACAGTTTAATTTTGCAGAGTATTGTTTATGTCCGCAAAAACTTGAACTATATATATAATTGAACTTATTACAAAAATGAGAGTCAGGACTGCTATCGGCAGCTTTGACTCTCCACTATCTACAATGATTATTATTCCTCTTTATTGAGGATTTTATTTTTTGGGAATCCCTTTTCGCCTAGTCCCTTAAAAAGTGTTGGTAATGACAAGGCCTTCATTTCCAGCATTTACATGGGTACAGTGTCGAATGGTGTTAAACCCTAGACTTTTTATACAGCAAGCCTTATGAGCTTTTTTAGTACAAATCAAGAAGGAACTTCATCTTATTCCGGCCGATAGTAAAACTCCCGACACAGAAAATTGGGTTGGCTGCCATCCTTGAACTTGTGAAAGGCAGCAATAACCCACAAATCTTTGTTCATGTTCGCTGCCAACAAGGATTCCACTGAATCGCGATCGTATCGTGCACAGAAAGCCTTCTCATTGATATTATCTACAAACGGTGTCACCTCAGTCTCACCCCAATCTTTGAGGGACTGGGCACCATAAGCGTGCATAATAATTTGCTCATTATGCTTGGTTAGAGTAAATTTTTCGATCCATGTAGTCTTGGTGTTGGAGTTTATCCAGGTTCCTAAATAAGGCGTGAAATCAATCACGGTGTCCTTGGGTTGGTTTCCGTAAATTTCGTTTCGTTCCATCTTGAAATCTTCCTCTTCTGACTAGCGATGAAAAAACTCACGGGCAAAATGATCTGTTCGACCACTACCATCTACGTAGCGGGTATATGACTGAATGACCAAGATTCCCAATTTTTGGTTTGCCACCAGATGTGTCTCAACCCCGTCTAACTTGTAAAAAGCGTGGAATCCTGCTGCTACAAGTGAGGTTCCCCCAGCGTAAGGCACTGCTTCAACCTTACCCCAGTCAATTGGATTGGGTTGGTTGGCTCCATAACCCTGAAACGTAAGGCGACCGTCTTGCTCGGTCAGAACCACCCGCACCAAATAATTAGTATCCGATTTAGTATTGATCCAGTTACCGACTAAAGGTGAGAGTTCTATCGGCTCCTTGATACTAGGGCGTTGGTCAGCCTGCATATAGTATGCGTGTTGAGTTGTTTGTGTCACGAGCTAACTCTCTAATGAATAAATTACAGCATTTTAATAATAAATATAAACTAATTATTAGCGCACATCTAGTTAAAATAATAATTTATTAAGAAATAAAGTTCATCGTAACCGATCTAAATAGCGATTGGCAAAAAAATTTATTTTATAAGTACAATATTCTCTAATTTCGTAGCTTTATTTCATCAACATTCTCTCTGCACTAATCACTGCTCAAGAGCTACTTCAAAATTGTGGCAATCAGATTATTTAATTAATTATTCTTTCACTTTTTTATTGAGTAAAGATTTGATTAATGCATAGCTCTCCTTTTGGGGAAGGTATTGATGTGTGAAAAGCCTCTGATTCTAGGGAGTTAGAAGCCGACCCGTGTTTTGCGTATTTAACTAACTAGAGTTTAGACTAGTCAGTCTAAACTCCAGATTTTAATTCGAGCCTTGCAAGAGCAACAATACCAAAAGAGCAATTCGCGTATGAGCGCAAAAACGCTTGCAGACTCGCTCTAAGCGAACGCGAGTGCGTCTCTAAGAGTTACCATGCCGTTGTTGGCGTTTGCTGTCTTCGTCTCTGAAAGAGAAGAGAAGGCTTTACGCTGCGCTAACGCAATTAATAAATTTAGATAGTGTCTGGGTTTGGGCTTTGAATCTGTTGCCGAATTTTAGAGAATTGGTATAACTTTGACTACTTTCATTATTTTTCAATTGTTCTAAATAAACAGCAACGAAGATCATAATTCTGTTATATCTTTGTTAAGAAAAGTTACAAGACTCTTGACACAAGGAAATATTTTTTATGGTAGTTTCACTTGAGAAGAATGTACCACATCAGGTTGTAATCATTGGTGGAGGCTTTGGTGGACTGTATACAGCAAAGACTCTGAAGAAAGCGAATGTCAATGTTACTCTCATCGATAAACGTAACTTTCATTTATTTCAGCCGCTTTTATATCAAGTTGCCACAGGTACGTTATCACCTGCTGATATTTCCTCACCATTACGAGCTATATTTAAGAAAAGCAAGAATACAAAAGTGTTCTTGGCAGAAGTAAATGATATTGATCCAGAAGCCCAAGAAATTATTCTGGATGATAGAACAATACCCTACGATACATTAGTTGTTGCCACAGGTGCTAACCATTTCTATTATGGTCACGATAACTGGAGACCATTGGCTCCTGGCTTGAAAACTGTTGAAGATGCCATAGAAATACGTCGCCGGATATTTTCGGCATTTGAAGCAGCAGAGAAAGAAACAGATCCCGAACTACGCCGTGCTTGGTTGACTTTTGTGATTGTCGGAGCTGGTCCCACCGGTGTAGAGTTAGCAGGTGCGATCGCAGAATTGGCATACAAAACTCTCAAAGAAGATTTCCGCAACATCGACACCTCAGAGACTAAGATTTTATTATTGCAAGGGGGCGATCGCATCCTCCCTCATATGGCACCACAGTTATCAGAAGTAGGAAAAGCATCCTTGCAAAAGTTGGGTGTGGTTACCCAAACTAACACCAGGGTGACGAATATTGAAAATGATATCGTTACTTTCAAGCAAGGTGATAAAGTTCAAGAAATTGCCTCAAAAACTATATTATGGGCAGCAGGTGTGAAAGGTTCCTCTATGGGGCAAGTTTTAGCAAATCGCACAGGTGTAGAGTGCGATCGCTCTGGACGTGTGATTGTAGAACCAGACTTGACGATTAAGGGTTATAAAAACATCTTTGTCATCGGAGATTTAGGCAACTTCTCTCATCAAGATGGAAAACCCTTACCCGGTGTTGCACCCGTAGCCAAACAACAAGGAGAGTATGTAGCTAAACTCATTCAAAAACGCCTTGAAGGTCGAAAACTACCGGAATTTCGTTACAATGATGTAGGTAGCTTGGCAATGATTGGCAAAAATTTAGCTGTTGTAGATTTAAGCTTCATCAAACTCCAAGGTTTGGTTGCTTGGATATTTTGGTTAGTCGTTCATATCTACTTCTTAATCGAGTTTGACACTAAATTAGTAGTAGTATTTCAGTGGGCATGGAATTATATCACTCGTAATCGTCGCTCTAGATTGATTACAGGTCGAGAAGCTTTGGAAGAAGGGAAAACTGTTACCAACAACACTAATTTGGCGACTAAAATCGCTAACCCTCCCACTCAACCAACACCCCATTCACAATTGCAATCTTATACTACGGATATCGAGGCAGCAACTTCCTGATTAACATCACCAAAACTGGGTCATCATTAAGATAACCTTTGCTCTCAATATCTGTAAATTGGTTTTCTCTTTTTCATTTTTAGCGACAGGTGGGGCGACATAATTGCCTTCTGTGCGAACAAGACAGTTTTCTTGCACCCGCAAAATGCTGTATTTTTGATAATGACCTAAATGCCAATACGGTTCAATAATTTTACCGCGATCGCTCCCCAACATATTGACTGAATTAGTTATCAATTCCTTCGACTAGCGCATATTGAAAGTCAATGGTCTATAAGTTCGCCAATTTAAGCCGTTCGGAGATTAGAGTCATGCTAGGACTGAATTTGACGCAAGAACCACGCGCCATTCGAGAAGCCAAGGAAGAGGAACGAGTTGAAGGACGAGAAGTGGAAGCGATCGCATTAGTCACTCGTTTGTTAACACGCCAACTCAGACAAGAACTACCACAGGAGATGCTATCACGTATCCACGCCCTTTCCTTGGAACAACTAGAAAATCTGGGTGAGGCGTTACTGGAATTTGAAGTGATCGCAGATTTGGAAGCCTGGTTGGGAGCGCTGGAATAGGACGATGTCTACGGCGGGCTACGCCTACGCACCTGATAACGCCAGGGCGATGCCTACGGCAAGTAGAACGCCACAGTTGAGAACAAGCGACCATTGGTAAGTTCCGTTTGCCTAGTGCAAGATCGGCTAAACTTGCATTGAGACTCATCATGGAGTAACCTTGATGCTACATATTAAAAAACATAGATTTCAAAGCTTTGAAGAATACCTATCTTATGATGATGGCACCGATAAACTCTATGAGTTGTTTAATGGAGAGTTAATCGAGATGCCTCCAGAATCAGGAACTAATGTTCAGATTGCTAATCGTCTTTTGCTGATTTTTGCGATGATTGTAGGCATCGATCGAGTGCGAGGACATGGTTTAGAACTGGAAGTCAGAGGAGAACCTAGAAACCGTTATCCTGACCTGACAATTATTCGCCAAGAGCATATTCAGCAGTTAGCAAAACGTAATACTATTCGTTTAGAGATGCTACCTCCTCTACTAGTAATTGAAGTGGTTAGTCTAGGAGAATTGCAACGAGATAGAGATTTTATCGCCAAGCGATCGCAGTATCAAGATTGTGGCATTCCTGAATATTGGATTATTGACCCCGAAGCTCAGACTATATTAATCTTAGAACTGATTGACAAAACTTACACCCAGATAGGTAACTTTTCTGGTAATGATTTAGTTGTATCGCCGCAATTTAGTCAACTAAATCTCAAAGTATCACAAATCTTTGATGCAGTAAATCAAGCTTAAAGATAAATTGCGTTCGGCTTTGCCGTTGCCCCTTGGGCAATCGCCTGTTTTGGTACGATTAAATTAAGCTATGCGATCGCTTGATAAACTGTCTCTAACTGATAACTGTGAAAGCGATGCCTACGGCAATCCGAAACGGGAACGCTTCAACTTTGCTGCCACAATGTTAGAGGTTTATCACTACTAATACGAAACAACAAACAACCACAAATCGCAGCTATTGCAACAACCGGACAGAAAAACCATAACTTAATGAATCCAGGCAATAGTTTCTACTTTCAGTCGCGGTGATGGTTGCAGTCCATTTTGATCAGCCAAGACGGGAGCCAATTGCAACGTCATGAGTTCTAACACCTTCACTTGCAAATACATCCGCTTTGTTATGCCTTGGTAAGGACAGTTGATAATTTGTTGTGCTATTCCCCCAATAGCAGGTGTAGTTTCTGGGTAGAGCAAGGTCTGCCAATCGTTGCCTTTTGCCAACAAACGCAACTGATGGGGGATTTTTCCTGCTTCATTGGGGAAAAAGGTTGCCAACAAGCTTGCAGACATATGGATGTTAACGCCTACACATCGAGATTTTGGGTACTCTACCAGCATTTGGCGTTGAATACCACTACCAGAGATCATTGTGTATCCTTCTCCAACCTGTCCTCCATATTCGTCTATGGCTTTTCCAGAAAGGAGGACGGAAAATTGCAGTGGGTGATTACATTCAGGCATTTTACATAACATATCATCGTGATATTTATAGTCCAAAATCGCCAGCCAGAGATGAGGATGCACCTCGATATGCTGCACATAGCCTTTGCCAAGTTGCTTAGGTGCTTTCCGAAGGATGGTAAATGGCTCTATTTCTGGTTGTTGTGGGCTATTGTGATTAGCTTCTGCCCACAGTTCCCGCTCCTCTTTCTCTGTCAGGGTGATAGTCATAATTACTACGAATTAAGATTAATGACATATATTTTCAATAATTTTACCGCGCTATTACCATTGTTTTGAGCCATCATGACTTTTCAACTCTACAACGGGATTATGAAGTAGCTAATTCTACCAATTTCTACAGTACTAAGAAAAAGTGAGTTCGATAAGTTATATAGCGGTTCTCATTTGAATCATATACATGTTCAAAAAATAAATGTAGAGACGCGAAATTTCGCGTCTCTACACCGCGTATTGCACGCAACCGAGAAGCGCTATAGTCAGTAGACCGAGAACTTTTGCGATGCCTGCGGCGGGCGTAGCGATCACTAATAAAAATCTGATGGTTAACATGTAGACATAGGTACGTTGCACGAAAATATTTAGGCTTCAAATCGTTCATTACTACTACAAAACGTGAAAAATTATGTAGCTATAAATACACCTATCACGAGAAAATCCCAGGAAAACTTTTTATTCTTTAGCAATTATTTTAGCGATATGTATGGTATGCTTGCTACGGATAGATAAAAAACAGTAATAAACCAACAAAAAGTCTGAAATTACTTGACTTCCCGCAAAAGCAAAAATCTGGCAATGTCCGCTACAGCTTTTTGTAACGGAGAGATACAGCCTCATAAAGCAGGATATGAATATTTCCAATAACCTGAAGGCAATTAGGAATCGTCTGGGCATGAGTCAGCAAGAATTAGCTAATATAGCTGGCGTAACCCGCCAGACTATTGGTGCTGTGGAAACGGGACAATGTGCGCCTTCAGTTGCTATTTCCTTGCGTTTAGCTAAGGCACTTGGTTGCCAAGTTGAGGACTTGTTCTGGCTAGGAGAGGAGGATTTACCTAAAGTAGAGGCAATTCTTGCCGATTCGACCCCTAACAACCAGCAATCACAAGTTATTCTAGCGCGGATTAGGGATCGATGGATAGCTTATCCTCTATTAGCCAGAGATGCTTTTCGCATCGAAATGATTCCATCTGATGGTGAGGTAGTTGCAGTCAACCACCCCATTGTCGGGAGTAGCGTTAGCGCAAGCGGTAGCGACATAGGAGCATCACCTCTAAGGGTGGACGGGTTCCCCAGTATAACCAGGAACGAGCTTTACTCTGAGGGTGAAGCACAGAGCCAGACAGGTACAAATAAAGTCCAGGTTCAGCTTCTAGATGATATGGACAAATTGCACAACACAGTTGTAATTGCTGGTTGTACACCTGTGCTTTCCCTCTTAGCAAGAGCAACTGAACGCTGGCATCCGCAACTGCGAGTTCATTATCGTTTCGCCCATAGCAAGGCTGCATTGTGTAGTCTATGCCGAGGTGAAGTTCACATTGCAGGGATGCACTTATACGATCCCCAAACTGGGGAACATAACATTCCCTTTGTGCGAGAAGCCTTAACAGATAAGAGTGCTGTCTTGATTACTCTTGGGGTTTGGGAAGAGGGATTGTTAGTTCCACCAGGAAACCCTATGGGAGTTAAAACAGTTTCCGACTTGGTAGAATTTGGAGCACCTGTTGTCACTCATGAAGTGGGTTCTGCCAATCGGATACTTTTAGAACGGAAACTCCAAGAAGAACGAGTGCCATTGGAGGCTGTGAAAAGATTTGACCATATCGTTCACAATCATCAAGATGTTGCTTTATCTATAGTCTCAGGAGTTGCCAGTGCAGGTATCAGTACAGCATCTATAGCTGCTACCTTTGGTTTGGGATTTATTCCCCTTCATAGTGCGCGATACGACTTGGTGATTCTCAAAGAATACTTGGAAGAAGCACCAGTACAGCAGTTTATCAATATCTTGGGAAATCGGCTAGTGCGATCGCAATTACAAATTCTCGGCGGTTATGACATCAGCAAAACTGGGGAAGTTGTAGCAAATATTTAAAGTCATGAATCATCACTTCACTATAAACAACTATGCCATTCAGACTAACGACATGACCCGACAAAATGGCGAAAAAGCCGCACGTATAGCTTTGAACTGCTCCTCTGCTGTCTCAATGTGCTTTTGTGTAACACCTTAATTACTCTATCAATGCGTAAATCATATATTTCGAGAGGTTCCATGATTCGGAGAATTTTCATTGCATGTTTGGCGTGTTGCTTGGCGATTCTAAGTGCTGAAGCTAGTGATATACTAATCAAGCAAAAGCCAGCTATTGCACACTCCCCAGCGAATAAAAATGTCATCGTGGCGATGACAACCAGCATTGAGGACAGTGGGCTGCTAGATGATTTAGTTCCAGCGATTGAAAAGAAAACAGGATATACGCTCAAAAAAGTTGCAGTCGGTACCGGACAGGCTTTGGCTTTAGCTGAAAAGGGTGAGGTTGACGCTTTATTCGTCAATTCACCGAAAGCCGAACGCAAAGTTTTAGCAGGTGGTGCGGTGATTAATCGCCACTTGGTAATGCACAATGACTTTGTAATCGTTGGTCCAGATACTGATAAGGCAAAGATTCGAGGGAAAAAGAGTGCTGTAGAAGCATTCTCCCTGATTGCTAAAAATCAAGCATTGTTTGTATCGCGGGGTGATGACTCAGGGACTAATAAGCTAGAAAAAGATTTATGGCAACAGGCAAAAGTCACACCATCTGGCAGTTGGTATCAGCAAACAGGTTCAGGGATGGCGGAAACTTTGCAAGTCGCTAATCAAAAACTGGGATATACCTTAGCAGATCGAGCAACATATATATTTCAGAAGAAAAACCTGTCTTTGCCAATACTTATGGAAGGAGATAAGAAACTGTTAAATCTCTACCATGTTATGCAAGTAAATCCTCAGAAATTTCCTAGAGTGAATAGTGCAGGAGCTAAAGCGTTTATTAATTATGTCTTATCTTCTGAAGGACAAAAACTAATTGCAGCTCATGGCAAACAAGAGTTCAAACAACCGCTATTTTATGTTGATGGTGGTAAAACAGAGAAAGATTACGGCTTTTAGAATCAAGAGCATTAGAATCATCAAGGGTTGCTCTACTGCATATTTAAGTATTTTTTAACAGATTTGTGAATACAATCATCGAAGGAGCTTTGAAAGCTCTTGAACTATTAACCAATGGCGATAGTGACGTATTTCAGGTGATGACAATGACATTGTTCGTATCTGGAACTGCTACAGCTATTAGCGTTTTATTGGGACTACCATTAGGAATGTGGCTAGCATTAGTCGATTTCGTCGGTAAGCAGGCGCTAACTAGTTTGATTAACTTCGGCATGGGATTGCCACCTGTGGTAATCGGTTTAGTCGTTAGTTTGTTTTTGTGGCGGTCTGGACCATTGGGAAACCTTGATTTGATTTATACGCCTACAGCTATAATCGTCGCCCAAACAATCATTGCTTTGCCAATAGTAGCTGGCTTCAGTTTTACAGCAATTATCAGTATTAATCCGAAACTACGCTGGCAACTATTGTCAATGGGGGCGACACAGTGGCAAGCCAACTTGTTGCTAATCAAGGAAGCACGTTTAGGATTAATGGCTGCTGTTATTGCTGGTTTTGGTCGCGTCATCTCGGAAGTTGGTGCATCGATGATGGTAGGCGGCAATATCAAGGGACAAACAAGAGTTCTAACAACAGCAATTGTTACGGAGGTAGGAAAAGGAAATTACGATGTGGCAATGGCGATCGCATACATTCTCCTCCTGATCACATACACGGTTATCGTGTTGCTGACTATCCTACAGCATGACAGGAAAATTCTATGAGTACTAATGAGTATGTCCTGAATATGCGACAGGTGAGCGTCGATAGCAAAACACGTAAAAATATCTTGTCAATTGAAAATTTTGCAGTCCGTCCAGGAGAACTGGTTGCTGTGCTTGGTCCCAATGGCGCTGGCAAAAGCACTTTATTAAGAACAATCAATCTCTTGCAACCTTACCGGGGTGAGATGCAATTATTTGGAGAGGATGTCCGCAATACCAATAAAACATTGTTGCGTCGTCGTTCGGCTTTGGTATTTCAGGAAACCTTACTATTGGATGACACTGTTTTTAATAATGTTGCCAAGGTATTAAAGTTTCGCAAAACACCAACACACAAGATTAAGCAAAGGGTATATACTGCACTTGCAACTTTTGGCTGCGAACACCTGGCAAATCAGTCAGCTCGTTCTTTGTCTGGTGGTGAAGCGAAACGAGTTTGTATTGCCTGCGGATTAGTAGCTGATTCTGAATTGCTGCTTTTGGATGAGCCTTCTGCTTCTTTAGATGTGGGTATACGTGCCGAGATGATCGAGAAAATTAGACAATGGGCCCAAGCTAGAGGAGCGGCAGTCATATTAGTCAGTCATAATTTTACAGATATACTGCATTTTGCCCAAAGAGCGATCGCTTTATTTGACGGCTGTATCATCCAGGATGATAACTTGGAAACCATCATCCGCCAACCAGCTAACGAGCAGCTTGCCAGACTGGTAGGGATAGATAATATTATTCCATGTCGGGTAGAACGGAGTAGCCGTGGAAGTTTTATCAAACTTGCAAACGGGATAGAGTTTTTATATCCTGGGGAAATCACAAAGCCAATTACTGCATGTTGTTTATCTGGCGATACTTTCAATCTTTACGATGTAAGTTCTTCAATATTGCATAAACCTTGGTCAGTAATTATTGAAGGGCTAATAGAACGGGTTTTAAATGGTATTGGGATTTGTAGTATTTGGGTTAAGGTGGGAGAACAAACTTTAATTGCCAGAGTGCCTCGGAATCATATATCTGGTAATGTCTATCGCCATCAAATGATTAAGCTGGCATTCAATCCTAAAGATGCACATTTTGTTTAGGAAAAATGGCGTTGTTGAATTCAGATATCCCTCTTCTGTCACTCTCCAAGTATTCTTAATAAAAGGATTAAAAGAAAAAACTCTCTTCAGGTAAGCAGGGCAATAGATGTAGAATTACAAATCCGGAAACATTTGGCTAGAGACACCCACCCAACAGTTGCGCTCGTAGATGAATATTGTGCAGAGTATCAAAATTTATTTAAAGAGGTGAGAAATTCTATTAGCACTTTGGGTACTTTGGGAACTCATAATCTTTGAAAAGTCGTGTTTCCAACACACAGCACTACTTCGTGTTCTGCAACAGTCTGTGTCGTCATTTGAATGCAGATGGCAACAAGTAGTTATTGCAACAAGTACTGTAAATAACTTTCGTAATGGAGGTGCGATCGCCCCCACCCAATTCTTAGAGGAAACAGAAGCGACACAAAAAAGCCCAGTCGTCTCATAACTGGGCTTTTAGCATCTCAATCAATTATTGGAGGTAGAGTAGTTTTATCACAACCAATTAAGCAGTAGGTTGTTCTAGATTAACCTTGACAACTTTGTTCTTTTCTTGCTCGGACTTGGGCAATGTCAAATTCAAGATACCGTCTTTATAATCTGCGGTGACATTGGTATTTTGAATCCGAGCAGATAGAGGAATTACACGTTGGAATTTACCATAGTAGAATTCACTCTTGATAGTGCCATTGTTTTCGGTTTTAGTTTCAGACTTGCGCTCACCGAAGATGCGAACAGCTTCTTCAGTGACTTGAATATCTAGGTCTTTAGCTTCCAGTCCTGGCAGTTCTAGCTTGAGATGAATTGCATCATCAGTTTCTTGTAGTTCAGCAGCCGGAACTCTGATAAAGCCTTTTTCCAACCGTCCAGATGGGACTCTGGTATCTCCAAATAAGCCGTTGATGTGACGTTCTAAAGTGTTCAATTATTGCCAGGGGTTGTAACGAACTAGCATATTAATTTATCCCTTGTACCGATAGTAGTTTTTTGCTCAATCAACTAAGGATTTAATTCCTTGCTTTGATTACCATCTTATTGATAACTAATAAGCTTGTAAATTCGGTTATTATTACCAAATAATTGATGATTACCGCACCAATTTAGACAGTAATAAAGATTACGGTTTACTCGAATTTATCGGTTCGGTAAACCAGAATAAGAAGTATAAATACCAATAATAATCAACTAAATTTTATGCTGGTGAAGAGGATAGTGCAGTTAGGCGTTGCTTACTTTTCAAAACAACAACACTCAAGTATCTACTAGCTTATTGGAATAATTTTAAAATTCAAAGGTCAAAGGTTCATCTATCTGATAACTTAGATATGACTTCAATCACCGGAACAATTACGATTAACGTGCTTTCTCAAGATAATGGACATTACCTTTGCCAAATGTCTCCTGCTTTGAGCCAGAATTACCTTAATTGAGATTGATGCAGATTTACCAGTCGAGCCTTTAACTTAAATGACGAACCATTATATTGACCCAATTTTGGAGATAATTAACTCACGCCAACAAGCTATTACTGCGAAAGACCCTAATGCAAACGTGTGTCATTTGGCAACTGTATCATCTAATAATGATAAGCTTATAGCGAGTGTACGCGCCATCAACCTTCATACAATCTCTGGACGTTCCTTTGAATTTCACTGTAGCGAGCAAAGTGAGAAATGGAAACATCTTCAGCTAAATTCCGCTTATGAGTTTGAACTTTGGTTGCCTAGTGTAGGGCGAAATTATAGAATTCAGGGAGAGTTAGAGATCATGTCTAAATCTCTTGTCGAACAGAACTGGTCGAGAAGTCCTTACTCGTTCAAAATCCTTGACTGTTTTTATGAGGAGTACCAACCTCTTGGGTCAAAGCTCCAAAGTCAGGAATTACTGCTCTCTTCTATTGATAGTCTGAAAACAGAAAATCCAATTGAGGGACAAATTTTACCTCCCAAGCACTTGAGAGGCTTTTACTGCAAAGCTTGTCAGATTGACGCTCTCTACATAAGTGAAGATCGTCTTCACGAAAGACATCACTATTCATACATTGATAATTATTGGCATCACGAGCTACGTGTTCCTTAAAAATTCCTCCAATATCTCCCAGAACTGCTTGAATGAGGGTGAGCCACGCGACTTGCAATTGTACGAAAGGAAAATAGCAGAGCAATGCCTATAGCGGACGGGTACGCCAACGTTATCGCACCCCACCTAACCCATTTATGAGAACACTATTTGCCCTATGCTGAAGCAGAAAGTAAAAATAATAGCTATGAAATTTGCACAAAATCCCATCTTCCGCCAAGGCTTACTAAAAGCCCTGACTCTTGCTTTCCTCATATTGGCATCCGTAATGCCCCCAACTCTAGCCAACGAGAGCAAAAAAGCTACATTCAACAGCCCAACTACCCTCCAAACCATACTCACCAGCAGTCATCGCTCCGTTGCAAATCGTGACCGAGACAAGTATCGCCACCCAGCCCAGACTTTGCAATTTTTCGGTCTGCGCCCAAATATGACCGTAGTTGAATTGTGGCCAGGGAGCGGCTGGTATACCGAGATATTAGCCCCATTTCTAGCAGCAAAGGGAAAGGGACAACTCATAGTTACTAACTTGGCTGCCAGTAACAGTAAACCCGCTTTGGCTTTCCAAGAAAAACTGGTAGCTAATCCAGAGGTTTTTGGTAAGGTCAAAGTCGCTCAAATCAATCCCCCAAATGAACTTACTCTAGCCCCAGACAACTCCGTAGATATAGTTGTTACTTTCCGCAATATTCACAACTGGGTCAAAGCTGGCTATGACGAGCAGGTTTACGCGGCGGCTTATAAAGCACTCAAGCTAGGTGGCATTTTGGGAGTGGAAGAACACCGTGCTAAACCAGATATTTCTTTAGAAGAGAGTATTAAAACTGGTTATATGTCTGAAGATGGGGTAATTGCTGCTGTAGAGAAAGCCGGCTTCAAATTGGTGGGCAAATCAGAGATTAACGCCAACCCAAAAGATACTAAGGACTATCCAGGCGGAGTCTGGACACTACCTCCGACCTTGAGCCAAGGTCAAAAAGACAGGCAACGCTTCCTCACCATTGGAGAAAGCGATCGCATGACCCTCGAGTTTATCAAACCCAAAGCCTCTTAATAAGATATAGGGTGCGATGGCGTACCCGCCCGCCGCAGGCATCGCAACCCAAGCACTACCAATTCTGCTAAAATCGCCTCTGCTAGCACGTCAATTTTGAGGCAGTGCTATGTTTGCTACTCCCCGCTTTACCGTTGGCGAAAGGAATTGTAGTGAAGTGGTAGGTAGAGCGATCGCTTAAAGATGGGCAGTTTTATTGCGTGATAAATAATAATTTATTTTATCAAAGTTACAAAATAATCTAAGATTTTGTACATAGCAGTGTTTATATTACTAAAATCATCATTCCGTGCTAGCATTTCTTCGGGTTTCTGAATATATTTACCTGTAACTAATTCCGAAGCGCAATTTTCAATAATTTCGCGAACACTGTCTTGTGTTGATTCTAGGTGAAATTGTAAACCTAATACTCTATCTCCATAAATGAAAGCTTGATTTGCACATACTTCACTATAAGCTAGTCGTATAGTACCCAGTGGTAAGTCAAAAGTATCACCATGCCAATGAAACACAGTGAGAGATGCAGGTAATGAAGCAAAAACAGCAGATTTTTGCGCTTCTGTTGTTACTTGAATCGGATACCAACCTATTTCTTTCTCTTGACCTTTGTAAACCTTAGAACCTAAAACATTAGCGATTAGCTGCGAACCAAGACAAATGCCAATAACTATTTTATTCTTTTTGATTGCTTCTTCAATAAAATGTTTTTCTAAAGTCAACCAAGGATACTTATCATCCTCATAAATATTCATCGGCCCACCCATTACTATTAACCAATCTAGGTCATCAACAGATGGTAAACTGTCATCGTTATAAAACTTAGTTACGGAGAGAATATAATCTTTCTTTGTCAACCAGTGTTCAATACTAGCAAGTCCTTCAAATGGCACATGTTGTAAGTAATGAATTCTCATCCTTAACTGCTCCGAACTTAGTTGCAGTGTGATTTTTTAAATTAAATTATATAATAGTATGATAGACTTTTTTACTCAGCACTCAGCACTGTTTCGGTAACGCCAGATTTTGATGCAGTCTGGATTAGAGTTGCCGCAACTTTTTTCGCCTGTGAAGCGGTTGACCAACTACCTTCCATCATGGCAACCACGATCGCACCTTGTACAATGAGAAGCAGTTGCCTAGCTAACTGTTCCGGTGATGAAACTTCTGCGGCTTGAGCTAGACTCTTAATGTAGTGGTAGATTGATTGTTGATGTTCCAATGCCACTCGATGTCCAGGGTGGTCAGCATTGGCTAATTCCACTGATGCATTAATGAATGCACAACCTCGAAAATCTGGGCCCTCAAACCATTCCCGCAGGGCATCAAATATTGCCAGTAGTTGTTGGGATGGGTTAGAAGCTCGTTGCTCAATCGTGGTTTTGAGCCATTCACACCATTGTTCATCCTGTTGTCGCAGCCACGCTTCAATCAATGCATCCTTTGACTTGAAATGATTGTAGAGCGACATTTTTGCAACGCCAGATTCCGCAACGATTCTGTCAATACCGACATTGCGAATTCCCTCTCGATAAAATAAGCCTGATGCTGTATTTAGGATGCGATCGTGAACAGATTTACGGGTTGTTTTCGGTTTAGTCATTTAGATCGCATCCTTGAATAACGTGTAAATCTTAAATACTTCATCAATAATACTGACAAAGATTTTCCTAACTTCATAATTACTTAAACCTGATGCTTTACTAGCTTTTTGAAGTTAGGCTGTGAATGTGTCAAACATTTGATATTTCTGTTAGGATTTTACGTCAGAGCAATTGTATACGATGTAATTATTAGAAATAACTACACTGTTATATCTCAATTTACAAAATAAATTTTAACTCTATACAATAACGTGTGTGAGCAGGATAAATTAACAAAAATTGAAAATTGTAAAACACCCTCAACCATTCTTTGATTTCTTTTAAATACCAGGATGTTTCATCGATATCAATATTGAATTAGATTTGTTTTATCCAGTTGCTTAAATTGTAAACACTGTTATTAATTACTTGTTTTATCCTTTCATTCGCCAAAAATTTGATTTTTTCTAAAGACTTAACAAAAAACTATCTGTAAAGAATCAAGGGTTTTTCCCAAAAGTGATTGATGAACTGCAAGCATACCAAAATCCCCCCGAACTTTGGAACTGCTACCGATCAAGTACTTCCACAATCCTCCAGAGACTTATGGAACAAGACCATCAGTTCATCAAACTATTGGTTAACTTATGGGATTTGACTTCTTCACTAGAGCGTAAGTGCTTGGAGATCCTTTGTGCTTTAGCGATTTAGATTCCCTATAAATAAAGAATATCATACATCCGGCCAATTTACTTGCGCTGAGAAATTAATTTACAAACAGTATTAGTAGTTACAATTACTCATCAGCTAAAGAGCCTCAAAGCCGATAATTGCGTT
>NZ_JBALDA010000044.1:0-156810 GCF_036917535.1 Nostoc sp.
AATCACAACTTAACTAATATATTTTAATCCTTCGCCCAAAATTACCATATTTTGGGCTATTTTTATCTGATTTTTCTTAACATTCAACATTTCTGGGGATAATTATATTGCTTGAGAAGACTTTTAGCGTGTTTGATGGCAGTAGATTGTCGATTTTATATTTCCTCATAGATTGTTGCACTATTTTTTTTATATTTGCATCCAAGCCATTTCTCTAACTTATCTATGTAATCTTTCCGAGGAAGCCCAGTATTTAAAAATTCAAAATGTAAGACATACCATAATTCAAAAGCTTCATTAGAGTAAGCAACTTTAAATCCTTCTTTTTCAGCGATCGCAAGAGCATTGTTAAAATCTTGCTTAGGCCAATCATCGCGATCAAATACACACCAAATTTGATCGTAATCTCCTTGAGTTTTTAATTCTTTAGCTTCTTGTACTAGTTTACTTGGATTGTAGCCAAAACCTCTAACATCAATTTTCTTGACAGTCGTGGAAACGCGAAAACTCATGAAGTAATTTGGCTCGGTTTTTTCACCTTCACAAATATATAAGTTTACCATAGCGATTATCAAATCATATCAGCTATTAAATACTACTCGTTTAGCATAAAACGCGATCGCGCTAAAGTAAAAGTCCTATACTAGGTAGCTACTTCCATGTTTTAGTTTATGGGTTGCTTAGAGAAGGCGATCGCACATACATGACTACTCTAACTATGCAATGCCTACAGCAGTAAACTATGCACTTTCCTAATTATCCACGAATTGCATCCATAAATTATTCCTGAGAATTGTTTCCTCTTTCTTTGCTATTATCGGCTAAATCAACTTTTGGCTCAACTTTTGGTCGTCCATAATTAGCTAAAGTTTCCCCTTCTTCCAGATATACAGCAGAGTATTTACTCAACCCAATACGTTGTGAAGTATAAATTCCAGAATGACCCGAAAATAAGTAGCTTACAACACAGCCAATAGCAACAAATATTCCTGATTCCAAACCAAATAGTTCAACTCCCATTAAGGTTGATGCCAAAGGTGTATTTGCTGCACCCGCAAATACACCTACAAATCCCATTCCTGCTAACAGTGGTGCAGGTAATGCTAAAAGTAACGATAAAGCATTACCTAAAGTTGCACCAATAAAAAATAAAGGTGTTACTTCTCCTCCTTTAAATCCAGCACCTAAAGTTAAAGCAGTCATACCCAATTTGGCAGCAAAATCCCAAGGAGGTAGCTGAGTATAGAAAGAATCAACGATAGTTGGGATACCAAGCCCAATATACTTAGTTGTTCCACTTAACCCAACAATTGCTGCTATGATCGCACCACCGAGCAAAGGACGCATTGGAGGATAAGATATCTTAGCTTTAAAGAAGTGACTAATTTTATGAGTTACTTGAGCAAAGAATCTCGCTACAATTCCAAAGATTGCTCCTGCGATAATGGCAGAAATCAGCCCCCAAATTGTCAACGTTGGTATCGAGGGAGCGTGTCGGTATGCAGTATGATGCAAACCCAATAACAAAGTTACTTGATTTCCCACGATCGCAGCAATTAAAGAGGGAAAAAGAGCATCATAATGAATTTTACCAATCGCTAAGACTTCTAGACCAAATACAGTTCCAGCTAGGGGAGTACCAAAAACTGAAGCAAATCCTCCACTGATACCTATTGTTAATAAAATCCGTCGATTAGCTCCTTGAAAACGCAATATTTTAGTTAACTGGTCTGCCAAAGAAGCACCCATCTGTAATGCTGTACCTTCACGACCGGCTGAACCTCCAAATAAGTGAGTCAGGTCTGTTCCTAGTAGAACAAGAAGAGCCATACGAAAGGGAATAATATTTTTGGGTTTATGGATTTCTTCAAGTAAAAGATTATTCCCGGCTTCTACAGTCCGACCAAATTGATGATAAATCCAACCACTCAAGAAGCCGCCAAGGGGAAGCAAGGCGATAATCCATCGATGCGATTCTCGCCAATCAGTTGCCCATTCCAATGATGCTAAAAGAGCTGCGGAGGCAGTTCCAGCAAGAATGCCAACTACAAAGGAAATGGGCAACCATTTAATTAGGTGGGGTAAAGCTATAAACGGTTCGGACTGACGAAAGTGTTTCATACCGTGACTCCTTGAGGTGCGATTTGTAGACTTACACTTTCTACAGGGGAGTCAGGTAATGCATTTAGCCAAGCCCTACTCTCCCGCAGTAAGTCAGGAAAGTAGGAGCCATCAGCCTTCCAATTATTAATTTAACCTGTACTGGAAAGGCGGTTTTGGCGAGCTCCATCGCCATAAATACTATTTAATTAATTCAACAATACCATTTTTGCTTTTGTATTACTTTAAAAGTTTTACTATTTGTTCCTCTAAATTATCAGCAATTACACAGTAGCGATGCCTATCTTGAAAAGTGACGCTCCTAAAAGTGGAAGTTCCGCCTGCATCAATAATTTTTTTACAAACTTCCCGCTAAAGATAGATGTATTTTTTATATATTAAAGATAAATATACTTCTGAAGAAATAAAGTATCAAAAACAACTAAATTATCATTGATAAAAGTTAAGCGGGAAAACCGTACTTATCTAATAGGTTTTCTGTACCATATATCTAAGTTTAGCTGGATACAATCAAAGCGTGGCTTATATTAATGCTGTTTTCTAAAAAATTTATACAGCATTAGCAGGAGAGCGAAAAGATGACAAATCAATTGAAAACGGCTGCTTTGCTAGCTGCGCTAAGTGGTCTTTTGATCGCAATTAGTTATTGGGTAATTGGCGGTACTAGTGGCTTGATTATCGGGATTGGCTTGGCAGCAGCAACCAACCTGTTTTCCTGGTATCAATCAGATAAGATTGCCCTAGCAGTATACCAAGCCCAGCCTGTGAGTGAAAGGGAAGCACCAGGACTTTATCGGATGGTGCAGAGATTGAGCGATCGCGCTAATATTCCCATGCCTAAAGTTTACATCGTTCCCAGCCAAGGTGCTAACGCCTTCGCTACAGGGCGCGATCCAGAACACGCTGCTGTGGCTGTCACTGAAGGTATTCTAAATATATTGCCAGATGATGAACTCGAAGGTGTTATCGCCCACGAGCTAACCCATATTATTAATCGTGACACTCTCACTCAAGCTGTTGCTGCTACTGTGGCTGGTGCGATCTCATTCCTAGCCCAAATAGTTAGTTACAGCCTATGGTTTGGTGGTTCACGAGATGACAACAGAGGTGGAAATCCTTTAGGTGTTTTATTAACAGTCGTGCTTGCGCCAGTGGCGGCGACAATCATTCAGCTAGCAATTTCGCGCACACGAGAATTCTCTGCTGATGCAGGTTCAGCTAAATTAACTGGTAATCCCCGCGCCTTAGCTAGGGCATTGCAACGCTTAGAAGCTTCAGCAAAGCAGATGCCTTTAAATGCTAATCCAGCTTATGAGCCGTTATTAATTATCAATTCCATCTCTGGACAGTTTATGGGTAACTTATTTTCCAGTCACCCAGCTACAGAAATGCGAGTTGCAGCATTACTGAAATTAGAGCAACAACTGCCAACAAAAACTTATTAATTTGTCATTAGTCATTTGTCATTAGTCCTTTGTGAAATAAATGACTAATGACCACCCTGCGGAAAGTCAAAAGTCAAAAAAATAAGAAAGGATACAAGCTTCTAAATTTACTGATGGAAAGCGATCGCTTAGAAAACTCTTGGGCGGTAATTCAAGATGAAGCTGAGAGAAACTGGCACTTATTGATGAAAGACTTCGTAGACTTCAGCTTTCGCGTACAAAAGGCGGCTATTGCTGCTTGGGAAACCTTCAATAATCCTTACTCTCGTTAAAGAAGGTGCGATGCCTACGGCGGGCTACGCCTACGTAGATAAATATTTTAGGGGCGTACATCTGTACGCCCCTTTTTATTGTCAACATTAATCGGTTTATTTGCTAATTATAAATGACTATTTGCCGATCTTTAGCTTGTATAGCAATCCTATTTGAGTTGTGAAAATTAACGAACTGCCTTTCCTTCAGAACGCTACACAAACGCGCAGCGTCTCGTAGAGAAGAAAAGAAAGAGAAGTTTTCACAATTAATTTAGGACTGCTATATCAATATCAAACATAAGAAATAGATGATTCACTAAACTAAATAGCCTATACGATAAAAAGCGTAAATATTCAGTACTCTCAGTTTCATAAATAGGAAATAAGCAGTGTTACCAAAGAAGCCCCCCGCTACCAATCAAACTCAGCGCTGGACATTTGCTCAACTTTTTGGACTGGTAAAGCGTAATCCCCTAATGATTTCGCACTGGGCGATTCGCTGGGTAGTTGTGGGGACTGCTGGTGGTCTATTTGCAGCGTTGTACTGGAATGTTTTAGAGTTTTTAACTCACAGACTCCAGCGATTTGAGGGTTTTAGCCTCCTGATAGCGATGCCACTTAGCGGTTTAGTTATCGGTCTGGTGATTCATTTTTTGGGAAATCCCGGTGAAATCGCTGTGATTGTTGATAATATTCATTTTCATAGCGGACGCCTAGATGTTCGCAAAAATCCTTCAATGATTCTTGCTTCTCTAGTCAGCATCTCGGCAGGCGGTAGTGCTGGCCCAGAAGCACCACTCGTACAGGTAACAGGTTCTTTTGGTACTTGGGTTGCCGATCGCTTAAAACTCCAAGGTGAAGACCTCAGAACTATGAGTTTAGCAGCAATGGCGGCTGGCTTCACTGCCTTGTTTGGTGCACCTCTTGGCGGTGCAATGTTCGCCTTGGAGATTTTGCACCACGAGCATATTGTGGAATATTACGAAGCTTTAATGCCAGCTATTGTTTCGAGTTGCGCTAGCTATCTGGTGTTTGCAGCAATCACACATTTGGGTATTGCGCCCACTTGGCATTTTCCTCAGTATCACTTAGAAAGTATTGATGATTTTGCGATCGCGATCGCGTTTGGAATTATCGGGGCGGTGGCAGGATGGATTTTTATGGGTATTTTTCGCGGCTGCGATGCCTTTTGGCAAGCTGTTTCACGTCTGGGCGTCTCTGTACCAACTCCTATTCCCATTTATGTACGCACAACACTAGCAGGAGTGGGAATTGGCAGTTTAGCAGTTTTATTACCCCTCACCCGTTATTTTGGACATGAAGAGTTAGATTCAGTCCTGAGAGCTAACTTTAGTGCTGTTTTTCTTTTAACTCTAGCTCTTGGGAAAATGGCTGCCATTAGCATTACAGTAACAGGTGGGTGGCGCGGTGGATTCATCATTCCCCTATTTTTCACTGGTGCTTGCATTGGTAAAGCAGTAGCAGTCTTAATTCCAGCACTCGATCCTGCCTTAGCGATGATTTGTACAATGGCGGCTGTCAATGCCGCCGTAACGCGCACACCCATAAGTACGACTTTACTACTGTCAAAACTGACCAACTTGAGTCCTTTGACGCCGATCCTTTTTGCCAGTTTAATTGGATTTTTTCTTGCCCCTAAAGTTCCTCTGATTGCATCTCAACTCAAATCCCCCAGAGAAGCTACGGATTGAACAAGCGCCTGAGTTAGCTACCCAGGCATAAACAAGCAATATATGATAGAATTGTATCAAATTATAGCAATTATTCAAGAGCAATTTAGAATAATTTTGCGCTTTGTTGAGTAAAAAAGCTAAAATCTACGATTTTTGGAGATTTTTAGGTTATGACAACCTCACAGGAGAGGATTATCCCGACAGACTTGCGAAACGAAATGTCGCAGTCTTATCTGGAATACGCCATGAGCGTGATAGTGGGTCGGGCGCTGCCAGATGCTAGGGATGGTCTAAAACCTGTGCATCGTCGCATTCTCTACGCAATGCACGAGCTAGGTCTGCTCCACGATCGCCCTTTTAAGAAATGCGCCCGTGTGGTGGGTGAAGTATTGGGTAAATATCACCCCCACGGTGACACGGCAGTATATGACGCCTTGGTGCGGATGGCGCAAGATTTTTCCATGCGATCGCCATTAGTTGACGGACATGGTAACTTTGGTTCGGTAGATAACGATCCGCCAGCCGCCATGCGGTACACAGAATGCCGCTTGCAAGCTTTAACTAGTGCTGGTCTACTCCACGACATCGAGTATGAAACTGTAGATTTCGCCGATAACTTCGACGGTTCCCAGCAAGAACCCACAGTCTTACCAGCACGGATTCCGCAGTTATTGCTCAACGGTTCCTCTGGTATTGCTGTGGGCATGGCCACTAACATTCCGCCCCACAACTTGGGGGAATTAATTGATGCTTTGGTGGCAGTAATCCACAATCCCGAAATCACCGACATCGAATTAATGCAGTATGTCCACGGCCCAGACTTTCCGACTGGGGCGCAGATTTTAGGAACATCTGCCATTCGAGAAGCTTATACTACCGGGCGTGGTTCCATTACCATGCGTGGTGTCGCTAACATTGAAACCGTTGAACAACGGGGACGCCCAGATAGAGAAGCAATTATCATTACTGAATTGCCTTATCAAACTAACAAAGCGGCGCTGATTGAAAAAATCGCCGAAATGGTGAACGAAAAGCGTCTAGAGGGGATTGCAGATATCCGAGATGAAAGCGATCGCGACGGGATGCGAATTGTGATCGAACTCAAGCGTGATGCTTATCCCCGTGTTGTGCTGAACAATCTCTACAAGCAAACGCCACTGCAAGCCAACTTCGGCGCAAATATGCTGGCGTTGGTGAATAGCGAACCCCAAGTACTCACCCTCAAGCAGTTCTTAACCGTCTTCTTGGATTTCCGGATCGAATCCATAGCCAGACGCACCCGCTACGAACTGCGGAAAGCCGAAGAGCGCGACCATATCCTCCAAGGATTATTAATTGCCCTGTCTCATTTAGATGCAATTATTGTCTTAATTCGTCATGCTCCAGATGCACCCACAGCGAAAGGCGAATTAATCACAACTTACGGACTTTCAGAAGTGCAAGCAGATGCGATTTTGCAAATGCAATTGCGGCGCTTGACTGCTTTAGAAGCAGACAAAATTCGTCTAGAACACGAAGAATTACAAGCGAAGATTGCCGACTTGCAGGATATTCTGGCGCGGCGGGAGAGAGTGCTAGAAATTATTGAAACCGAAGTCACACAACTGAAAACTAGCTTCGCCACACCCCGCCGCACGGTGATTTTACCAGGGGAAGGGGAATTAGACGATCGCGACCTAATTGCCAATGAAAAAGCGATAATTCTGGTGACAGAACAAGGCTACATCAAACGGATGCCCGTCAATACTTTTGAGGCGCAAAGCCGTGCTACCAGAGGTAAAGCCGCAGCCAAGGTGAAAGATGATGATACTGTTGAGCATTTTTTGACTTGCTGCGATCACGACAGTATTTTATTCTTTAGCGAACGTGGCGTCGTCTACTGCTTAAAAGCGTATCAAATTCCTGTTAGTTCGCGTACCAGTCGCGGTACCCCAATCGTTCAGATGCTACCGATACCCAAAGAGGAAAAAATCACCTCAATTGTCCCGGTTGACGAGTTTAGCAACGAAGAATATTTGGTCATGCTCACCAAAGGTGGCAATATCAAGAAAACCGAATTGGCAGCCTTTAGTCATATTCGCGCCAATGGTTTGATTGCCATTTCCTTAGAAGAAGGCGACCAACTCCGCTGGGTGCGACGCGCTAGAGTCGAGGACAGTGTAATTATTGGTTCTCGTCACGGGATGGCAATTCACTTCCGGTGCAACCACGAACAACTGCGTCCTTTAAGTAGGGCGACTCGTGGGGTAAAAGCGATGAAACTCAAAAATAAAGATGAACTGGTGGGTATGGATATTCTTCCCGCAGCAATTCTGGAAACTTTGGATACAGTTATAGAAGCCGAAAATGAAGATATCGAGACAATTGAAACAGAAGATATCGAAATTACCGAAATTAATGAAGAGTCAGTAGAAGTCTCTAGCAGTGGCATTGTTGGCCCTTGGGTGTTGGTAATTACAATGGGAGGATATGGTAAGCGCGTACCAGTTGCCCAATTCCGACTGCAAAATCGTGCTGGTCAGGGTTTAATGGCAACCAAGTTCAAAAACCGCAAAAACAAAGACAAGTTAGCAACCCTACGCATTGTCAACAACGATACTGATGAAATGATGATGGTGACAAATCGCGGTATTATCATCCGTCAAGCGGTAAATGCGATTTCTATCCAATCGCGATCGGCAACTGGAGTCAGAGTGCAGCGTTTAGATGAAGACGACGCCATTACTGGAGTGGCAATAGTTCCACCTGATGCTGGCGATGCAGAAGAAGCAGAGTAAGAAGCAGGGGGAGCAAGGGAAGCAGGAGAGGCAGGGGGAGAGGTTTATCTTTTTGCTCCCTTGGTTAATTGCCTTAGCTAGCGGCATTTTAATGGGGCTAACTGTAGCCCCAGTAGGTGCATGGTTCTTGGCTTGGATTGCTCTAATTCCTTTATGGGTGTTAGTTGTCACTTCGGCCAAACGCAAAAACCAATTCCCTCCTGCTTTCTTCTGGGGTATTGGTTTTCACGGTGTCGCCCTATGGTGGATTACCGGAATTCATCCGATGACATGGTTGGGAGTTCCTTGGTTGCCGAGTTTGGCAATCACCCTTTTTTGTTGGGGATTTATCACTGTATTGGGAGGGGTATTTGTTGCTATTTGGGCGACTGTAATGGTTCACCTGAGCGAGCAAAAACCGTGGCTACGTGTACTGATTGGTACAGCTGTCTGGTGCGGCTTAGAGAGTCTGTGGAGTGCTGGGCCTTTGTGGTGGAGTTCTCTTGCTTACACACAAAGTCCGCACAATCTCGTAATTGTACACCTTGGTCAGCTCTCTGGGCCTAATACTGTCACAGCAGCGATCGCTGCTGTTAATGGGTTGATCGCTGAAGCATATATAAACCGCCAAGACACCAAGATTTTCTCTGTGTTCTTTACGCCTCTGCGGTTCGTTAATAAATACTTAGCTACCGCCACAGGATTATTAATTACTTTACACCTCATCGGTTTTATCTTGTACAGCCGTCCCATCGTCCAATCCCCAGAAGCAGCCTTAAAAGTGGGGATTGTTCAGGGTAATATCCCGAACCGACTTTTACGAAGTTCTGAAGGGTTTCGTCGCGCTCAAGAAAATTACACCAGTGGGTATATAACTTTAGCAAATCAAGGTGTAGATGCAGTCTTGACTCCAGAAGGAGCCTTACCTATTTTCCAGCGTAATTTGCTGGAAACGGCCTTAGTTGCAGCCGTGAAAGAAAAAGGCGTAGTTGCTTGGATTGGGGCTTTTGGCGAACGGGGAGACAGTTATACAATTAGTTTGTTTACTTTCAATACTAAAGGTGAGATTGTTAGCCGCTACGACAAAGCTAAATTAGTACCTTTGGGAGAATATATTCCCTTTGAAGGAATTTTAGGCAAATTAGTTCAACGCTTGTCGCCTTTGGATGCGCACCAAGTTGCTGGTTCAGCAAATCAGCTATTTGACACTCCTTTTGGTCGAGCGATCGCTAGTATATGTTATGAATCTGCTTTTCCTGAACAATTTCGCCGTCAAGCGGCAGCAGGTGGTCAGTTTATCCTCAGTTCTTCTAACGATGCTCATTACACTGCATCTATGCCATTCCAGCATCATGCACAGGATATCATGCGGGCAATTGAAACCGATCGCTGGTCAGTACGAGCAACTAATACCGGATATTCAGCCTTTGTAGATCCTCATGGCAAAACCTTATGGATGTCTGGATATAATACCTACGAAACTTATGCTGAAACAATTTATCGGCGACAGACACAGACTTTATATGTGCGTTGGGGTGATTGGTTAACACCGTTATTATTGATTTCCTCTGGAGGAGCTTGGCTGATAATTCGTGGTATAAAGAAATTCAGTAATTTGGGCAATTCCTAGCAGATTGAGTCTTTGGAGTTATTAGCGATCGCTTGACTATTTAATCACAAGTCAACTTTCTATTATCGGGCGGCTTTTGGGGGAAAACTTTTCAATTTACTAAAATTATGGAGTTCAGAGGCGGTGAGGTTGCGCCATTGACCTAATTGTAGGTCATCTAATTGTAGGTGAGCTATGCTGACTCTGACCAGTCGCAAAGTCGGAAACCCGACAGCCGCGGTCATACGTCGTACTTGGCGGTTTTTTCCCTCTGTCAAAGTCATTTCCAACCAAGCTGTTGGTACATTTTTGCGAAATCTAATCGGTGGGGTGCGTTCGGGTAACTGTGGTTCTTCTCGTAAGAGCCTAACTTCTGCTGGTTGAGTGTGGTAATCTTGAATTTCTACACCTGATTGCAGCCTTTTGATGGCTTCTGCATCTGGAATTCGCTCCACCTGTACCCAGTAAGTACGTTTATGACCAAAACGCGGATGAGCGAGGCGATGTTGCAATTGTCCATCGTTCGTTAACAGTAGCAATCCTTCACTGTCCCAGTCTAAGCGTCCTACAGGATACACATCGGACACATCAATATAATCTTTTAGGGTGCTATGTGTGGGGGCATCTTTTGTAAATTGGCTAAGAACGCCATAGGGTTTGTAAAAAATAATATATCGGTAATGATTAGTCATTTGTTATTTGTAATTAGGCATTAGGCATGGGGATTGAATCTTCAATTTTGAGTTTTGAATTTTGAATTGATTTCTCCCTCATCTTCCCCAGTCCCCAGCCAGTGGGAAAGTTTTGGCACTACTTTTGTTGTTTATGATGCTAAAAATCCTGCTCCTGCTGCTTTACAACAGTCGTGGCTCAGGTTTCAAAAAGGCGATCGCCCCATTATATCTGGTCGTTAACAAGTTTTAATTGAAAGTGCTGGAGTGCGATCGCTTATTTAGCTGGCATTGCCAGAGTAGCGATTAAAAAATGTTCAAAAATGCCGCAGCTACGCTCGTTGTTATTAACTTTTTCAAGAGAAAAAATGCTGTTTCACTACATCTAGGCGCGAACAGTTCCAATAATCGATATGGGAGACAATCAAATTATCAGAGTTAAGACCTAATTCACTCCAACCAGGAATAGAGATCCGTGGCTTCCAGGGGAGAGGAGTATTCCAACTAAGTGTCCACTCAGTTTTTATTGTGTCTCCTAAATGTTGAATATTATGTAAATCCATCTTGGGATTTAAAAACCAAGTTTCGATAAAATTAATCATTGCTTTGTAACGTTTAACACCACGAAATTTATTCAGTGGGTCTTGAAAATAAACGTTTGGAGTGTAGATGCTGTAAGTTTGATTGACTGGGAATCTTTGATAGTCTTCTTTAAGGATTTCAATGATATCCATGATAGATAAATATATCTGTAAATTGGTTTAATACGAAAACTAAAAAATGGAAATTAACCCTCATTCCATAAACGTTCTAACTGACGCCGCCAAGCAGTTAGGACTTCTTCTCGCCCTTGTGAAGTTTGATTTATTTCGCCCATCATTCCTTCGGCGTAAAAGCGTTCTAAGCTTTGCATGGTAGCTTGCAAAGATTGTCCTTGCTGTTTTGCTGCCAGAATAACTTGCCGGATGCGGCTTTCAACTAGTCGATTAAAGACATTATCTAATCTAGCCTGATGGAGAGATACAAGTCGGTTGATTGCATTGGATAAATCTGCACTCACTAAAGTACCACTGTGATGTTGAAAGACTCCCCAAACTACCCCTTCATATAAAGCGTAACGTACTTCTTGAGTGTTATCAAAGTTGGCTTCTAGGAACTGTTCTAAAAATGGTCGGGCTTCTTGAATAGGGAGAATAGGCAGTAAAACTCGCAGCCAAGTATTATCTTCGGAAAGCAGCACCAACAGCCGAAAAGTAGGAGTGTCTACTTGCCACGAACCAGGAGCGATCGCATTAATAGCTGCTGTATCAAATAATTCTGTGAGCGTACCCGTAATTTCTTCAGGTGTCATAAGCCGATCCAAAAATACTAAAAATTACTTTTACGATGTGTAGCGAAGCTTCACACTTTCTTCTCGCTTCAACCTGGAAGCGTCGGCGCTACCCAGTCAGCAAGCTGAAACAACCGAACTGCCCGCTTTATCTAAATTAATCGAAACATTCAAATCTTGATCGCGTTCAATTAACCTTTGCTTAGATATAGCCTCTAGATTAGCGCAGAGGTGGATCAGCTTATTCACTAGAATGCTGTGGACTCCGTTCATAAAAAACTCAGGATTCTTTAAACTCTTGATTAGCTCCAATAAAATCGCAAACGGGGCAATTCTGAAAAATAAGAAGTACAGCACTTTGCAAGTAAATTAAATACACCCCTCTCCAACCCTCCTTTAACCAAGGGGCTACCGTGTACACACAAGTCTTTTATTGCTGCGTAACGTAGGATGGGCTAATCTTTACAGGTTGATACATTGGCATTGCAGGTTGATGCACTGGCATTGCAGGTTGATACATTGGCATTGCAGGTCAAAGTGTAAAGCAGCTTTACAAGCCTTGTGTGTACACCGTACCTTGTCAAGGAGAGAGAACTAGATTCCTGTTTTCCCTTAATTTTCGGGGGGATTAAGGGGGATAATTTTACCAAGGGGAGGGTGCGCGACAGCGACAGCACGGGTAGGGCATTTTTGTACCTCGCTTTCCTTGAAATTTGCTGTATTAATGCCAATAACTACAGCATCTCGACTGATTAATTATCAATTGCTCCCATTAGTTTTAATGCTATGCGTTGTGCAGACGTTAGCCCTGTTACATCTGTGATATTCAGCCCTGCACAAAGTTTATAGCTGATTACCCGCACACACTCGCCAGTAGTTGCGTCCCAAATACGGATGGTTTCATCATTACTGCCACTGACTATAAGTTCTCCGTTGAGGGAAAATGCCACTGACATGATTCCATTTTCATGTCCAACAAAGGGTTGACCAGTGGGATGACCATTCACATCCCACAACCGCAATGTTTTGTCCCAACTGCCACTGACAATGAGTTGACCGTCAGGCGAAAATGCCACTGATCTAACTCCATTTTCATGCCCGACAAAGGGTTGACCAATGGGGTGACCATTTACATTCCACAGCTGCAACGTCCTGTCATCACTGCCACTGACAATGAGTTGATCGTCGGGGGAAAACGCCACTCCCCAGACTTTATCCTCATGCCCGACAAAGGGTTGATCAATGGGTTGACCTCTCACATCCCACAATCGCACCGTGTTGTCAAGACTGCCACTGACAATGCGCTGATCGTCGTGGGAAAATGCCACTGAACTGACCGTAGAATCATGCCCAACAAAGGGTTGACCAATGGGTTGACCATTCACATCCCACAACCGCAATGTTTTGTCCCAACTGCCACTGACAATGAGTTGACCGTCGTAAGAAAACGCCACAGATCTAACTCCATTTTCATGCCCGACAAAGGGTTGACCAATAGGGTGACCATTTTTTACATCCCACAATCGCAATGTTTTGTCATAACTGCCACTGACAAGAAGTTGACCATCGGGAGACAACGCTACTGATATGACCCCATCTTCATGCCCAACAAAGGGTTGACCAATGAGCTGACCATTCACATCCCACAACCGCAATGTTTTGTCCCAACTGCCACTGACAATGAGTTGACCGTCAGGCGAAAATGCCACTGAATATACTCCAGAATTCTGCCCAACAAAGGGTTGACCAATGGGCTGACCATTTACATCCCTCAAGCACACTGTGTCGTCATTACTGCTAGTGACAATGCGCTGACCGTCGGGGGAAAACGCCACTGAATTGATCCTATTTTTATGCTCAACAAAGGGTTGACCAATGGGCTGACCATTCACATCCCACAGCTGCAGTTTGTTCCAACTGCCAGTGACAATGCGCTGACCGTCTGGAGAAAACGCCACTAAATATACCCCAAAGTAATCCTCAACAAAAAATTGACCAATGGGCTGACCATTGACATTCCAAAACCGTACTGTTTTGTCATCACTGCCACTGACAATGCGTTGACCGTCGAGGGAAAACGCCACAGATCTAACTCCATCTTCATGCCCAACAAAAAGTTGACCAACGGGTTGACCATTCACATCCCACAACCGTACTGTGTTGTCATTACTGCCACTGACAATCCGCTGACCGTCGGGAGAAAACGCCACTGAATTGACCCGATCTTCATGCCCAACAAAGGGTTGACCAATGGGCTGACCATTCACATCCCACAACCGTACTGTGTTGTCATTACTGCCACTGACAATCCGCTGACCGTCGGGAGAAAACGCCACTGAATTGACCCTAGAATCATGCCCGACAAAGAGTTGACCAATGGGCTGACCATTCACATCCCACAACCGTACTGTGTTGTCATTACTGCCACTGACAATCCGCTGACCGTCGGGGGAAAACGCCACTGAATTGACCTCATCTTCATGCCCCTGAAGGAATAATAAGACCCTGCCAGAGGATGCTTCCCAAACCTGTATAGTACCGTTACTATCTCCAATCACCAATTTTTTGCCATCTGGAGAAAATGCCATTGACAAGACCGTTTCCAGAACTGGCGCAAAGACTGAGTTTGTGAGATCCGCTCCCATCAAATTTATCCACCGCAAACTGGCATTAGCAAAGTTTACGTCTGTAATAACAGTATGGCTGAGATCAGAATTTTCTAGACTAAAAGGATTTCTTTCTAGTAATAATTTCACTAGGTTGCCACCCATATAACCCACCTGAGTCTGGGTTTTGCCACGGGTTAATTGAATTAGTCTGAGCAATTGTTGTTGAAATCTTTGCTCATCTAACATTGGCACAGCTAAATCCAGCACAGCTTTTGCCAAGGGAGCCGTACCAAAATAATTAAATAATTTTTCTAAAGATGCTTTGGCGAATGAACTTAGCGCTGCTAAAGGGAGCGGTTGCTTATCTTCCCCGCACTGTCGTTGGAAGTATTCTGACCAAGTGTAATCCTGTGGTGGAACAGTATTGTCTAAACAAGACTGTGCTTGAGCCAGTTCTGTGAAGTCGGGGGCTAGAACGCCTAGCTCTGCTACCAGCTTGTAGGCAGCAAAAAACTCCAATAATGAACGATGGGCAGGACTGTAGTCTCCTTCCGCATTACGGATTAGCATTGTCTGCCCCATCATGTCGTAATGCCAGTGGTCTAAATCTTTTTTTTCTTGGACTATAGAAGGAAATAAACGCCGAATCCGGTCGGGAAATTCTTTGTAGTTGATGCTCATCTGCTCTGTTGAGAGCATTTCCCACGACAGTTCACACAAAAAATAGAGCTTATCTGCCAATGAGGTAAAGGTGCGCTCGGCTTTGATATCTCTCTGCATCTTCTGCCGCACAGCATATAGATATACCCGTGATATATCCACTGGTTTGCCCGCCTCAATTTCTGGCAAGGCTTCTATAATCAGTTCCGTCATTACCGGACGACGTGCCAAATCCCGCAGTATCGGATTATTCATTATCCGTTCTACGGTCTCTGGTTCAGCACGAAACGCTAGTACCTGCCGAATTTGGTCATCATCAAATTTTTCTAACTCCAGCACTTCAAAGCGCGGTGTCTCAAGAGGCAAGTTAATTGTAGATGCTTGCAACTCCGCACTTAGCAAAGCCCTTCCTTCTTTAGCTTCGGGGAAATGTTCGGTGCGACAGGTGAGAATTACCTTTGCCCCTGGTACTACTACTTTCGCCAGTTCCCAGAAATTGTTGATCATCTGTTGGCGATTGACTCTAGCTGCCATTTCATCAAAGCCATCAAAAATCAACAGCAGCTTTCCCATGCGGTTGAGTTGCTCAAAGGCAGAATAACTAGGCAGTGGGATTTCATACTTACGAAAAAAGAATTCTGAAAACAGCGATTCCACACTGACTGCTTTGGCATAGTCCCGTAAAGGAATGACTAATGGTAGACGTGGGCGTTCTACTCCCCGGCGTTGAGCATCCCGATAGCGTTGTAGGGCAGTCCAGGCATAATGCAACCCAAACCAAGTTTTACCAGTGCCAAATTCACCCAAAATGGAAAGGTGTTCTTTGGCAGGATCATCAAGCCAGCGCTCAACATAACCATCAATCCAACCCTCAGCTTGAGCATAACGGCTCATGCCCATTTTCTGCTTTGATTTGGAATTGAACTCCTCTTTGGTACAAGCTAGGGGTACGTAGGTGCGGTCAATTCCCCGTTGCTTGATTTCATCTTCTAGCCAGTTGAGGTAGCCACTAAAATCGGCATCTTGATCTAACAACTCATCAAGGGTGTAGCAGAACAAATCCTGATTTTCTTGTTTGTTCACCTCATCTTTGGCAGCCGGACTGACACGGCGGTTGGTAATTAGCCAGCCTACATCTGTTTTTCGAGCATTTACTGACTGTCGCAAGGCAGCAACATCTGGCATTCCGGCTTCTCCGGTGATGCCGCGCACCAAAACTCGGTTATACCGCTTTTTCCCTACAGGGTTAATGACATTAATAATCCACTCAAAATAATTTTCATTGTTAATTTCATACTGTTCAAAGTCATAGCGTAAGGCAGTGAACCAAGCCCGCAATTGCTCTGCCAATTTAGCTGTCTGATTTAGTTGACTCGAAGTTTGTACAGCAGATTCAACAGCTTGCTTATTTGTTGTTTCTTTCCTAAAGAAAAGATTAATAGACCCCAAATTGTTGGAGGTGAATTTTTGGGGTGCTGTTTCTAATTCCTGCCGCAAGAATGTTACTAGTGTTTCGTTCGTCACCCATTGGTTAGAGAGAGGTGCTGAGTCAAAGCCCCGCAAAATAGCGCCAGTGAATACGCTACTGGCTCCGCCCACGTTTTCATAGGCTGGCTCAAATTCTCTGGAAGCAGCAATAAAACAGCGATCGCGTGTATTTCCGCGATCGCCTGGATCAGCTTCTGTAAAATTGAGTAGTTCCCCACTGTAACAACAGTCCAACCAGATAATCTGCTGCCGTACTGGACTTTCCTCTAACAATTCCCGCAGCCACTTTAATCGCAGTCCCCAGTTCCCTAAATCAGGATTGGTATCAGTAGTTGCCAGAAATCCATCTTTGATGCGTCCATCTTTACGAAGACCATGCCCAGAGAAATAGAATAGAGCTGTATCTGGAATGCTTCTGCCTTCAGGATAAAATAGTTGTTCTAAAGCCTTTTCTAACTCTGCCACCTTGACTTCCTGATTCTGTGCTATCCGTGGAGCATTATTTTCAAACGGATCTAGGAATTGGGGCAATCGCTTGACATGAAAATTTCCAGCTTCACTGAGTCGCTTGGCGATCGCTTCTGCATCGTTAGCAGGCGATCGTAAGGGTAACAATCCTGAAAAATTGTACTGATTAATGCCAACAACTAAAGCATCCCTACTCATTAATATGCGACTTTTTGTAAAAATTTGAGAAATTTTATCAATATTCTAACTATTGTTTGATATTAATCGGATCTCACAGGCAATAATCGAGTAAATTTTCCTTACTAAATATTTACCCCTGAAAGTCACTTTTCCTTTAGAGGCGTAAATATTGGTCTGTCGCGATCGGAACCTCGCAATAAATAAATTGTCAATTGCTGACCTAACTCTTTTTCCTGCTTAGGATTAATAGGTATTGCCCAACGAAGAGATTTGTAAAGTTCTAAGCGATACAAATCAAACGCAGATTCCAACAAGCTACAGTAGACACCTGCCGCATCAACTGCCCAATAATAAGCAAATATTAACCCCAGTAATGCAGCAGGAACAACCCACCAAGCCCAAACAGTCCATACGATAAATAGCAAACTCCAGAGCCAAAAACGGGCTGCTGTATTCAAGTTTGACCGTGCTTCCTGTAATTCTTTTTTTACTCCATCCGGTAATACTAGCCAAAGGCGAGACCAGCAAATTACAGCATCCAAGCCATACTTATCAAAAGGGCGGCTTTCAGATGCTCTAAGAATATTACCTAACTTTGTAGGCATTAATCTATTAGATTGAGATGGAAACTGCATAAGTTGTCCATCCAGCGTCACATATTCCTCTAATTCCTCGTTAGTTATAACTTGTTTATCTTTTTTATCAGCCAGAGTTTGCCAACGCTCGTCTTTTCGTGCCAAATGAAGCTTTTTTTGCTGTATCATCCAGCGTCGTAAGAAAAGGAAGGGATACAGCCAACCAGGCCAATAGCCTTCTAAAAATCTTAAAACAAATAAATCGAACCTTTGAACCACAAAAGCTGAGACAGCAATAATCAGTAAACCACTTACCATCACAGCAATTAGTAAAGATCTATATTTTGAAGCAGATATTGGTTGACCTTTACCTGGAAGTGGCTCAAAACCTTTTGATACCTGTTTGTCACTGAGAAACTCAGCCATCCAGTTGCGAGTATTTGGGTAACTTTTGAGCTTTTCCAAAATCTGCTCATGGACTTGCCCCCCTACTTTAGCTTCTGCCAACAGTTCAGACAATTGGCGGTCTAGTCGAACCGCATCATCTCCTAAAAGTTCTGGAAGAAAGGGACGAATCGAACGGGTTCCCTCCAGAATATCTTCAGGTTCAAACACCACAACTTAAAACCTCATTATGTAAGTTTAATGGCTAATTTTTTACATATACACTGAAACAGATTAACATATACGACTACTATTTGATTTTTGAAAAGATATGTAGGGTGCGTTACCAACAGCGTAATGTATTAAAACATAAAGAATGGTGCTGCTTTCCATGTTCAAGAACAGCTTGTCTCAACAGATAATTTTCTTAACTGAACTGTATTTCTCTTGAACATGCAGTGGGGACGCACACTTCAGCTGTACGCCCCCACAAATGAATGTATCCACCGAATTGAAATATGTGATTTAATTTATCGAATTGCTCAAAAACACGATGCCGATCGCACAAAAAGCGAAGCCAGCAAGGCTGATTTTCCAAGGTGAAATTCGGTTTATTTCTCCCATACCCATCGCAACACCAATTTCTCTGGCACTCATGGCAATCGCAAACAGAGTTAAGGTAATGCCTAGTACATAAGCAATTACTGGTATCATTCCTACTCCAGTAATAGATTTAGCATTAGCGTAACCCTGAAATAAACCAGCACTGATGCCCACCAGAGCAAGCACCAAAAAGTTTAGTTGATTTGGCATCATCAGCATAGTACCAAAAACAATGATAGAAATGGCGATGGCTATTTCTGTGCCTGTTAAATTTAGCTGAAATAAATGAATTACAATACCCAAAATTGTTGCGAAAACAAAACATCCAGCGATCGCAGCCCCACGAACAAACATAGATGAGAGTAAGCCAATGGCAACAATACCAACTAAACAATTCAAGCTAATTACTGGATTTGCCAATCCCCAGAGAAAGGCTTCCCAGGCGTTAGAGATGCTATGGTCAACTGGTATACCACTCAATGAAGTGAGTAGGCTAATTAAAATTAAAGCTGCGATCGCCGCAATATGGCGATCCATGAACTTTGAGGTATTAAGTTCCCCCCAAGTACGGGATTCTGATAATTTAGTCTTGAACATTGCTATATACCAAATTAGTTTTTAGGTAATTTATACTACCCACCTACCCCAAAAAACTAACGCAGTAATTACGCCAGTACAGCACGGCGTAAATAAACATACCATTTCAAATGGCGCAAAAGTCCGGAATACAATTCTTTTGACTTTTGACTTTTGACTTTTGACTTCCGCCTTGCGGTACTAGCTTCACTAAATTATCTAAAGCCAAGTTGATTTCAAAGTGAAAAGTCTGAGTGCAGGCTAAAAACTTTCTCTTATCCTTTAAACCACACAACAGGCTGTTCCTATATCTTTTTGACGATGTACTCAACTAATTGTTGAATCATTTGGGCATCTGTTTCACTTATTTCCAACTCAATTCTATTACTTTGTTGTGGAGTACTAGCATTACTACTATATATACGGCGACTCAAGCCTACGGGACTATTCTCATAAAATGTTATATAGAATACACATGCTGCTACATACGATCCAATCGGGCTAGGGTGGCTTTGATCCGAACTGTAAAGGTTTAATTTCAGATTCGCTTCTTGAATTTTTTGCCAAGCTATTCCCACAGGTGCAACTTTAGCTTTCAGTTCTTTAGCAATGCTCATGTAAGCATCAGTCAATATCTGTTGCGTTTCTGGTTGATTTTGCTTTGCCCAAGTCAAGTAAAACACTGTTTGGGAATTAACTCGTTTAATTTCAGTATCAAACAGAGTAGCGTACTTATACATTTCCTTGGGATTGGTAATTGGTAAAGTACTTTGCTCTTGCAGTACTACGTAATCCCAGCGTTTTGCTTTCAAAAGCCTGAGTGCTTCACCACGTTTCCAGTGGTTTTTGAGTGTAGCTCCACCAATCACAACCATTTCAGTTTCTAATTTTTTAGGTGCTTTCTTTGAAGCAGCCAACTGTTGTGTCAACAAAGGAAGATCGTTGAAATAGGTATAGCTGTTGCCAATAAATAAAACTCTGATTGCCTGCTGTTCAGCTACTGGGAAGGAATTTGCCTGAATCTGCCTTCGTAACACCTTAAACAAGACAATTATCATAAAGAAGAATAAACATACATATATACTATGTTGGTGTTGCTCATCATCCATGAAATCTTTGCAGTATAACTTATTTTTGGACTTTTCAAACATCTTCTAAAGACATTCAAGAGTTATCAGCCATGAAATTGATTTTTGATCCACCGATTCCTGTGAAAATTCAAAAGATGAAGGAACGGGTGCGGTGGATGCATCCAAGTTTTGTGCAACGGGGAATTGACCAAACTAGTATAGTTATTGACGATCGCAGACAGGATAATCCAGAATTTTCCTTTATGGTTATCGGTGATTCTGGTACTAAATCCCATTCTCGACACCACCCCCAACGAAAAGTTGCCGAACTGATGCTGACTCACCGCGATGATTGCAGCTTTGTGTTGCATACTGGCGATGTCATCTATGTGGTGGGTTCCCAAGAATATTATTCAACAAACTTTATTGAGCCTTACCGGGAATTTCTTGTCGGTGGTGACAACCCGAAAGGCATTCCTTATGACCGCATGGTGTTTAATCTACCGTTTTTGCCAGTACTTGGTAATCATGATTACTACGATGTGCCGTTGATGTACCGTTTATTTACTGGCACAACATCGTCACTACGTCGCCTGTTTCGCTATAAAGATATCGAGATTGGCTGGCATGGATCGTATCAAGGTAATGCTTATGCACGAGCATTTATGGACTATACTCAGGCGATATCTCCACAAGAGTTAGAACATCATTTAGATCGGCACTACACTGCAAAGACCGACACAGGGCGCTGTTTGCGTTATGAACCTGGACAGTTTACCCGTTTACCCAATCGCTATTACACCTTTCGTTACGGCGGGATTGACTTTTTTGCACTCGATTCTAATACTTTTAATACACCATCACCTTTACCTGCAACTCAAGAGGGGGAAATTTACCGTCGGCAATTACAAAAGCGTCGCCAGGAAATAGATCGAGAAGAATTAGAGATTTTGGGAATATACGATCGCCTCAACCCTGATAAACCCACCGAAGCGGAACAACTTGATGACCTTAGTGCCAAATTAGACCAAATAAACGAAATCAAAATCGACATTGAAAAACAACTAGCATCTCATCAAATGCCTGCGATCGACTTTGAACAACTTGAATGGTTGCGAAGCAGATTAATCGAATCTTGGAATACCTCCCAAGTGCGCGGACGTGTAATCTTTTTCCACCATCCTCCTTACGTCACAGAAGCTACCAAATGGAATCAGGCACAAACCTTGGCGGTTCGCCACCGTTTGCGCTGGGTGTTTGAACAAGTAGCAGAAACTCTTGGTTCTCTAATTAAAGAACGTCCCATAGTCGATTTGATTTTAAATGGACACGCTCACTGTTTAGAGCATCTTTGCACAACTAATACCGGATTTGCAGACTCGCACATTAACTGTATTATCTCTGGTGGTAGCGGTCATCGTCCCCGCTATCAACGGCGAGAAGGAACTGAATTGATGGAAACTTTTGCTGAGATTGCAGGTAAATCCACTCGGAAAGTTGCGGATTCAACGCTATTTGTGGGCCGTCATAACTACAATTTCCAGAACCGACTGCCTTATTCATGTGTGCGGATTGATGTTCTCGATGGTAGCCCGCCCAGGTTTATCATCAGACCGTTGATTACAGAACGGTTTGAACAAAAGTGGCATAACACGGAACTTAAACCTTTTGTTATCTAAACGGGATACGAAGTAATTGAACTACACCATTCCTCATCTCACTTGAAAATCAGGCGTTGCATAGTTGCGGGATGATTTAGTAACTTCCAAAATTCTCCCCTTGCTTCCCCTGCCTCCCCTGCTTGCCCCAATTCATCCCACTGTTCTGCAACGCCGAAAATCAAATCTCAGTGCTGCTGGGTTGCTTTGAATGATTATATTGGCGAATTTTTACCAAATGCACCTTTGCATTGAGACAAAAGCTAGGTATATCCTAATCTTGAATAAAGTTATGATAATTTCAAATTATGGCAGGACATAGTAAATGGGCAAATATTAAGCGCCAGAAAGCGGTAGTAGATGCAAAAAAGGGAAAAACCTTCACTCAGTTATCTAGGGCGATTATCGTTGCGGCTAGAAGCGGTGTACCAGATCCGGCGCTGAATTTTCAACTTCGCACGGCAGTTGACAAAGCAAAGGCTGCGAGTATTCCCAATGATAATATTGAACGAGCGATCGCTAAAGGTGCAGGGACTTTTGGCGGCGATAATGCTACCTTTGAAACGATTCGCTACGAAGGTTATGGCCCTTGTGGTGTAGCGATTTTAATTGAAGCCCTCACAGATAATCGCAATCGCACTGCTGCTGACTTGCGTGTAGCTTTTAGTAAAAATGGTGGCAATCTTGGTGAAACAGGTTGCGTTAGCTGGATGTTTGAACAAAAAGGCGTTTGTGTAGTGCAGGGTGTACTTGACGAAGAACAGCTTTTAGAAGCATCCCTCGAAGGCGGTGCCCAGTCTTATGAGATGACTGAAGATGAGATGGCTGAGGTATTTACTGATATTGTAAATTTAGAAACCCTTAGTCAAACACTCAAAAATCAAGGCTTTAAGGTAACTGATGCCGAATTGCGCTGGATTCCTAGTAATAGTGTAGAAGTTACCGATCCCGAGCGGGCGCGATCGCTTTTCAAGTTAATTGATACTCTAGAAAGCTTGGATGACGTGCAAAATGTCACAGCTAACTTTGACGTAGCAGAAGAATTGATGGCTCTCAGCATTTTTTAATCAAAATTAACCCAGGTATCATAGCCAAATTACAGTTATTTGGATGATATCTAAATTGTTACATTTAAGATTGAAATGCCAGCAAGTATTTTTTAGCTAAGTATTCCACGAACCTATCCTACTAATAATCTTTGTGCTACAAAACTTAAACTTATTGAGAAATGAAAACGAAAAATTAAGGTTTTGAAGCATATTTTACGACAAAAAGTAGGGATTTTTAGAATAGTGAGATAGGTTCACGTCAGATCCAATACGATTCGGTTAAGGTTTTTTGATGAAAATTCTAGCTCGCTAAAGATGCGATAAATCATCATTGTAGAGACGGCGATTCATCGCGTTTCTTGCCTTACCCGAACAGTATTGACGTAAGTTTTATATTTGATAGATGTAAAAATAGACATGAAAGATTCATATCAATTACAAACTTATGACATACGTCTATCGGATAGTTAAATTGTTGATTACCTGATGAGGATTTTCAAGTGAATAAGTTCGCTAAAGCTTTACTTTTGGCTCTAATTTTTGCTGCGCCTGTAACCGCTTTTTCATCTCAAGCTCAAGCTAAAACTATCCATCATACTAGCGTAAAATCTGCTAAAGTTCATCATAGGAGACATCACAGACATCATACTAAAAACCTAGCTCATAAAATTTATAAATAGTTACTATTAGTTGTAAATTGGTGCAAGACCGTTGCTCCAATCCAAACTAAAATCCAAAATTCATGCAATTTAAAAATGTAGGAAAAATAGTCCTCGCCCTTAAGGGCGGGGTCTCAATTATTTTTGAATTTTGAATGCAAGAATTTTGAATTGGAGCGAAGCGACGGTCAATAAGCAAACATACTTAAAACATTGATGAAAATGGGGTTGGAAAACATGATTTTTGAGCAGGCGATGCCTACGGCAGGCTATGCCTACGCTTAATCTTGATAGGTATGATTCATTCTTTCCCCATAAGCTCAGTACCGAAGTCAACTTTTTATCCACATTATTTCTAAATTTTCAGTATAATTTCTAATTTACAAAAATAAATTTATCTTTATCTCTCACTGATGGATGTACACCCGCTCCTAAAGTTAACCCAAAGCTACCACTGGTTCAGATATGCGTTCCAAAACGGCTCCCCATCAGCGATTGCAATTGGTGTGGTGTTGACTTCTGAGTAATGCCTTTATTGATATAGAAAATTTCTATTTGCTTAGATCCAAAAGGGAGGACTAGGCAACTTAGCAATTAGGCTACTTAAGTTTTTTACATCGTGTCGAAACCAGTTATGAATCCATAAACAGTAATGGTCAATAGCTTGTTGTTGTGTAAGATTACCTAACAGTTCTGATGCTATTGAATGGCTAACCCAAATACCAGACATAATTGCTTTGAGAACGCCATGACTTGATGTTGGGTCAAGTACCATTGCTGCATCCCCAACAAGAAAGTAACCATAGCCGGCTGGTTGTGAAACAATTCGCCATGTAACATTAGCGGCCCGCATTGCTTGGTAAATCTTTAACCCAAGGAATTCATTAGGTAGCCAGTCTTTTGCGATTTTTTGCTCTACAAATGATAAGCGCGTCCATTGATAAAGTTGGGTAGGCGTAGCCCGTCGTAGACATCGCACTTTCGCAGTCCACGTCCAACCACAGGAGTCAGCAACGATCGCTGGGGCATGATCTCGCACTGGGCATTCTCCTGTTACATAACCATAATATGCAATCAGACGCGGAGAGTGATATTGGATTTGTAACCCTAATTGTTGAGCCAGCCAATGATGATCTCCGGCAGCATCAATGATTTTAGCTGCCCAAAAAGTTCCTTGGGATGTCTCAACGCCAGTTACTCTGCACCCATCCATAACTAAACGGGAAGCGCGGCAAGGTTGTATAACCTTAACACCGATTTCTCTTACCCGATTAAGCAAAATTGCATCAAAATCGGCTCTCCAAGCTTGAAATCCGAGCCATGCTCCCGAATCATCTTCGCCAAAAGGAACAAACTCGCTTTCGGCTGACCACTGTACCCAGTTTCCTTGGTGGCGAAGAAAGCCAGCTGCTAACACTGGCTCAAGTACCCCTAACTGCTTAAGTAGTGGTTCAACACCAGGGTGTAATGTTTCACCAGGGTGTGTACGAGGAAATGGCTTCGACTCAATCAGAATAACTTTTAGCCCAAATTGGGCGCAGCCAATAGCAGCAGCACAACCTGCGGGCCCACCCCCAACTACAATTACATCAGGATTAGACACGTCTTCTAGACCAGGTTCCATTGCCGCGTTTCAACAGAATATTCACTGGTGTAACAAACAGCGTCACAGTTTCTTCGATTTTAACTAAGCGTTTTCGAGAATTTTCTGGGTCTAAAAATGAATTTCCATGACGATAAATCTCAAACCGATAGATATTTCCACCAAGCCTAGTTTGTGTTTGAGTTTGTGCCTGTTGTAATTCAGAATTGGTCGGTTGCACTGGTTGGAACGAAAACACGCTCCATTTTCCCCTATCTTCAGGTCTGATCCTTAAGACTTCGTAAACATTCGCCATTGCCAACACTCTGGCTTCGTATTCACGTACATCAACCTTAGCTGTCAATGAGAGCGAAAATTTCTTCTGCAAAGAACTCTCTACATAATCTGCATGAGCAAAATCTGAATACTCTATCAACTCTTCGCCATCCTTGGTGACGCGTCGAGGCCCAGAGATTCCATCCCACGGTAAATTGCCAACCTGACCAATTTCTGCATCTGTTAACGGGCTAACGGTGGGCCAAATAGGATTTGGCTGAAACGTCCGGGCTGCATCAGGAGCTACAGCGGGCCAAAATGTACTAAGTGCAGCACAAAGTTTGGAGTCCTCTGGAAAAGGACTGCCTAAGCCGTAGCTTGCTAAGTGTTCCACTTCGTTGGTGCGATCAAAACTCACATCCCAACCAGGAGCAAACACTCCAGCTGCCGCATCTGGAAGATATGCTTGTCGGATTGTTGGGGAACCAGTCAACGGCATTTGTCGCACCGAATCCTGACGGGGTAAAGAGACAATTGCAGTTACAGTTTTATCTTCTGGTCGAAAATCAACATCTTCTAATTGCAGGTTGGGAGCAAAGCGATTGTCAGATAATGTTTCTGGGGAAACTCGCCAGAGATTCTGTCTGAGTTTGCTAGGTACTGACTGCTCTGTCCATTCTAATAGCTCTCGCTGGTCGCAACTGGGGAAAAAATCTGGTGCTGTCACCAGGGAATAGGCTGGCACGTTGCGAGGAATTGCCACCGCTAACTCTGGACATATTGCTTCAATCGACCCATCGCCTGTAAAGTCAAGGTAGTGTTGAGCATCGTACCCACCTGCTTTCACAACCGCTTCCACATCTTTCTGGTCGTTAAGATTTTCTTGTTGACCATTGGGCAATATTTTATGGCGGACATGAACATACTCTGGAGCGTGTCTTGCTTCTGTCGTTTCATCCGCAGGAATTGCTAGGCTAGAAGATAGGGTTGGACTATTCGGTGGAACCTTAAAGGTGAGCAGCTTTCCTTGATAAGTAGCTGCTTCAATAAGATTTGGCTGAACAACTGGAACTAAAAGCCCTGTGCCAAAATCAGACACTGTTGTGAATTCAGCAATGCCTTCTGTAAAAATAAATGGCGGGTTGCTAATGTCTGGTTCACCCCACCCTGTGTTTTGGAGCACTAAATGAATTCGCCGCAGTTTTTGATTGACATGATGAGCATTCAAAGTTACCTGTAAGTCAAAACCACGAATGCATTCTGTACCGTTGAATAGCTTGTGCAGGGGAACCCAGAATAGTCTGCTATTATCTCCATCCTGAAAACGCAACGGGCCGAAGGCATCTCGATTACCAGTGCGTTGAACTGCAATATATGCAGAATAACGTGTTGGCAAGACGCGAAAAGTCTCTTTTAAGTCATCTTCCACGGCTGGGATAAATCCGCGCAGTTTATCACTATATAGTGGTTGAGCGGTTCCGACTCGCGCCACACCTGTGCGCGAAAAACATAGATCAGCGTGCTGACGGTGGACAGTTTCCGAAGCCGGGCGATATTCACAAGCAAACACAGCAATCGCTAACGGTTGTCTTGGAGCCATAACTTGCAAATCTTGTAAAGAAGGAGGCTCCACTCCATAAACAAAATTTTCAATAATTTCGAGTTCCGCTAGGGTGGGATATGCACTGAGATTGGCACTTACAACATTAGGTGAAGCCAAGGCATGAAACAGCAAACTCCGAGATGCATTTCCTGCTTCTATTCCTCGTTTCCCTTCAAAGGCAAAATCTTCAAACCCTACTATCTGACGATTGATAGCTGATAGTTCTTTAGTTAATTCCTGCTGGAGGTTTGTTGCGGTGATATCTAGCCCTTGCTCGAGTAGCAAGTCTCGCCAACCAACAGAGGCTAGGCGCGAGCAAACCTGTTTAACTTCATCAATGAGAGCCATAACCTGTATCCTCAATTCTATAGGACGCTTTAAATAACTAGCGTATGTATTCTTTATTGAGCAGCCTAAGCATTAATTAAAAAATGTCTTATTTACTACATATAAAATCACAAAACTAGCTTTTTTGGGATTTATAGTGATTTTAATACTATTGCTCCTTGATACGTAAATATAGAACTATGATCATTGGTGACAAGTTAAGCCTGTAACTGTTTTGTCAAGAGGCTTTCAGAGAATTATTGAGAAAAAACTGGTCAGACCCTGGTTGAAGATCGGGAAAAAAAACGACAATTAACTTAACGTTTGGTTTTCGCTGCTGTTTGATAATGCCTAAATCTCGATTTTGGGGGTCAGCAAAATATAATTAGTAGCGATCGCCTAATCATACTTGCCACTATCCAATTTAGTCTTCAAAACATATATGAAAGCAGACTATTTAGAAGAATCACTTTTTCGTGAGTTGGAGGAGCGTTTGCTTCAACCTGATGTCCGAAAGTCAGCTAAAGATATCATGGATTTACTTGCTGACGAGTTCATTGAATTGGGAATCTCAGGGCGTGTTTTTAATAAACAGCAAATTATCGAAAGCTTGCAGAATGAACCCATCCAACCCCTGACTCAAAGATTGATAACAGAATTCAAAACGTTAGTTTTAGCAACAGGGGTTATTTTAGTAACTTATCGTATAGTCAGACATATATCTGGTGAACAACCTGTTCATTCGTTGCGAAGTTCCATCTGGAAATTAAACAACGATCAATGGAAAATGATCTTTCATCAGGGCACTGTGGTTAGAAAATCATCAGTGCGGTATGAGAAGTAATTGCTTGAGATTATTTAAAGTCAAAGTTTTGCATAAAAAAGACTCAAGCATTCCTGCCTGAGCCTTTTCTAAATTCAATTAAGCTTAGTAGCGGTTGTTGCTACGGTTGTAGCCGCCACCACCTCGGTTCCCAAAGGAACCACCACTTCTGTCTTCTTTGGGCTTGGCTTTATTTACTTTGAGGTCGCGACCAAGCCACTCAGCACCATCAAGAGCTTCAATGGCTTTTGCTTCTTCATCTTCTGAACTCATTTCCACGAAAGCAAAGCCGCGTAAACGACCTGTTTCACGGTCAGTGGGTAGTTGAACACGCTTTACAGCACCATATTCTGCAAATACAGCACTTAGCGCATCTTGTGTAACATCATAGGAGAGGTTACCTACGTAAATTGACATCAAATGTCTCCAAAATCATAAGTTTGTAGAGATTTAGATTTCGGAGAGAAGTCTGTAATACCAAAAGGGAAAAGCCTGTCAATACTAAAAACAAACACTGTCGCCGAATTAATTCTCATTTCACTTCCCATGATGACATAACAACTCACTTTCTGGGAAAAAGGTTTGAAAAACTGTTATAAAAAGTTATATAAGCGGTTAATAGCTAGATGCTGGCTAGTCTCAAAACGGGTGAGGCTCTAGTGAACCGCACCCACGAGATCGATATAATCCACTCTCTTTTCTAAATATTGACCAATCATTAACTGCTATAACTGCTGCACCACAAATCAAACTATCTCTATCAGGCAAATCGTGCATCTGAGCTATGTCTAAATATAATTACTCAATCCTGCTTAGATTAGAAGTAGGGGTGTGAAAGTCCCGTATCTTCAGTAAATACAAGTCTTCTACTAAGGGCAGATTGCAAGAAATTTAAAAATATTTATACTAAGTTAATAATTGCATTGTCAGCTAGAAAGCGGGCGACTCAATTTAATGAGTTAAAGTGGTGAGAATTTTTTTAAAATAAAAAGTAATTTTTGATACAAAATTCTGCAAGAAGATAGCCAATTGACTCTCGCCGCTTTTCACTATTGATAATGTCTCAAAATTACTTGGTAATGCACGGCTGTTTAACCCAAAAAGCTCACCAAATACGAGAAAAATAAATGATTTTGGACAGAAATAAGCCGCACAAGCAGGCGAAAATCTCACCTTTGGCAGCTGCTAACCAGGTAATTAATACCCAGTTAAACTCAGTTATGAAGACTGATGTGACTGTTGCAGATGTAAAAAATAGTTTTGACACAAAGGTGTCTTCCCCTTTTGCATCCATATTATTGATTCCCTGTCTGCTGGGCATAGGACTGCTGACAGCGAATTGTGGAGCGCTATCCAAGGAAGAACCGGCTGATGCACAATCTCAGAGTCCTGGAAGTGGACAACGTGGTGGTGCGACAGCTGTAGATGTAGCGATCGCTCGAACTGATACGCTACAAACACAACCAGAATACACAGGTAATACAACACCCTTCCGAATTGTGTCACTGCGATCGCAAGTAGAAGCTCGGTTGTTGGCTTTGAACCTTGATGTCGGCGATGCAGTAAAGCTTGGGCAAAACGTCGGGCGGTTAGATGATGCGATACTTTCGACCGAATTAAAGCAGGTAGAAGCAGAGCTAGCAGCCCTCAAATCAGAAGTAGCTAGGGCAACAAATCAGGTAAGCAATGCTCGTGCAGACGTTGAACGGGCGCGCCTAGAAGTAGTACAAGCTCAAGCAGACTCACAGCGGCAGCAAAAACTCTTCAAAGCTGGAGCGATCGCTGAACAAACTGCCCAGCAAGCACGTACCCAGGCACAAACAGCCGCCCAGGCACTCCGGGCAGCCCAAGAACAAGTTCGGACAGAACAGCAAGCTGTTGCTGCCGCCCAAGGTAGAGTACTTGCTCAACAGGCATTGGTTGCTCAAACCAAAGAGCGCAGGTCTTATACTCAGCTGGTATCTCCGATCACTGGCGTAGTCACAGAAAAGGTGACAGAACCAGGCAACTTGCTGCAAGCAGGTAACGAAGTCTTGAAAATTGGCGACTTTAACCGTGTCAAAGTCGTCGTCCAAGTTTCCGAATTAGAACTAGCACAAATTCAGGTTGGACAGTCTGTACAAGTGCGCTTAGATGCCTTCCCCAAACAAGTATTAATTGGCAGAGTTACGCGCATTTCCCCAGCTGCCGATGCCACAGCTCGCTTGATACCTGTAGAGGTATTGATTCCTAACACTCAAGGTAATATTGGCAGTGGACTACTGGCGCGAGTCAACTTTGAAAACCAGACTCAACAGCGGGTAGTAGTGCCGCAAACAGCTATTCAAAAACAAGCAGGGGCAGCAAAGGAAGCAGGAAAAGAGCAAGAAAACCCGTCAGGGATGCTATTTGTAGTGAAAGACACAGATGGCAAGACGAAAGTAGCGACGCGTGCTGTCACCTTAGGAAAAAGGGCTGATAGCAAAGTGGAAATTTTATCCGGTTTGCAAGCGGGAGAGCGCTATGTTGTTCGTAGTGGTAAGCCGTTAAAAGAAGGTGACACTGTAAGTCTTTCAATTCTTTCAGAAAAGTAGTAGTCGGGTGAGCAATAATCACCATACCAAAGAAAAAAGTACTCAGTAGTCGGCATTTAACACTTATCACTTAGGATCATGCAACAAGCAAATAATGGCAATAGCGGATTTAGCCTGAGTGCGATCGCTATCCGCCAACACATTGGCACACTCATGCTCACTGTGGCAGTAATTGTCATTGGGGTATTTTTTCTCACAACGATCCAAGTCGATCTCCTGCCGTCAATTACTTATCCCCGAATTGGCGTTCGGCTAGAAGCCCCTGGTATTTCACCAGAAGTAGCAGTAGATGAAATCACCAGACCTTTAGAAGAAGCTTTATCAGCAACCGAGAATGTAGTGCAAGTTTTCTCCCGCACCCGTGAAGGACAGGTAAGCCTCGATTTATACTTCCAACCAGGAGGCGATATTGACCAAGCTCTAAACGATGCAACTGCTGCTTTTAACCGAAATCGAGGACAACTACCAGATACAATAGAGGAGCCGCGATTATTCAAAGTCGATCCTTCTCAATTGCCGGTTTATGAATTGGCGCTGACCTCTGCTTCATTGCCAGGTAAAGATTTACGCGTATTTGCTGATGAAGAGTTAACCCGTGAACTCAGTGTCGTGCCGGGAGTCGCTTCCGTTGATGTATCTGGTGGCGCAGAGGAAGAAGTACGAGTGCTTGTTGACTTAAACCGATTGCAAGCTTTGGGTGTCGGGTTAAATGATGTCTTAGATGAATTAACAGCCCGTAACCAAGATACTTCTGGTGGTAGGATTCTGGGGCAAAATACCGAGCCATTGACTCGCACTGTCGGACGCTTCCAAAATGCCAAGGAAATTGAAAACCTTTCCTTAGAAGTCTCCTCTCTCCCTGCTTCTCCTGCTTCCCCTGCCTCCCCAGCCTCCCCTACTTCCCCTACACCTTCCCGCCGCGTCTACTTGCGAGACTTTGCTGAGGTAATTGACGATACAGAAGAACAGCGAGTATTTGTTTATCTAAATCGTCAGCCTGCGGTGAAATTTTCAGTCCAAAAGCAGCCTGAAGCCAACACAATCACAGTTGTAGATGCTGTTAAGCGGCGAATTGAACAATTACGACAATCGGGTTTAATTCCAGCAGACATGACTTTGAGTCCCACCACAGATGAATCTGTCTTCATCCGCAATTCTTTAAATGATGTTATCTTTTCCGGGATTTCCGGGGCATTGTTAGCAGCAGCAGCAGTGTTGTTATTTTTGGGATCGTTCAGGCAAACATTCATTATTAGTTTGACGATTCCGCTGTGTACTTTGGCGGCGATCGCTTTAATGAGAATATTTGGTTTAACCTTGAATGTGTTTAGTTTGGCAGGTCTGACATTAGGAGTCGGTCAAGCAATTGATACATCGGTTGTGATCTTGGAGAACATTTCCGAAAAAGCGGGGATGACTCCCAATCAAAGAGAGAGGGGGGAGCAGGGGGAGCAGGGGGAGCAGGGGAGGCTGGGTAATTCTAAATTCTTTATTGACAGTGCGACTACTGCTTCCCAAGAAGTAGAATCTGCTTTAGTTGCTGCTACAGGTGCCAACTTAGTTTCTGTAGTGCCATTCCTCTTAATTGGCGGCTTTATTGCACTGCTATTTAATGAACTGATTTTGACAATTAGCTTCGCAGTCGCAGCATCTCTTATGGTTGCGATTACAGTAGTGCCAATGCTGTCTTCTCGACTTTTGGGAATCCGCTGGTCTAGTCGGATTAGTGAATTTTGGCTGCTTAGACAGTTTAATCAGCGATTTGAAGATGCTACGCGGGGATACGGTAACTTCTTAACCAAGGTCTTACGCTATCGCTTTTTCGTAGTAACTGCTGCTTTAGTAATTTTAGGCGGCAGTAGCTTCTTCATGTTTGGTCAAATTCCCCAAGAAATTTTACCCCGGATCAGTACCGGACAAGCTAACTTGAGAGCGCAGTTTCCTCCAGGTACACCTTTAGTAACTTCTCAAAAAGTTATGCAAATTGTCGATGACATTTTGCTCAAACAACCAGAAACCGAGTCTGCTTTTACAACTGTGGGTGGTAATTTATTTGGCAGCAGTACTACAGAAAATCCTTTACGTGCCAGTAGCACTATCAATCTGAAACCAGGCACAGATGTCGAAGCTTTCGTCAAAAAAGTAACTCAGGAATTTAACAAACTCAACTTAGCAGGAATTCTGCTACGCCTCAATCCAGGTCAGGTGCGGGGTTTAATCTTGAGTAATTCTCCAGTGCAAGGGTCAGAAGTTGACGTGGTTCTGCAAGGTGAGAACGAAGAAAACTTAACGCAAGCAGGCGCTCAAGTGCTGCAAGCATTGCAGGAAAGGGCAAAATTAGCGACATTCCGACCAGATGCCGACCCCCGGCAACCGGAAATTCAAATTCGCCCGGATTGGGAAAGGGTTTCAGCTTTAGGGTTGAGCGCCGAGCAAATTGGTGCAACAGTTCAAACAGCAATTGAAGGTTCAGTTCCCACGCAAATTCAACGCGGTAATCGTTTAGTTGATGTGCGGGTGCAGCTAAATAAAGAAGCGATTGGGCGTCCTTCCCAGTTAGAGCAATTACCGCTATTTACAGAAAACAATCAACTAATCCGCCTTTTTAATGTTGCGAAGATTCAAGAAGGTCAAGCGCCTGGTGAGGTGCAACGGATTAATCAGCGCCAAGCTTTTATTGTCGCCGGAAATCTCAGTGAGGGAGCTAGTCTTGGTGAAGCGATCGCAGAAGTCAACGAGGTACTTAAAGATGTAGACTTACCTGATGGTGTTTCCATTGTGCCTAGTTCTGCCGAAGAAACGAATCAGCAACTTCAGGATGCTTTAAAAACTTTGGGAGCGTTGGCAACGTTCTTAATCTTTGTAGTCATGGCGGTACAATACAACTCGCTGATTGACCCATTGGTAATTATGTTCACCGTACCACTGGCGTTAGCTGGGGGAATTTTTGGACTTTACATTACCCAAACTGCAATTGGCGCAACTGTAATTGTTGGTGTCGTCCTGCTGGTGGGAATTGTAGTGAACGCAGGGATTCTGATGGTGGAACTGGCGAATCAAATTCGGGAAGAAGTTGGTTGTACTCGCCAAATTGCGATCGTGAAAGCTGCTCCTCAACGTTTGCGCCCAATTATCATGACTACAGTCACTACTATCTTGGGACTGTTTCCTTTGGCATTGGGCATTGGTGAAGGTTCTGAGTTTTTGCAGCCTTTAGGGATTGTAGTTTTTTTTGGGATGGCGATCGCAACGATGCTGACATTATTTATCATCCCTTGTTTTTATACTCTGCTGCACGATTTGCTAGGTGGAAATTGGGCAAAGCCAGTGTTAACCCGATTGCGTGGAGTTACGAAAAAACTTATCAGCTAATGAGCATTTAAGTTGCACATAGCGCAATAACGATTTTGCTGGTGCGATTGCTGTTTCTTTCTGGAGTGGTTATAAATAGACGGCTGTTTACCATAGCTCTAAATCTTATAACCATTTCAGATATCACGTAAGTTCGACGAACTAAAAAATGGCAGGAGGTAGTGCAGGCAAATCTTTTGGGTAAACATCAATCGAAGGTTTTTTGGGCAGCTTTTTGCCTTTTTCTAATCGTCGAACTCACGTTAATTAGGGGTAATGTTCTTGATTGCCAACAGAATCATTTGCGTATTGCTGAGTACAGGCATCTTCCCAGCATTGATTAGCATGATTTTGTGCCCAATTTGCCTAAAATCATGCTCGATCTCAAAATTTTGAAACTGGGTATTACTGGTAAGAATCTCTTCTAATAGCGATCGCAATTTAGTAATGTTCCATTCTCCATTGCCCAACTCAAAGATGAGATGCTGCTCGGTTTGGGCTGGCAAAACCTGAAACGTTTCATAAAAAGAAAGATTTGCAACCATCACTTGCAAATCAAGATTCAGTACCAGCATAGGCGATCCCACGGTTTCTACCATCGCTTTAGCATAATCTCTTACTTCTATCAACTGAGCGCGATTGCGTTTGAGATCATCAATATCAACCAATATTAGTACAGCGCCATCAATCTTATTGTCGATAGTTCGATAGGGGCGAATCCGTAAATCATATCAATGTCCATCTTCGTCTTGAACTTCCTGAGCTTTGAAGTTAAGAGTACGAATCACCTCTAAAATCTGTTGCTCTAACATCAGTCGTTCAAGTTGCTGTTGAAGCTTCTGAATTTGGCGGTCAATCTGCTTTAACTGCCGACCACGAGCGATCGCAGTTCTGTAATCCTCTAGTTGATCCTGTTTTAAGTGTTTAAGCGTCTTACCATTAAAGATTGCTTGACGGCTTCTGACTTGCCAATATTTGCGATCTGTTCGGGCATTGCCTCCTGGCTTGACTTGCACTAGCCAGCAGTCTTGTAGATACCAACCTTCACAAGTGATTTCTATTCGTTTGGTTTTGAGTAAGTTTAGGGCAGATTGAAGTTTTTCTAGTGTGTGCATTCTTGATTCGTACGCAAAAAAGAATTAAAGAAGTCGGAAGTACAGTTTTGTAATGGGAATGCGCGACCCCACCACAAAACTTGCGGCTTTTGCCAGCCATTCTCCTTAAACCCACCCAATGTTGTTAAGTACAATAATAACATTGTAATTGCTTGATAAATAATATATTATGAGAATTGCATACGAATCAAAAGGTAGAAACTCATAAAAGCAAGCTCGGTGATCAAAGCCCTCTGGGTTTTGATCACCGAAATTTGGAAGTTGAGCAAAAATATATTTGCTCTGGTGAGGTAGCGCTCTAATAGCTGGTTTCCAAGCCACTTGATAAAGAAGTCAGAGCGTCGGCTGACGGCAATGGCTTCTCCTACAAAGATGCGATCGCGACGACGAACTGAACTTCTCTCGAAGCTTGGATGCCTGTCTTGAAAAGTGACCGAAAAAGAAAAGGATACAAGCCCCTGAATTTATTCATGGACAGGAATAAATGCTCGGCAACATTACTCAAGCCCCCAGATTCATCTGTGGAGTCTTCAATGCGTGAATTTTGAATTTTGAATTTTGAATTTTGAATTCCCCGAAGGGGCTGACGCTTCTTAGAATTGAAAGTTCTGAGTGCTGGCTGACGGCGCTCAGAATTTTCTGCTATGTCGCTAACGAAGGCAGAGATCTTTGAGCTATCCTAATCAGACACTTACAGAGTTAGAGAATTAGTAGTACTCTTGTAACCACGTCATAGCGAATCTTTTAAAGCAGTTTTGACAGTGCAGATACTGTTGGCAAATTAATTTTATGAACATAGATAAGTTTAGTCAACAAATACAGAAATTGCGCTCATGGGTACAAGAACTATTGCAGCGCACTGAAACTGAACCGAACTTACAACAAGAGTTAATAATAGAAACTTTCGAGCCGCTCCAAATTGCAGTAGAAGAACTATTGGTTGTCTTTGAGCAGCTAGAAGCAACAACAGCGACAGCAGAGAAAGAGCGCCAGCGTTACCAAGAATTATTCGATTTGGCGCCGGATGCTTACTTGGTAACTGATACCAAAGGCAAGATCCAAGAGGTTAACTATGCAGCAGCAACCATGTTTTCTGTGCCCCAAATATATCTAATCGGTAAACCATTAGTTCTCTTTATTGTTCAACAAGAACGCCAGACCTTTATCTCTTATTTAAACAATTTGCAACAGCTAGATGACTGGGAAATTTCTCTAAAGCCACGGTTTGGTCCGCCCTTCCCTACTAGTATTAAGGCATCTCCAATCTTCGACTCGCAAGAAAAGCCAATTGGCTGGCGTTGGTTGCTACGTAATATCAGCAAACGCAAACAAGCTGAAGAACAAGTGGCGCACCTTGCGTTTCACGATGCACTGACGGGACTGCCAAACCGCGCTTTATTTATGAACCGCCTAAGACAGGCACTCGATTATTCAAAACGGCGTTCAGATTATCTATTTGCTGTCCTGTTTCTAGACTTAGATCGCTTCAAGTTGCTCAACGACAGCCTGGGACACATATTTGGAGATCAAGTACTGCTTGCTGTTGCTCAAAAGCTTCAAGAATGCTTGCGCTTTATAGATATAGCTGCACGACTAGGAGGAGATGAGTTTATCGTCTTGCTGGAGGAAATTAAAGATGTCAAACAAGCGGTAGCCGTTGCTGAACGGATACAACAGAAACTGGCACAGATAGTGGTTATAGGCGGGCAAGAAGTGTTTATTACAGCCAGTATTGGCATTGTCTTAAGCATGACAGATTGTAAACAACCAGAAGACTTCTTGCGTAACGCTGATATTGCGATGTACCGAGCTAAGACACAAGGCAGAGCGCGCTATGAGATTTTTAACACTGAGATGCATATTCAAGCAATGGCACAATTGCAGTTGGTTAACGATCTGCGCCGAGCTATTGACCGTCAAGAGTTTCGGATTCACTATCAACCGATAATGTCACTGAGCAGCGGCAGGATAGCTGGTTTGGAAGCGCTTGTACGCTGGCTCCATCCCGAACTGGGCATTGTTTTACCACAGCAGTTCATGCCAACCGCGCAAGAAGCTGGACTGGGCATAGAAATTGACATGTGGGTGCTGCGTGAGGCATGTCGTCAGACACAGCAGTGGCAAGAGCGATTCTCTCGGTGGAAGCATCTAAGTAAGCGCCCCTTGTCCATTAGCGTCAATCTTTGTAGTTTGAGTTTCAATCAACAGAATTTGCTGTCGCAACTAAATCAAGTCCTACAAGAGACTGGACTTTCTGCACAAAGTTTGATAATAGAGATTACAGAAAACGTAATTACGGAAAACAACGAGCAAGCCATCATCAAGCTAAAGCAACTGAGAAATTTAGGAATTCGGTTGGCAATTGACGACTTCGGTACGGGCTATTCCTCATTAAGTCGTCTTCAGCGCTTTCCAATTAATCAGCTGAAGAGCGATCGCTCCTTCATTAGTACGAACAGCGATCATCAAGGGAATTTAGATATTATCGAGATAATTGTAACTCTGTCCAAAAAACTAGCTGTAGATTTGACTGTAGAAGGGGTGGAAACGGCACAACAGCTAGCATTCCTCAGAACTATGAAATGTGAATATGCACAGGGATATTTTTTCTCTAAGCCCTTGGACAGTAATGCAACAGAAGCTTTAATTGTGGCAAATCCTCGGTGGTAAAGGTTTATGATTAGGTGATCATCGAATGTCACCTTCGCCTAATTCATTGTTCTGATTACTCTCGTCTTATGCCTGCGAGTAAGTGAATAAAAACTAATACCTCACTGCAAGGCATTCTTTCTTGTTTGTGCTTTTTGTACTTGAAAGCTTATGCTGATCCGCCCCGCTACAATAACTGACGTACCCGCAGTTTTACCAATGGTTGCCAAAATTTGTGCTTTGCATGAGTCTTGGGATTCCGCCAAGTATGGTTTTCTACCGCATCCAGAACAGCGTTATGAGCAATGGTTGACACGTTTGGCAAATAGCGATGGACGCAGTATATTTCTAGTATCCGAAAATGAAGGGCAAATTGTCGGGTTTCTGGTGGCAACAGTTGAGCAAGAAATACCAATTTACCGATTACAAGAATTTGCTTTTATTCATGATATCTGGGTCGAGCCAGAATACCGTCAAAAAGGAATTGCGCGGCAGATGGTAATGCTAAGTATTGAACGTTTTCAGCAGATGGGTATCAAGCAAATTCGTCTAGATACAGCAATTGCTAACGAGGCTGCACGGCAGTTGTTTGCATCTTGTGGTTTTCGATTCAGCATTATTGAAATGCTGATTGAATTGAGTCATTAGTCATTTGCTTATGACTAATGACTAATGACTAATGACAAAGGACTAACTAACTAACAGAGTTTTTTCTAGAGAAGTCCAACGGAAAGAGCGATCGCCACCCTTCTCAATGATTACTCTTACACGTGGTTCTAGTTGAGGCAAATTTGTCAAATACTCAAGTTCCTGATTGGAAAGAATATGCCCTTCAATAATCCACAAGACCAGCCCCTTAGACTTTGGAGGTAGCTGTTCTAAATGAGAATTGAGAATTGGTGGCAGATAGTACACTTGACCTACTGCCGCACCGCTACCAGTACTTTTTTTACCAAGATGAGGAGGTCTGACTCCATGAATTCTTGTGAGATACGCAGCGACATCACCCAGTCCTTTAGCAGTAATGTGGAGGGTAGTATAGCCAGCTGCCCGTAGTCGGCGCTGATATCGACCTTCATAACCTCCTTCCAGAGGTACATACACCCCCAAAGCGCCAAACTTTTCCAGATCGCGGATTAAACCGTTGCCAGTGGTAATTAGTGCCATAGATTTTCGTCTTATCCGACTTAGATATCTCTATTATTTACTGTGAACCGATAGATTAAAAGCATTTTTTTGGGCATGGGGCATTGGGCATAGTTATTCTTCCTTGTCCTCCTGCTTCCCTCACTCCCTAAAAATAGTTCTAGAAATTACTGGACAAACATAAATAAATAATTTATATTATTAGATTGTGACCAAAAACGCAAATTAAGTTGACTTTTTACTGTCATTCTGAAGTAGTGTTAGCATCAAAAGCTGATGACTTAATCCAAATTGGATAATTTAACTCAGAGCGATCGTAGACTGGTAAACTAAGAAAGCTTTCAGGTCAACATTAGAGTTTATGGAAGAATAACTAAAGTTAATCCTAAGCTCTAAGGTACGTTTACTCCTGTGCCTGTAAAAAAGCAGGCAAAAGCTTAAACAATAGTTTAAGGTGTTTAAGGAAGTAAAAACTGAGCAGCAATGTTGGTTTTATGGCATTACGTCAGTCTCAGTTAACGGATACTGGGCGGTAATAACCGCTTAAGTCCAACTGCAACACGGCAGTAGCCAATCTCCGGGAAGCCGCCCTTCAGGCGTATATAAATCGGAAAACCCGCCGACAGCGCTGCCTCCAGAAAGTGCCAGAGCAATTGCTTGGACGAAAGCATTGCTGCACACAGCTTAAAGCTGTAGCGCCTTGCATTGATTCCAGAAGTTACTCCTTCCCAAGGGGAAGAAACTTGTGGCTGTTCTGGTGATCTAATGAGTGAAGCTAAACAAATTCACCAAGCAGTAAGGACACGGTTTGTTGTGTCCGAAAGCATTTGGAGCGGTTTACTAAAGCCATTCCAAATTTTGCAGGCTAACCTAGCCTAAACTGATGCGTACAAAGCGTGTCCGCTAGAGTCCAATTCCAAGGTCAGCAAGTAGAAAGGAGAACCAGTTACTGTGTCTGTAGGTATTCTCGGCACCAAGCTGGGCATGACCCAAATATTTGACGAAGCAGGAGTGTCTATTCCTGTAACTGTCATTCAAGCAGGGCCATGCACCGTTACACAAGTTAAAACGAAAGAAACCGATGGTTACTTTGCCATTCAAGTTGGTTATGGCGAAGTCAAACCCAAGGCACTAAACAGACCATTATTGGGTCATTTGGCTAAATCATCTGCCCCAGCATTGCGTCACTTAAATGAATATCACACCGATAGCTCTAGTGATTATGCTTTAGGTCAAGAGATTAAAGCAGATATTTTTAGCGCTGGTCAAATAGTCGATGTCGTCGGTACAAGCATAGGTCGCGGCTTTGCGGGAAACCAGAAGCGCAACAACTTTGGTCGCGGGCCAATGTCACACGGTTCCAAAAACCACAGAGCACCCGGTTCTATTGGTGCTGGTACAACACCCGGTCGTGTCTATCCAGGTAAACGGATGGCAGGGCGTTTAGGTGGAAAACGTATTACAATCCGCAAACTGACCATAGTGCGAGTCGATCCAGAACGCAACTTATTGCTAATTAAAGGAGCCATTCCTGGTAAACCAGGCGCTCTGGTAAGTGTTGTGCCTGCAAAAATAGTGGGATAGTCAGAAGTCATTAGTCATTGGTCAGTAGTAGAGACGCGATTAATCGCGTCTGTACAATGGTCATTAGTCAATTGATTAAAGGACAAATGACACAAGACAAATGGCAAAAGACCAATGACAAAAGACGCCACATGCTTCACTTGGGGAGACCCCAAGACCGCAGTGGCTTACCAATGACAAAGGACAAATAACAAAAATGGTTGAAAGCGTAGTTAAAAATTGGCAAGGAGAACAGGTGGGCGAGACGACCTTCGAGTTACGCGTTGCCAAGGAAGAAACAGCGTCTCATATTGTGCACCGCGCCTTAGTACGGCAATTGACCAATGCTCGTCAAGGAAATGCCAGTACAAAAACTCGTTCGGAAGTCAGAGGTGGCGGTCGTAAACCTTGGCGACAGAAAGGTACAGGTCGCGCTCGTGCAGGTTCTATTCGTTCACCATTGTGGCGTGGTGGTGGTGTGATATTTGGGCCAAAGCCCAGAGACTTCGACCTGAAGTTGAACCGCAAAGAGCGACGTTTAGCACTACGGACAGCATTTGTCAGCCGGATTGACGACTTGATCGTAGTAGAAGAATTTAGCACCGAGCTATCTCGCCCGAAGACTAAAGAATTAGTGGCAGCGCTTGCCCGTTGGGGAGTAGTACCAGAAAGCAAGACACTATTAATTTTATCTGAACTTGCGGCTACAGATAACGTTTATTTATCAGGCCGCAACATTGAAAATTTAAAACTAATTGCAGCCGACCAGCTAAATGTTTTTGATTTACTGCACGCTGACAAGATTGTAGTTACGGCATCAGCCCTAGAAAAAATTCAGGAGGTCTACAGTGCCTAGCTTTGACCCCCGCGACCTTGCTGACTTAGTGCGTCGCCCAATTGTCACCGAGAAAGCGACCATCTTAATGGAGCAAAACAAGTATACCTTTGAAGTAATTCCCAAAGCATCTAAGCCAGAAATCAAGGCTGCGATCGAAGACTTGTTTCAGGTCAAGGTTGTAAAAGTCAACACCACTCTACCACCGCGTAAAAAGCGGCGCGTTGGTAAATTTATTGGTTATAAACCTCAATATAAGCGAGCCATTGTCACCGTCGCAGCTGGGGATGAAGACAAGATTAGACAAGTTCTATTCCCAGAAGTCTAAAAAAGTTGTGAGTTAAAAGTTAAGAGTTATGAGTTACTACGCTCAAAACTCAGCACTCAAAATTTCAAACTCAGTATTCAGCACTCAGCACTTAAAAATATGGGTACTCGTTCTTATCGTCCTTATACCCCCAGCACTCGCCAAGTTACAATCTCTGACTTTGCGGAAATTACCAAAACCGAGCCAGAGAAATCCTTAACAACCTCGAAACATCGCGCCAAAGGTCGGAATAATCACGGACGGATTACTAGTCGTCGCCGGGGTGGCGGACACAAACAGCTTTATCGAATCATCGATTTTAAAAGGGATAAACATAATATTCCTGCCAAAGTTGCAGCAATTGAATATGATCCTAACCGCAATGCCAGAATTGCCCTTTTGTATTACCAAGACGGCGAAAAACGGTACATCCTTCACCCCAACGGCTTGAAAGTTGGAACAATAATTATTTCTGGCCCTGAGGCTCCTTTTGAAGATGGTAATGCCTTACCGCTCTCAAAGATTCCTTTGGGTACTAATGTTCACAACGTAGAATTTACTCCTGGTAAAGGTGGTCAAATTGTACGTGCTGCTGGTGCTAGCGCTCAAGTCGTGGCAAAAGAAGGTAATTATGTAACTCTCAAGTTGCCTTCAGGAGAAGTCCGCTTGATTCGACGTGAGTGTTACGCCACCATAGGGCAAGTAGGCAATACCGATGCAAGAAACCTGAGTGCAGGTAAAGCCGGACGAAATCGCTGGAAAGGTCGCCGTCCTAAGGTTAGAGGTAGCGTCATGAACCCAGTGGATCACCCACATGGTGGTGGTGAAGGTAGAGCGCCTATCGGTAGATCGGGTCCTGTTACACCTTGGGGTAAACCTACATTGGGTGCGAAGACACGCAATCGCAAGAAACTTAGCAGCAAGTTGATTGTGCGTCGTCGTCGCAAGTCTTCTAAACGCGGTCGCGGTGGTCGTGAATCTTAAAGAGTTAGAAGTTATGAGTTATGAGTTGAATTTAACTTATTAACTCCTAACTCCTCACTCATAATTCCTAAATCCTAAATCAAAAATTGAACTATGGGTCGTTCTCTAAAAAAAGGTCCTTTTGTTGCGGATCATCTCCTAAAGAAAATTGAAAAGCTCAACGATAACAATAGAAAAGAAGTTATTAAAACTTGGTCACGAGCTTCGACAATTTTACCTTTGATGGTAGGACATACCATAGCTGTTCACAACGGACGCCAACACGTTCCCGTTTTTGTAAATGAACAGATGGTAGGACATAAGTTGGGTGAATTTGCCCCGACACGCACTTACAGAGGTCATGGAAAAAGCGACAAAAAAGCAGGTAGGTAGTTATTAGTCATTGGTCATTTGTCATTTGTCATTGGTGAGCCAGTGCGGTCTTCTCCCAAGGGGAGACGCCAAAGGCGATAGCGCAGCCTCTTCGAGTCATCTCCCAAGGGGAGACGCTAAGAGCGAACGAGCGTCTGGGGGTTTCCCCCATGAGCAACTGGCTTACTTGAAGGGTCATTAGTTACTAGCTTTCGACAAAAGGCAAAGGACAAAAGATAAAAGATAAAGGACAAAATTGGAGAAAATTATGGCTACTAATACTACTGAAGTAAAAGCGATCGCTCGTTTTATCCGGATCTCGGCCTACAAGGTGCGTCGGGTACTCGATCAAATCCGCGGGCGATCGTACCGAGAAGCGTTAATCATCCTGGAATTTATGCCCTATCGCGCCACTGAACCCATCTTGAAGGTTCTCAGAAGCGCTGCTGCCAATGCCGAACACAACGCTGGGTTAGATCGGACTCAACTAGTGATTACTCAGGCTTATGCCGATCAAGGGCCACCATTGAAGCGGTTCCAGCCAAGAGCGCAAGGTCGAGCTTACCAAATTCGCAAGCCGACGTGTCATATTACTGTGGCTGTTGCAGCCGCCCCAGAAAAATAAGCTTTTTTACAGGAATAAATTGCGTAAAGTCAGAAATTTTAGAGGAAGCATTCGTGGGACAAAAGATTCATCCAGTTGGTTTTCGCCTGGGTATTACACAAGAACATCAATCCCGTTGGTTTGCTGTTCCCGATCGCTATCCAGAACTTCTCCAAGAAGATCACAAACTCCGTCAATACATAGAACAAAAGCTGGGTAGACAGGCTCAAAACAACGCCGGGATTTCCGAAGTGCGGATTGAGCGCAAAGCTGACCAAATCGACTTAGAAATACGCACAGCTAGACCAGGCGTAGTAGTGGGTCGCGGTGGACAAGGTATTGAATCCTTACGTACCGGACTCCAAGGATTGTTGGGTAGTAATCGCCAAATTCGCATTAACGTAGTTGAAGTTCAACGGGTTGATGCTGATGCCTACCTAATTGCCGAATACATTGCTCAACAATTGGAACGTCGGGTTTCCTTTCGGCGGGTAGTCCGGCAATCGATTCAACGTGCCCAGCGCGCCGGTGTCCAAGGTATTAAAATCCAAGTTAGCGGTCGCCTCAATGGTGCAGAAATTGCCCGGACAGAGTGGACTCGTGAAGGTAGAGTACCTTTACATACCTTACGGGCTGACATTGACTACTCTTATTGCACAGCAAAAACTGTTTACGGCATTTTGGGTATAAAAGTATGGGTGTTTAAGGGAGAAATTATTCCTGGACAGGAAGAAACTCCGTTACCACCCGCAAGCCGCGATCGCGAACGCGGAGATCGCGAACGCGGGGATCGCGAACGCGATCCCCGTCGCCGTCAACAACAACGTCGTCGCCAGCAATTTGAAGACCGCTCAAATGAAGGATAAAAAGGGAATGGGGCATAAAGAATTGACAATGCCCAATGCCCAATGACGCCAGTCGCCTCAAGTCGGGAAACCCGCCCACAGCGCTGGCTCCCCAATGCCCAATGCCTAGTAGCCAATCATGTTAAGCCCTAGAAGAACTAAATTCCGCAAACAACAGCGCGGACGGATGGAGGGACTAGCCACCCGTGGTAGTACTCTCAACTTCGGTGATTTTGCACTCCAAGCGCAAGAACCTGCTTGGATTACCTCCCGGCAAATCGAGGCTTCCCGTCGGGCGATGACTCGTTATATTCGTCGGGGTGGACAAATCTGGATTCGGATTTTCCCTGATAAACCTGTAACCATGCGTCCTGCTGAAACCCGGATGGGTTCCGGTAAAGGTTCGCCAGAGTTTTGGGTAGCTGTAGTCAAGCCAGGACGGATTTTGTTTGAAATTGCTGGAGTTTCTGAAGAAATCGCCCGTGAAGCGATGCGTTTGGCTTCATTTAAACTGCCCATCAAAACCAAGTTTATTGTGCGCTCTCAACCACAGGAGCAGGAGTAGCTTATGCCTCTTCCCAAGATTTCAGAAGCTAGAGAATTAAGCGACGAGAAACTCTCTGATGAAATTGTCGCAATCAAAAGACAACTATTTCAGTTGCGCTTGCAAAAAGCCACCAGACAATTAGAAAAGCCCCACCAGTTCCGACAAATGCGCCACCGCCTAGCCCAATTGCTGACGGTAGAAACAGAACGCAAACGGGCAGCAAGTCAATCCGGCTAAAGAAAAAAAGTAGGAGATTATGGCAGTTAAAGAACGAGTTGGCTTGGTAGTGAGCGATAAAATGCAAAAAACTGTGGTAGTCGCCATAGAAAACCGCGCTCCTCACCCCAAGTACGGCAAGATTGTGGTTAACACCCAACGATATAAAGTTCACGACGAAGAAAATCAGTGTAAAGTAGGCGATCGCGTTCGCATTCAGGAAACTAGACCCCTGAGTAAAACCAAGCGCTGGAAAATCACAGAAATCCTCAACGTCAAGCCCACTTAAACCTCATCGTTGTTAGCAACTAACAACATTACAAGGAAAAATAATTGTGATTCAACCCCAGACTTACCTGAATGTCGCAGATAATAGCGGCGCCCGCAAACTAATGTGCATCCGCATCTTGGGTGGAGGCAACCGCCGCTATGGTTTTATCGGCGATAAAATTATCGCAGTTGTCAAAGATGCTACACCCAACATGGCTGTAAAAAAGTCTGATGTTGTAGAAGCAGTAATTGTCAGGACTCGAAAAGCTGTAAATCGTGACAGCGGCATGAGCATTCGCTTTGATGATAACGCTGCTGTAATCATCAACAAAGACGGTAATCCCAGAGGTACACGGGTTTTTGGCCCAGTTGCTCGGGAACTGCGCGATAAAAACTTTACTAAAATTGTTTCTCTGGCTCCGGAGGTGCTTTAATGGCAGCCAAACAGGGTAGGCCCAAAGTATTCTACAAAATGCATGTCAAAACTGGCGACACCGTACAAGTGATTGCTGGCAAAGACAAAGGAAAGGTTGGTGAAATTATCCAAGCACTTCCCCAACTGAGTAAAGTCATCGTCAAAGGTGTCAACATCAAGACCAAGCACGTCAAACCCCAGCAAGAAGGGGAATCAGGGCGAATTATTACCCAAGAATTCCCGATTCATAGCTCCAATGTGATGCTTTATTCTACCAAGCAAAACGTTGCCAGTCGTATTGGGTATACCTTTACCTCAGAAGGCAAAAAAGTCAGAAAACTCAAGAAAACTGGCGAAATTATAGATAAATAGTCATTAGTCATTGGTCATTAGTCAGTAGAGACGCGACGCCAGTCGCTACAACGGGGGGAACCCCCGCAACGCGTTAGCTCATTAATCGCGTCTGTACAATGGTCATTAGTTATTAGTAAAAAGACAAATAACAAAAGACAAAGGACAATAAAAGTTCCCTGACCAAGCCCAGGGATATCAGGACAAAAAACTATGGCGACAACAAGACTCAAAAGCTTATATCAAGAGACAGTCGTCCCCAAACTGATCAATCAGTTTCAATATACCAACGTTCATCAAGTACCGAAGTTGGTAAAGGTTACGATTAACCGAGGTTTGGGTGAAGCGGCTCAAAATGCGAAGGCGCTGGAAGCATCCATAAACGAAATTTCAGTAATCACTGGTCAAAAACCAGTGGTGACACGGGCGAAAAAGGCGATCGCGGGCTTTAAGATTCGTCAAGGGATGCCTGTAGGGATCATGGTGACACTCAGAGCCGAACGGATGTATGCCTTTTTTGATCGGTTAGTTAGCCTTTCACTACCCAGAATTCGAGATTTTCGCGGCGTTAGCCCTAAAAGCTTTGACGGACGTGGTAACTATACTCTGGGTGTGAGAGAACAGCTAATTTTTCCAGAAGTAGAATACGACAGCATCGATCAAGTGCGTGGTCTGGATATTTCCATCATCACCACAGCAACAAACGACGAAGAGGGACGCGCCTTACTTAAAGAATTAGGAATGCCCTTTCGCGATCAATAAGTTCATCTATAGAGGGAACGATGGCGGCTAACGACACAATTGCAGATATGCTGACGCGCATCCGCAATGCCAACCTGGCGCGGCATCAAACTACACAAGTGCCAGCGACAAAATTGACCCGGAGCATTGCCAAAGTGCTACGGGAGGAAGGCTTTATTGCTGAAATTGAAGAAACAGAAGAAGGGGTAAAACGCAATTTAGTGATTTCCCTGAAATACAAAGGTAAAAACCGTCAGCCTCTAATCACCGCCTTAAAGCGGGTCAGTAAGCCTGGCTTACGTGTTTATTCAAATCGAAAAGAATTACCAAGGGTACTAGGCGGCATTGGCATTGCCATTATTTCTACATCCAGTGGGATTATGACTGACCGCGAAGCGCGGCGTCAGAACTTGGGTGGCGAAGTACTTTGTTACGTTTGGTAGTCATTGGTCATTAGTGAAGGACAAAAGACAACAGACAAATAACAAAGGACAAAAAGTCATGTCTCGTATTGGTAAACGTCCAATTACTATTCCCGCCAAAGTTCAAGTGGCGATCGATGGTACAAATATTGTGGTGAAAGGGCCCAAGGGAGAACTTTCTCGCACTCTAGCTGCGAATGTTTCACTCTCTCAAGAGGGAGAAATATTACAGGTAAACCGTCGGGATGAAACTCGTACCTCAAAGCAAATGCATGGCTTGAGCCGTACTTTAGTTGCCAACATGGTCGAGGGAGTTTCCCAAGGTTTTCAGCGCCGTTTAGAAATCCAAGGTGTTGGTTACAGGGCACAAATTCAAGGGCGTAACCTAATTTTAAATATGGGTTACAGCCATCAGGTGCAAATTGAACCCCCAGAAGGGATTCAGTTTGCTGTAGAAGGTACTACTAACGTCATTGTCAGCGGCTATGACAAAGAAATTGTCGGTAACACAGCCGCCAAAATTCGTGCCGTTCGTCCACCAGAACCTTACAAAGGTAAAGGCATTCGCTATGCCGGTGAAGTAGTCAGACGGAAAGCTGGTAAGACTGGTAAGGGTGGTAAGAAGTAGAAATGAAACTTACTCGTAGAGAATCAAAAAGCCGTCGTCATCGACGCGTTCGCGGCAAAGTTATTGGCTCCCCAGAACGTCCGCGTTTAGCGGTATTTCGTTCTAATGAGCATATTTATGCCCAGATAATTGATGACACTCAGCATCAAACCATCGTGGCCGCATCGACTGTAGAACCAGAGTTGAAATCTAGTTTAGCGTCAGGTGCAAACCGCGATGCATCGGTGCAAGTTGGTAAGTTGATCGCAGTGCGATCGCTAGAAAAAGGCATTACCAAAGTAGTCTTTGATCGTGGTGGTAACTTATATCATGGTCGTGTCAAAGCACTAGCTGAAGCAGCACGCGAAGCTGGTTTAGATTTTTAAATTGTCCTTTGTCATTTGTCCTCTCTTACAAAGTTCCAATCGCCGGAATCCGGCGCTCAGACTTTGCGCTTTGTCCCTTGTATAAGAACTAATGACTAATGACTAATGACTAATGACTAATGACTAATGACAAAAGAGGCAGAAATTATGGCAACAGAGCGTAAAAGTAGAACAAAGCGTGCCAAAAAAGAAGAAACCACTTGGCAAGAGCGGGTTATCCAAATCCGACGCGTAAGTAAAGTGGTCAAAGGTGGTAAAAAACTCAGCTTCCGAGCGATCGTTGTCGTTGGTAACGAACGCGGTCAAGTTGGAGTCGGAGTAGGCAAAGCTTCAGATGTAATTGGCGCCGTCAAAAAAGGCGTAGCCGACGGCAAAAAACACCTCATTGATATTCCAATCACCAAGTCCAACTCCATACCCCATCCGATTGATGGTATCGGTGGCGGTGCAAAAGTGATTATGCGTCCAGCCGCACCTGGTACTGGGGTAATTGCGGGTGGTGCTGTGCGAACTGTGTTGGAATTAGCAGGAGTTCGTAACGTCTTAGCCAAACAACTAGGCTCCAACAATCCGCTCAATAATGCTAGAGCCGCAGTTAATGCCTTATCTACACTGCGTACCCTTTCTGAAGTCGCTGAAGATCGCGATATTCCTATTCAAAATCTCTACATCTAATTTAGTCATCGGTCAGTAGAGACGCGATTAATCGGGTCTGTACAATGGTCATTAGTGAATAACAAACGACAAATGAAAACTTGATAAATTATGAGACTCCATGATGTTAAGCCGCAAAAAGGCTCAAAGAAACGCAAGCGCCGTGTAGCTAGAGGTATTTCTGCTGGTCAAGGTGCTAGTGCCGGTCTAGGTATGCGGGGTCAAAAATCTCGTTCTGGTAGTAGTACACGACCAGGTTTTGAAGGTGGTCAACAGCCATTGTACCGCCGCTTACCTAAGCTGAAGGGCTTTCCGATAATTAATCAGAAGATTTACACTACGATTAATGTAGAGAAGCTAGCCTCCCTTCCTGCGAATACGGAAGTAACTTTGACCTCATTGAAAGCCGCAGGTATCCTGACTGCTGTCAAGGGGCCATTGAAAATTTTAGGTAACGGGGAATTGAGCATTCCGCTCAAAGTACAAGCGGCAGCTTTCACAGGTTCAGCTCGTAGCAAAATTGAGGCAGCTGGTGGTAGTTGTGAAGTCTTATGAGTGAGCCGGAATAGCGCACTTAAATGCAAGCCAACTCGCTGCCAGTGCTTGGTTCACTATAAAGGTAGCACTCTATGATCAGTCGAGATAAAGCCCCAACGGCTCAAGAAACTTTTATGCAGATGGCACAGGCAGCTGGCCTTAGAGGTAGGCTGCTTGTCACTGTCGGTATTTTGATTTTGGTTCGCTTAGGTATCTTTTTGCCCGTTCCAGGGATTGATAGACCGAGATTTGCCGAAGCCATATCGGGGAGTAATTCCATATTCGGCTTATTGGATATATTTTCCGGGCGAGGACTTTCGACTTTGGGAGTCTTTGCTTTAGGAATTTTGCCCTTCATTAATGCGTCTATTATCATCCAATTGCTGACTGCGGCGATTCCATCTTTAGAAAATTTACAGAAAAATGAGGGGGAAGCCGGTCGGCGAAAAATATCGCAAATTACCCGCTATGTCACTGTCGGTTGGGCAATTCTTCAAAGTACAGCTTTTTCGGCATTATTCCTCCAGCAATTCGCCCTAAAGCCAGGGCCAATCTTTGTAGCTGAAACTGCGATCGCTTTGACTGCTGGTTCAATGTTCGTCATGTGGGCATCAGAACTGATTACAGAAAGGGGCATTGGCAATGGAGCATCATTGCTGATTTTTGTCAACATTGTTGCCTCATTACCAAAAGCTTTAGGCGATACCATCGACTTGGTGCAAGTCGGCGGTCGGGAAGCAGTCGGTCGAGTGATCGTCCTGATCTTGGTCTTCCTAGCAACAATTGTTGGTATTGTGATTGTCCAAGAAGGAATGCGGCGCATCCCAATTATTTCGGCCCGTCGCCAAGTAGGTCGGCGAGTTTTGGCAGAGCAGCGTAGTTATCTGCCCCTGCGGTTAAATCAAGGCGGCGTAATGCCAATTATTTTTGCTGCTGCCATCCTCAGTTTGCCACTGCTAATCGCCAATTTTACTAAAAATGCCGATTTGGCAAATATAGTTAACACTTATTTGAGTCCAAGCGGTTCTAGCTCCTGGGTCTATGCTTTGGTATACATGATTTCCATTGTTTTCTTCAGCTACTTCTATTCTTCGTTGATTCTTAACCCGGTAGATGTGGCGCAGAACTTGAAGAAAATGGGTTCTAGTATTCCTGGAATTCGTCCTGGCAAGGCAACTAGCGAGTATATCGAACGCGTTTCCAACCGACTAACTTTTTTGGGTGCGATCTTTTTGGGCTTTGTTGCTATTATCCCCACAGCTGTGGAAAGCGCTTTGAATGTGAAAACTTTCCGGGGAATTGGTGCAACCTCGTTGTTAATTTTAGTTGGTGTGGCAATTGAGACAGCCAAACAAGTCCAAACTTATGTCATCTCTCAGCGCTACGAAGGAATGGTGAAATAATAGTGACGCGATTAATCTTCTTGGGGCCACCTGGAGCAGGTAAAGGAACACAAGCTCAAACTTTGGCTGAACACTTGAATATTCCCCATATTTCTACTGGTGAAATTTTAAGACAAGCCATGAAAGAGCAAACTCATTTGGGAATCAAGGCTCAAAGTTACGTTGATAGCGGCGAGTTAGTACCCGATCAGTTAGTGCAGGACTTGGTACAGGAGCGCCTCAGTCAACAAGATGCCAAAAATGGTTGGATTCTTGATGGTTTTCCCCGAAAAGTGACCCAAGCAGGTTTTCTGGAGAAGTTACTAGAAGAAATACATCAGAGTGGCGAAAAGGTAGTCAATCTAGATGCACCAGATGAAATTGTGATCGCACGTTTGCTAGCTAGAGGACGAAAAGATGATACCGAAGAGGTGATTCGTCGTCGTTTAGAAGTGTACCGCGCTGAAACTGCACCTTTAATTGATTATTATGGCGATCGCCAAAAACTCCTAACAGTCAATGGCAATCAGTCCCAAGAAGATGTCACTGGTGAACTACAAAAGGTAATCGCCTGAGGATGAGGAGGATGAGGGAGAAATCAATTCAAAATTCAAAATTCAAAATTCAAAATTCACGCATTAAAGAACTTCTGCCTTCTGCCTCCTCTTTCCCAATCCCCTAATGCCCAATGCCCAATGCCTCCTCCCAAGAAAAAGATCAATTTTAGCTAAGATATATTAATAAACTATTGATATATTTCTGAAAATGTGTTTATTTGCAGATGAAGCGCTGCAACTGAACACGAAATTGTTGAGTTGAGGAAAAAACAAATTGTCTAAGCAAGATTTGATTGAAATGGAAGGCACGGTTACAGAGTCCTTGCCCAATGCAATGTTTCGCGTTGACTTGGACAATGGCTTTAACGTGCTAGCACATATTTCCGGCAAGATTCGCCGAAATTATATCAAGATTTTGCCTGGCGATCGCGTCAAGGTGGAGTTAACCCCCTACGACTTGACCAAAGGCAGAATTACCTATCGATTACGAAAGAAGTAAGTATATGTAGAGAATATTACCATAAAACCATTTTTTTGACTGTTTGCTAGTCATTTAACTGGATTAATTTTCTTAGAAATGCTATAATTTTATATTTGGAGTCAAAAAATAAAAGGCATGAAAGTTAGAGCCTCAGTCAAGAAAATTTGTGAAAAGTGTAACGTGATCAAACGTCGTGGTCGCGTTATGGTGATTTGCGTGAACCCCAAGCACAAACAACGTCAAGGATAACACTTTTACCAACAGAGTCAGTTGCAGGACGCATATCATCATTAAAACGAAAAGACGCGATCAATCACGTTTTTCCAACCAAAAGTAATTGCGAGAACAATAGGGAGAGTTCATTGTGGCACGTATTGCCGGAGTAGACCTTCCACGCGATAAGCGCGTCGAGATCGGTCTAACTTACATCTACGGAATTGGATTATCACGCTCTCAAGAAATTATAGCGGCTACTGGTGTGAACCCAGACACCCGCGTTAAAGACTTAAGTGATGCCGATGTGACAGCCCTACGAGGGGAAATAGAAACCAACTATCAAGTTGAAGGCGATTTGCGGCGCTTAGAAGGTTTGAACATCAAGCGCTTAATTGATATCGGTACCTACAGAGGTCGTCGTCATCGTATGGGCTTACCAGTCAGAGGTCAAAGAACTCGCACAAATGCCAGAACCCGTCGAGGCAGAAGGCAGACAGTGGCAGGGAAGAAGAAGGCTCCAGGGAAATAATTTTGCAACGCTTGCTAATCCGAGCAAGTTTTACCTTAAATCAACTAAACAAGTATGGCGAGACAACCAACTAAAAAAACCGGGAGCAAGAAGCAGAAACGGAATGTACCCAGTGGAATGGCTTACATCCAGTCTACTTTCAACAATAGCATTGTCACCATTACCGATCAAAATGGAGATGTTATCTCCTGGGCTAGCGCTGGTTCTAGCGGTTTTAAGGGAGCAAAAAAGGGGACTCCCTTTGCAGCGCAAACCGCAGCTGAAAGTGCAGCTCGCCGAGCTATAGATCAAGGAATGCGCCAAATCGAGGTAATGGTCAGTGGGCCAGGAGCAGGTAGAGAAACCGCTATTCGGGCACTCCAAGGAGCAGGACTGGAAATTACACTGATTCGGGATATTACCCCGATTCCTCACAATGGTTGTCGTCCACCCAAGCGCCGTCGAGTTTAAACACCAAGACTTGGGCAGTAAGGACGAAAACTTACACTCAGCAATGACCGCTTGGGCGTCTAACGTGCAAACTGTTATTGAGTCAAAGCTTGGGCGACCAGAAGCGCGTCAGATTTTCCCGCCGGAAAAGCTGTTAAACTTCAGGCTACCCAAAATATTATTAATCAATTTTGGATTTTAGGTTTGCGATTTTAGATTGAACCCGAATATAAGGGTGCTGGGCCTCGTGGATTTTAAGTTGATTATTTAAGATTTGTTCCGCCAATAAGAGGTGGAGCATGAACGAAAGAAGCACAATCCAAAATCCAAAGTCCAAAATCGAAAATTGGCAATCAATTCTGGAGGCAATTGATTTGTCTGCTAGCAGCACCTTAGAAAAAGGGAGGCTCATCCGTGGCGCAGTTTCAAATTGAATGTGTAGAGTCGAATACCGAGGAAAGTCGGAACCATTACAGTAAATTTGTTTTGGAACCTCTAGAACGCGGTCAAGGAACAACTGTTGGCAACGCACTGCGGCGGGTTTTACTGTCTAATCTAGAGGGTACGGCAGTTACAGCAGTGAGGATTGAAAAAGTTTCACATGAGTTTGCCACAGTTCCAGGCGTACGGGAAGATGTGCTCGAAATTCTCATGAGAATGAAGGAAGTTATCCTGAAAAACTATTCTTCGCAGCCCCAGATTGGTAGATTACTCGTTAGCGGCCCAGCAACAATCACTGCGGCACATTTTGATTTGCCCAGTGAAGTAGAAGTCATCGATCCGACCCAGTATGTAGCCACCATCGCTGAGGGTGGAAAGCTGGAAATGGAGTTTCGGATTGAGAAAGGCAAAGGCTATCGCACCGTAGAGCGAGGACGTGAGGAAGCCACATCGTTGGATTTTCTCCAAATCGACTCAATATTTATGCCGGTGCGAAAAGTCAACTACAGTGTTGAAGAATCTCGTGGGGACGGCTTGATTCCAAAAGACCGACTACTGTTAGAAGTTTGGACAAATGGCAGTATTTCCCCCCAGGAAGCACTATCTTCGGCCGCTGCAATATTGGTAGATTTATTCAACCCGTTGAAAGATATCTCCCTAGAACCAACAGACACAGGTTCGGACATTCCAGACGACCCAACTGCCCAGATACCCATCGAAGAGTTGCAACTTTCTGTACGGGCATATAACTGTCTCAAACGGGCACAAGTTAACTCTGTGGCAGATTTGTTGGATTATACCCAAGAAGACCTCTTAGAAATTAAGAACTTTGGGCAGAAGTCAGCAGAAGAAGTCGTGGAAGCTTTGCAGCGACGCTTGGGCATCACCCTGCCAATGGAAAGAGGCTCTAAACACCCTTAAGAAAAACTGTTCATAATTCATAGTGCATAATTATGCGTCACCGTTGTCGCGTCAAAAAACTCAGTAAACCAGCAGATCAACGCCGTGCTTTACTGCGATCGCTCACCACCGAGCTAATCCGTCATGGTAAAATCACCACCACTTTAATTAGAGCAAAAGTTCTGCGAAGTGAAGTGGAAAAAATGATTACCCTAGCCAAAAATGGCTCCTTGGCAGCACGTCGGGAAGCTCTTGGCTACATCTTCGACAAACAACTGGTTCACGCTCTATTTGAGCAAGCTCCAACTCGATATGGCGCTCGCCAGGGCGGTTATACCCGCATCCTGCATACCGTACCACGTCGGGGTGATAATGCAAAAATGGCAATAATTGAATTGGTTTAAGTCATTAGTCATTGGTCAGAGACGCGATTAATCGCGTCTGTACAATGGTCATTAGTAAATAACAAAGGACAAATGACAAAGAGATAAGTCTGAGCTAAGGCTTCCTTAGATCAGAACTTCAAAGACAAAATCTGTATGTTAGAAAGCCACCAGCCGACACAAACTCATCGAGTAGCCTTGGTAATCCAATACCTGGGCACTCATTTTCATGGCTGGCAACGGCAAAAAAACCAACGGACTGTCCAAGAAGAAATCGAAATTGCGATCGCTACTATTATTGGGCATCATGTAACATTACACGGTGCTGGGCGAACCGATTCTGGAGTTCACGCTGCTGCTCAAGTAGCCCATTTTGAAGCTACAGGTTTAATTCCGCCTCACAAGTGGGCAACAATCCTAAATAGCTATCTACCACCAGATATATTAATCAGGGCTTCAGCTAGTGTTGATAACCGTTGGCACGCTCGCTTTAGTGCAGCCTATCGACGGTATCGCTACACAATATATACTGAAGATCGGCTTAACTTGTTTATAAGACCCTTCAGTTGGCATTATTATTATGCACCCCTAGATGAATCTTTAATTCAAGCTGCCTTGAAACCTCTGTTGGGAAAGCATCACTTAGCTGCTTTTCATCGTGCAGGCTCAAAGCGATCGCATTCCTGGGTAGAGGTGCAAGCAGCAGAGTGTCGTCGCAGTGGGCCATTTATCCATATTGAAATACAGGCAGATGGATTTTTGTATGGCATGGTACGGCTGTTGGTAGGGATGCTGGTACAAGTAGGTTCTGGACAACGAACACTTTCTAGCTTCACCGAACTCTGGAAAGAACAACGTCGGCAAGAAGTGAAATACGCCGCACCGCCTCAAGGCTTATGCTTGTTGCGAGTCGGCTATCCCGATTTTCCGTTTCCAAAAGAGATTTGGTACGACACCTTACCAAAGTTCGTCACTAGTCAAGAGTCATTAGTCATTGGTCAGTAGTGACAAAGGACAAATAACAAATGACTAATGACAAATTAAAAATGACAAAGGACAAATGACAAATGACAACAGTTAAAACATACCTTCCTTCTCAAGCGTCCCTTGAGCGTGAGTGGTACATAGTAGATGCCACCGATAAACGTCTCGGTCGCCTCGCTAGTGAAATCGCCCAGGTATTGAGAGGCAAAAAGAAACCCGAATATACACCCCATCTAGATACAGGTGACTTTGTAATTGTCATCAATGCCGAGAAAGTAGCAGTCACAGGCAAAAAGCGCACTCAAAAGCTTTACCGCCGCCATTCTGGTCGCCCCGGTGGGATGAAAACGGAAACTTTCGCTAAACTGCAAGAGCGCATACCAGAACGGATTTTAGAACAAGCTGTTAAAGGTATGCTACCTAAAAATAGCCTTGGTAAGCAGTTGTTCACCAAGCTGAAAGTTTACGCTGGGCCTACGCATCCCCATGATGCTCAAAAACCTAAAGAACTAAAAGTTAGTACAATTCCTGGAGAAGAAAATTAATGGTAGTAGCAGATGCTAATAGCGGTCGCGCCGTATACTGGGGTACTGGTCGTCGTAAGAACGCAGTAGCAAGAGTACGCTTGGTTCCAGGCACCGGTCAACTGATTGTGAACGGTAAAGATGGAACTTTATATTTCCAATTCAACCCCAACTATCTGGGAGTGATCAAAGCACCCCTGGAAACTTTGGGACTAGAAAACGAATATGACATTTTGGTGAAAGCAGAAGGCGGCGGCTTGACCGGACAGGCTGATTCTGTTCGTTTGGGAGTTGCTCGTGCTTTATGCCAACTAGACCCAGACAACCGCCCACCTTTGAAAACTGAAGGTTATTTGACTCGCGATCCCAGAGCAAAAGAGCGGAAGAAATATGGTTTACATAAAGCTCGGAAAGCGCCTCAGTACTCTAAGCGTTAGGGAATTGGGCGTGGGGCATCTCTCCACTCCCTAGCTTCAACTGAAACCTGAAAGTTATAATTGATATAGATTGATCACAAAAAGAACAATGGCTAAATCTGATATTCACCCCAAGTGGTATCCAGATGCTAAAGTTTACTGCAACGGTCAAGTTGTTATGACCATTGGCTCTACTAAGCCAGAATTGCACGTAGATGTTTGGTCTGGAAATCACCCATTTTACACCGGGACTCAGAAGATTATTGACACTGAGGGTCGAGTAGAGCGCTTCCTCCGCAAGTACGGCATGAGCAGCACTCAAACATCTGGCGACGATCAAAACAAAAAGTAGCGGGTTGGCTCTGCTGTTAACGACGGCCCTGCATCAGCTGGGTCGATTTTCATTTATATGCTCGAGCCAATTTGTTATTTTTTTAAGGAGCGATCGCACTCGTCATGGCTGAATCATACTTACTGGACAAACTAAAATCTGTTGAACAAACCTTTAATGAATTAACACGTCGTCTTGGCGACCCCGATACCGCTAGCAATCCTGATGAGTATCAACAAATTGCTAAGTCTCGTTCTTCTTTGGAAGAGGTAGTTAATACTTATGAAATTTGGAAAGCAGCCCAAGAAGACTTAATTGGAGCGCGTGAAGTTTACAAAGAATCTGCGAGTGACCCAGAGTTGCAAGAAATGGCAGCACTGGAAGTAAAAGAACTTGAAGAAAAAATAGAACATTTAGAGTCTCGCTTGAAGGTCTTACTGCTACCACGCGACCCTAATGATGAAAAGAATATCATGTTGGAAATTCGCGCAGGTACTGGTGGCGATGAAGCAAGTATTTGGGCTGGCGATTTGATGCAGATGTACACCCGCTATGCCCAAAGTCAAGGTTGGAAAGTTTCTCTAGTGAGCGAATCTCGTGGAGAAATGGGTGGTTGGAAAGAAGTCATTCTCGAAATTAAAGGTAATGACGTTTACAGCCAGTTAAAGTTTGAAGCTGGAGTACATCGTGTGCAGCGCGTGCCGGCAACTGAATCTGGGGGACGGGTTCATACTTCCACAGCTACCGTGGCGATTATGCCAGAGGTGGATGATGTGGAAATTCACATTGATCCGAAAGATATTGAAATGACTACAGCTCGTTCTGGTGGTGCTGGTGGACAAAACGTTAATAAGGTGGAAACAGCCGTTGACTTGATGCACAAACCAACGGGGATACGCATTTTCTGTACAGAAGAACGCAGCCAGTTGCAAAACAAAGAACGGGCGATGCAAATTCTGCGGGCGAAGTTGTATGAAATCAAGTTAAGCGAACAACAAGAAGCTGTAACTTCCATGCGGCGATCGCAGGTTGGTACAGGATCGCGATCGGAAAAAATTCGCACCTATAATTATAAAGATAACCGCGCTACCGATCACCGCTTAGGTCAGAATTATTCTCTTAACCCTGTTTTGGAAGGTGATTTAGAGACACTGATCCAATCTTGCATATCTCTAGACCAGCAAGAACGTCTCGCGGAACTAGCGACTTCTGCCGCTAACTAATTTTTGCTGTTAATATTACTGGAAAACCACTTGTTGCTTTGTTGTTTTTAACACACAGGTGGTTTTCTAATATCGCGTCGAGTGCATCTTCCATTTCACTAGGATAATGGTAATAGGCACATTCGTACTTCATATAACAATTCGAGAACAGCGTCGCGCCATTCAAAGACATTTGCAACAGAACCCTAGCTTAAAGTCTCGAATCGAAGAAGCCTTATTAGATGGTTTTGAAGCGGGAGTCGATTTGGCACTATGACAAACTAACTTACCATTACGAACTTTTCCAGAGGATTGCCCCTATTTATTTGATGATGCGATCGCAGACAATTTTCTGTGCGATACTCGTCAAGACTGGGAAGGATAATTCCTACCATATTTCTGACGCTCATTTTTTATTTTGAGACACGTTATATTTATTAATAAATAATAGAAACTAGCTTTTTAAAATCTTGGAAATCACAGCTTTGCTGTTTTTGAACATTTTGAACATATATATTATAGTACAGCTTGTTATCTTGAAACTTAAAGAAAGAGCCTACTACAGGTAACTGCTTATGTTTCAGTCTGAAAACTATTCTGTTAAGTTTATATTTTCCATATTTATTAACAAGATAAATAAAGCTATCAAAACTTCCATTTATAGCTTTTTCAAATTCTAGTATATTTTCATCTAATTTATTAGAACTTTGCAAGATTAAAGGTGGTATATCTTCAAGACTATTGAGATGATTACTCGTAAATACGCCGTCTTTTTTTGTATATGCAATAATTTCATGGTAATTATATAAAATTCCAATTTCTGAACAAGATTTTTTTAGGTATCTTTCAATCTGCTTCTCATGATTCCGCAAGTTTTCTTCTTCTCGCTTCACTTCCACAATCATTAGAGGAGGACAATATGGTTTAAAATAGTCATTTTTTACAGTTTTACATAATTCTATATCATGATAATCAGATTCCACTCTTATATCAATTTCATTTGGAAATAATTTACTTTGGTTTACCAAAAAGTAGATAAACAATTGCCTAACTTTTTCTTCTGGTCGTCCATTAAGAACAATTTCACTACCTCTAATTAAACACTTTGTATATTCTGCATAGTTTCTTTTATATATATTTAGTTTTCTAGATATTTCTTCACTTAAGCTACTCATAGATAGTCAGGTTTATTTATAAACTGGTTATAGGGATGCAATCTCCTTACATCCCTTAATATTTTCCATGCAATTTTAAATTGCTATCTGTCTATTTTTCTCCAAAAAAGCTTAAGATTTTAGTAACTAATTCTGCCCAATACTGTCCTGCTTTAATCTCTAAAAATATATTTAAGCTTTGCTCAGTTTCAAGTTCGTGCTTCAAGGTCTGACATACGTTCTTTGTATAGTTTTCACCAGGAAGCTGTACCTTACCCTTTTCCTTAATTAAAGCCGTCCAAAACTCAGAATCTTCGCTTTTAGGTGATAATTTTCTTATAGCTTCATCTTGAATTTTTACACCTACTTCACTTATAAAACTATCATAAAATGAGTTAAATTGCATGACTAATTCAGGGATAAGTGTTTTTAATGATTCATTTGCAAAAGTAAGCTCATTAAGGATATTTTCTAATTCCTGTTTAGCTTGTTTGGTAAATTTTTTCAACATTTCATCTTCATTTCTTCCCTCAGCAACAATCCTCATATCGTAATATATATCTATATTCCTTGGATCATAATAACCAAAGTTTCTATGTATAGCATGTTTAGTGTTCCATGCTCGATAAACAGTACGATAATATTCAATATATTTATCAACAAAATCTTTATAAACAAAACTAGGCACTCTTCTATTTAAATAGCGTAAATCTTTTATATTGTGAATGGCATTTTCAATTGCTTTGATTTCTGATCCTGTCAAAGCATCACCATTTTTTATTCTCGTAAAACTTTCTTGGATATTTTTTATTTCATCCAATAAAATATTCTGTCTGCGTTTTACTACACTGGCTACAGCTTTTAGAAAATCATCTTTATCTGCCTGTACATCTTCTTCGTTATAAATGTCAGTATTTAGCTTGACTATATCATCACGGTAGTACCTCAAAGAATCATAGAACAAAATGTTTTCCAGGAAAAAATCTAGGTTTAAACGCTTGAATGTCGCTTGAATCTCTTCTTTTCTGATTTTAATTCCTATATCTCGATCTCCATCACATCCAATTACTCTTTCAGGTTCATTTTTGTGAGGCAATACCAAAGTTACAAATCTATGATGAAAATCTTTAGATTTAGATGTAAGGTGATAACTTATTAATTTACTGATATTAGCTTCAGGAGCCGCACTAAAGGGAGTTACAAAAAGGCAGAGAGTATCCTGATTTTCAATATATTTCTGCAAGTCTTTACGAATTGGATTCTCATCAAGTCCTTTAGTATCCACAATTGAATCAAACTGAGACAAGTTTGAGCCAGATAAAACATCATGGCTCACATAAAGATATACTTTTCTTGGAATAGCAAACTCTTTTAACTCAACATTGTTAATGGCAGCAAAGGTATTTTTTATCCAATCTTGCTCAGTTTTTTGATTATCAAATTCAATCTTATTATTATTTCTATATTCAAGATTTGCATTATTCAAAGCAAGTTTTTTAAATTTTTCTAATCCTAACTTATCAAATTCTTCCTTAGCTCGGTCAATTTTTGTTACTTCATTATTAATTGTTGGATAGCGTAACTTCATTTCTGTAATATTTCTAATAGCCCTTTCAATTTCTGTAGAAATAATTATTTTCTTGTCTGCTTGAATATTGTCTTTATCTGCAATATAGTCGCAGAATTCAAAAATAAGATTTTCCATCTCATCAACTGTATAAGGCTCTATTTCTATGTAAGTTTTTTCCGCAGCTTTGAGAATTACTTCACATATAGTAGTTCTACCTGCTCCTGTTGATAGCAACTCTTTAGTTTCAGTTACGTTTCGAGGTCTACCAGCAATAGTTTTGGAAACATTGAAATCGCTTATCAAGTTAAACAGATGGCAAATAGCTGTCGTCTTTCCTTGACCAATAGTACCTATAAAAGCAATTTTATATTTTTCTATACTAAGAATTTTTTCTATTTCATCTAATCGCTCTAACTTAGATTTTAAGTTATTAATGCAAATATGATTAGGTATATTAATTTTAGAATCAACTGAGATTTTTTTAATTTCCTTCCTCAACTCTTGTTTCAAGGATGCAATTTCTTCTTGCCACGTTATCGTCAACATACTGTTTACTCTGTTTTGATGCTTACTTACTTGATATTTACAGTATGCCCATTATGGTTGAATATCTAACAAAAGCCTCATAACACCGCTAAACAAGCCTCTGGCAGCCCTTTAGCTACTTGGTGACGAGGAAGGCGCTAATTTTGGTTGAGTTCAAGGTTCTGGTAGAAATACATAACGGCTACACAAACTAAGTCCAACTGCGCGGATTCCAAGAAGTTGAAACCCACGCAGATGGGTTTTGTCTGTATAGCTGCGATTTCTAATTGCCCATAGTATTTTTATAAAAGTGAGATGCTCCCAATATTACCACTGGCAGTTAAAGAATAAATGGTTTTAAAATGGTGAAATCTTAAATGATTTAGAGGGGTATCTATGTCTCTACGCAACGAACCGTTAGATTGGCATTTTGAATCAAATGAGCCTTATGTCCCAGTTTATCATAAAGGTGATTTGGTGGGATTTTTTAAACCAGAATATGCTAACGAAATTATTAAGTTTCTGAATGAAGAAGAAGTTTTAAAAAAAGCACTAAAAATGGCTTGTACTGATTTAATTAAAAAACTAGGAGGCGATACGAGAAAAGCATATTATTTAATGGAAAAATATATAAAAACTAGTGAACGTCCAAAGCATGGAACTAAAGCGATCGCAGTTTTACTTCATGATAGGCAAAAAGAGCTTGACTTGAGTAACCAGGAGTTTACAAAATTCTGCGACACCTTTAAATTATCTCCCACAGAACTGAATAATATTTATGCTGGAGAAGCATTTGATGATAGTTTGTTAGCACCTCTATCACGTATATTAGGGATGGCAAAAGAGCAATTGCTGAAAGTACGAGATGGTTCTGAAGAATTAAGCAACATATAAATAGCATATTAAAATATTCAAATGATATAGATTTGTGAAAACAGACATCATCTTTTATCGGCTGTTTCAAGAATTTCCTGATATATTCTTTGAGCTTATTGGTAATTCTCCAGAATCAGCTAGCCTTTATCAATTTTCATCAGTTGAAATCAAACAAACAGCCTTTAGAATCGATGGTGTATTTCTCCCTACACAAGGAACTGAGAACCAGATTTACTTTGTTGAAGTGCAATTTCAAGCTGATGGGGAAATTTATTCACGGCTAATTGCAGAAATATGTTTATATCTCCGTCAGAATCAACCATTAAATGACTGGAGTGCTGTGGTTTTATACCCAAACAGAAATGTAGATATAGGCAATATCAAGCATTACTGTGAGTTTTTCACGAGTGGGCGCATCAGACGCATTTATTTGGATGAATTAGGTGAAGCTGCATCGCTTCCAATTGGCATTGCAACTGCTAAATTAGTAATTGCAACCGACGATATCGCAATTGTCCAAGCAAAAAAGTTGGTAGACAGAACTAAGCTAGAGATAAGCTCACCACTAAAACAGCAGCAATTATTAGAATTTATAGAGACTATTTTGGCTTACAAGTTTCCCACCATAAGTAGGGAGGAGATGGAGCAAATGTTTGGCTTAAGCGAGTTAAAGCAAACCAGATTTTATCAAGAAGCCTTTCAGGAAGGTGTTGAACAAGGCATTGAACAAGGCATTGAACAAGGTGAAGTTATAGGTGAGCTTAAAGGTAAACTAAAAGCAGTCCCAGCAATGTTGGTAGCAGGGTTGACTGTAGAGCAAGTAGCAGAAGCCTTAGATTTAAGTGTCGAAGAAATTGGACAAGTAACACAAAGCTAGCCTTGAGATAGATGTGGTAAATTTTATCCGTGGCTCAAGCCAAATTTGGTTTGCGGCTTCCAAACTCAATTGCGACGAATTTATAGTTAATTTTTGTTAATATTAGAGGCGGTATTAGTACTTCGTCCTCAACCACCTACTCCCTACCTGAGAGAAACTTAATGCTGCGACTAGAACATATAAGTAAAATTTATTCCACAGGCGAAGTTCTCAAAGATATCAACTGGGAAGTTAAACCAGGCGATCGCATTGGCTTAGTCGGTGTCAACGGTGCTGGAAAATCTACCCAACTGAAAATCATCTCTGGGGAAATTGAACCCACCGCTGGCGAAATTATCCGTCCCAATAGCTTACATATAGCTTACCTCAACCAAGAGTTTGAAGTAGACCCCAGCCGCACCGTTAAAGAAGAATTTTGGACTGTCTTCAAAGAAGCTAACGAAGTACAGTTATCTCTGGCGCAGGTACAGCGCGACATGGAAACGGCTACCTCAGAGGAACTGCATCGACTGATCGACAAGTTGGATCGCTTGCAGCGCAAATTTGAAGCCTTGGATGGCTACAACTTAGATGCACGCATCGGGAAAATTTTACCAGAAATGGGATTTGGGGTAGAAGATGGCGATCGCCTCGTCAGTGCTTTCAGTGGTGGTTGGCAAATGCGGATGAGTTTGGGTAAAATCCTCCTGCAAAAACCGGACTTGTTGCTGCTGGATGAACCGACTAACCACCTAGATTTAGAAACCATTGAGTGGTTGGAAAATTACCTCAGAGGGCTGGTTACGCCGATGGTAATAGTCTCCCATGACCGGGAGTTCCTTGACCGCCTTTGCACCCAAATTGTGGAAACTGAACGTGGCGTTTCCAGTACCTACCTTGGTAACTACTCGGCATATTTGTCACAAAAAGCCGAAAACCAATCAGCACAACTTAGTGCTTACGAACGTCAACAGAAAGAATTAGAGAAACAGCAAACCTTTGTTGATAGATTTCGCGCCAGTGCTACCCGCAGTACTCAGGCAAAAAGTCGGGAAAAGCAACTCGAAAAAATCGAGCGCATTGAAGCACCCATTGCTGGGGTAAGAACTCTACATTTCCGTTTTCCGCCTGCACCCCGCAGCGGACGCGAGGTCGTAGAAATTAAAGACTTAACTCATATCTATGATGATAAGATTTTGTTTTTGGGAACGAATCTCTTCATTGAAAGAGGCGATCGCATTGCATTCCTTGGCCCCAACGGTGCTGGAAAATCTACCCTTCTGCGCGTAATTATGGGTATGGAACCACCCACAGAAGGTAGCGTTAAATTAGGGGATCATAACGTTATTCCCGGTTACTTTGAGCAAAATCAAGCTGAAGCTTTGGAATTGAAGAAAACTGTCATGGAAACTATCCATGATGAAGTTCCCGACTGGGATAATCAAGAAGTCCGCACACTTTTAGGACGCTTCTTATTTACTGGTGACACAGTATTTAAGGCAGTTGGGGCATTAAGTGGAGGAGAAAAAGCTCGTCTAGCATTGGCAAAAATGCTCTTACGTCCCGCAAACTTACTAATTTTAGATGAGCCGACAAACCACCTAGATATTCCAGCTAAAGAAATGCTGGAAGAGGCGCTACAAAACTATGATGGCACGGCAATTGTAGTCTCTCATGACCGCTACTTTATTTCTCAAGTAGCAAATAAAATCGTCGAAATTCGTGATGGAGAATTCCGCGTCTATTTAGGAGATTATCATTACTATCTCCAGAAAATTGCCGAAGAAAAAGAACAGGCAAAGTTAGCTGCAATAGAAGCCGAAAAAGCAGCGAAAAAAGCTGCTAAAGCTGCTAAAGCTTCCACGAAAAGGAAATAAGGGATTGGAAAATGCCTTAGTAGTAGTGCGAAAACGCTACTACTAAGTAATCACTTGTTATTAGCGCTCAAAAACATCATATAAAAATTACTAAAAATTAAAAATCTTTCAAAACACTGTAAGTCATTCATAAAAAGAAATTAATAAGCAAAAATTCACTTGCGGCGTGGATTAGCAGTGGTATCATTCGGGTATTACAAAAAGTAAAGGGCAATTTTACTATGACCAAAGCACCTGTTGCTCCTGTGGTGCTAGTCATTTTAGACGGATGGGGCTACTGCGACCAAACGCGAGGAAACGCCATTATTGCTGCTAAAACTCCCATCGTGGACAGTTTATGGACAGCTTACCCGCATACCCTCATCCACACATCAGGAAAAGCCGTAGGGTTGCCAGAGGGTCAAATGGGCAACTCGGAAGTTGGTCATTTGAACATTGGTGCTGGGCGAGTGGTACCGCAAGAACTTGTACGCATCTCCGATGCAGTCGAAGACGGTTCTATTGCCTTAAACCCAGCACTTGTCAAAATTTGCCAGGAAGTTCGTTCTCGGAATAGCAAGCTGCATCTAGTCGGGCTTTGTTCTGAGGGAGGGGTACATTCGCATATCACCCATCTATTCGGACTACTTGACTTAGCCAAAAACCAGCGAATTCCAGAAGTTTGTATTCACGCTATCACCGATGGTCGTGACACCGCCCCAACTGACGGTATAAGAGCGATCGCGCTGCTACAAGATTATCTAGACCGCATAGGAATTGGGCGCATAGTTACCCTCAGCGGTCGCTACTACGCGATGGATCGCGATCACCGCTGGGATCGGGTCAAATGCGCCTACGACATGATGATACAAGATAGTGTTGGTAATGGTCTCAAGGCTGTGGAAGTCTTGCAAGCATCTTACGACCTGGGGATAAAAGATGAATTTGTCAACCCAATCCGAATTGCTCCCGGCGCAATACAACCAGGGGATGGGGTGATATTTTTCAACTTCCGCCCCGATCGCGCCAGACAACTGACTCAGGCTTTGGTCAGTCCCACATTTCACGGTTTTGAAAGACAGCAAATCACACCGTTGTCCTTTGTCACCTTTACGCAGTATGATTCAGACTTACCCGTGGCTGTAGCCTTTGAGCCTCAGAACCTCAATAATATTCTGGGAGAAGTGATAGCCAATTATAGTTTGAATCAGTTCCGCACCGCTGAAACAGAGAAATACGCTCACGTCACCTATTTCTTTAATGGGGGTCTAGAGGAACCTTTTCCCGGAGAAGATCGGGAACTAGTAAGCAGCCCAATGGTAGCAACTTACGATCATGCCCCAGCGATGTCAGCAGCAGCAGTTACAAATGTAGCGATCGCTGCGATTCAAAAGGGTATATATTCCCTAGTTGTGATTAACTATGCCAACCCAGACATGGTAGGGCATACTGGTCAAATCGACGCTACCATTACAGCAATTGAAACAGTTGATCGCTGTTTGGGACGCTTGTTAGAAACCGTTATCAAAGCCGGCGGTACAACAATTATTACTGCCGATCACGGCAACGCTGAGTATATGCTAGATGATAGGGGTAATCCCTGGACGGCTCACACGACTAATCCAGTCCCCTTCATCTTGGTGGAGGGAGAGAAAGTCAAAATCCCTGGATATGGTACAAATGTCGAACTGCGAAGCGATGGCAAGCTATCCGACATTGCCCCTACAATTCTAGAGATTTTACAGCTGCCTCAGCCACCCGAAATGACCGGGCGATCGCTGCTGAAAACAGCAGAATACGAGCTACAACGTACTCGCACTCCCGTGCAAGTAGGGCTGTAAAAGATTGCTAAGTACTGAGTTAGGAGTTTTTAGTAAACTCCTAACTTCTAAATTCTGAATTCTGTTTTTTATAACTTGTTATAAATGAGATTCCTACCATGACAGTTACTAATATCGTGCAAGGCATTTGGGCATTTTCCGCCGTTGGTTTGATTATCTTAGTTTTGCTGCATAGCCCCAAAGGTGATGGCATTGGAGCCATTGGCGGACAAGCCCAGCTATTTAGTAGTACCAAAAGCGCAGAAAATACCTTAAACCGAATTACTTGGGCATTGACAGTCATTTTTATGGGTTTAACAGTAGTTTTAAGTGCTGGTTGGCTGCCTAAATAAGGATAGGTAAATGGGAAGAATAACCCAAAACTCGATACTTAAAACCCTAATAAATTTAATTTCACGACGGTTAATTACAGCTCTTGCCTTGTTTATTGGCATAGGGCTGTTAATCGTTTTTACTAATATCCAGTCGAGTAATGGGTTTACAATAATACCAAAATATGCATATTCAGACTTAATAATCTCTCTCCCTCCATCATCTCCCCTAAAATCCCACCCCTTACCGCCCACACTTGCACAGTGGCAAGATAGCACTAACAGTGGTGACTACTTTTCCCAAGTTACAACAACCCAAGTAGGTTATTTAGTTTGGTCACAATTTCCTGTTAGAGTTTACGCAGAACCACCAAAATCTGTCAGTGAAAAACAAGCTCAAGCATGGGTTAATAGTGTCTTGCAAGGTGTACAGGAGTGGAGTACTTATTTACCTTTAACAGTAGTCGAACAGCCAGAAATGGCTGATATTACGATTGTGCGAAAAGCGCCGCCTCTACAAATTTCACCTGGTAGTAATATACCTCGTGCGCGATCGGCACAAACTACTTACAAGTTTTACACCAGCAACAAAGTTTTATCCCAGCGCTTCACCATCTTGTTAAGCCCTAGTCAAACAGGTGAGTATCTCATTGCAGCAGCCCGCCACGAATTCGGTCATGCACTAGGAATTTGGGGTCATAGTCCGCTACAAACTGATGCTTTATACTTTTCTCAAGTTCGTAACCCGTCGCCTATTTCTTTCAGAGATGTAAATACTCTAAAGCGGGTTTATGAACAGCCAACCAGTTTAGGATGGTCTTTAGTAGATAATTCAAAGATTAATTGATCGATAGGTAGACTATAACCTCGTCACTACGGCAAAAATGCTACTAATAGCAAAATAATGACAAATCCGTACCAACTTGTACTTGATACTAATGTATTGGTTTCTGGTTTACGATCTAACCGTGGTGCATCTTACAAACTATTAACAATTCTTAATGATAGGCGTTGGCAGTTCAATATCTCTACCACCTTAGTCTTCGAGTATGAAGAAATTCTAAAACAACAAAAAGAGCAGCTGAGATTAAGCGATGAATATATTGACAACGTTATTGAAGCTATTTGTAGAATCGCTAATAGATGTAGCATTTTCTATTTATGGCGTCCAGTAGCACGCGATCCTGATGATGATTTTCTCATCGATTTAGCTGTTGAATGCCAAGCCGACTTTATCATCACTTACAATCAAAAAGATTTACAAGCCGCACAAAAATTCGGACTGAGGGTAGTTTCACCCAAAGAATTCTTGCAAATAGTAGGAGAAATTCCATGACTAACTTAAATGTACAGCTACCCGAATCTTTATATAAACAAATTGAAGCCTTAGCAGCCAGAGAAAATATTTCTATTGAACAACTTGCAACTATTGCCTTATCTGCACAAGTTTCCGCATGGATGACCAAAGACTATTTGGAAGAAAAAGCCAAAAGCGGTAGTTGGGAAAAATTCCAGCAAGTTTTGAATAAAGTGCCTAACGTAGAACCAGAAGAATATGATAAATTGTAGTGACTTAATTTTATGGTGTTGCTGAGTTAAAAGATGAATATGTTTCGTGCAAAGAATCACAGATTAAGGCAACCAATTTTTATCTAAAATTTTATCTAAGGTATAAGGACAAAATTCAGGTAAATTGGTTAGATTTGTTTTATAGGACTAGTATTTGATTTCTGAAAAAGCTCCGTACATCTGAAGAGACAGAAAATCAAACATAGTATTTCGGAGAAACCATTCAAACATCCATTTTAAATGGAGAAATGTTGGAATTAAAGCACAAAAACGTCTCACCCAGGTTTTCCCTTGTAACCAAATATCTTCTATAGGACTTTGTGATGGACAATTAGGCGCAAAGCGAATGCAATGAATTTTCCATTGCTCTTGAGGTAAACCTTGATTTATCTCACCTAAAAAGTTCTGAACCAAATGTGAACGATGATATAGGACTAGTATTTGATTTTTGAAATAAATATACGTAGGGAAGCAAATGCGTTGCGGTGAATCCAGCGCTGTAGGCGGATTTCCCGCCGTAAGCGACTGGTGTTAGCGTAGCGGTAGCGACGTAGGAGCGTCACCCAAAGGGAGGTTCCCAACGCTCTATAGCATTCGCCCAGCGTCTGGTAGAGAAGCGTTAGCGACTGTGCGTAGGTCTGACTCGTTAACGCTGCGCTATCCTTTGTAACAACTGGCGTTCCTTACGCTCTACGACTTAGTGGTAGAGGCCGCTGTGCTAAAACTCCTTTATAAAGTTCTTCCAGTAGACTAATATTTTTACTAAGGGTATAGCGGTCTAATACACGCTGTCTAGCTTTTTGCCCCAGTAAAGTTGTTAATTCTGGATGGTCTTGCAACACTGGCAAGAGGGTTCTTAATTGCGATCGCGCTGTTTTGGTGCTAATAACTACACCAGCACCCTTTTCTAATACTTCTCCATCTGCACCCACATCTGTTGCTAAACAAGCCAACCCACATGACATTCCTTCTAACAGAGATAGGGATAAACCCTCTACCAATGAAGGCAAAACAAATACATCTGTGCCCCGCAAAATTTCGATGCGTCGGTCTTCATCAGCGACAAATCCCAACCAGATAATGCCGTATTCTGAACCATAAAATGACTCTAAGGAAGACTTCAAAGGGCCGTCACCAACAATTAGCAACTTACTACCAGGCGCCAATGCCGACTGCTTCCAAGCCCGGAGGAGAGCTTCGACATTTTTCTCTGGCGCTATGCGACCCTGATAGACAAACAAGCGTTCGGCTTTAAATTCTGCTTTGATTTTAGAAAGTCCTGGAGAATACTTGGCGGTATCAACACCATTGGGAATTACGGCAATATTTTCTTCCCTTACGCCCATCCCTGCCAATAATTCTCGCTGAATTTGGGAAAATACAATCACGCGATCGTAGTTAACTAAAAAAGGTGCGTAGAGCTGATAAGCCAAAAGTTGTGTTCCAGATACCAGCTTTGCCCCCTTGCCAGCAAACGGCGTGTGAAAAGTGGCAACTAGGGGCAACCTCAATTCCTCACAGATTTCCGGTAGAAAAAAGTCTAGAGGAGATAACGTCAAGGAAGCATGGACTAAATCTGGTTTGATTTCCCGCAGTGAATCGGTTAAAACTTTGGTGGCTTTAAAAGTGGGAATTGTGTAAACCTGGGACTTGTAAATGAAAGGTAGGGAAACCTCTCGAAGATTTGGCCAATTATCAGGTTCAGACTCTTCCTGGGCGAAGTGAAGAAAGCTAACTTGATGTCCCCTATCTAGCAAGGCATTTGTAATTTCTCGACTGTAGGTGACATTGCCGCAAAATGGTGATTTTTTTCCAATCCAGGCTATACGCATTCTTTATTTAGCTGTAAGAAAAGCGGGTTAAATCTATTAATTGTGTGTCCTTTGTGATTTTTATTTTATCTAGCTATACTTGCTGGTTTTTTTATTTATTAAAAATTCCCACAACTTTTTACTAGTTTAAAAAGCTTATTGTCAGCTGATTAAACCAGTGGATTTATGGCTTTATTCATTTTAGTTATAAGTTGTTATTTCTAATATTTAAACAACTTATTCTGACTAATGTCAGATTCATATCCGGCAAGTATGTGATAAATTTTCACTGGCAACAGTTTACCATGAACACAAAAGCTTTAAGTAAATTATTAATTACATCAAGGTAATGAATAATAACTCTTGTTAGCTGATAACTACTTGTGTGAGTTATACCAGGTTAATATACCTCCTGAAAAGACGATCGCAGCTAATCCCAAAAAAACAACCTGTAATCCCAGAAAGGTTTCTGCGACACCAGCTAATGCTAAAGGTAAGGAGAGGGCAATATTAATTACATTGTTCTGCAAGCCAAAGACTTTACCACGCATTTCTGGAGGTGTTTCTGTTTGGATTGTAGTTTGCATGGGAATTCCCACTAGCGCCCCAAAGATACCTACGAATGTCACCAGTAACAATACGAGCCACAGTTGAGTTGTAAATACTGACAGACCAATCAGGGATGCGGCCATACCCATACAACCGCACAGACTTAGCTGAGTATAGGAAAAGCGTTGACCAAATTGACCGAGAATTGTTGCTCCACCCGCGATACCAACACCGCCAGCTGCTAGTAAAAAACCGAACTGGGAAGCTTTCATGTTGGGAATGATTTCCGCCATCCGAACGGCTAGAACAGTTAATGCTGCAAAGACAGAAAACAAGATAATCAGTTGAAGCAAAGCATTGCGGACGCGATGATTTGCTTTGAGATAGGCAAAGCCGTCCCGTAAGTCAGAGAATACGTGAGGGAATTCTGTATCGGGGTTGTGGTGTTTTTCCTTAGTTGCCAGAAGGAATAAAATTAGTCCAGCGATCGCATAACTGCCACCAACTAAAAGTTCTTTGCCCAAACTACCACTACCACCAATTTGCAACCAAAGTCCATCGGCGATCGCTAACAATGGTTCTCCTACAGCAAATCCAACAATCACCGATGCCATCATCGTTGTTGTATAAAGCGAATTTGCCGAGAGTAAATCCTGTTCTTCTACGATTAAAGGAATTGCCGCCTGTTCCGCCGGTGCAAAAAACTGCGTCAAAGTCGAAACTAAAAAAGTCACACCCAGAATGATCAAAAAACCTACTGGCAGCACTCCTATGGGTTTCCAGTCATGAGTCAACCACACCAGGAAAGGAATTGACAAAACTAGGATGCCACGCCAAATATTTGTTGCCACCAGCACAGCCTTTTTCGACCAGCGATCAACAAACACACCAGCAACAGAACCAAACAATACGGCTGGAATAGTAAAAGCCATCATCAAAACTGATACCCAACCACTAATACTCTGATTGCTTCCTTGAAACTGAGTATTAATTAAGGCAATCATCAGCACTAAATAAACTTTATCTGCTAGTTGGGAGAAAACTTGACCGCCCCAAAGAGCCAAGAAATTAGGATTTTTTAGTACAGGTAAAAATCCTAGCTGTTTTACATTCCCTGCAATAGCTTCTCCACCTGAACCAGAGGCATCTAATTTCAGTAATTCTTTTTCTGGAATAGTGGCTATTGGCAAATTCTGCCCATTACGAACGCCATTGCTATCTACCTCAGCAGTGGTTGATTTGTCCTCAGATTGTGTTTCTGATTGGCTTGGAAGATCAGTTTTTGGGCAATTTTGATCGTTTTTAGAAATATCTTTTGGGGACATTTCTTGGCCATTTATTTGACTAGGTGTACACTTAGGAACAGCACTCAAGTGATTCCTGACTGTAGGATCTGATACCCTATTCTGTTTTTTTGCGAGGCTTGGTGACAAAGGCAGGATTTTTTTATCCAAATCAGACGGTTGCATCATGGTTGGCAGCAAAGTAAGAGTCGATCAAGGTAGCAGAGCGAATAGGGCGACCTAATTGATACTGAGCATACTGGCGCAAAATCTGCTCAACAGATAACCAGTTACGATCTCTAGCACTATCAATTTGCATTATCTCTGGTTGTGACAGCTGTTGAAGCAAAGCTAGTTCTATAGCACCCAAACGACTAGAAATCACAGGTATTTCTTGCCGATGCACAACAACTGTTTGGGCATTGGGCATTGGGAATGGGGCATTGAGCATTGCGGATGGGGCATTGGGCATTGGGTATTGGTTATTAATTTCCCCCTGCTCCCCTGCTGCCCTGCTCCTCTGCCCCTCTGCCCTTATTTCCTTTTCCCCTTCTTTTCGTAAACGTTCCCTAGCTTCTAAAGAAACTGTTCCACCCGCAGGGATGCTAAATCCTACCTGCCAGTTGGGGTCTGTGAAGTCTGGCTTAAGGGAACGTTGAGATAAACAGCAGATTTGCACTTGTGGCGTCAGTCCTGCTAAGGCTAAAAGGTGAAATACAGCATGAGCCAGATGAGCCAAAACACCAGATGGATTTGCACTTGACACCGCCTCTAAGCGATGAAGATGTTCATTGAACAAATCATAAAGTTCTTCTTGGGGTTGTTCGCTCAAAGCTTCACACAGAACTATTTCTGCTAAATATTGACTGGCAGCCAGTTTTCCCAAATCTTTAGCTAAACCAGGATAGGTTTTTAACGTCTGTGCTTGAGTGATTTTATCAAGCGATCGCCCTTTGGCAATCAATAGTTCATTCACAACGAACATTCCACTCCTACCGCCCAAGCTGGAGTTGTGCTTACGCGACCCTGGAGCCACGGCTCGAATTAGACCGAATTCTCGTGTCAAAATCGTCACTATTTTATCCGATTCTCCTAGCGCCTGGGTTTTAAGATTAATACCAGTTGCTTTGTAGGTTCTACTCATTAGTCATTAGTCACTAGTGCCGCAAGGCGGAAGTCAAAAGTCAAACAGGTATACAGCATAAGCGTTTTATTGATTTGGAATCGGTGGTTTATTTAGGCCGTGTTGTACTAGTCATTAGTGGTCATTAGCTTAGGACAAATGACAAATGACTATTCACTCTTTCCCAAGTTATCGCGCTGGCGGATCAAATCCATACCGCGAGATGTGCCTAATCTAGTAGCACCCGCTACAATTAAGTCTAGGGCTTGATTGATAGTGTGAATACCACCTGAAGCTTTAATTCCTACCCTTTCTTTTGCCAATTCTTGCAAAAGTCGCACATCTGCCACAGTTGCACCACCATTCCAACCTGTACTAGTTTTTAAGAATGCTGCTCCTGCCTCCATGGCTATTTCAGCAGCTATTTTTTTCTCTGCATCTGTCAACAGGTTAGTTTCCAAAATTACCTTAACCGTTTGCCCAGTCTCTTCACAAATTTCGGCAATCTCTCGGTGGACTTTTTCAGTTTTGCCAGCTTTTAACCAGCCTAAGTTCATGACCATATCCAACTCAGTGGCCCCACTATCTACCGCTTCTTGAGCTTCATACAGTTTTACTGCTGAAGTCGTTGCACCAGAAGGAAAGCCTATCACCGTACAAACTTTCGGGTTTTTACCGTGGAGGAGTTCGACTGCTTGCTTGACATTAGCGGGGAACAGACAGACCGCCGCAAAGTTGAATCTATATGCTTCTTCACACCATTGCTCAACCTGCTCTGGAGTAGCCGTTGGCGTTAACAGTGCGTGATCGATAAATGGCGCAATATCAATATCTGGATAGTCTGCTGCCATCGTGTCTTCTGCCAGTAATTGATTATTAAAGTTTATAAAAAATTAAAACATTTCTTATATATATATTAAACCACATTTATTACGAGTTTATCCTGAAAACAAGCTGCTGACTTGTCTTAAATTTTGGCTTTATAGATAACCCGGAATTACTCTAAGTATTTAAGTTGACATTAAGTGGTAATAAGGTTAGGAAGGTAAAATCTTCTTGGCAAGAATATTTATTTGCCAAAAATTTTTCCCTTACTTATCTGAAAAAACAAGAAAATGCTTAATGACGCGGTATGGTTTACTGAAATATCTAATGGCAAATTTCGCATCAACAGCAGAGCTATCTACAGAAATTTATCTTCTGAGATAGTGACTAAATTAGCTCAAAACTTATCGGTTAGTGAGATTTTAGACTGGATTACAAACGAAACAATTAAAGCTTTTAGAGAAAAGTACTCACAAAATCCCCAAGTCGGCGCTCTCAACAATGCAATAGGAGGATGGAACGAGTTAATAGCAACCAGCTTATTGTCTGAAATTATATTTGATATTAATAAAGAAACTGGCATGTGTATTGCAGCTTTTTCTATGCCTAATTCAAAATTTCAATTAGAAAGGATCGATGAAGCATATTCAAATTTTTTAAACTTATTTACTAAAGATAATTTTGCTAATGTAAATAATCATTTATCAAAAATTAAACCATTTAAAGACAAAATTTTTATGCCTAGTCCAGACTATATTATAGTTTTTATTGAAAATCAGGGAATTGCGCCCATAATTAACTCACTTTTACAGCAACAGGCAATAAATCCAGATAATTTAGTACTCTATAATTTTTTGAAGGGAAAACTACATATAGAGGAAGTTAAAGCAGCTATTTCTCTCAAAACTTCAAATCGTCCAGATAGACGTTATCAGCCTTTGTTTGAAGCAGCTATGATTAAAGCTATTGCTTATGTATTACAGCAAAATTGGAAATATTACATGGTTGTCAGTGAGTTAACCTCTGCTGATAGAAGAATATTTAGTACGGCAATTGCACCTCATGGTGTGGCGCTAGAACAGACTTTTCATCTGGTAGATGGTACATACTCATATACTAGAAAAGCAGATTTAGTGCCGTTAGTTGCAGCGGCTATTGAACATTACTAAATTCTATCGCAATTTAACTAAAAATCAATGGTAACTCTAATTGTTTAATTTCATTTTCAGAATGATATTCTTTAGTTACTAAGAAGTCAAAAAGAGTTTTAGCTAACGCCTTTGATGCCAAATATGGTACACCATTACCAATAGTTTTAAACATATTAGTAAGTGACATATTTTCTGGAAGTACAAAATTTGCAGGCAAAGATTGGATAGCTAAAGCTTCTGCTACAGAAATCCGCCGGACTTTGTAAGGATGTAAATGTACTTCATTATTTCCATAGCAAGCTGTCGGAGAATAACGCCATCTATGCAGACGTTTGAAAGACTTTTTAGAATCATCTCCTTCATCAATAGCAACAAATTTTGTGATACCTGCTCTTGGTTGAAAATAGTTTTCAGCATTGGGGTGCTTAAGCACATTATTTTTTCTAAACCAGTATTCAACTGTTAGTTCTTCAGGTATACCATCAGGACAAGGGATGATGGAATTTTCTTGGAATGGCTCGCACTTACACCAAGGGTAAGCAAAAACATTTTCTTGAGAATATAAAATATGATTTTTCCAAGGAAAACACCTCTCAGTTAGTAACTTTTCAGTACCGAATTTTATTCCTATATCCTGAAGAAAATTGTTTTTTAAACCAATTAGAATAATTCTTTCTCTATCTTGAGGTACGCCATATTCGATAGCATTAATTAATCGTTCTGTTAATATGTAGCCTGCTTCATATAACTTTTGCTTGAGCGATTCAAAAAATAAACGGTGTTTTGCTGTCTTCCATAAACCCTTAACGTTCTCAAATAAAAAGAAATCTGGAAGATTGCGGCAAATTAATTCAATATATGAAGTGGAGAGTTTACCATTATCTCCTAAACTTCCTCTATTTTTTCCACCAATAGAAAAATCAGGACAGGGAGGCCCGCCGATGAAACCAATTATATTATGAGATTTGCGGCAGTCTTTGACTAATTCTTGAAGGTATTGTGCTTCTTTTTCAACAATAAGTTTTGTTACATCTGCTACTTCACCGTGATGATATCCATATTCAGGCGATCGCATTTTCAGAACTTCTCGTGAATGGCGATAGGCGGCGATGAATGGGGCGAAGATTTCATTGACGTAAACAATATTAAAACCGCTGGTTTCAAAACCTAAATCGAGAAAACCTGAGCCAGCAAAAAAAGAGAAAATACAAGGGCGATCGCTCATGAAATTACTAGTATGATAAAAAAGTCTTATTAATATTCAGACTTTAGGAAAATAGGTTATGTCCATAATTTATGGGGAGAATTAATACTAACTATCCCAATTTGGTTTTAAGGGTTGATAAAAATTAATATACTTAGGGTTTCTACGTAAGTACCAATCAAAAAATAACAATTTTAAGATTGCTTAAATAGTAAAAAAATTTTACAGTTTCCCTAAGTATTACATCTCAAAGTTTACTCAATCTTTAAGGAAAATACCTGACATCAAAAGAGTCTGGAGTCACAATTAAATATAGAGGTTTCCAACCCAAATGATATTTAAGACAAATATTTGCCATTAAATAAAAAGCCGGGGTACTTCGGACTAAATTTTATGCGGATTTTAATTTACTCCTACAACTACTATCCAGAACCGATTGGTATTGCCCCACTGATGACTGAATTAGCAGAGGGACTAGTGAAACGTGGGCATGAAGTGCGTGTAGTAACCGCTATGCCCAACTACCCCGAGCGGCAAATTTACCAGGAATATCGGGGCAAATGGTATGTCAACGAATCCAAAAATGGCGTTCAAATTCAACGCAGTTACGTTTGGATTCGTCCACAACCCAACCTATTAGATCGGGTGTTATTAGATGCTAGTTTCGTAGTCACTAGCTTTGTACCCGCCCTGATCGGTTGGCGCCCAGATGTGATTCTCTCAACATCGCCATCCTTGCCAAGCTGTGTACCAGTCGCTCTTTTAGGATGGTTACGTGCTTGTCCTGTGATTTTAAATCTACAAGATATTTTACCAGAAGCAGCCGTCCATGTCGGTTTACTAAAAAATAAATTACTTATCCGGTTGTTTACATTATTGGAAAAATTTTCCTACAGCACAGCTACTAAAATTAGCGTCATCGCTGATGGGTTTGTAGACAATTTGCGATCTAAAGGCGTAAAAGCTGACAAAATTGTGCAAATTCCCAACTGGGTTGATGTAAATTTTATCCGTCCCTTGCCTAAAGAAAATAACCCTTTTCGCACAGCACATAATCTAAACGGCAAATTTGTAGTACTGTATTCTGGTAACATTGCCCTAACCCAAGGCTTAGAAAGCGTTGTCAAAGCTGCTTCTGTCTTGCGCCATATACCAGATATTGTCTTTGTGATCGTTGGAGAGGCAAAAGGTCTACAGCGATTACAACAGAAATGTCTAGACTGCGGCGCAGATAATGTGTTGTTACTGCCATTTCAACCCCGCAAAGATTTACCACAGATGTTAGCAGCTGCGGATATTGGTTTAGTGGTGCAAAAGAAAAATGTTGTATCCTTCAATATGCCGTCAAAAATTCAAGTACTACTTGCTAGTGGAGGGGCCTTAGTTGCCTCTGTCCCCGACAATGGTACAGCAGCAAGAGCCATTAGGCAAAGTGGCGGCGGAGTTATTGTTCCTCCAGAAGATCCCCAAGCTTTAGCGATGGCAATTTTAGATTTGTACCAAAACCCCGAAAAAGTCAAAACTCTAGGTTACAAAAGTCGCCAATATGCCGTTGAGCAATATGCTTTTGAGCAAGCTTTAAATCAGTATGAGTCCTTGTGTTACTCATTAACAGCAGAACGTAGAACAATTCAGTCTACAGGCATAGTTACGAAACAAGAAGTTTAATCTTTGCAGCAAAGTTATATTGCATCTGTAAAAATTGTAATTTGCCCTCATATCTAAGTAACAGAAAATATTGAGGGTAACTAATTTGACTAATAAAACATAGATAATTGTTGAACTAAAAATCCTACGGTTTCACTTCATTCAACCGTGGGCAATTGACAAAAAGGTAATTAATAGCACTTAAAAATATACGTATAAAATGCTAAACCAGTCATTAGTATGCTGTGTTGTATCGTAATTTTATCGCAGACAGACAAGTATAAAACGTAGATATATAGTTAACTGCGAATTACTAGCTTTACATTGCTATGCTGTTTGATGAATCTGCGATTATTTTCGCTGTCAATTCCTGCCGGAAAGCTATTGGTTGATTTATCGGTGCACAATAACTATCAGCAATCAGCTGTTGCGGATATCGAAATCTAAACAGCCAATTATCAAACTAGGCCCATAGACACCTGTTTTTTTGTTAGTATTCAAAAAAACCTATTGACACATTTGTCAGATCAATTGTTTGTTGTTTGTAAGTAAATGTCAACAATTGTTTCAAAAGGAAGAAAGCACCTGAGGTTTAATGACTGATTATTTCCAAGGAAATTTCCCATTGCAATCTGTCCCACTGACGAAGAGTGCGGTAATAAGCCACGGCCAAACCGAAGAGGCGAGCGAAAAATTAGCTGCAACGATCGCGATTGCGGCATCAGAGCGCAAAGCAGGTGAGATTTTATTGCTCAAAGTAGCAGAGGTATCTTACCTGGCTGATTACTTTGTAATGATGACTGGCTATTCTAAGGTACAGGTCAGGGCGATCGCTCAAGCAATTGAAGGAAAAGTCGAAACTGAATTGCAACGGCGTCCCTTAAGGACAGAAGGAAAAGCCGAGGGGAGTTGGGTACTACAAGACTATGGTGATGTGATTGTTCACATCATGATGCCCAAAGAACGAGAGTTTTATAATTTAGAAGCGTTCTGGATTCATGCAGAACGTATTTCCCTTCCAGAATCTGATGAGGGTGAGGGTAAGCCAACATGATTAGGTCTTCGGTTTCTAATTGCCCAGTTCCTACAGACCAACAACCGCTCAATGAATACGAAGAGTTAAAAACTTCCTGGCTGTTTCGCGATACCACTTTAGATTGGCGCGAGTATATCACGAAACTCGTTTGGATTTGGGGTTTATCTTGGCTTTTTGCAGGGCCGATAGCTGCGGCAAGTTTTCCCCCTCACAAGTATATTGCACATTTTATTCTGTGTGGTGCAGCCGGAGCAAGTGTTGGGTTAGTGCTTATACTAGTGAGGTTGTACTTAGGTTGGTTCTACGTATGCGATCGCCTTTGTAGTCCCACAGTATTTTATGAAGAGTCCGGCTGGTACGACGGTCAAACTTGGACAAAGCCACAGGAAGTTCTCAACCGCGATCGCTTAATTGTTGCATACGAAATCAAACCCATTCTGCGGCGGTTACAATTTACCTTTGCTGGCTTGGCGGGAATGTACGTTATTGGTACTATAGTTTGGCATTTGTTTTAAAGAGTTATTGGTCATTAGTCATTAGCTAAAGACTAATGACCAATGACCAATGACTAATTAATTAAAAAAGGTAATAAATATAAACCCATGACAATGGGAAAACGAACTCAAGCCACAGCACTGGAAGTCCGGTTGCTGCGGGAAGGTATTATTGAATCTAGACATATAGTCCAAGCTGTTGTCTGCGACGAACGAGGACGGGTTCTAACCGTTGCCGGAAATTCTGAAACTGCTGCATTTATCCGTTCAGCCCTCAAACCATTTCAGGCACTAGCTGTCACCACAACAGGTACACTGGAACGCTATCAACTCAGCGATCGCGATTTAGCAATTATCACAAGTTCCCATAAAGGAAGAATAGATCAAGTCCGACAGGTATTTAACATCCTTTGGCGGGCGGATCTTGACCCAACTATACTCCAGTGTCCAATTCCTGAAGATAAGCACAGTCCTCTGGAATACAATTGCTCTGGAAAACATGCGGGAATGTTAGCCGTTTGTCAGCAACGTCATTGGCCCTTGAATAACTACTTGGATCGCAAACACCCAATACAGCAGTTAATTTTGGGCAAGGTAGCAGAGTTGCTGCGAATGCCAGCAGCAGAATTTATCAACGCTCATGACGACTGTGGCGCACCAACTTATCTGATGCAACTCGGTCACATGGCATCTTTATATGCACTGCTAGCCTCTAGTACCAACTTGGATATGGAGCGTATTGTCCGTGCTATGACTCATCACCCCGCTATGGTAGCAGGAGATGGAGAATTTGATACGGAACTGATGCGCTTAACTCCAGGAGAACTAGTTAGCAAAAGTGGTGCCGAAGGAGTACAGTGCATTGGTAGACTCGGTGAAGGTTTGGGATTGGCAATCAAAGTCATGGATGGGGCGAAACGGGCAAAATATGCTGTTGCTATTCACTTACTCCAGCAAATGGGGTGGATTAGTCCCAGCGCCGCCGAAAGCCTATCAGAAAAGTTTGTCACCTTGGGAAAATACAAGCGTTTAGAAGTAATTGGAGAATTATCATTTTTGTAGTTGCCAAACTCTTAACTATAAGTTATGCTATAAGAGTTAAGAGCGACGCGGGATAGAGCAGCCTGGTAGCTCGTCGGGCTCATAACCCGAAGGTCAGTGGTTCAAATCCACTTCCCGCCACCAAATAAAATGTAAAACAAAACCCTACAATCAGTAAAGATTGCAGGGTTTTGTTTTATTTTGATCTATTCTGGAAGAAATAGCCATCCAAAAAGCGCGGAGAATCATGGTTGTGAAGTTGCAGCGACCAATTTTAGTGGGAGGATTGGGACTTTCCTTTTCCCTGTGGATGTTGGACAGTTGGCACGATTCTATAGTACAGGTGGGCGAGTTCGGTTTGTTGAGTGCCTTGGCTGTCGGTGGTGGTTTGTGGTTGTTCCAGCAAAAGCGCCCCAAAGAAAGTTTAGAACAGCTAGATGGTATGCTCGTGGATCGGACAACAGTGGAAAGTGCGATCGCTAAAACTGAAACTGTAATTAACCAACTAGCACAAGAAGCAGAAAATCATCCAGCCTTAGAGACACTCAGAGAACAAGTTGCCCAATTGTTGCTGGAATTAGACAGGCAAAAAATTAAAGTAGCTGTGACTGGCGGGAAATCCGTGGGTAAAAGCACTTTAATTCGAGTGCTAGAGCAAAATCTAGAGACACAAAATTTCGTGTCTCTACAAGAGACACCACCTTTGTTTAGAGAAGCAGGTGAAAATTCAGATACAGCTATTTTGGCAGAAGTAGCAAAATCTGATTTTGTTCTATTTCTGACAAATGGTGATTTGACAGACTCAGAATTTCAAACCCTACAGCAGCTAAAGGCAGCAAATCAGCCTAATATGCTAGTTTTCAACAAACAAGACCAGTATTTAACCGATGAAAGCGCCTACATCTTTAGTCAATTGAAACAGCGGATGCAGGGAAATGTAGTTGCAACTGCGGCCTCTCCCATTGCCATTAAAGTCCGAAAGCATGAGGCTGATGGTTCTGTGCAAGAGTGGATGGAGCAACCAGCAGCAGATATCCAGCAGTTAATGCAGCAGTTGGGTGAAGTTTTGGCACAGCAAAGACAACGGCTAGTTTGGGTGACAACCATGAGGAAAGCCGGATTGTTGAAAGCTGAGGCAAAAAATTGGCTGAATGGAACCAGACGCGATCGCGCCATCCCAATTATTGAACAATATCAGTGGATAGCTGCTGCCGCTGCCTTTGCTAATCCAGTACCAGCCTTTGATATTCTGGCAACTGCGGCAATTAATGCTCAAATGGTAATGGATTTGGGTAATATCTATCAGCAGAAATTTTCCCTAGAACAGGCACAAACTGTAGCTGGAACAATGGGAAGTTTAATGCTGAAATTGGGTTTAGTTGAACTTTCGACAAAGGCTATTAGTACTGTTCTGAAAAGTAATGCTGTTACCTTTATTGCTGGTGGCGTAGTGCAGGGAGTAAGTGCAGCTTATCTGACTAGAGTAGCAGGATTAAGTCTAGTTGAGTATTTCCAACAGCAAGAAGTAGCGATAGATTCTGGAACTGGTTTAAATTTGAATAATTTGCGGCAAACTGTGCAAAAAGTATTTCAGCAAAATCAGCAGATTGGTTTTTTGCAGGGCTTTGTTAAGCAAGGTGTGAAGCGTTTGTTGCCAGAAGTGCAACAAGTTGAAGTAGTTGGTATTCAGAAGACAGTGGGATAATCTCATACAGAGGCGCAGAGTTTTTCTTTGCGCCTCTGTATAGCAAAGTGCTGATAGTAGAAAAGCAATTCAGCAATCTTCTATTAGAAATTGAGGATCAAACAATGACAGGTGAGTTTTAACAAAACAATATACCGAGCATGAACTGGGAAGAATTAAAGGGTGAATGAAAGAATAATCAGTAAAGACCAAGTTATTGAATATATTAAACAATTATCTAGCCTTTAATTTAGAATGCGCGATCGCCCTTGTATTTTATCGTTTTTTGCTAGTTAAAGTTTCCTAGATTTAGGTTGTGAAACCAGCGATTTTAACATTGTTTATGTCAAATAAATATTCTCACAATTCATGCCAGCATATTGTCATTTACGCGGAGATTCACTTTTTAGTTTTTACTTGTTAAGCAGAGGATAACACTTGCGTAATGCTGTAATTAAACCTAAAATTTACCCAAGCCTATTTTAGGCTTGGGTGTATTTAAGAATATCGTGAGAGTTGCGAGTTACCTAAAAATTGTGAATAAGGATAATTAACTAAACAGCACCACTGTTTCTATTAAACAGAATAGCTATAGTTTTGAAAATTAGCTTTAAATCGTACACTAAACTCCAATTTTTTTGATACTGCAAATCCAGACGAATTACATCTTCAAAACTACGGACTGTAGAACGTCCATTTACTTGCCATTCGCCAGTCATACCGGGTTTTACATCTAAACGTTGCCACTCTGGTACTTCATAGCGTTCTACTTCATCGGGTGTCGGTGGTCGAGTGCCTACTAAACTCATCTCTCCTTTGAAGACGTTCCAAAATTGGGGTAATTCATCAAGACTAGTTCGCCGTAAAAAGCGCCCTACCTTAGTAATTCTGGGGTCATTCTCATTCTTGAAAAAAGCACCTTGCACTTGGTTTTTAACTTGAGATTTCTTCGCTTCCGCATCCACACACATAGAGCGGAATTTCCAAATCTTAAACTGTTTCCCCATCCAACCACAACGAATTTGACTAAAGAAAATGGGACCGGGATCGTTAATTTGAATAGCGATCGCAATTGGAATAAACAAAATTCCTGTAATTAATAAACCAATCACTGACCCGACAATATCTAAGAACCGTTTCATCCAAGATGCCATAGAAGGGTGAGTAGTGGGTAACTGCTCTACTTTACGGGAAGTTGTCTTGCGATTATCTACTACGTCATCTTGTTCTATTAACGGTTTATCCTCTACAAGCTCTAAAGCAAAAACCTGATCCAACCCTGTGAGTTTTAGAACTGCCATGACTTGAGGTGTTACATTCCGCAGTGTTAATGTAATCCCCTGAGTTTGAGCGTATTTAAAATTACTTACCAGGGCACCTAAACCACTACTATCGATAAAAGTAGTTTTGTGAAAGTCAATGATGATTTGCTTGGGATGTGAATTGGGCTCAATTAAGCCTTGGCAGGTTTGCTTAAAGCCTAAAGCCTCCAGCACGCTCAACCGCGTCGGCACCTGCACTATAGCCATGTCGTTTAGGGAATTAACTGGAAAATCGGCCTCTGTCGGTTGGCTAGTCATGAAGCTCTGCACTTTCGTTGCCATGTATAATGTAATATGCCAAACATTACTTTGTCCTACAAAATTACTTAACCTAATATCGGAATGGTAATCAGGACTAACTACTATTTACCGGGGCTGAGATTGGAGATCGCTAGCGACGATTCACAATAGAACAAGAAGCCAAAAAACATCCTTGCTGTTGTGCCGACGCAGCGCGATCGCGTTGCTCTGATCAAATGATTGCTAAAAATACGGTTACACCTACCGCACGCCTGATTGAGGTCTTCTCTGCCATTCAAGGGGAAGGACTGAATGTAGGGACACGTCAGATATTTATTCGTTTTGCTTTGTGTGATTTGCGCTGTCACTTTTGTGATAGTGCCCACACTTGGAGTGCACCTACAATTTGTCGGATAGAGCGATCGCCTGGATTGCGCGACTTTGAAATCCACTCTAACCCCGTTCCATTACCCATATTAATCGAATGGGTGGAACAACAAAATCTACCTTGTCTACACGATAGCATTAGCTTAACTGGCGGCGAACCACTTCTTCATGCCTCATTTCTAACGCAGTTTCTACCCCAAGTCCGAGCCATAACTGGTCTACCTATATACTTAGAAACTGGTGGACATCGCCCAAAACAACTAGCAATGATTATCCCATACTTAGACTCTGTAGGTATGGATTTCAAATTGCCCAGTGTTAGCGGCGAAAGTCATTGGCAAGAACATAGTAAATTTCTCCAGTTATGTTATGACTCATATTTAAATGTTTTTGTCAAGATAATTGTGTCTCAAAACACAGATCCCGCCGAGTTGGAACGTTCAGCTTCGTTGGTGGCAGAGGTTAGTCCAGATATCTCAGTATTTTTACAACCTGTTACGCCTTTGGCAGTATCAGAACAATTTTCTCCAGTACCTGTACTTGCGCCTTCGAGCGATCAAGTTTTGACGTGGCAAGCTTTAATGAAGGGGTTTGTCAAGCACGTGCGCGTGATCCCCCAGACGCATAAAATGCTGAATCAGTTGTAAAATTTTAGTTTGATAAAGATGCAGTCAAGAAAAAAGTAAGATTTGATGAAATGGTAATTGGGTCGTTGCTGTTAATTAGGGAGGCAGCAGCCTCCTTAGTAGGCAGTCTAATGAGCCAAATCAAAAGACCACTAACCTGCATTTCTCGCCAGATATCTCAAAGTCTTATAAAACCTAGATTTATACGTTTCGCACTCTCGCAAAATTATTAGCCGCCAAAAAGCTCGAAACCGTCTTTGGGTAAAGATTACGAGATAAGCGATCGCAAAGCTTGTGAGAAAGGCGGGACTAAGAGGTTTTATTAGGTAAAATCTTGCCTCCCTGACTCAAAGAGAAACTTGAACTAAAGTTCAAGGCAGAGAGAGGTTCGTCAAACTCACGTTGATTTAAGTTTTTTGGGGGTGAGCAAATACCCACCCAACCTAATTTTTGGTTTCTATAGTGCGCCCTCATCTGGAGTTTTCGATTTAGCTTTTGCCTTATTGGCACTGCGTTTGAGGGCAGAGAGTCTTGCTTCGTATCTCGAACGTTGGCGCTTACTAGGAGTATTATCAATCAGGGTTTTCAAGGCGCTACCGAGACTCTTATAAGCATTGGGAAGGCTATAACCAAAACGAGTTGCTAAAGCGATCGCTTTCTCATCAGCATTGAGCAATTCTCTTAGTTGCTTTTCCCCATTATTCTTTTGGTACAGTCGCCAGCCTGACACGCCACAAAGCGACAAAGCTAACACCAGCAGCAATCCATCTTGTACCCACAATTCCCCGACAGCACCACCTAAACCGATGGCTAGTGCTGCCATTTCCCAACCATCTTTAGGAATTGTGTCATTTTGAACGCGAGCAACCTCATGCCAGAACAGCAGATTACGCTGATCCATTGCGAGGGCATCCCATTTCACCAAATCAATTTGAATTTCTACCTGGTCTTTACCAATTTCTTCGCAGCGAACCAGGGGTGGATTGACCTCAGTTGTGCCTTCAACCGTGACCCAGCTTTGCAGTTCTGGTGGTAGTAAGGCTTTCAACCGCCGGAGTTCGCTCATTTCCGCTTTGGCAGAGGAGGTTGCATAGGATGTCATAATATCCAGCCCCAGAAAATTTCAGTATATAGTGAGGGTATCACTTTGGAGTATAGCTATTTAAGTAACGATCCGTCTCACTCACTAGGAAAACTTCCTCGCTTTTTTCGCGCTTCCATTGCTTTTTCTAGTAAATCTAACAATCCTGGGGCTTCTTCTTGGATACTGAGTAATAGTCTTTCCCCAAGTTCTATATTCCCCGGATCGAGACCTGTTGCCATCACTTCTTGCAGGCGAGGGATTGCTATGCCATCCACAATCTGAACTAATCCACTCAGACAACGGTGAAATTGTCTTTCTGTAAGAATCGAGTCTTCTAAAGGAAACTCAATAATGGCACGAATTTCACCATCGGATGGGTCATACTCCCATTGCAACATTTTGGTTTCCCAGGAAATGGCAAGCATTGTCTGTAGGATAGCTGCCTTGTGAGGATGGTCTTGGATTCCTGTCAGAACTTGAGGGGCAAATACCCGGAAAAATTTTCCCTCTTCATCCAGCTGGACAACTATTAGGAAATCTTCTAAGTTATCAGCCTCCACACCTGTTATAATTCGGTCTTCATCATCATCAAAACGGTAGTCCCAACCAAGGTTGTCTAAATAGTTGGCAATCTGTTTGAGGTTAGCTCCCATAAAAGCCTCATAAGAAATGAATGATGGAGCAGCTGTTACCAGACCTAGTTTAACCTGCTAGTGGTAGTTGTTTAGTTTAGTGTGGTTACTTCTGGTAAATAGAGAATGACGAATGGAAGATGAAGAATGGGGCATGGAGCATTGGAGATAGGAAAAACACATTTTGATGCTGGGCTGTGAATAATATTTGATCGGGGTCTTTTGTTCTTTATTAAAGAAGCGTTAATTGCTTGTTAGCAACTCTTAATTAGTGAAGAATATAGAATTAGTATCACTTAAATGTTAGTTATTTTACTTGTATATTTAACATCTCGTCTTTGGCTGCTGTTAACTAGTGTTTTGCTATTTATACGAAGTTGGATTTGCCTGCGAACGCTGACCAAGCTATTTTAATGGATAGCGGTATCCTCGTCGAGTCAGCCTCCCCTAACACATTTTTTCGCAACCTCAAAGAAGAAAGAACGCGCAAATTTTTTATCGCAAATTTTCTAAAAAATCTTTGATTAATCTAAATTTTGTATCCTACAACTTCACACCAAGCGGCAGCAAAAAATCCATCTGGATGCTGACTCCATTCCCGCAAGGCACGGCTCATCGCTGTAATTGATTGGCTATCTGTCCATCCTTTTTCCACAGCTCGGTCGACTTCAGCAGAAGCTTCAATTCGCAGTGCTAGATATTCAGTGGCGGTACTCAGTGTCAGTGGTTCATAACACTCATAGGAAGCTGAAGTCTTAATATTAGTAAATCCAGCTTGCCGTAGTAAGGCGCGTAACTCTCTGCCTACATCAGGATTACCACCATTTTGTTGCTGGAGCCACTTGTAATAAGAAAATGCTTTTTGGAGTTCTGGCGTAGATGGTGCAATCAAAAACCCGCCCCAATCTGGACTACGAAGCCCAACAATACCCCCCGATTTCAAAACTCGCCACAGTTCCCGTAACGCCTGCGCCGGTTCTTGGAGATGTTCAAACAGTGCATGAGAGAAGATTGTATCAAAAGAATTATCTGCGAAGGGTAAAGCATAAATATTCCCCTGCAAAAACTCAGCATTACTGACACTTTGGGCGAAAGCACTCTCAGCAGCTATCTGGATTTGAGAAACTTCGCGATCAATACCCGTAAGTATACCAGGGAAAATTGCTTTTGCTAAACCCAAAGCGATCGCCCCAGGGCCGCAACCGCAATCTAGCAATTTCATCCCTGGACGTAAATAAGGCTTGAAAAACGCACCATGAGTATCTAAGCTGCGATTTGCCATGAAATTCGTCGCATTACTTGAATAGCCTGGAGTATACTTTTCTGGCATCGCTCTGACTTCCTGCAATATTTGTATGAGTATCATACGCAGGTAGTTTTCAGATGTCCAATATATATTAATAGAAAATTGAGACTTATAAAATATCAAAAAAATGGAATTGCGACATCTGCGCTACTTTATCGCTGTTGCTGAAGAACTGCACTTTAGTAAAGCCGCCGAACGATTGCACATTGCTCAACCGCCGTTAAGCCAGCAAATTCAGCAACTAGAGGCGCAATTGGGAGTAGAACTGTTTCACCGCAAAACCAAACGACAGGTGCAGTTATAGCAATGGACAGGGAGCTTAGGACAGCAATAAAATCACATAGTATCCTGTTGAAGGCGCGTTTCCCACGAACTGTCCTAACGGCTTTGGCGACTGCTATAACGGAAGCAGGGGAAGTATTTTTGCAAGAAGCTTATCAGCTTTTAGCTCAACTCCAAAAAGCAATTGAGCTAACTCAAAAAACCGGAAGAGGTGAAAAGGGACAATTACGCATTGGGTTTACCAGTTTGGTAACTTATAATTTGCTTCCTGTAATTTTGCGACAATTTCGAGAAGAGTTTCCCGAAGTTGAGTTGATTTTACAGGAATTAACTACAAATGAGCAAGAACGAGCGCTCCAGGAAGGCCGCATTCATGTAGGGTTTGCTCATCCACCATTGGAAGACAACACACTCAATCAAAAATGCATTGAGCAAGAAGCTTTAATTGTGGCTTTAGCAGAAACTCATTTCTTAGCTGAACAAGAAAAAATTTCAGTGCGATCGCTAGTAAACGAAAACTTTATCATGTTCCCTCGCCATTTGGGACCGGGACTGTACGACCAAATCGTAAATCTTTGTCAGCAAGGAAACTTCAGCCCAAAAGTAACTCAAGAAGCGATTCAGATGCAGACGATTATCGGATTGGTGTCAGCGGGAATGGGGATTGCGATCGCACCGTCTTCATTGCAAAATCTTCAGAGAACTGGTGTAGTTTATCGTACTTTAGAAGAGAAAACACCATTAGTAGAAACGGCTATAGTGTGGCGGGAAGAAGATATGACACCTGTGCTAAGGGAATTTCTACAAGTTGTCAGAAGTATCTACCGTTACAAGAGCGATCGCTTTTTATCAGATTTAGGGAGGGTTAACTAGCACTATAGTGATTTTATCTAAGTTATTGGGGGATGGTGCGATCGCAGTCCTCATCTCTTCACAACGATTCTCTGTCTATCTTGCTCAATTAGTTAACAATATCTACCATTAATCTACCTAAAGCTACAAAATTTGATGAATACTCTCTACAACCTGCTCAATAAAATTAACTGTATCACTAACCATTGATTCGTCGATATACCAGCGATTACCTATGTTGAGGGTAGGATCTATATCTGCTTCATGAGCAATTTTGTTTCTGCGATCCACAATTAAAGTAAGTTGTTGCTTAATATCTTTAGGAGGTTTACTCATTTTACTAGCAACCTCATCCCACAATTTTTTATCCGAAATTTGCCTAATTGCATCAGCTATTTTGTCAGGCTGCTGAAAGCTTTGATAACTTAGACGTTCTCGAATCTCGTCTTCTAACCATGAAGTATTATTTAATCTATTCAAAATACTATTTGATATAGCTGGAATTAAACTAGAAATAGTATGAAACTGCTGTAAAAAATTAGCTCCATAAATCTGCTGTATGTCACTCTCTATCCAAGAGGCGATATCTATGGCTATTCTTCTATCTTCACGAGCGCTTCCCAAGGAAACTTGAAAACGGGAAAAGGCTGATTGAGCAGTATTAGCTGAAGATACTGGTTCAGCACGTTGTCCTCGATAAATTTCCAGCATACCCAATGTGACAACCTCATGGATATAATAATCCAAGGCACTAACAGTCAGTACTAGGGCAGCTCGTAAAATGTCTGAAAGATCCAGAGCAGCAGTAGCTTGAGCCTTAACGGAAGTATGAAGAGCAATCAGATCCTGAACACGCTGGATACTAATGCGAAATTGGTCAAGCGCTGACTGCATAACTGGATGAGAGTGCAATAATTTTATCTGCTAAGTCAGAAAAAGTTGTTTTAAATTCCTCTTGCTTTCTTTGATTAGCTTCTAATATTACGCCTTTCTGGTTTAATTGTTCAGATGTTAGCGCATAAACAGGTGTACTGTGTCCCACTGATAGAGCAATTAAGTTGTTAGAATGAGGAATTTTTGTCAGGGTAAAACTATCATTCATACCCTGCTCAGTATAGACTAACTTTGGTAATAACAAATTATTTTGTTTTAGAACTGGTACTAATTTATGAGTAACTGTATTCTCTATTTTTTGTATCCATGTTTGAAATGCTGCTGTTTCTTTACCCCGAAGAATTCTATAGTTTTGAACTATAGTTCCTAAAAATTTCAAGGTAAATTCTGGAAATGGATAAACAGCTTCCTTCAATATAGAGTTTGCACTTGCCATCCTTGCCCAAGCACACCACTTTGATAAAATTATAGACAGAGAATCAATTGCCATCACAGAGATAAAATCAGCATTTGTAGGCACTAAGAAAAAGTCACTTGTCATTAGTAAGTTCTGATTGATTGCTCCTAAACTTGGACTCATATCAATCAGAATATAGTCAGCATTAAATTTATTAGCAGTTTTTTCCAAGAGATCAGAAATAGCACCTGGCAAGTTTTTGAGAGTCTGAATTGATCCACCGACTTCCTGCGCAATACCTAATGTTACTTCATATTCAGCAAAGCCTACATGACCAGGTAATAAAAATAAACCTTCTTGTCCTTCTATCGGAATACAATCAACAGCTTCTATAACACGTGGCTGTGACTCAAAAGCAGGAGCCAAGCCAGTTTTGATATTTGAGTGTGTGTTATAGATTTTTTCTATCCTTGCTTCGTCATCTTCAGTTTCTTCTTTTAGAGCTGTTCCTGTTAGATTACATTGAGGATCAGTATCTACAAGAATAACTCTCTTACCCTTTGAAGCAAGCATCCAACCTAAGTTAAAAGTTGTTGTAGTCTTACTGACACCACCTTTGTGATTGAACAAGGCAATCTTGTGAACCATCTTATTTTACTTTTGATACTTCTGAAATTTTTTGATTACAGATATTATTTTAGAACCTGTCTGACTTAAATATAGCTTCTAAAAAGCTTACAGAACAGTAAGTTAATCGTGTTTTGAAGCAACTAGAAAAAATAGAGGAAGAAGAATGAACGATCGCTACAGTATGGTAATTCAATGGTCAGATGAAGATAATTGCTACTTAGTACACTTGCCAGAATTCCCTTGGCAGCAATTCCACACTCATGGCAAGACTTATGAAGAAGCCGCTAAACATGGGCAAGAGGTGATTGAGTCTCTGATTGAATGGTATAAAGAGCAAGGAAAAGCTTTGCCAGAGCCAATTACTTTTCCTCAGAAACCGTTAAAAGTGGCTTAAATCTTTTTAAGATACCTTCCACAAGCAGGGTAATCGCACCTTACCCCAATCCCTCAATATCAGCACTTTCCCCTTCTGACTCTACAGGCTCAAACTTCACTTTGTTGTATAAATCTTGTAGATAAATTTCAAATGGTACGGTTACAAGTGCGATCGCTTCATCTTCTTCATCATATTCACGAAGCGTCCATTGCTTTTTCCCAGTTTTGGAAAATTGATCTACATGAATCCGAGTTTGGTCAATTAATAAATATTCTTGAAAGGTAGAAATAGTTCGATAAGCCTGAAATTTATCTTCGCGATCATAGTTTTTAGTAGATTTAGACAAAACCTCAACAATAACTTGGGGATTTGTAATAATATCTGTACGATTGTTGAAAAATTCTGGTTTACCGACTATTACTGTCACATCTGGATACGTATAGATACGCTTTTCGTGTATCCACAGACGCATATCGCTATTAAACACTTCGTATTCTTGTTGTCTGAACACGAAGTTTAACACAGCATAGAAATTACCAGCTATACGATTGTGATTTATTGTCCCACCCGCCATAGGAATTATTTGCCCATCAATGTATTCACTTTTGTAGTCAGCAACTTCTTCTAGCTCTAAATATTCCTCTGGGGTATAGTATCGCTGTTGTGTTATTTGCATAGTTTTATCGGGTAACAATGTTTAACGATATGGATAATTTAGGCACTAAAGAGATTTCACCCATGTTTACCGAATAGTTTAACGTGGTTGTATAGAGATATTATGTGCTTTCTACAAAGTGTGCGTAGGCGCAGCCCGCCGTAGGCATCGCTATCTAAAACAAAGTCTGTTAACTCTTTTTCCTATTGATAACCGGCGGCTTGTAACAGAAACAACTTGGCATAACGTCCTCCTAGCTTTAACAAATCTTCGTGAGTTCCTTGTTCTATAACTTCGCCGTTTTCTATAACTAGAATTTTGTTAGCCATTCGTACTGTCGAGAAGCGATGAGAAATCAAAAGTACCATCTGATTTTGAGTAATAGCGCGAAAATGATTGAAAATCTCAAACTCAGCTTGGGCATCTATTGCTGATGTTGGTTCATCTAACACCAAGATATCTGCTTGCGATCGCATAAAAGCACGAGACAAAGCAATTTTCTGCCACTGTCCTCCAGAAAGTTCTTGTCCTCCCTTAAACCAACGACCAAGTTGAGTCTGAAAGCTTTGAGGTAATTGGTCAATAAAAGATTGGGCCATGCCTTTTTGGGCAGCAGTTTGCCACTGTGTTTTATTTTCGAGATGTTCTACATCGCCCACGCCAATATTCTCTCCCACAGTGAACTGGTAGCGGACAAAGTTCTGAAAAATCACACCAATGCGACGCCGCAACACATCCACATCCCATTCTTGCAAGTCCAAGCCATCTAAGAAAATTCGCCCAGAGTCAGGGGTGTAGAGTCGGGTAAGTAGTTTGATTAAGGTAGTCTTACCGGAACCGTTTTCACCCACAATTGCCAGTTTCTCTCTGGGTTTTAGATGTAGCGAAATGTTTCTCAATGCTGGCTTGGAACTTCCCGGATAAGTAAATGAGACATTCTCAAAACGGATACCATCTTGGGGATTTAAACCAATGGTTGCCTTACCCCAAGATTTTGGTACTTCTTCTTCCAGAAAATCATAAAGATTTGATAAATATAGATTGTCCTCATACATCCCTCCAATAGAAGTGAGGGCATTGGAGAAAGTAGATTGTCCTTGGCGAAACACAGTAAGATACATTGTCATATCTCCCAAAGAAATCTTACCTAGCACTGTTTCCAGCACAATCCAAGCATAAGCTAGGTAAAAAGACCCAGTACTGACTAAACTCAGAAGATATCCCCAAAGTCCTCGCCGCAGAGTCAAATCGCGGTCTTCGCCATAGAGTTGCTCAAACAGGTTGCGGTAACGTTCTAGCAGCATCTCTCCCAGCTGGTAGAGTTTGACTTCTGTGACAAAATCTTCTCTTGCTAGTAGATTTTCTAAGTAGTTTTGTTCACGAGTTTCTGGCGCACGCCAACTAAATAAGCGAAAGGCTTCTCCAGCAAACTTTGTTTCCGCAATAAATACAGGCATAGCTGCCAAAATCAGTACCACCACTGCCCAAATTGAGAAATGTACTAGCAAAATGCCGTAGGTGATTAGGGAAAGGGCATTTTGCACCAATCCAAAGGTGCGGTTTACTAGGGAAAGAGGACGGACTGATGCTTCTCGTCGGGCATTGGTCAATTTGTCATAAAATTCTGAGTCTTCAAACTGCCTAAGATCCAGTGTCAGCGCCTTTTCTAAGATGAGTACATTTACTCGCTGACCCATTAGCGCCCGCAATAACGACTGACAAATGATAATTCCCCGTTGACCGCCTGCTAGTAAAATTACAGCGATCGCTTCTAATCCTACATAAAATAGCGAGGGATAAATATTGACAAAACCATTGTTTTGTGATTTAACTTGAGATGCAAATACTACTGCATCAACAATTAACTTACTAATGTAGGATATCGCCGCTGGTAAAAGACCAGCCACTAAAGTTAAACTTGCCAGAAGAATAGTAAGCGATCGGCTAGTAGTCCATACTAAGCCTACAGCTCGTCCACTGTAACGGAAAACCGTCAGTGATTGGCGTAGTATATTTCTTTTTTTTTAATTTTCATCTTTACTTTGTGCGAGATACCCCAGCTTGGGCGGATCTTCCTGACTTTTTTAATCTTTATATAATTTTAACAACAAAGAATTCAGAACTCAGGAGTTGGAATGACGAGTGTGCGACTGGGTGGTGAATCCCATGCTGAGGTTAACGGATATTCTGACTCCTGTTTATATTTTCATCCCCACAATCTCCTACCTGCTTTGCCACTTAATTTTTGGTGAGTATCTTTTAACAAAGCTGGAATATCTAACTTTTCTGGACACCGAGGCAAACAGTCACCGCATTGCGTACATCGGTTGCCTTTCATTCCAGGGAACCAGTGACCGGCATTTTCAAATATTGCGTAACGATATTGGCCATAGTCTTTCATGTCGTATGCCACTGCGAGATTACGTAACCGCAATATCTCTGGAATATTGATATTTTCTGGACAGGGCAAACAAGCATAACACTGGCTACAATTATCAGTTTTCAAAGCAAGTTTTTGGTGATTTTCTAACTGCTGGAAAGCGGAAATTTCTGCTAATGTTAACTCTCCATCATGGTCAGCAATTTGCAAAGGTTCTATTAATTCACCTGGGTTAGCTGGCCCTATACTCAAGGTAGTAATACGGCGATTGGCAAGTAAAAATCGATAATTTAATTCTAAGGGTGAATACGGATAACACAGGTCTTTTAGAGTTTGCGGTGGCGTGTAGAGGCGTCCTCCCTTGTCAGCAGGGGAAATAATGAAAATACCCATATCCTTTTCGGCAGCTAGTTGAATCGCTGGTGCGTGTCGTTGAAAAAAATAGTAATAATGCAGATTGACAAATTCAAATAAATCTGTGTTGATTGTTGCCTGAATTACCTCTAATGGCCCGTGGGTGGAAAAACCAACGTGTCGCACTCGGCCATCAGTAACAGCTTCCTCCACTGCTTGCATACAGCCATTTTTAGCTTGCACCCACTCCAAATGTTGCCAAGTGTTCAAACCATGAACCCCTAAGCAATCTAAATAATCTAGTTGTAATCGTTCTAGGGATTCGTCGATGCACCGACGCATGGTGTCAGCATCTGCTGTGGCTGAGATTTTGGTAGTGACATAAAGCCTAGTTCGGGGTACTGACAACCCAGCTTTTAACGCCCTACCAAGATACTCTTCGCTTTTGCCGTAACCTCTGGCGGTTTCTAGATGATTAATTCCTAACGCTAAGGCTTGTTCGATGGTCTGGTGAGCATTTTCAAAATCAGCTAGGTAGCGCATTGTTCCCAAGGAAAAAACCGAGAGGCGCAGATTCGTTTTTCCAAAGCGTCGGTATTGCATTTTTAATAAAGAGTTAGGAGTTAGGAATTATAAGTTAGGAGTTGAAAGAAGTAAATCATAACTCTTAACTCCTAACTTTTTTTTGCTTACAAGTTAGGAGTTGAAGCAAAAAATAACTCATAACTCATAACTTTAATTTAGCTGTCGCCATTACCAAAGCGCTTGATCAAATCTTCAGGACGGAGATTGGAAATAAATTCACGAAAGGCTTGCTGTTCGGCTTCATCTGCATCGCGATCAACAGGGATAGAAGCATCAGCAATCACTTCTTCCATTACCCAAATGGGAGTATTTGTACGGAGGGCAATAGCGATCGCATCGCTAGGACGCGCGTCAATTTCTTTTTTGACTTCGCCTTGCTGGACAATTAAAGCTGCATAAAATGTATCTTTTTGCAGGGAATGAATAATCACCTTTTCTAGAGTCATGTTCCAAGTCTCTAGAAGATTCACAATCAGGTCGTGAGTTAAGGGTCTAGGAGGCTTCTGATTCTCCAGTGCGCCCATAATTGCCCTAGCCTGTTCCTGACCAATGTAAATTGGCAAAGCCCGCCGATCTGAAGAATCTTTCAAAAGGACAATCGGGCTGCGAGTTATGGCATCTAATGCTATGCCAGCGACTTTCATTTCAATCATTGCCTAAGCCTCTACCATGCTTTGAGAGCCTTTGATGCCGTGTATTAAATAGCACCAATTTTTAGGCGGTTTGGTTACAGTAATAAACATAAGCATTCGTTCTCTATAATTGCTTCTATTAAACTCCGAACTTGTGGTGAAAACCAGAGTAAGTCAAATTGGTCTTCTTAGACAATAACCTTCTTACCCAAGTATGCCCTGTGAAGGATGCTAATGTGTTAATATTCCTATGCGAAAAAAGTCAGAAAATATACTTGGATGTTCGAGATTTATGTGACAATTACCAATTGATTCCAGGCAAAATTAGGCAATAAATAGAGTTAGTTTGACAAAAAAGCCGTGTTTACAGGATTAATCCAAGCATTAGGAACGATGCAACCCTTAGGGGGCGATTCTTGGCAAATTACTTGTGTAAGCCAGTCGGGTGAAGTAATTATGCAAGATTTAGCTTATGGTGACAGTGTTGCTGTAGATGGTGTTTGCCTGACAGTGGAACAAGTCTTAAAAGACGGGTTTATTGTCACTGCTTCACCGGAAACTCTACGCCGCACCACTCTCTTAGGTGAGGAAACGCAACAGAGATATGTCAATTTAGAAGCGTCGCTAAAGGTAGGCAGCAAAGTTGGCGGTCATTTTGTGATGGGTCATGTAGACGGCATCGGTCGATTGCTAGTGGTCGAACAAACGGCTAGTTCTTGGGAAATGACCTTTATTGCATCCGAAGCGATCGCACGGTACATTGTCCCCAAAGGTAGCATTGCCGTCAATGGCATTAGCCTTACAGTCGCCGCTTATGAGCCAGAACTCTCTCAATTCAAAGTGGCGATAATTCCCGTCACATACAGCGAGACAAATCTTCGCTATTTGGTTTCTGGCAGTTTGGTGAATCTAGAAGGGGATATTCTCGGCAAATACGTCGAAAAATTCCTTTACTCTGGCAACCCACACGCTACACCCTCTGATGAAAATAGTATAGATGGCATTACACCCGCATTCTTAGCAGAACACGGGTATTTGTAATTGGGCATGGGGCATTGGGCATGGAGAAGAGACAAGGTAGACAAGGAAGAGGGGGGAGATAAGGGAGAGACTTGTTCAATAATTTCCCCTTTTACCCCTTGTCCCCCTCGCCTCCCATGCTCCCCTGCTCTCAGCTTCTTCTAGCTGCCTGGTTGCTGGCTTACCTGGGCGGTTTGCAAGCCTCGCACTAACTGACTCAAGGCGCTTTGTAATTCCACGCCTGGGTCAGTAGCAACCCACCCATTTGTTGTCAGGTGACGAACTTCAAAGTGCAAGTGAGGGCCTGTGGAATTCCCGGTGCTGCCAACTAGCCCGATGACAGTTCCAGGCTGTACCCATTGACCAGGTTGAACAAGGATTTCTGACATGTGACCGTAGAGAGTTTGTTCAGCAGATTTGTGATTTAGGATAACGGTTAAACCATAACCACCGACCCAGTTAGCAGTTTCCACTTGACCCGCAGCAGCTGCCAAAACTGGTGTTCCTGTAGGCGCACCCAAGTCTGTACCAGCATGGAAGCGTTGAGTACCTGTGATTGGATGAATTCGCCAACCAAACAAAGAAGTAATGGGAGCGGGAATAGATAGTGGATACATCATTCCCGTACCACTATAGGCCACTCTCCCCATGTAGGGGATTTGTGGCAATACTGATGCCAGTGAGAAGTCATAAGCTACATTGCTGGGGCGGGGTGTAATGTTGCCATCTGCCATTGGTGGCGGTAAAGTTCCACCACTCGGTGCAATGGGAGCTACACTAACTCTTGTGGGACTAAACTCGCTGGGAGTCGGGATAAACCGATTCGGGCGAAGTGCGCTCTTGGTGACACCGTTAGAACCACTTTGAGGAGCACGCCATCTACTGGTGTTGCCAGTAGCGGCAATCTGTCGCACGGGTGGAACTACTGGTAATTGGGCATTTTCACTTCTTCTAAGCCAATTAGGTGCTGGTTTACCATTAGAATTAGCTACACTTTTTTGAGGTACTTTGGCGCAAACGCCGCCTAACACACTTTGCCCTGATGGCAAAATGGCTCGACAACCACTAGAGCGTTCTGTAACAATTACAGAGTTTGGTGCTTGATAAGTACCTGTTGCACCACTGTCATAACTATTAGGATCGATATAGGCGTTATTATAATCCTTGATTTTCTCCGCCGTTGCACTGACAGGGCTGTTGGAGTTATTTGATGGTTGAGCAACTATTGGAAGTTTTTCAGGTAAAGAACGGACAGGGGTATTGGGTTTTTCCTGTCTCACCTTTATAGGAGTAACCTGTGAGGTTTCTACTTTAGGCTTTGACTGTCTGGTAATCACAACAGGTTGGGCAGCTTCGATTTTGGGTGTAGACTGCCTAACTGGCTCTTTTGATTGAGCAACCTCTGGCTTGCCTAGTCTCTGTCTGAGTCTGGCTCGCCGTTGGGAAAATTCCGGTTGCGCTTGAGGGGCTTCCGGCGCAACAGCCTGTTTTTTAACACTGAGCGTTCGCGTAGCGTCTCGGAGAGAAGCCGAAGTGTTAACTGGATTTGTAACGGCTGTTGGCTGAGAACTTTCAACAGTGGGAACGATGTTGTCTATTTGTGCTTCCGTTTGGGCAAACACGAAGCCACCGCTAAGGAGGCTAACGCTACTCAGCCAACAAAGGCTTTGAGCTGGTAGCGTTGAAGCAAAACGTTTTTTTGTTAGACCTTGCTGCCATAAGTAATGCAAACGATGATCGGCAGAATTATTGCGCTGCGTCATTTGTTCTCTCAGTTGTGTGTAATTAGCCTAAAGAGATGATGCTAGTACAGTTCGGCGTAAATAAACCACCCCTTCGGGTTCAGCAGTTCCTCATGGGGGAAACCCCCAAGACCGGACTGCCTCACCATTCAAAATCAATGAAACGCTTGCGCTGTATGAATTTTGAATTTTGAATTTTGAATTTTGAATTCCGCTTTGCGGTACTAGTGGTTTGTCTTGCCCCAAGAGCGAAATTTTGAACAAACCTCAAATTTAAACGGAAGATTTCTGGTACCCCAAACTGATTGTACCGGGTTCAATATAAATTTCCGGTGTAATTAATTCCTTTGTATCATGTGTTTCTAAATCAACTCGTAAATTTCCTTGAAGAGTCACTCCAACTACTGTACCTGAAAGATTATTGATGTACACCTGATCGCCCATGTTTGTAAACAATTCTAAATAGCGAGACAAGAGTATATTTACTCCTTCTTGTTCAAGGCACTCCATACCGGATTCTATTCCTAGCAAGACTCTAGAGGTTAACATTTCCAGACAAGAAATTGGTCTAATATCTTGGGAAGCTTGCCACGATTCCAGATTGATTCCAGTTTCTGGTACTGGGTTTGTCCAGTTAATACCAACACCAATTACTGCTTGGGTGATTTGTCCTTTGTTTACTTTGGTTTGTGTCAAAATGCCGCCTAGTTTGCGACCATTTAAAACTAAATCATTGGGCCATTTTATCCCAACATCTATACCGTATTGGCGCAATTGTGACGCAATTCCCCAAGCAGTGGCAAAAGTTAACTGATAGCTGTCAGTAGCCTCTATTTTATGGTCAAAAGAAATCGCCACGGAAACATATAATCCCCCAGCCGGAGAAATCCACTGGCGGCCCCATTGTCCCCGTCCAGCAGATTGCTGAGTTGCGATTACTACTGTTCCTGAAATAGCCCCTTGGTTGAGTAAGTTCCAGAGGGTTTGGTTGGTTGAGGAGACGCTTTCAAAAAAGTGAAGGGAAAATGGTAAATATATATACTTACGCCCTGTTTGCAAGGCTGTTTCCAAGTTTTGCAGATTAAATCCCACAGCAGTTAACCCAAATTCCGTTGTTCAAGCTAGCATTGATTGGCTGATAAGTGATTTCTGTTTAGGCTTGGTTAAAGATGCACACTTGGCACTGGCACAATTGGGAAGGACTGCCCTATCTAACTTGTAGTATTCTGGAACGTTGGCATCACGGCTTCTTTACCCAGCAGTTTTGGCCGCGATCGCCACAAGTTATCACAGAAGTATTGCAACCAGAGGCATCAGTCTATCGCTTAAAGCAGGTTCATGGCAATACTGTTCTCACCCCCCAAGAAGTTGAAGGCTTCTTAAGCTCTGTTGAGGAGGATTTCGCATCGGCAGATGGTTTAATTAGCGAACAGCCTCTACAAGCGGTTTGGGTAGCTAGCGCAGATTGTACACCCGTGCTAATTGGGGATGTGCAAACTGGACGGGTGGCAGCATTACACGCAGGCTGGCGGGGGACTGCTAAAAAGATTGTGCCCTTGGCCATCACTCGATTACAATCTCAAGGCAGCAAACTTGATGATTTGAGAATTGCGATGGGCCCAGCGATCGCTGGTGAAGTTTACCAAGTCTCTATCGAAGTGGCTGCCGAAATTGGGGCTAGTATTATATTACATAATGACGAAGAAAAAATTGTAACGGCATTGCATGAACTACCAAATTCACCTTTGCGAGAAGATCCTAATCCTGGTAAGGTACGGCTGGATGTGCGGCGAGTGAATAGCTTACAACTGGAAAATATGGGAATTAGTGCAGAACAAATTGCGATCGCACCTTATTGTACTTTCCAAACTCCAGAGCATTTCTTTTCTTATCGTCGGGAAAAAGAGAAAAAAGTTCAATGGTCAGGAATTGTTAGCGGTAAAAGGTAAAACTGGTTTGAAAGTTTAGCATCAATATAACCAAATAATTATTAATTCGTAATTATTTGGTTATAGAGCAAGCACCGAAGTTTGTGATTCAGTGGTCAACAATCAATAGAGTGTACACAAGTACTGATTGCAACTACGAACTATGAATTATCAATTACGAATTATATTGACACCCGATTAAATGATTCAAATTTTAGAACCTGTTTTTGACGAAGGGAACTAATTGCTAAAACTAAAATACTTACAGTGATTCCTAAAACAGCATAACTCGGTAGGGCGAAAATAGTTACTTTCATAAAGTATGGCAATTCTCCTGCTTTCACCTTCCAATGCTTTGCTAGAGAGTGGATAAGCCAGCCATGAATAACTGCTGTTTGCATTGCAACACAGCAAACTCCTGCTAACCAAACAGACATTCTTTTCCTAGAGAATTTACAATGTCTGATCTGATATAGCAAATCATTTAGTAAAAAAACAGCAGCAGGTATTAACATCACAGAACTAGTGTCCTGTGAATAGTTGATGCTAATACTCAAGCAAGAAATTAATACTATTTCTGCTAAATAGATTTTTTTTGACCAAGCTGTAAAAGATTGTTGTAGATACAAATACCGACCGACACAACTAACGAGTATCAGAACAATTATATTTGACAAAAGCTGGGCAAAGAATGGGTTATTAGGGAATAATCTTGGACCCACAACCATCAAATCGAGGCGACTGATCGAAATATAAGGATTAACTGATGGATCTTTTAGCCAGAGTGAAAATCCCTGAGTAGAATCTGACAGGAATTGTGTCAAAGAATTGCCCGTCAAAACTAGACCTAAAAGTGCTAGAGAAGTGACTGTAACAACAGATACAAAAACTAGAGAAAACCGTTTTTTAAGTAGAAAATACAAAACGAATAATACAGCTAATGTTGGTTTACAAAGGGCAAGTCCCAAGCAAATTCCTGCTAGAATATCTTGATTTTTTCTAGCCAAGATAAACATCCATAAGATCAGAACTACAATAAAAATAGCAATATTACCAACTTGAAAATCGCGAACTAAGCCATAAATTAAGGCAACCGAGATTGTGCAAATACTTTTCAAAGCTCGTGACTTCGACTCCAGCAGGATGTTTGCTCCCCATAAGGCCAAACCAATTGCTAATATATGCATCACAATCGAGATTTTAAATGCATTATCAAGTGAAAAATCACCGAGAAACCAGATAAGAGGAATAATATTAGGTGGATAGACAAACGGTGGAAGAGATCCACACACCTTAGTTATGCTACAGAAAGTTTGGTTAAAAATCTCGACATTAAAGGGACTCAAATGCTGATGAGCCAATTTACTGGCTACATAATACCACTGAAAATCCCAAAAAGGCGGATGTGGTTGATTTAGGAAATAAATTAGCCAACCTGTATAACAGAGAAATCTTGTAACGACTAATACAACGACTGCTTGAATAATAAAGTTAACAATTGGTTTACGAAAAAATTTTATCAACTGTTGAATCACAGAAGATTTTAAGAATAAAGAATTTTTCCAGGCTAACTGTTCATCATCTAATCGCCAATTATTCTTAAGAACCCAAGTAACTAAAATTAGTATAATCAGGTTCCAAAAGCCAAAGCTGATCATTAGAATTATCTCAATAATTATTTTTGCGTTTCCTAAATAATATCGCCAAAAACAATTGTGATAATAAATACTTAAGTATTTTCATAATCACCTTACAAAATTTTGACAATTACTCCCTTCCTGCCAAAATAATCATTAATAAAAAGCTGAAAACAGGTATTTACGTTGATATACAACATAATGTACGTAAGTTTTATAATTTTTGCATTTTCTTTGGTAAAGATTGCTTAATCTTACTTGTTAGATAAAGCGTCGCTCAATAACTCGCGGTGCATTAATGCCCTATCTACTAAAGATTGTATTTGCTCAGATGATAATGGATCGCCATTAGCGTAATGCTCCATCCAGGTGAGACTAATCAAATTGGAGTCATCTGGTAAACTAACTAAATCCCATCCTGGCATTTCCAAGTCTTCCATGAGACGATTTACTTTCGGGTCATAACTGAGAGCAAAGCAGCGACAACCAACAGATGCAGCCAGAATTAAGCTATGGAGGCGCATCCCAATCGCCATCTCGACACCGCGAAATACACCTTTCAAAAGTTGCGGATCTTCTAAACACAAAATTTTGCTAACATCTTTAAGGTGTGGTTGAATAGCTTCGGCAATACTTAAATCTTCACTTTTTTGAAACGGCAGTAGTAGAATAAAAGCCTGCGTAGCTTTTTGAAAGTCAACCAAAGCACGAGTCAAATTTGCCAGACGTGTTTCTGTAAGTTGGGGATGCGATCGCAACGTTATCGCAACTCTTGGCGCAGGTAAATCCCAAAGTCCAGGTACTGGTTTAGATTCCAATGCCCAAACTGGGTCAGGAGCTATAATACAAGGAATTTGCCAATCAGATAATAAAGCCGCACTGGCGCGATCGCGGACACTGATTTTGGTACAATTACTAAAGGTTTGCTTTGCCAACCAACGAGTTTGCGGACGCACTAACGGGCCAATACCCTGCGCCCAAGCAACAGTTTTCAAACCCATTTTCTGCGCTAATGCCATCAGTCCCCCATAATAAAATGGGCTGATAGTACTGGTAACATCTTGAATGAGACTCCCGCCGCCCCAAATCAAGGCATCACAAGAGCGTAAAGCTTGTAGTACAGCTAAGGGAGCCATGCGATCGTAGGTTTCTACATTGTAGCGATCGCGCGTTTCCTCTGGATTACCAGAAAGCACCACAGGCGTTACCTGAGATGGTAACATTTGCAAAAGCGTTGCCAACAAAGCTTCGTCACCACCATTACCTTTACCGTAATACCCAGACAATAACGCCCGCATCTTGACCATTTTGGATTTTGAATAAAAGGATTTTAGATTTTAGATTATCAACTTTTCTCTAATAAAATTGACGGAGTGTCCGCTACCCTCCCAACTAAAGATAAATTTTCTTATGGGAAGATGATCTTATAGAAAGACAAGAGAACTAAATTACTCTTATCTTTTGACTTTTGACTTTTGACTTTTGACTTTTTATGCACGCCCTTTCGATTCCCACCTGGATTATTCATGTTTCTAGCGTTATTGAGTGGATTATCGCCATTTGGTTAATCTGGACTTACGGCGAACTCACTAATAACCGCAGTTGGTGGGGATTATCCCTTGCCATGTTACCAGCTTTAGTCAGCGCGATGTGTGCCTGTACCTGGCATTATTTCGACAACGCCGAATCTCTGGAATGGTTGGTAACACTTCAAGCTACCATGACCTTAGTTGGTAATTTTACGCTTTGGGTAGCAGCTTTTTTGATTTGGCGTTCTACCAAGTCTGTTAACACTGTTGAACCAAAACCTATTAAATCAGAGCAATGATTTCTAAAGAAACCCTGTTTGCACTTTCACTGTTTCCCTATTTAGGTTTCTTGTGGTTTATCAGCCGCAGTCCGCAAATGCCGCGTTTAGCGCTGTATGGATTTTACGGTACTCTCGTCTTTGTTGCCATCACCATCCCGGCGGGGATTTATGCCGTATTGCATTATGGCAAGTCTTTAGCCAATGTGGATTGGTTGCACGGTAGTGCAGAACTATTTTTGACCCTTTCTAACATCTTGCTTGTGCTGGGTTTTGGGCAAGCTGTAAGGCAATTAAAAATGAAAAATGAAAAATAGTAAATTCAGCGATAGATAACGTTTTGATTGCAATGAGGAAGAGTTAGATGGACGTAATTCCAGCGATTGATTTACTAGAAGGCCATTGTGTGCGACTGTATCAAGGAGACTACGATCGCTCGCAAGTTTTTAGCGAAAATCCCGCTGATGTTGCCAAACAGTGGGTAGATGAAGGTGCTACTAGATTGCATATAGTTGATTTAGACGGTGCTAAAGCAGGTAAAGTAGTAAACCTGGGGGCAATTGAAGCGATCGCTCAAGCAGTGTCAGTACCCATTGAAATTGGTGGAGGATTGCGCGATCGCACCAGCGTGCAACAGGTATTCAATCTAGGCATACAGTGGGCGATTCTCGGCACTATCGCCGTAGAACAACCCCAGTTAGTGCAACAACTCTGCCAAGAATTTCCCGAACAGATTATTATCGGTATTGATGCCCGTAACGGCAAAGTAGCAACTCGCGGCTGGTTAGAAACCTCGGAAGTTTTAGCAACTCAACTGGCTGTACAAATGCAAGAATTGGGTGCAGCCGCCATAATTTACACAGATATCCACCGGGATGGTACGCTTACAGGGCCAAATTTAGAAGCTTTGCGAGAACTTGCAGCAGCAATTTCCATCCCGATAATTGCTTCTGGTGGGGTAAGTTCTGTCACCGACTTGTTGAGTTTGTTGGCGTTAGAACCTCAAGGCGTGACTGGTGTGATTGTCGGACGTGCTTTGTATACTGGGGATATTTTACTCAAAGAAGCATTACGAGCGATCGGGCCTGGGCGGATTCAGGATATTCCACCAAATCTCGGTTTTTCTAGCTTTGCTTGACATTTTCTGTCTTTGCTAAGTTCCCAAATGCAGTCTATTTGTAGACAAAAGTTTTGTTCGGCGTTGCTGATTAAATGTATGAATTTTGGAATTGCTAGTCTCTAGGACTTACGCATTGACAAAGACAATGATATGTGCATTAAAACTGATGGGCAAAATTTAAGATGCGATCACTAATCAGTAGGGGCAATGAAATGGCAGATAATACCTAATGTTGGGTTGATTTAGGGTTCGGACTATCAGAGCTATTAGTAAGCCATCCACAGCAAAGTGCAACCTCGACACTTACACTCTGTTCTTGCTGGCAGAATCAAAATATTCAGGTTGTACACGTTTAGTAGAAATTTTGTCAGGATTATCTCATGATAGTGTCAAATGACGTAAAGCGTCATTCCTGCATCTTGCGGTTTTTGGAATATATCTATTTCTTGTAATTCTGCGTTAGCGAAGCTCACCGAAGGTATCGCCATTTCTATATACTGATTTTTCATTGTTCGTTATTAAACAGATATTTCTACCCGTATTATCTCGCAGTCTTTTTCAGAAATCAAATATGATTCCTATATCCCTCTTCCATCACTCTCAGAAAACAATAATCGAAGCAGAAAACTGAAACTATTACTCAATCAAGGTTTGAGGCTTTATTTTCTAATAGAAATTCAAAAATGTAGCCAAAACTCGGAAAGCAAAGTCTCGTAAGCCTTGCAGCGATTGCTTTCTCCAAGACTGATGCAAGAGGGATATATCCAGTTGTTTAGCAACAAGAGCAAAAATTTATAGTGGAATTTCAATGAAAAATTCTGTACCTTCACCTAAAGACAATTTGTGTCATCAAACCAGCTTTATTCGCTTTAGGCTTGCAACAATTTGTGTTGATATAGCCTATAAGTTCTCTGTGCTGCTTCTGGGATTAAATCTTAATGAGTCAGCCTCTCGATACCCTCGATGAACCAGCGTTCTGCAACCATTGTAAAGTTGTTCACTGATGCGATATCCGGGAATACTGACTGTAGTGGTATTCATACTGCTAAATCCTAATATTTTATGGATTTAGTATTCCCAGATGGGTGAAGCAATTCATCTCCACAGCTTTTTGGAGTTTGCTCTGGGCCTTGCGATCGCTTATGCTAAGTTCAGTTTGATTTGCATTATCTTCTGTGGACAAAAACCGCGAACCGTTGATCAGTCTGGCACTTTACCACGCCTTTAAATGGTCAGTTGTCAGCCCCATGCTTCACGCTTACTTTCGGGGCCAGATCTATGGTGCGGAAAATGTCCCCAGCTCAGGGCCGTTACTAGTAGTGAGTAATCACGCTAGTTACTTCGACCCGCCAATTGTCTCTAATTGTGTACGCCGTCCAGTAGCGTACATGGCTAAGGAAGAGTTATTTAATATTCCCATTTTGGCACAAGCGATTAAATTGTATGGTGCTTACCCGGTGAGTCGGGGAAATACCGATCGCAATGCCATCCGTGCCGCTCTACAATATCTCGATAATGGTTGGGCTGTTGGTGTTTTCTTGCAAGGTACTCGCACCCCAGATGGTCGAATTACAGACCCTAAAAGAGGCGCATTGCTGCTGGCGGCGAAAGCAAAAGCCCCAATATTGCCAGTGAGTGTGTGGGGTACTGAGAAGATTTTGCAAAAAGGATCGTCCTTACCTCGCGTAGTTCCGATCACAGTTAGAATTGGTAACTTGATTAATGCTCCTAATTCTTCTAGTAATAAAGAGGAATTGGAGAATTTAACACAAAAGTGTGCCACAGTAATTAACGAAATGCATGATTTAGGAAGATGAGTTAGACACGCAACAGATGTATGCTTTAGGAAGGTAGCGATCGCTATGAGGTTGATCTAATCTTAAAAACTAGCTTTTTATATCTTAATTATGAATTATGAATTATGAATTACGTAATCTGCTTCTCGCCTTTGGCGAGTATTAGGAATTATTATGAGCGGCTTTGAAGCCAAGAGTTTTTGGGAGCGACTAAATAATCTGGCATTAGTTCGATTTTTGCTTTTAGTTGCTTCTGGCTGGGCAATTGTACAACTTTTAGCTTATTTTGAATCGGTCATTGTTATTTTTACATTTGCGGCAATTTTAGCTTTTTTGCTCAGTTATCCTGTACAAGGGCTGCGGCGTTATTTGCCCCACGGTATAGCTGTTGGTGTCGTTTTCTTGCTTAGTATTGTAATTATCGGCAGTGTGATAATTACTGTGAGCTTAACGGTTTTATCTCAAGGACAACAATTAATTAATAGTATAACTGCATTTTTAAATTCTTTAGTACCTTTATTTGAGGGACTAGAAGGTTTGTTAAAAAACCGTAATTTCCAGATAGATTTAAGTTTTATTGAAGAACAATTGCGGAATCAGGCTGTATCAACTCTTGTTAACAGTTTAGCTATTTTACAAGGGTTTATGACGAATTTTGTCACTTTTATTTTGATTGCAGTGGTGGCTTTTTTCATGTTATTAGATGGAGAAAAATTATGGAATTTTATTTTGAAAATAGTTCCAAAACAGCGCCGTAATAGATTTACAAATATAATTAGAAAATCCTTTTTAGGATTTTTTAGAGGTCAGTTGCTATTAAGCGCATTTTTAACAATTTCAACATTCTTAGTGTTTTTACTATTAAAAGTACCTTTTGCTTTGATCTTGTCAATAATAATCGGAATTGTTGATATAATTCCTGGCATAGGCGCGACATTAGCAGTAAGCACAGTTACTCTATTTGTATTGTCTCAAAGTTTTTGGTTAGCAGTAAAAGTATTAATAGCTTGTATTGTCCTCCAGCAGATACAAGATAACTTGATTGCGCCCAGAATTATGCAAGGTGCGCTAAATCTTAATCCTGTAGTGATATTTTTTGCTTTACTAGTAGGGGCTAAAGTCGCAGGATTATTAGGTGTTTTTATATCTATTCCCATCGCTGGAGTAATTGTGTCTTTATTTGAAATTGATGAAATGAAATCAGAAGTTTAATTATTAATCATTTGTCAGGAACTGGGAACTAGTGAATAATGTAAAAATAGCCATTTACAAATAAACATTGAGAAGTAATGTCGGATTTAAGAGCGGAATTAACAGAAATTTTGGATGAGGCAGAGTGGGAGTGGCTAATTCCTCATGTACAACGAGATGCAGTAATTTTGGTGGCCCTTGAGCTAGACTTGGTGGATGTTGGAGTAGCGATCGCCAGCGATAACATTCCATCAGTGGAACAGTGGATTGATAAACAATTGATTACCAAACCCACGATAGTACAAGTGGGAGAATGGAATGGCGCTCGCACTAAACGATTTAATACTCTCATCGTTCAACCTTACGTTCTGGTTCAAGAAATAGTTGCTGCCTAATTCGTTTCTTTGTTGTTTTTGATGGCATATTTTCTCAGAAAAAATAGTTTAATGTGCCAGTTATTACTTGGCTATTGCCACGGACTAGCTGGCTGATTGAATTGAAGGAAAATTTTCTCCTTTAAGATTTATCCATCTAAGAGCTAGAATTGTTACCATAATTTCAGATTAGATGTTGAAACCTTGATCCAATCTGAAACCTTAGAATTATTAGAATGGCATCGCCTCTGCCAGCATCTTGCCACCTTTGCGGCAACGAAACTGGGGGCAACAGCTGCGCGTAATCTGAAAATACCCGATTCTCAGATCCAAAGCCAAGAGTTGTTAGAGCAAACCAAAGAAGTCTACCAACTGGAAACTCGCCTGACCACAGGACTGTCATTTGAGGGAATTCAAGATATTGGCGATTCCTTAGAACGGGCAGAACGTAGTGGAGTTTTGGCAGGAGATGAACTGTTAGCGATCGCCACCACCCTCGCTGGTGCCAGAAATTTGCGCCGTGTGATCGACAATCAAGAAGATTTGCCGATATTGACTAATTTGGTTGCCGATTTGCGGACTTATCCAGAACTAGAACAGGAAATTCACCGCTGTATTGATGAACGGGCCCAGGTAACTGACCGTGCGAGTCAAAAACTGGGAGAAATTCGCACAGATTTGCGGCGATTACGCAGCCAAATTACTCAAAAGCTGCAAAATATATTACAGGCAAAATCTGGCGCAGTTCAGGAACAACTGATCACACAACGGAGCGATCGCTTTGTTATCCCTGTAAAAGCACCCCAAAAAGATGCCATCCCCGGTATAGTCCATGATACCTCTACCAGCGGTGCCACCCTGTATGTAGAACCGAATTCAATAGTACCCTTGGGCAACCAACTGCGGCAGATCATCAGGAGAGAGCAAGCTGAAGAAGAAACGATTCGCCGTATTTTGACAGAACTTGTAGCCGCAGTCAAACCTGATTTAGAGAGGTTGTTAGCGATCGCTACCACTTTGGATCTGGCAACCGCTAGATCACGATACAGTTATTGGCTAGGAGCGAACCCTCCACGATTTATCCAGCGTGAAGACAGGGAAATCATTACCTTGCGGAACTTACGACATCCTCTGTTAGTGTGGCAACAACAGCACGAACAAGGACAAGCAGTAGTTCCTGTAGATTTACTGATTAGTCCCCAAATTCGGGTAGTAACAATTACCGGGCCAAATACTGGCGGTAAAACTGTAACCTTAAAAACCTTGGGGTTAGCAGCATTAATGGCCAAAGTGGGTTTATTTGTCCCCGCCCGCGAACCAGTAGAAATACCTTGGTTTGATAAAGTACTGGCAGATATTGGCGATGAACAATCCTTACAGCAGAGTTTATCCACATTCTCTGGACACATCCGCCGGATTAGTCGGATTTTGGAAGCATTGAGAACTGGGGAAGCAGAGGAGCATGGGAGCAAAGGAGCAGAGGGGGAACTTCCTAGTCCTAACTCAGCACTCATATTACTTGATGAAGTCGGCGCTGGAACCGATCCAGTAGAAGGTAGCGCCTTAGCGATCGCTTTGTTGCAATATCTCGCCAACCATGCCCAGCTAACTATTGCCACCACTCACTTCGGGGAATTAAAAGCCCTGAAATATGAAGACGATCAGTTTGAAAATGCCTCTGTAGAATTTGACGAAAGTACTCTCTCACCTACCTACCGTCTCCTGTGGGGCATTCCCGGACGTTCTAATGCCCTAACCATTGCCCTGCGCTTGGGATTAAAACCAGAAGTTGTACAACAGGCAAAAACCCAAGTTGGAGAAGCCACAGATGAAGTTAACCAGGTGATTGCTGGCTTAGAAGCGCAGCGCCGCCGCCAAGAAACCAAAGCTGCGGAAGCCCAAGTTTTGTTGCAGCAAGCGGAACGTTTATACAAAGAAGTATCCGCAAAAGCCGCAAGTTTAGAGGAAAGGGAAAGCAGTTTACGGGCTTCACAGGAAGTAGCAGTGCAGCAAGCGATCGCCCAAGCAAAAGGTGAAATTGCCCAAGTAATCCGCCGTTTGCAGAAAGGTACGCCCACAGCTCAAGAAGCGCAGCAAGCAACCAATGCTTTGAATCAAATTGGCCAGCAATATCAGCCAGCAACGCCAGCAAAACCAAAAGTTGGGTTTATGCCCAAGATAGGCGATCGCATTCGCGTTCCTAAATTGGGACAGATAGCAGAAGTGATCGCCGCCCCTGATGAAGATGGCGAGTTAAGCGTTCGCTTTGGGCTAATGAAGATGACTGTAAAGTTGCAAGACGTAGAATCTCTAGATGGTCAAAAAGCCGAACCAGTCGTCAAACCCAAACCAGCCCCAGCAGTAGTAACCCCGCCACCGCAAAGTGTCCCAGAAATTCGGACTTCGCAAAACACCATCGATTTGCGTGGTAAACGGGTAGCTGATGCCGAATACATTTTAGATAAAGCCATCTCGGAAGCTACAGGCCCAATCTGGATTATTCACGGGTATGGTACTGGTAAGCTACGACAAGGAGTTCACGCCTTTTTGCAACAGCATTCTAAAGTGAACAATTACGAACTAGCAGAACAAGCAGATGGCGGTAGTGGTGTTACTGTTGCTTACATAAAATAAAGAGCAGAAAATTTGCAATGTTACTTGAACTCAATCAACTAATTGTTAGAGCCGGTCATCAGTTGTTGATTAAAGATGTCTCCTGGTCGGCATACAAACGCATTTTAGCAGAATTGGGAGACAATCGCACTTCTCGGATAGGTTACAGTCAAGGAGTGCTGGAAATAATGGCTCCATTGCCAGAGCATGAAGTAGCTAAAGTTATTATTGGGGACTTGCTAAAAGTTTTATTAGAAGAACTCGATCTGGAATTTTGGAGTTTAGGTTCTACAACTTTTGATAAAGAAAGTATGGATGCTGGAGTAGAACCTGATGATTGTTTTTATATTCAAAATGAAGCTAAAATTAGGGGCAAGGATAGAATAAATTTAGAAACTGACCCGCCTCCAGATTTGGCTATTGAAATTGATATTACTTCTCGCACTCGTTTTAATAATTATCAAGCGTTGAGAGTACCGGAACTGTGGCGATGGAATGGAAACAAGCTGGAAATAAACGTGCTTTTTGATGGTAAATATATAGAATCAAATACCAGTTCTATTTTCCCAAACTTCTCAATTTTCCAAGTAATTCCCAAATATTTAATACTGAGTAAAACCAATGCAGAAATGCGACCATGAAAGCATTTCGTGCGTGGATAAGACAGCAAATTAGCAGCCAGATTTAATTGAAATAGAATCCATGAATTTCTCAATACCTAGTTGACATTTATGAAAAGCAGCTATCCAATTTTCAGCCTTAACCAAACTGTATTATTTTATAGATTAAATTTTTGTTAGTAGGTGCAAGTATATAAAAAGGTTATTTAATACTAAGGTAATCCTGGTATAACTGACAGTAGAGCGGTCTAGTGTGCGATTATCGAGTTCTAGATCGGTGAGGACTGTTTCTTGATTTACTACAGTTTGTTGTCCTACTCATATCAGCATATAACTGGGTTGACACACAACAGCGACAGTATTGAATTAGTTAAGTATTGTCTTTATAAGCAAAATGCTCCTCTGGTTTTAGAAAAGCAACCTTTAGAGTTAGTCGAGACTGAGTAGCTTCTTTTGATACTGGGGTAACACTATGCCAGGAGTTATCTGAACGTATTAAAACTACCGAGGTATTAAGCAGTGGTGGAACTTCCTGATACACATCTTCAGCTTGTTGAGATTTTAAGATGCGTAAACCACCTCCCCAGTTCGAGTTCCATTCTCGATTAAAATAAAATATTTGCACTAACCGGATAGGTTCAGCATCAACATGGAGAAGGCTAAAGTTTCCTATTTGATAACGGAAGAGGTAAATATACATCAAATCGTTCATTAAGTTCAAGCCTGTCAGTTCAAAAAGAGCGGCTCGATAAGCTGTTGTCCGTAGATCGTCAACAAGCTCCTGCCAGCTATTACTTAACTTTGGTGGTTCTATAGAATCTTGAGTTTCGTCAAAAACTGGCTGGATATGAACATGATACGGCTGCTTAAAACCCTCTTAAGGGTAGTTATCAGCTAATTCCAGACTCTGTTGCCATGAAAATAAGTTTTTTAACAAAGCCCAGCGATAAGGTGTGGCTTGCATTGAAGCTGTAGAAATAGTGTTGAAATTCAGCATAAAACCAATTTTGATAAGTAGAACGATGTGGAAAAACCAAACTATGTTAAGAAAAATTAAATATACTGAAACCCTTTTTCATCCAGCCTTCTGCTTCCTGCTTCCTGCCTCATTCCAACGATAAATATTCACATCGATCTACTTAAATTAAACTTTTTTGATTGGACATAAATACTTAAAAAGATCATCTAATGCGAGATTAGCAGCAATTGAACCATTGCCTATCCAGTGAAGTCCGACTTGATAAACATGACCTTGCTGCACTGCTTTTAACTTCGACCATAAGGGAGTAGCTTGCAGTTGTTTTATAGCTTTCTGGTGGGTGTCAATTACTGCTTTTGAAAAAGAGGAGCCAGGTAAAACAACAAGAATAATATCTCCATCAATTTCTAAAATATCTTCTTCTGAAATATTAGATTCCCCCAAGCTAATTATTTTAAACCAGTGATCGGATACTTTAATAGTTGGTAAAACCATTCGTGCTAGACCAACCTGCTGTAAAACACTAATCGCAAAACTATCTTTATCCCACTGAAGTACTCTGATAATTCGCGCTCCATAACCAACATTAATCAGTGAGACTTTAATAGAAGAAAGTCTAGCACCGATAGCAGTTTTTAATGATAGTAAACGAAATTTGTAATCACTGATGACTTTTTGGGCGCGATCGCTTTTACCCAAGATTGTCGCAACGCGTATAAAGTTGTCCTGCCAATCCTGAACACTGTTGATGTGTATTAGTACAGTTGGTGCAATATGTGATAATAAGGGATAAATATCCTGATGGGTAACATCTAAACCTAAGATTAAATCAGGCTTGAGAGCCAAGATTTTTTCTATATTTGTCGGTAAGAAACCAACATCTACAATTTTTTTAGCTATCAGTGAGTCAATTTTTAAATCAGGTTTTAAATCAGAAAAAAATATTTTTGGCGCTCCAATTGGTATAATTCCAACAGCCAAGGCATTATCTAAGCACGAATCATCTAAAATAACTACTCGCTGTGGATGAAGGGGAACGATTGTCTTACCCAAGCTGTGATTGACAATGTGGTCTGTATTAGTTGCTCTAACAGGATTTTTTGCCAGATTATATGTCTGTTGGAACTTATAGCTGTAACCCAATACAACCAGAAACATAATTAGTCCAATTAATAGCAGTCGCACTAGTATATTCACAGTTTAAAACTCCCAGCCCAGGCTCAACTGTGCTTCAAAGGGAGCACCTGGATTCACTCCTACTGTACTACCACCTGTGGCTGATTCGTAATAAAGAATATCAAACAAATTCTGGAGATTAAGTTGCACCCGTAGCTGATTGCGTCGGTAGTAAAGGGAAGCATCGGTACGGAAATAAGAAGGTAAGACATAAGTATTTTCCAAATCTCCATAGCGATCGCCCACATAAAAAAGACCCAATCCACCACCAAATCCTTTCAAAGAACCTGTTTGAAAAGTGTATGTTGTCCACAAAGAAGCAGTATTTTGTTTCTTGATTCGCTACAGTTTTGTTGTCACCATATTGGAAGGCATTACGTAAAACCCAGTTATCATTGAAGCGATGCTCAAAGTTATACGCTATGCGGCCTACTTCACGATTGACGTCATCTGAAGGCTCTGCTAAATTACGACTACGAGGAATTTGACCGTTAGCATTTGCTAAGACAGTTCCGAAAACAGGTAAACCTTCAAGATCGCCATTGGGTTTATTAATGTTCTGATACTCCCCTTCTACTGTCAAGCGGGTCTTTTTCCCAAGTTGCCAACTCAAAACAGGTGCAACAAAGTAAAGTTCCTCATTATAAAAGTCAACAAAGCTATTTGTATTTCTGTACTTTGCATTCAAGCGATACGACAAAGTACGCTCTGAATTTAATGGACTAGAGAAGTCAATAGAAGGTTCAACTGTTTCATAATTACCAATACGAAGCTGACCAAAGTAGTACGGGTCTTCAAAAGGCTGTTTGGTGACTCGATTGACAATACCGCCTGGAGCAAGTTGTCCATATAGCACTGAAGCTGGCCCGCGCAGAAGCTCAATTCGCTCTAGATTGGCGCTGTCAATAGCATAACCTGATGTTATATCTTTGAGTCCATTGCGTAAGTTAGTACTAGCTTGAAAGCCTCGAATTGTAAAAATATCAAATAGATTTGATGCAAAGCGGGAAGGCCCAACACCAGCTATTCGCAGTACATCTTGTTGGTTCTGTGCGCCTAAATCTTCGATAATTTGGCGAGGGAAGACTTGAATTGTAGCAGGAACATCTCGTAATGGCGTGTCCGTTTTTGTCCCTACACTTGCATTTGAAACGCGATAGGTATTAGGTGGTGCAGTTACCTCTAATTCAATTGTTGGTTGCTTCTGTTCTATTTGGGGTTTTTGCTCTGGCGTAGTTCTCGGCTGAATAGCAGTGGATACAGTATTCGTCACTTCAAATACCAACCCCTCAGTCTGACTATCAAACAACTCCACCGCAGGCGCATTTGTTTCCCCTACTATCGTCACCCGCAGAGTATTTGTATCAGTATTTGCAACCGTCACTTTAGCAATTCCAGCAGCTGGCTTTAATTGTTGAAAACTTTCTCCACTCGCAAGTTGTAATTTCGCATTGGGGATATCTGCAACATAGAAATTACCCTCGATTTTTGGTGAAACTTGCAACTTAACAGAGTTAGCCGTAACTAAAATTAACTCTATCCCCTTATCAGTTGTATTCACCTGAACATCTGTAACTGAAACTACATCTATAGTTGCTTGACTAATTTGGGGAACGAAATTCTGATTTCTGGGAGTTCTTAATAAATAGTTAGCGCTAGTTTTAGCTGACTGTACCTCACTCAAACTCCAAATTTTACTGTTTACTTCACCTGAAGAAGTTAAAGTTTTTTTAGATAATAGTTCCTCGGCAAACCCTCGATTGGATAAAATAATTGAGACAACTAATATTAACCAGCTAACGGCTATATTGGGCAGTTTAGTAAACATTTATTCCACGCTCTAGATAAATACACCACACAAAATTTTTTGCGATCGCCGCAGCACTCTTTACAACCCTATTTGAGCTTGTAGTTAAAATTATTACTTCAAAAAAACTATTAAATGTAATCCATTTAACAGTTTTGTAGAATTTTACCAACAATTACAGTAGGCTTATAAAGTAAGTTCTATTAGTAAGTTTTCTACCTGTAGTGGTCTAATTTTACTAATTACTTTTTGACCAATATTTGTTTTTTATGCAAGATTAAAGCTACACTTAAAGCCAGTAAAATTCCACTTGCACCTTGATGTTCAGGAACAGAAGTAGAGGGTGAGCTAAATCCATACTTTGCCAAAATTTCTTGCCCTTTTTGTGATAAGATATAGTCGGCTAATTTTTTCCCATCAGGGTCGGCGCTTTTCAGTGTAGTTAATCCATAATCAGCTTTGGTTGCTAAATAGTCCGGTAGTTCTACTATTTGTAGATTGTCACCACCTTCTGTTGTTTGGGCAGTCTTACCACTGGTGTAATAAGCTAAAAATATATCTGCCTGCTTTGTTTTTTGGAGAAAATAGACTAAACTATTTTCGCCATTAGGAACTATAGGAGCATTAGGATTACCACCTACTAACTGTAAAGCTTTATTCTTCAAAATTTGAGAATTACCAGGTGTAACCCGATCAGCCTTGTCAAATATCTGCCATGCATAGTCACCAGATGGATCTGCTATAGGCGTTGAAGTTCCCACCTTAATTTCAGGTTTTAGCAAAAAGTCCAACAAATTATCTGATGTGATACCAAGTCCCGATCTGACAACAGCGGTCATGCGGTTGCTGGTGAAGTTCACTACAGGTTCACCTAAACCTTCTTCAAACAATGTCTGAGGATTATCAATATCTGCACTGGCAAAAACATCTGCGGATTTTCCTGTTTTGGAAAATTCTTGTTCTATAAATTCTCGTGTTAAACCAGATGGGCCAAAGCGCGTTTCTACTGGAATTCCATATTTTTTGTTAAAAGATTCAGCTACTTCTGTAAGACTATCGCGCAAACTACCAGCAGCGTATAACTTAACCGCGAATGCTTGAGTTGGCAGAATGACACTGACAGTGCAAGCTATCAGTGAAAAGGCAAAAAAATGCTTTTTCATAATTGTTATATTATTGCGTTGCTATTTTTACTAGGTGAACGATCTGTAACCCATGCTTCAGTGTGGGTTTTGGTAAATATCTAAAGTATTACCTTTACCCATTAACTTAATAAATAAGTTCTGATATATGCGTGGTTTGCGGTTAGAGTTATAGTACCAACTAAGTTGGAATAAATCAATCACCCAACATCTCCAAATGCTGACTTTATCTAATTTTTAACTTTGTCATCAGTTTTATTTATGGAGGCGTCAATCGTCTTGATGTTGCCCAGCCGATACTGAAATAACAGGCTGCACACAAGTAAAACTAAGTTGGAATAATGTCCAGCAGCAAAAAGTGGCTTGAGCAAACAGGTAAAATATTTGTAAAGCAATTATGTATACATTAATACTAAGTAATAAATATCAAGAAATTTCAAAAATTAAAACCGCAAACAAATTAGGAGGTATTCTACATAATTACTTAGCGATCGTTAGCGGTTAGCATTTAAAACAATAGTTTATTTATACTCTGATACGGAGCTAACAGCGAAAGTCGGGAAAACCTTAATTAGAATTGATAACTTTTTACTTTGTCGAAAATAAATTTTCATCTAGAGTAGGACAAAGATACCTACTGTTTACCACATAAAAAAGCTAGCTGAAGCCTCTGGCTCATAGCTTATGGGAAACCAAGCTTGATTCTTAAGAGTCTGGTTTCAAAATGGGTAACAGCAACATCCTCTATCAGCTCGATCACCTATGCTAAAAGTTATGCACTCGGCCGCCAACTCAGCCACTCCAAATTCCCAGTGGGAGGACTTAATCAAGCTTCCAGCCCCAAACACAGTTCAATGGGACAATATCAAAACCCAATTAGACTTGGTGCTGTTGGCGCTAGAAACCTTAACTGGGATTGGTTCAGAGGCAATGCTTTCGGCGGCAACCGATCTGAATTTAGAGTCAAGAGTGCCAGACCGCGTAGCTTTATGGCGATTGCGCCAATCAAATCCTCTACGCAAAGGTCAAGGAGGGCGAAAAAAGCTAGATGTCGAAGAAGCGCGATCGCTTGTTTTGATCATCTGCTACTTAGCCAAACAGCACCAGGAATTGATTCGCCGCGCTGTCGGTCTGTTAGAACAAATGGCAGAAAATAACCGAGAACCTCACCAGGCTGCTTTACTTGGAGACTATATTGATGCTTTTTGCAACACTTACCAAGAGCGGATGGAAGAGGACGAGAAAATCTCAACGGATTTACTAACCAACCTGGCCCTAAAACTGCTTGTAGATTTACTTTTTTACAGCGCTCCTGGTGGGCATCGCCGTCTCTGGCTAGCACTTATAGACCGTTCAACAAAATTTTAAATTTTAGATTTGAAATTCTTCAACCAAAATTCGCTTGTGAAAGTTTGCTAGGTCAGGAAACCTTTTTGATGGTCATTAGCTGTTGGGCGATGCACTATCAGCAATGCTTCCTCCTTGCACGCCAGTTTGCATAACGAAAGGAACCTGACAAATTTCTGAGTGGAAAAATCTACTGTTCCAACTTTTCTTTGCAAGCAACTTGCTCAATTTTTGCAAAATCCCAATACAGTCTTCTTCGCAGTTCCTGTCATGCCTCTATCAAATTCTGTTATTCGTTGCTACACACCACCGACTTGCACACTAGAAGTGTTCGCGCAAAGCTCATCTCTGTCTCGTTGGATGGGGAAAACTGTCCTCAAACATCTCAGTTTTGAGCTACGTTTTGACGATCCCCGACTACCAGAAGAACAAAGAGTTCCAATTCGGGGCGATCGCGAGCAACTCGAAGCTTTATGTGATGCTGTCACCAACTATGTACAGCAATTCCTCCAGCAGTCTCCAGAAAGCTTTTGGGTCAGTTTCTCCAGTACTCAACAGTCAAGCACAGCACTGGATGAGCCGGAATTAAAGTCTTCAACAAAAACATTAAATGCCTTTAGTACCCAGATTCCAGGGGTAAATATCCACTTAGAACCAAGCAGCTATTTAACTCACAACCTATTTCTTGGTTCTCTTGCCAACCATTCATCTGGCCCAGTAATTCAACTCAGTTTGCTGCAACTATTCGATTTGGCAAGTGCTTTAGATGAATACTCAACTGATGTCATGGCACTTCCAACTCTCAACAGCACGAGTTCAACTCTGAGGTTTCCTGCTTGGGCACCTGTTGCCGCAGTCTTAGTATTAGGTATAGGTTTTTTACCAGTTACTTGGCAATATGCTAACAATATTAGAGAAAAGCAGCAGCAGACAGCCAAAACATCAGACTCAGCAACAGTAAAGACTGCTCTAGAACCTTCATCCTCATTAAACTTTCCCACGCCTGAACCTGGGCTAACCTCTCCATCAAATAATTTGCTAGGCTCTACCCCTCCACTTTCCACATCCACTTTACCCCAAGCACCTCTAACAGCCCCTAGTTCTAGTAGTTTCTCTCCACAGCCACCAAATACATTGACAGTACCTCAAGGGAAGACTGCAACCCTTCCTAGTAATCGAGCAATCGCACCATCCAGCAAAATCCCAGGTCAGGAAATTGCCATATTACCAAATCTGGGACAGAATCCAACCGGGTCAAGTCCTCAAGCAGGTACTATCCCTAAACTGCGGAATTTGCCACCCAGACTATCTTCTAATGCAAGCAGCTTACCAACTAATATCTCACCAGTCCTCCCTCCATCTCTTGACACCATACCCAATAATAATCGTGTCAATACCCCAACCCAACCCTCCCCACTAACCTCACAACAGCTAGACGAAAGAATCCGTTTATTACAGCAATCTTCTGTTGGAGAGAAACCTACTTCACAACTTCCCTCCTCTAGGACTGCGGAGAATAATCCTTTTATCGATCAATTAGGGGACGCAGGTAAAACTCCTACATCCAGAGAAGTAGCTACTGGCACATTATTTGATACACCTCAAGTAGCAGAAGCTAGAGAATACCTAAAAAAGCGTTGGCAACCACCTACTGGACTGGGACAAACATTAGAGTACAGTTTGATAGTTGGTGTTGACGGCACAATTGAACGAATTTTTCCCCTTAATAAGGCAGCAAGAGAGTTCGTTGATAACGCTGGGATGCCTGAAGTTGGTAAACCTTTTGTTTCTGCCAATAAAAATGGACAAAATGTCAGAATTCGAGTTGTTCTCAGCCCTGATGGCAAGGTACAAACTTTTCCAGATGAATAACTAAACTCATCCTTTTAATGCCACTTGTAAAACTGGTACAAATCTTGTGCCAGTTTCTACTGACTACATTGCTCTTAAGCTCACCTGTTAAAGTCCTTACAGGGAATTCCAAATTCCAAATTATCCCTGCATCAGAAATTAACTACATAACGAAAAACAAAAGGACTGGATATACCAGTCCTTTATTATATTGATTTAACGTTTTTATCTTAATAACGGGATTTTTTAGTTTTTGACTTTTGCTTTTTACGCCGACATTCGCTAGCAGCAACTGCATATTCTACAGGATAACCTATTAAAGGAATTACCTGATATTTGCGTTCTTCTTCTAACTTTTTCAGTTCAGTGTAATCAACCCAATGAATGCAATCAACCGGACAAGTATCAATTGCTTCTTGGATAATTTCCTCAGCGTCCCCATCTTGCCGAACCACGCGCGATCGCCCGTAATCTGGTTCAATATAAAAGGTGTTACGCGCAACATGAGCGCAATGCTTGCAACCAATACAGGTGATTTCGTCAACATAAACACCATTTTGGCGAAATACACCACCCAATTCTGGTTCTAAACCAGAACGCTCTGGGGCATCCCGTAAAAAACCCCCTAATTCTGGTTCCAAACCGGAACGGTTATCTTCTTGTTCTTCCAATGACGGCAGAAAATCAGCCATTACGCACTCCAGCGCTGTACTACCAGGCGAATTGAACCATCTTCATTTTTTTGTTGTTCAGAGACTTGAAAACCAACACGAGCGGTTTCTTTCACAACTGTTTGATAAGCATAGCGCTGTGTTACTTGGCGCAAAAATCCTTCTACAGATAGGTTTTGCTGCCAATATTGCAAGTCAGCCACCAGTTCATATTCTTTGCCATTCCATCTAAAACCGATGTCATAGCCATTTTCCTGCTCAATACTAACTTCTGCAGGATGGGTTTGACCGCGATAGCCACGGACTTCGCGTGGGCCGGGTTTCCAGTCTACGCCCAATTCTGTCAAAGCATCTTTCAAAGAATCAAGGTTACGGATTTGAGTCTTAATTTGGCTAAAGTGTGACATGGTGGTTGTGAATTAATAACACTAAACTACTGTGAAAACTTACCAATCGCTGTAAGTGGTGTGTGTATTCGCCACATTAGATTGCTGCACCTTCGCGGCGAAATATTCTGAGGTTGGCTCATGATTAAGTACTTGCCCCAACTGTGCCTCTATTGCTGCTGTAACCTCAGCACAAGAAGCACCCACAATGCCAGTGACTTTCTCTTGTACCCGACCGTCTGGATAAATTATGAACTCTAATGTCTCCATTCTTTTGGCCAACCAGGATAAGTACGCTTGAATTGTACTGCCTTAGCAGAAGGCTATAAATATAGCCATAGGAACATTTTTACTTTAGATACGAACTTGCCATTTTTAAATAATGTTCCATATTTCAACACATATATCTCATAATCTTTACAAAACTTATTAATATTATAAGTACATACATCAGTATTTAGTTAGTTTCTCTTAACCTCATTGATTAGTCAAGGTAACAACTGGAGCTAGTTAAGTAAGCTGCAAAAGTCCTAAAAATAAGCATTAGAGGTAGTATAGCCAGCAAAGCAAGTCACAAAAATATAAAATTTATTGAAAAACTTTATTATTAGTATTCGATCTACCTTATTATTCTCCAGGTAGGTTTGATGCAACGCAGTCTCAACCTACAACAAGATAGTGGGGTATACCTACGTAGGCATTGCATTAGGTGTTTGATTAGTAACTTGAGCTTGTATTGGGTGTAAAGGGATTTTTAGACTGCGAACGCTATTTTCCGCCATTGGTGAGATTTGACAACCTCGACTCTAGCCAGTTAAATATGTACAAGTTTGCCCCAGCTTGGGAGAAAGAGCAAATCGTCTTTGGTGCTGCACGACCTGGATACACTGACAAGAATGTTCAGGATTGGATAGAATTCATGAAGCGCCAAAATATCAAGGGTGTTTGCTGTCTTCTTGATGAACAACAGCTAGCTTCTTACTCCGATCTTCTAAGCATATACAAACAGGAATTTGGGAATCAGCTAGTTTGTTGGGCACCAATTAGAGATTTCCATTTATCTGATTTAGAAACCCTCACACAGAAAATACTTCCTTTCTTAATAGAAGCCGATAAACAAAATCAGAAAGTTGTTGTACACTGTTCTGGTGGAATTGGACGTACTGGACATGTGTTAGCGGCATGGCTAGTTAGTGTCCGAGGATTATCAAATCAAGCTGCAATAAATGCTGTCAAAAAAACAGGTAGAAATCCTTATGAAGCTGCGATCGCTGCTGTGTTTAGAGGTAGAAATCCCTTGACAGTCGTAAAAGAACTTAATGTGCTTCTGAATGATTGCCGTCTCGTAGTGCATAAAACATTTTAAGTTTACTATTATCCTATTTAATCAGTTTATTTACTAGGGAAATTCTATGGCAATGGTTTTAGATAAAGTAGTTCCTTTTGGGAGGTCAATGGATGAATATATAAAAATATTCAATTTAACAAATGCGGATTTAAATAAAAGAATCATTGGGATTGGGGATGGGCCAGCAAGCTTTAATGCAGAAATGACGCGTCACGGTAAAAGTGTTGTTTCTATTGATCCACTATACCAATTTTCCAGTAATGAAATATTGAAAAGATTTAATGAAGTGGTAGATAACATCATTAATCAAATGAAGGCTACATCAAATAATTGGGTATGGAGCTATCATAAATCCCCAGATGATTTGCGGCAAAATCGAGTCAAAGTTATTCGAGAATTTTTGTCTGATTATGAGACTGGCAAAAAGAGCAACAGATACAAAGTCGGTGAATTGCCAAATTTGGCTTATGATCATCAAGAGTTTGATATAGCTCTTTGTTCGCATTTATTATTTTTATATTCAGACCATCTTGATTACGATTTTCATCTAAATTCAGTAGGTGAGATGTTGCGTATTGCTAAAGAAGTCCGAATATTTCCCCTTATCACTTTAATGTGGAAACATTCACAACATTTAGATGAAATAGTTAAATATTACACTTTAAGAGGTTACAAGATAGATATTGAAAAAGTTGAATATGAATTACAGCCTGGTGGAAACCAGATGTTGAAGATAACTAGATATATTATATAATTCGTATTTATAGAGAATTGGTAGAATCATTGCGATGGAATCTCATAACCATCTGGTGTATAGGATTATTAAGCATATTATTCAGCAAACATTTCAGCTAAGGTATCTAAAACTGCTTTTTGTTTGTCAGAGTCAACCTGACCTAACTTTTTGACTAATCGATTTTTGTCAACTGTACGAATTTGATCCAGAACTATTTGCCCATCCTTGCCCTGAAATTGACAAGCAACATGAGTCGGATAAGACTGTCTTTTAGTTGTAATCGGAGCAATAATGACTGTAGCAATATATTTGTTCATCTCATCTGGTGAAATTACTATACAGGGTCTTGTCTTTTGAATCTCACTGCCAACAGTTGAGTCAAGGTTAACTAAAAACACATCAAATCTATTGACTACCACTCCCACTCTAGATGCTCCCATTCTGTAGTTACGGCATCATCAAGCAGTACATCATCATGTTGCTTCGCCATTATTGCAAATGCTTCCTCCCACCCCTGACGCGATTGCGAGGCAGCACGGACAATTAGGTGGCAGTCTTGAATTTCAATTTCCACCTCTTCACCAATACCACTTTGTTCCAGCAGAAGTTTAGGAATACGGATACCTTGAGAGTTCCCAATTTTAACAATACGGGTTCTAATTGCTGTACCCATGAGAATACTTGTCCTGAATTGTAATTACATTGTGATTACTAATCAGGCTTTTGTCAAGAAGCGCTCAATTTTTGGATAATTTTAATGCGATCGCTCTCAAAATTACTAAGTGCGATGTCTCCAACGGGCTACGCTTAGGCACTTTTCTCTTAACTCGGTTTATCAGACTCAAACAGATTCCACAATTTCAGTTGTGGAATCCAACGGAAATCATCTGTATTTCTTGTTATCAAAGTTAGTCCATACACCAAAGCAGTGCCAGCAATAATTGCATCACCTAAAGTCATTCGTTTCTGTTGTCGCAGAATTACCGCTTGATTTAACACATTTTGAGAGATTGGTAGAACCTGAGCAACTTGAAAAAACTCCTCAAAATACTGGCGTTGTTCCTCTTTAAGCAAATGATAGCCTAACACTTCTAAATAACTGAGTGCTGATACCGCAGGTGCATATTCAGCAATTAACTCTCTCAATTGGACGTTTTCTGGTTGAGCAGAATATATAATAATATTGCTATCAAGCAGTACGTTTTATCGTCCTGGAAGTAAACGGTCTTGACGAGTTTCTTGCTGCCAAATAACAGGATCAACATCAGTCAAAGTTTGACTCACAGCAAGTTTTTCTAATATCTCGGCCATTCTTCTTCCCCGTGCTTGTTTATCTATGACTGATTCATTTTCTAGCAATGTAACATGAACTGGAATTTGTTGATCTTCCAATAAAGGTACATCATCAATCCACTCTAAATGACTTCCTTTCAACCAAGCTCTGAATGTTTTTAGCATTTATTTTGATCTCTATTTTCTATCTATCTTGGTATCGCTCTCAAAACTACAATATACAATAAGCGATTAATCTCTCCTCTATATCAATTATGCATAGGCACATTTAGTTATAAGTATCACTTTTTGCGCTACCATAAGTAATTGCTTTAATTAATACTGAGATGCTTGTAAAGCTCTAGATTGAACTTAGTTTTTTAATTAAAGGCTTTCGCTAGAAGTCTGTATATTCGTTTCAAAACCATAAAGAGAGTTAAAAGAAATTGAACAGAAAAGTAGTAGCATACTGATGCTAATAGCCACTGCAATGAGCATAAATTTATCACCCATAAATTACAGCTAATAGGCTTTAGGAAGTAAGTTAGTAATATAACTACAGTTATAGTGGAAGTTAATATCGAGAAAGATACATTGACATAAATTTCCCGAAGTAACTCACGCCGTTGAATATTTTTTTTTATTTCAACATGATCAGTCGTTTGGTTCTGGTCTGTATTTTTTCCTGAGATATCATAAACTAATAGGAGCAAGTTAAATAATAAAGCTGAGAATATTGAGAAAGAAGTAATTAAAGCATTAACCAAACCATCATTTAGAAAAACTCCTAGATAAATCATTACACCAGAAGTAATAGCTGGGATAATAAAGAATAAGATGATATCGGGATAGTATATCTTCCCTGTTTTACTACTCTTAAGTGTCGCAATATGGTCTTTAATTATACTAAAAATAGAAATCTTAGTTAACATTGTAGTATTTACTAAGGATACATTTGATTAATAACTTCTCTGAGGTAAATTTTCGTAATTGTTTGTATACTTTGTAAAGTGGGATAATCATCAGAATCTATAACTACTTGATCAGAGATATCATAGTAAGTTCTAGCTTTGTGGAGACAACCTAAATCAAAGGTTCTAATACTTCCATCAAGATCAACATCAACCTTTACAGTGTCGTAATCAAAGTTAAAATCACGAAGTTCTATGAGGCTTTTGATACTACCTTTTGAGTTAAAAAAGTTCTGAATTTTACCCATGAAAGGAATTTTATTCGCAGATAATACGATTTCCATGTTGTAGGGAATTTCTTCATGACCTTCATCAAGTCCATCAACTCGATCAAGCGGAGCTTGATACTTAACACATCGAAGCTTTTTAATAGTGCCTCCGTATAGAATTCTCTTAATTATTTCCTCTTGTACTAAAGTATTGATCTCGATAGAAAAGCCTGGAAAATTATCAGAAAAATACTTATCTAGGAAAATACCAAAGTGTGTGCGAATACCATATTTACCTGTACGCTGTAAAAGCAGAATTCCTTCATTTGTGTCTTTGGGAATGTAAATCAAGAAATAGAAAGGTAAAACATCAGCATCACTCTTCTTTTTTTTATAATTTATTGAATCTGTATCTACGTCTCGTAGATTGCTGGAAATCCCGTAGATACCACTTTCAATAAGTCCACTGATACTTCTTCCTTCATCTTGAATATTGGAAGCTTTCATATAAATATTATAGCTATCATTTTTTCTATTAATTGTTAATTTTTGAATAAAAATTGACATGGCACTAAGTAAATCATCATAGCCATTAAAACAGTTTAGCTGACAGTAATTAGGTGGATAATTATCCTTATAATTTTTACTTCTCTTTTTTTCAATTCTAATGGTGTAAGCTGATAAAAATATTCGCATACTTTCTTTCAAATTTTGATTTGCTCAAGACTTAATATAGTGAAGCTTTTGAATTGCTGCACCACCCTCAAGAGACTAACTCACCAATAACCTTACAGTCACTTAACATCAACAGATAACCTCAAAATACTATCTCACCAGATACCCTCGTGGTATAACTAGTTATTATACGTTATGCTTCCGTATAGAACTAGAGTCGCAAAAATATTTGTCATTGAGATGAGATAAGGCAGCAGGCAAGAGGGTTTTAGCCTTTTTTATCTTTCTTTATATAGTTATCTTTATTTGTGCCTTTCTACTTACCTCTCTTTTAAAGAAAACCAAACCTTTTTCCGTACATACTTTAGTGATATCTAGAAAAATTTTGTATAACATTTCATAACAGAATATTTTGCCGAGAGGTTCTAGATATTCTTGTCTGGAAAAACGTCGAAAAAAACTGGTGAAATAGATGCATGATGGCTTTCTGGTAAAAAACGCATCTGTCAGCCTCAAAACCCAGAAAAATACAGCCTAATTAACCTTTATAGCCATCAGCCAAGATGGTAAATACTGAAAGCTGTTAACTTTACTCATAAATTGACTATGAATAACCTCGCCGCCACTCTACTGTGTTTCTTTTTACTCTGATTCAAATTTATGCCAGAAGTCTATTGACTTCAGACAGTTATATTGAGAAGCTAATAGTTAGTTAACCTAATTAAAATAGTGCATCAAACTTGTGACAATATTGACGGGAAAAATAAATCGGTTAGAACCTCTTAGCGAACCAAAACCGTTGATTTTGGAAACTCAGAGACTCACACGCCGTTTTGGGAAGTTAACCGCAGTTAATAACCTGAGCATATCTGTAGAACAAGGCGAAGTATTTGGACTGCTTGGCCCCAATGGTGCAGGGAAAAGTACAGTTATTAAAATGTTGACAACTTTGCTACCTATCAGTGGAGGGAAAGCAACCTTAGCTGGCTATGACGTGGCTCGTCAATCTAATCCTGTAAGACGGGTTATCGGCTATGTACCCCAGGCGCTCTCTGCTGATGGTAGCCTCACGGGTTACGAAAACCTGTTAATCTTCGCCAAGCTGTATGGAATACCTGCCAAGGGACGCGATCGCCGCATCTATGAAATTCTAGAATATATGGGTTTGCAAGATGCAGCAAAGCGCTTGGTACGAAACTACTCTGGTGGGATGATCCGCAAGCTGGAAATTGGCATATCAGTTCTACATCAACCCCAAATTTTGTTTCTTGATGAGCCGACTGTCGGACTAGATCCTATCGCTCGAACTCAAGTATGGCAGCTTGTACTACAACTCTGTGCTGATTACGGCACAACTATATTTTTAACAACCCACTTTTTAGAAGAAGCAGACAGCTTGTGTAACCGAGTGGCGATTATGCAGCAAGGTGAAGTCGTTATCACAGGTACACCAAGCGACTTAAAAGCTTCTTTAGATAACCCAAATGCAACTTTGGATGATGTCTTTATTCACTATACAGGCGACCAGTTAACATCAGGAGTCAACTACCGTGATACAGCAAGAACCAGACGTACTGCTCAACGGTTGGGTTAAAGCACCACCTACTGTCCGAGTAAATTTAATCTCTGCAATTAAAGAGCTAGTTACGAAAACCCTGGCGATCGCTGAATTGGAAATACGTAAACTCCGCCACGATCCCACTGATTTAGTAGTTCGAGCTGTGCAACCAACCTTATGGCTGCTGATCTTTGGGCAAGTTTTTGCCCGCACTCGCGTGATTCCTACAGGAAACTTACACTATTTAGACTTCATTTCTGCTGGCATCTTGGCTCAGAGTATTTTGTTTGTGGCAATTTTTAGTGGTGGAATGACGCTAATCTGGGAGCGAGATTTAGGGATTGTACATAAATTTTTAGCTAGTCCCACACCCCGGATGGCAATGGTGTTGGGCAAAGCCCTGGCATGTGGAGTGCGATGCTTATCTCAGGTAGTATTCATTTACGGATTGACATTTCTATTGGGTGTCAAACTAAATCTTCATCCCTTAGCTATCCTGCAAGTACTAGTAATAGTCATGCTGGGGGCAGGTTCATTTTGTATTTTTTCATTAATCATTGGCTGTTTGGTAAAAAGCCGAGAAAGGATGACGGGTATTGGACAATTGTTAACCATGCCGTTATTTTTTGCGAGCAATGCCATCTATCCGATTTCGTTGATGCCCAGTTGGTTAAAGTTCATTTCCCATTTAAATCCCTTAACTTATGAGGTTGATGCCTTACGCGGCACCATGTTGTTAAACGGCACTAGCATCTATGGCTTTGGTCTGGATTGTACAATTCTCTTATTAACATTAATAATTTTGGCGATCATTGGTGGAAAACTTTATCCACGGGTGGCCATGTAACTAGGAGAACAACAAGCCCATGATCTTGGATAAGCCTAATCAAGGTGCAACTTCCGAAGAATGTGCCGCTAGAGTAATGGACACAATTCCATTAGTGATGCGGTTTATCCGAGCGGATATGCGTGCCCATAGTGCCGCCTTTTTATCTATACCTCAGTTGCGATCGCTAGCATTTATCAATCGCAATCCTGGTGCTTCATTATCTGATCTAGCAGAGCATTTAGGTGTCACCTCTGCCACGGCATCAGCAACCATAGAACGCTTGGTACAACGCGACTTTGTGAAACGCTGTGCTCATCCTCAAGAGCGGCGGCGGGTGCTGCTCAATTTAACTGAAGATGGAAAGCACCATCTCAAGCAATCCCAAGATCAGACTCGCGCTCATATTAGCGAATTGCTGAAAGGTCTTACAGAAGACCAAATTTCCAATATTGAAGAAGGCTTAACTCTACTAAAAAATGTCTTCGATAAAACGGAAAAAACGGAACTCAAATCCCCATAACTCTGAAGTTGCACAGCACGATCCCTTTGCAGCCTTGAAGTTTCGAGACTATCGGCTATTTACCATTGGACGGCTGGTACTGTCCGTGGGGTCGCAAATGCAAACTGTAGCTATCGGCTGGGAACTTTATGAGCGGACTAACTCAGCGATAATTCTAGGTGGTGTAGGATTGGCGCAAGTATTGCCAATGATTGCTCTCACCTTGATTACCGGACATGTAGCCGATCGCCGCGATCGCAAACTCATCATGTTACTGTCAGTGATGCTGCTAGCTCTCTGTTCACTAGCTTTGGCAGTGCTTTCTTATACTAAAGGTGCAATTTTTCTAATTTACGCCTGCTTGGTATTAACAGGTGTCGCTAGAGCATTCCTCAGACCAGCAAGTGATGCTCTGATGTGGCAGTTGATACCTGTGAGTGCGTTTACCAATGCAGCAACTTGGAATAGTAGTAGCTTTCAGTTAGCCGCAGTCATCGGCCCAGCCTTCGGAGGATTTGGGATTGCGCTGTTGGGAAGTGCTACAGGAGTGTATATAGCAGCAGCGATCGCCGCGTTGCTGTGTTTTATTTTAACAGTACCGATTAAAGGGCAAAAAGCTATCCGCACAACTGAGCCAATCTCACTCAAAGCACTTGCAGCCGGTGCTAAATTTGTCTGGCAGAATCAGTTGATTTTAGCAGCGATTACATTGGATATGTTTGCTGTATTGTTGGGTGGTGCGATCGCGTTGCTACCCATCTTTGCCAAAGATATTTTACATGTAGGGCCAGTGGAATTAGGATACCTACAAGCAGCCCACTCCATCGGTGCTTTGACTATGGCGATTACCCTGGCATATTTACCACCACTACGCAAAGCAGGCCCAGCCTTATTATGGTCAGTGGTTGGTTTTGGGGTTGTCACAATTATCTTTGGACTTTCTCGTTCTTTTTGGCTGTCTATGTTGATGCTGACGCTTGGTGGCGCACTAGATAGTATTAGCGTTGTGATTCGTCATACATTAGTTCAAATCAGAACACCAGATCATTTGCGTGGTCGGGTTGCTGCTATTAATAGCGTGTTTATTAGTGCCTCGAATGAATTAGGAGGCTTTGAATCAGGCTTAACTGCTGCGTTATTTGGCCCGGTGATTTCCGTTGTGGGTGGTGGAATTGGCACAATTGTAGTAGTAATTGCTACAGCTATTATTTGGCCGGAAATTCGGAAGTTAGGGGCATTACAGGAGTATAAATAGAAGAACTTATAGTGCTTCTCATTTGAATGCAATACATTCCTCGTGCAAGATTTATTAATAAAGATATGGCTGCGGCAAGACTTCTGTGTACACCGTAGTTTTAAGAAGAGAGAGGAATGAAAGTGAGGTTTTCCAGATCCTGTGAAACAATGGCATTGTCAGTCGAAACAATGGCATTGTCGCTCAAAACAATGGTATTGTCTCTCAAAACAATGGCATTGCAACTCTAAAAGATTTGTGTATACACCGTAGCCCTACAAAGAGAGAAATATCTTCAAATGTAAATACTAAGTTAGAATGTTTACGCATGTCGTTAATATTTTTTCCTCCTCCTCTACAACAAATCAACAGCGAAATCGCCCGTCACGCTGGTATTGAACTGTGTGTGCTACGCCTGGATCTCATGCATCCGTGGGTTAATGGCAATAAGTGGTTTAAGCTGAAATACAATCTTTTGGAGGCCAAGGAGAAAAATTTCACAACGCTGTTAACCTTTGGCGGCGCATATTCCAATCACATCTATGCAACTGCGGCAGCTGGTAATCTTTTCGGTTTTCGCACCATCGGCGTAATTCGTGGAGAGGAGAGGCTACCACTCAACCCGACGCTGAGTTTTGCTGTACAACAAGGTATGCAGCTTGTGTATCTGAACCGCGAGATGTATCAACAGCGCAACACACCAGCGCTACAGGAATATCTGCGACAACGTTTCGGCGAGGTGTTTATCATTCCCGAAGGTGGGAGTAATTTAAATGGTGTACGCGGCTGCACAGAAATAATTAGTAATGCGATGCCTACGGCTGGCTACGCCTACGCATTTAATTATATATGCGTAGCCTGCGGTACAGCTACTACCCTAGCAGGTATTGCGCTTTCGTTGCATGAAAGACAAAAAGCGATCGCTTTTCCCGTATTGAAAAATGGGGCATTTCTTGCACAAGAAATTGAAATTTTGTTGACAAATTACCTCGCTTCTGATTTGCCTGCACCTTATAGTTCTCCCGCTTCCTGGGAATTGGTATGTGATTATCACTTTGGCGGCTATGCAAAGGTGAACGACGAGTTAATACTGTTCAGCCAGCAGTTCACACAACAACATGGCGTACCCCTTGATTACGTATATACCGCCAAAATGTTTTACGGAGTGATGGATTTACTAAAGCAGGGATTTTTTTGTAAAGGCGATTCCTTGTTGCTGGTACACACAGGCGGCTTACAGGGCAATGCCGGGATAGAGGAGCGTTTTCAGAAGTTTGCTAAAATCTGAGTTGCCACTTAATTAAATATCAGTTACCTTTGTATGGAATTTTACTAAAACCAGTGAAATTCAGACGCCAATCTTGATATTTACTCAAAGTTAGGTAAGGTTAATTCTATGTTTACATCTACTGAACGCATTAGGTCGGACGCTCAGAGTATTGCTCTCTATTTGGAAAGTCTTCTATCAAATAAATATCAAATTCCCACTTTTCAAAGAGATGTTGTCTGGGAAAAAGAGAATGTTAAAAAACTTTGGGATAGTATTTATAAGTTTTACCCTTTAGGAAGTATTTTAATTTGGAAAACTAATACCAAGTTAGAAAGTCATAGGGAAATAGGTGGTCTGAAGTTTGCTGACAATTTTCACTCTAATGAATACCAATACATTTTAGATGGACAACAAAGAACAACTTCTCTCTTAACATCAATCTATGGGGGCAAGATTGCCAACAACGAAAATTTTAATCCAACACTATATATAGATTTGACTATTGAGCATACTGATGCAATTGATGACACAAGCTATACAAAAAGATTCTTATTTTGGGATGAAATCGATGATAAAGAAGGTCAGCTTAAAGCAAATACTAGGAAAACAAAACGTTATCAAGATAAATTGATTGTCAGTTTACTAGATATTATAAATAAATATAGAGAAATAGAAAAAACATTTATACGAGTGTTAATGGAGAATACGATCATCCTTACATACAACAACTGAGGAGAATTCAGGAGGTTTTTGCTTATTACAAAGTTTCCTTTATTGAGTTAAGAGGTATTGAAGTTGCAGAAGTGTGTCAAATATTTGAGCGAATTAATCAAGCTGGTAAACCCTTGGATATCTTTGATATTGTAGTTGCTAAGACTTTTCGTTCCGAAAATAAGACAAATAATATCTCTGGTTTCTATCTTCGTGAATTATTTGATAAATTTAAAAAAACTGTTTCTAGTAGTCAATATGCCAGTATTGATAATTGGACATTGCTTTAGATGCTAGCTGTAGTAGTAAAACTTGAATTTCCTGAAGCTGGGATACAAAATATTACTGACAAGTATCTTAATGAGCTAAAAACAAAGCATATTGAAGCTGTATGGTCTGATTTTAAAATAGCAGTTGCGGAAACTTTTGGTTTCTTTGATAATTGTTTGCATATAAAGGGTACAAGATTAATCCCTTACCGATATTTATACCTGACTGTCACAGCATATTTTTATCGTAATGATAAACCGGATTATAGTTTTTTAACTAAATATTTTTGGTATTATAGTTTTCATAATGCAGAATTACTAACAAACACTACTCATCTCTGGCAACATATAGACTTTGTTAATCAGCAAAAGGCTAATACTACTTACTCATTCAATCAATTTGATATTGATAAGAATTCAATAAGAAAATCTTTCTACAGTCATAGAGGTCGCTTATCCAGAGCGATACTATCACTTTATGCAAACCATAAGCCGCAAGATTGGGCAAAACCCCATAAAGATGTTTTATCCGATGTTTATTACTTACTTACAGATAAGCCTAACTTGCACCACATATTTCCAGTTAATTTTATTAAACAGAGTGGTATTGCTAGTCAAATAGAATGTGACAGTCTGATGAATATTGCCTATCTGTCTCAAATAACTAATTTGAAAATTAGCGATAAAAATCCATTACATTATCTCAAAGAATATGACGAGCCTGGTTTAGTAGGCAGTGTTACGCTCTCATCTTATACCTACGCTCATTCTTGAATGGTCAAGAGGCGATGCACTTCCAGAAAATGCCCTAACCATTTTTATTGAAGAAAGGGTAAACCTATTATTAGAGGCTTTGAGGCTGAAGTTAGAAGGAATTGAATTTAAGGTTTTTGATATGGGTAATCCCATAGAGAATATCCATTTATAGAAAAGCGATTGTCCAAAAAAGAGGCATTGCTGGCTTTTACACTTACCGTTTATTTTGTAAACTTTGAATGGTAGCGATCGCATGTTTAGCCACAATATCAATCTCTTCTTCTGTAGTAAACCGTCCAATACCAAACCGTACTGAGGCATAAGCTAGCTTTTCTGAATATCCAAGCGCTGTGAGAACATGGGAAGGTGCAGTAGTTGCTGACGAACAAGCAGACCCAGAAGAAACTGCCATTACTGGCTGCAATCCTAGCAAAAGTGCGGCTCCATCCACTCCCTCAACACTGATATTCAAGTTTCCCGCCAATCGCTGTTGAGGATGTCCGTTGAAATGAATTCCTTGAACTTGCGAAAGCTGTTCCCACAATCTTTGTCTTAACTGGGTAAGGCGTTGGGTTTCTGTCTCTTGTTCAGCCAAAGCGATTTCTACAGCTTTGCCAAAGCCGACAATTTGCGGTGTATATAATGTACCAGAACGCATCCCCCGCTCGTGTCCGCCACCGTGCTGCTGGGGAGCTAGTTGTACTCTGGGGTTGCGCCTGCGGACGTACAGCGCTCCAATACCTTTGGGGCCATATACTTTATGTGCTGTGAGCGACATCAAGTCAATTTTCATCGCTTGCACATTCAAGGGAATTTTACCAATAGCTTGCGCTGCATCGGTGTGGAATAGGATTTGGTGTTCATGGCACATTTCCCCAATTTCTGCCAATGGCTGTAACACACCAATTTCATTATTTGCAGCCATCACCGATACTAAAATTGTCTCAGGACGGAAAGCTTTTTTTAACTCAGTTAAATCAATCAATCCATCTTTTTGGACAGGGAGAATAGTAATTTCAAAACCGAGACTTTTTAAATAATTACAAGGGTCAATTACTGCACTATGTTCAGTGGCAACAGTAATAATATGCTGACCTTTTTTAAAATAAGCTTCGGCAACACCTTTAATAGCTAAATTATTTGCTTCTGTTGCCCCACTCGTAAACACAATTTCTTCTGGTGTGGCGTTGATTGCTGCTGCTAAAATTTCTCGCGTTTGCTTCACAGCAGCTTCTGCTTCCCAACCATAAACATGACTAATACTAGCTGGGTTGCCAAATTTTTCTATAAAATAAGGAAGCATTGCTGCTAGTACCCGTTCATCTACAGGTGTAGTAGCGTGACAATCAAGATATATTGGACGAATAGACATAATTATTAACTCAAAATTTGACTCAATTTTTTTAATACACTTAGAACTTGATACAGTTCGCTTTCTCGCTTTAAAAGTGTAAATTGGTCAGAAATAGCATACTTTGGCTGATTTATTTTGGTAAGTTTCAAAAAAATAAAATCGCTACCATTTGTTACTAATCCAAAAGCAGGTTTGTCTTGACTAGGATTAGACAGCATATAAACAAGTGCTTGAGGTACGGCTTCTAAAAGAGAAAAGCTAGACTTTTTAGATTCAATTACTAATAACCATAATTGTTCTTGAATAACTAAAATATCAATTCTACCTCTAATAATTTCTCCTTGATCTTCCGCAGAAATTTCTATTGATTGCTCGCTTCTTATATAAAAAGGCTCATCATAAAATCCAGCTAAACCGAGTAAAGGAGATAAAACTACTAGTTTTACCGTTTCTTCTGACAAAGGAGGATGCTTGACTAAGCGGAGGAAATGAAGCTTTACTTTATCTAAATCTTGCTTTTCTAAATCTGTAATTTTCGGTAAGTTTTCAAACCATTCTGTGAAGAATGCCTTATCTTCTGCTAGCTGGAGACTAAATTTTTCCTCCAAATAGGCAAGCCCGACATTTTGAGCTTGGATAAATTTAACCATAATTCATTTAAAAGATGCAATATAACTATTATGACACTGCTTCAGTATTCACCTAGTGGTCTGTACCAAAAGTTTTAATAGGTGAATCAGTTTTAAATTTCTCTTGTTTACCTCTTGAAGTAGGCAAGAGTGATATTTTGGGCTTGGATGACTTGAATCATGTTTATTTCAACTTGCGAAAAGTCTAATTCCTTACTTCAATTATCACGCTAGCAGTTTCTAGTATCCAGTCCAATTGTGTTAAGTGGCTGCTAACTCCTGTAATTTAGTTAAAACTGCCTGAGCATGACCTTTCGTTTTTACATTAGGCCAAGCATAGACAATAATTTTATCAGGTGAAATTAAAAAGGTTGAGCGAATAACACCCATATATTCTTTGCCCATAAATTTTTTTAAGCGCCAAGCACCGTAGGTTTCTGTCAAAATATGTTCTGGGTCACTTAAAAGGGTGATTAACAAGTTATGTTTGCTGATAAATTTACAATGAGACTTACCTAAATCTGGACTTACGCCTAAGATTTTTGCTCCCAGTTCGCTGAAGTCTTGATACAACTCGGTGAAATCTTTCGCTTCGGTAGTACAGCCAGGTGTGTCATCTTTGGGGTAGAAGTAGAGGACAACCCACTGACTGCTGAGGTCGTCGAGAGTGACTGCATTGCCATTTTGGTCAGGAGTAGAGAAATCTGGCGCTGGTTGTCCGACTTGGGGAATGTTGTTCATGATCGGATGTGAAAGATTGCGTAAGCATAGCTCGTCGTAGACATCGCTTAGAATTATACGGCGTTGCTAAATCGAGGGATGATTCTTGTGGGGTGGGCATCCTGCCCGCCCGGAAATACAAGGGACGGGCAAGATGCCCATCCCGCAATTAAGGCAGGAGGCAGGAGCGAAGAGGTAGAAACTCTTTATATCTGATAAATCAGTCCTGGATTTTGTACCTCACTTACTTGCAATCTGCTGTAATATATTTGTTTTCCACTTGTGAGAACTGAAGCGACTGTATTTGACGGCTGTAAAGGAGAAGCTGTTGAGTTTAATTTCCATATTGCAACTAACTGCCGTAAATCCTCTTTTCATAACCTATCCATTCTTTTTCCCGTAACAGATACTTTTGAATTTTACCAGTGCTAGTTTTTGGCAGAGTAGTAAATTCAATGGTCATAGGGCATTTAAAAGCAGCAATTTGATTGCGGCAGAATTGAATTAATTTTTGTTCTGTAACTTGCGCGTTCTCTTTGAGGGTAATAAAGGCTTTTGGCACTTCACCACGTTTAGAATGAGGTACACCAATGACTGCACACTCTAACACGGCTTCATGGCGGTAAAGACATTGTTCAACTTCAATACTAGAGACATTTTCCCCATTTGTAATGATGATATCTTTCATGCGGTCACGCACCTCAATATAACCGTCAGGGTGCATTACTGCTAAATCACCGCTATGAAACCATCCTCCTCTAAATACCTTTTCGGTTGCTTCTGGGTCATTATAATAGCCTGTCATCACCATATTTCCTCGCATCACCACTTCCCCCATTGTTTGACCGTCCGCCGGGACATCATTCATATTTTGATCTACAACTCGCAAGCCATCTGCACTAATATAAGGTACGCCTTGACGTGCCATAAGTTTTGTTTGTTTTTCAATATTTAAATTATTCCAATCTGATTGATATTCACAAACACTATATGGGCCATAAACTTCTGTTAAACCATAAACGTGAATAATTTTTGCGCCAATGTTAGTAAGTTTTTCAATCAATGTAGGTGAAGGTGGTGCACCTGCTGTAGTAATAGTTAAAGGTTTTGCTAATAATTGCGGACAGTCTGGATGATTGAGGAGAGAACTTAAAACTACAGGTGCAGCATTTAAATGAGTTACTCCAAGTTGTTTAATTAACTTCCAGATATTACCGGGGTTAAACTTACGCAAACAAATATGAGTACCACCGATAGCAGTTACCGCCCAAGTAAAACACCAACCATTGCAGTGAAACATAGGCAGAGTCCATAAATAAACTGAGTTAGATGTTAGCGTTGTTTCAATTATTTCTCCTAAAGAGTTAAGATATGCACCGCGATGAGAATACATTACACCTTTGGGTTTACCAGAAGTCCCACTAGTGTAATTAATAGAAATTGTATCCATTTCATCCGTAATTACCCAAGACAAAGGAGTTGGATTACCAGTTTGGAGAAATGCTTCATAATCTTCTTCATCTATAGGTTCAAATCCTTCAACATCTTTGATATTGATTATATGCTTAACAGTTTCTAGACTATTTTGAACAGGTCGAATTAAATCTGCTAACTCTGTATCAATAAAGAGAAATTTAGCACCGCAATCATTCAAGATATAAGTAACTTCTTGGGAAGCTAAACGAGTATTAATAGATACTAGAATACCACCTGCTAAAGGTACAGCAAAATGAGCTTCCAACATGGGTGGAGTATTGAAACAAAAAAAAGCAACGCGATCGCCTTTTTCAAGTCCAGCATGATGCAGTGCTGAGGCTAGACAATTTATCCGAAAAGCAAATTCCTTGTAAGTAAAGCGTTTTTGATTATATGTAATAGCAACTTTATGACTATAGACTTTAGCATTACGTTGAATAAAAGTTAGAGGTGTGAGAAAGCTGCGCTCAACTGCTTCAGGGTTCATGGCTAATGCTAACAGTAATTATTTACTGCATGAGCATATCATTAGGGTAGCTGTATCATGTGCATTGTAAATTTTCGTATGTTCCTTGATTCTTATTCCTCTTCCCCCTTGTTGATAAGAGTTATTAATGCTAGATTTCCAATACTTGCAATACTTCAAAGTAATTTATGAACAAAGCAGAAAGTTGGAGCGCCGTTGAACGGCGATCGCCACTTCAATAGAAATTATGCTGAAAATTTAGGAATAACAGAGATATAAAGTTGACTTTGCTACTGAGTTTATGGGGAAGAATGAATTATACCTATCACTGGAAGTTACTTTCCCAGTAGATTATCCTTCAGAACTGGAACGCAAGAAATTTGTTACGGATTGAGGAGTGCGGCTTGTCGTAAGGCGATCGCCCTACTTTAAATTCAAGAGCGCATCTACATTGAGGTACAAGTGATGCGATCGCACTTTATTATTGATCAATGAACTGAAATTCGTTTACTGGGGTCTTGTTTTCTTACCCACACCAAAAATTTTTGCATTTGCGGCTCATTACTGAGTTTTTCTAGAGTATTGAGGGAATGAGCAAGTAGCTTATTGTCAAACAAGGCATGAATCTGACGATGACAGGCAGAACAGATATTTGCTGTTTTTCCTGGATCTTGTTTTTTACGTTTGGTATTTTGTCGTGGAACTAAGTGATGGACAGTTAAATGTTCCATCTCTCTTTGGCATAGTTCACATTGCTCTTGTTGGTTGTTGGACACTTAATTTTGCTAAAACTCTATTTAATAGGATAGCTATTACTCAACACATTCTGCACGCGATCGCCTTCGCCGTAAATCGGGTTAAGGCAAGAAAACTCATCATCTAATACTTCAATACGATTTCAAAGTACCTCAAGACGATGTTGAAGTACCTCAACACGACTTTTAAGTACCTCAAGACGATGTTGAAGTACCTCAACACGACTTTTAAGTACCTCAACACGACTTTTAAGTACCTCAACACGACTTTTAAGTACCTCAACACGACTTTTAAGTACCTCAACACGATGTTTAAGTACCTCAACACGACTTTTAAGTACCTCAACACGATGTTGAAGTATCTGTTACTTATTTAATGTTACTTTTTTGACAAGTTTAATAAATTCCTCAGTACAATCCACTAAAAATAATTAGGTCGATCTTAATTTGCTCTAATTTTTCCGAATTATCTCTCAGAGAAGTTTATTGTTGCATTGGCTAGAGTACATGCAGTAATCCTATAACTTACTTCAGGAGCGCATTTTATGGCACGACTAAAACGCAGTTCACCGACTCTAGAAAAGGCTCTTCGTTGAATTGCAGGAATGCGATCAATTAGCCCGACGCTAGAATTTGGCAACGGATTAAATTTGACAGACTACGACAGCCGCATCCAAAACTTGCAAACCCAGCTATCAACCTACAACACTTTACTCTCTAGCATAGATGAAATGGCAGGTCGCCTCTCTCTAATTGAAGAAGAATTGGGCGGCTACTCTGAAAAGATGTTAATGAGTGTGGCAACCCATTATGGCAAAGACAGTTTGCAATATGTACAGGCGGGAGGCAAGTCACGCAAGAAATTATCACACCGTTCGAGCAATACCCAATCCCCATCTGATACCGTCTCACTTTAAGACTGATACAGATGGCAGGCAGGGGAAGTAATACCAATTCAAAATTCAAAATTCAAAATTAAGAAAGCCAGACATCACAAAGGTTTGTCCCTATGTATCTGTCGCATTGTTTTTTAAAATTGGTATAATTTGTATCAATAATTTAGTGAAATGGTATGAGAGTACAGCTAATCTCCCCACTCCTTATCCTGGCTTATGATCCAAACGAGTCGCTTGCTCTAGGGCGGTTTTTTCTTTGGCTCGGCGGACATAGGGTTGTAATTGGGTGCGATCGCAAGCAGTGAAAATACTCAGGTTTTCCAAGGTAATCCCCCGCATTAACATTTCTACACGCCAAGTTTGTTGTGCTTGGGCAATGGTTGGCGTTTGTCCTTGGGGAGTTAATAGTGCTTCACTCCATACTTGCCAACGTATCTCAAGTTCTGATTCTGAGATGGGTGTACCTGTATCATTCAGAAACATGGCTATTTGAGCATCTTTACGACTTTTCAGCCATTTGATTAAAGGATTATTAGTAAAGGAACCGTAGCGTTTGCCCAAAATCCATTGATTCACAGGTACCTGACGGACAAATCCGGGAATTGTAATTTGCAGGAAGTGCCCTTGAGTATCGTAGATTTGGTGCGATCGCTCTAAGCTAGTTATTTCTGTAGCGGATAACCCAGCCCCAAATAATACGTAAGCCAAGGCATAATCTCGTACTCCAAATTTCCTAGACTGTTGCAGAATTTCGTGAACTAAATTAGCTGGCAAATCAGCTACTTCTGTGGTGGTGAATCCTGCTTGTGAAGAGTTTATTGCTGATTCTGTTGAAGATGACATGGCTCCATGTAAAAACAACTCCACCAAATTTTCGAGAAAATCATTCCGATCTTCCCAAAGTTCGTGAAATTCGCTGGTAAACTCAATTACTGCATATCCCAAAATCATCCCATTCAGCAAACTTGCTAATTTTTCTGCGGGTAAATAGGTATTTAGGTGTCCTTGCTGGATTACAGTAGCTAAGTACTGAGCTACATAACGGTTTGCCTCAGTTACTCCCCTGCCTAGTGCGCGGCGATTTTCTGCTGGGAATTGGTCGGCTTCACCTACCACAGATCGGACAAACTCTGGTACTCTTTCTAATGCATGTAAGCTATCACTTGCATAATCTTTAAGAGCTTGGTAAACATTGCCAGGAGGTGTTGCCCGCCGCACCAGCGATTCACCTAAATCCTTGAAGGCTGCGGACTCTTCCAGTACAGCTAAAAGTAATCCATGCTTATTACCAAAATTCCGAAATAGAGTCACTTCGTTGACTTCGGCTTTTTCAGCAATTTGGCGGGTTGTGGTAGCGCTAACTCCCTGAGCAGAAAACAACTCAAGTGCAGCTTGAATCAAGCGTTGACGAGTGGAAATGAGTTGAGATGACATAAATAAATGCAAGTGGCACTTGCAGGGGTATCAGAGTTCTGCTAGCATAACAAATGTAAGTGATACTTGCTTTACTCTACCCTACGGGTGACGCTCCTTTGTCGCTAGTGCTGCGCTAACGCCAGTCGCTAATGGGGGAGACCCCAGATGCTCGTTCGCTCTTAGTGTCTCCCCTTGGGAGATGACTCGAAGAGGCTGCGCTATCGCCTTTGGCGTCTCCCCTTCTCCCAAAGGGAGAGGCTGGCGCCAAGGGAGAAGACCGTGCTGACTCACTGTAACTAACTGGTGAGAGAGTGGATAAATCCTTAGTCGGATTATGCCCAATAAAAAGTAAATCACTTGATCATCCATCAACAGGAATTTTTATGACCGCAAATTTTGGGGCGATCGCCCCTGAGAGAGGCAACTCACCTCGACTCAGTTGGACGAATGTAGTATTTTTTACTACATTTCATGCTTTAGCACTTCTGGCTCCTTGGTTTTTCTCCTGGCCAGCATTAGGTTTGCTAGTGTTTCTTCACTGGTTATTCGGGAGTATTGGTATTTGCCTGGGATATCACCGACTACTGAGCCATCGGAGTTTCCAAGTTCCGAAGTGGTTAGAGTATGCGATCGCCCTGATTGGAGCGTTGGCTTTGCAAGGCGGGCCAATTTTTTGGGTAGGTGGACACCGCCAGCATCACGCTCACACAGAAGATATTAATTTAGACCCCTATTCTGCTCAAAGAGGATTTTGGTGGAGCCACATATTGTGGATTTTTTACCCACGTCCAGAATTTTTTGATTATGAAACTTATAAAAAATATGCCCCTGATTTAGCCAGACAACCCTTTTATTGTTGGCTAGATCGCTACTTTTTGCTATTGCAAATACCTTTCGGGCTGCTGCTTTATGCTCTAGGAGGATGGTCTTTTGTATTCTACGGAGTGTTTCTCAGATGTGTCTTGCTTTGGCATTCAACCTGGTTTGTAAACTCAGCATCACACCTATGGGGTTATCGCACCTTTGATGCTAATGATGGCGCTCGTAATCTTTGGTGGGTATCCCTCGTCACTTATGGAGAAGGATGGCACAACAACCATCATACTTATCCCCACATGGCGAAATCTGGGTTGTCTTGGTGGGAAATTGATGTTACTTGGTGGAGCATTCTAGTGTTGCAGACTTTGGGTTTAGCTAAAAAAGTTGTCTCGCGTCCTCCTCAAGGTGCAACTCACGGCTAAATTGCGACTAATTTATCATGAATTTGTTATGCCGATTGCTTCTTGCAGTCGGCTTACTAATTTTTATGATCTTTTCCCATGTGCCATCAATCCGCCATTTGCGAAAGTAGTAATATACGTTTGCCATTTAGGAAAATCGTCAGGTAGTATTCGCCACGCACAACCAGCACAAAGTATATAGAAAATTGCGCTAATGACTGCACGTAGGTTAACAAAACCTAGACGACCTGTTGAACTTTCTGGTGGGATTAAACTCGATAGTAATTCCCATTGTTCCAAAGTCAGGTTGCTTGGGTAAGATTTAGACATTGCTTTCGTAACACTGTTGCATTAGTTTCTACTGACACAGTACCGCTATGCGAGCTTTTTTTTGACTTTCCAAACATCCTCTCAGAATAATTGCGGTTGAAATAGTTGTATGTGTTACTTAGAATGCAAAAATGGTTAATTTCAACTTGCCTCTGCTTCAACCAAAATTTTCTTATATATTGGTAATTTTTCCATGTTTCCAGGCTTGCTGTAGCCATTATTTAAGGCTTAGTCTGCCACAATGGAGAAAAAGTAGATAATTCTTGCTGCTAAATTAAGGTGTTAATCCAGGTAATGCGCTATAAATTTTTTTCCAAATTTTTCAGACACCCTCAGTGTAACTAATCAGTAATTTGCTGACTTTTTGGTAATTTTAACAAATGCTTTATCTCCGAAATGTAAATTATCATCCGACAGCGTGCCCAACAGCGATTCTCAAATCGATCAATTTAGAGTTAGCACCCCAGCAACTAGGTCTGATTATTGGCCCGAGTGGTTCCGGTAAAAGTACCTTACTAGAAATTTTGTCGGGACTAGCCGAACCCACTACTGGCGCACTCTTCTGGCGAGAACAAGAACTTATAGCCGAACAGCTACAACAATTAGCCGGGTTGGTATTTCAGTTTCCAGAGAGGCACTTTTGCGGTGGTTCGATTTTAGAAGAATTACGTTTAGGACATCCTGAGTTAGGGTCAGAACGAGTCAGACAGGCGCTGAGTGAGGTGGGATTAGAGCATTTATCGCTTTTTGCTGCTCCCCATGCTTTGAGTGGTGGTCAGCAACGACGTTTAGCTTTAGCAGTGCAATTAATTCGCCAGCCAAATTTACTGTTATTAGATGAACCCACAGCTGGTTTAGATTGGTCAATGCGTCGGCAACTGGTAAGTTTATTAGCAAAACTGAAACAAGATTGGACATTGTTGATTGTGACACACGATGCTGGGGATCTGTTAGCGATCGCAGACCGTTGCTGGACACTCAACCACGGTGAACTAGAATCAGTAGACCCAAAGACACTAGAATCAAAAGTTAAAGAACCTCTACCAACGGTATGAAAGGGGAATGGAGACTGGGGATGCAGGGGAGAAAGGAGATAAGGGGGACAAGGGGGACAAGGGGGAATTATTGAACAACTCTCTTCCTTATCTCTTTTGTCTCTTCTTCATGCCCCATGACAAATGACAAATGACCAATGACTAATGACTAATGACAAACTTATTGCCTGAGATGGCAGAAATCTGGCAGCAAACTCTCAATTGGCAACCAACTGTCCAACAGCAAGCACAATTCCAAAGGCTTTATGAATTAATCCTAGAAGGGAACCGCCAACTAAATTTAACTCGGATCACCGACCCCCAAGAGTTTTGGGAAAAACATCTGTGGGATTCTCTGCGAGGAATTGCGCCACAGGGGCAATTTATCCCGTCTCTTCAAGCAGCTACATCTGTGATTGATATTGGCACAGGTGCAGGTTTTCCGGGTATTCCAGTAATAATTACTGCACCTAATTGCAAAATTACTCTGATGGATTCAACCCAGAAAAAAATTACTTTTATCAAAAAAATCTTAACTGAACTTGCCCTGCTCAATGCCAAAACTCTCGTTGGTAGAACTGAAGAAATTGGTCAGCAACCCCAGCACCGACAAGCTTACGATATTGCCTTAATCCGCGCTGTTGGGACAGCTTCTGTTTGTGCAGAATATGCCCTACCATTACTCAAACAAAGTGGTTTAGCCGTAATTTATCGTGGTAATTGGACAAAGGAAGAAACCACAGTTTTGCAAAATGCTGTTAACCAGCTAGGTGGGGTGATTGAATTAATTGAAAAATTTACCACTCCTCTAAGTCATAGCATCCGTCATTGCCTTTATGTGCGTAAGGTAGGAAACACACCACTTAATTTTCCCCGTGCTATAGGTGTACCTTCTCAAAAACCGCTTTGAGTGGAGAGTGCGAGAAAGAGGGCGTTGCTGAGTGAAAGGATGAATTAGCCTTACGTACAGAGAATGTTTATATTTCGGCGTTTTGAAAAAAGGTACAAGAGTGATTCATACTGGAATGACCTTAGGAAAAGCAGAAACCCTAAAATAATAAGCACTACGGCTATTTTTTATAGTTATAGCAGTCGCCAAAGCCGTTAGGACAGTTCGTGGGAAACGCGCCTTCAACAGGATACTATGTGATTTTATTGCTGTCCTAAGCTCCCTGTCCGTTGCTATATCTTTATCTAGCTTATCTTTTTTTTCACTCTAGGTAAAAGAAAAATAGAAATAGTCTGATGTGATTGCATTTTATACAACAAAATCTTTTTTCCTGGTCTTTCGTGCCTTTTGCTTAATCCACCATTGCCGAATGCCAGTCCAAGGAAGGTAAAGCGCTGCAATACTGATTAAAAACTCTAAAATGCGGGTTGTCCAGCCGCCCCAGGTTCCCATGTGAATCCCCATCCAGAGTTGACCGTGAATTGCCTGAGCCAAGAAAAGAGACTCACGAGCATCTTGAAAATTCAGCACTTCACCACTGTAACGATCAAGTTGCACACTCACATTTCCACCCCAGGTCCCTGTGCCCAAAGCGCCGTCATAACCTGTGGTTAGGGTCGCATCTACAGGAAGATTGGGGTTGGCTTTGCGCTCATTATCATACGTGTAAATACTAATAAATTTACTGCCTGGAGCTACTGCGATCGCCTTATTGACTAATTCATCCAAACTGAGCTGCTCACCATTTGCCTTTGGTGCGGAATTTCTAGAAGACATAATCCGGGGAGCATTCATCTCAGGAATATGCAAGAAATTGAGGACGGGCTGTGAGTAGTCACCAAAGCTGTAAGGCAGCATGACCAAGGTGATGACCAAAAGAGGAATCGCTACTATAACTCCAATCAATTTATGGATGCTGTAGTTCCAAACAAAACTGTTATTGCGCCGCACTCTAAAAGCAGCAAGCCGCCGTTTAATTCCCGGCCACCACAACACTAACCCTGTCAATAGCATGAGAACAAGCAGCGCACCAATTACACCGACAGAAAATCTTCCCCAGGTTTCGGACAAAGACCCATCGCTACCACCCGGTCTACTACCTGGTAAGAAAAAGCTGTAATGTAATGAAAATATCCAATCTAGGATATCACTCACATTAGCCAAACCGTTGATTTGACCCGTACCAGGGTCGATAAACACAGTACTTTCGGCGCTGGACACACTATAGACGTTTCCCGTCAAGACAGGCGTAATTACACTCTCAACCCGGAACGCAGGGTTCCAAGCATGGGTATACTTTAGTGCTTCTGCAACCGAGATGCTAGAACCGGGTGTGACATGGTAGAGCTTCGGGTGTAGCAGAGGTTTGAGTTCAGGCATGAACAGCAACAGCGTCCCAGAAAGGATTTCCAGAAAAATAAACCCACCAAAGAGCAGAGTTGTCACCAAATGAATCCGCTGTACCCAGCGACGAAGGATAAATTTTAATTTCTGTTTTGCGGTTATCGTTGTCATGTTTTCCTCCTAAAATGGTTAGTTGGATGTGAGTTCGATAAACCTCTCCCTGCCTTGAACTTTAGTTCAAGTCTGTCGCTCTCCGATTCAAAGAGAGACGATTTTGCGTAATAAAACCTTTTAGAGGTTGTTACTTCACTATCTCAAATTTTGGGATGTTCCAATTCCTCAATGATTCATACCGCCATTATGCAACACCCTTTTATTCGATGGGATCAAGCCTCCCATCGACAATTATGTGTGGAAGGGGTTTGTGTTTTTCAAATTCTCTTTTAAGATAGTTGCTTAAATACCAAAGCGGTTCGCCGAATTCTTTGGATTCGTCGGCCCCCAATTCAATCAACAGTGATCTGCGTTTATCAATTTCAAGAGCAACTTTTTTGGCAAATTCGGCATTGCTTCGAGAGCTTTCGTCCGGTGGGTGATTAGCATCGAACCAAAGTACATAGAGCGTGGAGACTAAAGTTCTTCTTTGCCAGGTATGGGTGTTAGGAGAATCTAGAAATTCTAGCAGTAATTCTAAATTACTTGGACTAGCAAGCATCAAATCTTCGTCTTGTTGTGAGAAATGAAGCTTGTCGTTAATAGCCCAAGTTTCTAATTGTTGGCGAGATAGTGGGGGAAGCACGCTACCTCCACTACTAAAATCTGTGGAACCACATTTGTCACAAGATTCAGACCATGCGCGTGTTTCTTCAAATGCTGCGGTTAGTTCATCAAGATATCGCATTTCTTCATTGCCGCATTTTGCACATGAACGGGTTTGTTCAAATTTCTGAGATTTCATCATACACTGACTAGGCTTTAACAAATAGGCACATCTTTGCAACATCCAAACTACAATGCTAAAATCCTTACGTTTGACATCTACTCCATTTCTTGTCCTGCTAGCACTCATGTCTGGATGCTCGGACTTAGACCGTTTTGTAGTTTCGCCTTTTTTAGCTTACTTTAAATGGCTGAACTTGTTGTGTAGAACTGAGTCAGGGTAATGGTTGATTCTTATTTTTACTTGTACTAGTTAAAATCCCAACTTGCCGCAAGTCCCTCCTTTTTTCCTCTTGGCTTTGGGCTGGAATTGTGAAGAATAGTAATACAGAGCCTGTGAGCAATAGGATATCAAGTAATTTATCTAGTTTCATTAAACTCCTCAAACATTACACAAGTTAGGTCAGATTTATAGCGATCGCAGTTTTTCTGCTGACTCTGTACTCACATTTGCGGTATACTTAGTTTGCCATAATCACACACTCAGCCAGACTTTTAATAACAATTGTGCAACATAATCACATTAAAAAACTGGCAGCAGAATATTGTTTCTGTTGCCAGTTTTAAGCGTCTACAATTCTAAATTGTTGTCTGGTTTCAGGCAAATTTACTTGCTGCTACAAACCGCTTGTTAATCTCATCCCAATTAACCACATTCCACCAAGCGTCTAAATAATCGGCACGGCGGTTCTGATAATTAAGATAATATGCATGTTCCCATACATCATTACCCAGAATGGGATATTTACCTGCACTTAAGGGAGTATCTTGGTTAGCTGTAGTTGCCACTTCTAACTTGCCACCCTTGTTACGCACTAGCCAAACCCAACCGCTACCAAAACGACCAGCACCAGCTTCGTTAAACTGTTTTTTAAAAGCTGCAAAAGAGCCAAAATTTTGATTAATCGCGGAGGCTATATTTCCTGTTGGTTCTCCCCCACCTTTCGGCTTCATAATTTGCCAGAACATTGAGTGGTTGACATGACCACCGCCATTATTACGTACTGTTTTGCGAATATCTTGTGGTACACTGTCAAGTTTTTGCAACAGTTCTTCAACACTTTTACCTTTGAGTTCTGGATGTTTTTCTAAGGCTGCATTCAGGTTTTTCACATAAGTTGCGTGGTGTTTATCATGATGAAATTGCATCGTTTTGGTATCGATGTGTGGTTCCAGTGCTTCGTAGGCGTAAGGTAAAGGTGGTAGTTGGATAGCTCCTGGTGTATTTGGTGTTGTATTTGCTGTTGTATTTGGTGTTGTGTTGGAAATTGCAGTGTTTCCTTGAGGAGATTTCTCTGCCAAAGCACAAGCGTCTAATGCAAAAGCACCAGCACCTGATGTAAGTAAAAACAAGAAATGTCGTCGATTAATAGTCATATAAGTTTTTGCAGCGAATCTATTCAGTCTGTATTGCAGTTTTCATTTTCTTAGATTTTGGCTACAAAAAATTAGAAATTAGCGATTACTTCTGGCAGTTTAAGAAACTCTTTATAAAATTCTGTCCCCAGTTTTGGGATCGAATACAAACAACTGATTTAAATCGAGCTGTAGAGAAAGGCGATCGCCTGGACGAAGACGCATATCACCGCTTACCTGAATATTCAACATCACCGCCGAACCAGGTAAAACAGCACGAATCAAAGTTTCTCTTCCCAAAGGTTCCACAACTTTAACTTCAACCGATAATAGTCCTGAGTTTTGAGTATTGTTAGCGGTAGCGGGGGGTTTAGCCCGTTCTGAGTCAGTGTTGATTTTGATATGCTCTGGACGAATCCCTAAATCAAGACTATATCCTTGACGCAACTGTAATTTTTCATTTACAACTGCTGGAATCGCTAATAACTGTCCACTCACATCAAAACCGTTATTTTGATAGATTGCAGGCAAAATATTCATTGGCGGACTGCCTAAAAAACTTGCCACCATTTGATTAGCAGGATTTGCATAAATAGTTTGGGGTTCGCCAATTTGTTGAATACGTCCTCGATTTAGGACGACAATTTTGTCAGCCAAAGTCATTGCTTCAACTTGATCGTGGGTGACGTAAATAGTTGTAATACCTAATTGTTGATGTAACTGTTTCAATTCTGCCCTGGTATCATCGCGCAATTGGGCATCTAAATTAGATAAAGGTTCATCAAGTAAAAACACTTGTGGTTCACGAGCGATCGCTCTCCCTAATGCTACTCTTTGTTGCTGTCCCCCCGAAAGTTGTTTGGGTTTACGATCTAGCAAGCGATCCAGAGAAAGCGAACGTGCCACATTCATCACCCGCTCTTGAATGATTTTTCGGTCAACCTTCCGCATTTCCAAGCCAAAGCCGATATTTTGCGCCACACTCATGTGAGGATAGAGAGCGTAGTTTTGGAACACCATTGCCACATCCCGTTGTCTGGCTGGGATATTATTTACCAAGCGATCGCCAATATAAAGTTTGCCAGATGTAGCAGTTTCTAAACCAGCGATCGTTCGCAAAATTGTCGACTTACCACAACCTGATGGCCCGACTAAAACCCAAAACTCGCCATCAGGAATTTCAAAGGTAATGTCCTCAATAGCAGTGACGTTATTGAATCTACGCTTAATATCTTCTAGACGAACGTTGGCCATTATCTAATTTGGTATTGTGCTTTTGGAATTGGTAAAAAACTTCCCAACTCTATGATTCCAGCAATGCGATAAACTCTTCCCTGGTCAGTTCAGCATCGCGTAGTATTTTGCGTAGTAATCCTTTACCTATTGTTTTACCAGCATGAACAGGAATAGTTACTAAGCGCCCATCTTCACGTTCCATTTGTACATGAGAGCCTTTTTGACGCACCGCCTGAAATTCTATTTTCTCAAGGGCGTTAATAACTGTTTTACCTGTTAAAACTGGTAGTTTTGGCATTAAAGTACTACCTTTTGAATACCTATAAATTCTGGTATTTTTTCATCACTTTTTGTTTCTAAACAAAGCTCAATTACTTCTTTGATGTTAGCCATCAACTCATCAATTGTTTCTCCTTGACTGTAACAGGCTTGTAGCTGAGGTACTTCTCCGACATAGTAGCCATCTTCATCCCGTTCAATAATGACGTAGAATTCTCTGTTGGTGGGATTGATCATAGTCTATTTGTCCGTAAGCTCAAAATTATTTTTCTGGATTCTTTGACCAAGCTGGGTGAGAGAGTAAAGAAGCAAAAACTCGTACTCCCCGAAGTTGATTAGAAAGAGGCAAATGACCTTTAGGCGCACTTAAATCCCAGGTAAACTCGTTAGGGTATCGCGTCCAGTTATTACCCGCTTTCCAGCCAATTTTCGGCCAGAAATTCTCCCAATTTTTACCTAAACTCAACCAGATTTCTCGCTGCACTGAAAAACCAAATTTACCTTCGGAGTTGACTAACCATAGGTTGTTAATGGTTTGTAAGTCAACAGACGAAGTATTTTCTACTTCAGTAAAATACAACCATTTTCGTTGTACAGCCGTTGGCCCTGATAGTTCGCACATTTTTTCGATGGTGACGCGATCGGCGGCTTGGAAGTCTTGAGCAGCGAGTAGCTGTTGCAAAGAATTGTAGTTAATCCCGCATTCTGATTTTAGAGGTACAATTCCCTCAGGAAAACACGATCGTAGAAATTCTTTGGCTTGAGGTGCATCAGAGTTATAAAGGACTTGGTAAGCTTTGCCATCAACCCAAGTCGGTGGATTCTCACGTCGTTTTAGTAAAAATTCCATTAACACGTCTAATCCCTCATTACCCAACTCAGCTAACTGTGGGATTATCTGTTGTTGGACTCTTTCAGACCCAGCGATTAATGGTTGTCGGAGGGAGTCGATGTCATTTGCAGGGCCTGATAAAATCATTGGGTCTGTCATGCCATTCTCGTTTTAGCGGTCAGTGAAAGAGCGGTAAGCTATCGGGCATTCTTTAAAGTGAAGCACTGATAGCGAAAAGTAGTTTACTATTTTTGATCGTACAAAATTGCGATCGCTTCACTGAATCCCACATTTAATCCCCAAATAATGTACAAGGGGAATAGGGGGAAAATCTGTGCCTTATGGCTTGGTGAACAAAAGACATAGCAAAATATACAAGCCTGCCACATAAGGATTTTTTGAATAGCAGCGTATCGATTAGGAGTGTGTGAACGATGTACGACAAGATTACCCCCCCCGCAACTGGAGCAAAAATTACTTTCAAAAATGGTGAACCAATCGTACCAGAAAATCCAATCATCCCCTTTATTCGGGGCGATGGTACAGGTATAGATATCTGGCCTGCTACCCAAAAGGTGTTAGATGCTGCGGTAGCCAAAGCATACAAGGGTCAGCGTCAAATTAGTTGGTTCAAAGTATACGCTGGCGATGAAGCCTGCGATTTATACGGTACTTATCAATATTTACCTCAAGATACTCTCACAGCAATTGAAGAATATGGTGTCGCTATTAAAGGGCCTTTGACTACTCCCGTTGGGGGGGGAATTCGTTCTTTAAATGTAGCACTGCGGCAAATTTTTGACTTGTATGCCTGTGTGCGTCCTTGCCGTTACTATGCAGGTACGCCTTCACCCCACAAAAATCCCGAAAAGCTAGATGTTATTGTTTATCGAGAGAATACGGAAGATATTTATTTAGGCATTGAGTGGCGACAAGGTAGCGAAATCGGCGATCGCTTAATTAAAATTCTTAATGAAGAACTAATCCCTGCCACCCCAGAACATGGGAAAAAACGAATTCCTCTTGATTCTGGTATTGGCATCAAACCCATCAGCAAAACTGGTTCTCAGCGCCTAGTCAGACGTGCCATCAAAAACGCTTTGCTATTGCCCAAACACAAGCAACAGGTGACTTTGGTGCATAAGGGCAACATCATGAAGTACACCGAAGGCGCTTTCCGTGATTGGGGTTATGAACTAGCAACCAGCGAATTTCGCGCCTGTACTGTCACTGAACGAGAATCTTGGATTTTGAGTAACAAGGAAAAAAATCTAAATATTTCCTTGGAAGAAAACGCCCGCGAGATTGATCCTGGGTTTGATAGTCTCACTGAGGAGAAGAAAGCGCAAATTGTCAAGGAAGTTGAAACTGTTCTTAACTCAATTTGGGCAACCCACGGCGAGGGAAAATGGAAAGATAAAGTTTTGGTGAATGACCGGATTGCTGACAGTATTTTTCAACAAATCCAAACCAGACCGGATGAGTATTCAATTTTGGCGACGATGAACTTGAACGGCGATTACTTGTCTGATGCCACCGCCGCCATTGTTGGGGGATTGGGAATGGGGCCAGGGGCAAATATTGGTGATGCTTGTGCCATATTTGAAGCTACCCACGGTACTGCACCCAAACACGCCGGTTTAGATCGGATTAATCCTGGTTCAGTGATTTTGTCTGGTGTGATGATGCTGGAGTTTTTGGGTTGGCAAGAAGCCGCAGACCTAATTAAGAAAGGTTTAAGCGATGCGATCGCGAGTAGTCAAGTCACCTACGATTTAGCCCGGTTGTTAGAACCGCCAGTTGAACCCTTAAAATGTTCTGAATTTGCCGAAGCAATTATTCAGCATTTTGATTAAATGCACTGGTGTCAACTTAAGCCCTAGCGAATCGAATTCACACGCTAGCTTCAAGCCTCTTAACCTGAGATATTGCAGCATTTTCAATTAGCTCCCTAGCCTGCCCAAAAATAAATTTCTCTTTCTTATAGATAAAGTGCATTCAAGTGGACTCAAACCCTTTCTTAACCTCAGTTCGGCTTAAAGAGGTTTATTCAACGTTAACTCGCTGAAACGACGCAAGCAGGTTGACAGATCCCAAAATTAAGCAACGACGTAATGAGGGCTTGAGCTTATGCCGAACTCAGGTTTTCCTAGTCTTCTTTAGAAGACTAGCAAGAGAATTCATTTTAAGACGCTTGCTGGGAATTTTTAGTGATTTTCAAGAAATTGGACTTTTTTATCCAAAGTCCAATTATTTACGCGGTGCTGTACTAGTGCGATTGTTTGCATCAGGGTCATGAAACACCTAACAACACAAGATGCAAGTGATCGCACTTCCGTTAGCGAGTCACTTAATCCCTAAAGTTCTTGTGTCTTTAGGTTAAAACACTCCAATGTCGTAATCACATTGATTTCCCGACATCTTCCCGAAAAACAACCTATTAGTTGGGATTTCAGGCGATCCCCAAAGCTTGCTTAAAGGGAACGCTCTATTATCAATGGTGAATACTCCTAATTTAGGATAGCTGAAACGTCTGTCTTTAAGTTAGTTTTCAAAGATTTGTGGTTTACTAACAAGCCAATTTAGCATTAAGCAAAGCAGCTTATCTTTAATCTCTCAATCTTGTTCCACTTGCCCATACAGGAACATTATCACCTGTATAAATTACTAAGTTACCATCATCTTGAACATTGAGACTACAATTAGAGTTAGTTGCAGTAAAAGTTGCCCAGGTGGGGATTGCATTAGAATCATAAATGACTAAATTGCAGTCGTATTGCATGACAATGTTGTTAACTTCTGTGTCAAAAGTATTTGATTCCCAGAGAACATAGTTAGATGAATCATAAAGAACAAAGTTTCCATCATCTTCCAGTTCAGCTGTATATTGCTGATTAGGTGAAATCAAATATTGACCAGGGGATAAGAACTCACCTGTATTAAGGACAGATGTACCTGCACCTGCCAGAGCCTTGTTTTCTTGAATCAGCAACGTAAATGGTGATGAAATCGCAAATGCTGTTGTGAAACATAGAATTTTAAACAGTTTAGATAATTTCACAAACGTACCTCCAATTAATTTCTGTTTTCTGCAAATATTGCTGAGATGTGATAGCAGTAAACTCGCGCAATTAACTAGTGCTTCAATACACTACTGGGACGAAAACTATTGCGCTTTGAGGTTAAAAACAACGACCAAGAGATCATTGCAGGCTAGAAATTTTAACCTTGGTGTTTTTACGGTATTATGTGTCTTAATAAACTTTAGAGTATACTGTCAGTTGCTGTTTAACAAATGAACGTTTAAAAAATTTACACCATTACTAGTCACTGGTGATAACATCGACAACGCCGCTGCTCACAATACTTGCTCATCGCTCACTTCCAGATATTTCTGCAATTTGTCTAAGTCTCAATGCTCTGAGATTTCCTAAATAACTTTTAGTAAGATGCCAGCATTAGTTATCTAGGTTAATCCAGTACGCTAAAAGCTATTATCCCAGCTTGATTGGTATTTTATTTTCTTGCAAGTCTCTTAATGATTTATACTACTTGCTTTAGCCGTGATTTCACCAACTCCCCTGGTGCGATCGCTCCATTCTCTGTAATGATGGCTGTAATCAACTCAGCTGGAGTGACATCAAAAGCTGGGTTGTAAAAATCTACACCCGCAGGTGTGAGAATGGTATCACCAACTTGATAAATTTCTGCTGGTTCGCGTTCTTCAATGGGAATTTTGCTGCCATCGGCTAATTCAAAATCAATGGTGGAAAGGGGCGCAGCCACAAAGAAGGGTATATTATGGGCTTTAGCTGCGATCGCTACACTATACGTACCAATTTTATTGGCAGTGTCACCATTAGCAGCAATGCGATCGGCACCCACAACTACAGCATGAATCAAACCCTGTTTCATGCAATGGGCTGCCATATTATCAGTAATTAATGTCACTGGAATCCCTTCTTGCACACATTCCCAAGCGGTGAGTTTTGCACCTTGTAAGCGAGGACGGGTTTCGTCAGCAAAAAGCCGTCCTAAACGTCCTTCTCTCCATGCAGAACGCACAACACCCAAAGCAGTGCCATATCCAGCAGTAGCTAATGCTCCAGCGTTGCAGTGAGTAAGCAGCGTCAGCTTTTCTGGGGTAGACGGTAAAACTGCTAAACCATTGTCGCCGATCGCCTGACAGGTTTGCAAATCTTCAGCATTGATTGCTTGGGCTGTTTGAAACAGGGTTTGCTTGATGTCTTCTACCGTTCCCAGCGTTTCGTAAGCGGCTTTCAGCATCCGGCTAATTGCCCAATATAAATTCACCGCTGTCGGACGAGTGGAACGCAACATCTCGGCTACTTTATCTAAGTGTTGCAAAAATTCGTGGCGATCGCTTGTCTCAAATTCTCTTGCACCAAGATACATTCCATAAGCCGCAGCGACACCAATTGCAGGCGCACCTCGCACAATCATAGTTTTAATCGCCCGCGCCATATCTTCACTGCGGTGAATTTCCACAAAGGTATATTCGTTGGGTAAGCGCGTTTGATCGATTAGTGACACCGAGTCGTTGTGCCATATAACGGGATAAACTTGATTTGGAGAAAGTGTCATAAAAAAAGGTAATTAGTGGATAGGCAATATTTTTTACTTTAATCCCTCTTTTGTCACTTTGGGAGAATCTAATCGCTCAAACGGTTACGGAGCTTTAATTTCTACTTTTTGTCTATAAATTTTAGTTTCTGTTAGAAAGTAAAGCCTCAAACCCCGATTAAATCCAAGTCTCAGAATTTGGCTGAGATTATTGTTTTCCGAGAGTAACAAAAGAGGGTTAATACACCCTGATGATTTCATTTTAAAAATCACAATTCACTATTTATAACTTTTTATTATTTTGCTGCGCGGATAGTTACTTTATCAAGTATAATCTTACTTCTTATACGTTTATGGAAATTTATCATTATTTGTTTTTATTTTTACCTTTTGACTCAGTTTGCCTACGCTTTTTTCCTACCTTTGCATATTTGACAAATCTGCAAAATTCCAAATGCTTATGATATGAGCATTTGGAATTTTAACGAAGCCTTACTAGGCAATCAGACTAAAATTGCTACTACTCAGAGTAATATCAGGATTTTTTAAATCTACAAATTCAAATCTGTTCCTGTACTCAAAATAAAATCACTAGCTTGCAATTGGCTAGGATTGATGCCATTGAGTTTCAGTTGCGACGAATAACCATCAAAATAAGTTTTAATCAAAGCATTGTTTTGCCCATCATTACTAATTA
>NZ_JBALDA010000045.1:0-9698 GCF_036917535.1 Nostoc sp.
GTTTTCGTACAGAGGATGCAAGAGTTAAGCTTTCAAAGATTTATCCAACCCATCAAAATTAATGGGACAGACCACTAGTACCGCAAGGCAGAAGTCAAAAGTCAAAAGTCAAAAGTCAAAAGTATTATGGAATGGGCTTTTTAGTGATTTTAAATGGTTGCTCTATTTACGCCGTGGCGTACTAGTAATGAAAAGTTCGTAGTAAACACTTTAGTGCTTAAAACATTCAAGACTAAAGTCCTTACTACGAACTTATTGACCTTACTAATTTAAACTTAACAGACTATTAGCAAGGATTTTGGAAAACGCAAAATTAATTAAAACTACAGCATCAGCCTTTAAAGGATGTTTTAAAAGTCCTCTGGTCGGTAGCAAAACGTTTTAGATACTCCTAAATCTCCTTTTAAAAGGGGGACTTTGATTCCGGTTCTGTCTTTTTAAGGAAGGTTAGGGGGGATCAACAAGTGCCTAAAATTACAACCAATCACTTTTAAAACATCCTCTTATACCTGATTATTCTCTCTTTATATCTAACTGTACTTGCAGTCCATCATTGTCACTCCCTGACTGAGCTGGTGTTAAGAAAACTGAATTGTCTGGCTGTGATAATGATTCGTTAAAGCGGATTGGGGCTGGAGCTTTATTGTCTCTTCTATTATTGTTGGAAATACTTGCTGGATTCGTTTGCTCAAAAAAACTTATAAAGTCATCTTGAGCTGTTTTCTGATCAATTCCAACTAGAGAAGCACCAGTCAATCTGTATTGTCCGGGATTTGAGTTTGATACTGGTGACTGAGCGCAGACTTGACTTCCTAAGCTTGCAAAGGCTGCCGTAATCCCTAAGAAAGCAATAATTTTGGCGTTCATTTGTTTTATCAAAATTATTTTTAGTATTGCTTGTCTCTTATTCTCTAGGAAAAATACTTTAATTAACTCTATCGTTAGGTTTAACTATAATAATTTTATGGCGTATATACTTAGCGTATCAATGATTTTTGCTGTTTTAGGCATTACCAAGCTATAACGAATGGCATCTCTTTGGAAGTTGGATTATCTGATTCAGTTTTTTGCGATCGCAGTTAAGTTCGTTAAGATATGCCAACATTAAAATTAAGGGTATTTAACAGTGGCAGTAGAGCGATGCCTACGGCGGGCTACGCCAACGCACTCAGTCAGCACAGAAAGCGCCAAGATTGCGTAAGCGTAGCCCATCGTAGACATTGCTAATAAACAGGCGCTTTCTTACTGCCAGCGATACCAATCTATATATTCAGTATGCCGTTAAGTATCCAGGGTGTATAGTAAATTCAGCGTAATGAAGCAAAATCGCAACCGAATTAGTTTATTTTGCTATGCCAAACGAGCTTTTACAGATTTTAGTAGCTGCATTTATCGGTGTGGTTTCTGGGTATCTGATTAATCAATTACCCCCACTCAGAACCTTTCGAGGTAGCTGGTTCTTGGTTATTGCTGTAGTAATTGAACTTGCTCTCTTGTCAGGAATTTGGACATGGTTGTCTGGAGAAGTTGCGAAAACATCAAATGTCAGAGGATTGGTTGAAAAGATTGGCATTGCGTTAGTGGGAGCCTTTATAGTTAATATTTTTCAACTCATCTTCGGTAACGCTTGGGGTAGACAGTCTGCACAACCAACTCCCCCTCAGCCAGGGACAAATCCGGGAACTGTTGTCAAAGGGACACGGATGAAAGGAAGCGGAAATAAAGCAAGAGTTACTAAAGGAGACGTTTGGGTAGAAAATACTGATATAGACGGTGAGAACCAAGAGTTTTCTGTGACAGATGATGCCAATCCTCCATCTTCTCCCCAACAAAATAATCCTCCGAATCCATGATTATTGCCAATCGCACAGAGGAACTTCGACTTTTCAACCAGATGGTGCAGGGAAGCTTTGCCAAACGGGTGCTACTGATTGAAGCTAAATCTGGTTTAGGTAAGACTCAGTTACTGGCACTGTTTATGCATAGTCTGCCTAGAAATATATTATCTGTGCCAGTGGATCTCAAAACAGCACAGCGAGGAATTCCCTATATCTTTTCTTGTGTACGCAAGCGTTTAAAAAACAAGCATTTTCCTTATTTAAACGCTGCTGTTGGGCGATATCTCAAATCGGGGATAGAAGTCTCTGACACTACGATGACTGGTAACGATAATCAATTGAGCGTAGTTTTGTCTAATGTAGATGAATCTACACGCAATTTTCGCTTGATTGAACTACGAGAAGCATTTTTTCAGGACTTGCGGAAAATTCCTGAAACATTAGTTTTTTTGTTTGATTCTTACGAAAAAGCCGCTACTGAACTGGCAAACTGGTTAGGGGGCGAATTTTTAACTGAGGTTGTTGATACAGATAACTTAATTGTAGTAATTGCCGGACAGCACATTCCTCAACCGACAATTGAATGGATGGATTTACATCACTATTTTCGTTTAGAAGCCATCTCGGAACCAAAGGCATGGTATGACTACACCCAAAAAGCTGGATTGCACCTTACTCCAGATCAGGTAAAAACGACGATGCGGATATTTGAGGGACAACCTGCTTCAATTGTGCAATGGTTAGAAACGCTAGCGAAGGAAGGGCAATGAATAATCGATTATTGCAAAAACTAGCAAAGGCACAAACAGACGAGGAACGCTCTTGGATTGTGACAGAGAGTTTACTCTCAACGCTTTCGCCTGAGTTAGCGTCAGCAGCTTATGCGGCAGCAGTGCCGCACTGGTTTAATGCAGAGATTTTGGCAGCACTGCGCCCGGAACTGCAAGCACAGTCATCTCAACTTTATACAGAATTGCAAGCTTTACCTTTTGTGGAAGAGTTTCCTGGAAGAGGGCACAATGTTCATGATTTAACGCGAAATCTGATGTTAAAACATCTGCGGCAAGAACGTCGGGATGAGTTTATCACGTTGTCGCAACGGGCAGTTGAGTATTTTGGCAGCACCAATGAACAGCCAGAAACTCAAATTGAATGGCTGTATCACTTGATTGTAGTTGACCGGGAGTGGGAAGGCAGTGAGCTTTGGGATTTAGCCCAAAAGTGGAACAATAATTTTCGTGTTGCCGAACTAGAATCGCTGATTACAACATTATTAGAACAGATTGCAGCAGAGCAAGTGGCAACACCTGCGAAAGCAGAAGTTTATTATTGGGCAGGGAAAGCGAAGTTTCGAGTTTATAAAGCAACAGAAGCCTTAGAGCGCTACGAAGCAGCATTGGCATTCTACCGCGACATTGGTGATCGCTTGGGTGAAGCTAATACCTTAAGAGCTATCGGCAATGTCTTGCAGTTCCTAGACCGACGCAGCGAAGCCTTAGAGCGCTACGAAGCAGCATTGGCATTCTACCGCGAGATTGGCGATCGCTTGGGTGAAGCTAATACATTAAGAGCTATCGGCGATGTCTTGCAGTTCCTCAAACGCAGCAGCGAAGCCTTAGAGCGCTACGAAGCAGCATTGGCATTCTACCGCGACATTGGTGATCGCTTGGGTGAAGCTAATACATTAAAAGCTATCGGCGATGTCTTGCAGTTCCTAGACCGACGCAGCGAAGCCTTAGAGCGCTACGAAGCAGCATTGGCATTCTACCGCGACATTGGCGATCGCTTGGGTGAAGCTAATACATTACAGGCAATCGGCGATGTCTTGCAGTTCCTAGACCGATGCAGCGAAGCCTTAGAGCGCTACGAAGCAGCATTGGCATTCTACCGCGACATTGGCGATCGCTTGGGTGAAGCTAATACATTACAAGCTATCGGCGATGTCTTGCAGTTCCTAGACCGACGCAGCGAAGCCTTAGAGCGCTACGAAGCAGCATTGGCATTCTACCGCGACATTGGCGATCGCTTGGGTGAAGCTAATACCTTAAGAGCTATCGGCAATGTCTTGCAGTTCCTCAAACGCAGCAGCGAAGCCTTAGAGCGCTACGAAGCAGCATTAGCATTCTACCGCGACATTGGCGCTCGCTTGGGTGAAGCTAATACCTTAAGAGCTATCGGCAATGTCTTGCAGTTCCTAGACCGACGCAGCGAAGCCTTAGAGCGCTACGAAGCAGCATTAGCATTCTACCGCGACATTGGCGCTCGCTTGGGTGAAGCTAATACATTAAAAGCTATCGGCGATGTCTTGCAGTTCCTAGACCGACGCAGCGAAGCCTTAGAGCGCTACGAAGCATCATTGGCATTCTACCGCGAGATTGGCGATCGCTTGGGTGAAGCTAATACATTACAGGCAATCGGCATCTTACAAGAAAATTTAACTTTGGGTTTAGAGTATTGTCAAGCAGCCTTAGAACTGTATACCCAAATTGGTGACAAGTATAGCCAAAGTCGTAATTTAATTTACTTCACATCTAAAATTCTCTTAAAACTGGGACGGCAAAAAGAGGCTGTAGATGCGCTCAATCGCGCTATTGACCTTGCTAGAGAGATTTTCTATCAAATATTTGTAGAAGATGCGACAGCCAAACTCAGAGAAATTCAACAAAAAAAATCATGGTTTTCATTAATAAAATCATGGTTTTCATTAATAAAATCATGAGTTTCATTAACAAAATCACGATTTTCATCAACAAAATCACGATTTTCATCAACAAAATCATAATTTTTGCGTTAAATACTGAATTTTTAGTTATATTAAATACTAGTTTTCAAGGATATTACTGAACTAGATACAGCTTTAGTGAGGCAAACTAGCTTTAAAGCAGATAAAAAGGATACATTTATGTCGCGTCAAAAACGTACATACCGCGTTCTAGAAAAAGCTGAATTCAGAACCGCGGGACTTAAAGCCATCGATCCGACTATGGATTTTGGCGATGGGCGCAACTTGGAAAGTATGACACAACTAATTGAGCAATATCGTACCAAGATAGATACTTATAATACTGCTCTAGCTGTGATTGACTCTTCTAAAACTGAGATGGACGAATTGGACAGAACTTTAAGCGATCTAACTGAGAAAATGCTCATTGGAGTTGCTTTTAAATACGGCAAAGATAGCCGTGAATATGAAATGGCGGGTGCTGTTCGCAAAAGTGATCGCATTCGTAAAAGCATAGCAACACGCTTGAAAGCGACTCCAGAGGAACCAACTACTAAGAGTGCTAAAACTGTATAAAAAGTGCCCTCAGATTCAAATCTGGGGCTAGTGAAATCAGTTTAAAAGTCTATTCAGCCGCCACCCATACTTATGATTTTTATCGCTAATCATCTTGACAAATCCTGTTTGAGAGGGAACGAAACAGCCCTGCTTTGCAAGGGGGGACTAAGGGGGGTAATTTGACTTATGTCTACACCTTAGCCTTTGCAAGGGGGGTAATTTAATTGCAGTAGCACTAGTTATTCTAGGACGAATTACTATCCCACCTCAAATCAAACCAAATAAGTAATTTTGATTGGTGATGTGTGCGATCGCCTATTTTAAAAAGTGCATTGTTTGACTTTGGTAAGCGATCGCTCCTCAGTCAAAGCCAAAATGCCATCGCAGAGAGTGCGATCGCACTCCACTTACAAACCTCAGCTAAAATCTCATTTTACCAGCAATGCATAGATCCAAAGCGGAAAATCGGAAATTGAGCAACATCTGGTAAATTATAGATGCTCAAGGTAATGTAATAATAATAGGCTTATGTCAGCAAAGATAACAGAAATTATTGGTTCCGATGGAGAAAAAATTTATATTCAATACGATGACGCTGATAGTGATGAATTGCAAGCCGTTGGATATATTGACGACATCCGAGAAAGGTCAGAAAGGCTACAAAAAATGATGATTAGTACGGTACGCAATTATTCTGGACTGATACTCAATAGCGTTAAGCAAGGGATAACTGATAAAGCACCAAGTAAAGTGACGATGGAATTTGGCTTGCAAGCTGGAGGAGAAACAGGAGTTCCTTTTGTTACTAAGGGAAGCGCACAAGCTAATGTGAAGGTAACAATTGAGTGGAATTTGAGTCAGGAAGAATCAACACAAAAACCCGACAGGCTAAACCCTGCGACTACATGAGTTTAATTTGCTTGCGCGGACTAAAAGCTTCGCTTAGAATCACAGTTTTAAGCCGTTTTGAGTATATCTCACGAACATGAGCAATTACACCCTGGATGAACTGAGAGAATCAATGGTCAAAATCCTCGATTCTAATGGGGGTACTGTCGGTTCTGGGTTTATTATTCGCGCTGATGGTCATCTTGTCACCTGTCATCATGTTATCTATTTGTTGGATGCGCTCAGGGTAGAATATCAAGGACAAGTTTATGCGGCGGAATGGTACGAAGAATTCTCAAATTTAGAAGTAGATATTGCGATTTTAAAAATAAATGTTGAGTCTGCAAAGGCGGCTCCAATTATTAATGCTCGACAGCTATCAACATCGGTAAAAGTCTATGGTTTTCCGCCAGCAAAAAAGGCTAATTTCCCGGAAGGTTTTGATGTTTTTGCCCAAAATATTCGTGCTAGTGCGCCTCTGAATGTAGTTTCAACTTATAAAACTCAGAATCAAAATGGAATAAAGTTTAATAATCCTTGGAATAAGCTCCCACAGGAAAATTCTGCGTTTTTGTCCCACCAACTTGATGCGAAGGTTGAATCAGGAAGTAGTGGCGGTGCGGTTTTGGCTGAAGAGTTGGGCGGTGTAGTGGGAGTGATTCAATGCAGTAAAAGCGATGCAAGTTATGTAATTCGCTGGGATAATCTTCTTGATAGCTTAGACAAGCTAGGATTAGAACCAGAGAAAAATGCTGTTTGCAATTTTTTGGCAGATATTGAAGAATATTTTAAATATATTAAACTGTTCCATACTAAAGAAAAAATTATCCTGAAAGAGCAATATATCCCGATTCAAGTCACTCTAGAAAGAAAATATAAACATGAAATAGAAACAAGCTGGGCATATACAGAAGGTGAAGCCGGATTTAAGCGTCTCTATGCGATGAAAGGTTTTGATGAGGAATTGCAAAAAAGAAAAGAAGAGGAAACAAAGCGAGTTGTTGTTGACTGGGAAGAGGCAAAAAAAGAAAACCAAAAAATTATGGTTTTGGCTGACCCAGGTATGGGAAAATCTACTTTATTAAGGATGGAAGCTGGCTTAATTGCTCGTGAGGAAAGGGAGAAATTAACACCCCACCCCCAGCCCCTCCCCACAAGCGAGGAGGGGGGAAGAGGGATTGATGATGTAATATTTCCGTTGTTTTTGCGGTTATCTGATTTGGCTGAAGCTAAAGAAGAAATTATTGATGCTATTCCTCGAATTATTGAGAGAGATTATCCAAAAGTAGCAAAATCTATCAAATATTTATTAGAAGATAAATTAAAGAATAATAAATGTCTTTTACTTTTAGACGCTTTGGATGAAGTTCCACAAGAATATCGCCCTCGTTTAAAACAAAGGCTCAACCGATTTCTGAAAAATTATGACTGTTCAATTATTTGCACTTCTAGAATTGTCGGTTACGGTGGTGCTTTTGTAGATAGTGCTAAGGAAGTTGAAATTGTTCCTTTTAGTCAAAAGCAAACAGAAGCATATATTCAAATTTGGTTTAAAAATGCGGCTGGTTATATTGAGGATGATTCTGTTTCCGCAGAAGGGCTGATTGTTGAAATACAAAATAAACCACAAATTGCTGGTTTAGCGCAAAATCCCCTACTTTTATCTTTGCTGTGTAGTTTGTATCAAACCAAAGGGCTAAGGCTTCCTGCACGTCGTGCCCAGGTTTATGAAAAAGCTGTAGATTATATGTTGAGTCAATGGAGAAATGATAATAGTCGATTATTCCCCGAAAATGTAATTGCTAAAAAGAAGTTATTAGCTGATCTGGCATATAAGTTTAGCAGTGAGGGCAAAGAAGTTTTTTATCGTGATGAATTGCATAAAATAATTGAAAAATTTTTAAACAAGCAAGAAATCCGCGATTTCCGAAATCAAACTACTGAGGAATTAATTAAAGAACTTTCGGAAGCAGATGGAATTATTCAAAAGCTTTCACGAGAAGGAGAGCAATATTTATTTTTACATCGCACCTTTCAGGAATATTTTACAGCATTTTATCTCAATCAAGGCATCGAAAATAATCAGAGTGATGGTATTGCTTTAGCAAAAAAACTATTTTGGGAATATGATTCTCATGAAACTTTGACTTTATTGGCAAGTTTAATGAAAAATCCTATGCTGTTGATAGAAGTGTTGTTTAAACAAAAGGATGATATTTTTCAGACGCTGTTATTATTGGCGGGGAGATGTATTGTTGAAGTTCAGCAAAATGGAGAAGCTCCTGGTGGAATCAGCCAAAATTCCAAATTAATTGCTAAGATAATCAATAAGATTTACAAGTTTTGGCGACGTTACCCCACAGCTATTTTTATTGAATCGGTTGTGGTGGCATTGGCAAAAATCAATTTGCAGATGTCTCAGAAATTAATCGCCGCCCTCAAGCACTCTGAATCTGACGTGAGAGGCAATGCGGCATCGGCTTTGGGTAAAATTGGCAATGCAGAAGCTGTGCCGGGATTAATCGCCACCCTCAAGGACTCTAATTCTGACGTGAGAAGCAACGCGGCATTGGCTTTGGATAAAATTGGCAATGCAGAAGCTGTGCCGGAATTAATCACTGCCCTCAATGACTCTGATTCTTTTGTGAGACGCAACGCGGCATTGGCTTTGGGTAAAATTGGCAATGCAGAAGCTGTGCGGGGATTAATCGCTGCCCTTAATGACTCTGATTCTTTTGTGAGACGCAACGCGGCATCGGCTTTGGGTAAAATTGGCAATGCAGAAGCTGTGCCGGGATTAATCGCCGCCCTCAATGACTCTGATTCTTTTGTGAGACGCAACGCGGTATCGGCTTTGGGTAATATTGGCAATGCAGAAGCTGTGCGGGGATTAATCGCCGCCCTCAATGACTCTGATTCTTTTGTGAGACGCAACGCGGCATCGGCTTTGGATAATATTGGCAATGCAGAAGCTGTGCCGGGATTAATCGCCGCCCTCAATGACTCTGATTCTTTTGTGAGACGCAACGCGGCATCAGCTTTGGGTAATATTGGTAATGCAGAAGCTGTGCCGGGATTAATCATCGCCGCCCTCAAGGACTCTGATTCTTTTGTGAAACGCAACGCGGCATCGGCTTTGGGTAATATTGGCAATGCAGAAGCTGTGCAGGGATTAATCGCCGTCATCAAGGACTCTAATTATGAGGTGCTATGGAACGCGACATCGGCTTTGGGTAATATTGGCAATGCAGAAGCTGTACCGAGATTAATTGCCGCCCTCACGAACTCTAATTCTGACGTGAGATACTACGCGGCATCGGCTTTAGGTAAAATTGGCAATGCAGAAGCTGTTCGGGGATTAATCGCCGCCCTCAAGCACTCTAATTCTGGCGTGAGACGCAACGCGGCAGAGGCTTTGGGTGAAATTAGCAATGCAGAAGCTGTGCCGGGATTAATCGCCGCCCTCAAGCACTCTAATTATGACGTGCAATGGAACGCGGCATCGGCTTTGGGTAAAATTGGCAATGCAGAAGCTGTGCCGGGATTAATTGCCGCCCTCAAGAGATCTAATTCTGACGTGAGATACTACGCGGCATCGGCTTTAGGTAAAATTGGCAATGCAGAAGCTGTGCGGGGATTAATCGCCGCCCTTAATGACTCTGATTATTACGTGAGACGCAACGCGGCAGAGG
>NZ_JBALDA010000046.1:0-12842 GCF_036917535.1 Nostoc sp.
TTTGATTATTTACTTTTGAGATTTCAGCAATATTCTTGTTTTACTGTTATATTTTGCGCTCTTTATTTATCTTTTACGGGTTTATCCGGTTAGGTACAAGATGTGAGTTGACTCAAACAATTTCGCCGCATCGCCACCCGATACGAAAAGCTTGGTGTAAATTATACAGCAATGTTAACAATGATAATTGCGGCAACTCTAAAATTAGCGGGGCTTTTTGTCCCGCTAATTGTTAATTTTTGAAGTTAGATTTTAATCTACTTCCATTCCTTATTTGCTTGTGAAAGCACATAAGTTGCTACATCTTCAATTTGTTCAGGCTTCAAACGTTTGCCGAAGGCAGGCATGGCATTTTTACCGTTTGTAACCTGGGAAATAATCGCCTCCGCTGAGTACATATCATACTTTTCTAAAGCGTCCTTTTTCAGGCTTTTGTCAGCTTGAACCAGATTCTTTCCTCCCATGTGACAAGAGGCACAATTGGCACTAAATACCTTAGCTCCACTAGCAGCATCTGCTGCCAAAGCTGGAAGACTGAAGGCAAAGATGAAGATTGCTATGCCTAACAGCATGACTGTAATCATTTTTTTCATTTCGTGTTCTCTCTGCAATAACGGCTTATTCGAGGCAATATTCTTCATAATTGTGAGTTGAGTCGCTGTCATAGTCAAATGACAAGGTGTCAAACTTTGTTTTATTAAATAAAGTTTTTTAATTTTGAATTTTGGCGATTTTATATTTAGGTTTGTTAGCACAAAACGAGATGTAACGAGAATGTACTACTCTCCAAAATACTCTAGTTTGCTTATTTGCAATAATCTGCATTTATGCCGAGATAAAAATACAAACTTATATAATTTGGAATATGTTATCAAGAAAATCATTAAAATTTAAGGATGAAATATTAAAGATGAAAATTGTCCTGATTCATCCTTTATAATTCATCCTTTGTTTTTTATTTAACAGATCCTAATTGAGTAAGCACATCTTCTGTGACGCGACAAATTCGCCAATCATCTAATATAGATGCTCCCATCCTACGGTGGAATGCTTGGGCTGACTCATTCCAATCTAAGACACTCCACTCTAATCGTCCACAATCACGTTCTACAGCTATCTGAGCTACTTTAGTCAACAGAGCTTTACCAATACCTTGCCTGCGATATTTTGGTAAAACAAATAAATCTTCCAGATAAATTCCTGGCTTAGTTAGAAATGTTGAATAATTATGAAAAAATAGCGCATAACCGACAGCTTGACCCGCAGATTCTGCTAATATTGCCTCTACATACCTGCGAGAACCAAATAAATGCTCCTGAAGTGCTAGAGCATTACCAGCGATCGCGTGAGATAATTTTTCATATTCTGCAAGTCCCTCAATTAATTTAAACAGTACGCTGCAATCGGCTGGTTCAGCAAAACGCACAATCAAATTGCTACCCGAAGTCATTAGTCTATAGTCCATAGTTTATAGTCCATAGTCTATAGGCAACTGGGCAATTTATTTTGAGTATTGACTAAACAAGAACCGAAAAAAGCTACAAAACGCCCGATTTTTGCGAATTGCAAAGCTAATTAAGTTAGGGATTGCATCTCTATCTTGAGCAATGTAATTAAATCAACCAACCTTTTAAGCGTTTGGCTATGTGAGGACGGCGCAATTTCCGCATGGCTTTGCTTTGAATTTGACGTACTCGCTCGCGAGAAAGATTAAACATATTGCCAACCTCTTCTAAGGTGCACGGTTCGCTACTTGTCAAACCATAACGCAGAGAAATCACATCTTTCTCTCGTGGAGTTAATACGTCACCCAAGACTTCCCAAATCTCCTGACGCATCATGTTTTCATTCATTTTTGCTTCTGGAGACAAGTTATCTTCATCTTCTAGCAAATCCATCAATTCCGTGTCTTCTTCTTTACCGACGCGGTGGTTGAGAGAAAGTGCTTGTCGCCGTAGCTGTTGTAGCTGACGTAGTTGTTGCACACTAATCTCCAAATATTCTGCCATTTCACCTTCAGTTGGATTACGAGAAAGTTTTTGTTTGAGTTCCCGTTGGGCTTTTTTTAGCTTGTTAAGCTTTTCGACAATATGAATTGGTAGTCGAATTGTCCGCGCATCATTAGCTATAGCTCTGGTAATTGCTTGTCTAATCCACCAATAGGCGTAAGTAGAAAACTTATATCCTTTATCGGGATCGAATTTTTCTGTAGCGCGATTTAAACCCATTGCTCCTTCTTGAATTAAATCCAGAAAAGGCACTCCCCGATTTAAATATCGTTTAGCAATAGATACTACCAATCTCAAGTTCGAGCGAATCATTTTGCGTTTCGCGACTCTCCCTTGATACAAGCGATTTTCTAGTTGCTTTTCTGTCAATTCTAGCTCGGAAGCCACTTCTAGTTTGCTGGGTTCATATTTCAGTTTTAACTCTAAAGCCGCTTGTATTTCTCTGACTTCCTCTAGAAACCTGACTCGCCGCGCTAACTCTACTTCTTCATCAGCTTTTAAGAGTGGATAACGCGCCATTTCCTTAAAAAATGCGCCGACAGCATCATCATGTTCGGTTTTGTTGTAGCCCGAAGGACGAGCCGCCGCCATGTCATCTCCATCGCGTTCGTCTGATTCCAGATTTTCTACTATAATTGGAGATTCTTCTTCTGCCATTGCATTTAAACTATCGAGTAATGGTTCTTCGATATCAGCAGTATTCTCCAATATTCCCATTTTTCCCAATTCAACAATATTCATATTTTCCTTTAGGGATTGTTGCTTTGTTTGGTACATAATTTATTTACACCTACTCGTTTGAGGCTTGGTAGTTTTCCCTAATGGACGATGCACCCGTAAAGAATTGCGAAATATAGGCTGATGCTAATTTGTCTACAGAAATAAAAATCGGCATCTACCTAAGTACCTATAGGTTACAGTTATATACAACCTATAATGAAACTGACCTTAGCACCCAATAAAGCTTTTTCTTAGATTCCCAACAGATATATTCTTCATTTTTTTCTGAATTATCAAATATGTCAAACCCCCTCCAGCTTTCTCAACTTTAACAAATATAAAAATTCCAGCTACTCATCCAAACTTATTAAACTTTCATATATTTTTCTAAATATTTATAATGTTTTAGGCGCTGGAGTTCGCTGTATAAAAGGAAGACCTACTAATAAATTTACGCGTTCCCGATTTGATTTCAAGTTACCTACATGATACAAGTTATAAGAGAGGCAGCTTAATTTTGGGATATTCTTACTTTGTATAAAAGCATCTCATATACAGAAAGAGTTGAATATCTATCGATAGGCGGAAAAAGGCTACTCCATATTTAGTAGATAGAGCAACTGTTGCAGCAATAGCCGACATGCTTTTATTTGTATAGTGGGCACCAAATATTTATTGCATATATAGTTAATACGAATTTGTCTAGTAGATTACATAAGAGGAAAATTATCAAGTATTATGAAGAAGAACAGTATTGATAAATACCATTTAAATTTAAGAAAGCAAAAAACTAAAGTTTAGTTAGCTATGTTGATTTTGACCAGCTATGTGAAGAAAATATTTAATTATAACGTCAGCAAGTATGTATATTAATGACATCAATTTATCTCCTTTAGTAGTGAGTGAACCGAGTGAATCATATCAGTCAGGTAAAACTCTTAATCGGTGGGTTGAAGTATTGGTAGATTGTCCAGGAAGTACAGGACTATTTACTTATCGATTGCCAGCCCAGTTAGAAATAAAACCAGGGGATATTTTGAGCGTGCCATTTGGGGCGCAACAATTAGGAGCGATCGCTATTCGATTACTGGCACAACCAAATATCGATTTACCACCAGAAAAAATCCGGGAAGTAGAAGATATAGTCAGCGTTGGATTTTTCCCAAGTGCTTATTGGGAATTACTCAACCGAGTTGCTGCATATTACTATACGCCCCTAATTCAAGTAATCCGGGTTGCTCTGCCACCAGGGTTACTGGGGCGATCGCAGCGTCGTATCCGTCTGGTTGAAGGTAGGGGGGCAGGGGGGAATAGTTATTTACTGGCATCTGCCGATCCTTTAGCTTTTCTGACTCCGACTGCGCGACAAGTTTGGGAACTTTTGCAAGGACAGGCGGCGAGAGATTACAGTTTTGTTTACCTTCAACAAAAAGTCAAATCTGCTTATCGGGGAATTCGGGAGTTATTGCGATTTGGTTTAGTAGAAAGCTACTTAGAACCGCCGCGACTGACTCGACCAAAGTTGCAAAAAGCAGTCACGCTCACAGGTACAATCGATGATGACTTAACTACTCGCCAACGAGAGATTTTAGAAGTGCTGCGGCGGCATGGTGGAGAGTTGTGGCAAAATGAATTACTGCAAATTTGCAATGCTAGTTCCTCTATTCTCAAGACGTTGGCACAAAAAGGTTACATCGTTGTTGAAGAACGAGAAGTATTGCGAACTGAACAAGGGCCAGCATTAGTAGGTGATGGCGCTAAATCTTTAACTACTGATCAAGCTAGCGCTTTAGAGACAATCCAGACATTAGATGAATTTGCTCAAATTTTATTGCATGGGGTAACAGGTTCAGGAAAAACTGAAGTATATTTGCAAGCGATCACACCTCTCCTCAATCAAGGTAAATCCGCCCTTGTCTTAGTCCCAGAAATTGGACTTACACCCCAGCTAACTGATCGTTTTCGCGCCCGTTTTGGTAATAAAGTCAGCGTTTATCACAGTGCCCTCTCAGATGGTGAACGTTACGATACTTGGCGACAAATGCTCACGGGAGAACCTCAAGTTGTCATTGGTACTCGCAGCGCCGTTTTCGCCCCTTTACCCAACTTGGGTTTAATTATTTTAGATGAAGAACACGATAGCAGCTTTAAACAAGATTCCCCTATACCCACCTACCACGCCCGCACCGTTGCCCAATGGCGAGCCGAATTAGAAAATTGCCCCTTAGTATTGGGTTCTGCTACGCCTTCGTTGGAAACTTGGGTAAGCGTGGGGAGGCAGGAGGCAGGAGGCAGGGGGCAGGGGGCAGGAGGCAGGAGTTATTACTTAAGTTTGCCTGAACGCATCAACTCCCGCCCTTTACCGCCAGTGGAAATCGTCGATATGCGGCAAGAGTTGCAACAGGGAAATCGTTCTATATTTAGTAGATCGCTGCAAGCAGCTTTGCAAGAGTTGCAAGAAAGAAAACAACAAGGAATTTTATTTATCCATCGTCGGGGACACAGTACTTTTGTTTCTTGCCGCAGTTGTGGATATGTGTTGGAATGTCCGCACTGTGATGTGTCGCTGGCGTATCACCACACCGAAGAAAAAGCGCCGGAATTATTGCGCTGTCATTACTGTAACTATGCGCGATCACACCCCAAATTTTGCCCTGATTGTAGTTCCCCTTACCTGAAATTTTTCGGTAGCGGTACTCAACGAGTCACGCAAGAACTAGCACGACAATTCCGGGACTTAAAATATATTCGTTTTGATAGCGATACCACCCGCAACAAAGGTTCACATCGTACCCTACTCACACAGTTTGCCAACGGCGAAGCAGATTTATTAGTCGGTACGCAAATGCTCACCAAAGGTTTGGATTTACCACAGGTGACACTTGTGGGGGTTGTCGCCGCCGATGGATTGCTAAATTTATCAGATTATCGCGCCAGCGAACGAGCATTTCAAACCTTGACGCAAGTCGCTGGACGTGCCGGTAGAGGTGAAGATCCGGGTAGAGTGATTGTGCAGACTTATACTACAGAGCATCAGGTAATTACAGCAGTGCGATCACACGATTATCAGTCTTTCTCTCAAGCGGAATTAGAACAACGCCAAGCACTCAATTATCCTCCTTATGGGCGGTTAATTTTGTTGCGCTTAAGTAGTCTTGACCCCATTCAAGTCCAAAATACGGCGCAAGTTATTGCTATAGCCTTGAGTACAGAAGAATTCGAGATATTAGGCCCAGCACCAGCGAGTATTTTACGAGTAGCTAATCGTTATCGCTGGCAGATATTAATTAAATTTGCCCCTGATGCCTTACCACAATTACCAGATTGGGAAGAAGTGCGATCGCTTTGTCCTTCGTCTGTAAGTTTAACTATTGATGTAGACCCGATTAATATTATGTAATCGTAAACTAATAATCTACTACCCAGTAGTGCACTCATAAATAAACCTGATTTGTTTGATAATTGAGTTAACCTATATATAATCTGCCCTCAGATAGATGAGTAAATCAAAATATCATCTTATTACTAAAGTTAAAGCATACATATTGAAAAACTTTTTCATGATTTGTTGCCAAAGTTATATCATGTTAGGGTGATTACTTATTAATAAAATCTATCAATGTAGGTTGGGTTTAACAATAGTGAAACCTAACATAAACAAAAATAAAATGTTGGGTTTTGTTCTGTAAACCCCACCTGCTTAGTTGTCGGGAAATCCCATACGCTCGCAGGCTCGCTAACACTACACTATTGCTAAGGGAGAAAACTGCGTTGGCTCCCCAAAGTACAGATATTATAAATACAGTATTTTGCAATTATATGAGGTACACCTCTCACCAACCCTCCCCGATGCTTTGGGGAAGGTGCGCGATAATGTAAGTGGGGTGTTTTTGTACCTCAGAAAGTTGAAATCTGCTGTATTCAAACGAACCTGAGATTAATTGCATATAACAGCATAGAAAAAATGAACTCTGTCAGCAGCAATTAAAAGTTTCCAGTGATAATTTTGAAGATTTATTGCTTTTTACGTAATCATACTGTGGCAAGTTGAGGAATTAGAAAGTTCCTTTATAATTCTCTTAAAAAGAAGTTCAGGAATGATGTATAAAAAGTATTTACTAAATACTTTTTATACAGTTTGGAGAAATGTGTTCCCTAAGACTTGCGGTCATTACGTTCGTTTATAGCTAGTGAAGGATTGCCAAGAATAATCATTGCAGATACTTGGCCAATGTTAATGGATTACTCACGTACCAACTACGAACACAACAGCAAGACATAGTTATGATTTACAAGATCAAACCCAAAATACTAGTATTAGCAATTGTTCAAGGGATTGCTTTTCAACCAAATAACGCTCCTGTACCATCTGGGTATATTAAAGATATCGGTCAAGCCTACAATGATACTAGAGGCTTTGGTTGGGTGCGTGAAGATAGCTTAGGCAATACTACACCCACTCCCCTTGATATCGAACTCAATACACGCGATCGCCACCAAAGTGGCATCGATCAACGACTAAATAGACTGATTCATCTGCAATATCCTGCTAACGTTTTGGGAACAGCAGTCAAAATACCTGCTGCTTGGGAATATGCCCTATCTAATGGTTCCTACAATGTGACTGTTAGCGTCGGTGATGCTAGTAATACTGTAAATAGTAAACACCAGATTAATATAGAAGGGATGGCTGCTATTTCTGGCTTTGTACCAACAGCAACCAAAAAGTTTGCCGCAATTACCCGGATTGTTCATGTTGCCGATGGCAAGCTCACAATTGATGCTAAAGGTGGTAAGAATACCAAGCTTAACTATATTGCGATCGCACCAGGTAATCGTCCTTCAGTGAGAACGACCAATCCCAATGATGGTCAGACAAACGTGTCGCCAGATATCTCGATTACAGCAGACCTAAATCTCCCTAACAGTGGGATTGCGGTTAATACCATTTCTGCCTCAACTATCAAGTTGATTGATTGCAGCACTAATACACAAGTCAATGCTAATTACAACACTTCCGGTGGCGGAGATGTGATTGTAGTGTCTCCGATAAATCGTCTTAAGAACAATACCAAATATTTATTACAAATCACCGACGGGGTTAAAGATAGCACTGGTATTGCATTCTTACCCTATAGCATCAGTTTCACAACAGGCACTTTTGTAAAACCAGTAAGCAATATTACTTTCGAGCAAGTCTCACTAGCGAATGTACCTGTCAAACCTTACACCACAGTATTGATTGGGCCTGACAATAAACTCTATGCTGCCACCTTACTAGGTGAGATTTTGCGTTTCCCAATCAATGCTGATGGCACTCTCGGTACGCCACAAACGATTACCTCATTGCAGACTGCAAATGGTGGTAATCGAACGATCATTGGTATGCACTTTGATCCTTCATCAACAAATGCTAACCACCTAATTCTCTGGGTAACAAATAACTATTACTGGAATGCAACTGTTGATGCACCAGAGTGGAGTGGTAAAATTACTCGTTTAAGCGGTAGCAATCTAGAAACAGTAAAAGACTATGTGGTTGATTTACCACGCTCCAGTCGGGATCATCTAACCAATAGCATTGCGTTTAAGCCTAATGAGCCAAACGTGCTGTATGTGTTGCAGGGTAGTAATAGTAGTACGGGCGCACCAAACACTGTCTGGAGTAATCGTCCTGAGCAGTTGTTAACTGCTGCTGTATTACGAGTTGACCTGTCCAAAATCACCTCACCTCCTTTAAGCGTTAAGACGGAGGATGGAGGTACTTATAACCCCTTTAATCCGGGAGCGCCTGTAACTATCTTTGCTAGCGGTATACGTAATGGCTACGATCTAGTTTGGCATAGCAATGGTCAGTTGTATGTGCCAACGAATGGTTCAGCAGCTGGTGGCAATACGCCAAATACACCTATCCCTCTACCTCTTGCCTGTCAAAACCGTATTGATAAAGCTACTAATGGGGCATATACTAGTCCATCTGTGCCTGCTCTTAACAGTCTAGGCACAGAGCGAGACTTTCTGTTTCGCGTTGTTAAAAATGGTTATTACGGTCATCCCAATCCGAAGCGTTGTGAGTGGGTGTTGAATGGAGGAAATCCTACAGCGGGTACAGATCCAGTTCAGATAAAGGAATATCCCATTGGTACTCTACCTGACCGAAATTGGAAGGGTATTGCCTTCGATTTCGGAGAGCATATTTCACCTAATGGCATCATTGAATATCGTAGTCATGTTTTAGGTGGTCAGCTGCAAGGCAAACTGCTAGTGACACGCTTCAGTTCAGGGAAAGACATCATTGTACTAACACCAGGTGGCGCAAACTTGGATATTGTAAATTCCCAAACGGGTATTACTGGCTTCACTGGTTTCAACCCAAGTCCATTGGATTTGATTGAGAATCCCACGAATGGAAATCTCTACGTGGCGCAACTTAGTCAAGAGACGGGCATGGGCAAAATTACACTTCTGCGTCCACTAAAATAATTAGGACTTACGCAAAAATCGCCAAAAAGCTTAATTTATCGAACCGCCAAGACTTCCAAGAACGCCAAGAATCGTAGAGTGTGCGTAAGTCCTAATAATATAGCCGTAGTCACATAGGTTAGGACATAATGACAAGCGTGAATGCTAGGAATAATAGTTCTACCTCCTGCCTCCTGCCTCCTGCCTCCTGCTATATCAGTATCAAACGATCGCTCAATTATCTAAATACCAATTCAAAAAATGTCTACAACAGATAACCTAACCCACGCTGACGCGCACCCTCCCCAATGCTTTGGGAAGGGTTGGGGAGAGGTATTATCTATGTCTATGTGTTGCATTCTTTTTTTAATTGGTGTTACTTCATCGGTAAGGTAAGGGTGAACGCTGTTTGACCAGAAGGTGTTAAGTCAAGAGTAAGGTCGCCACGATGTGCCCTGGCAATTTCTCGGGCTAGGCTCAGTCCTAGTCCGATTCCTTCGACCTTGCGGTTACGTGAGGGATCGCCGCGATAAAATCGGTCAAAAATGCGATCGCGTTCGCCCAGTGGAATATCTTTTGATGCATTGACAATAGTAACGTGAAGAGTTGTTGAAGTTTGATGAGTGCGAATTTGTATCCAACCGTTGGTGAGATTATATTTGATTGCATTACTAAACAGGTTTTGCAAAACTTGAATTAAAAGATCGCGATCGCCTTTTACCCGCAACCCATCAATAAAGTCAGTTTGCACTGTCAACTGGGGAGCTAGCATTTCCACATCTTCTAGCATCTCTATCAGCAACTCAGATATATCCACTTCAACCAGATGCAAGCTCATTTTTCCGGCATCTGCCAGAGATAGTAACAAGAGTTTCCGCATAATTCCACTCAGGCGGCGCACCTCATCTAACAAGTTGCTTAAGCGCTGTTGTACTTCACTACCGGGATCGACCTGTTGGAGTGTTCGTTCTAGTTCGCCTTGTAAAATAGTTAGTGGGGTTTTCAGTTCATGAGCCGCGTCACCACTAAAGCGGGAAGCTTGGGTAAAACTACGTTCCAAGCGTGACAGCATCAGGTTAAACACCTCAATCAGTTCGATAAATTCAACATCAGTTGTCCCAATGGGAATCCGCTGATCTAGCCCTTTGACAGTTACCTGTTGAATTACGCCCGTTAATTGCCGGATAGGACGCAAAGCACCACCAGAAACCAACCATGCTCCCAGCGCAACCAGCAGCAGTGCTCCCGGAATCGAAACCAGAAAGATATTGCGAATGGTAGCCATTTCTTGATCTACGGCTTGCAAGCTAACAGCAATGGCAATCTGAGCATTGGGAAATTTAGCTACCCCAATCCGCCAGACTGCTGTTGCTGTCTGCTCTGTAATAAATTGAGGCGGGCGTGGACGAATTAGCGGTGGGCGCTGAATCGATGAATTTGTATTAGAGGGTAAAGGTGGTGGTTCTCTCTTCGGGGGCGGTGGTAGAGGTGTCAACTCAAGACGCTTAAGCAACAGACGATTCACCTCAAGTTCGGCAAGTAGGGAGTTTGATTGATAAAGGATGTTATTGTTTGCGTCCAGCACCACCAGGGCGACGGGAGTTTTTGTATTGGTTCCGAAAGCATAAGATAAGGAATCTTCGTAAAACTGCCATCGCGAGCGATGTCTACGACGGGCTACGCCTACGCCTGAGTTTTCTCTTCTGGGAGATTCCTCTGGTGGAGGGAAGTTCGGAGTTGCCCGCATCAAATGATTTAATAGTTCTGCATCCAGGCGGCTAATCTTAGCATTGTAAATCTGAAACCAAGAAACCGCGCCAAATCCGACTAATGTGCTGCCAGCTAGAGCCGCAGACAACAGAGCAATGCGGAGTCGAAACGAAGAGAGTTTCATGATCAAGAATCTGGCTTGCGAAATCGATATCCAACTCCTCGAATGCTTTCAATCCAGACTGCTTCATCAAGAGGGTCAAGCTTTTTACGAATTCGCTGGATACAAACATCCACAACGTTGGTGTTGGGATTAAATTCGTAGCCCCAAACGTGTTCCAGGATTTGGGTACGAGTGAAAACCCGTCCGGGAGAACGCATGAGATATTCCAGAAGATTAAACTCGCGGCTGGTGAGTTCTATCGCTTGGCGATTGCAAGTGACTTCCCTGGTGATCCGATCAAGTTTGATCGACCCAACACAAAGCAGATTTTGGCGATCGCTCACACTCCGGCGCACAACCGCATGAATTCTAGCCGCTAACTCTTCTACAAAAAACGGTTTAGCGATATAGTCATCCGCTCCCAAATTTAGCCCTTGCAAGCGATCTTCTAGTTCATTCCGAGCCGTCAACAAAATCACCGGAGCATTCCGACCTTGCCGCCGTAATAATTTTAGAATCGATAGTCCATCTTTTCCCGGCATCATAATGTCGAGTATAATCGCATCATATTCGTTGTCTAACGCCCGCAGATATCCGTCATCACCGTTATCGCAGTAGTCTACAACAAATCCCTGCTCCTTGAGTCCAGCCCGGACAAAGTTAGCAATTTTCGCTTCGTCTTCAACAAACAGAACGTTCACAAGTTTTTATTAATTCATATATTCTTCTATTCTAAATTCATTATTTTTATTCAAATTACAAAACTGTAATTTAGAAAATAAGCAAGCTGTAATTTTGAGGTGGCTCAATTAGAAATATGAACACCTTAGCTTTTGAAGGTTGATTTTTATGAATATTCGTCGAGTCTTAGCCGTAGCAGCGATTCCTTTTTTGATTGGTACATTTGGTTTTGTTGCACCCAATCAGGCAAATGCCGCTAATCCATCTCATCGGAACGCCGAGATTTCACAACAGCCCAACAAACGGCAAATATCTGATGAAAAACCACAAATCAGACATTCTAAACCCCGTCCACATCAGAAAAAGCGTTCTCCCCAACGTCCCCAACCTCATAATCAGAGCGAAGGTAAAAATCGGGTAGAACACAATAATCGTTAATTGAAGCGCCCTTGTATTTCGCCTTACCAAACTACTGCGATCGCAATTAATTAAAAAGCAAGGTGGACTGCGATCATGAACAACATAAATCGCCAATTAAATCTGATTTTCAGTCGAAGAGATGTACTTGCTCTATTTAGGGCAGCCGGAACGACAATACTTGTGGTTGGATGCATACCAAGAAAGTCTAGTTTAGCCGTCCCAAGTTCATCTGCGAGTAATTCTGCTACGTTGCCTGCCTGTGTCGTCAGTTCAGAACAGACCGAAGGCCCTTATTTTGTGGATGAGAAGCTCAACCGCTCCGATATCCGTTCCAATCCGGCGGATGGTTCGGTAAAAGACGGTGTGCCACTCCATCTGACACTGCAAGTTTCTCAAATTGGCACTACTGGCTGTACACCACTTGCAGATGCGATCATAGATGTTTGGCACTGTGACGCACTGGGTATCTATTCGGATGTGACAGACCGAAGTTTTAGTACCGTCGGCCAAAAGTTCTTGCGCGGCTATCAAGTAAGCAATGCGAATGGAACTGTCCAGTTCACAACCATTTACCCTGGTTGGTCAGGACTTACGCAACTGTCACAAGCGACGGTGCGGCTGTGCCGCACCGAGTGCCAAACAACTAGATAATAAACATAGGAACATTCGGACGTTTT
>NZ_JBALDA010000047.1:0-38587 GCF_036917535.1 Nostoc sp.
CGGTGCGTCTTATTTTGTTTCTTCCATCCATAACGGAAGCGAGCGCGTCAGTAAACAGCTTCTGTCACTCTGGGAAAACTTTTGCCATTTCTGAAATCTAAAGCTTTTGTATAGCAAGCGATTGCGCGATCATTTCTTAATAACAAATACAAGAGGGATTTTTTTCTAATAGTATAGCTTGTATTGATTGCCTCATAGGGCTTTTAGCGATCGCCCTCCCGGAAAGTGACAAAAGCGTCCGGGGAAAGCGATGTCTAACGACAAGCCGCTTTGCGTCTACGCATTCCCAATAAATGTAAAGAAACATTTCTGTTTCTTAGAAGCAGCCCCAGTGGCGGCGCGCCACCCGCTACGAATGAAAGAAACACTCGAAATCTAAAAATCTTCTATTTATGAGGGTTTCGGCTCGTGTTTCTTGAAAGAGGGATATATCTAATCAGTAATGACCCAATTCTCTATGAAAATACATAGAATAAAGCTTCATGGAATAGAGCTTTAAAGATGAAATCATAAGTTGTAATCTTAGTTTAAAAATACCGGAAATCACAGGTTTTAGCGATTAGTATTGCAGATCGCTATGTTTATTTTCATGCAGTTAAATTATGATAAAAAATCAGTAGAAATTTTTGCAAATTCAGCAGCATGGCTATAAACAAACCCATGTCCACCTTCTTTAATAATTTTGAGTTCTGAACCAGAAATTTTGTTATTTAAAATATTACTATTGACAGCAGGAATTACCAAATCACTATCTCCAGTAATAATTAAGGTAGGTGCTTTAATGTTTTGCAATAAATTACATGTATCATGAGCATGGTGCGCCTCCAATTGTCTTACAAAACCATCTTGTTTGCTGTGATAAGGTGAGGTTTTTGTGAAAAAATCTTCTGCTTTTTGCCGATTATTAGAGATAGCTAAGTATGATGGTGGAAAAAGAAGATCCAATAAATCTCCTTGATTATTTGGGTTGAAATCGCTACAATCTCCACCTGCCATTGTGCAGGCCAATATCAATTTATTTAGCTTGTTAGGATGTCTCAAGGCAAACTGTTGAGCAATCATACCACCCATGCTCAATCCCAAAACATGAGCTTGTGCTATTCCTAGAGAATTAAGCAATCCTGCTGCATCATTTGCCATATCAGCAGTAGTGTAGTTATTTGTTGACTGGCTTTTTGTACGTCCACAATCGCGGTTATCAAACAGAATGACTTGGTAATGTTTTGCCAGTTCATCAGGAAACACATCTCCCCAATCTAAAAGGCTGAAGCTGAAACCCATAACCATGAGTAGCGGATAACCACTGCCTTTCACCTCGTAGTAGATGCTAATATCTCCAACTTGAACTTCTGGCATTTGAATATTAAAAGATTTTATGAAAGCTTTTAGAGAAGTTTAGCAAAATTAACATCATGCTGAATGCCAATTTATTAATAAAATAAAAAACTTAACATTACTAAATTTAATTAAAAGAGGGTGCAGGCGACCTAAAAAGTTTAACATTTACAACGTTTTACAACTTGGTGACATCATACTTCGCCTTTTCCAAACCAAATTACTTTGTATCCTGTGGCTGCTCGTCTAATGACTTTAATGCATCTAGACTGCAACACAAACACGGCTTATCAGGGTCAGTCAAATCTAGCTTATCCCAAGGTACTGTATAACCACCGTAAATTTTCTGCGCCCCCAGAAAATGCAAAATTTTTAACCCAATTGTCCAAGCAGATAACCGTTCTAACACCGCAGCATAACCGATAAGATATTCCTTAATAATCCATTCTTCGCCTTGTTGTTCGGCGCGTACTTCCTCAATGCGTCCGATGGCTTTGCCAGTTGAGTCTAATACTGGTTTACCTAGCAGTAACTCTAAATGAATTTCACCAGTTGTCACGATTCACCTCCTGGAATTCGAGCGATAATGCGATCGCACAGCCATTTTTCATACCTTAAGGCTGGTGTTGCTTCAGTTTCAACATCCACTTCAATATTCACTTCAACATCCCGCACTTTTAACCAGGGAGTCCAAAATGCTTCACTTTGTTTAGCGCCCCATTTACTTGCAATTGCTGCTACCAAAGATTTAGCCGTTTTGCAAGGATTGTTACTCCCACTTCTATATCAGCAAGTCGTGGTCTCTAGCAATCGCTTGATCTCTCTAATTTTAATAATTTTCAACCAGAAACCGATACAGGGTTTTTTAACAACAATAACAGCTATACATCCCTACTCCCAAGTGGAAACATCTCGCAACAAATTAGGAATTTCTCCTTGAGATAAGGGAAACTCTAGTAAAGTTTCTCTAATACCTAAATATCCCGATTCAGCAAAAGATAAAAGCATTCGTGAAAGCGCTAGCCAAACCTCCGGTTCGTATTCCCAATCACGATAACGTGAAGCTTGACCAGCTATTGAACGTAGTGCCCAAAAGTAAGAGTTTCTCACCACTGAACCACCCTTCTTAAATTCTGGCAAATCTTCGTGGTGAATAAAAAGTATTTTATTTTCAATTCTGGCTCTCATAGCAATTTTAGATTTGAGATTTTAGATTAAAAGTAAATTTTAAGTACGGTCATTATGCCTTTAGCTTAACGCACTATGTTGTACAGCGGTGCGTCGTATTTACCAAAAAAAATGCTGTGAAACCTAACATTCTATCCTTATAAGAAAGTGAGGTTTTCCAAATTATGTGAAAAGACATAAGAATGTAGAGACTTTGCAATGATAAAATCTCTACATTGAATCCCTAAAAATTGGCGCTTAAACCCACACGAAAAGTAAATCCAGGACTATATATGCGATTAACTCGCTCATATTGCTCACCGAGCAGATTTTCTAAGTAAACTGTCAGTCCTAAATTGCTAGTTAGAGGTATACGCCCACTCAAATCTAAATTCACAAAAGACGGTGCAAAATCTGTGGGCTTGTCACCAGGGTTAGCGAAGATGGATCTGCGAGCGCCACTATTGTAGGTAACATATAAGTTAGCTTGCCAACCTGAATTTTGATAACCCACACCAGTTTGAAGTACAGAATAAGGAATCAAACCTAATTGCAAACCTTTCTCTGTCCCTGTTTTTATTTGGGAATCTGTATAAGTATAGTTGAGGAAAGTTGACCAACCAGCCGCAATTTTTAATTGCAATGCAGCTTCTAAACCATTGGTATCTACTAATCCAATATTTGCCCATTTTCCAGCGATGACTCCCAAGCGATCGCCTATACTACTACCAAAGTAAGTAAACTGTCCAATCAGATTTTGAGAAAAATTAACATCCACTCCCGCAGTCCAAGTTGAGCCAATTTCTGGGCTTAAATCAGGATTAGGTTGCCAACCATGAACTGTATCATAAACATACAACTGATCCAACCCAGGATTGCGTTGTCCCCCTGCCCAACTTCCACGCACTGCTACTGTTGGTGTGACAGCATAACGTAAACCAACACTAGGGTTGAGATAATTTCCAAACTGGCTATCAAAGCTTTGCCTTAGTCCTAAATCTATCAGAAAATTATCGCTAATATTCCAAGTATTGACAGCGAATAAAGCTGCATTAAACAAACTTCTATTTTCAGTTTCGTTATTGGCAATAGTACTAGGATTTGTACTCAAAACATCACCTGTTAAATCAGTATTTTTCAAATCTAATCCCCAGCGCAATTTATTATTGGCTGTAATTTTCCACTCATGATCTACCCTAGTTGTAAGTTGTTGTGTATCTAAAGCGCCTGTACGGTAAAATGATCCTGTAGGGCCATAAGTGCTGAAATAATCTTGGTTATAACCAATTGAGGTTGTAATATTAGAGCTTTCGCCATTACCTAGCCGAGTTTTCCAAAATAAGCCAATATTTAAACCATCGTGGTCTAATCTATCTCTTTGCAGAGGAAACCCAAAATAAATTAAGCCGCGACGACTGCTGAGTTTAGTAACATCTAAATTCAAAGAATTTTTTTGATCTAAATCTAGTCCAATGCTACCAAAGTATGTACTTGTAGCTGTATCTGCATTTGATAAAAATCCCTTCTCATCACGATTTGCTGCACCTACAGGAACTGGGTAACGGTTATCTGTAAAGAATCTTTCAAAGCTAAAGTTGTACTTTACCTTATCAGATGAACCACCATAAGTCACTTGTTGATTATTTAAATTTAATGAGCCAAATTCTGCACTACCACTCAATTTAGGTTTGCCATAACCTTCTTTGGTGATAATATTCACAACTCCCCCAAAGGCTGAGGAACCATATAAAGCGGAGGCTGTACCACTATATAATTCTACTCGCTCAATCGCCTCTACAGGAATACTATTTAAATCAGTTCCACCATGATAAGTGTTGACATTATTATTAATTGGTCTGCCATTAATTAGAAATACAGACTGATTAATTGAGGCTCCCCGATAGTATGTACCTGTGTGAGTATCTGCACCATGACCGACATCATTGATTGCAAAACCAGGCATTCTTTTCAAAATATCGGCTAAACTGGTAGCGCCCTGCTTTTGAATTTCTTCTTTATCAATGACGTAAGTTGGAGTAGATTGGGGTAGATTATCTGGTTCTGCGATCGTTTCTATAGTAATGTCTGCATCATCGCTCGGAGTTTGCTCTGTTTCTGGCTGAGTTTCTTCTGGATTAACTTCATTTGGTACAGATTGTTGAGATAAGAATTTGGCATTAGTGGCGGGTAGTTCAATTTCACCCAAACTCGGAATATCTGAAATGACTTCGATTGATTTATTAGTATTTCTCTGCTCAATTTCACTTTCAACAGCATAACTAGGAGACGCTATCAGTAAACTCGGTAAAGCAACTGTTAGCAACAAAAAATCTTTTTTCACGTTCTCTTTCACACTAAGTCAAAACAGTCACTACGTAGTATTTTGGCTGTAATAGTAAAATCGTGTCAAAAGACACGTTGTCATATTTCTACAGATCCGATGAGACTATTTGTCAATTGATTATGTGTTAAACTCTAGAGCAAATGCATTTGAAGAAGGCAGAAGGGAATTCGACCCCGGATGATTTGGAACCATGTAAACAGCCGTACCTTGTGGGAAGATGACGCAACAGTGAGTGTTTTGAAGCCTTGCTTTTTAGCTTTGGTGCAACCTGCTGTAGGCATCGCTTTACCGAAGCAGATTGCGCGGCGTGTCGCAGACAGGGCAGTTTTCCTTCAGCCTGTTGCCCCTACATTAATTTTTCCAACTTAAGGAATAGATATTTTTCTTACTAATGATAGAGCAAATAATATTATTTAGAAGTTAAATTGTAATGTTGTTAGTCATTTGAACGAATTATTAGTAACTTTAAAATTTAACTAATTATTCAAAAAATTCGAAAATCATCAATAATTAATTTGCCGAAAAACTTGTTCAAGATTTAATTATGTATCTAGCTTTATGGCCGGGGAATGTATATCCTTTAGGTGCAACTTGGGATGGTAAAGGAACAAACTTTGCTTTGTTTTCGGAAAATGCAACAGCGGTAGAGCTTTGTTTATTTGATAACGATGACGAAGAAATTCGCATACCTTTGACAGAAAAAAACAATTTTGTTTGGCATGGTTACTTACCAGGAGTTGGCCCAGGTCAAAAGTATGGGTTTAGAGTACATGGGATGTGGGCACCGGAAGTTGGTCATCGATTTAATCCAAACAAATTATTAATTGACCCCTACGCTAAGGCAATTGACGGTGAATTTAGCAACGATCCAGCTGTCTTTGGCTACTCTCTAGACGCTGAGGAAAAAGACTTAGTTTTTTCTGAACTAGATGATGCCAAAATAATGCCCAAATGTATTGTGGTCGATCAATCTTTTGATTGGGAAGGCGATAAACTGCTTGCTACACCTTGGTATAGAACTGTTATTTATGAAACTCACGTCAAAGGTTTTACTAAACTACATCCAGCTATTCCAGAAGAGTTGCGCGGCACTTATGCCGGTTTGGCGCATCCTGCTGCAATTCAACACTTACTGCAATTAGGAATTACAGCAGTTGAGTTGATGCCAGTACATCATTTTCTATCTCATCCAGGACATTTAGAAGGAAAAGGATTAAGCAATTACTGGGGCTACGATTCCATCAATTATTTTGCCCCTTATTCTAGTTACAGTGCTATTGGGACTGAGGGAGAACAAGTCACTGAATTCAAGCAAATGGTCAAGGCATTACATTTTGCCGGAATTGAAGTGATTTTAGATGTAGTCTACAACCACACTGGCGAAGGAAATCATTTCGGCCCAACGCTATCTTTGCGAGGTATTGATAATTCTGTATATTACCGTTTGGTAAAGGATGACCCTCGCTACTACATGGACTTTACAGGCTGCGGTAACTCTCTGAATGTGCGTCATGCTCAAGTTTTGAAGTTAATCATGGATAGCCTGCGCTATTGGGTAACAGAAATGCATGTAGATGGCTTCCGCTTTGATTTGGCCTCGGCGCTGGCGCGGGAATTATATGAAGTAGATAGCCTATCAGCTTTCTTTGATATTATTCATCAAGACCCAATCTTGGCAGATGTGAAGCTGATTGCTGAACCTTGGGACTTAGGAGAAGGTGGCTATCAAGTCGGAAACTTTCCACTGCGTTGGTCTGAGTGGAATGGTAGATATCGGGATACAGTCAGAGATTTTTGGCGTGGTGTAGATGATAGTTTAGGACAATTTGCCTACTGTTTTACAGGTAGCCCTGACCTCTATCAAACAAATGGGCGCAACCCAAATGCAAGTGTTAATTTCATAACTGCTCATGATGGTTTCACGTTAAATGATTTGGTCAGCTACAACGAAAAGCATAACGAGGCAAACGGGGAAGACAGTAGAGATGGTGAAAGCCATAATAGATCCTGGAATTGTGGTGCAGAAGGCGAAACCGGCGATCCAGAAGTAATGCGTTTGCGCGAACGTCAACGACGAAACTTTTTAGCAACCCTAATGCTTTCTCAAGGTGTCCCAATGCTATTAGAGGGGGATGAAATTGGCTGTAGTCAAATGGGAAATAATAATGTCTACTGCCAAGACAATGAAATTTCCTGGCGGCATTGGGATTTGCATAAAGCGAACGCAGATTTATTAGATTTTACACGTGAACTGATTAATTTTCGCCATCAACATCCAGTATTCCGACGACGTAAGTGGTTTCAAGGTCGCCCCATTCACGGTTTAGGTATTAATGATATTGCTTGGTTTAATTCTGATGGCAGTGAAATGACTGAGAAGCAGTGGCTTATTAGCTATGCCAAAGTAATGGAGATTTTTTTTAATGGGCAGGGAATTGCTACTCCAGGTGATCGTGGTGAGAGGATTATTGATGAAAGTTTTCTGCTATTTTTTAACGCTCACTACGAGTTAATCGAGTTTGCTTTACCCGATGACTTTAAAGACAAGGTATGGGAGATAGTAATTGACACTAATGAACCTCGCTTTTTAGATCGGGGAAAATTAGTTTCAGACTCTCAAACTGTACCAGTTACAGATCGCTCTCTGATGGTGTTACGCCTTATTAGTTAGCAGTATGAGAAAAAAAAGATGCTCAACTGTATAGAAAAAAGATATTTTTCTATACAGTTGATAAAATGCTTCAACGATTTTTACTTGTAACTCTAATTAGAAAACGTAAAGCTTCATTTACAGCTTCCGAATTGGGAAACATTTCTCCAACATCAGGTTTTAAAAAAACTGTCAATTTTTCAATATTATTAAAATTATATTTACCATTTATCATATTAGTGTCTGCCAAACCCTGATTTGATTGAGACTTATTCTGTGTTATAGATTGTTTGGGAAGATGCAGCACTTGCTAAAAAGTCACGCAATAGCACAACATCTGGGCAATTTCTCGTTTTAGTTTTTCATTCTCGGCTTTCTTGCGAGTTTTCCATCCTTTAATGTTAGCTTTGGAACGACGCTCATGTTTAAGTTCTGCTTTAGCCTCATTGTATAAAGTCAAATACATTTCTCGTTCAGAGTTTACTGCCTCATATTTGGTAAACAATTTAGTTGCTTTAGCTTTTTCTTCTTTCTAGTAAGGCATTAGAACTAGTTAATAAAGGTGAAGTGCGACCTAAGCGCCGTGGTTTGTTGACAGACTTAGATCGTCCGATTGAGATGGTTGTCACGAGTCAACGTCAGGTGAAGTCTCCCATTCTACAGACAACCACTATTTGATGCTGGGGGGTTTGATGGTTGCGTTCAACAAACTTACAACATTTAATATATTTAGATAGATTTTCAATGCTTTTAAATAATCCCCTCTAGTCCTCTTTTAAGGAGGTTTATGGGGGATTTTAATACACTACAAGTGTAAAAAAAATAGATTTCAAGGTTGATTGCGTACACCAATACAATAAATTTTAATATCACCAAAAGACGTAATTTTATGAGATGTATTTTAATATACTTAAGTATTTTTTTTATAAATACCTCTACAAATCAGAAAAAATATTATTATCTTTGTAAACTTAATAGTAATGATTTGCCATAATGGTTAACTTAGTGGTACATTAAATCCCAAATATCCCGCCAAACTATTAAAAAGGCTTGCGATAATTCTCTCTTTAAAAAGGAAGTTAAGGAAAATCAAGGTTGACCTCAAGCGTATTGAACTATTTGCAGCTTATTAAATTATAAAGGTATGGAATAAACAATGAAAACACTTAATAGTCTCAGCACACCAGCTTTGCTGCAAACTCTGCAATTAATTGCTAAACCCACAAAAACTTTAGAAAATTATGCTGCCAAGTATGGTGGCATTTTCACAATGCGGGTAATGGGTCTAAAGTCGCCACCAATAGTATTTTTTAGCCATCCCCAAGCAATTAGCGATTGTTTTGCCATCTCTGCACACAAGTTAGATTTTAAGAAAGCAACCCACGTATTTAAACCCTTGTTTGGAGAGAATTCTATTGTATTTCAAGAAGCGCGATCGCACCAACAACAACGGCAGCTATTACTCCCAGCATTTCATGGCGAGAATTTAAAGTCTTATGGACAAACAATTTGCCAAATTACTGAAGAGCTTACACAAACTTGGACATCAGGTACAGATATTTGTATACACAAATTAATGTTAAATATCACTTTAGAAATTATCTTGCAAGTGGTATTTGGGATTACTCATGGTGTGCGTTACCAACAATTAAAAGAACAATTGAGTTCTTTATTAGAAGACGTAACTAAACCTTGGTATTCCAGCTTGTTTTTCTTTCCTTTGCTGCAAAAAGATTTAGGCGCATGGAGTCCTTGGGGAATTTTCTTAAAAAGACGAGAGCAAATTGACAAACTCATCTATGCAGAAATTTCTGAAAGACGTTGCCAAAAAGATGCTGCGCGTACAGATATTCTCACTCTGCTGATGTCAGCGCATGACATAAATAGGCAACAGATGACAGATGAGGAATTACGCGATCAACTAGTTTCATTATTGCTACTGGGTTACGAAACTACATCTGGTGTATTAGCCTGGATATTTTACTTAATTCACTCTCATCCAGAGGTTAAACATCGGCTAATGCAAGAACTAAATACCTTGGACAATCTTACAAATCCTGAACAAATTACACAATTACCTTACCTCACCACCGTCTGTCAAGAAACACTGCGAATTCATCCTATTGCTTTAATTTGCACACCGCGAATGGTAAAAGATAGAGTGGAAATTATGGGGAATAAATTTACATCAGAAACAGTTTTAGTTCCCTGTATTTATTTAGCACATCGCCGAACGGACACTTACCCAGAACCAGAAAAGTTTCGTCCAGAAAGATTCCTCTACCAAAAATTTTCACCTTACGAATATTTACCTTTCGGTGGAGGTTATCGCGGTTGTATTGGTGCCGCATTTTCTATGTATGAACTAAAATTAGTAACAGCCATAATATTATCGCATTTTGAATTAAGCCTTGCTGATAAACGTCCTGTACATCCAGTCCGTCGTGGAATTACAATTGTCCCTAGCAGCGGTGTAAAAATGGTTGTTACTAAAAAAGTAAAACTCAAAAGACAAACAATACTTTTTACTTAATTACTTAATCCTCCAATTTGCATATATTTGCATATATCGTAATATAGATCCGCTTATTAGTATTTAGCTTTTACAGTAAATAGTAAGAGGACATTTAGGAGAATTAGTAATTCATGCCTAATGAACATCGGTTAGAAGAACAATTTCTATCCCAAGAAGCTGAAAAACAAATATCCAATCAGCTAGATGAAGTAGAACAAATAGAAATAGATGTAAAAACCGATCTGTTAAAAATACTTCAAGGACAAGCGGATGGAGTTGCGGTTGCAGGTCAAGGATTAGTGATTAAAGAAGACATTCGTGTACAGGAAATAAAACTGCAAACAGATAGTATTGACATCAATCCCTTCAGTGCTCTTTTTGGTCAAATAGAACTCAATGAGGCTGTAAATGCCATTGCTCGGATTGTACTTACTGAAGTGGATATGAACCGCACTTTGGCATCAGACTTTGTTCGCAGTCGGATGCCAAATTATGATTTGGATGTAGATGGCGAGATTGTCAGTTTTGAGCCGCAACAAATTCAGGTATTTTTACCTGGTGATGGCAAAATAGAATGTAAAGGAAGAGTGCTGTTAAAGGAAAAAGGAAAGACTCGCCCTTTAGCTTACACTGCGGTGTTTTGCCCACGGACTCATTCACAACCCGCGATGCTGGAGGGTTTTAACTGCACTGAGGGAGAGGGTGTTTCAGTAGAATTAGTTACAGCATTAATGCAGAAAGTCAAAGAATTGATGAATATACCATCTTTTAAATGGGAAGATATGGCGTTCAAGATTAAAGATATAAAAGTAGAAAAGGGTAGTTTAATACTTCTGGTAGAAACTCAAATGAAGCAAATACCATCATCAATTACTGAACTATCTCTTTAGTAGTATTGACAATAGTTAAGGATAATTTTTGTGACTGAGGAGTGATGTTAATTTTTGAAAAGTTTTATAAGCTTTTAAAAGATACTTAATTTCAAAATGACAACTATGCAAGAGTATGATGTTGTGCTGATCGGTGCTGGGCACAATGGGCTAGTTTGTGCAGCTTATTTGTTAAAAGCTGGTTATAGCGTTCTGTTACTAGAAAAGCGTTCTGTACCAGGTGGCGCCGCAACAACTGAAGAATGCTTACCGCAAGAAGCTCCTGGATTTAAATTCAATTTGTGTGCTATTGACCATGAATTTATTCATTTAGGGCCAGTTGTTCAAGAATTAGAATTAGAAAAATACGGCTTGCATTATTTGGAGTGCGATCCAGTTGTTTTCTGTCCTCATCCTGATGGCAAGTATTTCTTAGGACATAAGTCAGTGGAAAAGACTTGTGCAGAAATCGCCCGTTACAATGAACGTGATGCTAAAAAATACGCAGAATTTGTAAACTTTTGGCAGCGATCGCTAGGTGCAATGATTCCCATGTTTAATGCACCGCCAAAATCAGTTTTAGATATCCTTGGTAACTACGACATCACCAAACTGAAAGATTTAGTTTCAGTTATTGGTTCCCCTAACAAAACGCTGGACTTTATTCGCACGATGTTAACCAGCGCTGAGGATTTACTTAACGAGTGGTTTGATGAAGAATTTCTGAAAGCGCCACTAGCTAGACTAGCATCAGAACTTGGTGCGCCGCCATCACAAAAAACCCTTGCCATAGGTGCAATTATGATGGCAATGCGTCATAATCCAGGCATGGCCAGACCTCGCGGCGGAACAGGCGCACTTGTGCAAGCTTTGGTGAATTTAGTCACAAGTAAAGGTGGCGTTATTCTTACAGACCAGCATGTTGAAAAAGTTTTAGTTGATGATGGAAAAGCTGTAGGCGTGCGGGTTGCTGGTGGTAAAGAATATCGCGCTAAACACGGGGTTATTTCTAATATTGATGCCAAGCGGTTGTTCTTACAAATGACAGAAAAAAGCGATGTTAATGCAGCCGACCCAAATTTATGGGAAAGATTAGAACGCCGCATCGTTAACAACAACGAAACTATCCTCAAGATAGATTTAGCTTTAGACGAACCACTACGCTTTCCACACCACGCTCACAAAGACGAATATCTCGTCGGTTCTATCTTGATTGCTGATTCTGTGGCTCATGTAGAACAGGCTCACAGTAAATGTACTTTAGGAGAAATTCCTGATGCTGACCCATCGATGTATTTGGTGCTGCCTAGTTATTTAGATCCCACATTAGCACCACCAGGTAAGCACACTTTATGGATTGAGTTTTTTGCCCCTTATCAAATTGCTGGTGCAGAAGGTACTGGTTTAAAAGGTACTGGTTGGACGGATGAATTGAAAAACAAAGTTGCAGATAGGGTGATTGATAAATTGGCAGACTATGCACCCAATGTCAAAGATGCAACTATCGCCCGTCGGGTAGAAAGTCCAGCCGAACTAGGAGAAAGATTAGGTGCGTACAAAGGTAATTATTACCATGTTGACATGACCCTAGATCAGATGATATTTTTCCGTCCCTTACCAGAAATAGCCAATTACAAAACAGCAATTGATAATTTATTTTTGACTGGTGCAGGTACTCATCCAGGTGGTTCAATTTCGGGAATGCCGGGACGCAATTGTGCGCGGGCATTTTTGCAGGCGAAACATCCTATTAGCCAAACTTTGAAAGATGCACGGGATTCGATTAAGTCAACTGTCGAATCAGTGTTTGGCATTAATTAAGCGTTGCACAGACAGAGTATATTATTACCAACGCATACATTGTTTTTGATTTTTGTGAAAAGTCAAAAACAATGTATGCATAATTTAAGGCACAAACATCACTAATCCTTCCAGGCATAAATACAAATTTACCCAAAATACAACTTTATAGTGGTTAATAATTGAACTTTAACTCTGTGTAAAAATATCATTTTTTGGACGCAATATAGGCCGTAGGCAAAGCATTTTAGCTCCGTCCTGTAACCCTCTGACTTATATTAATTTCAAAAGCTTAAGTCTATTGAGAAATATACCTTCGCTTTTGACAATATTTGCTGGCTTTATAGCAATCCCTTAAATTGGCATCCTCCTAATGAGTGAAGCTGGACTACGCCTATAGCGAGATTAACACTGAAGTCATTTTAATCTTAAGGTTGATTTTTAAATTATACAGTACGTATTACACTGTAATCAGGTTACTAATAACAACCTAAAAACCTGTCAATTATCCAAAAGTATTTTTCTATGAAGTTTAATCAATTACTGACGGCAATTTTCTCTTTTACAGCTTTATCAGCCGCGATCCAACCCCCGATTCCTGTCCTTGCTCAAAGTCCACCAAATACTTGTGCCTGCATAACAAGTGAAGCCGCACCTCAAGCAGGTCAAAAAGCTCGGTCAAGCGGAAATTTTAGTACCCAAGGATGTGCTGCTAACTTAAGATGGAGTGTTCCAACTCCTATTGTTTTTGACGTAGCGAAAGACGTATCTGGAGGAAGCGATCCAACCCTGTACCCAGGTGTGACTAACGATGTAGTAACTGTAAACCCTAACGAAAGGAGTTTGTATATTGCGAATCCAAGAAATGCTCCCGGTAACTTTACAGTTTGTGCTATAAACCAATAACTTGTTTTAAAGCGATTTCTGGAAAATAAATTATTCGATAGACTGATTGAGTCAGGTGTTGTACATTAAAGATTTATTGTCCAATTTAAAGAATTAGTATCATTGACTAAAATCCTTTCTCGAATAGGATTTGAGAGGTGAGCATTAATTATTTAAATTGGACATTAATTATTTAACCCATACTAAACTCCAAGTATAAGTTTTGGATTATTTAGGCAATCACGAAAATATCTGTATTAGTCATGGCTAGACCTATTGCTAGTTGAGCAACTTGGATTTGACCAGATGAGCCTGTACCATCAGCATCAAAAAACAAACCTCCTGTATTATTGTTGTAGATAAAGCGATCGCTGCTATTTTGTGCTACTGAACCGATAAAAAATTGCGTGGCTTGAAGTATACCCTCACTAAGTCCACCTCCAAACCCTATTTTAGAAATATAAATCGTGTCATCTAAGGACGAAAAATCTGTAATGTTATCAATACCCTCAGAAGGGGTATTAATAGTAAAAATATCAGATCCAGTTCCTCCCGTTAGGGTATCGTTACCTAAACCTCCAACTAAAGTATCGTTACTACTTCCTCCTATAAGGATGTCATTGCTATTTCCACCATTTAGCTTTTTATTACCACTATTACTGGTAATATCATTATTAAAAGAGTTACCAATCTCATTAATATTATCTGTACCTGTTAAAGTAAGATTTTCTTCATTGGCTGATAAAGGAGAGCTAACGGTTGATGAAACGTTCGGACCTGTCGAAGGGGGCGTACTATTGGTAACAGTGAGTAAAGTTCTAAATACCTTTTGGTTACTGGTTAGACTCTCATCAAACTCTTGGATTAAATTAGTTGGATCTATAAATGAAATAACGTAGTAATTTCCAATTGGGATATTAGGAAACGCACCACTCCAAATGGCTGTTCCCGAATTGAATGGATTAATCGAAGAAATAGTTGTATTACCAATTAAGTAATGAGAACCAATATTATTAGTGACATTGGCATCAGTAGAAGCGTAAAAAGAAACTGAGAAAGTGCCTGTTGCAGCTGTACCATTGTTGCGAGGATAGACTGTGATGCTGAAATTTTCCCCATATTGGATAGTTTTATTACTAAAACTTCCAAGAGTGGTGTTAAACCACACGTCAGAATCTACTAAATCAGCTTTGTCAGTGGGTTTGCGGGTGGTAGTGTCTTCGTCAATCCAGTTTTGAATCTCGTTATATCGAGTGCTTGTAATTCGAGCGAATTCGTTGTAAAGCTGAGTTTGGTTGGTGGTTGTCTCATTTGAAGCTACTCCATAAATAGTCGGTTCATTTGTGTTGGACTTATTAAGCCAGAGAGGGCCTCCACTATTTCCAGGTAGAATATCTAGCTCATTACTACGCAAGATTGAGTCAGTTGTACTTGTGATTTTTCCACTCTGAGTCCACATATCATAGTTATCCCATTTGCCATCGCTGTTGGAATCAAACTTATCAGAAGGATATCCAGTGACATTCATTAAAGTTCCACTGCCGAGATTATCGTCGTATCCATAGTTAAACCAGCCAGTGAAGTTTCCAATATTGCGGTCAAGAGTAACCAATCCTATATCGTATTGAAAAGTTTCACTTTTAGTTTGATCTCCTTGAGTCCATCCTTCAAAAGAATGTGTATAAACAGATTTGGCTTCACTATAGTATTCATAGTCAGCTCGGTTTGTACCAGCAATGATATTTCCTTTAGAACCAAGCATCACCTCAATTTTATCTGCCCAACCCCCATATCTTGTGTCATACACACAGTGTCCTGCTGTTAAAAAATGGTAGGGGTCAATCATAGCACCAGAACCGTTGACGATAATATCATCAGCAGTATCAATAACCCCATCTGGCCCTTTCCAATGTATTCTCATCTTTCCTATAGCACTAAACGGAAAAGTTGTCGTGTTGCTAACTTTTGTCCGACCATCAGGGGAGAAAACAGACATATTTTTAGATCCTTAATAGAAAATAATTAATCCAAAATATACAAATTTAATGCCTGCCAAAACTTATCTCATAGCATTAATAAGCCACTAGCAATTACTATGAAAATATTTTCTATTACTAAGTTTTTCAGTAATAGAAAACCTATAAACTGCCATGTATTTAATATAAATTATTTATACAATTTATCAAAAATGTAGAATTAATTTTTGATTTTATTTGTAAGCAAAAAACAAAATCAATTAATAGAGATAAAGGTTAGAAAAATTAATTATTTTGATATTACTTCTGTCCTTACCCCTGCAATCCTGGCTGATTTATACCGTCGGCATTGGCGGATTAAAGAAGCTTTTCATCAGAGTGAATTACTACACGAGTGCAATGTTGACGATAGTCAATGAGCTTGCCGTACCACTTTGTGGAAGCAAGCTACGTGCTGCGTCTCGTAGAGAAGTGCGGATAACAGCTACGCAAATAATTGTTTTTTGAGTAAAGTAAGTTTTAAGTAATTGCTTTATGTGTATTTACTATGATAGTATCATACACGCTTGCTTTTAATAAAGTTTTATGCATGGTCAACAAGACTCTTTATGAAAAAAATATAAATAAATTAATGGGTAAAAACTAGTGTATTTTAATAATACTCAAAAAACTAACGAATTTTAATACCATCTAATAATTTTTGTAGGTACAGCATGGTTTTTAAGCACTGCTTCCTTGCATCTGGCTTAATAGCTTTCTTAACATTTGGCTGTAGTAATGGGGCAAACTCATCGGCGGAAAATACTACACAGGTTGTCCAAGAAAGCAATGTAACCCAACTTTTCATAGAAGCAAAGGCTACGCAAAAAGCAGAAGATTTTTTTCATCAAGGTAATAATTTATTAGATAGACAAAATTATGAAGATGCCATAAAAGCTTATGATAAAGCGATCGCCATCAAAGTTGAGAGTCCTGAAGCTTGGATTAACCGTGGCATCGCCTTGACATCGTTGCAACGCTATCAAGACGCTTTTTCATCTTACGATAGAGCGATCGCCATCAAACCCGACAAATATGAAGCTTGGTATAATCGTGGCATCGCCCTAACATCGTTGCAACGCTACCAAGATGCTCTTGTATCTTATAATAGAGCGATCGCCATCAAACCCGACAAATATGAAGCCTTAATTAACCGAGGCATTGCTCTGACAAAGCTGCACCGCTACAAAGATGCTATTGCATCTTATGATAGAGCGATCGCTATCAAGCAAGATTTGCACCAAGCATATTACAACAAAGCTTGCTCTTATGCTTTACAAAGCAATCTGAAATTAGCAATTGAGAACCTAGACAAAGCAATCAAGCTTGTTCCTGATAAATACAAGAAATTAGCAAAAACTGACCCAGACTTTAGCAAAGTGCGTAGTGAAAAGCAGTTTCAAGAATTACTGCAATAGTATTTTGTAATCATTACTGGGCATAAAATTAAAGTCCAAGTCCATTATATTCCTGTGCATACCCTCTGTAGCAGCGGTTTTAATCGTCCGGTACAAAATGTAAGATCTATTACTTTAAAATAAAAGACAAGTCAAAATTGAGTTAAACCGTTAAATTATACAGGTATAGTATGATACCTTTTGTTTTGTCGCTTTATCTCTCACCAGCTGTATTAACTGTCCATAAACTGTATTATAGTTGATACAAAAAGCCAGTTTTTAAGTACTGCTAAATACTAAAAAATAAAATGTTGTACTTAATTTAGGAGGCAGGAGGTCGAAGGCAGGAGGCAGGAGGAACCCACACTTAAAAGAGTGGGATTGAAGCAAGGATGTTTTATACCGCACTTCGTGCCGCTACGCTAACGCTGCAAGCAGTCTCGGTATAATTATTTGTTTAAACTGGGCTTTAGACCCAGAACTAAAGCGGAGCAGGAGTTGCTCCGCCTCCGGTTTTTATTAACACTCATTCCCTCCTGCCTCCTGCCTCCTGCCCCCTGCCTTTCTTTGTAAAGGCACTTGTTGATAACTAGCAACTTGGGTTATTAAGATATATCAGCTACACAATAAATTACAGAAAGAATTTTGGAGTAATTGCGATCGCTATAAAACTACAAATTAATACATTTACAAATAAATTAATTATCAGATATAAACTTTAGCTTTAAATAAAAAATGAAAAAATTGTTAATCACTGGAGCAAGTGGTTTTTTAGGATGGCATATTTGCCAGCTTGCCAAACAAGAATGGGATATTTATGGCACTTATTTATCCCATCCTTTAGAGATTCCGGGAATGAAAATTTTAAAAGCGAACCTAACAAACTTTCAGGAATTGAAACGTATCTTTAACGATGTAAAACCAGCAGCAGTTATTCATACTGCTGCACATTCGCAACCAAATTTTTGTCAAAACCACCCCGAAGAATCGCACGCAATTAATGTTATGGCATCCTGCAATATTGCCGGACTTTGCGCGGATAATTTTATTCCTTGTGCTTTTACCTCAACCGATTTAGTTTTTGATGGTTTAAATGCTCCATATCGAGAAACAGATGCCGTGTGTCCTATCAATCTTTACGGTGAGCAAAAAGCGATCGCAGAAGCAGATATGTTAAAAAGGTATCCCATGACCGCAGTGTGTCGAATGCCGTTGATGTTTGGTGCAGCAACACCCACAGCTAAAAGCTTTATTCAGCCATTTCTTCAAACTTTACAAGCCGAAAAAGAACTAAGCTTATTTATAGATGAATTTCGTACACCAGTAAGTGGAACATCTGCCGCCAAAGGACTTTTATTAGCATTAGAAAAAATTAATGGTATCATTCACTTAGGTGGCAAAGAGCGGATTTCACGTTATGATTTTGGACAGATATTAGTAGAAGTATTTCAACTTCCCGCCACTAAGCTCAAATTCTGCCGACAACAAGATGTAAAAATGGCAGCCCCTAGACCAACAGATGTTTCTTTGAATAGTTCCAAAGCTTTTGCATTGGGGTATCAGCCTTTATCTGTAAGGGAAGAATTAGAGGCAATACAATTTAGTTAAGGCTAAGTGTTAAAACTAAAAAACGCAAATAGGCTATTTTGGGATGCGATTACCTTCGGTACGCTATGCGAGCGCAACAAACGCTAAACCCCGACTCCGACTGTTTGCCGTTCTCGTCGCGCGACTTCCGCACGTACTAAAGGTATGACATCACGCCCATAAGCGATCGCATCCTCTAAAGGATCAAAGCCCCGGATCAACAAAGTAGTCACACCTGCATCGTAATAATCAACCAGAGCCTCTGCTACTTGTTCTGGTGTACCCACTAGGGCTGTGGTGTTACCTGCCGCACCAGTAGCTGCTGCGATCGGTGTCCATAGACGCTTATCGTAAATCTCATTTTTAGCTGCAAAATCCAGCAGACGTTGCGATCCTACCGCCTGTGGTCTAGCTGGGGCAGCTAATTTTGCGCCTCCTCGCAACTCTTGAATTCGCGCTAAAATGCTATGTGCTTTCTCCCAAGCCTGTTGTTCTGTAGCACCAAGAATCGGTCGTAGGGAGACGCTAAAGCGAATGGAACGATCGGATGGTAAGGCAGCACGCACCTCTGCAATTCGTTCTTTAACTGCGGCAATTGGCTCACCCCACAAGGCGTAGACATTACTGTGTTTGGCTCCTACCTGTACGGCTGGCCCAGATGCACCACCAAAGTAAAGTGGGATGTGGGGCTTTTGCAGCGGCTTGAGCGCAGAGAAAGCACCCTTGATGCGGTAAAATTCACCTTCGTAATCAAAGGGAGTATCGCTTGTCCAGACACGACGAACAATTTCTAAATATTCATCGGTGCGACGGTAACGGTTGTCATGATCTAGCCAGTCGCCATCTTTCTGCTGGTCAGCATCACTACCACCAGTAATGATATGTATTGCAATCCGACCGTTGGTAAAATGGTCAAGAGTAGCTGCTTTGCGAGCTGCCAAAGTTGGTGCAACAAAACCCGGACGATGAGCAATTAAAAAGCCCAATCGCTCAGTTGCTGAAGCAGCGAAACTAGCAACAGTCAAACCATCAGGGCTACTAGAACTATAGCCAATCAATACTTTGTCAAAGCCTCCTTCTTCATGGGCTTTGGCAAATTCACGAACATAAGCTGTATCAATGATGTCATCGCCCAGACTACCTGATGCACTATTTAATTCCGAAGTCGGTTTTGTCCGAATCAATCCAATAAATTCAATTGACATAATTAATTGTCCTGAAAATGTTGGGGAGCAGAGGGGGCAGGGTGGCAGGGGAGCAGGGGAGCAGGGGAGCAGGGGAGACAAGGGGGACAAGGAGGAATTATTGAAAATCTCTCCCTTGTCTCCCCCTTCTTTCTTGTCTCCTTTGTCTCTTCTCCATGCCCAATGCCCAATACCTAATCCAATAAGTCTGGTTTGTCGTGAGTAATTTCATCCCATAAATACTGGAATCCACCCCAGCCTGCTTGGTGAGTACCACCGCGTTGTTGGATCTTTAAGGCGATGTCATGGTCAATTAGGACGGGTTTTCCTACGGCTTCTGCTAGCAATTGCGCTTTAGCAGTATCCTCTAACCTGATGTACCACCAAGCGGCTTCATCCACACTATGCCCTACGGTCAATATTCCGTGGTTGCGTAAAATCGCAGCTTTGCGATCGCCTAGTGCCTGAGCAATGCGTTTTCCTTCACTTGTCTCCAAGACAATGCCTGTAAAATCATCAAATAGAGCATGATCTTGGTAAAAAGCACAGGAATCTTGAGTAATCGGATCGAGCAACCGACCTAAAGATGACCAAGTTTTACCATAGAAAGAATGGGCATGAACCGCTGCAATGACATCGGGGCGGGCTTTGTGGATTTGAGAGTGAATGGCAAATGCTGCTTGACTAACTTTGCCTTCACCTTGAACTACCTGACCTTCACTATTCACTAATATCAGGTCTGATACCCGAATGCGACTGAAGTGTATCCCAAAGGGATTTACCCAAAAATGATCGCTAAGTTCGGGATCGCGGGCAGTGATGTGTCCTGCCAATCCTTGAGCAAAACCCAAACGCGCAAATATCCGAAAGGCTGCTGCCAAGCGTTCTTGACGATGGCGACGCTCTGATTCAATGGAAACGAAGGTCGGTGGTTGAAAGGGATTGCTGGGGCGGACGAGAGAAGTTTGCACCATAATTTTCAACTCCTACGCATGGATTGGGTAGACCTAGAGTGCTGTCTCACTGCTGCTGAAAGCCTCAAGGTTTATCGATAAACACTGCTTCACCATTAAATTAGCGATAACAATAAAGGATTATGGCTCGGTGGGCGATGCCTACAGCGGTAAACTACACAGTTTTTATCGCTGCAAATACGTATTGTTCAATCATGTCTAGTGAACAATGCTATAAATAACCTTTGGCTGATAGCCATAAATACCTTACTATTTACGGTTTTTCAACTACCTAACGAAAACAAATTTCTTAACTAGAGTAATGATGCTATCAAGCAAAATACGGTAAGTCAATCGACTTAAAGTACTTAAGTCACAATGAAGCTACCACAATTTATTTAAATAAGCAAGCTCAATATGGATTTATGCTAAAAAAATATACTGGGGGAAAGTTTTATCTTTTTCTTTTTACGACTCCAAAAGCTGCTTAAGAACATATCGGGCACGGTTATAAATAACACCCGGTCGTGAGCTTTCTCGTGGACCAGCAACATTCAAAATGCGAATGTTGTGCTTCTGAATCCAACTCCAGAAATCAGCAGCGTCATTTCCACTGAACGACAGCGCGTTAATGATGAGGACGGGGCGATCGTACTTATGCGCCAGGTCAGCCGTAAGCTTTGTTCCTTCTTCAAGCGCTCCATACGCTAGGATGAGCGTCCCGTCTGAATCTCGAACGTTCCACTCGGTACGTAATGCGTAGTCTGTACTCGTTGTCTCTTGAAGCGGGTATATAGGTGGTATTTTTCCATCCTCTGCAAGCCGCCCCTTTGGACACCATCCACGAACTGGTAACAAAAGTGACAAAGCTGCATCGAGCGCAGCTCTGTCAACTCCTGTCTGACCTCCGGTTACAACCCAAAGCCGTTGATGAGATGATATTGACTCTCCTTTCTCGGATTGTGTGGCGCTCATCGGAAGTGCGTAGTTTACCGCCGTAGGCATCGCTTTACTCTGCATAAGTCCTCCAACAATGAGCAATGCAAGTACAACGCCTTTGCTCATTGTCCCTCAGTTGAAAGTTGAGTGCTCGCATTTCTTGCTTCTCTTTCCAAACTTGGGAGCAGTTAAACCTGAATGCTTACCTTTCTTACATATCTCGCTGATATTCTTCTAACAATTGCGGAATGTAATCGTACCCATCCACACCAATAACCGCAATAATTTTTGGGCGATTTTGCTGTAAGAACTTTTGGAAAGCTTCTGCCCCGATTTGCCCCTGCAAAATTGTCAGTAACCCCGCTGCTTGACGCCACTCATTAGAAGCAATTTGCTCTAAAAGATACATTCCCAAGCAGCCCGTGTAAACAGTTTTTTCGGAATTTTGCAGATGATAATAAGCTTCTGCTAAATAAGCTAAGTTCCGCCCTTGGAGATACAAATCACCGGAAACTTGCGCTGTTTTAAAACCATCTTCAAGATATTTAATTGCAGTTTGGTGTTGTCCAATTACCAGATAGGCAATTCCTAAGCTGCTGACACATAACGCTTTACTTTGAATATCGCCTAATTTTTCTGATAATTTTAAACCTTGTTCCAAATAATTAATTGCGGCTTCATAAGTTTCGGGTTCTAGGTTTTCCAATTCCTGAGCTTGCATAACTTCGCTGTAACCTAAATTTACCAGCGCGTTTGCTTCTCCTGTCCTATCGCCTGCTTGCCGACTTAGTATTAATGCTCGTTGACTGTAGTTAATTGCCTCAGCATAATTTTGCTGTTGCACATAGGTACGGCTGAGGTGATTGAGATTGGCAATTTCACAGGCGCGATCGCCTGCATTTCTGGCTATCTCTAGCGCCTGCCGATGAAAATCAATAGAACGCTGGTATTGTCCCAAAGCACGCTGTGAATAGCCTAAAAGGGTCAAAATTCGCGCCTTTTCTTGGGTTCCTTCGCCTCGTCGCAGCGGTTCATCCAAATAATCTAGGGCATCTCGTAAATAGGTGCCAGTAAAAGAGGCAAAAATCCCACCGTAAAAGGGAAAATACGGACGCTGGGCAAAGGTTCGCAAAATCTGGAGCATGATTTGAGAACAGGCATCGCTGTATACTGTGCCAATGCTCCTAAAACCACTTGCTAACTGACTCCAAATCACTGCAAAGGTCAAAAAAGTGGAAATGGACAACTTTGGACCCGCTTTCACATCGTAAGCTTGTTGGTCAAACCAGTTAATTAATCCCCGTTGCAAGTACTGTAAAATCAATGCCATTTCCACCCAATCTCTCAGGGTAATTCCCCGTTGTCGCTCGGCAAACTCTATTACAGATTCTTCCATAGCTAAGGTGCGAAGCAGTGCTTGGGGTAACTCACTATTAAGTTGTTTCGCCCAACTTGCCCAAGGGCCGCGTTCTCCCGGTACGCCGCCAAACCCCAGAGATTCTTTTTGCTCGTACATCCAACTGAGCAAGTTGTCTTGCAATCGCTGCCAAGAAGCTAAACCACGGGTAATCCCTTCGGAAAATTGTTGTAAATCAGCATCTGCTTGAGCAAATTGCTGCAATGCCTTTGACAACTGCTGTAGCTGTTGTAAATTTAGCGGATACTTCTGATTCAGGTCAGTAACTCGGATAAATGTCGCTAGACGCTCGGCAGCAGGGGCTGTGGTGATTTCTGTAACTGCGGAGGCGATCGCTTCTGTGGCTTTGTTTTGCTCTGAAGAGCGTTGCCATTGACTTTGAATCGTCTTAACGGCTCTCAAACTGCGAGTCGCTTTGGCTTTCTTGAGTTCGTCTTTTTCGCTATCTACTTGGCTTTGGAGGGAATTCAGGCGATCGCTCAAAGCTAGCTCAAAGACTTCCCCTGTACCGTAAGTAATTCCTTTAAGCAGCATTTGATACACCTGTTCTACAGAGCTAATTTTGCCCTTAAGGGTGGTTTCGACTATTTCATCGATTAAGGCAAGATAGCGATCGCTTAATGGCAGAGAGTCTGGCACTTTAACTACTAGAAGAATGTCACATCAATTCTAATTCTAGTCTTGGCAGCAGAGGTAGGGGAAACAATTGACCACTTTTGGGCAGTCATGGTTATAACAAATGCAAAATTTAGAACAAATTTATTTAGCGATTTGTGATCATTCCTTGAGCAATTCGCTGTTTAACTACACGATAAAAAAATAATGGAATGCATACAATATAACGGTCTGCTAGACGAGTAGGTTCAGTAATTAAACGTGCTAACCACTCCAGACCATTATCAGTCAGCCAACGCGGCCCGCGATACATAGAGTCAGTATAAAAATCTAGACAAGCACCCAAAGGTAAAAATACAGTAGTTTCAATTTTATTGAAGTTATCTAAAATCCAGCGTTCCTCTAACGGCATACCAAAACCAATATATAAAATATCTGGTTGGAATTTATTAATTTTTTTTATTACCAAATCATTCTCTTTTCCTGATTTTTCAAAATAACCATGATGTCCCTGTACGCGTAAATTAGGCGCAATTGATCCTAACTTAGTAATTGCCTTATCCACTACACTAGGTTTTCCGGCTAACAAAAATAAAAAAAGGTTTTTTTCTGACATTTTAATGTTAAATCTTCTATGTAATCTGGTGCTGTCATTCGATGTGCAGATTGCATTGAATAACCGTTGAATCTAGCTCCTATCATTACAAGAAGGAATTACGTCGTTTGTAAGTTTAGTATTTAATACACAGTGTAAGTCACTTCAACCTATTTTCATCAAGATGATTCTCAATTGATAACTGCTGTATAAATGCCTCTTAAAGATGTAAGATAACTGTTTATATCCAAGTTTTTAACCCTGACTCGTGCATTATTTCCCAGAGACATTCTTAGATTTTCGTCTGCAATTAAAGATTTCATTGCCTCTGATAATTGTTGAATATTCCCCGGATTAACTAATAAACCATTCTGATCGTGAGTAACTACTTCAGGTATTCCTCCTACTGCGGTAGTGATAACTGCCAAACCCCAACTCATTGCTTCTAGTAGTGCCATAGGCAGACCTTCGTTGTAAGAAGGCAACACAAATACATCAGCTTTAGTTAAAAGATCGTCACGTTCTTCTTGGTTTACCCAGTCAAGAACAGTGATGTACTCAACGAGATTTAGACTTTGAATCAAACTCCGAGCTTGTTCTACATCTCCATCCCCCGCCATAACCAACTTGGCTCGGCTTTGCTCAACAGCAGGTATAGAAGCAAATGCCTTAATTAAATCAAATGCACCTTTGCGCTCACCAATGCGCCCTAAAAATAAGAAAAATATCTGCTTGGAATCTATCCGATGTGGTACTTCCGGGGGAATTCTTACAGAGTTAGGCAGAACAATAACTTGCTCTAAGTTCAAGCCAAGATTTTCAATATAGTATTTTTTCCAGCTATCTGATAAAACAATAAAACGAGTGCTTTTACCAAATGACCAACTTAGCCACTGCTTAAGTAATTGAGGAAGTTTAGAGTAAAACACATGAAAGTCAGAACTATGAGCATGAATAATTACTGGTTTTTGAAATAGCCAACCAATAAGAGTAGTGATAGAGTGACGAAAAGCGCTACCTCTAGATGAAACATGAATGTGAATTACGTCGGCTTTTCTATTTAATAAGTTCCAAAATAACAAACTTATTGCCTGCAAAAATACTAACACTTTATGAACAGTAGAACCATTTGGTAAAGTAGCAATGTGTTTAATTTGAATATCAGAGGTAGTTTCTTCAAGAATGAGCTTTTGTACAGAAACTATTCCACCTTGGCGCTCTAAGCTTTCGCCTAACATCGTAACTTTTATAGAATTCATAAAAGCTTGTTTATGGTTGATTTAGATTATTAATTCTTTATCTGCTTTACATATTATATTGAAATAAATATAATTAAATAATTTATTTGTCAATGATAATAGTTACAGTTTAATTGTAATAAATATTACCATGTTTACAACGCCGAACTAAACCAGGTTTACTCGTGGCGTGTACTTTATTGTACTGAGTGAATCATCTGTTAACAGACCGAAAAAACCAATGAATTTATTTGAGCTTTTAGTAGGAGAAGACAATCATCCAGCCCTAGTTACGCCTGATGGGCGATCGCTAACCTATAAGCAATTGCGCGAGAATGTTATTGGACTGGTATCTCAACTTAACAGCTTTGGATTGAAACGGGGAGAACGCATTGCCATTGCTATGACTAACGGTTCACCAATGGCGATTACCTTTTTGGCTGCTGCCCTATGTGGCACTGCTGCACCCTTAAATCCCAAATATAAACAAGAAGAATTTGCCTTTTACTACCAAGATACCCAAGCAAAAGCACTGATTACGTTGTCTGAGGGGCCAGAAGCAGCCATTGCCAGTGTTACACCCGACATGATGCTAATTAACGCCAAGGTAAATACTGACGGCACATTAAGCTTTGAATTAATCAAGGATAAACTTTCTCCCTACTCCCTGCTAAAAGCTCCCTTGCCTCAGTCTGAGGATATGGCGATGATTCTCCACACTAGCGGCACTACCAGTCGTCCCAAGCGTGTGCCGATTCGTCATCGCAACTTAATCGCTTCAGCCAGCAACCTGATTAGTGCTTACTCACTCACAGCAGCTGATACTACACTATGCCTAATGCCCCTATTTCATGTTCACGGATTGGTGGGCTGTTTGCTGGCAACTCTGGCTTCGGGCGGTACATTAGTTTGTCCCAATGGTTTTAATGCCTTGGAGTTTTGGAAACTGGTAGATACCTACAAACCCACTTGGTACTCCGCAGCACCAACCATGCACCAGACAATTTTGGCGCGCGCTAGCCGCAACCCAGAAATTGTCAAAGCTAACCGCTTTCGTTTCATTCGCTCTAGTAGCGCTTCTTTGCCGCCGATTATCATTGAACAGTTAGAGGCAACTCTTAATGCTCCTGTGGTGGAATCTTACAGCATGACTGAAGCATCTCACTTAATGACCACTAATCCCCTACCGCCAAAAGTCAGAAAACCAGGTACTGTAGGTTATGGCTTCGGTGTAGAAGTGGGCATTATGGACTCTGAAGGCAACCTGTTATCTAAGGGAAGCTTGGGCGAGGTAGTGGTAAAAGCACCCAATGTTATAGATGGCTACGAAAACAACCCAGAAGCTAACGCCACTGCTTTTGTAAACGGTTGGTTCCGTACAGGGGATCAGGGTACAGTTGATGCAGACGACTACCTCCGCTTGACTGGACGGATTAAAGAATTAATTAACCGGGGTGGGGAAAAAATTTCTCCTTTAGAAGTGGATGATGTCTTGCTGCGCCATCCTGCCGTCACCGAAGCTTTAGCCTTTGCCGTCCCCCACAAATCTTTAGGAGAAGATATCCATGCGGCTGTAGTTCTGAAAACAGAAGCTGGTGAAAAAGAACTTTTAGCTCACTGTGCAACTATGCTGGCAGACTTCAAAGTTCCCAAGCAAATTCACATTTTAGATCAACTACCTCGTGGTGCTACTGGTAAACTGCAACGGTTGGCGATGGCCAAATTGCTGAACATAGGGGAGTAGGGAGTGGGAAATAACGGAAGTTTACTCTGGAAGATTTGAGCAGCCAAAGTCAGTGCCAATCGTAGTTAATTTCAACCGGGCATAAATAACATCTGTGCATTCCATTTTGGCAGGATAAAATCAGTCTACGCAATCTACAAAAACAGAGATTGAACAGTCAGATCCTTCTGCGTAATGGTGAAGTTACGCTGTTGTGCTGTCGCAATGAATGAAACGATCACTTCACAGGCCACAGCAACGGTTAACATCACCAGGTTTCGTGCCAATGGATAATCACAGACATCATCATTAACCTTGGAAGGAATGCGATAAACCTCATTCCAAATCACTTCTGCATAATCTGCTGATAGTCCAGCATGAAGACAAGGAATGCTTGATTGTTCTGCATAATCTTTCACTGCTTGACGTGCCACGCTATTATCAAAAACATCGACAATTAACTGGCTGTCTTGGAGTAGTTGAGTTGTATTTGCTGGTGTTAACTCTTTTGTCTTAGCATCAACTTTAGTACCAATTGCTCGATATAAATTGTTCGCTAAAATTTTCGCCTTGAACGCTCCCACATCAGAACGGTAGTAAGGCTGAGTTGAAAGATTGCGCTCCTCAATGCGATCGCGATCTATCACTGTAAGTTTATCAAAACCAGACCGAGCTAAGTTTTCAGCTATGTTAGCTCCTAATGCTCCAGCGCCACAAATTGTTACAGGATAGTTTTTTAACTTTGCCATCACAGCATTAGTGCGGTAAAGCTGTTCGTGAAAAAAGATGTTCATCATTCTCACCATTCTTGTTGTTCCATCACACCCACTAAGGATTGCAAGTCAAAATCGCCATCGCGTCCACTCAGACAAATGCCAGAACTAACAACAGTCAAATCAGTTTTAGCGATCGCACTACTATGGCGAACACCATCAGCAGTTGTCCAATCGACTGTCCAGTAATCATTCCGGCTACCCGTGTGCGAACTCGTCCACCTTTGACACAGGGCGCGAGGAATTGCGTGGTATATAACTGTGCTTCTGCGATCGCAATTTGGTTGATTAGCTTAAATATGTTAGTGGGACTTAAACATTTTTGAGGAATAAATAAGCCTCAAACCCTTGCGGGGTAAGGGAAATACACCAAATGCCCGAAAACGCCTGAAACCCAGATATATTAACAAACCAAGCAAAACAATGTCAAAACCCTTTGAGATATACGTTTGAGGTCATTTTATCGGTGTTTTTTGCCTAAGTCCCATTAGTCATAACTAATACCAATTTTTAGAAATCAGGCTACCAATGCAACCCTAAAAACCTTGATGAAATCTAACTTTCTTATTACGAATTAATATAATTCTGCGTGCAAGTTGGTGGAGCATTGCGTGTTCTCAGCTACTAGAGGGACTCCGCTGGTGAGTTATTACACACTCTTTTAAGGATGGCTACTTTTAAGCCTACCTCCCCGGTTCTTCGTACTCCCCGTTCACACACGCCCACTGCATTTGGCAGTGTTACCTTTCCTCTCGTACTAGTATGTAGGCTCCATGAGTTGGGGCACGCAGGATATTATTATAATACAGTATACTACAGAAAAATGCTACTTTCCTGATTACAAGACAAGAGGTAAAATTATCTACTGCCTCAGAGCTCGCTCATTTGTACCTGCCATGCGTAGGGGCAATGGTACGGAAGCTTCCTTCAAGGCGATCACACTTGGTATGCATAACTAAATATAACCATTGTCACTGTAACTAATCGGCACAAAATAGTACAAGTTGCTTTAAAAATTTACAGCGATCGCAGCGCAGTAATGGCATCAACGTTATTTTAATGATTGGTAAAGGACAGGTTTGAGTTTCTAAAACCTCTTGGGTTACACCCTAACATCTACCTACGGTAAAAAAAACAAGGGTACAAATACTATGGTATTTTAGACAGAAGTATTAGAATAAATACGTCTTGTTGCTTAGAAAGGGAGTAGCTATTTTGTTGAGTATCAAAGCTTTGTCAGTAGTTTGTACAAGCACATCGTTACTCGTATTGGGTATTAATGAAATAGCGTCTGCTTCTTCTTTTAATCCGACACCTGTGTTTGACAACGTTGCTAGCTACAGTACTACTATTACTGGAGATAATAATCTAGCTGATATTTACTATCCTAATCCAACAGACTTAAAAACAAGCAATTATTCCTTTCCAGTAGCACTATTACTACAAGGCGCACTAGTTGACAAATCAAATTACTCTAATTACGCTCAACAAGTTGCACGCTATGGATTTGTAGTAGTGGTGCCAAACAGCAAGCGTATAGCTCCAATATTTGGCGAAGCATTGTTACCCCAAACTACCCAAATTGATACAGCTTTACAACAAATTGTAGTTGAAAATGAGAATGCTAATTCACCTATTGTAGGCAAGCTGGATACAGAGGAAGTAGGATTATTGGGTCATTCGTTAGGCAGCGCTGTAGGATTATCTGCAATTGGAAATTTATGCGTGACACCAACACTTTGTCCGAGTTCTTTCTCACGACCCAAACAAATTGTAGCAGGAGCATTCTTTGGTGGTGGTCTTCGCGATGAGAATGATGTTTATCTTCCTATTAACAATGATGGAATACCAGTTGCACTCCTGCAAGGGGATCGTGATGGTAGAGCACTACCTTTCCGGGCTAGTTTAACTTATGACAAAATTAAAAATCCACCCGCTGCACTGATTAATATCAAAGGTGCCAATCATTTTAGTATCACAAATACAAATAATCCTGCTGGTGCAATTCCTGACCCGATAAATTCTACTCTTAATCAAGATGTAGCTATTGAAACAATTGCCCGGTGGAGTGGTTTGTTTTTACGTGCAAGTATTCTTAATGATAAAGACGCTTTTAATTACGTTTATTACACAGGTGATGCTGCTGACTCCAATGTGACAGTAAAGAGTAAACGTGTTCCTGAATCGGCATCGACTGTTGCACCTTTAGGGATATTGTTTACTTATTTTACGATTACTCAACTACGAAAAAGAATAAATGAATCAAAACGTCATTTTAAAACCAATGCCTAAAACAGTCTTCCTTAGTAGAACATCTAAAGGAACTCCGCTAGTGAGTTGTTACACACTCTTTTAAGGATGGCTACTTTTGAGCCTACCTCCCAAGTTATTTGCACTCCCCATTCACATACGCCCACTGCATTTGACAGTGTTACTTTTCCTCTCGTACTAGTATGTAGACTCCAAGAGTTGGGGCACGCAGGGAATTGATAAATGCTACAGCTTCTAAGCACAGATTCATAACCAAGGTGTAGAAAGAAATAGTATTAGCAAGACTTCACAAACACTCCCTGTACTAAAGTTCTATGATCTAATGTTTCGATAGAACTCATCAGTCTTGGTTTCGTCTGTCACAAGTTCAAGAAAATCTTTAACATCTTCTCTCAACCCTACTCGATTTAATAAAATATTAGCAAGATTCCGAAGACGTGCTAATTGTCCTGGACTTTGTATTCTATTTTTTAATTTTAAATCAGTTTTTATAACCTCAACAAATGCCTGTGCAGCCCTATTATCAAATTTTTCAAAGAGTCGTTTTACAACAGGAGAGGAGCCCGCATTTCTCACGCTTCGGTGCGTAGCTTGCCGCCTTCTCTACGAGACGCTCCGCGTAGCTTGCTTCCACGAAGTGGTACGGCATCGCTCCCACTTGGACCAGAACTGAAAACCTTATCACTCCCCATCCTTAAGCTCCAACTGATAAATCCCTGCTATTGCTATATCAACAAGTAAATATTGGATAAATCCTGGTGGCAGCAGGTAAAATATTATGCTCGATTAGCGATTGAACGCTTTTTGTACGGTCTAATCTGGAGTTTTTTCTTGATAAATTTGTGGCGCAAGAATCACTTGAATTTGCTTTGACTGGCATTTTTGAGAAAAAGCGTGAATTTGCTCCAACTCCTCTCCTTCAATTGACAAAGAGTGCAAAAATCCTTGAAATCCTAAAAAAGCTAATTCGTAGATAGCTTTCTGACTAAAATCACCTTCAAAATAGCCCGTGTGGGTATCAACACCTTGAGCATCTCTATTGTTAATAGACTTCCGAATAAATGCCCAGGTTAGGAAAATATAATTCCCCAAATTTATTGCTGGTTTTTGGATGGCATCACTAACAATTCCTATCTGTTTTTGAGGTTCATCTTTATAATCTGTACAGTCAAAATATGTAAATAAATCCGCGGGTTGTACCGAGTTTTCAGAAATTTTAGTTATCTCTTCAAGTCTTCTATGTTCCCTATTAGAAGAACGAATTTCTAAATATTTATAAGGGTTATCAAGTCTGTAACCTTTGTCAGAGTCTTGTATCTGTAAATTAACGACTCCATATCTAGGTGTGTAACCAACTAAATCATTTTTATTGTTGAAATGCTTAACTGTTATATTACCAAGCCTGTATCCACTAATACGAGTTCGCGCTGGAAAGCTAAAATAATTTGCGGCAGTAGAGGTGAATCGTAACGCTAAGTCTCCCTCATTACAAAATATATAAGCTTCTTCGCAGCGACGTAAAGAAGAACGAAGAAAATTAGCACGTCCTGGCAAGATACTTTCTACAGGAATATCAGCTGCAACTAGTACAAGTCTGCTTAAGCGAAATACATTACCAATATCCGAATCCGGTTTTTTATTAATCGATTTAACGTCAAATACATCAGAGAGAATACGAATTACATCTGTAACTACAAAGCATCCCATACTATGACTAATAAAAGATAATTTAATGCGTTTATTTGGGGGTAACTTTACAGTACAATCAAGCTGTCTGAGCAATTCAACTAAATCTGTAACCCCATAATTACTCGCTCTATAAGTATCACGAAAATAAGTAGATATTCGGAGAATAATTAATGTAAAAATAATCGAAGATATAATGCCAAATAAAATTAACATCGCTGTGAAAAAGTGGACAGCGCTATTACTCAAAATATTTAGGAACAATAAAACTATGGCAGACCATATACTAATTGTTAGTCCCAGAACTAAATTGATAGCTAGTAAAGTTGGTAGAGAAGAAAGTGAGTTTATTAGCTTTTGCCTAAAGTTACCAGACTCATCCGTTTTTATGGGGTTTTCCGATGGCCATCTATATCCTATAAAAATATACTTATTTGGTTGCTGAATATGTGTATTCACATATTCATAAATTTTTTGACAGCCTGTTTCTGTATCTGATGGTGTAGAACTATATCCATGAATATTTATAATAATTTCTGGTTCCGGGCTTGATGACAAACTTTTCGCAATTTTCTCAATCATGTTTTGGGCTGAAGGTTCAGCTTCTCCATCATTGCTCTGAAAAAACTTTTTATTAGCGACTGATGATAAATAGCTCTTAGAATTATCTTCTGATGTCTCTACATTCAGTTTCGCAGTACTAACTACTAAATAACCAGAGATATTTGACTGATTAGTTTTTTTAAATTCGTAAATTTTATACGGTTGATTGTCTGCCAGATTCTTCTTATCAGGAGAGTTCATCAGATATACTTCCTTTGACAATTTAGGTTCAGTATATCGCAATCACTTTTTTTGGTGTCGGGTCATCCTGCTTAAATATTGAAAATATTCACTCAGTAGCTAATCATTGTAATAATAGTTACTATGCCAGTTATGGCAATCGTGAAATCAAGCCATGTCTGCGTTGTTTATCTCCCAAGTCTTAGGATTACATTTGAATTTAGGACAGCAATTAGTTGTGATTCTGACTTCGATTTTTGCATCCGTTGGTTTACCTAAGAAGTACATTGCTTTACTGCTGACTGTTGACTGGTTTTTAGATCGCTGCCGGACGACAATCAATGTCATGGACGATATGACTGTTAGTGCTTTGCTAGATGGCAAAAAGCCTCATCTATTTGCCATAAAGATGTAGAACTTAAGTTATCTTTAGACGGGATTTCACTTGAAAATATATTCTAACTTGCTTGCTATCTTTAACACTCCTGGTTAGAACCATTTCACAATCCAGCTTCCAGCGATCGCAGTTTCCCAATTTTGACTCTAAGAATTTTAGAGGAGCGATGGCGTAACCGCCCAGCGTAGCTGATTGCTACCATCACCGCCATAAAAAAGCCCCTCGGAAGGGGACTTTTAATGTGGTTTATGTTTCTTCCACGAAAAGAAGAGGATGTTTCAGGTTCAGTATAGGGTTTCTGTATATCTGCCCATAGTAGCAACTCAATCAGTGGATGCAACAGGGCGATGCCTGCGGCGGGCTACGCCTACGCTGACTCTTCAAAATCGCTTTACAACAACTGAATCAATAAAGCTGATCTGAAGGGGTGACAAGCGTCCAGCAAATCAGACTAAGCTTGCCTTTTAGCCCAATTACCTTCAAAAAGATTGTCTGGCTGTTGTGCCATAAAATTGGTACATTTGACCAGAGTATGGGATGAATCCACAAAGCGAAGGCTATTTCATTGTCAACAAGCCTGTCAATAAGACTCTATCTATAAAGAGGTCAAATAGATAAAAAGTTTGATGGGCAAAGCTCTTAGCGGTCTTGTCACCCCGTCAGAAAGCTGATTTTCACTACTTTGGCGATTGCTCCTCTACCTCGTTTAATTTTTCCTCGCTTGTATTCTGTAAAGGCGATCGCTCCAGGGGTGCAACTTTTCCTCTAAGAATTTTTTAAGGGCGATCGCTATAGGAGTGCAACTTTATGGAATGTAAGGGCGATGCCGTACCACTTCGTGGAAGCAAGCTACGCGGAGCGTCTCGTTGAGAAGGCGGGCGGTTACGCCATCGGACTGTGAGATTTTTATACAAAGATGGAGAGCAGTGATTAGCAGTATTAAAACCAGTCACATATTAATAGCAACTATCACTAATTATTGAAGGTAAACATAATTCTGGAGAGACAAATATGCTTCGATTATTTAATTCATTTGCATCCAAGCTCGGCAGTATTAAAGAGCAAAAAACTGAGGGAATGGCGGCGGTTGTTGCTTATTTAATGTTTGCTTCTTACTGTTTAACACTAGTAGCTATACTCTGCGTGATAGTTATTTTGTAGTCTCAGTTTTGAACCAGCAGAATGTAGCTCTTAAATTATATTTTGATTATAAAACTAAGAACATAGTGATGACTATGTTCTTAGTTTATCAGACAAATTTACTTGGTATGCCGAAAAGTAATTTGCTTCAAATCCCCACAATCGGTTACTAGATATTCTCTTAATCTAGCTTGGAAATTCTTCTGTTCATTTTCATTAATTAGGTTTAAATTATGACCAATAATATAGTCGGCTTCTGTCATCCAAAAATCAAGTATTTGGTCTATTTGAGCGATATCTAGGATATCTGCTATCCGCTGTGCCTCTGATTCTGATAAACTGCTTAGACTTGCTAAAGAACAATACTCTCGGATAATGTTCTTCTGCTCATGAGTTAATGGTAACTCTGGATTTTTAATTTCCTTTGAGAAAGAAAAATCGACCATTGGTACTAGCTCCTTATCACCAAATTCTGTTCGGACTTACATATCCATCTAGTTGTAGAATTCGTTAGAGATACGCAGTATCCTTTTAATTTCCAGTTTGTGAACATATTTGGCTTGGTTAACCTCCTATTATACAGTGAGAATGTTTGAGTTTTGTGACCTCACATAATGAATAGTGAAAAAGTTTGACTTTTGTGACAGTTCAGAGGGTAATTTGATGAGAATTTGATTCAAAAGTCACAAAAAGTTCATTTTATCACTATCTATTAAGAGGTTAGTTCATTTGAAAAACGAATAAGAAGGTGTAATACTTACTACTTCACTGGAGGAAATGGGATGCCAGCTTTAGGTCGTGAGGCATTTGACGAAGAATTTCGGGTCTTACTTGATTCTGGAAGTTCTTCTGCCCACTCGATGTTAGCTTTCATTAAGCGCAGCCTTGCCCAATTCAATCTCAGTAATTCTTATACCCCTACTTGGGTAATCAATGAGGCATATATGCGTGGAATCAAACTCCTAGCAACAGGCAAACAGATTGAGAAACCTCTTGCTTGGATTCGAGCAACAGCTTATAACATTATTAGAGAACAGAGTCGAGAACGTAGTAGATTTTTGCGATTTGAGGAAAGCATGACTGAAATTCATGTTAATGCTAGCCTTGCCTTCTCTGAAGAAATTGAAGAGGAATTATTCAAAAGGGTAAACTTAGCCTTTGAAAAGTTAGAGCCAGAAGAAAAAGAAATTTTGAGCTTGAAGATGATCAAAAATTTATCATGGAAGGAAATTCAATTGCATTTAATTTTACAAGGTAAGGAAGTTCAGAATGAAGCAACATTGCGTAAACGCAAAGAAAGAGCTTTAAAGCATCTTCGCAGTATATATCATTCTTTGGAACTTCAAAATGTTTAGCATTATTGGGTGTAATACTAATTCTCTGTGAACCTGCACATTATTTTGACCCCTCCCAACCTTACCTTACCAAAGAGATGTGCTGCAGGTGGTGGGATTCTTTAATATGCGTCTTCATACAGAATTGGTATATAAGTATAAAAGTATTTAACTATCATTAATTTGGTTATGTATCAAGAAAGTGTGAGGTAAAGCGATGCCTGCAGCGGGCTATGCCTACGCACCCGCTCATGACCCCATGACAAAACAAAAACCCCACAGGCGAGCTAAAGTTGATTTAATTTAGACGCTCTGGCAATGAAAGTGAAATAATAAACTAGTATGCCTTGCTCTGGAGATGCAGCCATGACCTACACTATGCACGAAGCTCAAGAAGTAGCAAAGCTGGCTGCTAGTGATATCTCCGCTTGGCTGCGCTCCAAACCAGAAACTATTAGTGTTGTTAACGTTGAGAGTGACCCAGCTTACCAACGCAGAGATATTGACCTCATCTGGACAACTCACAGTAGCGAAATTTTGATTGAGATTAAGGGCGATAGGTGGAATAAAACTCGTAACTTGTTTTTTGAAACTCACAGTAATTTAGAGAAGGGAACCCCCGGCTGCTTTATGTACACTGAGGCGGATTGGCTATTTTTTTACTTTGTCAACACTCGCCAACTGTACAGGCTACCGATGCTAAAAACGCGGGAGTGGTTTCACATCACCATGAAGCGATTTCGGGAGCGTGCCACAACAACGCCAATAGGAGGCAGTCACTACACAACTGTGGGGCGGCTTGTGCCGATTACCACGGTGATGATGGAAGTGGCAGGGGTGAAGATGGTGCAGTTGTAGGGGGCGATGGGGCGATCGCATTAAATAAAAGCGCAGCAGTATTTGAAAGATGTGTAATTTCCTCAAGGCTAATTCTGTTGGGAAATATTAGACTTTTCAGATTCCTTGACCACTATCTTTTCCCATTCTTCTAAAGTTTGATTTTGAACTCGCATGACATTTTTTCTAAAATTTTCAATTGCTACTTCATCGGGTAGATTTAGGCTGTAGTCTGAACCTATTCTTAGTTCAAAATTTAGTCTTTCATTTTCAAGTGAATTAGCACCACATCGAGAACGAACCCAACTAGACCTCCAATTATAAACAGCCAAAGACGCAGAAATAGATGCTATTGCAGGTGGAATTGCCTGGACATATTTAGGTGTATTATCCATCAATATTAATATTGGTGTAATTCCTGATAGAGCAACAGCAGCAAACTGTGAAATAAAATATGCCCACTGGAAACCTGTGCTACTTAATCTATAATACTTCTCCCATTTTTTACAATGTTCTAATGCTACTTGAGAAGCTTTCTGAATCTGAATGACTTCACTAGCCCTTTCGTTCATAAGTTGAGTTATATAATTTACACCTACTTAAATCTAAGCTTGTAGCCTGACGATTACAAGTCGGATGGACAATTTGCATATTATGTGATCGCCCTTCAGTTACGGGACAAGCTGAGGCGATGCCTACGATGGTAAACTACGCACCAAAGGCAATTTTTACTCTAAGAATTTCTTTGGTTAGCTATGATACCTGCTTGATGGGGGTGCGATGGCGTACTTGCCTGCCGGAGGCGATCACTTGTATTTTGCCACCACTTACAGTACATTTGTATCGATAAAACTGCTTAGAGAAAGCCACAGTCCCCGCACTTGAGACGGGGATTTTGTTTTGTTGGTAGGGGTGATGGGGTGCGTAGAGACATAGCGACAAGTCAAGAGCGTAGGCGCAGCCCGTCGTAGACATCGCTATTTCCCAACTTTTCCTCTAAGAATTCAAGTTCGGCATCACTTAAAAAACTCCCCTTCATTCAAGCAAGAAATTTTACTATAAAAATACATTCCAGTGTATGTACTGGGGACGACCAGTTTTAGCCTGACTAATATATAACAAGCAATATAGCATCAGCTACTTAAGCTAGAAGGTAAAGTTTCTTTTGTTAAATGACTATCAAAAAACCCTTGGCTATCAAACAGCCAGAGGTGGGGCAGATCATTCATGATTTGCGGCTTGCCTTCGGGCTTACGCAAGAACAATTTGCACCAACTCTCGGTGTGACATATACAACAATTAACCGTTGGGAAAATGGACGCTCTAAACCGTCGCCGCTAGCGATGGAGAAGATTGAGGGGATGTTGGAAGAGATGGGCGCTCAGGGGCAGGATTTGTTGGCTAAGTATTTGCCGAATTAGTTGTTTGCTCAGTTTTGATGTGTGCGGTGGGTTTTGCCCATCGCGGATTTAAGCTGCCAATTCAAGATTAATTGTGGTCGATACACAGCAAAGGATTTAACTTTTAGGCAAGGGAAATACGGCAATGAAGGGGCGACTACTCCAATTAGATGATGTCAGGCACATAGATAATCCAGAAAACGTAGCATCTTTATTTCAGAAAATTGGCTACAACGCTTCTGCTCAACAATTAACTATTGATGACTTGGAGCTACCTGCTCAGAGTGCGGAAGCAATTTGGAACGCATACATGATTGCCGATCATCAGCATGGTAATGAGTCGCTGCAAGTATTACTGTTTCAACTTCAAGAAAACGAGTGGCTATCTCCTAGTGTCGCTAGCAACAGAATGCGATCGCTGGCTCAAAGTCTTTGTAGACGACCCTCTAATTTTCTCCTGTTGGGTACAAAAAACTATGACCAATTGATGAAGAAGCCAAGGAACGAGTATTAAAAGTTATCACCACAGTTAATTATAGGAGCTATGAACGAGATGTTAAAGGAATTTGGGAGTCGTTTAAAACCCATAAAAATGTCAGCTTACTCATTTCTGAGTTAGATGAATATTTTGTAGACACTGACCAATAGACTTGTCGCTTAATAAGGTAAAGTAACGATTGGCGATTGGAATGAGACAGAAAAATGCTAAACGTCAATCAGGTGATGAAAAAAGACCGA
>NZ_JBALDA010000048.1:0-116204 GCF_036917535.1 Nostoc sp.
ACACGACTTTGGAGTACCTCAACACGATTTTCAAGTACCTTAACACGACTTTGAAGTACCTCAACACGATTTTCAAGTACCTCAACACGACTTTGGAGTACCTCAACACGATTTTCAAGTACCTTAACACGACTTTGAAGTACCTCAACACGATTTTCAAGTACCTCAACACGACTTTGAAGTACCTCAACACGATTTCTAGGTATAATTTAAACTATTAGCCATATAAAGTATGACTATAAATTCGCCTGTTCCCCAAGATTATCAATATCAATTTGGTGGTAGTCTTCCTGCTAATGCACCTACCTACGTCACACGCAAGGCTGATGCAGATTTGTATCAGGCTGTGAAAGCTGGAGAGTTTTGTTTTGTCCTCAACTCTCGACAGATGGGTAAATCCAGTTTGCGTGTCCGCACAATGCAAAGGTTACAGGGTGAAGGAATTGCTTGTATATCTATTGATTTAACTGCAATTGGGACATCAGGGCTAAAGTCTGAACAATGGTATTCTGGGATTATTGATACTATTGCTGGTTCTGAGAATTTAAACTTAGGTGAGCAGTTTGATATAGATGAATTATGGGAAGAAAATTCCCGATTTTCTGATGTGCAGATTTTTGGTAAATTTATTGAAAAATTACTAAAATTAGTTCCCACACAGATTGTTATTTTTATAGATGAAATTGATAGTGTTCTCAGTTTAAAATTTCCGGTTGATGATTTTTTTGCTTTAATTCGAGCATTCTTTAATCAAAGAGTTGATAATCCTCAATATCAACGCATTAATTTTGTGCTTTTAGGAGTAGCTACTCCTTCTGAGTTAATTCAAGATAAAAAACGTACTCCTTTTAACATTGGCAAAGGAATTGAATTAACCGGATTTGAATTTGCAGAGGCTTTACCTTTAATCAAAGGATTCTCTGGACAAACTAGCAACCCGAAAGCCATACTCAAAGCGATTTTAGACTGGACTGGAGGACAGCCTTTTTTAACTCAGAAAGTCTGTGAATTTGTCCGTAAATCTGCAACTGTAATTCTTCCAGATGAAGAAGCTCCTTTTGTAGAGAATTTAGTCAGAGATAGAGTAATTCAGAATTGGGAATCTCAAGATGAACCAGAACATTTTAGAACGATTCGGGATAGAATTTTAAAAAGAGATGAACAGAAAGCCGCATATTTCTTAAATTTATATCAGCAAGTATGGTACTCAGGTGGAATTGATATTGATAGTAGTATTGAACAGAGTGATTTACAGTTAGCGGGAATCGTTGTTAAAGAAGAGAGTACATTAAAGGTTTATAACCTGATTTATAAAACTATTTTTGATAACTTATGGATTGAGAAAAGTTTAGCAAGTTTGCGTCCTTATGCAGAGAATTATCGTCAGTGGATATTATCAGGAAAACAGGATGATTCTAGGTTATTGAGAGAAAATGCTTTAGCAGAAGCCGAAGCTTGGGCAAAGGATAAAAGTCTAGGTTTTCAAGATTTAGAATTTTTAGCAGCTAGTCGTAAACGAGAGCGAGAAGAGGAACTAGCACAAACAGAAGTACAGGCAGAATTAGAAAGAGAAAGGAAAGAAAAGGAAGCAGCAGAAAAGGCTAGACAAATTGAAGCTGAAGCTAAACAAGAAGCAGAAAAACAATTGGTAACTGCTAGGAAAAGAATACGTTTTGGAGTAGTGGTTTTATTTGTTACTTTAGGTGTATCTATAATAGTGGTATCTATAGCTGGTAAGCAAGCAATACTTGAAGAACAAAAAGCTAAAAAGGCTCAAGAAACTGCTAACGATGCTCAAGACAAATCTCAAAAAGCTACCCAAGAACTTAATCAAGCAAAGGGCAAATCAGAAAACTTCAAGCAAGAAGCAAAAACTGCTCAAAGACAAGCTAAAAAAGCTAAAACAGATTTAGATAAAGCTCAAAAAGATAAAAATAGTTTGGAAGTAGAAAAAAATAAATTAACTAATGATGCTAAAAAATTACAAGGAGAACTAAAATCTAAATCTGAAGAAATTAGTCAGGTTGAACAGCAAGTTAAAAATTTCCAAAACAAGTTTACAAATATCCAGGCACAAGTTAGAAAAAAACAACAAGAACTTGAAACTGCTGACAGAAATACAAGTGAACTTAAAAATTCTATTGCTAAAATTAGAGACTTATCAGCAGTTGCTTCTCAACTGCAACAAAAAGGGAAAACAAACGAAGCGAATCAGTCCTTGAATATTGCAGGGTTGGTTTTGCAAGATAAAATTAAGAATCTCAAGCTAAAAGAGGTTTTATTAGATAGTGCGTTGGTTTTAGGGTATCAATACCTTTACAGAGAAGAAAAAGAGCGAAATCAAACTGATTTTAGAAAGAAAACCGAGATTTTTGCTAGAAGTATAAAAGAATTATCAAAAATAGAAACCAAAATTGATAACGCTCCAACCAATTTGGCTACTTTAGTTTATATATACTATGTTAAAGGTCGCTTAGATAAATCTAAAGCTTTAGAAGATTACAAGAAAGCATTTGAACATCTCATAATTCTAAAATTTAAGTTTAAATCTAATGTTGAATTATTTACTTTAGACCCAAATATTCTCTACAATGGCAATGCTGATATTGTGGCTTTGCTTTATCGTCAACTTAAAGGATTAGACGGCTCCAATCCAGTTTATGATCAATCTTTAAAGAAACATTTATTGAATGAATTAGACTATTTGATGCAGCAGCAAAGATGGAGGTAAGCAGATGATAAAAATTGGCAATTTCTTCTCTATTCAGCAGGAAGAGAAAAAGAGAGTATTTTAGAGTTAGCTGATGTCAAAAACTTTAATTGTAAGGATTTAAAACAACTAGATACACTGTGGGTAAAAAACTCCAAGGGACATTTTGGCTATAGTGTCCAGAAAAAAATATATTTGGATACTGGAAATTCTCTCGATTTTGATTGGGAGAAGAAAAAATGGAGAAATTGGAACGAGAAAGGGTATAATGATTTTGATAAAAGAGTGGGATGGAAAAAAGAGGATGGGGAGTGGATCAGATATGAGGAATTACCCATGAACCTAATAGGTCGGGAGGGTCAGAGAATATCTAAAGTAGGAGAACTCCCGTATTATAATAATGAGTCGGCGTATAGATTGGTGGCAGTACGAATTAAAGAGTCTGGAATTCGGAGGTACGGGAGATTGTACGGGCGGCGGGAATACGTAGCGGTGGAATTCGGTACCTTTCTTTCTTCTTGCAGAGACTTGTGAATTGTAACAGATAAGGTTTTCAAAGAATTGCAAAGATTTATTAATAGGAAATTTTCCACACAATAATAAGGCTTTCGGAGATTCGATACCTGGCACCAGGCTGGCACCAGGCAAAGAAAAAAAAATAACACAAAGGAACTTGAAAAGAGCTAGTTTAGTATCGTTAAAATTCCCAAAAATTCCCAAAAAAAGACATTTTTAGTGATAAATAGAGACACTGCTCCTATCTTCATCTCAAATCATTGACTGTGATTTCTAAAAATCATCCCTGCAACTTGCGGATTGTAACAATTAGCAAAAATAAATTTCTCAGCCACATCAACAATTTCTGGATTATTTGCCTCCCAAATATCCCAAGGCAATCGCATCTGTCCCGGTGATGTTTTTTTACCTTTGCCTTTAATTACTTTAGGCAAAAATTGATTACCCCAAAAATACCGTTTTTCTGTTTTCGCTTTTGGTTTGTACCTCTTACAAAAAAACCGATATTTAGCAGCACATTCATTCAAAGTTTTACCCAACGTCAAAAAAGCCGGATGCCAAGTTGTTAAACCATCATCCCCAAGTCGGTCATAGACTCCATAATTACTAAAATCATAGAAAAAGCCTTCTTGCATTCCTGCCGCTTTCGGATTGGCGTGAATATACCGCAGCGTATTCAATGCCCGTTGATGGTCACTTTGCTCAAATCCTGTGCTGTGATAACGTTTTTCCCAAAAATGTCCTGTACGGTTTAACATTCGGTTAAAACACATTGCTGTGTACCAGTTGAGCCTACGGTTTAACATTCGGTTAAAACACATTGCTGTGTACCAGTTGAGCCAATGCATGATTTTGGGTAAATCGTTCGGTTGTGCTGGCTCAAGTAGGTAGTGGACATGGTTAGACATAATACATACGGCATAAAGCTTAAATTGGAACTTAGCCAATGCCTTTTTGAGAGCATAGAGAAACACCTGACGGCATTCGTGACGCGTTAATTTAAACTCGCGGTTATTGCACCGAGTAGTGACGTGATAGCTGTATCCTAGTTTTAAGTCGCGCTGTGGCCGTGGCATAAGAAGAATTTGTCACCCTTTAATTCTCCCCATACTATCTATGCCCTTTAAAAACTTTTTTGGTAAAACCCCAAAACCTGAACCCACAGAGATAACTGGTTTAATCAAAATATCAGGATGTGACAACCCAAAGCGGTGCGGGGATGTGATTTTTGTTCACGGCTTAGGTGGTGACGCACGCGGAACTTGGCATCCGCAAGAACTACGCGACGATGATAATTTCTGGTTAACGTGGCTGGGACAAGAAAGACCAGATTTAGGTATTTGGTCTTTTGGCTACAAGGCTGAACCCTTTGAATGGAGGGGTTCAACAATGCCACTCTTTGACCGTGCTAGTAATTTACAAGAATATTTAGAAGTTTATGATCTTGGAAAATACCCAATAATTTTTATCGCTTATAGTATGGGTGGATTATTAGTAAAAGAAATGCTGCGTAATGCACAGACATTTCAAAAAAAAACAGTTATTCAACAGACAAAAGGAATTGTATTTCTATCCACTCCTCACACTGGTTCTCATCTCGCTAACTTAGTCGATAAAATTGGTATTTTGGCAAGAACCTCTGTTAGTATTAATGAATTAAAAGCACATATTCCCCAACTGCGTCAACTTAACGAGTGGTATCGGCAAAATGTTGATTCTTTGGAAATTACTACAAAAGTTTATTATGAAACGAAACCCACTCAAGGTTTTTTAGTTGTAGACCCAGATAGCGCTAACCCAGCCATCAAAGATGTCCAACCTACCGCTACAGATGACGATCATCTTTCTATCACCAAGCCAACATCAACAAATAATTTAGTTTACAAGGGAGTTAGTCAGTTTATTAAGCAACAATTGCTAACTAATCTAGCCATTGTTGAGCAATCAACACCAAAAGTAAAAGAGAATAACTCCTTAGGGATTTTTGAAAATCCTGATGGTCAAGTTCCTCTTAACTCTCCTTTTTATATCGAGCGTCCAGAGGTAGAAACTAAATGTTATGAATTCATCCTCCAACCAGGGGCGTTAATCCGCATCAAAGCGCCGCAAAAGATGGGTAAAACTTCTTTAATGAGCCGCATTCTTGAGCATAGTAAAAAAAAGGTTATCGCACAGTTTCTTTTAATTTATGGAGTCAAGAAAACCTTACCGATCTCAATAATTTTTTACAAGCATTTTGTGCAACTCTGAGTTATGAATTAGGACTAGAAGATAAAATAGATCAATCTTGGAAAAAACGCTTAAGCAGTCAAGTTAACTGCACTAATTATTTAAAAGACTATTTATTAAAAAATATTGATGTTCCCCTAGTATTAGGCTTAGATGATATTGATAAAATTTTTCCTTATCCCGAAATTGCTCAAGAATTTTTTGCTCTACTCCGAGCTTGGCATGAAAACGGTAAAAACGAAGAAATCTGGCAAAAATTGCGTTTAATAATTGCTCATTCTCAAGAAGTATATATTTCCTTAAATGTCAATAAATCCCCCTTTAATGTGGGTTTACCTATTGAAATAGGAGAATTCAACGTCACACAAATAAAAGAATTAGTGCAACGACATAAATTAAATTGGTCAGATACAGAAATCGGACAATTAAAGGAAATGATTGATGGTCATCCTTATTTATTAAGGACTGCTCTTTATCAAATTGCTACAAGTAACTTAACTTTAGAACAATTTCTGAAAGTTGCTCCTACTGACGAGGGATTATTTAGAGGCTTTTTACATCCCTATCTTTCACTACTGGAAGAAGATAAATTGTTAAAAGTAGCGATGAAAAAAGTTATTGAGAGTGATATTCCTGTGCAATTAGACTATACACAAAGTTTTAAATTACGCAGTCTGGGCTTAATTAAATTTAAAGAAAATAAAGTTCAATGCCTTTGTAATTTATATCGTCTTTATTTTCGAGAACGCCTATCCGAATGATTACACTCAGCTTGAAAAGATGAAGCATCAATAATGAGTGGTAAAATGATTAGCGATCGCAGCACCAATATGAAAGGCGATCACACCCTTGATATATATTTAACAAAGCTTTCGCCGTCCCTTTTGGCAAGCATTACAGGCAGAAGTTTTCGGTTCAAAATCAATACAACCAATCGCTTGTTCCGAACAAGCTTTTTTTGGGTGTACAGTACATTTGAGGCGGTAGTCATTAGTGAAATAATCACAACCAGAACAGGGAATTTGATGTAACCTTTTTAAATGAATAATGCCTTTTTTCAAGGTTAACCAAATACTCGAAATAAATAGAATTATGATTGTCCAAGTGCAAAAGGCGCAAAAAATCATAGCTAACATTAGTTATCCTCATAACAATTCCAAAAAAATGCCCGCAGTGAACTGCGTTTACCGCAGGCATAGGAGTTTATTTAGCTAGGTTGAACGAAGTCAGGATTCAGGATTTAAAATTGGTGAATTCAGAATGATTTGCTCAGTTAAGGACTACACAATCCAAAATCCAAAATCCAAAATCTAATTAAGAATTAAATTGACGGGATGAACGCCAATAATGCCAAACGTAACCTAAGAATGCCACTACACCGAGGAAGAACTGAACATCTGCCAATCCTAAACGTTCATCACCATAAAATTCTCTTGGAAAAACTGTCGTGTTATATCCCACAAACGCGGTAGAAATCCAAGCCATCAAAGCTAAACCCAGCAAGCTATAAGAAAGAATTTCTTCACCATTATCAATTGGCAAAATTCGTCTTACCCAGGCAAAAGGTTGTACAATAATATGCCATACGCCACCAGCAATTAAGATGAAGCCAATCCAAATATGACCACCAATGACATCTTCTAAGTTATCAACGCTTGCCATCCCTAAAGGAGTCCAGCTACCATCTTTCAGACCAACTAAGTAACCAAAAATTGTGACTGGGTTTAAATTGGGATTGCTAATCAGGCGGACATTTCCCAAGTTAGTATCATAAATTCCGCCAAAAACCATTGCCTTTAGCACTAACAAAAATGCTCCCAAACCCAGAATAATTAAGTGATGACCTAAAATTAAACCCAATTGCTTCGGGTCATTCCATTCATAGTGAAATTTTGCCGCCTGTCCACCGGCACTATATAAAATTGCCGGACCACGAAAAACATGAAAAAGTCCACCTGCGCCCAATACAGCAGATGCAACTAAGTGCAAAATGCCAATTACAAAATAGGGATAGGTATCGACTACTTCACCTCCAGCACCTACACCCCAGCCCAAAGTTGCTAAGTGGGGTAACAAAGTCAATCTCTGTTCATACATTGGTACGCTAGGGACAAAGCGTGTAACTTCAGATATTGTGATTGCTCCTGCCCAAAACATAATTAAGCCTGCATGAGCAATGTGAGCACCTAATAATTGACCAGATAAATCAATTAAACGGGCATTACCCACTAACCACGATAAATCTGTGTCTTCTGCTAAGGTTCTATCAGTTGAGATTGTCATAGTTAAATACCTTTAAAAGTGCTGTTAGCGGAAGCGGGGCGTTTAGCCCGTGCTAAGTCATGAGTGCTGAGTGGTGAGTGGGGGAAGAATTCCTAACTTCTAACTCCTGTACAGACGCGATTAATCGCGTCTCTACTCCTAACTCAGCACTCAGAACTCAGCACTTATTATGATTCGCTACCTATGGCATTTAATGCCTTTTCAATTCGGCTAAAGTCAACGCCAATTGCTCGTAGTGCGTGCCATAAATGACCTTGCAAGAAGAAGAAAGCTAAGAAGAAATGGGCATTTGCTAACCATGCTCTGGAAGTGTAATCGCCATTTGCTAACTTAATGCTGTCGGCAAAATAAGGGCTAACTCCAAGTTTTACTTCCAAAGGAGCGCCATAAAATTCTACGGGATAAGCTAAAGTATTCACTGCACAAAAGTAAGCTGCAACAAATCCCGCTAAGGCAATACCACCTAAAGAGTAGGAAAGGATAGCTTCACCGGAGAAGATTAAAAGCTTTTTCGCCCAAGGTAAAGGTTCTATGAGGATGTGCCAAATACCGCCGCCAATGAGTAACAAGCCTACATAGATATGACCGCCAACTAAATCTTCTAAGTTGTTAACACTGGCAAAGTGGGTTTGATAGCCATAGATAACCAAGGGGTTGAGAGTGGGGTCAGTGACAACTCGGACATCGTGAATTGTGGAGTCGTATATTCCTCCCCAAAACATGGCTCTTCCTACTAAAAGTAAAGCACCTACTCCTAAGAAAATTAGGTGATGCCCTAAGATGAAACCAAGTTTTTTTGGGTCGTCCCATTCAAAATGAAATTTACGAGCGCGACCAGTGGCGTCTTTTAAGTTTTTCGGAGCTTTGAAGGTATGGAAAAGTGCCCCTGCACCAAGCACCGCTGAGGAGATTAAGTGCAAAGCACCGATAACAAAATAGGGGTAAGTATTGATTACCTGACCGCCTTCTCCTACACCAAAACCCAAGGTAGCTAAGTGGGGTAGCAAAATTAGTCCCTGTTCCCCCATCGGTACATTGGGGTTGTAGCGAGAGATTTCAAACCATGTAAACGCCCCAGCCCAGAGTGTTGTCAGCGCCGCTTGTGCCACATGAGCGCCAATAAATAAGCCAGAGAGGTTGGCGAAGCGGGCGTTACCAGCCCACCAATCATATTTGACATTGGGATTGCCGTATGTCTGCATTGTTAGTCAGTTAGTGATTGTTGCAAATAATACTCAATTAATTGATTTTTATTTCAGCAGTTAAATGTCTCGTTAGTGCAGCAAATCAGTTGTTATGCACTCGGATATGAAGCCCTTTACTTGTGTGTAAAGCTTTTCCAATTCGTCGCAAACGCTAGCGATTGTCGTCAGACATCCCTGCCAATTGCCAATTATTGAGATTACAAATTTAGTTTATTGAAAATCTTTTTTATTAGTCAATACTCTTTACAAAACTTAATTCTTAAAAAGAAGAATTCAGGAATCAGAATTAATTAGTGGGGGATCTAGACCACAGACACAATTATTGATCGCCAAATTGAAAATTTGATGGGGGACTTAAACCCGGTTATTCATCGCCAGTCGTACAAAATACCTTTCCTGTATTCTGACACTCACGCATGTATTCTTTCTTGTTAAAAATAGAGAAAAAATTAAGCAGTAAAAACGAAGCAATAGTATTAATTACTACTGCTCAAACTGCTCTTGATTGCAAAAAATATCAGTAGTAATTGATTCTGAATTCTGAATTCTTCAAGACTAATTTGCAGAAGTGCTAAAAGATAGTGCAGATGCTTCCAGTAGATGCGGATGGTGGTGTTGCCAAAAACTCAAAATCTCTTCACCAACCTGTTGAGGATAGAAATAGTGAAAAAAATGATACCCTTGTGGGCATTCCCAGAGTTTATCTTCTGGCTTGAACCAATTTAACCAGTCATGCAATGCAGGTGGGTTGACTACCGGATCGCTCTTGCTACCACATACCATCATTGGCATAGAAACTCCACCCTTGGGTAAATAAACCAACTTAAATAAAGAGTGTGATGATGGAGATTGTTCTAAATCTTTATCTAAAGCAGCTACTAACTTTTTAGTAGTATGAGGCGGTTGATTTCCAAAAAGACTGCGAACACTACTTGCTAAAACTAACTCACGGCTGATGCTAAAAAGTTGTCGTTGAAAGTAATAGTGAGCGTGCCAATTGTTTGCAGGTTGGGCTGCTACAGCCAGCAGAGTGAGCGATCGCACTTTTTGAGGAAATCGGCGTGCAAAGGTTAAGGCGATCGCACCACCCATACCATGTCCTGCTAAATGCACGGGGCGATCGCGCCATTCTAAAAATTCATACAGCAAATCCACAGCTTGATCTATCGAACTGGCTTCATCTTTGGTTTGCTGGTATTCCCACTGGGCAACATTTATATACCTAGATAAATGTTCAAGTAATGGTTTATCAAAACGCTGTAAAACAGGACTGGCAGTTAACCACAAAACATCAAATGAATCAGACATAAATACCCATAACTTCTAAATAATCAATTTCACTAGTACAGCACAGCGGAAATAAACATACCCCTGACGCTCGAGGACTCGCTAACGCTGCGCTAACGAATGACGCTCGCAGGCTCGCTAACGCTGCGCTAACGGCAGTTCCTCATGGGGAGCCAGTGCGTTGGGCGGTTCTGCCGACTTGAAGCAACTGGCGTGGGAACCCCCTCTGAGCAACTGCCTCACCATTTCAAATGGCGCAAGAGCTTGGAATACAATTATGCGTGACTTTTGAGAGCCAGTTGCTTGGCTGTCGGCAGAGCCGACGACAGTCGCCTCAAGTCGGGAAACCCTTTCGGCAGTTCCTCTTGGGGGAACCCCCAAGACCGGACTGCCTCACCACAGCGCTGTCTCCCCAACACACTGGCTCCTTTTGACTTCGCCTTGCGGTACTAGTCTGTCGCAAAAGTTTTCAGAGGTTCGTAGTAAGCACTCACTTTATTGCTTAAAAAATCAAGGACTAAAGTCCTTACTAAGGGATGAAGCTGGTCAGATTCCCGATTTATTTAAGAAATCGAGAATCTCGCAGCCCTTCCATTTGCCAAGGCTTTCTACAAATCAAATTCTTTCTTCAACTGAGCGACCCAAGTTTTAATTCGCTCATCTGTGAGATCGGATTGACTACCTTCATCAAGTGCCAATCCAACAAACTTGCCATTTTTCAAAGCTCTAGATTGCTCAAATTCATACCCATCAGTTGGCCAATAGCCAACAGTTTTACCGCCTTTCTGGGAAATTTTTTCTTCCAGAATTCCAATTGCGTCCTGGAAGTTCTCGGCATAGCCATATTGGTCTCCATCACCAAAATAGGCAACCAGCTTACCACTAAAATTTACGTTATCCAGATCGGAGTAAAAGCCTTCCCAATCGCTCTGAAGTTGACCAATATCCCAAGTAGGACAGCCAATAATCAGCAAGTCATACTCATCAAAAGTGCTAGTATCCGCCTCGTAAATGGGATGTAATGTTACAAGATCGCCACCAAACTCTTTTTGAATTTTTTCAGCATCAGCTTCAGTATTGCCAGTTTGAGTACCGTAAAACAAACCAATTTTTTTTGACATATTTGACACCTGATAAATAAATAGTTGTGTGCTCTGCTGAAAAGTCGCCTTGAGAGGTTGGTTAATCCAGCGTTCCCTGCCCATCAAGGCATCGATTCCAGTGTTTGAACAGCCACGCTTGTCATGGCATTATCTTTTCAGAAAGTTTGCAAATAGCTGAAATACATGACCTGCTTAATGAGTATTAGGTTCAATAACTCTGAAGATATAGTACCAGAGTTATTGAGAGTCTTTTTCATTTCTTTAAGTAAACTTTTGTTAAGTATTTCAGGAAACAAACCGAAAACTAGACGAGGAAGCAAGAATTATCGTACCTGAAGGGGTGACAAGCATCTGCTAAACCAGACACAGCAAGCCTTTTAGCCCAACTACCTTCAAAAAGATTGTCTGGCTGTTGTGTAACAAAACTGGTAAATTTGACCAAAGTATGGGATGAATCCATAAAATGATGGTTGCGCCAACGCCTGCCGTAGGATGCCCGTTCGCGTAGCATCATCTAAAGGGTATCGGCGTTTAAGTAAATTAAAACATCCTCTAAAGTTTTATTAAGAGCTGATTCGTAAAGAAAATCTTAAGGATACTCAACTCATTACTAGGTCTAAGTTTCAGCGAATAAGTGCTTTATTAACTCAAATTCCTAAAACCCTTACAAGGTAAGTATTTTACTTGAGTTTACAAATTAGCTCTAAAAATTCATATACTTTTTGCTTTAGTTAGTTAAATATGCGAGTGAGAGTTGATTTTATATAAATCAGTTTTTTAAAAATTTCAGTAACATTCCTCTGTTATTAAAAAGTTAAATATAAATAGAATATTAATAGTTGTGCTGGCTTAGTTGATTAAAAAACATCAATTATTCTATGTGTATCTATTTGCTAACTCTCTTTCAGGCAGATTTAGTAGTTTTCAAATAACCGCTCTCTTTCTTTTTACAAAAGAGAGTTTAGCTTCCTCTTGATTGAGGGAAGTTAGATTGTTGTTAGCGAATTAATGTACTAAGCATTAATAGTCTGTTCATTTGGAAATCGCTGTGTTCAAGTTTTCTTGGAAAACAGCGTCATTATTTCTATGAGAAAATTGCAGTTTTATTTCTAACTGAGAACAAACACAACTTCTTTAAACTTTGAATATTTATCAACCCATTTTGCTAATCCCTATGCAACAATATATTTCTCATTTGCTCGTACTGGTATTAGGAACAAGTTCAACTTTCCTAGTTACTCCATCTCAAGCTCAAACTCCGGTAAAAACCAACAGTCAAAATCCTGAGAATGTTACCTCCATATCTTCAAGTTCACCTTCGGCTACCCAATTGAGTGATTTTGGCAATTTTACTAATAGCAAACCACCTCTCCTTTCTGAGGTAACTAATAACTCTTCCGCTACTAATGCCAATATAACAGCAAATAAACCTCGTGTACGGCTTCCTATATTCAGCAGAATTTTTGCCACACCTTCGATGCAGCAATAATTAGCGGCTAAACATTAAGTTTACTTGCTTGGGTTGATCGAAAGGGAGTATTCATACGTTACGTATAACATTACCTAGTGAAAATACTACCCCAGCAAGAGGGATTCTAATTGTTCTCTCTTGTTGGGGTGGGACGAATATCATCTATAGCTGTTCTCGTTTAGTATGTAACAGAGATTTGGTGAAATTAAATATGCGTTATCAAAAACCTGTTAGAGACATAGCAGTACTACGTCTCTACATTCTTTTTCACTCATATCTATATACTTCTTGCATGAATCAATGAGCTTTCACCCTAAATCCCTCTCCCAAGCTTGGAGAGGGACTTTGAAATTGGCTCCCCTTCTTCCAAAATTGGGAGAAGGGGTTGGGGGATTTAACAAGATCCCGCAGGGTGGGCAAATTTTGCATTTGTGCAAGAAGTCTAATGCTTTATGCTTGCATCTGACAGAGCATTAAGCCAAACCATTGATTTGGATCTCTCCAGACATGAAGAGGTAATAAACCTTGTGCAGTTAGTTGCTGTTTGATATTAGTAAGGTCAAATTTGCGAGAAATTTCAGTGAGGATAGTTTCACCTAGTGCAAAATTAACCTTAAGATTAAGAGCGCGTAATTCTACAATTTGCGATCGCAGGCTGCATAAATGCATTTCTATTTGATGCTCGCTTTCATTGTAAAATGCTCGGTGTTCAAACTGGGTGGTGTCAAAGTTACCCTCAAATCGCTGATTTAAATGTTCCAGCATATTGAGGTTAAATGCAGCTGTCACCCCCTGGCTGTCGTTATAAGCTGGTTCCAAAATCTGTTTTGGCTTTCGTAAATCTATCCCCAATAAAAAATACTCACCTACTTGTAGAGCATTGGTAATTTGAGAGAAGAACACATCACACTCATCAGGGGTAAGATTACCTAAACTGCTACCAATAAAACAAATCATCCGACTGGGTAATTGCGTCGGTAGGAGTTGTGCAAGGGCTAATTCATAGGTTCCCGCTAGTGCATAAACTTGCAGTAAAGGATAATCTCCCAATAACTGCTTGGCACTAGTCTCCAACATACCTGCACTCACATCAATTGGTAGGTAATGCAGAGGATAGCCTAGTTGCTGGTAGGCATTTAGTAAAATGCGGGTTTTACTAGAACTGCCACTGCCAAGTTCTACCAATTCACAAACGCCAGTTATCTTGGCAATTTCACCAGCATACTGTTGTAAAATCGTTGTTTCTGTACGTGTAAGATAATATTCTGGTAAATCACAGATTTGCTCAAACAGATCGGAACCACGGTCGTCATAAAAGTAACAAGGGGGTAGAGATTTAGGTGTTTGAGTTAATCCCTTCACTACATCACTCCCAGCACTAGATACAAGTATTTGAGTTGCTCCTATCAAACGCTCTATCTGCAAGCGTTTTTCAACGCTGCTTTGAGAAGTAACCTTGCTGTTAACAGCTTTAGATATCGACATTAAACCTCCGTTTGCTCGGCGTAATAGGTTACTTTGATAGCAGACCTTTACCCCAATCAGTGAAACACATAGCCATAGTTAATAAAATCATGCTTGAGCTACATAGCTCAAGCTTTAGGGCTGTACATTTACTCAATTTTGACGGGTGGGTGCATTCAGTTAAAGATTTATCATTAAGATCGCATAGGAGCACAGAGGAAGGGTTTTTGGGCTTTCTGCATAGATTCGGGAATTATAACTAATTAGCCGAACATGATAATTATGTTGTATGCAGCCTAGTATATAGCTGATAAATAGACTCTGGGACTAAAGAATTTGTCACTGGAGATCGAACAGACTCAGTGCTGTGTGTGGAGATAAACCTTCTCTTTCTTTGCTCCTTAAAGTTATTTTGGTTTATGCTCAAGTAATAAATATTGCTAAGCTATATTTATCATAATCGCTTGTTTATCTGATACTTTATCAGACAAATACTCCCATAACTCCCTTCAGTCAAGGAAATACATTTTAGAACTATCCGTAATCGTCCCATAGACGATTACGGATATTACTGTGTTAGATAGTTAGATTATCCTTACTGATAAATATCCGTGGCCGTAAACTTATTCAATGCCAATTTCTATCGTACTGCTAATCCCGATTTGGTAGCAGCTGGTTTGACTACAGATGGACAATTGTTGTCCCACTTTCAAAGCAATGGCTTAAACGAAGGACGTGCATTTTCACCACTTATCAGTCTTGATGTCTATCGCTCTAGCAATCCTGATGTAGCTGCCGCATTCACAACTAACGCACAGCTTTTTCAACATCTGCAAAACTACGGCGTGAGTGAGGGACGTCGCTTTTCACAATTTTGTGACCTTAACTTCTACCGGGGTAGTAATGCCGATCTTGCCAATTTAAGCAATGAGCAGCTATTTGGGCACTTACAAAACTATGGTATTAATGAAGGACGTCGCTTTTCACCGTTAGTTGATCTCAGCTTTTATAAAAGTATCAACAGCGACCTATCGAGTTTTAGTTATCTCCAAGCATTGCAGCATTTAGAATTGTTTGGTGTAGCTGAAGCACGGCGCTTTTCAACATTTGTGGATCTAAATGTCTATCGAGCTGCTAATCCTGACCTTGCTGCGATCGGATTTGATAATGGATTATTGTTAGCTCATTTGGCAAGCTCTGGTGTTGCCGAGGGACGCCGCTTTTCAGTTGCTTTTGATGCCAATTACTATCGCAGTGCCAATTCTGACTTGGCACAACTAAATAACAATCAACTCTTAAATCACTTTGAACTCTATGGTTTGAATGAGGGACGTGTTTCTTCAGAATCTTTCAATGTCAGTTACTACCTAGCTAATAATTCTGACTTAAGGGCAGCAGGTTTTACCAATCGGCAAGCAGAGCAACACTTCGAGGTTTACGGCTTTCGCGAGGGGCGATTAGCTGCGGTATTACCAACCATTTCTAGCACAATTGATCCAGGTAACACTTTAGGTAGCGCTCTCAATATTGGTGTCTTGAGTCGCAACCGCACTGCCAATAACTTTGTCGGTAGTGCTGACCATGACGACTATTATCGTTTTACCCTGGCTGGAACCAGTAACTTCAGCCTGTTACTCAATGGTTTAAGTAATTATGCTAACGTTGATCTAATTCAGGATAGTAACGGTAATGGTCAGTATGACCAGTATTCTGGTGATAAGTTATATGATACTTATGGTAATAGTTCCAACAATGGTTCAATTAATCGCACTCTGGGAGCAGGTACTTACTTTGTTCGTATCTATACTAGTAATTCCTCTGATACCAACTATACTCTTAACCTTACTGCCACGGCCACGCCACCAACAACACCGCGAGATCCAGGTAGCACTTTGGGAACCGCTTTAAATATTGGAAATCTTTCTAGTATCAGCTACAAAGACTTTGTCGGTAGTGCTGACCATGATGACTATTATTGTTTTACCCTGGCTGGAACCAGTAACTTCAGCCTGTTACTCAATGGTTTAAGTAATTATGCTAACGTTGATCTAATTCAGGATAGTAACGGTAATGGTCAGTATGACCAGTATTCTGGTGATAAGTTATATGATACTTATGGTAATAGTTCCAACAATGGTTCAATTAATCGCACTCTGGGAGCAGGTACTTACTTTGTTCGTATCTATACTAGTAATTCCTCTGATACCAACTATACTCTTAGCCTTACTGCCACGGCCACGCCACCAACAACACCGCGAGATCCAGGTAGCACTTTGGGAACCGCTTTGGATATTGGGAATCTCTACAGCATCAGCTACAAAGACTTTGTAGGCAGTGTTGATCATGATGACTACTACCGCTTTACCTTAACCGCTACCCGTAACTTCAACCTATCTCTGAGCGGCTTAAGTAACTATGCTAACGTTGATGTAATTCAGGATAGTAATGGGAATGGTCAGTACGATCAGTATTTTGGTGAGAAGTTATACGATACTTATGGTAATAGTTCCAATAATGGTTCAATTAATCATATTCTAGGAGCAGGTACTTATTTTGTTCGTGTATATACCAATAACTCCTCCGATACCAACTACAATCTGACCTTATTTGCTTCTTAAATAAAGAGAGTTGAGTGCGATCACTATTTTGAATCCAACTGAGTTGATTTAGAAATCAGAAGCGATCGCACTATGTAATCTTAAGAATGTGAACCAATTGTTGTCTGAAAAGCTGGATGTATAGGTAGTGCAGGCAAGCGATCGCACTTAAAATGAATGAGAGCAATTGAATGCTTAACGGGACTTAAACATTTTTGAGGGAAAAACAAGCCTCAAACCCATACAGACAAAGAAAATACCCCAAAGGCTCAAAAATGCTTGAAACCCAGATATATCATGAAACTAGGCAAAACGATGTCAAAGTCTCTCTGTATATACATTTGAGGTATTTTTCTGGTTACTTTTTGTCTGAGTCCCATTAATTGCTATTGCTTCAATTTTTAACTTTTTTACAACTTCAAATTCCAAGCAGCAAAAGCTAAAGCACCCCAACCGGCAAGAAAGGCTGCACCGCCTAGTGGTGCGATTGCTCCCAAGGATTTAATATCGGTTAAGCTAAGGGCGTACAAGCTACCTGAGAAAATAGCAATGCCAATGATAAACAGGCATCCACTGGTGACAAGAGTAGGTTGAGGAGACTCGGTACGACTAATTAGTATTGCTACTAAAAAAAGTGCTAGAGCATGATACATTTGGTAACGAGCGCCAGTTTCAAAAATTTCTAGCGATCACTCATTAATCTTTTCTCGCAAGGCATGAGAAGCAAAAGCACCAGCAGCAACTGACAAACCGCCTAAAATGGCAGCTACGCTCAAAAAAATCTGCGTCATTAGACCTAGCCGTAAGTTGGGTATTGTAGTCATTAGTGAATAACAAATTACAAATTACATAGCCGCTTCTGCGGTGAAGTAGCGCGGTCTTGGGAGTTTCCCCCATGAGCGACTGCTGTTAGCGCAGCGTTAGCGACACAGGAGCGTCACCCGAAAGGCTTCCCACAGGGTAGGACAAATGACTAATGACAATTAGACATCAAAATGATATGATACAGCCCCTTCTTCGTTCACCTTAAAGTTTGCATTGAATTCTTTAGCTTTTTCATCTAAATATTGTCTGGCGTGGGCTGCGGGTAGTTGTGACTGCATGGCAAAACCTAAAACAGTTACGCGTCCGTGATTTTCTTGTAGCATCTCATAAAAAATCGATTGCAGGCGATCGCTAACTTGTTGATTAATCGCTTTTTTCTCCTGCCGACTTTGACGATACAATCCCAATGCTAACCACATGCCTAGTGTTAGGGTAGGGACGCCAAAAATCAGACCACCAACAGCAGTATTATTATCTTCATAAGTAGCATTCGGTGCGTTAAACTCATACTCACCCGGAGGTATTATGATAGCTTTACGTGTAGCAAATTTTTCTAATGCCGCTGTTGCTGATAGAGTTACAAACATGAATCCGAGTGTCAGTAGCCAACCAGCAGCTAATTTTTCAGCAGTTTTCATAGTTTCACTTCAAATTTACACTTTGCTTGCGATTTTAACCTGACTTTCATAAAGGTTCCAATATATCAATCTACTCGCTGCGGCAGTTTTTTAGCTTTTACACAATATTTTTTTACCTACATTGCTTAACTAGTGCAGCGTTGGTTAATATAGCGGTCGAACTATAGGTTAGGACGTTAGCAATGGGCTTAAGTCCCTTTTCTTAAGGATTATTTTGTCCTAAGCTTTGCTTCCCTTGCTATACAATGTCACCCCTTATGGTATGAAATTAGGGAATGAGAGAAACTAGATAAACAAGAAATTAAATACATCTATAAAAACCTTTGAGTCAGCATCCCCAGAAGTTTGATATCCTCTGTTGAAGCTTCAAAGAAGAAGTTTTATCTGAATAAAACGTAAATGTGGTTATTTGCTTTCACTATTCTCTTGGGAGCAGCTGCGATCGCTTACTTTGTAATAATGTATGATTATGCAGAGCGGAACAACGGTTATTTAAAGAAAAAACAAAGCTTGATGCCAACGGCAATATCTACTATCTACCATATCTTAGGTTTGAGATTGTCAAATCGCAGCAAGATGTTTATTATACCTTTGCTGCGATTTTAGCCTTAATTGCGTGTAGCTTCCAGTAGCCGAGAAAAATAGAAGCGAGTCTTTGTCATTGCCCGTCGTTGCAATGAAAAGCCATTACTTTCCAAGATTTTTACCACATCAGCCTCACGATGCAAATATGCACGAGTAGCTTTACTTGGCCCAGGAAAGAAACTACCAATTTTCTTGAGTATACTTAGGGCGCAGGTCTTCGGCGCAAAACTGAGAATTATCCGCGACTGTGCCAAAGAACAGAGGTGAGATATCATCTCATCGGCTTTTTCTTGAGGGTAATGGATGAGAACATCCAGGCAAATAACGGTATGGTAGCTACCATTCAATGATTCCAAATCCTGCACAGCAAAAGTGGGATTTTCGGCATTTCCCAAAGTTTGCTTTGCTCTATCCCTGCCTTCTTCTACCATTTTTTCCGAAATATCGGTGGCATAGACTTTGGCACCATCTACTGCCAAAGGAATGCTGAGACTACCGACACCACACCCAGCATCACAGATTGATAGCTCTGGTAAATTGTTATCAGCTTTCAGCCAACCGAGAACTGTATCCACAGTTTGCTGGTGTCCATTGCGGATGTCTAATTGGACTTTGTTGACTTCGCCATCACCGTAGATTCGCTTCCAACGGTCAAACCCTGTGGAATTGAAATACTCGCGAACAATCGTTTTGTCGTCGGCTGCGTTCATAAACTTCGATTTTTAGGGGTTCCCAATGCTTAAAATTATCATTGATAGGAACCCATAAGAGCGGTCTTCCAGATTTTTCCAGATGATAGTCGCTGATAACCAAGGATACTTACGTACATAGAGCAACTCAAGCTGTCGAATTTCAGTCGAGACGTGCAAAATTGAAGCTGTACTGGCTTAACAAGCAAAATACTGAATTTAACTTGGGTTTTATGGCTTTTAGATATACTTTTTGTCCCTAACAGCGATTTATTTCAAAAAATCAGCAAATCGCGATACTTCTACAATTACTTTGGATTAGTCTATATTACCAAATTTGATGTTGTAATTTCACAAGCTATAAGCATTCTTTTTCCGTTTAAAACATTGTTCAACTAATATTTGTTTCTTTAAATGAAACCTACTATTTTTCTAGTATTTCACAATTCACGATCGCTAAATACTATTTATAGCTATTTAAATATCCATGATTTTTGCAATCTCAAATTCCATTGAGATTTATATTTATGGATATAAAAAAATCTCCTGAAGATAGAATTGAATTGCGCTTGCAACATTTATGCTGTTAAAAATTTGATTATCTGTAACCAATGTGTTGTTGGGAGAGCCTCATTCGTGATGTGCGAATCAACGCCAGTAAAAGAGAAAAGTAAAAATACTTGCGGCAAAAAAATTACAAAAATTCAATATTTAACATTCGTTATAATGCTGATAATACTGTTTAGAGAGCAAGTAGAGCCTGCAATTTTTAAAAAAATTGGGACAAAAAGATGAAAAACTTCAATTTTGAATTTTGAATTTGGAGTGAAGTGACGTGACTTCCGCCGTTGCAGTACTAGTTATTTCCTTCCCTTTGCCAAAACTGCTGTAAAATCTCTTTTGGCTTTCTATCCCAGGTGTCGATATGCTCGTATATCAAATTATCTTGATTGAGTTTATATGTCGAATAGCCATTAAAAAGCAACCCTGCTTTCCAGGGAACGCGCAACACTCCCCGCACCGTCCACTTTGCTAAAATCGTGTCTTCGGCTGACTGATAAACTTCATGCACATCAAAGTAAATCTGAGTAAAAAATAGCCGAGCGTGAAATCGTAAAGTCCAAAATATAATGCGATAGTTAAATTTATATTTGAATGTATTTACCGGGTCTTTAAAATAGATATCCCGTGTATAGATATCATAGGAAATATCTTTTTGAAAAAGTGTTGGTAAATCTTGTTTGAGAGTTTCAATTATCTGTTTCATCTGCGAATGACTGTGTAGTTTGAATTTTTGCCATCGCCCCCAACTACTATCAGCTAGAGGCGATGTCTAGGCACTTAAGTGTTAAACGCTAACATTAATGTAACGAATCAAGATTCTAATTAACTCACTACTGACAGGAGATGGTAAAAGTGGAGTCCATTGGCTCACTTCGGCAAAGCCAAGAACATGCAACTGGCGAACAATACTATTCACGCTTTTGGTAGCACCGCAGGCTATTAGGCGAACAGGTTGTTTGCCTTGAGGTGCATCAGGTATAGGCGCTTTGAGTAAATCTGAAACTGAAAGAGGTTCTATCATAGTCAGTATCACCTGATTTTTAGTTGGTGAACAAGCGATGTTTGATGACAAGCCGCTTTGCGTCTACGCACTCAAGTTGTCCAGGCGAGAGGCGCGATCGCTTTTCACATATTGAATCTACTCGAATTCAAATACTTCAGCAATTGCCGCTCAAGCTAAATATATGACCGCAGCGGTTAACTTACCAAAAATTTATCAGATGTAGTGCTACCATCTGCATTAAAGTAATTGAGTAAATATTGAGTTGTGATTCACTGGAAATTAGCAGTCATAATGGCTGAACGCAATATTAAAAATAATGAGCTAGCCTGCTTAATCAATATGAATCCTGTCTCTATCTCTAAACTAAAAGTTCGTCGTCGCTTCACCAGAATTGATGAATCTACGTTGAATGCACTTTGCAAAGCACTCAACTGTCAGCCAGGTGACTTATTAGTTTATGAAGAGGATAAACCCGATATTAAATAAATGCGCTCTGTTCGGAGTGTACTTCTGTGCTGCTGTTCAAATTAACCAGATCTGCTTTCAGGTCTGCGGGTAAATAAAATCTCTTTTACAGTCGGCTCTAGGGGAATGGCAACGCTAGTAATATTGCCTTCAGTATCAGTTAAGAAGGATATAAGTTTTGGTTTATCGCCCAACTCAGATTCAACAAAAATATCATAGTGGTAGTGTTCTAATTTATAAATAATCGAATTATGAGTTGCTGTTAGATGGTTATCATTAATTTCAACTGATAAGATCCCGTATGCTGGATGCTCAAAATCACCTGTGTAATCTTCTAGAGGATGAGAAGGCTGGGTGAGAGTTTTACGAGCTGAGGCTATTTGCTCTTTAGCTTTTGCAGTAGCTTCTTTGGCTTGAGCATATTTTTCATGCATTCGTTCATTCCAAGGAACTTCGTCTAAACCAAGTAAGCGATCGCATACATAATAAGTCACAGTATGTATTACTGGGTTTTTATTCATATTAGTCAGAACTACTATACCAATATTGTCTTGAGGCAGCAAAGTCATCCGCGCAGAAAATCCATCAATATTACCGCTATGCTGAATTAAATTATGACCTTGGTAAGCGGAAATCCACCATCCCAAACCATAAAAATAATGGAAAAGTTCATTATATTCCAGTGGTTGACCAATTACGATTTGTGGAGAGTGCATCTGACTCAGATTACTTGGCGAGATAATTTGTTTATCGCCATACTTACCCTGATTAAGATGGAGTAAAAGCCAATTAGCTATATCAACAACGTTAGAATTTATCGAACCTGCTGGGCCAGAAACATCCACATTTTGAAAGGGGATTTTCTCAAATTTGTCGTCTTTTTCTTGATAAGGAAGTGCAAAATTATCAGCTTTTTGGGATTTCTCTACAGAGAAATTACTATCTTTCATTTCTAAAGAATTAAATATTTCCTGTTGTACAAATTCTTCCCACCTACTCTGGGCAATTTCACCAACTAAGTAACCAGCGGTCATGTACATCAAATTTTGATACTGAAAAATAGTACGCAATTCGTGAGTGGGTTCAAGATATTGTAAGCGCTCGATTATTTCTTTACGAGTGAAGCGACTTTTATACCAAACAGCATCGTGAGGGGGTAAGCCAGACCGATGAGTTGCGAGGTCACGAGGTGTTATATGTTCAGTTGCATAAGAGTCATAAAGTTTAAAAGTGGGCAGATAATTTCTAACAGGTTTATCCCAGTCTAATTTGCCACGATCTGCCAAGATACTCATCGCCATTGTTGTAAAGGGTTTCGTACAAGAACCAATCGCAAAGATAGTTTTGGGGGTAACAGTTAAATTTTGTTTTATATCTCGTTTTCCAAAGCCTTCACAAAAAATTATTTTGCTATCTTTAACAATTGCGATCGCCAGTCCAGGTATTTTCCATTCTTGCATTGCCTTGTTGATAAATTCACTCAGACCTTGCATAATAACTATTCTCACTCTCATAAAAAATATTTTAAATTCCGTCCAGAAAACCCAGATTAAATCTGACTTTGTTAATTTGGAATTAGTATTACTTTTATACAGCAAAAATTATCACGAACCTTGTTATTAGGTAGAGTGTAAAGCTTATTGCATTTATAGCTAAAGATTTCTCAAAAACCTTGCTACTCCTTGCCAAATAGAAGATGTCCTGTTGTTACTTACACCACCCACATTCAAATCTGACAGAGTGGGAAATGATGCAGACTTAGCATAAGGCCCATTTCGCAAAACTTTAGCAAGGGTATTGTTATTCTCGCGCAAACCTTCGTAAAAAAAGAATACCTCTCCTTGAATGCCAAGTTGGCGATTGTATTCAATTGCCTGCACCAGATATTCTGGACTAATGCAGTAAGAGCCAAGCTTCATCAGAATTCCCGGTGCTAACTTGGGCAGTGTCGCATCTGTGAACTGCTGGTTTACTAGTTGATCAGCGATCGCAGCGTAACTCCTAAAGTCACGGCGATAAATCTGCGGCTGAATCATATCGACTATTCCCCGCTTCAGCCATGCGGGCGAGTCTTGCAGATATTCCTGGAATGCCCAATCATAAATATTAGATGCGATCGCTACTAATAAATTAGGATTCACCGCTTTCACCTCCTGATAGAGACGCGCTAAAAACTCACTGAGAATATTTGCACGCCACTGTAACCATTGCCTATCCTTGTGGTTTTGTGGTGGGTTGCGATCAAATTCCTGGCGATAGCGGCTGACAGTTCCCCGATCGTAGCCACCTTCAGATGGTAATGCTGGCAAGCGATCGTCTCCTTGAACACCATTCACATCATAATTCTTTACAACTTCCAGCACCAAGTTTAACAAAAATTCCTGCACCTGTGGGTCAAGGGCATTCAACCACTCAAAGCCGTTTTTCTTCAGTAAGTTGCCGTTACAATCACGCGCAGCCCATTCTGGTTTTTTCTGTAAAAGTATACCACCATTTAAATTGTAAGAACTGGCAAAACCGTATTCAAACCAAGGAATAACCTTCAACCCAACTCGCCGCGCTTCAATCACCACTTCTTCTAAAGGGTCGCGGCCTACATACATAGGATCAATTTCGATTCCAAAAGTCTGCTGCATTATTTGGCTAGGATATAAAGTTACTGCCTTATTCCAAACAACGGGAAACACCACATTAAATCCCGTCTCAGCCAAGAAATCCATCGCCTCAGCAATACGTTCCTTCGATCTGAGAACTTTACTATCAGTAGTGGTCAGCCAAATACCACGGGTTTCAATTATTGTCATTTCTATAAAATTGAAATTCTTGGCATTGCACCATCTAAACATTGACTAGCCGACGATACTGCGCCTGTATTTATTATTGTGTAAATTTCAGAGACAATCAAACCTAGTTGCCACAATGCCTAAAAGCCATCCTCCTCCCAATCATAGCACTAGGCTTTATATACTGAAGTGAAATTATACCAACTTATAACTCGTAATTTGTAATTAAGAAAGTTAGATATGGCATGGCTTTCGGGGTTTGAATGTGTTGCCTCATATTAGAGAATTGGTATTAGTGGAGTGTTGTGACTTAAGAGTTCATTCTTTAGATAGTCGTAAGTCAGTGGTAGAACTTGTTTAAATTAAAAAATCTTCAAAATAGCCAATAGTTAGTAAATATAGTTAATGACTGCAATCAAGTTTCAAAATTTATCGAATGCACAGCAGTGCCAAAAAACTACAATACCCAACTTAGGGCTAGTTTGCATTACCTCTGATAAACAAGTGCGCTTTCGGACAATCACACGCACACGATATTTAAAACTGGACTTTAGTGAACGTGAAAGCGTCCTGACTGAATTATATCGACATAACTTGCAACGCTTGCATGACGCCCTCTTATTTTGTCAGCAAAATAAAATTCAATTGTATCGGATGTCTTCTGCTTTATTTCCCCTAAGTGATTTAGAAGATGAAATCGGGGCAAATATATTAAAGAAAATGAGCGCTGATTTAGCAACAATCGGTCAACGAGCAAATGCATTGAGCATAAGAATGGTATTGCATCCAGATCAATTTGTAGTGCTGAGTTCTGATTCTCCCTCAGTGGTACAAGCAAGTATCAAGAACCTAGCAGGACATTCCCGGACACTTGATTTACTGGGCTTACCGCGATCGCCTTGGTCATTGATGAATATTCATGGTGGCAAATCTCAACGTCCTGAACAATTAATAAAAGTAATTTCCGAACTACCAGAAAATATCAAAAGCCGCTTAACTTTAGAAAACGACGAATACGCCTATAGTGCCAATGAAATTTTAGCAGTATGTCAGCAAACTGGCGTGCCAATGGTATTTGATGCCCATCACCATATTTGCCACGAAAATTTAGATAGCTATGATCATCCGAGTGTAGCATCCATGTTTTATGCAGCGCGAGAAACTTGGGCAAATCCAGATTGGCAATTAGTCCATATTTCCAATGGTGAGCAAGCTTTCAATGACAGAAAACACAGTGACTTGATTACCGATATGCCCAACGTCTACCACCAAGCACCGTGGATCGAAGTCGAAGCCAAACAAAAAGAAAAAGCGATCGCATATTTGCGCTCTTGGTGGCTGATGAAAACATAATATTGATATTTGCTTAAATATGTCTCTACTAGAAAGTTCTTGGAAACACGATTATATAACTACTAATGGGGTAAAACTACACTACGTAACCCAAGGTGAAGGCCCTTTAATATTGATGTTGCATGGGTTTCCTGAGTTTTGGTACTCTTGGCGGCATCAAATACCAGAATTCGCCCAAAATTTTAAAGTTGTCGCTCTTGACTTGCGTGGTTACAACGATAGTGATAAACCAAATGAGCAATTAGCTTATGTAATGAAGGAGTTTATCAAAGATGTTGAGGGAGTTATTAAGGGATTAGGATACCAAAAATGTATATTAGTTGGACATGATTGGGGAGGTGCGATCGCTTGGGCTTTTGCTTATGCTCATCCCAAAATGGTAGAGCAATTAATTATCCTTAACATGCCTCATCCTGCCAAATTTGCCCAAGGCTTACGCACTCTCCAACAGTTGCAGCGAAGTTACTATATCTTCCTCTTTCAACTACCTTGGATGCCAGAATTCTTCTTACAATCTTCAGACTACCAAGCAATTGAAACAATTTTTAAAGGTACAGCAGTTAACAAGAGTGCTTTCACTAAAGCGGATATTGACGCATATAAAGATGCTGCTGCAAAACGCGGTGCCCTCACAGCAATGTTGAACTACTACCGCAATGTTTTTCAGCAAAGAATATTAAATCCAAATAGGGGCGTTCTGGAAGTGCCAACACTAATTATATGGGGAGAAAACGACACTGCACTTGGCAAAGAACTAACCTACGATACCGCAGCTTATGTCAGAGATTTTCAAATCAAATACATTCCTAATTGTGGCCATTGGGTGCAGCAAGAACAGCCGGAATTGGTTAATCAGTATATGCGAGAATTTCTGAGGACTTAAACTAAACCATCAATCGTTATATAAAGTATAAATACTCATTAAACTATCTATAACAAGTAGCGTTAGTTTTTACTTTTAAAAAGATTTAATAGTGATTTAATACTGGGCATTTATTGGCTAAAAATAGTCAATAAATCGGAATTAATGGCATTTTTGAGATAATTTTTATCTGTGTTTTAGATCGCAATCAATTTGTCAGGAGATAGATTGTCACAAGATAGATTGACCTCTCGAAGTTTAATGAGATAATAGAGGTGTGAGGGACAGAACGGACGCAAACTTGATTATTAAGGGGGAAATTATGAAACTCCAGCTATTAGCGGCCATGGCCTTAGCAACACCCCTATTTTTCGCTAGCTCGGTTAGAGCCGAGAATCCACAGGATTTACAAAAGCTGCTTTCAACTGGGGAATGTGTTAAGTGCAATCTATCAGGAGCTAACCTCAGTGGTGCTCATTTAATTGGTGCTGACCTGAGAGGCTCGAAGCTTCAAGGAGCTAACCTTGTAGGAGCTAACCTCGAAGGTGCTGACTTAACTGGTGCAAACTTGGCAGGTGCTAACCTAACATCTGCTTACGTAACCAATGTGAATTTGAAGCAAGTCAATCTCGACGGAGTAAATTTTACTCGTGCTACGATTCACGATTCTAATGTGTATCAAGCATCAATGAACAATCTAAATCTTACTGATGCGGAAATATTTAACACTGGAATCGGGATTGGTGGAGAAGACGCTGAAATTCCTGACTGGAAATAGGCTCAACTGAGTACACAGGTAAGAATCAATACAACATAGGTTTTGGTGGGTTTTAAATCAAATAAACGAGTTTTCTGCCAAGATTATCCTTAAAACCTGCCTCTACAAAAATATTAATAAAAATGAAACCCCTCTGCGTTGTAATCACTTTACTATGGCAAAAGCAGAGAGGGTTTCTTTTTGCGATCGCGCTGATATAGCAGGAGGCAGGAGGCAGCTATGCTGGAGGTAAAACTATTACTATTCCTAGCTTTCACTCTTTTAAAATGTCCTAACCTATGTGACTACAGCTATATCCCTCTTTTGTCACTCTCCGAAAACATTTATTATTTCTGAATTCTAGAGCTTTTGTATAGCAAGCAATCGCATGATTATTTTCTAATAACAAATACAAGAGGGATTTTTTTCTAATAGTATAGCTTGTATTGATTGCCTCATGGGGCTTAAGCGCGATCGCCCTCCCGGAGAGTGACAGAAGCTGTTTACGGACGCGCTCGCTTCCGTTATGGATGGAAGAAACAAAATAAGACGCACCGAAAAAAATTACACTTTTATTGTGTCCTAACAGTTAAGACCGATCCCCCAGTGGTGCTTTGTCGCCCGTACAGAAGAGGGATATCTACACAAAAAAGCGCAATCAAAATCTAAAAATCTTTACTATTTCCTATTAAAGGACTTTACTGCCCCTAACTGAAAATCAGGGTTTCAGCTATTACTTGTGTAAGTTGTATCCAACACAAAGAGTTTTTCGCTAGATGCAGCCAGATGTCCATTGATTTGGCACGATTTTTGCATAAGGGTATTGTGACCTCTCCATTGCTCACAAAATATCACTAAAGACTTATGCAACAACAGCGAAGACCGAGTAAGAAGAGTTTGCGATCGCTTGATTGCTTAAATGTGTTTCTCGCAGATGTGCGCGATGGTGTTGGGCCATATCTGAGTATTTACCTGAAAGCTTCAGCAAATTGGAACCCTGCCCAGATTGGATTGGCGATGTCAGCTTCGTCAATTGCTACAGTTATTGCTCAAACACCAGCTGGTGCATTGATTGACAGGCTACGTCAAAAACGGATGTTGATTGTCCTGGCGGCTGTGTTTGTTTCTATCGGCTGTATTGCTATGGGCTTGTTCCCCAGTTTGCCTGTCGTCATCGGTTCTCAGATTATGATTGGGATTGCTGCGGCAATTTTCCCACCTGCGATTACTGCTATTACTCTGGGACTTGTAGGACATGAGAAATTAGATAGGCGGGTAGGTCGTAATGAAACATTTAACCATACAGGAAATCTGCTAGCTGCTACTCTCGCTGGTTTAGTAGGTTACTTTATTGCACGCAAGGCAATATTTTTCCTGGTTGCAGCTATGGCTGTGGGCAGTATTATTTCGGTGAGGATGATTCGTGAAAGAGAGATTGACCACGAATTAGCGCGTGGAGATGGTGAAAAAGGCGAAGAAGGCCAAGAGGAGGATAATGAAAAACATCAGCAGCCATCTGAAGGCATATTGCAATTATTAAGCGATCGCAAAATCTTATTCTTTACTGTTGCAGTAGTTCTGTTTCACTTTGCCAATGCTGCTATGTTACCGCTAGTTGGTCAAGAATTGGCACAGGGTAAAGGGACAAGTGACACAGTTTATATGTCTGCTTGTATCATTGTGGCTCAGTTAGTCATGATTCCAGTGTCTAATTTGGCTGGGCGTTTTGCACATACAGCTCGAAAACCCATATTTTTGCTGGGCTTTGCCGTCTTACCAATTCGAGGAGTGCTATATACGTTTTCGGACAATCCCTATTTTCTCGTTTCTGTACAAATTCTGGATGGTATCGCAGGTGGGATTTTTGGTGTGCTTTCCGTGTTGATGGTAGCTGATTTGACTAAAGGCACGGGACGTTTTAATCTTACCCAAGGGATGCTCAACACTGCCATTGGCGTTGGTGCAGGTTTGAGCAACGTGTTAGCTGGGTTTGTGGTTAAAAGTGCTGGTTACAATGTTGGTTTTTTGATTTTAGCAGCGATCGCAGTTGTGGCTTTAGCAGTTTTTTGGTTCTGTGTACCTGAAACAAAAACAGGAGTTAATAGAAAAGCATCACATCAAACAGCTTAGGACAGTCATTAGTTATTAGTCATTAGTCATTAATCCAAAATAAGCACGTCCACTCTTTAACATGGCTTGAATTAGCGCCATGAAAGACAAAGTTTTTCCACCCACAAGGGACGAGGTATGCACTAAAATCCAATGACCAATGACTAATGACTACTTAATCAAAAGCATCTAGCAAAATCATGATTGTTTTCAGATATATCATCATTGGGCTGACTTATATCGGTTTGGGTTTAGGATATCTCCCTGGTTTGCGGATGAACCGAGCCAGTATTGCTTTAGTTGGTGCATCTTTGCTGATGGCTTTCGGGGTATTAGACCTCAAAGAAGCATGGCAAGCGATAGACTATAAGACGCTGATTTTTTTGTTTGGCATGATGGTAATCAGTACCAACTTAGCTTACGCTGGTTTTTTTCAATTAACCCTTGATACAGTTACACGCTTCACCCGTAGCCCTCTAGGTTTGCTAATTGTTTTAACTTTCGGCAGTGGAATTCTCTCCGCTTTTTTTCTGAATGATACTATTGCTTTAATTTTGACTCCTTTGGTTCTCGGTTTAACCCAAACTTTGAACCTCAATCCGATTCCTTACTTACTTGCCTTGGCGGGAGCAACTAATCTCGGTTCAGTAGCTACCTTAAGTGGTAATCCACAAAATATTTTAATTGGTTCCTTCTCTGGTATCAGCTATCTCGATTTTGCAAAAGCATTGACTCCCATCGCATTAGTAAGTTTGTTGATCCAAATTGGGTTATTGTGGTGGCTTTATCCTGATGTTCGTTCTACTAAGTCTTGTCCGAGCGTAACCTCCGCGCGTTACCGCATATTTAAACCGTTGCTTACTAAAAGCCTATTGATAACAGGAGGATTATTAATTGCATTCTTAATTGGGATACCCCCAGCTCAAGCAACACTTGTAGCTGCTGGTTTACTCTTCATTACTAGACGAATCAAACCGCAACGAGTTTTAAATAAAGTAGATTGGGATTTACTGGTGATGTTTTCTGGACTGTTTATTGTGACTGCTGGAGTAGAAAAATTAGGAATATTGAATTTATTTAGCGGTTTAGTTTATACTCCACTGAACATATTAGGAATTACTGCTCTCCTTTCAAATTTAGTTTCTAATGTTCCAGCAGTATTATTACTACAACATTTAATTCCTCACCCAGACACGAAAACCTGGTTACTATTAGCAGCAGGATCTACCTTAGCTGGTAATCTAACTTTATTAGGTTCAGTTGCTAATTTAATTGTTGCTGAGGCTGTCGCAAAACTTGGTTATCAGTTGTCATTCTGGGAACATCTGCGTTTTGGTCTACCGTTAACTGTGCTGACTCTTATCTTGGCTTATTTTTGGATTTAGTCATTAGTCATTTGTCATTTGTCAACAATCAAACTTAAAGTTTCAGGCTCAAAGGTGCAACTTCCAGGCTCAAAGGCTCAACTTCCAGGCTCAAAGGTGCAACTTCCAGGCTCAAAGCCGCAATGTTCAGGTTCAAAGGTGCAACTTCCAGGCTCAAAGGTGCAACTTCCAGGCTCAAAGGCTCAACGTTCAGGTTCAAAGGCTCAACTTCCAGGTTCAAAGGCTCAACTTCCAGGTTTAAAGGCGCAACTTCCAGGCTAAAAGGCGCAACTTCCAGGTTCAAAGGCTCAACTTTGATATTTCAAGAGACTTCCTTGCTTCCTGCTCTTACTTGCCATCTTTTTATCACTCAACTTGCGTTGATGTGATGACTTTATTCCGGCAATTTTACGGTATTTTGTAACTGTTCTGCGAGTGATTGGCAGACAAAATCGGATTTTCAAAAGCTGGGCTAATTGCTCATCAGTATAAGGATTGGCAGGTGATTCTTCTGCAATTAACTGTAGTAGCATTTGTTGGATTTGTTGAGGAGTACGTCCGCCTACTCCTATAGGAACACATAGTGAACGCAACGGAATTATCTGACTGTTTTGGTTACAAACTAATATATACCGTCCCAGCACAATCCGACTAACTGTAGAGTTACTAAGTCCTACCGATTGAGCTACTAATTGCTGAGGGGTAGATACTAAGTCTAATTTATCCCGACTTTGCAAAAAAGCTTGCTGGCGCTCAACTAAAAATTTCCCAACTTTGAGCAGATTTTCCTGCCATTGTTCCAAAGCTATGAGTAAATTTATAGCTTTTTGTAATAATGTTTCTAATTGTTGGGTATCTCGCCTTGCTTTTGGTGATTCCTGCAAAAGCTTAATGGCTTCAGAATTTAGACAAAAACGTTGTTTGACTTCATAGGCTAAAGAAATTTGCCAACTTCCAGCTATTAGCTCAATTTTTAAATCAGGGGTGACGATGGGAGCATCGCTACTACCGAAGTTTCTGGCGGGACGGGGTTCTAATTCTTGAATCTCATGAATAGCATCGGTGATTTTCTCGATGTCAACATTAAAATATTGATAATTTTGGTGCAGTTCTTGCAATAGTAATTGACAATTGTGCTTTGACTCGTAAGAATTACCAATACAATTTGCTATGTCTTCTAAATAATTTTTAACTAGTAGAAAAGCTAGGCTTTCAGGCTGGTTTTTGAGTTGTATTAACAAACATTCTTGTAGGGTTCGCGTACCAATTCCAGGTGGTTCTAAACTTTGGAGGAGAGGAATAACAGCCTCTAGTTCTTTTGCACTCCAGATACTACCATCTGCCCAAACTTCTGGAGTTTCTTCTAAGTAACCTGAGTTTGATAACCACTGAGTTAGATAGGTTAAGGCTTCACGTTGTTTGTATGGTATTGACAAAGCTGATATTTGTCCAAGAAGATGCTCGCTTAAACTTAATTCCTGGGCGATGGGACTATACCAATTAGGTAGAATATCATCTAAAAGTGCTTCGCTGTTCTGGAAATCAGAATTTTCTACTATAAATGGATTGTGTTTAGATTCTTCTCGAAGATAGTCGAATACTCGCTTACCATCCCACGGCAAGAAGCGAACTAAATACTGTAGAGTTGGGTAAATAACAGTTTGAGTTTCTAGGTGTGTTTCTAGTGTAGATGCTGAGTTTAAGGAATTCATGATACGAACCGCCAAGGCGCAGAGGACACAAAAAGTTGGGAAGATGCTGAAGCTAAGAGGATGTCTGAGAAGTATCAAATATTGGTTGATCCCCCCTAACCCCCCTTTTTAAGGGGGGAAATAAGAGTCTCAAAGTCCCCCTTTTTAAGGGGGATTTAGGGGTATCTCCAAGGGTTAGGTGTATACAAAAAACTTTTCAGACATCCTCTAAGGTAGAATGTTATAAATTCCATTGTTTCTTTTTTTGCTCAAAGCTTTCGATAGAAATTCCTAATGCTTTGTGGGGTTCTTGGGGATAAAGCGCTAAAGCATGGCGGATAAAGTTTATTTCTAACTGAGCGATCGCTTGTTCTAAGTTCAAATTCATCTGATATTCTTGATTAAAAATGAGATGCTCCCAAAGGATGGTTCTTCCTCCAGAAAAAACTGCTGCTCTCTCTAAAGTATTTTGCAGTTCTCGCACATTTCCCGGCCAAGCATAATCTCTGAGTTTTTCTAGGGCGGTTGAGGTAATTGCTAAATTTTTAATTCCATTTCTCAGAGCAATAGAATTTAAAAAATGTTGGGTAAGTTGTTCTAAATCTTCGGGGCGATCGCGCAAAGGTGGCAGTTCAATTCGTACTACATTGAAGCGATAGTAAAGGTCTTCTCGAAACTGATTCAGGCGTACCAATTGTTCTAAATTCCGATTGGTGGCAGCTAAAATGCGGACATCTACAGTTTTGGTTTGGTTACTACCCAAGCGCTCGAAGGATTTATCTTGTAATACTCGCAACAATTTCCCTTGAATTATCTGGCTCAGTTCTCCGACTTCATCCAGAAAAATTGTACCGCCATTGGCTTGTTCAAAGCGACCAATTCGCAAGTGATTCGCTCCAGTGAAGGCTCCTTTTTCGTGACCAAATAATTCTGCTTCTAACAAATGTTCTGGAAGGGCTGCACAGTTAACTTTTACTAAAGGACCGCGACTGCGAGGGCTAGCATTATGCAGTGTGGAAGCGACCAACTCTTTGCCAGTACCGGATTCGCCGACAATTAAAACTGTGGTGTTTCCTTGGGCAAGTCTACCAATAAGTTTAAAAACTTCTGCCATTTTAGGCGATCGCCCCAAGAGTTCTTCTGGTTGTCCGAGATTTTGAATATTTGCTTCACCAATTTGCTCGGCGGATGCTTGGGAATGAGCTAAAGCTTTTTGCGCCAAGTTGACTAAATCTTCTAAATCGAAGGGTTTAGTTAAATAATCATAGGCTCCTAACTGCATAGCTTCAATGGCTGTACGACTTGTTCCATAAGCTGTCATCACAATTACTGGTAGTTCAAACAACGTTTTGCTACCTAAAGCTTTCAGAACAGCATTACCCTGAGTTTTGGGCATTTTCAAATCTAGAAATACCAAGTCAGGACGAGATGTGGTATTTTGTTGAATTATCTTCAATCCTTGCTCTCCGTCTCCCGCCTCTACTACGTCGTGACCTTCATCTTTTAAAATTTGCGCCATCGCTTGACGCAAAGCTTTTTCATCATCAATAATCAAAATTTTAGCCATCGTTATAATTCTTCGGTAAGTAAACGCTAAAAACGGTGCAACCCGGTTGAGATTTCAAATCAATATGCCCTCCGTGTCGGCTGACAATCTCGTGGCTAATTGCTAAACCTAAACCTGTTCCTTGGGGTTTTGTGGAATAAAAAGGATCGAAAATGCGATCGCGTTCTTCTGGTGCTAAACCTGCGCCAGTGTCTTTTACCCAAGTCACTAAGTAATCTTGCTCTTGGTTGACACCAACTTCAACTTCACTTTCTGGTGGACTTGCCTGGATAGCATTTAAGATTAAGTTAATCATCACCTGTCCTAACTCTCGGTGGCGTAGTGGTACTTGAGGCAAAGGTTCAGCAGCAGAGCGATAAAAAAGTGTTACTCCCTGTTCTTCGGCTTTGAGACGTAATAGAGAAACTGATTCAAAAGCGATCGCTTCTAGGGAAGTTGTTACCATTTCTTCTTGCTGATTTTGGTCAAAATACAATAGCCGTCGCACCAACATCTCTAAACGGTCTACTTGCTCTAGTAAACTAGCGATCGGTAAAGTCGTAATTTCCTGCTTTTTTAATTGCCGTTCTGTATATTGCAAATTGAGGCGCATACTAGCTAAGGGATTGCGGACTTCATGAGCTACCCCCGCTACCAGTTGTCCCAGAGAAGCCAAGCGCTCAACTCGGTGCAAGCGCTGCTCTAACTCTTGGCGATGGTATTGCATACTATTAATTGCAGTTCCCAATAGTCCCATTTCTGCGGGTAGCGCAGGAATTAGCGAAGCTTTATCCTCTTCCATTGCTTTAATACTTTGCTGGAGTCGCTGCACTCCCCACTGTAGTTGTAAGGCAATATAAAAAGTCCAAACTCCTACAACTAAAATTCCTAAAACTACGAAAACACTTAAAACTTTTTGATTGCTATCTTCTAGACGAGGCATACGTTTCATCGTCCACACTGCTCCCCACAGAGGTAGAGGGTCAGCACGCAGTACCAAGACATCAAGACCAGGGTGCAGTACTAATTCCTGGGGTAAACCTTGGCTTGTGGCTCTGCGAGTCAATTGCAAAATTGTGTCTCGTTCAGCAGGAGGAATATCTTTTTTGGGGACAGGGCCCGCGTGGGTAGGATAGGCATAGCCTAAAAGCTGGTCTTGTTGCAGCAGATAAAATCCTCCTTCTACGCTTGGGAAAGCAGTTAGGGCATCGTTTGAAAGTTCCGCCAATGGTTTACCTGGCTTTGGTGTTTGCCCAAGATTTGATTCCCAAAACAGTTTAATTAATCTGGTGTTGGCAAAAGCTAGTTCTCTCTGATTTCTGGCAACAACAGCACCTTCTAGACTTTGAAATAGTTGTACCACTAACCATAAAGCAGCTCCACTTAAACCTAAAAAAAGGATGCTGAGGATTGTTAGCTGTCGCCGGAGTGTCCAACGTTGAGATAACACAATAGGTTGCATGGAATAAGGGTCAGAACTTCTAGAAGTGCAAAAACTATGCCAAATTCCAGTTGCTCATTTTTCATCCTGCCTTATTAGCTAAGGAGTGTCTTGTATCTATGGCACGAGTTTTGCACTCTTACAGTTCTAGTTAGCAATTAAATTGAACTAAAGCAGATGAATAACTCTAAAGTTCGCATTCCCAAAGAAATTGCTCCCGATGTTTTCGCTCTAGCGGCTCAGTTGTATGCCCAAGAAAATCAGGATTATTCTTTAGAAGAAATTATGCAGGCTGGAGCAGAAGTACAAATTCCTCCAGAGGTGATTCAACAAGCAATACAGCAGATTCAAGCCAAGCAAATCCGAGATCGCGATCGCCAACGCAAGTTAAAGTTAATTTTAACTAGTGGCGGCATCGGAGTAGCGATCGCACTTTTCGGTTTTTGGACGTACAATACTGTTGTTAGTAATGCTACATCAAGCAGGCGATCGCTAGAAGCTAATCTCCCAAGTGCCAATTTAGCCAATGCTAATCCTCTAGATATTCCCCCAGCACCCCCACCAGAATTACCCCCCACAGCCGGAACCACTTTCACTGGAGAGGTAAAACAGTATCTTCTCAACCCTGAAGGTAAGGTGGATGGGCTATTACTCAATAACGGGCTACAGGTGAAATTTCCTCCCCAGATGGCAGACAGTTTAGTGCGGATAATTACCCCAAACACGAAAGTGAGCATTTTTGGCGATCCTGGCTTTTCCACTCGCTTTGGACAGGAAGTGAGAGCCAAAAGCATCACCAATTCTCAAACTGGACAGACTTTAGTCGAACAACCTCCCACAACCGCCCCCCAACCACCGAGCTTGAGCAACTACAGTACCTTATCTGCACAGGGAACTGCTCAGAATTGGTTGGTGGGACATCGAGGAGAAATTAACGGAGTCATTATCTCTAATGGCACTATTGTGAAGTTTCCGCCCCATGTAGGTGAACAGCTAACCAGTATGGCGAACATCAAAAACACAATTCAAGCCAAAGGATTTGGCACTCGCAATCGTTACGGTCAGATTTTAGAAGCTACAGCATTGTCAGTTAATGGGCAATCTGTATCTTTGCAACCAAAAGCGATCGCCGTTCCGTAACACCATCGATAAAAATCTTTGCAATAGATGAATCTGCTGTCGGGGCGTTTAGCTTGACAAAGTAGTAGTTTTACTTGTGGATATTCAAGTGACTAGCAAAAAATGAGGGTATTGCTAACTTGTTAAGTTGCCAATACCCTCACATAGATAAACTAAGTTTTTGTAGTAGCCTATAAGTCTAAGTCAGTGCCTGAACAACTGCTGCCGAAAATGACTCATTCGCTGCTTGCTTCAACAATTCGGCTTTATCAGTCTGTTCCCAAGGCAAGTCTAAATCAGCCCGCCCAAAATGACCGTAAGCCGCGACGTCCTGATAAAAACGTCCGCCTCGTTCACTTGGTAAGTTACGTAAGTTGAAGGTATGGATAATCCCTGCTGGACGGAGTTCAAAGTGTTTGTTGATTAATTCCAGTAAGGTTTCTTCATCCACTTTGCCAGTACCAAAGGTATCCACTAGGATACTTGTTGGTCGCGCTACACCAATAGCATAGGATAGCTGGATTTCGACTTTTTCTGCTAACCCGGCAGCAACAATATTTTTCGCGACATAACGAGCCGCATAAGCAGCAGAACGGTCTACCTTCGTGGGGTCTTTGCCAGAAAAAGCGCCGCCACCATGTCGTGAATAGCCACCGTAGGTATCAACGATTATTTTCCGTCCTGTCAGACCAGAGTCTCCTTGAGGGCCACCAACGACAAATTTGCCAGTAGGGTTGACTAAAAAACGTGTTTCCTGATTAGGTTTAACATCAATATCGCCAAAAACAGGTTCAACCACTGCTGACCAGAGGTCTTGTTTAATTTTGGCTTGTACCGCTGCCTCATCCGTAATTTCCCCAATAGTGGCTGTATGCTGGGTGGAAATTAGAATCGTATCAATACCTACTGGGCGTCCATCTTCGTAGACCACAGTTACTTGGGTTTTACCGTCAGGACGCAGGTATGACAATTCACCTGTTTTACGGACTGCTGCCAATCGACGAGCAATACGGTGGGCGAGACTGATGGGTAAGGGCATCAGTTCTGGTGTTTCGTTGCTGGCAAAACCAAACATTATACCTTGATCGCCCGCGCCAATTTTGTCGAATTGTTCATCACTATCTTGTTCGCGGGTTTCTTGGGCGGTGTTAACGCCTTGGGCGATATCGGGTGATTGTTCATCTAAAGCTAGCAGAACGCTGGTGCTGTTAGCAGAAAAGCCATTGTCAGCATTGGTATAACCAATTTCGGCAATTTTTTTTCGGGCGAGATTGACGAAATTTACATTGGCTTTGGTGGTTATTTCACCAGTGATTAGCACCAAACCAGTATTAACTACAACTTCAGCGGCGACACGACTGCTAGGGTCTTGTGTCAATAAAGCATCCAGAATGGTATCAGAAATCTGATCGCAGATTTTATCTGGATGACCTTCGGTAACTGACTCAGAGGTAAATAGATATCGACGAGACAAAAGAAATTCCTCCATCAAGAGTTTTTTCGTTGATTAAATGTAAGTATTTAGTTCAACTCCTAATTTCTGAAATCATAACAATATTTATACTTCAGTCGTTAGTATCTTCTTGATATTGATAAAAACCAGTAATTATAAGGTAAATATCCGTAAGTAAGATAAATGTATGCTAATTATTTTTTATTTTTAAATGTATTTAATAACACAAAAAAAGGAGCACCCGAAAGCGCCCCCCAAGCTTTGACACAAACACTGCTGCTTTAAACCTGAATCGCTAACTTTGCTTCTGTAGCTGTCAACCGCTCATAAGCAGCACGCATCTTCAAGCCTGTAAGCACTTGGAAGAAACCAGTTCCATTATTGGAACCTGGATACTCACGGTGCTGGAGTAACAAGTGAGTCAATTCACCCTGATATTTTGTGGATGTATTGCTGAGATGAGTTTCGATATAAATGACTTCTTCTAAGTTGTCAAATTGACCATCCACCTCTAATACTGAGACATAGCGACCGTAGTAAACATCTGAACCATAGTATAGTTGCATACCAGGATAAGAACAGGTCAGCTTGCGTCCACAGGGAGTCCAATTGATTGTTGACCCTTCATCAAATAGGTAAGTAGGATCGAAGCCTTCCTTACCTTCCCGCTGGAGCATACGTACCCGTAAGACTCTACGTTCAGTGTCGTTTTTGATCAAGTTTGTGGGCAATACCTGGAGAACCACATCAGCAAATTCTCTTTGCGGTTCGATAAATTTATCAAAGTCAGGTTTGCGGGAATTGATTTGCGCTAATACATCTTCGTAGCGATGACCGCGTTCAGCCATATCTCGCTGGATTTTCCAGGCAATTTTAACCTCATCGCTAATGTCAAAATAAACACTAAAGTCGATTAGCGATCGCACCCGCTCATCATATAAAGGATGCAGCCCTTCAATAACTATAATGTGATTCGACTCAATCCGCTCTGGCGGATCGAGCAAGCCGGTTTCGTGGTTGTAAATCGGCTTATCAATCGCTTCACCACTTTTGAGCGCTTTAATTTGCTCATACATCAGATCAAAATTGTTTGCCCTGGGGTCTAGTGCTGTTATCCCCGTTTCTTTGCGCTGTTTGCGATCCAGCGAATGATAGTCATCCAAGCAGATGACTGTCATTAACTCTTCACCAAACAAATCCATCAAACGACGCAAAAACGTAGATTTACCGCACCCAGAGTCTCCGGCTACTCCAATCAGTACCACGCGTTCCGGCTTTCTTGTCATAAATCTCCTCTAAAATACTAAATGTGTCAATAATTTTTCACACAGCAGATTCTCAAGCCAGGAGTTTACCCCTTTGGTTTATCCTGCGTTCTTGCTACCTAGCACATCTATAAGACACCAAGCGGGTAGGCAACAAAGTAATTAGGAGGTAGGAAACAGGAGTGAACCACGTTTAAAAGCGTGGGAATTAAGCTGTAGATGCCTCGAATCTCGCGGTACTTTTCGCTCAATACAATTTTTATTTTTAAATTGGGCTTTTGACCCAAAAATAAAAAATTCTATTCATACCTTCTTTCCTCCTGCCTTGTCTACGACACGCTGCGCGATCTGCCCTTTGCCTCCTGCCTTCTCTTTTAAGTTGCTACTCGTCGGACTAGCCTGAATGTTGGTGCCGGTAAGTATTTAATCCTAGTGATATATTCGATTTTAACAGAAGGGGGTATCCCATACAAGATTGCTGTCAAGAAGAATTAACATGGTTCATCAATCATTTTTTTGTTAATTTAGTTGTTAATTTAAAAATGGGGATCAGCACCGCCCATGAGCGTTGCACCTTTATCACTCTGCTACTTGTGACTTTATAGAATCAAGACTATAAGGTATAATTTATTATTGCCGCTATTGACGCCAAATTTTCTAATGTTCCTAAATTGTAATTCCTGCTCGACAATACTTAATATATTCAAAGCAAAAATCTATCCAACGAATGAGGAAACAACTTGCATTCCTCAAATTATTGGCTGTAAATTTATGGATATGCTCATATAGAAGCGTTGACGTTATGGCAAAGTACTGATAAGAGGTTGACAGATTTTTCGCATCAAGTGAAACTAATTACAGTTGGTTGAATTACGATTCTCTATCTTGTTATGTTTGTAGCTGGAGTTGTCTTAGTTATGTAATTATCTATAGACAGGTAATGAAGATAACTAACAACATTCCAGAAGAGTAGTGGATTAGGAGAAGTAAAACCGATCGTGAAGAAAACCTTCCTGTTTTGGTATTCTCCGATTTAAACCCCTTGAGTCAGCACAAGGACAGATTTTGGAGGTAAACTGAGCGGTGGAAGCTACCGCTCAAAGCAGTCTTCCGAGAATATCTCTTATTGTGAGTTGCTCATTGGGTGCTAAGGTAAAAAACTATCTCCCTGATGGGGGTGGTAGTTAACGAAAAAAAGATTAAATTGATTCATTATTAACATTCTCCACAAGACTTATCCTTTACCTTAGAAGGTGAACAGGTGTGTTTTTTGCTATGCCTGCATGTCTTTGGTGAGTGTACTTAGCAAGGCATTAATTTATTGATGCCGTTTTTCCTTCAAGGTCAGTTTTGTGAAACGAAAATCCGGTAAACTAAAGCTGGCAAGGTAGGGGAATAGTTTTTTTGAAAAACGGTTAAGTAAATTATCGGAGTGGTAGAACGAATGTACAATCAAGGTGCTGTTGAGGGTGCTGCCAATACAGAATTAGGTAGCCGCATCTTCCTTTATGAAGTAGTGGGTTTGCGTCAGAGTGAAGAAACCGATCAAACTGACTACCCAATTCGGAAAAGTGGCAGTGTGTTCATCAGAGTGCCTTACAACCGCATGAATCAAGAAATGCGACGTATCACTCGTCTAGGCGGCACAATTGTTAGCATCCAGCCTGTGACTGCGCTACAGTCAGTTAATGGTAAAGCCTCATTTGGGAGTGCTACAAGCGTTGTCAGCGAGTTAGCTACATCTGGAGAAACTGCTAACAGTGAAGGGAATGGTAAAGCCACACCTGTAAATGCTGATAGTGAAACCAAAGATTTCGCTAAACCACCAGCACAAGAACAGCTTAAGAACAAGGACAAGAAAGGCAACACCATGACTCAAGCGAAAGCCAAAAAAGACCACGGTGACGTTCCTGTTAATACTTACCGTCCCAATGCTCCGTTTATTGGCAAGGTAATATCTAATGAACCGCTAGTCAAAGAAGGTGGTATTGGTATTGTTCAACACCTCAAATTTGACATTTCCGCCAGTGATTTGAAATATATAGAAGGTCAAAGTATTGGGATTATTCCACCAGGATTAGACAAAAACGGCAAGCCAGAAAAACTTAGACTCTATTCCATCGCCTCAACTCGTCATGGCGATGATGTGGATGATAAGACAGTATCATTGTGCGTCCGCCAGTTGGAGTACAAGCACCCAGAAACTGGCGAAACAGTCTACGGTGTTTGCTCCACACACCTGTGTTTCTTAGAAGCAGGGGCAGATGTAAAAATTACAGGACCTGTGGGTAAGGAAATGTTGTTACCCAGTGACCCTGATGCTAATGTGATCATGTTGGCAACCGGAACAGGTATTGCCCCGATGCGAGCTTATCTGTGGCGTCAGTTTAAAGATGCGGAAAAAGCAGCTAACCCAGAATACGAATTTAAAGGATTCTCTTGGCTAATATTTGGTGTGCCGACAACTCCAAACCTTTTATATAAGGAAGAACTGGAAGAAATTCAACAAAAATATCCTGATAACTTCCGCCTCACTCCTGCCATCAGCCGGGAACAAAAAAATCCTCAAGGTGGTAGAATGTACATCCAAGACCGCGTAGCAGAACATGCTGATGAATTATGGCAGTTGATTAAAAATGAAAAAACCCACACCTACATCTGCGGTTTGCGAGGTATGGAAGAAGGTATTGATGCAGCCTTGACTACTGCTGCTGCTAAGGAAGACGTAACCTGGAGTGATTACCAGAAGCAACTCAAAAAAGCTGGTCGCTGGCACGTAGAAACCTACTAAATGCTGAGTGCTGAATTCTGAGTTATGAATCAGTAGGGTGGGCAGTGCCTACCCTACAATTGTTTTATATATATGGCTGAGGAAAGAGTTCTCAGTTCTGGGAGGTAAAGTATTAAATACTTGTTACTACTTAGCACTCAGCACTCAGCACTCAGCACTTAAAAATGAATTGGGTGCAAAATGGGTGTGAAACTAGGAATACTGGGATTAGGCACCGTGGGAACGGGAACAGTGCAGTTGTTGCAAGATAGCGCTGGGCGTCATCCATTGTTGCAAGAAATAGAAATTTATCGGGTGGGAGTGCGATCGCTAGATAAACCCCGTGCAGTAGAATTGTCTACGGAAGTCCTAACCATAGATTTAGAATCTATTGTCAATGATCCGGCAGTAGATATAGTTGTTGAGGTGATGGGTGGACTGGAGCCGGCGCGATCGCTCATTCTCAAAGCTTTAAGTAATGGTAAGCATGTAGTCACAGCCAATAAAGCAGCGATCGCCCGCTTCGGAGCAGAAATTTTCACCACTGCGAATCAAGCTGGCGTATACGTCATGTTAGAAGCCGCTGTGGGTGGTGGTATTCCGGTGATTCAACCCCTAAAGCAATCTTTAAGTGTTAACCGAATTCACGCTGTAACGGGTATCGTTAACGGTACAACAAACTACATCCTGACGCGGATGCAAACAGAAGGCAGCAACTTTAATGATGTTTTAGCTGATGCCCAGCGATTAGGTTATGCTGAAGCTGACCCCACAGCTGATGTGGATGGCTTAGACGCAGCTGATAAAATTGCCATCCTCGCATCATTAGGTTTCGGTGGACGCATCAACCTACAAGATGTTTATACTGAGGGGATTCGGCAAGTGAGCAAAACAGATATTGCCTACGCCGAAAAATTGGGATTTGTGATTAAATTGTTAGCGATCGCTAAACGTGATACTCCCTCATCCCTCCTTTCCGTCAGAGTTCATCCTACTTTAGTGCCTCAAGCCCATCCTTTAGCTAGTATCAACGGCGTTTACAATGCCATTCTTGTCGAAGGAGAACCAATCGGGCAAGTAATGTTTTTTGGCCCAGGTGCTGGTGCTGGCGCAACCGCCAGTGCTGTCACGTCAGATATTTTGAATTTAGTTGCTGTCCTCAAAACTAATACAGCATTTACAAATCCATTATTAACTTGTGGGCATCAGGAATACTGCCAAATTGCGCCGATGGCAGAACTCATAACTCGATTTTACGCCCGTTTCCTTACGAATGACCAACCCGGAGTTATCGGTAAATTGGGTACTTGCTTTGGTAACTATGGCGTTAGCTTAGAGTCAATTGTCCAAACAGGCTTTCAAGGAGAACTAGCAGAGATTGTGGTTGTTACCCATGATGTGCTAGAAGGCAACTTTCGGCAAGCTTTGGCAGAAATTCAGAATTTCTCTGCGATCGAAAGCATTCCTAGCTTACTGCGTGTACTTTGAGATTAGTTGGGAGTCAATACTGTTCGGTTAAGGTAAGAGACGCGATGATTTATCGCATCTTTGTGATCTAGAGGCAAGTGTAGAAGTTTAGACAGCAGATTGCAACTTGGTGAGGTACAGATAATCGTAGGGGCACCTTGGGAGCAAAGTGTCCTAACCGTGGGTAAGGTTGAAAGATAGGTTATGTCTGTAGTGTTTTTGCCCGTCAAGGAAATGATAAAGTTGCAGAAGGCTGTCTAACTACCCACAACGCTTATTAACTGTCACCAACAGATTAAATGCTAGTTACAAATTTTGTGATTACATAAACTGCATCATGTACTAAAATAGATAGTACGCATGAACTATTCCTGTTGGCATTTAAACCTGAAAGTGTCAATATCTGAATACAACTCATTATCATAAAGCGATATCAATTCATAAAAAGCTCTCAAACAGTAGAGTTGTCAATGGAATGATTTTACCTATTAATATTTATTAAATTCCTACAAAAGTCTTATGGGAGTTAGCAAAGAGAGAGAACGATGTTGGAGAAGCTCATAAAATATTTTGTCTACGCGACAAAAGGTTATATTACAAAAACACAGCTAATCAAGTTTTTGTATTTAGCTGATCTTTACTCTGTCAAATGGACAGCAAAGCAGCTGACACATCTGGATTGGCGTTATTATTACTATGGCCCTTGGAATGAGGATATAGATAATACTTTAAATCAAATGGATGGTAAAGAAATATCTCAAGAATCTCAGGGAGATACAATAATTATCAAACTTGGTGCCCAAGCAGGTAATGTAGATGATTTAGAATTGCCTGTAAGTTTGACGTTAGTACTGGATAATATTAGGAGAGAATGGGCTGGTGCAGGACAAGATAAACTTACTCAGTTACTAGAGTATGTATATAACACTGCACCCATGATGGAAGTAAAAGATACCCACAGACCTGAAGAAAAAGTTAAACTTAACTTACAAGCAGAAAGAGATAGATTAATCAATGAGTTAGGCAATTAGTATTATCAGGTGGCTGGACAAAAACCTAGACAGGGTTGGATTTATTTTATAAATCCCTATAAGGTATCTCTACGTTGCAGAGTTGGACACACTCATATTTATGATTTAGATGAGCCAGGTGACGTACAATGTCAAACTGTCTCTTGCACTGAAAAGATTAATTCTAATAGAGTTTTTAGAGGAACGCACCCTTATGTAGTTTGGACAGGTGATGAGTTTCAGGATAAGTCAGGTTATATAGCAACTTTTTCCGTTATTCCTCTAACCTCACAAACAACATCTAATGGTTTACCAACAACGTATCCAATTAACCCTACTAGCCAAAACGGTCTTGACAAAAATTCTTATGTCCTGGTTCATCAACTGTGTACTGTTGATGCTAATTGCTTTAAAGACTCAGCAGGAAATTGGTTGGAACGTATGGGACAACTAGCTAAAGCAGATAAAGATGCTATAGAGCAGCGTTTAAAGTATTTTTTAAATATTCTAGACAATCCTAGCGATGACTGGTTTGCTCAAAATGCAACTATAGAACTTTTACAAAAAGTTTTTTATTTTCTGCCTGACGAAAATACAAGAAGTAGAGCCATAGAAGAATTAATAAACAATTTAGGCCGCTCGTAAATCAGTAGTCATTGCTGACAATTTTTCTGTAATTTTATCTCTAACTCTTCCCAATTAGGAAGATAAGCATACATAAAGCACTTAAATAGCTTACCGTGGTTGGGAACGAGGAGATGTACGAGTTCGTGAACAATGACAAACTCACCCAATTCTTTTGGTAAGTCTAACAGTTCAGTATTCAAAGTTAAGCGTCCTGTGGTGGAGATAGAAGCCCATTTGCGCTTCATGGGACGCAGTTGAATTTGTTTGACTTTAACTTTAATTCGATCGCTCCATTCTCCCACAGCATCCTTAAGTGCTTGCGCGTCTTTCCATTTTCGATTGTCGCAGCTAGCAATCATGATTCGACTCGTTCGAGTTTCAGCAGGTTGTTGGTGACTTCGATAGTTTGCTCAACTGAGCTGGTAATAGGATAAATATTAGCGTAAAGTTCGGTTCTTAAATCAATTTCCTGACGTGCATCCCACCAGTAATCAGGGAAGTTGCTATAAATGGTGTTGATAATTTCGGCTTGGTTGATATCCAGCTGAGTAACTGCTTGCTTGATGATAGTGTAAATCGCAAAGGTGTTTTCATCGACTTTGAGCCGTTGCCGTAAGACTTCTGCTTCTGTGCATTCATTGGCAATTTCATTTAGTTTAGCTAAAGCAACATCAGCCTCTATTTGGCGATTTTCAAAGCTGGCGCGGACAATTTCGGCACGTTCGCCAATGGAAATCAAAAAAGGCGATCGCTGACTTTGCTCGTTTACTGTTTTCAACAATGCCTTACTCAAGTTTAGAACTTTTACTGTATCTGTGGTGCTACTTTGGCGGAATTGCTCTAATTGTTGGGCATTGAGTTCGTGGATAGTTCCGGGCATTTCCAACTCGCCAATTGTGACGTTGCGGCGTACCAGTTCTTTGGTTTTGGCGGTGAGTTCAATATCAATGTAGGGACTGGTATTGTAAGCAGCGCGGATTGTTCCGTAAAGCCTAATAATAGTTTTATAATTCTCCATGAAGGGACGCAGGTCGGGGTCAGGAGACAATATTTCGTAAATTGATTGGAGTTGGCGGACAAATTTAAAGAATTTCTCACGCAAATCTTTGTCTGCAAAGTGCGCCGCAGCGCGTTCTTTTGCTTTGTCGTCCCATCCCTTAGCTAGCGGTAAATACTCAGGTGCAGTATTTTCCATCATCGTTTGCAGGATGTTTTTCATTACATCTACACTTTGGATGATGTCGTTAACTTCTCCCGACTCAAAGGCCAGGGCTTGCTCTAGTTTGTTGCCAAAGATACCGATAAAATCTAGAACAAAGCCATAGGGCTTAACTAAACCTTCTGCGTCTTCGTAAGGGCGATTCACACGGGCGATTCCCTGCAAGAGAACGTGGTCGCGCATCGGTTTGTCGAGATACATACAGTAAAGTATCGGCGCATCAAACCCCGTCAATAGTTTCTCGGTGACGATGAGAATTTTCGGCAAGGCTTTGCGGTAGTCTTCGTAAAGTTGGCGAATTTTGGTGACAGCATCAGCATCGCCACCGCAAAGGCTTTCTAAAGTTTGGGCATCTTCAGCAGAACAATAACCTGTAAAAGTTAGGGTTTTGTTGTCGTAGTTAAAATCTTTCGGGCGAGATTCGATAAACTCGATTACTGCATTTGGTAAAGATATTTTGGCAGAAACGACGGATTTTTTAATAAAGGCTTTGCGGACTTCTTTCTCTTCGGCATCAGTCAGGTTGTACTCTCGCAGTCCTGCGGCTGTAGTTCGGGAATAAACGACGGTTGAATATTCGCTAGGGAGATATTGATCTAAGGCTTGTTTGTAAAGTTTACAAGCTTCCCGGTCTACACCAACCATAAAAGCTTTAAAGCCCATTGGTTCAACGTAGTCCCGGAAATGCGCGGCGACAAACTTAGCTACTTTATCTACTCTATCTTCACTTTTGAGAAACTCTTTTAATTTAACAGCGCGATCGAGAATGCCATCAAGTTCTTCTATGTCGTTAATGCCTTCTGCGGCTTGGAGTTGGAGAAATTCTTTTTCTAAAATTTCTTGGGGAACGCGAAACTCTGATTTCGCCAGGGCATAATTTAGCTTCAGGGTTGTGCCATCTCGTACGGAGTCGGCGGTTGAATAGGAATCTAAGCTGTATTTTGGGTCAGAAGGTTCGCCGAAGGTTTGGAAAGTGTTTTGTCCTTTAGCTGCTTTACTAACGGGTGTACCTGTGAAACCGATAAATGTAGCGTTGGGGAGGGCAGCCATTAAATATATGCCGAAATTACCGCCTGTGCTGCGGTGTGCTTCATCGACTAAGACGGTAATTGTAGAATGCTTATTTTCTACTTTCATCTTGTCGAATTTGTGAATCATGGCGACGATTAAACCGCGATAATCATCTTGGATGAGTTTTTCTAAGTCTGCTTTACTGGTTGCGACTTCATAACTTTTGATGCCATAAGCTTTGAGGTTTTTGTCTAGTTGGTTTTCTAGTTCGTTGCGGTCAACAATCATGATTACGGTATTATCGCCGCTAATATTGCGGAGTTGGGCGGCAACTGTAATCATCGTCAGGGTTTTACCACTGCCTTGGGTATGCCAAACTAGTCCGCGTTTTTTATTCGGGTCTTGGATGCGTTGCAGGACTTTTTTGACTGCACGGGTTTGGTGTTGGCGTAAAATTACTTTGGTTAAGCCGTCATCGCGTTCGAGAAAAACAATGTAATATCTGAGAATCTCTAAAAAGCGTTGATGGTCGAAGAAAGTTTTGATTTTCTCTTCGTAGTCGCCTTCAGTGATGGTATTGCTTTGTTTGTTCAGTTTCCATTCAAACAAGTTTTTGCGGTTGGTATTCCAGGTTAAGCCATACCAGAAATTCCACAATTCTGTGACTTCAAAAGCTTGGGGAAAGGCTAGCAATTCTGGGGTTTGGTTGTGGTAGCGGCGAATTTGGTCAATGCCTAGTGCTAAACCATCAGTTTTCTTTTCTCCTTTGGTTTCTGCAATGGCAACGGGAATACCGTTAATCAGAAAAATAATATCGGCGCGGTTGGGAAATTTTACGCCTTTTTGCGACCATTCATCTGTGACTTGGAAGATGTTATTTTCCGGGTTGTTAAAGTCGATGAGGGTAATGTTTCTGTCGCGGTTTTCTTCGGCGACAAAAATAGATTGTTTGCCTTGCAACCAGTTTAAAGCTTCGCGGTTGCCTTCGATGGTATTATCAATGTTTCGCAGGCGGCGAAGAATTTCATCTATATTGTTAGAGGTGACAACGCCAGGATTTAGTTTAATTAGTTGACTGCGAAGAACATCGGCAAAGTAGCGTTCTTTAAGCTTTTCCTCTCCCTTGCCTTCCCGCCGTTGTAATGCCTCTTTTGAAGTTAGGTATTCCCAGCCTATATCATAGGCATATTTCAGCATCGGTCTTTGCACGGCGGAAGCTTCGCTCATACGTAAGTCTCGGTTAAGGGTTGGGTAGAAATTTTACCTGTCATCAGTTGTTCTAGCATGGCGTGGAATAGTTCGTCAGTAAGGGCGATTTCTTTTTCTAGGGCTTGAATTTTGCGATCGCAAGCCTGTAAAGTTCTAATAACTTCGTGTTGCTCATCAAGAGGGGGAATAGGCACTAAGACAGCTTTAATAATCTGCGTATTGATATTAAATTTTCCGTCGGCTGCGTTAGATGCTCTACCACTTAAATAACTCTTTCCTCTATGAGTCATGGTGTAAAATTGGAAAAATTCAGGTAACAAAATATTTACCTTAAGTCTTACTCGTATTAGATAAGATGCAAACATAGCGTGAGGAGGTTTTCCACAAAAAACAGCACATCTACCTATATATTCTTTTCTTCCATTTGTTCTTACAAAAAGTAAATCACCAGTTTTTAAAGATAACTTTTCAAATTCTTTTTTTTCTGGCTTTGTAAACTTTAAATCAAATATATTTATCTTGCCACTAATCACATTTGGAATTCTTAAAACAGGAATACCACTGCTATCCGAATCACACAGTTTTGATGTACCATACTGGAGAAATTCACAAACTTTATCCAGCGTTACAACTTCCCAACTCTCAGGAATCTTGCCTATTTCCGTCTGCTTACGCGGTTCGTTGCGAGTGCCATGAGTAAAGAGATACTGCATCAGTGCTGCTTTGCGTTCTCGTTCCAGTTCTAACTCTCGCTGGCGGGTTTCTTTGGCTTTCTGGATGGTTCGCAGAGTGTGGGCGATCGTTTTTTGTTCAGGCAGGGGAGGAAAAGGAATTTCTGTTTTTTCTATAATTCCTTTACTTATATTTGGGTCTTTTCGCGTTCCGATGGCGTAACGCATCCAGATTGGTCTGAAATAGATTAAGTAATATAGAAGATAAAAAGAATCAAAATTATTAGGATTAGGTTCAATACAACAAACAGCTTGATTAGTTGTAGCGGTAATCCCTAAAATTCCTGATTTTCCTACAGTTCCCTTGCCACCATACATGGCTACCATTACTGTATTTATTGGTCTAATTTTACCTCTTATACTCTTAAATCCTGCTTCAGTTATCTTCTCTTCTGAATCTATAACAATATTTTCATTCAGATCAAGCGTTTTAATCCAACTAATTGATCCACCATAAAATTCAGGTTTTTTTCTATATGGTGTACCACCGCTTTGAATTTCTTGAGAAATATCATTTAGTTTTACAACTTTCCAATGAGGCGGTAGTTGTATCTCACCCATCCCTACCCCTCTCATATTCCATTAGCAATAATCAAATCTATCATTTCATTTTTATTCTTCCGATAAACCCGAAAATCACTATCTACCGCCAACACACAACTCCCTAAAATTAACTCACTCATTCTTACCAAACACGCATCAGCTAAAGACATTGGCACATTCTGATACCGCTTCAGCAACTCTCTAACCGTTCCTATTTCATCACTGAGACGAAAAGAGATTTGAATTATGCCAGTATCTAATAAAGACATAACCGCATCCTGTCCACCATAAAAATCTCGCAATATAAAACACGCCTCAATAATTACTGCTTCACAAGTTAATAAGGGTGGTTCAATCTTTTTCCATTCATTAACCGCCCAATCATGCGAATTTTCTCGATTATTGATAAATGAAACTAAGGGACCTGTATCTAGAAGTACCTTTTTCCTCATTTCCAACCGTAGCCTTCTAAATACTTCTTGTTGGTAGCTAAATCACCAGGGCCTCCATCAACGCAGCCAGCAAACTCTTTAGCAGCTTCATAGGCAGAAATAGGTTCTTTCTCTTCTTGATGCTGTACATCCTGCTTTTGCATCTCCTTAAACTGCAAAAACTCAATAAAATTTAATACCTCCTGTTGCTTCTCAGGAGATAGCTTTTTCAATTCATCAATTATCATTTGTTGCTTATCAATTGCTTGAGTCATGGCTTTATCCTGGATAAAAATAATAAGATATTTGTAGCTGATTGAAACTTTAGCAATTTAAACTTTACTACTCATTGCAGACAAACTTAAATACTCAAAGTTCAGCTAGCGTAAAATGTGTAGGTAGGTTTGAGGAACGTAGCAAGATCCCGAAGGGTAACCTAACATTTTGCAGGGTTTGTTGGGTAACGCATTGCCTCAAACGCCAGTTGCTTCAACGGGGGGAACCCCCGCAACGCACTGGCTCCCCAACCTACGAATATTCTAACCCCCAACCCCTTCCTTACTAGCGTTGGGGAGTAAGCCTTAAAGCCTCTCTCCTTGTAGACTAGGGTGTACACACAAGTATGACCAGTATAGGTTTCAACTCTTCTAAAATACAAAGGTGCGTTATGGACACGCCAAATCAACAAATGCGAACGCCGAAATAACAAATGCGAACGCCGAATCAACAAATGCGAACGCCAAATCAACAAATGCGAACGCCAAATCAACAAATGCGATCGCTAAATCAACAAATGCGTTCGCCGAATCAACAAATGCGTTCGCTAAATCAACAAATGCGAACCCCAAATCAACAAATGCGTTCGCTAAATCAACAAATGCGAACCCCAAATCAACAAATGCGAACGCCAAATCAACAAATGCGATCGCCTTAGAGGTTGTTTGAAAAGTGGTTGGCTGTGATTTTAGGCACTTGTTGATCCCCCCTAGCCCCCCTTTTTAAGGGGGGAACCGGAATCAAAGTCCCCCTTTTTAAGGGGGATTTAGGGGGATCTAAAACGTTTTGCTACCAACAAAAGGACTTTTCAAACATCGTTTTATAGAACCCATTTGATATCTATACAGGAGGGCAATCGAATTTGGCTGAACTACGAGCTAAGTTACAAATTTTATAGATTGATCGTCAGGATTTTTTTCTTGCTTTTTTTGTCGCTTAACACGACTGTATTGTAGGGTAATGTATCCGTTCCCAGCGGAATTGGCAGCTTAAAACTGGGGCTTTTATGATCGAGTTCGCCTAAATCAATGCTTTTCCTTATATCGCCATCTGTTGCCAGATAAGCGGTAAGTTCGCCTTTATAATCTTCAATTAAAAAGTCTCTAAAGAAAACGACTTCCCCACCCTCAGGATCTATACCAAGGATGACCGTACCGCTGAAAGTTGCGCCTTTTCGTTCTTCATCAACCGTTGCCACTGTGATTTCCGAGGGGTCTTGACCGGACATATTTGCCATAAACTTTTTCCTGGGCGAATTCTCAACAATTGAAAATGATTTTACAAGAGCGCTATGGGCGATCGCAAAACTCTCAGGACGTATTTCTGCATCGGTCTTGCAAATGTATAGCCAAGTTACTTCTGGTTATACGCCTAATTGGAAGATTGAGTAGGGATGATTCGGGGCTGAAAGCGATCACGAAGCGTTGCTGCAAAGCAGATCGCATCGCAGAAACCTGATAGAGGGGAGACGTTGAGAAGTTTCCGGATAACTTGATCCGACCTTGCCTCGGCAGTAGAGTGCCCTTATCTGTGAACTGACAGGTTTATGGAGTCCAAGGATATACAATGAAAAACGCTATAAATTCAACTTTGCTAACACCTCAGCTAAATCTTTATCCGCCCATTCCCTGTCTTGTCTTGCTACCGCCAAATCTGTCAAAATATCTGCGATCGCCCGATGCACAACTTTATCGCTAACATCCACAAACTGCGACGGACTAAGATTATAATCCGCTTCTCTCAATTCTTCTAACTTAATAACTTTACTCAGCTTCTCTCGCGTTTCCCAATTGCGATAAACCTCACCAACCGCCTTAATCCCTTCCTTTGTCAAAATATTCTTCGGATCGCCCTTGACAAAATAATCAGCAGCATTAATCAGCAAAAACTCACCTTTACGATTCAGAGGTTTCAGGCGATTTAACAAAATTACTACCCCTGGCGCAGTCGTGTTATAAAACAAATTTTCAGGTAGCAAAATCACCCCTTCAACTCTGTCCCTTTCCACAAATTCCTTGCGAATGTCCCTTTCTTGATTTTTGTTCTGACTCCCGGAACCGCGAGACACTGCACCTGTATCCAAAACAACCGCCGCCCGTCCGTTATCTTTCAGCGATGCCCAAATATGCTGCACCCATCCCCAATCTGCTGAAGATTTTGAGGCAATTCCGTCTTTAAACCGTTCAAAAGAATCTTCTTCGTAGGCATCTGCGCCGTAGTTGTCCTGATTCCACATCGGATTAGCAACCACATAATCAAAGCGCATCACCTTCTTGTCAACCGTAAATTTCGGTTGTCTGAATGTATCACCAATCGCAATTTGTGTATCAGTAAAATCCTGCAAAAACATATTCATTTTAGCGATGGCAAAAGTTGTCCAGTTCAACTCTTGCCCAAATAACCGAGGTGCTTTACTCTCTTCCCCTGGATGTTTGCGATTGAACACCAAACGCGGCTTAGTCAACAACCTACCCGATCCACAAGTAGGATCGTAAATCTTCGTGTAAGGTTCCGGGTCAATAATTTCCGCAATTAACCAACCCACCTCTGATGGTGTGAGAAACTCCCCCGCACTTTGCCCCTGTCCTTCGGCAAACTTCCGCAGCAAATACTCATAAGCTTCCCCCAAAACATCCGCATTGGTATTCTTTAACCCCAACCGATGCCGACTGATGACTTCAATCAAGTCCTTTAAACGGTCATCATCCAAAACGCGTTGATTGCTTTGCTTCTCGTTATAATCTTTCAGTGTCAGCGTTCCCGATAACCCAGGATTGCGCTTTGCCACCTCCCGCATCGCCGTTGTCACAAACTCTCCTAAGCCATCTTTAGGATGAAAGCGAATCGCCTCCCAACGGTATTGGTGGGGGACATAGTAACGCACAATCGGCTGACGATTATTTTTAATTGCATCTTGATGATCCGCTTCAATGAAAGCACGGGCTAAGTCTCCACCCCCAAACTTCTCGGCGCACTTTTCATACTCATCATCAAACACATCAGACAGCCGTTTGTAGAAAATTAGCGGCAGAATAAAATCCTTGAATTTTGGTGCATCTGTCGCGCCACGTATCTTACAAGCAGCATCCCACAGCCATTGTTCCATTGCCGGAATATCCAAGCGATCGCCAGCTTGGTTGGCTAGCTGTAAAAGGGGTAAATCTCCAGAACCGTTTTTCTCTGCTGGCTTTTTGCTGTTTTTCCTTGTTCCACGCGGCACTATACTTACTCCTGCGATGCTTTTATCTTATTTCGAGAAATCCCTATTTTCCTAGTTTCTCGGCTAATTGTTGATAAATAATATCTAACCACACAGGAATCACAGGCTGACCTTGTTCTAGAGATGCGATCGCTTGTTCTCGGTCATACGCTACAAGAGTAAGCGATCGCTTATCTTAGGCAGTTTGTTTCAAAGCATCGCAATCACCAAAAAGTAGGTTATGTCTGTAATAATGTGGTAAAGAAAATGTATTTTAGTTTTCTACACTGACACTATTATTTTAGAAAAACTATTAATGGTTAATGGTGTCACTAATTAGTTAAAAGTGACAAGAGTATGTTAGTAGTGGTAAATAATTAGTTAATGTCCAGGAGGGCTGGAAAGGATGGGTGACGAGGGATTTGAACCCGCAACCAATAGATTAAGAGTCTACTGCTCTACCGTTGAGCTAGTCACCCACACAAATAACAAATATAGCACAACTTTTGACAATTTAGTTAGTGCCGCACCCAAAAAACTAATTAAAAGGAAAATTTGACGGTAAAGGTGGTTTGACCTGCTGCACTCTCTACATAAATTGAGCCGCCTAAATGTCTGACCATTTTCTGCACTAATGCCAATTCCAGCCCTGTGCCGCTATGTTTCCAAGGATCGTGTTTGGAAATGTGATAAAAAGGTTCAAAAATCCGTGAGAGTTCATTGCTGGTAAGCTCTATTCCCGAATTGGTAATATTAAGCTCGACTGTATCCCCGATCAAGTGAGCAGAGACTGCGATTGATTCCCCGGCTGGGGTGTATTTGCAGGCATGGTTGAGCAGTTCGGTGACAATTCGCTCCAAATCAGTAATATCTGTCTCTAAAGGCGGCAGCGCCCGATCAACAGTCAGGTTTAACTGCTGTCGCTGGCAGTTGGTGAGGTCTCGAAAAGACTCGATAATCGGGTGAAGCCAGCTTTGAAAGTCAATGGCAATCAAAGTTGGGGGATCGGGTTCGGCTTGGAGATATGTGAGTGTGAGGAGGTCGTTAATTAACTTACTTTCTCGCCCACACTCGTTATGCAGAATCTGCAAGAGTTGCGGCACTATTTCTATTTCTGATATTTCTGCTGGTGTGAGCACACTTTCGAGAGTTTGGACTGCAAGGCTGATGCTTGTTATTGGTGTTCGCAGTTCTTGGGAGAGAGTTCTGAGAAATTGGTTTTTGAGCCGATCGCTTTTTTCTAGTTCTTCTACCTGTGCCTGGTTTTGTTTGTAAAGTTGGGCTTGACGAATAGCGATCGCACATTCATTTGCTACCTGCTGCATTAGCTCAATTTCAAATTCGTCAAAAGCCTCTTGTGATGGTCTTGTCAGCCAAATATTCCCCAAAATCCCTTGAGTATCAAAAATTGGACAAGCCATCTGGGCCATAACTAGCAACTTTGGTTCCCATCCTGGTACAATTTCCAAAAATTGCAATGGTTGTTTTTGCAACAGCGGCTGATAAACTTCAAGATAATCTGCAATCTGTTTGGTTAGTCCTTGACATTGGGGTAAGTTAATGCAGTATTCGTAAGTAATCGTAACTAGAGTTTGGCAGGTACTGTAGAATTCAATTTGGCAACGCTCAAGGTTTAGTAACTTTGCTAATTCCTGGGTAAGTGTCTGCAACACCTGAGTTTGATCCAGACTGTCGCGAATTTGTTCTGTCGTGCGTCGCACCAAGGCTTCAAAGTTTCGCACCTGCTGTAACTGACTGATGTGCTTGTGCTTGTGTAACTCCATCTTGGCTTTGAGATCCTCGATTTGCTGATGAAGTTCTGCCTGTTGGACTGCAATGCCGATTTGAGTTGCCAACTGCTTGAGCAAGTCAGTTTCCGTTTGCTGCCATTGACGCGATTGATGACAATGCTGGGCAATCAATAGCCCCCACATATCTTGCTTTTGGAAAATCGGCACTACGAGATTAGCTTTTATCTGCAAAGATGTCAGGAAATCTATATGGCAAGGATGCAAGTCGGCTGCATAAATATCTTCGATAACTTGAATGCAATCTCGTCTGTAGTAATCTGGATGTTTGCCACCCAAGCAGGGATCGGTGATGTTTTTTCCCAATAGGGGATCGATAGCAGCTACTGTTGATTCGGCAATGATTACTCCACTACCATCAGCCTCGAAACGATAAATTAACACGCGATCGCAATTCAAAAACTGCCGCAGTTCAATTGTAGTCTGATGCAGAATTGTCTCTAATTCTACAGATTGGTGAATCCGTGCGGCGATCGCTTCTAGCAGTTGCTCTGGTTCAACCTGGAGTCCAACTGCTTGTTCTGCTTGCTTGGCAGGGGTAATATTATTACTAGTACCAATCAGTCGATAAACCCTGGAGTTAGCATCCTTTAGTGGGGTGAGAGTCGTACTCCACCAAGTGGAAACTCCCTGGAATTGCAAACATTGTTCGTAAGAAATAGTTGTGCCGAATCGCACGCAGTCAGCATAATGTTGACGCACCTTTGCAGCATCAATAGCACAGAGAATATCCTCTGGTTTTTTGCCCCGGAGATCGTCTGAGCGAATCCCTATCCACCGTTCATGAGTGGGATTAAGGCCCACATATCGAAAATCTCCATCCTCCAAAACATCAACTACAAATATTGACGCCTGTACAGAATCGTACATGCTTGATAGAAACTGCTCGCTACTACTTTTTTCATCTACTTCTGCGCCGAAAAGAATTTGAGGTGGTGATAATTTTGTCAACTCCGTAGTTGATTCCACTGGATTTATATTCATGCGAGAGTCCCACTCTTGTATTACTAACTCTTCTAGGCGCTCTCTTGTCGTTAAGCTTGTAGTAGATGCACTTTAGCGCCTATAGCAAAGTATTGTCAGCTGTTGCTCATCGAAATTTTGATCTTTCTCTACTTCTTGTCAGAAATCTAGGAAAGCTAATAAGAGTCAGCTTAACAAAATCCTGCTTTTTGAAGGTGAAAATACATTTGCAGGTGAGGGCAAACTTACTGCAATTTATTTTTAACAGTTTTTTAAGATTGTTGCATATTTTCAATGCAAACCTAAATATATATTAATTAAGTTTATAATTCTTAATAAAGATGCGATTAATCGCGTCTGTAGCAACTTACAATCGCAATTTGTGAGCATTGATTCCTGTGAGGATACCAACTAGTAGCCAAGTAATACCTAATCCAATGACTTCACCTAAAAATAACTGGGTTAAGTAGCGCCAGATCGTCCCTACAGTCGAACCCACGGGGACAGCAACAGCCCAACTTGCCGCACAGACAAATATCCATCGCCACGCTACAGGTTGGGGAATTGCTAACGATTGTGCCAATCCAATCCCCAAGCCGCCAAGAGCACCATAAACTACCCCTGATAAAATTCTTAAGGGAAGAATCTGAGTGCTAGGTACAATCCAACCCACCGCACCAATACCGATCGCAGTGATGATACTCCAACCCAAAAGACTTGACAAAATCCACCTGATACAAAATACAGGTTCTTTGAGAAGACAACCTTGAGGAAATGCGATCGCAAATCCGCCGATAGCCGCCTCCATTACTCCAATATCTGGCTTTTCACCGACTTCAATAAAGAGTAAACTCAATAAAAATCCGCCAAAAGTAGCTAAAGTCCACAGCAATGTAAAGCCAAATCTAGTATTTTTAGGCGCGAATGGCATCAAAGTTTCTTTGTTTTTAATAATCTGACAGTTTTTGCATTAAACATTTCAAAAAAACCTTTGCGTCGCTGTTGGGGTGATTCTGGTACGATGTAACCCCATAGACTCTCCCAGTAGAAAAAGGAGATACCATCAAAATTGCGATCGCGCACTACCTGAACCTGTTCTCTGACTTGTGCCATTTTCACCGGATTTCCTAAGGTTCCCGTTGATATCCCAATACCTACAGGAATCAGACTTTGAGCCAATTTTATAGATGGTTGTTCTAGTTGAGCGATAAAAGACTTTTTATCGTTTCGATATACCTGCAAAATCAACTCATTAACTAAACCTTTTTTTACCCAATTTTCCCAATCTTGCAAATAGTATTTGTAGGCAAAAGCTTGATAGTTGGGAGACAGAGATATTTTGAGTTTGGGCTTAACTGCCTTGACGGCTTGATAGATTTCTGCCATGAAATCAGTAATTTTATCTGCCCGCCACCGCATCCATTCTGAGTTAAAAGGATCAGTTGGGGGACTTTTGCCTTGATGTTCTTGCTGGTAGAGTTCAATAGTGAAGCGATCGTAGCCGAAGTGTACAGGCATCCCAAAATGGTCGTCAAGCTGAATACCATCCACATCGTAATCCCTGACTACTTCTAAAATTAACCCTTGGATAAACTCTTGTACTTGTGGATGTAAGGGATTCAACCAAGCTTGTTTAGTTATTAAAAGATTGTCAATTTCTTCTGGTGGGGCATCTTGAATAGAATTTATACCTTCTTGTCCAATTGTCAACCAATCAGGATAACGCCTTGCTAATTGTGAATAATGCGGTGTCATGAATCCGTATTCAAACCAGGGAATAACTCTTAAATCTTTATTTTTGGCAAGTGTCACTATCTTTGCTAAAACATCTTGTCCACCGTGCATAAAGTTAAGCAAAGGTTGAGTTTCTGAACCTGTAGTTATTTTGGCTACAGCACTTTTATAAAAAGTATGTCCTCGGTTCCAAACTACAGGATAAATTGTATTAAAGTTGAGAGTTGATAATTGATTTATAGCACGGTTAATACCCCAAGGGACAAATAGTACACCACTAGCAACATTAGTAAGCCAAACGCCACGAATTTCTGTAGTGAAAGGACTTGTCTTTTGGGAATAAACTGGCAGTGAAGAGAATGAAAAAGCGGAAAGTCTGAGCGGAGGTTCCCTCCGTTGGCGCAGCCCGCCGCAAGCATCAGAACTTTCCAAGACAACTGTTAAAGCAACTACTAATCCCAAACACAGCAAGTAAGAAACACAACGGCGAACAACCCGATTCATTTGTAAGCTTGACCTAGTGCGATCGGAATATATATAACTACAAAATAAAGTTGTAATCCTCCGGATGATGTAAATAAATGATGATTCAGAATTTAGAATCTAGAAATCAGGAGTCAGAATAGTTGAAATAATACGGAGCTAGTTTTGGTAATGAATATACTTAACGATACCAAAACTTCATAAATTATGACTCCTAACTCCTGTACAGACGCGATTAATCGCGTCTCTACTCCTAACTTCTTTCTTATTAAAATCTTTCCACACCTTCAAATTGCTTGAGCGCCGATACATTTGCTGCTTCTCCACAAGTTCGTGGTGTGGGGAATATCTTTTCCGGATTTGCTAAACCTTTGGGATTAAAAACTTGCCGCACCCATTGCATAGTTTCTAAATCAACTTGGCTAAACATCTGTGGCATATAGCACTTTTTCTCTTCCCCGATGCCATGTTCGCCAGAAATACTACCACCGACTTGGACACAAAGTTTGAGAATTTTTCCACCCATTTCTTCTACTTGCTCTAATGCTCCAGACACAGAATTATCATAAAGAATTAGTGGATGAAGATTGCCATCGCCAGCGTGAAATACATTAGCAACACGATAACCATATTGTTGACTTAATGTCTCAATTTCATGTAAAACATAAGGCAACTGAGTCCGGGGAATTACACCATCTTGTACATAATAGTCTGGACTTAAATGCCCAGCCGCAGCAAAAGCCGCTTTGCGTCCTTTCCATAATTTCAATCGGGTTTCTGGGTCAGTAGCAGAAGTGACATTCCGCGCCCCATTATGTTTACAAATTTCGGTAACTCGCTGTTTATTCCCTGCAACTTCCACTTCTAAACCATCAATTTCTATTAGCAAAATAGCAGTAGCATCGCGGGGATAACAGTTAGTTGCAACAACATCTTCAACGGCGTTGATACTAAAGTTATCCATCATTTCCATCCCACCAGGAATAATCCCGGCACTGATGATGTCAGAAACAGTTGCTCCGGCAGCTTCAATACTGGTAAAATCTGCCAATAGCACACAAATTGATTCTGCACTTTTGAGAATTCGCAAAGTAATTTCTGTGGCAATTCCTAAAGTGCCTTCAGAACCAACGAAAATACCTGTTAAATCATAACCAGGCATTTCTGGAATTTGTCCACCTAAATCAACAATTTCCCCTTCTGGCGTAACAATTTTTAATCCCAAAACGTGGTTAGTGGTAACACCATATTTGAGACAATGTACGCCACCAGAATTTTCAGCAATATTGCCCCCAATAGAACAAATAATTTGACTAGAAGGATCAGGAGCGTAGTAAAATCCAGCACCACTAACAGCTTGTGTTACCCAACTATTAATTACCCCTGGTTGTACAACTGTGCGTTGATTTTCCAAATCAATGCTGAGGATTTGCCGCATTAAGGAAGTGACAATTAAAACAGAATTTTCTAATGGTAAAGCGCCGCCAGATAAACCAGTACCAGAACCGCGTGCTATGAAGGGAATAGAGTATCGATTGCATATTTTCACAACTTGGGCAACTTGTTCTGTTGTTCTGGGTAATAGCACCACAGCCGGACGTTGGCGATAGCCAGTTAAACCATCGCATTCATAGGTAATGAGTTCTTCGCGGCGTTGCACCACACCATTTTTGCCAAGGACAGCCTCGAATGCTTTGATAATGGGTTTCCAGTTGCGTTGTTTTTTCTCTTGGGTAAGCATAGTTTTTTCAAGTTCAAGGTAGATGTTGCAGGCTATTGATAATAGCTGTAATTACTATTGTTGCAAGAATAGCAGTCAAAAGTGAGTAAAAGCGATCGCACTTATCTTCAGCAATAATTTGGATCGGTGGAGAGGAGGCGATCGCATCACTTTGTATTTATGAATGGAGGATATGCATTTAAGCGATATCAATTGCAAATTAGTGCTTAAAACTTGATGCTAGAGACTCCTTTGTGTAGATTTTGGCACAATTTATCCGATAACAGCATTTTTATTGCTAATTACTCTCTTATCCTCAATCAACTAACCTATAAATAACGCTCTCAAATACTAGATAAAATCATGGTTAATCAACTTTTAATCAGTGACGATGATTATTATGTGCCAGATGCTAACCAGTTAGTTACTGAAGATGATACACCTGTGGACAATTTCGCATCTGCCAAACAACAACGTCTTTTAGTGAGTTCTCTTTACAGTTCTTTACAAAGCCAGGCTTTTCTAGCTGAAGCTAATGTGGGCATTTACTACACAGACCTTCAGCCTCCCATTGTGCCTGATGTCTTTCTCAGCTTAGATGTGCAAGTGCCTGAAAATTGGTGGGAGAAACAAAATCGTTGTTATATGGTTTGGCGTTTTGGCAAACCTCCCGAAGTTGTACTCGAAATTGTCTCAAATAAAGAAGGTGATGAACTAGGCAAAAAGCTACAAGTTTATGAACACATGCGTGCAAGTTACTACATTGTATATGACCCAAATCAACAATTAGGAGAGAAAGTACTACGCGTTTATGAACTTAGAGGAAGGCGGTACTTTGAAAGTCAAGAAACTTGGCTTGAACAAGTTGGTTTAGGTATAACTTTGTGGGAAGGTGAATTTGAAGGTAGACAGGATCATTGGTTACGCTGGTGCTATCAAGATGGTAATGTTTTATCCACTGGAGATGAACGCGCCGAACAGGAACGACAACGTGCCGAACAGGAACGACAACGTGCCGAACAAGCAGAACAACGTACGCAATTACTAGCAGATAGGCTACGGGCTATGGGTGTAGATCCCGAAACTCTCTAGAACGTTCACGCAAAGATGTAAAAAAATTTGCGTCTTTGCGCGAGTCAGAAGATATTACAGACTCGTGGAATTAATAAAATCATTTGTACACAGCCAAACCTTTTCTAATAACTCAGCATCATCGGCATCAAACCACTTAATTTGCGGATCTGCTCGAAACCAAGTGCGTTGTCGCTTGGCAAATTGTCGCGTATGCAAAATTGTTAATTCTTTTGCTTCATCTAAGGAAATATCCCCAGCCAAATATTGCTTAATTTCTTGATAACCCAAAGTATTCAACAAAGACAAATCAGCGCCATATTTTTGACAAAGATTCTCCACCTCAGCAACCAAACCATTTGCTATCATCTGCTCAGTACGCTGTTGAATACGAGCAGCCAACCTTTCAACATTGCAATCTAAACCAATTTGCAAAATCGGATAATTTGGTGGATTCTCCCCTTTCTGTTCTGAAATTGGATATCCAGTTATATAAAATACTTCTAATGCTCGTAAAGTACGCACTGAATCGTTGCCATGAATCTTTTGTGCCGCAATTGGGTCAACTTGTTGTAACATTGCATAGAGTTGTGTTTGGCCCAGAGATTCAAGCTGCGATCGCAATTCCTTTTGTGGTGCAACTCTCGGAATTTTCATACCTCGAACAATAGAACGGATGTATAAACCAGTCCCACCAACTAGGAATAGTGGTATAACACCAACAGAAGCAATTAAGGCTTGTGTTTGCTCTTGATAGTCTGCTACTGTCATCACGTCTGTTGGCTCGCAGATATCTATTAAATAGTGCTGCACCAATTTTTGTTCAGCTACAGTTGGTTTCGCCGTTCCAATATCAAACTCACGGTAAACTTGACGAGAATCAGCACTGAAAATTACAGAACCCAATCGCATCGCCAAAGCCAAAGCCAAACTTGATTTACCCGTTGCCGTCGCCCCACAAATCACAATTAATTTAGTCATTTGTCATTTGTCATTTGTTATGGGGCATTGAGAAGAGACAAGGTAGACGAAGAAGAGGGGGAGACAAGAAAGAGACTTGTTCAATAATTCTCTCTTGTCCCCCTTGTCTCCCTTGTCCCCTTGCTCCCCTGCTCCCCTGCTTTTCCACTTCCTCATCTCCCCCTGCTTCCCCTGCCCCTCTGCTCCTCTGCCCCTATTGCACGGTACTGCAACCCCAGTATAAACTTCTCTTGAAAATGCCCTACAGACGCCAGCAAGGCTTTTGTGTTACAATTTTGGAGTGTTTTTACTTTTATTTGCCTTTCGGCGATTTCAACCCCACGCATCAGGAGAGTTTACATGACGAGCAGTTACAGTGCCGATCAGATTCAAGTTCTGGAAGGTCTGGAAGCCGTCCGCAAAAGACCAGGAATGTACATCGGTACCACTGGACCGCGAGGACTCCACCATTTAGTTTACGAGGTGGTGGACAATTCAATCGATGAGGCTTTGGCGGGTCATTGCACTCATATAGAAGTGGATATCAACGCAGATGGTTCTGTGACTGTAACAGATGATGGTCGCGGTATTCCCGTCGATACTCACTCGCGTACCGGGAAATCGGCTTTAGAAACCGTAATGACGGTACTGCACGCAGGTGGAAAGTTTGGCGGCGGTGGTTACAAAGTTTCTGGAGGATTGCACGGGGTTGGTATTTCTGTTGTTAATGCCCTATCTGAGGTTGTAGAAGTTACAGTTTGGCGAGATAAAAAGGTTCATCTTCAGCGCTATGAACGCGGTATCCCAGTTAGCGATCTGCAAGTCAAACCTTACAAAGAAGCTAGAACTGGAACTTCTGTTACTTTTAAGCCAGATACCCAAATATTCACTACTAGCATTGAGTTCGATTACATCACTTTATCAGGTCGCCTACGGGAATTGGCGTATCTGAATGCAGGTGTCAAAATTACTTTTAGTGACCACCGTTTAGAACTACTAAAAAGCGATACACCCAAGGTAGAAACCTACGAGTACAAGGGTGGGATCAAAGAGTACGTTGCTTACATGAACCGTGAGAAACAACCCCTGCATGAAGAAATTATCTATGTGCAGGGGGAACGTAACAACGTACAAGTGGAAGTTTCTTTACAGTGGTGTACTGATGCTTATACAGATAATGTGCTAGGTTTTGCTAACAATATTCGTACAGTGGATGGTGGTACGCACTTAGAAGGCTTGAAGGCGGTTCTGACGCGGACATTAAATGCGATCGCCCGCAAGCGCAATAAAATTAAAGAGAATGAACCTAACCTCAGTGGCGAGCACGTCCGCGAAGGTCTGACAGCCGTAATTTCCGTTAAAGTCCCAGACCCAGAGTTTGAAGGACAAACCAAAACTAAACTCGGTAACACCGAAGTGCGGGGAATTGTCGATTCTTTGGTAGGAGAAGTCCTTACCGAATATCTAGAATTTCATCCCAGCGTTGCTGATGCAATTTTAGATAAAGCTATCCAAGCTTTCAAAGCCGCAGAAGCCGCGCGTCATGCACGGGAATTAGTCAGACGCAAATCTGTACTGGAATCTTCACCATTACCCGGTAAATTGGCAGACTGTAGCTCTCGTGACCCTGGCGAATCTGAAATATTTATTGTGGAAGGGGATTCAGCCGGTGGAAGTGCAAAACAAGGACGCGATCGCCGCACTCAAGCTATCTTGCCTCTACGTGGTAAAATTCTTAACATTGAAAAAACCGACGACGCCAAAATCTATAAAAACAACGAAGTTCAAGCGTTAATTACAGCACTTGGTTTAGGTGTTAAAGGCGATGAATTCGATTCCACCCAACTGCGCTATCACCGCGTAGTCATCATGACGGATGCTGACGTAGATGGAGCGCACATCCGGACTTTGTTGTTAACATTCTTCTATCGATATCAGCGATCGCTTATTGAACAAGGCTTTATTTATATTGCTTGTCCCCCACTGTATAAAGTCGAAAGGGGACGTAATCATGAGTATTGCTATAGCGATCGCGAAAAAGATCAAACAATCGCCAAATTTCCGGCTAACGCCAACTACATCATCCAACGCTTCAAAGGTTTGGGTGAAATGATGCCACAACAACTCTGGGATACCACAATGAACCCAGAAACCCGTAAAATGAAGCAAGTCGAAATTGAGGATGCCGCCGAAGCCGATCGCATCTTCACAATTTTAATGGGCGATCGGGTCGCACCCAGACGAGAATTTATCGAAACCTATGGTTCTAAACTCAACTTCACCGATCTAGATATCTAAATACCAGCAGTCTTAAATCATTCGTAAAAAATAAGATCCCCGATTTCTTTAAGAAATCGGGGATCTTTAGCTTTCAAGTATTGCTTGACATTACTGCAACAGATTTTGGTAAAGACTTTATATCCCAAATATTATAAAAACTACCTCTTTTGGGTGATGACAAATTATGTATTTTGTAAAAGTTTTTGATTAATATTTTTTTACTACAAACTATGTCGTTAGATGAGTGACTATATCCATAAATTCATAAACTATTGTTAATAATTCCCTATTCAGCTGGATTCTACATAAAGCTATGAAAGCAAGCAAAGGCATAGTAGAAAGAGCATTGTTCAATATTATTGGCATAGGTAGCTTAGTTGCTCTGTCTGCCTGCGCTCAACCTGTTGCAGAAACTCCTACAGCAACTGTCTCTCCAACAACTGTCCCGCTCGTCACACCAACTCCTACTGCCACTATAGCCACCCAAAATTTAGCAGAATTGGCAAAGTCAACAGCTAGTCAAGGACAGTTTAAAACTCTCATCCAAGCAGTGCAAGCTGCCGGCTTAACTGAACAATTGGCTAAACCAGGTCCTTTTACAGTATTTGCACCTACTGACGCCGCGTTCTCTGCTTTACCAAAAGCTACTCTAGACCAACTCTTACAACCAGCAAACAAACAACAATTAGTCAAGCTTCTGTCCTACCACGTTATACCTGGGGGAATTACCTCCCAGCAATTGACATCTGGAGAAGTTAAAACAATTGAGGGTAGTCCCGTTAAAATCACAGTTGATCGTGCCAGTAACTCAATCACAGTTAACAATGCTAAAGTGACTCAGCCAGATATCCCAGCTAGCAATGGCATCGTTCATGTAGTTGACCAAGTGCTTCTGCCACCTAATTTCCCTGCAAGTCTAAACACCACCCCAACACCACGGTAGTTCAGCAAAGTTCATAGTCCCCAATTTTAATTAGAGATAGCTTTGAAAGCCTCCCTGACTTTGAACTAGTCGCAAACAATCAATTAAAAATTTAGGTTGACTTGTTACAAGAGCAAATATTTGATAATACAAAAACTACAAATATTCCAATTTATCGGTTGGAAAAAACCATATAATTCGCTTATTGTCAATACTTTCCAAACAATCAATGCTCGATTGTTAACATAACTACTAACTTTATTGGAAATTTAGTCCAGATAATACTTTTTGCTCTGACTCGCTGATTAATTTGAACCACCTGCTAGAAACACATTTGTTATGCTTTAAGAAAATAACTAAATATCATCTATCCAACAGCAATTAATAAGTATTTTGAGGATTTCTCATCATCAGATGACAGAGAATTACCGAAATAAAAGTATTGAAATTTACAATTGATTTACGCAAAAAATTTTTGTAAGTAAATCATCAGGTAATCTGCTGGGTTCTCTGTGTTCGAGGTAATAGTTGTAGGAAGTACACACCATAAGGCTGAAAACTTGTTAATATCTTCATGTAGTGCCGTGGCGATCGCGATTGGATCGTATGTATCGAATGTACTTTTGCCTAAGATAAGACGATATTGGCAAATTCGCAGGACAAATTGTTTTTGAATTGATTAAAATATTTTTGTATACAATAAAAAAAGTTTGTCAAGTTTCATAGGGCTGAAATCACCACAGTGCGCTAACGTGTGAATAAGACCAAATTAGTAAACCTAAATTGATCTGTGATCGGATCGATTCTGCCACCGCCTCAACTCCTCAGTTAAGGTCGTTAATACGCAGAAGGTTAAATGCTTTCAAGCAAGCACCACCACCGTTGTTGTATTTACGCAAGGACAATACCCGTTTTAGTCTAAGGGATGCTTAATTTATGAAGGAAATGTAAAAATGGTAGGTTAAGACGAATAGTCTGAGTTAACATAAAATGCACTTCTTCTCAGTAATTAATGTTGTGTAAAATACATGAAATTCGGCAAAAGCAAGCGTACTTACTTTGTAATGTAATAAGAGCGCCACTGTAATTCCGAAAAGTGGAGAAAAAATTTCCGGGTATGAATCCCGTTTTCAATGTCTTTTTGGTGAAAGTAGCTAACAGTTGCTTAATGAATTCATGATTAATACACAAAAAGAGTGCAATTTCTGTGAAACAGGCTACAATCAGAAGAGTCTTTATACGAAAATCTGCCAACAGTATGAACTCATTTGTATAGAGTGGCAAATTTCTTGATAAAGGCCAGTCTTTATTTTGACCAGTTAGTTGAAAGCAATATGTGATAGCAACACATATAACATTTACTAAAGTGAGCAAGTCACCTTTAGTAGTTGCTTAAACTAAAGTAAAAACCCTCCTACCGGAGGTCTAAAACGTCTGAAAATATCTTTGGCAAATCTGCCAAAAAGTTTATTTTCAGTTAGCAATTGGCTCGTTAAAAAGAGCAGTAAACACATCTTGAGTAATTGATTCTGCAAGGAGCATGAGGAACGCGGCATGAACCAGGCTAACAACGTACTCGAAAGCATATATCAGCCTGACCTAGAAATAATGAATCAGCCTGAGCTCGAGTTAGAAGAACTCTTAATAGACGATGAAGAGGACTTGCTGATCGTAGATGAAGGTGACGAGGAATTTTTAGAGCCTCAGTCTGATGAGGACGACGCAAAGTCTGGAAAAGCCGCTAAATCGCGTCGTCGGACACAAAGCAAGAAAAAGCACTATACCGAAGATTCAATTCGGCTTTACTTGCAAGAGATTGGTAGAATTCGTCTGTTGCGGGCAGACGAAGAAATTGAATTGGCGCGGAAGATAGCCGATTTGCTGGAATTAGAAAGGGTACGCGAAAGACTCTGTGAGCAATTAGATCGCGATCCTCGAGATAGTGAATGGGCAGAAGCAGTACAACTGCCACTACCAGCCTTTCGTTATCGCCTGCATGTTGGTCGCAGGGCGAAAGACAAGATGGTGCAATCTAACCTCCGTCTTGTAGTTTCAATTGCTAAGAAGTACATGAATCGTGGTTTGTCGTTCCAAGACTTAATTCAGGAAGGCAGTCTCGGTTTGATTCGTGCCGCTGAAAAGTTTGACCACGAAAAAGGTTATAAGTTCTCTACCTATGCTACATGGTGGATTCGTCAAGCAATTACCCGCGCAATAGCAGATCAATCCCGCACAATTCGCCTTCCAGTTCACCTTTACGAAACCATCTCGCGGATTAAGAAAACTACCAAGTTACTATCTCAAGAAATGGGTCGCAAACCCACCGAAGAAGAAATCGCCACTCGCATGGAAATGACCATTGAGAAGTTGCGGTTTATCGCTAAATCCGCTCAGTTACCCATTTCACTAGAAACGCCAATTGGTAAAGAAGAAGATTCTCGATTGGGCGATTTTATTGAATCCGATGGTGAGACGCCAGAAGACCAAGTTTCCAAAAATCTTCTGCGCGAAGACCTCGAAAAAGTCCTCGATAGTCTTAGCCCACGCGAACGCGATGTTCTCAGACTACGTTACGGTTTGGATGATGGTCGGATGAAAACCCTTGAGGAAATCGGACAGATTTTCAACGTCACCCGCGAACGAATTCGTCAAATTGAGGCGAAGGCACTCCGTAAGTTACGCCACCCAAATCGTAACAGTGTTCTTAAAGAGTATATTCGGTAGTAATTAGTCAATAGTCATTGGTGAGCCAGTGCGGTCTTCTTCCAAAGGGAGAGGCTAGCGCCAAGGGGGTTTCCCCCATGAGCAACTGGTGTTAGCGCAGCGCTAGTGAGGCACGAGCGTCACCCGAAGGGTCATTAGTGAATAAACAAATGACAGCTGACAAATGACAAAACAAATAAAAAACCTGGTAGTGAATTGGCACTCCAGGTTTTTTTATTTATAGGTCATCTTAAATATTAAAACTTATAGAATGCCCCAAAAATGTAGAAAGCCTTGACCAGAAAAAAGCTCGACTAAAACAGCTGCTAAAAAACCAATCATTGCCAAGCGACCGTTCCAAATTTCTGCTTGTGGGGTAAAGCCCCAACGCCAAGCGTTACGATCTTCAATTACGGGAGTAGTGACTTTTGTTGTGGTTGCATTTGTCATTGTTAGGACTCCAAACTTAATTTTTAAGGTTTATTATCTTGTGTAAACTAATATAACAAATATTTTCATAAAAGCAACATTTTTTATATTTTTGTTTCCAGAGCTTGACATAAATATCAGTAGCTATTTGTACAGACTAAAACATCAACCTTCAGTGAGATTTAATGAGGTAGAAGAAATGTTATTCCGACTTTTAGCTTTATAAACAATCTTACATTATTGAAATTAATTATCAATTAATTTAGTTAGATTACTTGATTTTAAATCTATATCGCATTTTAAAATAAAAAGTTTATTGATAATTTAAGTTAGTACCAGACCATTTCCATTTCTTTTGAAGTCAAGACAAAACCAAGCTTCTTATAGATACGTTTACCATCCTCAGTGGTGTGAAGCCAGAGGCGTTTTGCTTCAGTTGCTCTCACAAAGCTGATAATTTCCTTTAATAATGCTGTTGCAATTCCCTGGCGTCGCCACATCGGAATTGTATAGACATTCATAATGTAGGCTTCTAAGCCTGAGAGATTGCCGTTGTAAGGGGGTCGTTGAAAAATACCAAGCCACTAGTGGCAACAATTTGGTTATCTACTTCAGCTACCCAAGCTAAAAACTCACCTGGCGGCATTTTTTCGCCAAGATATTTTCGAGTCGCTTCTGCTAAATTTGCGATGTCAGAATTACCTTTAATCTCGCCAACCTCCCGCAGGAGTTCGAGATGCAGTTGGATTAGCGCCTCTAAGTCTTGCAAGTTGGCTTGTCGCAAGTTGAACATCACCCTAATTTACGATCGCACTTCGACTACAGTGATGATTTTTTCATCGCGGCTGAGTTGGAGAATGCTTTCACCTTTGACATCTCTACCTAAGAGCGGCACTGTTTCCATAGGTATCCGCACGACCCGCTCCTTATTCGTTACTAAAGCTACTTCGCCAGATGCGTTGGCGTAGCCCGCCGTTCGCGTAGCGTCTCGTAGAGAAGGCATCGCCATCACCATACCAGCTAAGTTGTCAGTTTTGCTGGCAAATTTCAGCGCTTGCGTGCCTAAATCGCCCCGATTAGCCGCTCTTAACTGACTCGCAGCCATCCGCTTGGCATATCCTTCTTGAGTAACTAGCAGCAGTTGGTCATCTTTACCGACAGTGACACAACCAACCATTTGCTGATTTCTCAATAGTCGAAATGCTTGTAAACCCATCGCTGTGCGTCCCATGATCGGCAATTGTTCATCATTGACTGCAAAGCGCAATATTCGCCCACCGGAACTAGCTAAAATCAGATGCTCCCCTGGAGCGGTAAACTGGGTAAATGACAATTCATCATCGTCTTTGAGCTTCAAAATCGTGATTCCGCGCCGAGTCAGGTTAGTGAATTCTCCCAGAGACAGACGCTTAATTCTTCCCTGCTTTGTTAAAAGAATCATCTGCCTAGTTTCGAGATTTTCCGGCAGCAAAAAGCGGCTGACGACAGCTTCTTGAGTGCCTTGAGCAGTACTACTGAGCATAGTGATTAAAGGTTTGCCCCGTGGAGAACGCCCAGTAGTTAGGGGAATTTCTCCCACATTCACCGGATACACTTTGCCGCCACCAGTTAGTATTAGCAAGTCTTTCCCTGTGTCAGTCAACACTGTTTGGATAATGAAGTCATTATCGTGCAGACCATTTTCTGCTTTTGACTTTTTTCCAGATGGCTGGGTGCGGCGGACATAACCCCGTTGGGTAAATTCTAAAATCGCTTCTTCTACTGGTTCGGAAGATTTAAGTTCCTCTTCCTCTGCCCTAGACTTCTGCTCCTCTGCCCTAGACTTTTGCTCCTCTTTGATTTTGGTTCGCCGGGGATCGCTGTACTTGCGCTTAAGCGATCGCAAATCTTTTTTCAGCGCCTTCAATAATTCGCGGCGATCGCTCAGTAATAGCTCCAACAATCTAATTTGTTCGCTTAACTGCTCAAATTCCTGCTGCAAATTTTTCTGTTCTAGACTAGTGAGGCGGCGCAGCGGCATAGCTAGAATTGCATCTCCTTGTAGCTCACTCAAATCCAGTTGATTGCAAAGATTAATTTTTGCTGTACTGCCATCGGGAGCTTGGCGCAAAATTTGAATTACCTCATCCAAATTAGACAGCGCTTTCAACAAACCTTCTACCAAATGTACACGACTTTGGGCCTTTCCCAACTCGTAATTGTAGCGACGGTTCAGCGTCTCTTCTCGGAATCTCAAAAATTCCTGCAATAGTTGACGCAAACTTAATTGGCGGGGTTGTCCATCCACTATTGCTAGGAGAATTGCCCCAAAAGTCATTTGTAAAGCAGTTTGTTGATATAAATGCTGGAGAACTTCTTGGGGATTGGTATCGCGTTTGAGTTCAATTACCACCCGCATCCCTTCGCGATCGCTCTCATCCCGAAGATCGGAAATTCCTTGCAAGCGTCCTTGATTTACTAAGTCCGCTACCTTCTCAATCCAGGCAGCCTTATTCACTTGATAAGGCAATTCTGTAATGATAATTGCCGTCCTGCGCTTACTTCCCCTAGCGGCTGGAATTTCCTCTAGAGTCGCGACTCCCCGCAACAGAATTCCACCTTTACCTGTGGTATATGCTTCCCGAATTCCTGCTTCACCAACTATTTCCCCGCCAGTGGGAAAATCTGGCCCTGGAACTAGCTCAAATAATTTTTCATCTGGCAAATCTGGATTGTCAATTAAAGCAATTAACCCATCGACAACTTCCCCCAAATTGTGGGGTGGTACATTTGTCGCCATTCCTACGGCAATACCAGAACAACCATTAAGTAGCAGAAACGGCAACTGAGCAGGTAACACTGTTGGTTCTTGCTGGGAATTATCAAAGTTCCCCACAAATTCCACAGTTTCTTCCCCAATTTCTGTCAGCATTCCTTCATGGCTGATGGGTGCGAGGCGCGTTTCTGTATAACGCATCGCCGCTGGCGGGTCATTATCGACGCTGCCAAAGTTACCATGTCCTGCCAGCAAAGGATAGCGGCTAGAAAAATCCTGCACCAGCCTGACTAAAGCATCGTAAACTGATTGGTCGCCATGAGGATGGTATTTACCCAATACATCACCCACTACACGGGCACATTTTCGATAAGGTCTATCTGGTACCAAACCGAGTTCGTGCATTGCATACAAAATGCGCCGATGCACTGGTTTTAAGCCATCACGCACGTCTGGTAGCGCTCGCCCGACAATCACGCTCATGGCATATTCTAGATAAGACCGTTGCATCTCGGTGTGCAGGGCTGTTGGAATTACCTGTCCCGTTGAGAGAAGGTTTAACTGTTTTGCCATGAGTTTTTTCCCTGAAGTTTAACTACACAAAAGCCGATGCAACTCAACATTGCGGCAACCACAGCATAACGGATGAAATGAGATTCATAACAAAATTTTGATAGTCACAGAAGAAAAAGCAGTAGTATCATCCTTGATGACGAAGATGCACATTGATTATTAAAAAGGATGCACACGAGTATAATCTACATAAACTTAGTAGCCATGATACTTACCATGATTGCATTTCTTAATTTTGTATTCTGGAATTCTTGAATCTCCTCACCTCTATAACTAAAATTCTCATGAAAACTGTTTTAATTGTCGAAGACGATCTAATTAATGCTCGTGTTTTTTCCAAAATTTTGTCCAAGCGTGGTGGCTTGGGTGTGAAACACACTGAAAATGTCGAAGAAGTCATCAAAATTGCCCAATCAGGAGAAGCCGACTTGATTTTGATGGATGTTTCTCTTTCCAGAAGTGTTTACCAAGGCAAGTCTGTTGATGGAATCAAAATTACACAAATGTTAAAATCTGATCCAAAAACAGCAAACTTACCTGTGATTCTGGTGACAGCACATGCTATGGAAGGCGATCGCGAGAACTTTCTCAAGCAAAGCGGTGCTGATGGCTACATTTCTAAGCCAGTTGTTGACCATCAACAGTTCGTTGACCAAATCATCGCACTTCTACCCACAGACTAACACTGAGAACTAACGAATTAATTTCAGGAATACTTGCCCGCCAATGTTTTTGGACAACTAATTCCTGTCTTTATTTAGTATAGATGTACTATGACAAGGTACTGTTAGGCAAGTGGGGAATGGGGAATAGGGAATAGGGAGAATAAAAAATTACCTCTTTACCCTCTGCTCCTCTGCTCCCCTGCTCCTCTGCTTTCTACTCCTATTGAGTAGGCTGTTTTGTAGGCGTAGGCGCTGATGATGAGTTTTCTCGTTGCTGTATAGCTGCTTGAATACGTGGTAATTCTAAGAATTTTTTCGTATCAGACAGTAGACGATCGCCCCAGAGATTTTCTTTGAGAAAATTCAAATTAGCGTAGCGGGAATCGATACGGAGTGCAGCTTCTCCCAAGGTTAGTCCTTGTTGGCGATCGCCTTTAGTATATAGTGCCACTGCCAAGGCCAGTAAAGGTTCTGCCGCTTGTTTTTCAAGGGTTATAGCAGATTGCCATCGCTTAATTGCTTCAGGAATATTACCCTGCTCGTAGTTGATTAAGCCAATGTTGTTCAGCGCTGGCCAGAATTTTTTATCTTGAGAGACAGCTTTATCATACTGTGCGATCGCATCTGGCAATTTACCCAGCAGATAGTAAGCATTACCCAAATCAAATAACCCCTCTGGATCGTTGGGTTTTAATTTCAAACCATCTTGATAATTGACAACAGCAGCCTGGTAATTTTTCTGCTGAAAATTCGCTGAACCCAAAGCAAACAGAATATCACCATTTTTAGGGTTGAGAGATTGTGCTTTTTTCAGACTAGCGATCGCCCCATCAAACTCTTTGGATTGCAACTGCAATCCACCCAAGAGCAACCATACTTTGTCATTCCCAGGAGCCAGTTGACTAGCCAGCCGCGCTCGTGGCAAAGCTAAATCAACCTGTTGAAACTGAGCTAGTTGAGCCGCTTCTTGTGCCAAGCTTAACCCTTGCTTTTCTAACTTTGTTGCATCTAATTGCAGTGTATGGGGTATTAATGCCTGCGCGTTAGCGGCTTTTGGCATACTCCATAAACTACAGACCATTAAAAAAGAAATCAAACGAACATGTTTAGGCACACTACCGCCTTTAAGCCACTAATCAAAGAATCTTTCAGCTAGCTTAAACGATCTGCGCTCTTGACGGCAGCAAAATTTTACATCATTAGTTCTTGACATCCCTATAATCAAACAATATATTAATAAGTAATCACTTACTTATTTATGGCTCGGATACCCAGAATTACCAATCAGCAAATCTTAGAAGCGGCTCGCCAAATTTTCCTACAACAAGGATTTAGTGCTTCAACATTAGAAATTGCTCACCAGGCTGGCATTTCTGAAGCTTCAATTTTCAAGCGATTTTCAACGAAAGAAGAATTATTTTTTGCAGCGATGGGAATATCAGAAAAACCCCTGTGGGTGAGCGAGTTGGAATCTCTTTGTGGTAAAGGCAATCTCAAAGAAAACCTAATCAAGGTTTGTCTCCAGATTATAGAATTCCATCGTGAGGTATTGCCTCTAATCATGATGCTGCGATCGCGAGGAAATGTGCTCCCAGAACTTGGAGGTCAACAACCAAGACCTATGCAAGATGTAAAAGCACTAACTGCTTTCCTAGAGCGTGAGATCAACCAAGGTCGCCTCCGCCCTTGCAATCCCCAGACAGTGGCTCATGTCTTGCTAGGATCGCTGATGAACTACGTTTTCGTAGAACAGATATCGTCTCAAGTCAGTATATCAACTACCGAATTATCATTAAATTCTGAAGATCGTCCCACAGAAGTATCATCATTTGTCCAGAGTGTTGTGGATATTGTCTGGCAAGGAATTGCACTAAGCCAAGATTAAATAAGCAGTAGGGATTGGGGAGTGGGTATTAAGAAGTAATTCTTTATAAAACTGCTGTGTGTACGAACAAGATTTGAGATAAAACCCTGATCAAACGGGATTTTAAATCTGAGTATGTTTTCACAAATCAAATCAGACTTTTATAAAAGTTAGAGATTGGGATCTTAATTTTCCAATCCCCACTTAAAAAACTGATGACTTTGGTCATATATCAGTCTGGAATTACTAATGACTTTCGTCATACATCGGTTTCAACTTTTTGGTCAATAATTATTATGTATGAATTTATACGAGGAGATAAATACTAAACATCTTAATGCCAAAACAAAAACAACTGTCTAAAGATTGCTGAATTCAAACTTCAGCAAACTAGAACTTTAATACAAATAAGAAGTCAATTCCATGTTGAAACCAAACCGTATATCGATAGTCTTAGCTGCTGCTGCCCTGATAATTGTTCCTACTCTCATGACTGCGCCTGCAAGTGCCCAGACGAAAGTCTACGTTGTTGGCGATCGCGATCAAAATTGGGATCGCGACGGCAGATCCAATTCTAGAGAAATCAGAAACTTTAGAGACAGGGATAATTGGAACCGCGATCGCAGAACATATCCTGTAGAAGTCAGAAACCCCAGATATCGGGATAATTGGAACCGTGACAACCAATTTAATGGCAGAGTAGTCAGACTTGGCAATGGTGATATCAGATATCCCAATGGGCAAATTATTCCTGCTAGATCCGTAGTCAGACTGCGCGATCAAGGTTACTTCAGACTTCCTAACGGAGATATTCTGCTTCCCAATCAGGAAATTGTTCCTGCTGGGAGATTAGTGAGAGTGCATGATGATTACTTCAGACTTCCTAGTGGATTAGTACTGCAAATCAACCTTTAAAACACTAAAAACTCAAAATCATTGTCAGTATTAGGCTACCAGGCTATAGTTTTAGCCGTAAATAAATAGCTCGGTAGCCGTTCCTTATAGACAAAATGGATATGAAAATTGATACACCAAATACCGTAAAATCATCAGTTTTGGTTCCAGAGCTAAAGAAAAAAAAGGTCAGACGTAATTGGCTCTCTTGGCTAATTGCTCTTTGTCTTTTGGGTGGAATTGGCTATGCCGTTTATTACCAAGTAACGGTTGCTCCCCGTCAAGAAGCCAGACGCAGAGTGCTGACAAGACCTGTAGAAAGGCAGAGTTTAACAATCACAGTTTCAGCGAACGGAACGGTGAAACCTGAGCGGTCAATCAACCTTAGCCCGAAAAATTCCGGCATCTTGAAAACTCTCTTGGTGAAGGAAGGAGATATCGTCAAACAAGGACAGATTGTCGCTTACATGGATGATTCCAACCTCCGGGGGCAACTTACCTCCGCTCAAGGACAATTGGCACAAGCCGAGGCAAATTTGCAAAAAGCGATCGCAGGTAATCGTCCTCAAGATATTGCCCAAGCACAGGGAGTATTAGACGAAGCCGAAGCGAATTTGCAAAAAGCGATCGCAGGTAATCGCTCTCAAGATATTGCCCAAGCACAGGCACGCTTGCAAAGCGCTCAAGCCACCCTTCGCCAAGCAGAAGATGATTTTGCTCGCAATCAGCAACTTTACAATGCAGGTGGTATTTCCCTTCAGACTCTTAACCAAAACCGTGCCACTCGCGACAGTGCCCAAGCCAGTGTAAATGAAGCACAGCAAGCACTGGGGCTGCAAAAAGCTGGGTCACGTCCAGAAGACATCGAGCAAGCACGAGCTGTAGTGAAGCAGAGACAGCAAGCTTTGGCACTTTTGAAAGCCGGAACGCGCCAAGAAGATATTGACGCAGCCCGCGCCCAGGTAACATCGGCTCGTGGTTCGCTGCAAAACATCCAAGCCGAAATCAACGACACGATCATTCGCGCCCCCTTTGAGGGTGTAGTGACAAAGAAATATGCTGATCCAGGCGCTTTTGTGACACCTACAACTGCCAGTAGTGAAGTAGCTTCTTCTTCTTCTTCTTCAATCTTGGCTCTCGCTTCCACAAATGAAGTTGTCGCCAATTTAGCGGAAACAAATATTTCCAAAATCAGCCTTGGGCAAAAAGTCTCGATTAAAGCAGATGCCTACCCAGGAAAAACTTTTGAAGGTAAAGTCAGCCAAATTGCTGCCCAAGCAATAGTAGAGCAAAACGTTACCAGTTTTGAAGTGAGAGTATCACTTTCAGATCCTCAAAGACTACTGCGGTCTGGGATGAATGCAGAAGTAGATTTTCAAGTCGGTCAAGTTCAAAATGTTTTAGTAGTGCCAACAGCCTCAGTGGTACGCCAAGAAAATGCTACAGGCGTGTTTGTGCAAGGAAAAAATCACAGACCTGTGTTCACTCGCATTGAGACCGGCGTCACCGCGAATAACTTTACCGAAGTTAAATCTGGATTGACAGGAGACGAAAGGGTGTTGCTCAGTTTCCCACCAGGATCGCGTCCGCAATCAACACCAAGAGGAGGAGTTTTCCCTGGTCTAGGTGGTGGTGGAGCTGGAGGAGGAGGCGGAAGAGGAGCAGGTGGCGGCGGAGGTCGTTCTGGCGGCGGTTCTGGCGGTGGTGGTCGTTCTCAAGGCGGTGGTTCCCCTTAAAGTTAGTTTTAAATAGAAGAATTATGTTTAAGATATTTAAGGGCTTTTACAAAGCGAAGAATACCCGCACAGTACCATTGCTGGAAATCTTGACAATGGCAGCGGAGACTCTGTGGAGTAACAAATTACGCACAGGTCTAACTATGTTGGGCGTGATTATTGGGATTTCTTCAGTTATTGCCATTACTTCTGTGGGTCAGGGAGTACAAAAGGGAGTTGAGCAACAGATCCAAGCATTAGGTACAGATGTGATCCAAATCTTGGCGGGTGCGGCAAGAAGCGGGAATGTTCGTCAAGGAGTAGGTTCTAGCAGTACTTTGACTTGGGAAGATGCGAAAGCGATCGCGACACAAGCGCCATCAGCACAGATGGTTTCTGCTTATCTTCAACGGACTGCTCAAGTTGTCTATGCCGGACAGAACACTTCAACAACCATTTATGGCACTGATTTGAACTACCCAGAAGTCAGAAATACTCACCCCCAACAAGGGAGATATTTTACTCAAGAAGAACTAGATACTGCCGCACAGCTTGCCATTCTTGGTCCGACAGTTCAAAAAACACTCTTTGCACAAGGTGTAAATCCGATCGGTGAGAGAATTCGGATTCAGGGAGAGGCTTATGAAGTAATTGGGGTGATGGAACCTAAAGGCGCTCAGGGGCCGATGGATCGAGATGACCAGATTTTTATTCCTCTAACTAGTATGTCGAAGAGACTAGTTGGAAATAATGCCCTGGTAGGCGTTTCTGTAAGTGGAATTTTAGTCAAAGGTGCGAACCAAGAGCAGTTAGAAGCCGCTCAGTTTCAAGTTACCAATCTCTTACGGCTGCGTCATAACATTTATCCGCCACAAGCTGATGATTTTCGGCTGACTAATCAAGCTGATATTGTTAGTACCTTTACTAGTATTGTGGGTTTATTTACAGTCATGGTGGTAGCGATCGCTGGAATTTCTCTGGTAGTTGGTGGCATTGGTATTGCCAACATTATGCTAGTTTCTGTGGTCGAGCGGACGCGGGAAATCGGAATCCGCAAAGCTGTAGGAGCGACTAATTCAGCAATACTGAATCAATTTTTAGCGGAAGCGATCGTGATTTCCATTGTCGGCGGATGTATTGGAATGGTCACTGGTATTGTATTAGCCTTTGTGGCTGCAAACAGTTTCAAATTTCCCTTTGTAATTTCTTTATTGTCAATCATTGCTGGCTTTGGACTCTCATTAACTGTTGGCTTAATCGCTGGCGTAATTCCAGCACGTAACGCTGCAAAATTAGATCCAATTACTGCTTTAAGAAGCGACTAAATAATCCAAAAAAAGAAAATTTAAAAATTAAAAGCTTCTCTTAAAACAGGTGAATATATGCAACTTGAACTAGACCATATCTTTGTCTGTGTTGAACCAGAAGCACCAACAGCAGATTTACTAACTGCTTTTGGACTCACAGAAGGTAGTCGGAGAATTCATCAAGGTCAAGGGACTGCAAATGTTTGCTTTTTCTTTGACAATGCTTATCTTGAGTTACTTTGGCTTTTTGACGCTAACGAAATCCAGTCTCCTCTTGTTCGCCCTACAGGTTTGTGGTCACGCTGCCGTTGGCAGGAAACACAAGCTTGTCCTTTTGGCATTTCATTCCGGCGAACAGCATCTAATTTACAAGAGATACCATTTCCTACTTGGGATTACCATGCAAAATATCGGACACCAGAAGCTTCTATTGCGATCGCAACCAATAGTGACAATTTATCAGAACCCTTGATTTTTATTTCACCCACAACTAAAAAACCTAGAAATTTACCTTTAGAACGGCGACCTCCTTTAGTTCATCAAGTTGGATTTAAAGAAATTACAGCATTACAAGTTACCTTACCCGGTGTTCAAAAATTTTCTGCTGAAGTGAGAACGCTAATTGAGCTTGGATTAGTGCAATTTTCACATGGCAACTTTTACCAATTAGAAATAGAGTTTGATAACGCCAATGAAGGTAATTCACAATATTTTGGCTCGCAGCTACCAATTGTAATTAGATGGTGATTATGGTATTTGATTACAGTAAGTACATTTTATTTATTGAATAAGTTTTATATTTTAATATTACTGCTTATTTGCAAATAACCTAAAAACTAATTTTTAATTATTTGCAGGTGATAAAATCAATGTAACTTTTGAAAAATTAGCAAACAACAACCAATAATTTATCAAGTAAAAATCAATATGCCAACAATGATTTGGATGGAATCTATTACCAAAACCTATCATTTGGGAGAAGTTAGTGTCCCCATACTCAAGGGAATTGAACTCTCTATTGAAGAAGGAGAATACGTCTCAATTATGGGTGCGTCAGGTTCGGGTAAATCGACGCTGATGAATATTTTGGGATGTCTAGATCGTCCCACAACTGGAGACTATATTTTTGAAGGCAGAAACCTGACGACTTTTGACGATGATGAATTAGCCTATATCCGCAACCAAAGGATAGGTTTTGTGTTCCAACAATTTAACCTATTGGCGCGGGCAACAGCGTTAGAAAACGTCATGTTGCCAATGGTTTACGCTAACTTGCCTAAGCCAAAACGCCGAGAAAGGGCATTAGAAGCCTTAGAAAGGGTAGGATTAGGGGGACGTATAGCTAACCGTCCTAGTCAACTCTCTGGCGGACAACAACAACGAGTAGCGATCGCTCGTGCTTTGGTCAACCGACCTGCATTAGTTTTGGCAGATGAGCCGACAGGAGCTTTAGATACTGAAACTTCCCATGAGGTGATGGGTTTACTGACTGAACTTAATGACCAAGGGATCACGATTGTGATTGTCACTCATGAACCAGATATCGCTGCTCAAACCAGAAGGATTATTCGAGTTCAGGATGGTTTGATTGTCGGCTAATTTGTTAAGATTAACCTTTTGAGGAGGAATTTAAGATTAAAACCATTGTCAGGTCAATCAGGATGAAAACTTTTGATTATATCCTCAAAAAACCTAATTAATGACTATATCTAGATTATGAATTTCAGTTTATTCTTCGTGCATTCTGCCTGGATTACTGTCGCGTTCGTGATTCTTTTTCCAACTTTAGTAAGTGCAGCAACTCCGCCAAAAGTACAGAATTCTTCAAGCTCTGTACAAGTTCCCGATCGCCTCAACCCCAATCCCAATCCTCTCCAATTTCCTACCAAACCGGAGGAAGTAAGGATTCAGGAAACTGTGCCAATCAGTTTGGCACAAGCTTTGGAACTAGCAAAACGCAACAATCGAGACTTACAGGTAGCTATATTACAGCTAGAACGCAGTCGTTCGGCGCTCCGCGAGGCTCAAGCTGCCTTGTTTCCTAGTCTTGGTCTTGACAGTAGTGTGACTAATAGTGGTAATGGTTTTAAGAACACTCCATCTCAAGCCAGCACCACTTTTAATGGTTCAGCACAACTGAATTACAATCTTTATACTTCTGGGAACCGACAAGCGACTATTCGAGCCGCAGAGGAACAGCTACGGGTAGATCAATTAAATGTTGAAAGTCAGTCTTTGACAATTAGCTTGAATGCCACAACTCAATACTACGATTTGCAACAAGCAGATCAAGAAGTTAGAATTAATCAGTCTGCTGTGATAAATGCCCAGGCTAGTTTACGGGATACTCAAGCCAGAGAACAGGCTGGAGTAGGTACGCGGTTCGATGTGCTGCAAGCTCAGGTGAATTTAGCAAACGCCCAACAACAACTGACTAATGCAATCTCACAGCAGCAAATTGCCCGTCGTCAGCTTGCCACGTCGTTAAGTTTGTCACAGTCAGTTAATATCACTGCCTCAGACCCTGTACAGTTAGCGGGTCTTTGGCCGCAGACGGTAGAACAAAGTATTGTCCAAGCGTTTCAAAATCGTCCAGAGTTGCAACAGTATTTGGCACAACGTAATATTTCCGAGCAACAGCGGCGACAGGCACTTTCACAGCTAGGGCCACAAGTTAGTTTGGCAGGAAACTACAATCTGCTAGATCGGTATAACGATGGCGCGAGCATTACTGATGGTTATTCAGTAGGACTCCAAGGAAATCTAACTTTATTTGATGGCGGAGCAGCAAAAGCGCGTGCAGATCAGTCAAGAGCTAATATTGCGATCGCAGAGACTCAATTTGCTACCCAGCGCGACCAAATTCGCTTTGATGTAGAACAGTATTATGCTCGATTGCAATCCAATTTAAATAATGTGCAGACTTCTAGTGTGGCTTTAAATCAAGCCAGAGAAGCTCTGAATTTAGCAAGGTTGAGGTTCCAAGCTGGTGTGGGCACTCAAACAGAGGTAATTGATGCTGAAAATGACCTGACAAGAGCAGAAGGTAATCGAGTTGAAGCTATTTTGGATTACAATCGCGCTCTAGCTAATTTACAAAGATCAGTCACTTCCAGGGCTTCGCGCTAAGGTCAAATCATTAAAGAAAAGTTTGTTTAGTAGAGCATTTCATTAATTCGCTACGAATTAATGAAAGGCAATACTTTGCATTGTTAATGCGTCGGCTTGCATTGTTCACAAAGACAATCTAGCGACCTGCTGGGGAGGGAACAACGCGATGCAAGTAACCCTCTTGTGTCACTCTCCGAAAACTTTTGCCATTTCTAAAGTCTAGAGCTTTTGTACAGAAAGCGTAGGCGTAGCCCGCCGCAGGCATCGCCAGATTTTTTTCTAATAATAAATACAAGCACCAAGTTTTTGTAATAGGATAGCTTGTATTGAATGACTGGTAAAGCTTCTAGAGATTGCCCTCTCGGAAAGTGACAAAAGAGGGATAATAATTTATGTATTTATAAGCGAATGTTTGAGAATGAAAATTCGTAATGCTTTCGTCACGTTAACGATTTGTCTATTGTTAGTACTCACAACTACTTTCTTGGTGAATATGCAGAAAGTTTCAGCGCAACCCATAACGGATTGTCGCAAAATTGTGACAGGCACTTATCTGGTGACAGTAACTGTATCTGGTAACTTCGATAAGTTTCCTAGTATTGTAACGTTCACACAAGATGGTAACTATTTTGCCACTAGCTCAAACCAAAGTAGTGTTGCCTCTGTGCCCTCCTATGGTAATATACAGGGCAGGTGGAAGTGTACCTCTTCTACAGAGATTACCACTACGGCATTCAACTTTGATTACCCAACAGCGACATTGCCTGGCACAATTAGCAGAACCGATCTTCATGCGACATTTGATCCGAAAAATGGGGTAGTGCAAGCAACAGCAACACTGAAGTCGTTCGCTCTAAACGCAAATCCGCTCAATGATGATGCCCCAGTAGCAAGGACGTTCACTTTCACGGGGCAACGTGTAAAACCTTGACTTAATAGACTACAGGCAATCTAGAGGAAACCTTTACCCCTATACTGTTGCCTTGGATGCAAACACTTTCAAATGAAAAACTCCGTAGCTTTTGTAAAGGCAGAAAAAGGGTCAAGGGCTGAATAGCACTAAGCTGAACTTTCCCCGGTGCAAATGTACTAAACAGCCCTTAAAGCTTTGCTAGGCAATGAATCTAGCTCTTGATGCAAATATCTGCTCCAAAATTTGTATAAAAAGTTGAAAAATCAACGTTAGATATTTAGCATGAATCTCTGTGTTGGTCGTAATGCAATAGTCATACCGAGTTGCGTTCAAAAATATTAGTTTTGCCAGGCAGGGGGAGAAATACTACATATGATTGCAAATTGGTATCAGATTCGTAAACTTCAAGCTTTAACCAATTTGACTGTTGCAGTTCTTAAAGTAGTTGAATTTACAAGCGAAGATGTGATGACCGAAAACGAAAAGGATACAAGCCCCATTATTTATTTATGGGGATCATTAATTTTGAATTTTGAATTTTGAATTCGGAGCGAAGCGACGTGACTCAATATGACTATATTGTGATTGGTGCGGGTTCGGCAGGCTGCGTTGTTGCCAACCGGATGACAGAAGACGGTGAAACAACCGTGTTATTACTCGAAGCTGGCAAAGAGGATACTAAACCAGAGATTCAAATCCCGTTAGAATACCCCAAACTATACGGTTCGGAGATGGACTGGGGATATTTCTCTGAGCCAGAACCGTACCTGAATAACCGCAAAATCTTTTGTCCCCGTGGCAAAGTCTTGGGTGGTAGCAGTTCAATTAACTCTATGGTTTATATCCGCGGCAATCATCACGATTATGACCACTGGCAGGAATTGGGGAATTCTGGTTGGTCGTACCAAGATGTATTGCCCTATTTCAAGAAATCTGAGAACCAGCAACGCGGTGCCGACACATACCACGGAGTTGATGGTAAGTTGAGCGTCACCGATCTTCAAGCGCCTGCTACGGTATCTAAACGATTTGTAGAAGCAGCCGTGGCAATCGGATATAACCACAATCCTGATTTCAATGGGGTACAGCAAGAAGGTGCGGGACTTTATCAGTTAACAGTCAAGGATGGTAAACGTCACAGTGCTGCGGCAGCCTTTCTGGTGCCAATTCTCAAGCATCCCAATTTAACAACGATCACAGGAGCATTAGTGACTCGGTTGTTGTTTGAGGGAAATTGCACTGTTGGGGTGGAATATATGCAACATGGTCAGCTGCACCAAGCCAGGGTGAACAAAGAAGTGATTTTAAGTGCTGGTGCATTCGATTCGCCCAAGCTGCTGATGCTTTCCGGCATTGGCGATGCAGAACACCTGCAAGCAATGGGAATTCCTGTTGTCGTTGATTTGCCAGGTGTCGGTCAAAACCTCCAAGACCACTTTCTCGTTCCTGTGGCACACCAGGCAATTCAAGAGTTTCACCCAGCAATAACCAGTAATGGTGGCGCAGAAGCCGGATTGTTTTTGCATACACAGAGTAATCAGGATGCTGCACCAGATTTACAGTTTTTCTTCGGTTCAATTCTGTGGGGAGTTCCTACCTCTACCGATTATGGTATGGGATTCACGGTGACGGTGAGTCCGACTCATCCCCAAAACATTGGTAGTGTCAGTTTGTCCTCGCCTGACCCCAAAGACCCACCGATTATTCGGATTAACTTTCTGCAAAGTCAATCCGATATGCAAAAGGTGATTGAAGGAGTTAAAATAATGCGCCAATTGTTTGATACAAATGCCTTTGATCAGTTTCGAGGAGAGGAAGTCGGTCCCGGTGCAGAGGTGACTAGCGATGAAGCACTCATCGATTACATTCGCTCAGTTTGCATTACGGGGTATCATCCTGTCGGCACCTGCAAAATGGGAACTGACCCAATGGCGGTTGTCGATCCCGAACTCCGGGTACATGGGGTTGAGGGGTTACGGGTTGTTGATGCATCGATCATGCCAACTCTGGTCGGGGGCAATACGAACGCGCCCACGATTATGATCGGCGAAAAAGCAGCCGATTTAATAAAAGCCCCTCTTCGCGTTTGACAGCAAGTAGCTTCAGCAATGGCAAACTAACTCGCTGGCGCGATCGCCTAAAGATAACGATGATTCACAAAACAGAGATTCAGGAAACGCTCAACCGGGATTCCAGGGATCTAGCTTTTCAAAAGACTCAAGGAGGCCTCAAAGCAAAGCTTTACCTTGTCCTCGAACATTATGGACACACGATAAAGTTGCCTAAATGCATCTAAGCTTAGAACGACTATGGAGTAGTAATTACGGCTACTGGGCAATGGGCCTTACTCAGAATTGTATCGACTCTATGACCGAAGAAAACGCGACCTGTAACCATTCGGATACTACTCCCTAGAAGAATTAAGTCAACTTCCTCAGTTTGGGCAAACTTGAGGATTTCCCTTTCTGGGCTGCTTCCTTGAAGAATATAGGTTTTGACATCAGCACCCAGATTGCGGCCCATTTCTGCTTGCTGTTCGAGCATATCGTGAGCAATTTCCTTCACTGGAGCTAGCGATCGCTGTTCGTAAAGAATATACTCAACCTGTGGCAAATTAATCACGTTAACGATCATCACTAATGCCCCGGTTTGAGCAGCGATTGTACTTGCCATCTCTACGGCATTTTTGCTATATTCTGTCCCCACCGTTGGCACTAGAATCTTGTTCAGCTGTTGTTGATCGATTTTGCAAATCTTGCCTTTCGGTTGGGGTAGATGCGACTTCACTACCATTGTTGCACAAGGCGCTTCTTGGACAACCCGATCGACAAGCAAATTGAACAATGCTTTCTGGGGGCTTATCTGTTCAGAAGCTCCTAGTACGATTAAGTCATAGTTTTTGTTTGCTTCATTTAAAATTACCTCCGCTTTATTACGCCCAGACTCTGTTTTTGTTTGCAGGGTGGTATCAGCAGGTAACTGCATTTCCTCAGTCACAGCAGCCAGAGCTTGCTCGGCGGCGGTATCTTTAACCTGGGTTGCTGCCATCCGGCGGGTTCTGCTTTGAGGTTGCTTATCACTCAGAGCATATAGAGATGTAACTTCTATCGAGTTTTGGTGAGCCATGTAACCGACTAGTTGCGCCGCGAGTTGGATGTTGGGGCCACCACTAGTAGGTATCAAGACACGCTGGATTTGCTTGATAAAGCTGCGGCTATCCTGTTCTTCTTGTTCCAAACGTCGAGCTTCCTCTTCACTCATAACGACTTTTGATAAAGTCCAGCGCAACAGGGGTGGAGCCATTAAGGAAGTGGCGATCGCTACCATGACAATAATCGAGTACATCTGGGGATTCAGCACTCCCAAAGATAAACCAATCGTGGCAACGACAATTTCCATCGCCCCGCGAGCATTCATCCCAGAACCCATTGCCAAACCTTCCCAATGGCTCAAGCCACCAACGCGAGAACCAAGGTAAGCACCTGTAAATTTACCAACACAGGCAACAACGAGAACAATCAAGCCAAATAGCAACGTTTCAGGGACTAACAGAGCTAGTAAGTTAACTTTCAAGCCCGCTGAAGCAAAGAAAATTGGCGCTAGAAAGCCTGCTGTGAAGACTTCTAACATGTGTCCAGCTTCATTGCTAAAGCGGCGAGATTGACCTGCTAGAATTCCTAGCACGAAAGCACCTAATGCTGCTTCTAGACCTAATGCGTGGGTAAGTGCTGCTGCCGAGAGCGAAAGAATCAGTACAACCGATATACTAGCGGAGATTCCACCAACATAGTCATCAACCCAGCGCAATATCTGGTCTACAATGGTACGCCCAATTGTAAAGGCAATGGCTAGAAACAATATAGCCGCACTCACGGAATGGAAAATAGTTCCAAAGTCAAATTTGCCACTACTAGCTAAACCTGAAACCACAGAGAGTAAAATCCAGCCGATGGTGTCGTCAGTCATACCAGCAGCTAAGGTGACTTGACCAATGTCACGGCGAATCAGGTTTAAGTCCATCAGCACCTTAGCAATCACTGGTATTGCCGAAATACTCATTGCTGTGGCGATGAACAGACTGAATACTAGTCGTTTTTCTGGCTCGGCTAAAAAATTATCTGGCAATAGCCAGCCCAGTCCAAATCCGGTAATAAACGGGACAATAATTCCACCTAGTGAAATCAAAAGAGCCGTTTTACCCTTACGAAGAATCAGCTTGAGATCCGTCTCCAACCCAGTCACAATCAGCAAAAATAACACGCCTAACCAAGAAATTACCGAAAGTAAATTAGACTGTTCTTGACTTTTGGGAAAGATGTGCGCCTCTAAGTCTGGAAGGAGCAAACCAAATAGAGAAGGGCCAAGCAGTACACCCGCTAATAATTCCCCAACAACAGGCGGTAGATTAATCCGACGCATCAACTCACCTAATCCCCGCGCTACTAGAAGCAATAGTGACAGTTGCACCAACACCAATAGCAGTTCGTGATGACCAAGAGGTTTAATTAAACCGTCACCTGCTGCTTTTTGTGCAGCGAGTACAGGCACTAATATTAGGGACAGGTTTTGCATATAAGCGTCCAAAGGTTGGATTACAAATTTTAAAAGGGGCTGTTTCAAGTAAATCTGAAAACGTTTACTTCTACATCGGTCTAGGAGATTAAATTGTGATTGTAATTATTAATGGCAAGATTATCATGTGCGATCGCCTGAAGCTGTCAGTTTGCCATCAACTTATTTTCGAGCGCGAACAAACAACTTTGTAGTGTCTTGCCAAAGATTTTGATCAGTTGCTAGTTTCTCAATTTCTGTATTGTACTCAACTTCCAACTGATTTAATTGTTCTTGTGATAATTTTGACAACAAAGGATTACCTTTAAAATTTATATTAATTGCTGTCCAAGATAATCTGTTATCCCTAAGAGGGCGATAACGTCCTGATGGCTCAATCTTAATTTCGATATCTCTAAAACCTACCTGATTGAGCAAATTCCGACATTTTTCTGGAGTCCCCAGTGGTTCAAGGATATGTGGTAATGATTCGCCCAAAACTCTAGTGCAGATTCTCTGTTGAAGAGATGCCATATAGGCAGTTTCAGGAGGACAGGTGAATGCCACAAATCCTCCAGGTTTCAAAAAGCGATACCACTTTTTTAAAACAGCAATTATATCAGGAAACAGTACAATTGCCTCACAGCAAAAGACAATATCAAAACTACTATCACTAAAGTTGAAATATTCTGCATCTGCCTCAATCAACTCGATATTTTGTAATCTTGCTGCGGCAATTTTTTGTCTTGCTTGATACAACATTTCAGGGGTCATGTCAATTCCAATTACATAGCCCTCTGAACCAACTTTTTGGGCTGCGGGTATCGCAACTAAACCTGTTCCAGTCGCCACATCAAGGATTTTCTGTCCCGAATGTAAGGGAACAAATTCTAGTAAAAGTTTGGCATCTAGAGGATGGCGAGTACCTTCCTCATAGTCATAAGTCGTTCTACTACCATAAAATTCTCTTAGTTGCTGCTTATAACTATCTCGATCAGTCATAATCAAATGTCAAATTTTCTCCACTTTATAGTAACTCTTGTTGCGATCTTGAGTTGTTCGCTGCTGAACCCAACCCTGACAGCACAAGCCGCGACTGGTGCAATCGCTGTTTACGAACAGCGTTTTATCCATAGTCCAGATGGTATTGGCAAATACTACATGGGGCGCGAAATCGCCAAAGTTATGGGATACACTGGCGCTGGTTGGCTAGAACGTCCAAGTCGAGAGGGAGAAGAACAACCAAGTAAGGTAGTCAACGTCCTCAATCTCAAACCTAATGATGTGGTGGCGGATATTGGCGCTGGAACAGGTTACTTAAGCTTTCGCATTGCACCGCTATTAACAGCAGGCAAAGTGTTGGCTGTAGATGTTCAGCCAGAAATGTTGGAAATCATTGAGTTATTCAAAAAAGAGAAAAATATCACCAATGTTGAGCCGATTTTGGCAACCCTTACTGACCCCAACTTACCATCTGAAAGTATCGATTTCGCCTTGATGGTGGATGCTTATCATGAACTTGAGTATCCCCAAGAAGTGATGCAAGGAATTGTGAAAGCACTTAAACCAGGTGGGAAGGTGGTGCTGGTTGAGTATCGGGGTGAAAATCCCTTTATTATGATTAAACGTCTGCACAAAATGACTCAAAAGCAAGTCTGTAAAGAAATGCAAGTTGTTGGTTTGGTTTGGCGGGAAACTAAAAACTTGTTACCTCAACAGCATTTAATGGTGTTTGAGAAACCCGATCAAACTTAGGCAGTACATCACAAGAAAAATATGTACCAAGCCATAATAAAGTAAGACTCCTTGCCAGAGCAGAAAATCATGGTCAACCTATCACTCAAGCAGCGAATTCCTCATTTAGAAAATGGCGATCGCCTTACTCGCTACGAATTTGAGCGACGCTATCAAGCAATGCCCCGTCATCAAAAGGCAGAATTAATTGAAGGAGTTGTATACTTGGCATCCCCATTGCGCTTTGAAAGTCATGCTGAACCACATGGCCATCTAATAGGTTGGTTATGGACTTACCAAATTGCCACTCCCGGTGTGAGATTGGGAATTGAGCCAACAGTCCGCTTAGATCGAGACAATGAACCGCAACCAGATGGAGTGCTATTAATCACACCAACAGCTAAAGGACAATCTCGTTTCAGCAATGATGATTATATAGAAGGTGCGCCAGAACTGGTAATAGAGATAGCAGCTAGCAGTGTTGCTATTGATTTACATGACAAGAAAAAAGTTTATGGTCGTAATGGAGTAAAAGAATATATTGTTTGGCAAATATTTGAAAACAAATTAGATTGGTTTAGCCTGCAACAAGGAGAATATGTCTCTTTAGAAGTGGATGTAGATGGAATTATCAAAAGTCAAGTATTTCCTGGTTTGTGGTTGTCAATGTCAAATTTACTTACTGGCAATATGCAGCAAGTCTTAGCTGTATTACAGTTGGGATTAAGTTCGCCAAAACATCAAAGATTTGTGCAGCAGTTGTCTAGTTATAATTCAGAAGTCAGAATTCAGGAATCATAATAGTTAAAAAATCAGGAAAACATCAGTCTATTTTTTGATGAATGAGACTGGCGCTTTTGGTTGCACTATCCCAAACAATCCAATTAAGAGAATTATCTAAATCATCGGGGCTATTTGAAACTTTGAAATATAGCTTTTCTTCGCCTTTTCTTTCAATAGCAAAGTCGGCATTTTGAGCATAAACGACTATAAAGCCTTTGTCTCGCAAACAATACATCGCCCAGGCTTTCAATGATTGCTTGTATGGTTCATGTGGAATTGGTGGTTTTGTAATTGTGTCTTCAATTACTTTAAATATTTGCGTGAGTTTAGCGGTCATAGTAAATTAAGTTGTGTTTTTAAAAGTCAGGGTAAAGGTGATTCGCCGCTACACATAAGAAAAGATTGAGGTTTTTAAACTCACAGAGGTGGGTTCTGTTTGTATAGATGCAGTTTCCAAGCGTCGATTTAACTGTGCATCTCTAACATCTGTTCTATCCATTCGAGCATTTTCAAATATTATTATCCCCAAATTTTTTTCATATTTAGTACAAAATCAAGTAAAACACTTTCTCCAGAAATAGTTTGAGTTGATTTTAAAACTTCCACATCTTGTTCAGGACGATAAATTTCTACTTTCTGTTTTTTCCGATTTATTAGCCAACCTAAACAACACCCAGTTGACATATACTCATGCATTTTTACTTGAACTTTTTTCAAAGTGTCAGATGGTGACATTATTTCAATCACAAAATCAGGACATAAAGGAATAAATTTTTCTCTTTGTTCTTTTGTCAAACTATCCCAACGAGATTTTTCCACCCAAGAAACATCAGGAGAACGGTCAGCACCATTTGGTAAAGTAAATCCAGTGGAAGAATCAAAAACTTCACCTAGTTGCTTTTGTTCATTCCATGATGCTAATTGCAGAATTAAATTAACGTTACTTCTTGCAGTTTCTCCTCCCGTCGGTGGCATTATGACTAGTTCTCCTTGGGCATTGCGTTCTAGTTGTAAATCGGGGTTTTCTTCACACAACTGATAAAACTGCTCTCTTGTCAGTTTCAGAATTGAATTCAGGTTTAATGTCAGTGCTGTCATAGAAGTATTTCCCTTTTTTATTGACAAATAATTATTTAATAGACATCTGGATCGCAACGAATTTCAATCATAAAGCCATCTGGATCGTAAAAATACACTCCTCTACCAGTAGGACGAGTGACTGGGCCATGTGCGATCGCTATTTTATTTTCTCTGATCGCTGTCACCGCGCGATCAAATAACTGCGGATCAATGTCAAAGGCTAGATGGTAAGCCCTGGTGAAGGTCTTTTCTGGATTGGGATCTGGTGGTGATAATTCTGGTTCCCCAAATAAATCTAGAATTGTACCATCGGGAGTGATGAAGTTGGCTACTTTCCCAGATGCGACTAGTTCCACTAGGGTTGCGGGTACTTCGTCGCCTGTGAGTTCGTGCAAACCCAGGATTGTGCCATAAAAATAGCGCGAGGCTTGCATATCCTTGACGTTGAGGGCAATGTGATGTACTCTACGCAGACTTCCTGGCGCAATAACACTGTTCAAGGATTGGGTGCTGGATAGCATAATTAACAAAATCTCAATACTCAGATAGAAGTTGAACTTTTTTTTAAAGTTTACTATTGCTAATAAAAATTTATCATGGCTTTTGATTATTCTTTAGACTTTAAAAATATTGATTTTCGCCAACATCCTGAACTCTACCGTGTTGGCAAGGGTGAGCAGGGTGTACTTTTGGTTGAACCATACAAATCAGAAATTCTTCCTTATTGGCAATTCAAAACTCCAGATATTGCTAGAGAGTCGAGTGAAAAAATCTACGAGATTTTTCTTGATTATTTAGAAAAAGATGATTTTGTCGGCGCGGATATGGCACGTAAGTTTATTCAAATGGGTTATACTCGCTCTCGCCGTTATGCTAATCATAAAAGCGGCAGGAAGTATAAACAGAATTCGGAAGATTCAGGTGACAAAAAAGAGATTCTTCCCTATGAAGTAGACTCAGTTAAAGCCGAATCAGCAGCAATATTTAAAGCAAAGTGGATAGAAGCAAAGACAAATGAGAAATATCAAGAGCTTTTAGCCAAACATAAACAGATGTATGAAGTAGATTAGTAACTTTCGTAGGGTGCGTTACTTTGCTAACGCACCCTTCAAGATATTTTTGGTACGTTAGCAACAGCTAACGCACCTTACCAAACAGCTAATGAGTCTTTGATACTCGTGAATGAGTCTTTGATACTCGTAAATGAGTCTTTGATACTCGCTGACGAGTCTTTTATACTCGTGAATGAGTCTTTGATACTCGTGAATGAGTCTTTGATACTCGCTGACGAGTCTTTTATGCTCGTGAATGAGTCTAGAGGACTGATTTCAGAAACTTTTTACATTGTCGCTGATTAATTAAGAGTGATGCGATCGCATCTTTTCTCTCAGCAATCCAAAAATAATCATGCCCAGTATTACTAAATACGGCATGACCTGTGATTTCTCGCTTTAATTTCTTAGGCAGGCATTTATCAAGCAGCACTTTCACAAGAAGATAATACCTTTTTCAGGGCTAGCTTGAGAAACGCTGTTGCCTGTGCGCGGCTCACAGTGGGAAAATCTTCTAGAAAGTCATCAAGGCGATCGCCTGCTTCGAGATAATCAACCAATGTTTGTACTGCTACGCGAGTTCCGTAGAAAACTGGTGTACCAGAAAGGATGTCGGGAGAACTCTGTATTAGTTGAGGTTCCATATCGCATCTGGCAGTGTGATATTGAAGGATTGCATAAGCTGGTTACATTGTTAGCGATTAATTTAAGAGTAACGCGATCGCATCTCTCTTATCTTCATCGCGTCTCCTCTCTGGACAAGCCAACAAAAATCATTAAGATTAACTTGATCGCACTTCTTCCCTTTATCCACCCATTGAAACTTGACTGGAGTCAAACAACCACCCATCGCTGACAATCTCCTCTAGGCGTTGATTGAGTCGGGGAAGGAAATATTCTGGATCATTTAGCCGTTGCTGGACAAACCAAGTCTCAAATGCTTCTTGCGTCTCAATTCCTTGTCCCCCTACCGCCCCTGCTATCATCTCAATACTACGCTCTTGGAGTTCCTTTAACTGCGGATGATCTTTACCTCGGCGGCTGCAAAAGAACATTGCTGTTATTCCTAGTAAAGCTTTTAGTTCATCGCCTTGAGGCACTGCATTATATAAAATACGGATTAGGTTAATGGTACTTGCTAAGGGCGCTTGAATTCTCAGCATCAGCCAGATTGCTTGATTCAGATAAACCAAACCGTTGCTTTCAGCCGTTACGCCTAAGTTACCCAGAACTGTCACTAAATCACCATAAGCCCGTATTTGTGCAAGTGTGGAAGCAAGTTGCTTCCAGAGTGTGATCGCTTTTGGGATGTCCCCTTGTTGGGCGATTACCTGAGCCATGTTGTTGAGGGTAGTGGCTTTGCCTTTGACATCGCCAATCTGCTCAGATATTTCCAAAGATTGCTCCCAGAGTGCGATTGCTTTTGGGATGTCCCCTTGTTGGGCGATTACCTGAGCCATGTTGTTGAGGGCAGCAGCTTTGCCTTGGACATCGCCAATCTGCTCCTTTATTTCCAAGGATTGCTCGTAGAGTGCGATCGCTTTTGGAATGTCCCCTTGTTGAGCAATTACCAGAGCCATGTTGCTGAGGGTAGTGGCTTTGCCTTGGACATCGCCAATCTGTTCCTTTATTTTCAAGGATTGCTCGTAGAGTGCGATCGCTTTTGGGATGTCCCCTTGTTGAGCGATTACCTGAGCCATGTTGCTGAGGGTAGTGGCTTTGCCTTGGACATCGCCAATCCGCTCAGATATTTCTAAGGATTGTTCGTAGAGCGCGAGCGCTCTTGCTATGTTCCCTTGGTCGGCAATTACGTGAGCCATGTTGTTGAGGGTGATGGCTTTACTAGCGACATCGCTAATCCGCTCAGATATTTCCAAACTTTGTTGCAACAACTCAAGTGCTCTTTCAATATCTCCTCTTTGGGCAATGACCAACGCCATGTCTTGAATAGTTGCCACTTTGCCTTTAAGATTGCCAATACTTTCTTTAATTTCCAAAGATTGCTGCCACAAATCAAGCGCTCTTTCAATGTCTCCTTGTCGGTAAGTTAGCCATGCTATTTCATGGAGGGTAGCGGCTTTGCCAGCAACATAATTGATACGTTCATATATGTCCAAAGATTCCTGCAACAAGTCAAGCGCTCTTTCAATATCTCCTTGTTGGGCAATTACCCTTGCTATATCATTGAGAATTGAGGCTTTGCCATTGATATTGCCAATACGTTCATTAATTTTTAAAGATTGCTCCCACAAATCAATCGCTCTTTCAATATCTCCTTGTCGGTAAATTAGCCATCCCCTTTCATGTAGAGTTCCGGCTTTGCAAATGTCGTCTTCTTTAGGGCAAAGGTTTAAGGCTTGCTGAGAATGAGCAAGCGCCTCTTCAAAAAAACCCAAAACCCCTTCTACATGAGCAATGGCTCCTAAGATACGGTAGTCTTGGAAGACCGCCAGCACTTGCTCACATAAATCAAAAGCTTCCACAAACCGGGAATTGTTTACCCAATTGTTTGCAATCCTATGCCCAATACCGACAGCAATTTCCTGCTCTTTTACCAGCAGTCCCAACCGGATAATTTCCAGTGCTTCTGCTTCCGTGGGTTCTTCATTCTCATCCCACCAAGCTTGATGGATTTTCCTCACCGCTTGTTGTCGCGTTGCTTGCCATTCTTCCTCACTCAACACTGGTTCTAACAACGGTTCTAAAATTGTCGTCACCCGATAATTAGCTGGCTGGTTGGGGTGAGTCGTGGCGGACTCGACTAGGCTAAGGCTGGTTAGCTTGCCCAAAACTGCCAATTCCTCAACGGTAGAAATTGCCCTGACAATATCCTCCATTACAGGCAAATGAAACACACTCAACCGTGCAAGAAACTTTTGTTCTTTCGGTTCCAAAGCATCCAGCAGAGTTTGTGCTAAGACATTTTCACGGAATTTCTGCTCAGTCTCCTCCAAACGATTCAATAATTCATCCCCTGCTATTTCTGGCTGCTGAATCACCTCTAATAGCCACTTCAGCAACCGGGGATTACCATCAGCAATGTGAATAATTCGCTGAGTTCTTAACTGCTGCCTAACTTCTTTATCTAAGGGAAAGCAGATTTTATCAATATCACTGCTGCTCATCCCTGCCAAAGATTCCAAATGCAGACGATGAGGTGGCAAAGTGTCTTCTTTCAAATAGCGACAGGTGACAATCAGCCGACTTTCTGCCCCGGTTTCTGCCAATGCCGCACAAATCGCCTCTAAAATTTCGTAAGCTTCTGCCGTCATCCGCAGTGAGCCATCTTCAATGTTAGCTATGGGGATGTTCTGCTCAAAGTCATCCAGCACCAACAGTAAGGGTTGGTTGTGTTCTTTTTCTATTGCTGCAAAAAAGTTTTGCAACCGCCCTTTAAGAGACACCTTTGGTTCATTCAAAAGTGCTGGCACATCTGCAAACCGCTCATACTTATTAGAAAGCTTATTCAGCAAACTCGACTCATCCAGAGGGCCAATCAACACGACTCGCGCAAAATTGTCACGCTGCGTCTGCACCCGCGTACATAACCGCGCCGCCAGGGTACTTTTGCCCAATCCGCCCATCCCAGCAATAAACACCCCGATTTGGTCGCTGGTTTCCCGCAGAGCTTTGAGACACCGTTGCAAAGGTCGTCTGCGTCCGACAAATTCAAACCGACTGGCAACTTTAACTAGATTATTCTCATCGAGAAATTCTTGCTCTGGCGCTGCGAACATCAGCCTTTCACGATTTTTTGTTCTCAGAGGTGTCACCAGTTCTGCAATGGGGCGCGTATCCCGATACATCCGCAACAGATGCCAGTCGGTGCATTCTTGGTCAATCATCTCCTGCTGCGCCGCTTTCACCGCTTCTTCAACAGTTGCCCCCGTCGCCAAAGCTTGATAAAGTGCCTGTGCTGCTACAATACCCGTGCGGTCAAACACCGGACGCGCCCAGCCTAAAACTATACCTGCCCCCGCTTTCACCAATGCCTGCGCCATTGAGGGTACTGTCCCCTTGTTAGGAACCTGTCCCGTATGACAACCAGAGAGAAAAGTTACACGAGGCCAGCGTCCTCGAAAAGCTCTAGCTAAATCATTGACGGTAGTTAGTTGCATATTTCCCACTTCATCTTCAGTGATGAAGCAGGGGGTATTGTCTATCAGCGTTACACCTTTTGGCAGCAAATAGCCGTAGCTTTGTTGGGTATAAATTATCCCGTGTCCTGTGAGGTGAAATACATCAAAATAGTCTTCTGGGTAGGATTTTACCAAATTGGCTAACTCTGCAACCGAGCCACTTTCCTCAACAATCAACGCCAAAGGCTGATCCTTAGTTGCTTGCAAAATGTTCGCTTCTTCCTGCTCAAACCCCAGTGGCGGAACTCTCGAATCTTCAGGAGATGTCGCCATAAACAGCAACCGCAAGGGGCGATTTTGCACACCAATCACTTGGGTTTGACGCTGCTGCACAGAACGCACTGGTAAGACGGAAATATTTTGACGTTGCAGTAAAAACCCTGCACCATCATGCAGCAATTCCCAAGGCAAATGTGCCAATCCCAAGGCCATCCGTTCTGTTTCCAGGTTCAACCCCTGCGCTTCGCTGGTTTTAATCAAATCTAGATGAATCGTTTGCTCATCCGCCTCATCCAGCGCCCTTCTCAGCCATCCCTCTTTACCATCGAGCCATTGATAAAGTTGCCGTCCCAACTGGGTGAGATAGGGTAAGCTATCTTTTTGTTGAGGATAGTAATTTTGCTCACACAAATCAATCAGCGCTACCAACGCTGTTTTATCCAAAGAACGTGAGCCATAATCACAGCGCAGTTCAAAAGTTTGCTGTTGACTGAGGGCGAAGGCAAAGTTTAAGGGCATGGCTTGAAGTCATAGATTACACAGTAACCTCCACCGTATTATCAGTGAATTCAATCGTCAACAAAGCCAATGCCTTAATGGTTATCGCCGATATTCGTCGCCGCAATCACCAATTAGCTGGTACAAATCGCGTGATTGGCGAGATACTGCATTGATGCGATCGCGATCGTCAGCATCTAAATTAAAACTAAATACTTTGGCGTTATCTTCTATATGTTCAGATACCCCAAGTCTGGCACCAACTATCACACCGCCCACAGTTGGCCGATCTAAAATGTAACGCACTGCCACGTTAGAAATGCTTACACTATGCTTATTAGCAATTTCCTTTAAAATAGCCAGCAACTCTTGAAATAATTGCCAACCACCCCAAGCATCGATCATATTTTTATATTTTTTCAAACTAGCAGTAGATAGATCAAATCCTCGCGGTTCCGGTTTACCCACATAGTTTTCTGATAACAAACCGCCGCAAAGTGTACCGTAAGTAAAAAGTTTTATATCATGCTGTTGACAAAACTCCACCATATTAACTTCAGGACGGCGGTCAATAAGGGAAAATTGCACTTGGTTAGAAACAATTTTGATACCTGCTTCAGTAATAATCTTCAAGTTTTTCGTATCAAAATTAGTTAAACCTAGATGTTTAATTTTACCTTCAGTCTGAAGTTCTGCCATATATTTGAGGGCATCCAGGTAATTTTTATCCTGATATTCCCACCAATGGAATTGTATTAAATCTAAAGATTGTACATTCATCCTTCTCAAGGAAATATTAATATTTTCCTCGACGAGTTTTTTCGTCATTTTGCCTGGACGAGGCACCCATTTTGTAAAAGCTTGCACCTGAGATAAAGCATCTTTACCACGAGTATCAATTAGTTGACAGCGAAACTCACCAATAAAATCTTCTGCAGGACCATAATGATCTGCTAAATCCCAAGTAGTAAAGCCAGTATCTACATATTTGAACATAGTCTCAATAGCGGCTTGGGGATTTATTCGTCCATGTGCGCCGGAGACTTGCCACATCCCGTTTAATATGCGACAGATGTTCAAATCGGGAGTAAATTGGAGACGACTAGCTGCGGGTAAGTTCATTTTCTATTTGTGAGTGAAAAGTTAGGAATAGGAAGACTTAACAATTACTAATAGATAAATCATAACTGATAATTCCTAATTCCTAACTTCTAAAGTACAGACGCGATTAATCGCGTCTCTTCCAACTCCTAACTTTTTAACGCCAGCCTTTTTCAGCTTGTTCAAGAACGTAAGCAGCAACGTCTTTAATTTGCTGTTCTCTGAGACGTTCTTTGTAGGCTGGCATATTATTTTTACCATTGGTAACTATAGATGTAACTGCCTCTATTGAATCCATACCATACTTTTTCAAGGCTGACTTTTTAAGATTTTTACCTCGCCGAATTATGTTGCTGCCATTGATATGACAACCAGCACAATGAACACTAAATATTTGTTCGCTGTTAACTGTATCTGCGGCACTAGCAGGTAAAGTAAAAGTACTGATTAATAATAAACATATTACTAATATTAATGTAAGTAGTTTTTTCAATTAACTTCTCCAGATTTAGACATACTAGTTGCAGGCATAAGTATCAAAACCAATACTAGAGGGATTCAAAGTCAGTTGTAAATCCGGCAAAATTTGCACAATCTTCTTGAAAAGCTTCGGCATCGCTAACATCCTCAATTTTATAAGACATGATGCGCGTACCATCTGGCATTTTTTTGGAACCAATCAATTCGCCTTGATATTTCTGGGTGATCGCTTTAAATTCAGTACCATAAATCTTCCAGGCATCACCCGAACAAGTAATATTTACTTGCCACATATTTTACTCCCAATTACTACCACTAAATATTCATCATCTCACAAATTGGCAACATCTTACACATCACCTCTTTGGGGCTAGAATTTTCTATCTAAAGGAAGTACCGAGCCAGATCGGGCTACGCCATAATGTGGATGTAAGAACATTTCTAGAAAATTTTATCCCAATTAGTTAAATTCTACGAGTTGAAAATGCCTAACAATATCAAGCAACAAATTCAAGCCGACTTGCAACAAGCAAAAGAAACTGGACAATTAAGAACTGAGCGGATTCGAGAAATAGTAAAATCCGCAGTTTCTCAAGTAGCTTCTGAGTTTAAACAAGGTTCTAGTGAAGTTCGTAGCATTGTGAAAGATGCAGTTTCTGCTGTAATTGAAAACTTCCAAGAAAAAGGCAGCGAACTTAAAGATGAAGTGACAGCTTCCATTGAAGGAGCACTGGAAGGAATTAATAGCAAAAGACACGAAAGCATTGCTCAAACTCAAACAGATATAAAAAGGCTACAAGCTCAACTTGATGGTGAAGAAGAACAACTCCAGCAAGAGGTTGATGTAATTTTGGCAGAAATTGAAGAGACGGGTAAGGAAAAACCAGCTAGTACCAAAACTGCCATTGATTCTGCTATTGATGCTATTAAAGATAGTGAAGAAGTAGGATTGTTAAAGAAACGTTACGCGCAACTGCAAGCGCAGCTAGCCATTGTCCGAGCTAATATGGCTGCACGCTATGGCGGACGTAATATGGAAGTTCAAGATTATCTAGACGAGGCTAAACACTGGTATGATAAAGCTCGTCCCCAAGCAGAGTCTGTAGTTGTACAGGTAGAAGAGAAGCGATCGCAACTAGAAGATAAACTGGGTGAAGCTGGTACATCTCTAGCAAAGAAAGAGCGTCAAATCAAACAAACCTTGAGAGAGTTACTTTTAACGGCGGCTGACTTATTCAAAGATAAGGAACCTAAAGACAAGGAACTTGCTGTTAAAGAACGTGAGACTATTCAGAAATAGACTGCTTTGGCATTTAATTGATTTAGAAAAAATAGGGTGGGGAATTCTCACCCTATTTTGTTGAAACAAAGGACTTTTAAATTAGCTCTCCTTCTCCCAATTGTATAAGAAAGTATTGGGTGATGAAGGATTTACTATTATTGCACCGGATTATAAAAAATAGTAAAAGGATAATTGTTAGACAACAATTATCCTTTTATAAAATTCTTGTTGCGTATTAGTAAATACGTCCTTCTCGATTAACTTGTTCGTCATGCTTGGCGATAACCCAAATTGCATGAATACTACCGGGAAGCCAACCTAAAACTGTGAGCAAAATGTTAATAATCAGAGTTGGTCCAACTCCAACTGTCAAGAAAACACCTAAAGGAGGAACTAACAAACCTAAGAGAAAACGAACTAATTTCATGATGTTACAACTTGGTGATTTTGTTTAATTACATTTGAGATGCCGAATTATGAAATCCAGCTTTGGAGATTTTATGTATGTTAGAAAATTGATGTAAAGAACTGTCGTTTCTACTCTTTCTAACTTATTTAGAAGAAGGTAATTCAGCTTGATTCTTTACATCACCACTACTGGTTAAAAGGTTTCTTTCAACAAAGTAGTTGTTAATAAAGGTATTAGCAAAAGTTAAAATTACTGGTCCCAGCAGGAAACCAATAATTCCACTAACTGCGAACCCAGGAACTAACACTGCTGCTAACCAAAAACACAAACCGTTGACAACGAGCGAAAATGCTCCAAATGAGAGAAAGTTAAGTGGTAGGGAAAGAGCAGACAGAACTGGTTTAACTGAACCGTTAATTAGACCAATTACTAAAGCAGCAATCAAAGCTGCGGGGAAATTAGCAATATTAACACCTGGAACAACGATATCAACAATCAACAGGCTCAAAGCTGTAGTTAGCGCGGTTAAAAATGGAGTCAGCATTGTTTTTACCTAATAACTAGAGATTTTTTTTGCAACTTCTTATATCATCTTTGACTATCTGCTAGGGTTTACCCTCCCTTGCAAGATAGAATTTCTTTCTACCATTAGGTCTATCATTGATAAAACTATAGCGATTTTAAATACATATTATAGACGCACATCTGTACGCTCATACATTAGACATAGGAGTAGAGACATAGTAGTACTACGTCTCTATAAGGGTTATGGATAACGCATATTAATTTCTGAAGATGTCTAATGCATTGTAATGTTTTGAAGGGTGCGTTAAACAAACTTAACGCACCCTAGAAATTTAAGATTAATTTAATGTCACAAGGCAAAAATCACTCAGATTTTCCCGACTCAGGCTTATAATAAAGGGCTGATTTATATAAGACTTGTTCTTGATGGGTTTCTAAAGTGCAATTAGACAAAGGGTAAGTTACACAAGTAACAACATAACTAGCCTGTATTTCATTTGGACGTAGGAATTTTTGCTCGCTTTGATCGACTTCACCACTAATAAGTTTAGCAATACACGCAGAACATTCGCCTTGTTTACACCCAGATGGTAGGCGGATACCAGCTTCTTCCGCCATATCCAAAATATATTGATCGTCTGGTACTGGAATGGTGCGATCTAATCCAAGTGTAGAATTGATAAATCGAACTTGATAAACTGCCATCTGCTGTTTCTAATTATTGTTTAACTGCTTTCATCGACAAACCAATCCGTTTGAGTTTCTCGTTGATTTCTAACACCTGCACTTTGACTACTTGTCCAACTTTGACCACTTTGTTGGGATCGTCTATAAATCTATCAGCAAGTTGGGATATATGTACTAAGCCATCTTGATGTACGCCGATATCGACAAAAGCACCGAAGTTGGCGACGTTCGTCACAATTCCCTCTAGTTCCATTCCTACTTTTAAGTCACTGATTTCTTTAATCCCTTCTTTGAAGGTGGCATACTTAAACTCAGCACGAGGATCTCTACCTGGTTTTTCGAGTTCGCTGAGAATGTCGCGCAGTGTGGGTTCGCCGACGCTATCGGTAACGTATTTCTTCAGGTTGGTCTTTTTGAGTTTTTCAGCAATTTGTGTTACCTGATTTAATGGCACATTTAGATCGGATGCGATCGCTTCTACTACAGAATAACTCTCTGGATGCACTGCTGTATTATCCAAAGGGTTGTCACCGCCGCGAATTCGCAGAAAACCTGCTGCTTGTTCAAAAGCTTTTGGTCCCAACTTCGGAATTTTCAACAGTTGTCGGCGATTTTTAAAGGCTCCATGCTGGTTGCGATGGGCGACAATATTATTGGCAACTGTTGCCGTAATTCCAGAGACGGAAGTTAGAAGTTCTTTGGAGGCGGTGTTTAAGTCTACGCCAACGTAGTTAACGCAGCTTTCTACAGTCTCATCCAATTTCTTTTTCAACAACTTCTGATCGACATCGTGCTGATATTGTCCCACACCAATAGATTTGGGATCGATTTTTACCAGTTCCGCCAAAGGGTCTTGCAAACGGCGACCGATGCTAATGGCGCCGCGCACGGTAACATCTAAATCGGGAAACTCTTCTAGCGCCACTTTGCTAGCAGAATATATAGATGCGCCAGACTCATTCACCATCACCTTAACTGGTTTGCGTTCTATGGTTTGTAATACTTGCGTAACAAATTCCTCTGTCTCGCGAGACGCTGTACCGTTACCAATGGCAATTAACTCAATTTTGTACTTTTCAATCAGATTTTTGACAGTTTGTGCAGCTTTGAGTCGTTGTTCAGCCGCTTGGTGCGGAAATACCGCCTGATATTCCAAAAATTGTCCAGTTTGGTCGAGGACAGCAACCTTACACCCAGTTCTAAATCCAGGGTCTATCGCCAGCGTTGGTTTCATCCCTGCTGGTGCAGACAGCAGTAACTCCCGCAGATTAGTTTCAAATGTCTTGATTGATTCTATGTCTGCATAAGCTTTTTTCTCAGAAATTACCTCTCCCATGAGAGAGATTTTCATCAAACGGTTGAATGTATCTTTCAGCATCGCCTGATAAAAATCCCGAATTGTCCGTACTTTGGTTTTAATTTCTTTCGACTCAAGATAGTAAAGTACCGTATCCTCATCAAAAGCAATTTCAAAGCTTAATACTTTCTCAGTTTCACCTCGACACAACGCCAGCATATTGTGTGGTGCAATATTTTTTACCCTAATTTGATAGTTACGGTACATCTCAAATTTGGTTGTACCTTCAGGATAATCATCTTTGATACGGGAGACAAATATCCCTTCTTCTAAAAAATAGTCACGGATATATGCGCGTAACTCAGCTTTTTCAGCTACTTCTTCCGCTAAAATATCAGCAGCACCTTTGAGTGCTTCTTCTGCTGTTTTTACTCCCTTGGTTTCCGAAATATACTTAGCCGCTTCTACTTCCAGAGAAGCCGTTACAGCATTTTTTACATTTAGTGACTTGATGAATTCCGCCAGTGGTTCGAGTCCTTTTTCTCTGGCGATGGTGGCGCGGGTGCGTCGCTTTGGTCGATAGGGTAAGTATAAATCCTCAAGTTCAGTTTTTTGTAAGCAGGATGAGAATTTGGCTTTGAGTTCATCTGTAAGTTTACCTTGTTGGGCGATCGCACTTAAAATCACCGATTTTCGTTCTTCCAGTTCTGTTAAATAAGTATATCGATCGGCCAGTTCACGTAGTTGCACTTCATTCATCTCATCGGTGCGCTCTTTCCGGTAACGTGCAATAAAGGGAATTGTTGCACCCTCTGCCAAAAGTTCCAGCGCGTTTTGCACCTGATGGGATTTGAGGTTTATTTCAGTTGCCAGTAGTTGAGGAATGTTCAGCATTAGATGTCTAAAATGAAAATGCTACTTCTAAAGGTAATATGCTAGATCCTTATCCTGGCGCAAGGCCAAAGTTTTAAGCTAATCTACCAGATGATTGCTCATAAGAGTGCAATTGGCGAAATAGACAAAATCTATTTACGCAAGTTTTATAACTCATAACTCTTTCAATCCGCCTAGATAAATGAGAATTTGCATAGCATAGCGCAGCGACGCTGAATTGGGAGAACGGCAAAAATAGCATCACCCACAGGAATTGTTTGTTCCTAAACACTACGCTAAATTGTATAGCGTCTTGTACTTAATTTTAAAGCTTACTACGCACACCATCGACCACAGGAAAAGAGTTATCAAGCTTTTAGGCGCTTCATCGGTCGCAATAATTATTCCAATTGGTGTAATATACAACGTTGCATAATCTTGATTTTCTATAATATTTATTTCGCTCGACTGTTGTAAGCAAAACCTTGTTGGATGTAAAATCAACCACACTTCCAAAAAATTTGTTTTAAAAACACTACAACCTTTAGTTCAGAGGTTAGTAAAATGCCTTTATTTTTCTTGATACCACTATGTACTGCTTTAGCCACTGGCTACTTGTTCAAAAAGAGTAATGATGAAATTGCATATCTTGCAGGTGTATTTGCAGCGGTCAGCTTGATCTTAAGTTTAGTATTAGCACCTTGGCAGATTCAGTTTGGATTATTAATCATTGTCTTCGTCATTACCAACAGATTTTTACAGGATAATGAGTCCAAACAATAGGAAAACAACTTAGAGAAACCTCTATCCAGCCAAGGAAACTTAGCGTTGTTTTTCTTTATACCACCATATACTGTCTTAGCTACTGCCTGCTTTTTCAAAAAGAGTACTAATGAAATTCCATACTTTGCAGCTATTAGCTTGATTTTAAGTCTAGTATTAGCACCTTGGCAGATTCAGTTTAGATTGTTAATCATTATTACCAACAAACTTTTGTGAGGATAATGAGTTCAATCAATAGAAAAACCTCTATCCAGCCAAAGAAAATTGGCGCACTACTAACTCTGTCTGAGATACGTGAATTCAGATGAAGATTTTTGTGGATAGTTTAAAAACAATTAAAACTCTCGATTGTCATCTAAAAATTACAGCTGTAATTTAGTGTAACGTTGTGTGATATTATCAGCGCAAGTAGTGTTGTTCAAGTTTCAAATTTCCTTGGGTCAACTCTTAGCTTTGTATTTATCGAGTCTAATACTAACTCTTTACTTATACAATTTTAATACCCAGAAATTACTTCATAAATGTACAAATTTCCAAGACAAAAGTTCATGATAGAGGAGGATTTTTGTTTTATAAAGTTTTTGTTTAAGTGTATTTGTGAGTAGATAAATTTTTGATAAAGTATGACGATAAATTTGCAACATGCCTTTCTCGTGGTATTCTAGTAAGTAATTACATGTAACAATAAATTTGGAGAAAACAGCTTATTTGAAATAATGATCAAAAATCAAGCAACTTCAATACTAAATGGTGTAGAAATATCTCAAATTCAATGTAAGTACCGTCAACTTTAAAGTTGATTAGCCAACGCTAGTTTGCATTAGTTATTTTGTTAAAAAGGCTCTATTTGGACATTCAGTAAAATTTCCCATAAACCTGTAAAGCGTATTTCTGTAGATTAATTTATCTCTCTATGATTTACGCAGCCAGTCAGACTTGTATTACTTCTTGTGTTTCCATGCCCAAAAAGAGCACGTATATATACTGAATTTGAGTAAAAACCATTACTTTTATAAATCGGCTTAATTGCTAGCTGAGATTACAGATATGTCAGTACATAAATCAACTTTCCTGGAGCCAAATAGAGAATATTTATCAATCCAGCTAGGTTTTATAGCTTGAGAAGATCAATAGTATCTTTAAAAGATTTCTACAGCACGATACAACTGATAAAAGTTAATGAATCGGTTAATCAAAAATTTTAGCAATCCATTTTGATTTAGGTGCATCTGTTGAATATGTAGGTGGAATCAGAGATCAGTATCAGGGATGTCTACGACGGGTTACACCTACGCACACTGCAAACTTTATGTATATAGAGAGAATTTGTGACAAAGTTCTCAACTTTCTCTATGTCTGCATCTACTACTAAATTATCGCGATCACCCTCAAAATAGTGTTGGAGCAAACTTAAGTAGCACAGAAAATATCTGTAATTTACAGTTGGGCAAACTCTAAATTGATTGTCCCAATTGTCAAGCAATAAACTGGTTTGCTTGGGAGTCTAATCCAGTAAAACAATTAAGCGTGCTTTACTTTGAATCATATCGAACGCTTTCATGATAGAGCAATCATACTGGAATATGACATAGTCTTTAGTTTTTAACTCTGGGACATGAGCTTCAACAATCATTTTGATATCAGTCACTTCAACATAGTCTTCCTAATGTTCAAAACAACTGGTTTTTGACTGCCCAGTTCATACCTACTATCTTGATTAAGGCAAAGTACGATGAAATCTATGTCGCAAAAAAGTTCAAACTTTAAAATAATCCCTTATATTATTTTGTTTGTAAGTATTTTATTTAGTATCTGTGGACAATTGCTGATGAAAAATGCCATGATTCATACAAATGAGGGAGTATTTACTTGGGAGTTTTTTCAGAAATTATCATTAGCTGTTACTGTCTACTGTTTAGGAATAGTAAATTGGATATTGGCTCTGCGATCTGTAAAATTGAGTATTGCTTATCCCCTGACTAGTTTAAATTATGTCGGGATACTTTTCGGTTCATACTACTTTTTTAATGAAGTGATTACATTAACTCGAATAGTAGGAGTAATCACTATATTCTTAGGTGTTATTTTGGTAGTTACTCCCATAAGAAAGTTCAAATTTAGATAATTAATTACTTAAAAACTTAAAAATGAGTATTTTTACTTGGCTAAATTTAATGCTTGTCGTTTTGTTTGGAACAACAGCTCAACTTTCACTCAAGTATGGATTTTATATTTCTAACTCTAGTAAAGGAGAAAGTGGCTCTCTCAAACATCTCTTATTATCTCGTTATTTTTTGATTTGGTTTATCTGCTATACATTTATGACTATATTGTGGCTTTATGTATTGCGGACAATTCCTTTAAGTCAAGCCTTTCCAGTTTTAGGATTAATGTATGCATTTGTACCAATTGCATCTCACTATCTTTTAAAAGAAAAAGTTATATTTAGCCAGTGGTTAGGAATTTCCGTTATTATAACTGGCGTAATTCTGGTTGTACATTAATAGCTTAATAGGCAAATAATCAGATTATTTAGTATTAACATCTTCTGAACATCATCCTCTAAAACATTTTCACAAAATCTAAATTTAATTTATGAATATAGGTATCGTTGGCGGAGGCATAACTGGGCTAGTATTAGCTCAACGTCTTTCACATCAAGGACATAAAGTCACTGTCTTTGATAGCAACAAGCAGCTTGGTGGACTTACTACTTATCATGATTACGGTTTATTTACCTGGGATCGCTTTTATCACGTTATTTTACCTTCTGATACTCACTTAATAAATTTTATCAGAGATATTGGTCTTGGAGATAAACTGCGTTGGCATCGGAGTTTAACAGGCTTTTATGACAATAAAAAGTTTTATTCTATTAGTAACAGTATAGAATTCCTACGTTTTCCTTTATTTGGACTTATCAGTAAAATCAGATTAGCTTTTACTCTCCTATATGGTTCACGTCTTAATAACTGGCGGCGTTTAGAGAAGATTTTAGTTGAAGATTGGCTATTGAAACTCGGTGGTAAAAACACATACGAAAAGCTCTGGAAACCTTTGCTTTTATCCAAATTAGGAGAAAACTATAAGCGAATATCAGCAGTTTTTATCTGGGCTTATATCAAACGACTATTTTCAGCGCGCGATTCTTCATTAAATAAAGAACAGCTTGGTTATGTCTCTGGCGGTTATAAAACTGTTTTTGACCATATAGAAAAATTAATTTATGCGGCTGGAGGTGATATTCACAAAGGTGTTGCAGTTGAATATATCGCACCTCATCCAGGGGGTGGAATGTGGGTAGAACATCAGGGTAAAAAAGAGCATTTTGATAAAGTTATCTTTACTGGCCCAGTTAATATCTTGCAACAGGTTGCTGCCAAGGAACTGGTGAAAGTTTCAAACACTGGTGAAACAGTAGAATACCTGGGTGTAATCTGCATAGTACTGATTACTCGTAAACCTCTCATTCCTTATTACGTAGTAAATATTGCTGATAAAAATATTCCTTTTACCGGAGTTATTGGGATGAGTAACTTAGTTTCTTTACAAGAAACAGCAGGGTATCACATTACATTCCTACCAAAATATATACTTTCCACTAACCCGTTATTAAAACAACCAGATGACGAATTACGTCCAATATTTTTTCAAGGTATACGTTCAATGTTCCCCGAACTCAAAGCAGATGACATTGTAGCGGCACATATTAATCGAGCGATAAAAGTACAGCCACTACAAGTTTTAAATTATTCAAGCCTTGTTCCCAAAGTGAGTACTGAAAACGATGATTTTTTCGTTGTTAATACCTCACAGTTGGTCAATGATAGCGTCAATAACAACGCAGTAGTTCGACAAGTCGATGAATTTCTCAAAAAATCAGCATTACTTAATTCTTGAAATTTGAGTAATCACATTTTATTTTAAAAATCACACGAGGTCTTTATGAGTCTTTTTGTTCTTTTACCCGCATATAACGAGCAAGAATCAATTCGACCCTTGTTCAAAAAGTTTCAAACATTGCAGCAAATCTTTAATATAGAGATAAAACTGATTCTTGTTGATGATGGCAGTAGCGATCAAACTGCTCAGACTGCTTTAAAAGAATCTCAATCACTAGGTATATTACTGAAATTAGTCCAACATCCCAAAAATGCTGGTTTAGGTCAAGCAATTAAAACAGGTTTCACGACTTTCTTAGAAATTTCCAAAGAAGGTGATTTTTTAGCGGCAATGGATTGCGATAATACTCAACCACCAGAACTGCTAATAAAAATGTATGACACTATGATAGCTGGGAGCTATGATATTGCGATCGCATCTAGATATCGAAAAGGTTCTAAAGTCATAGGCTTATCAAAATTTAGAGAGCTGCTGAGTTACGGAGCCAGTTGGCTTTTCAGAATTGCCGCCCGTGTACCAGGCGTAAAAGACTACACTTGTGGTTACAGACTGTATAACCGTACTTTCCTCAGTAAACTGGACATGTATTATGGGGACAATCTATTCACTGAAAGTGGATTTGCTTGCATGATAGATTTACTGCTGAAAGCCAAAGCCCTTAAACCAAAAATCGTGGAAATTCCAATGGTTTTGAGATACGATCAAAAGCCCACTGCTAGCAAAATGAAAATTCTTAAAACTATTACTCGAACACTAAAGCTCTTGTTTAAGAATCTCAAATCAACAGGGGCAACTATCTAATTTAGCTCGGATTCTTAATGAGCAAGAAACAGCAAGAATTCCACTTAAAATGGCAAATTGTAAATAAACCTTGATAAGAAATAGGTTTTCACTAAGAATTAACTGGATGGGAAAATACTAACTTCTCAACGGTGGGATTATAGGGATGAGCAAGGCAGAAATCAAAAATAAGTTTGTTTAATGAAATTGTTGCTTTTACTAATATATCTGGGTGCATCTTCCTTTCTATAGTTTCAGAAATTATAAGACAGTCTGAGACTGTCTTATAATTATGTATGAAAAATTATTACATCTAGTATTGCAACTGATTCTCTAAGCATTCTCTTCATTGATTACCAGGGCGCAACTATGCTATAGATAATTTGAATATTTTGCTTCATACCAAGGTCAGTAACAGCGACAAGATATTGTAACAAGGCATCAACATCCTTAATACCTTTAGCGGTAAGCCGAACTTTTCCAGTTGGTATTTATGTCCAAGAAAATGCGGGAATTGGAATAACCATGAGTAAAACTGTGTCTGACTTGCAGAATATCGTTTAGCATCTGTCAAGTGGCGAGTGCATTCATGCTTCTTTTTGACCAAACCCAATCATTCATAGGGTCATAGCCAGTATATTGAAACAAAAGGTTACGCGAATTATCTGCATTTGGTGTATTAAATTGTTTAAGCGATCGCTCTGCTGCATTTTTAGCAATAGAATGTACAGCATGAAACTGAGGATCTAAAGGATTTGCGGTTACATCAAAAAAGTTGCGAACTAGTTCCTCAATATAAGCCTCCCATCCAGCAACAAACATTGCTAGAGCAGAGTGATAATAGACTTGAGTTTGGCTATTTAATATTGGGCGCAAGCGGGGATCTGTTGCAGTATCACGCAGGACACGAGCCTTATAAGCCGCTTTATCGTACCTTAATGCTGCTAGTGATGGCACGGCGATGCTCTTATAGACAATTCACAAACTCTTCAAGTGCATCTCGATATCTCTGTAATGGCTCTGGATTTAATTGCACTTGCTGTTCACCAATTTTTTTGATACCTGGTTTGAGTTTATGTAAAGGGGTGCCAGTTGTCGCAACAACCACAGCAACAGTGTGAAAAGCAGGAATTTCAATTATACTTTTACTGGGAATTTCAAGAAAACTATTACTCGGTAAGTCTTTAGGATTAGCGAAAATATGACGATTTTTCTGATGTATATCATCCATAGTTTTCTGAATCATTTTGTTTATAGCTATGGATGCAGAAGCAGTTATACCTGCGTACATTGTCACCTGATTAAGAACAAATGCATATAATTTTGGTACAGATACACCTTCTTCTTTTGCACGTTTAGCAAAGCTAATTTTTGCATATAGTGCAGTATTGGGATCGGTTATACCATATAAAAGTGCAACCACATTTTCAATCGCATAAAATGAACTTTTTTCCGCAGTAAATGGGACAATTACACCCTCTACTGCAACCAGACCAAGTTGTGTATAAATAGCGAAACTAGGGTTACAGTCAATTAAAAATACAGTATCTCTCTCTCCACTAAATATACGCAGAGAAACTGTTAAATCTCGAATCCAATTAAGCACCTGTTTCCAAGCATCAATTGGTATTTGTAGTTCAGATGTTTGCCTAATTGCTTCAGAAATTATTTCAAGAAGATTGTCCCCGCATACGAGTTTCAAATTTTCTGGTATTTGTGGGTTGAATTCCCTTGGATCACAAACATAAGGAGATACATCGGTAATCATTCTGAAGGGAGAGTTTAGACGTGCTTCCAGATATCCAGCTACTGTCGAACGTGGTATCTTACTGCTTAAAGAATGTAGTGCCTTTGGACTATTGAGATATCCTCCTAGTAGGGTTTCTGAGACGTTGGCTTGGGGACATAGGTCAATTACATAAACATCTGTATCGGGGTGACGGTGAGCATATTCAGCAGCAGCCACAAAACAAAGAAAGCTTTTTCCCACGCCGCCTTTGTTGTTCCAAAAAGCATACGAACTCATTATTTTATATTCCTTGTTGAGGTAAAACAGTCCCTGCGTGTATTGGCAATGCTATGAAACTCTTACCCCCTATTGTCGCAAAATACAGTTTAGTAAACTGTATTTTCTTTTGACTCCTGCATGATAGCGATCGCTCCCTCAAGTGCATTACTTCTAAGATATTTCTTCTTCTGGTGACTTTTATCTAGGCGTAGAAGCTAAGGTCCAAGTGCAGTGAGGAAACCCCTACTGCATAACTGCCAACTGTGGCTTTCACTCATTTGTTAGACTGAACACACTAGGATTTTTCAGTCAAATCTCTGAACTACGCCAGCAGACGAGGCTACTCATGCTTACAAGTACGCTACTTCTCTCGAATCAACTTCCCACTCTCCAATATTCTTCTACACCAGAGCGTTTCGATGAAACCTGGGAAGCCCCTCTGGCTACCCTTCTGGGACTAGGACGCGCCGCTGGTGCTGACTTTATCGAATTATTTTTAGAGCGTCGCAACTATATTAGTTCTCTTGCAGAAGATGACGCTATCACCAGTATTTCACCCAGTCTGTCTACAGGCGCGGGAGTCAGGGTATTTCGCGGCAAAGCTGATTGCTACGTTAGCACTAATGACCTTTCGTTTTCCGGTTTGAAAGCAGCCTTAGAAAAAGGTCTTTCTATCTTGGGATTACAACTACCCACTGCGAAAGCTTTCATCCCAGAAATTAACCTGGAATTACTCAGAGATTACGCCACCAAAAGAGGTAAAGATGCATGGCTACCGATGTGTAGCTCCATCCGAGAAATGGGAGAAATCCTCCTAGATGGTACAGCCCACCTGAAGCAAAAAGCTAGCCACGTCCAATCGCGCCGTGCTAGCTATTTCCGGGATTGGCAAGAAGTTTTAATCGCCGCTAGTGACGGGACTTTTGCGCGTGATATTCGCCTTACGCAGTCAGTAGGATTTAACCTGTTGTGTGCTGATGGTGCTAATCGTACCTCAATTGGCGATCGCGCAGGTAACACTAGTGATGCCAACTTCCTGAAAACTTGGGATTCTCAACAAGCCGCCGAAAAAATAGCAGAATCGGCTGGAAAAATGCTCTACGCAGATTACGTGGAATCGGGTACTTATCCCATCATTATGGCCAATCACTTTGGCGGCGTAATCTTCCACGAAGCCTGCGGACACCTGCTCGAAACCACTCAAATTGAACGCAATACCACTCCCTTTGCTGATAAAAAAGGCGAAAAAATAGCCCACGAAAGTTTGACAGCTTGGGATGAAGGGCGCTCTGAAAATGCCTTTGGAACAATTGACATGGATGACGAAGGTATGCCTGCTCAAAGAACCCTCTTAATTGAAAAAGGCGTTCTGAAAAACTTCTTAGCAGATAGAACAGGTTCTGCACGCACCGGACACCCCAGAACTGGAAGTGGACGCCGCCAAAATTATACCTATGCTGCTGCTAGCCGGATGCGTAATACTTATATTGATTCTGGCGAACATAGCAATGATGAATTATTTGCCTCCATTGATAAAGGTATTTACTGTAAAAAGATGGGTGGTGGTAGCGTTGGTGCTACAGGTCAATTTAACTTTAGTGTTGATGAAGCTTATTTAATTGAAAATGGCAAAATTACCAAACCGCTAAAGGGAGCAATTTTGATTGGTGAAGCCAAGGAAATTATGAATAAAATTTCCATGTGTTCTCAAGATTTGGAAATTGCACCAGGTTTTTGTGGCTCAGTCAGTGGCAGTATTTATACCACAGTCGGACAACCCCACATTAAGGTCGATTCTATTACTGTAGGTGGACGATAAGAATTTTAGATTTTGGATTTTGGATTGTGAATGAGCAGAAGTTTCAGGCTAGAACAAAGCAGCTGGCATTACGAGTTATTCGTCTAACAAATATAAGTCATAACATCCAAAATCCAAACTTTAATATCAAAAAAGGAATCGTTTCCAATCCCAAATCTTAAATCCCAAATCTAAAATTAACTATGCCGAATATCAATGAGATTGCAAATTCTGCCAAGGACAATGCTGATAAGCTTGGCATTAAGAAATTCGACATTTATGGCTCGACAGTAGATGACACTAGCGTGCAAGTAGACCAAGGAGAGCCAAAACAAGTCAAAGCTTCAAATCGCTCTGGTGTTACTGTTCGTGTCTGGAATGAAGATAATACAATGGGTGTAACTAGCACCACAGATGTAGACACCAAGGGACTGGAATTAGCTTTGAAAACTGCCTACGAAGCCAGTTTCTTTGGTGTTAAAGAAAATGTTCCTGATTTTAGTCCAGAGGCTACTGCTCCTATCCCAAGTAAACCTCAGGATAAAACGCCCCAAGCACCTGTTGCTGAACTTATAGAAAAATTGTTGGTAGCTGAAAAAGAATTACTAGCAGCTCATCCAGCAATTAAAGGTGTACCTTATAATGGTTTGTCACAAAGAGATATTGACAGATTTTATCTTAATAGCGACGGCGCAGTGAGAACTGAATCTCACTCTTTGGCATCAGTTTATCTTTACAGCAAAACTGAGGAAGATGGCAAAAAACCGCGCAGTGCAGGCGCTTTTAGAATCAACCAAAGTTTAGATAATCTAGATATTAATGGTTGCATCAAAGAAACCGCCGATAAAACTATCAGTCACCTGAACTATGAAAAAATCAAAACTGGTAAATATCGAGTTGTTTTCTCTGCGGAAGCTTTCTTAAGTCTGTTGGGTGCTTTTTCTAACTTGTTCAATGCCCAAAGTATTTTAGACAATCAAAGTCTGTCTACTCCTGATGATTTAGGTAAGCAAATTGCTTCTCCTTTGCTTTCAGTTTACGATGATGCACTGCACCTAGCTAACGTTGGTGCCGAAAGTTTTGATGGCGAAGGAACTCCCACTCGTCAAATTTCGCTGATTGAAAATGGCGTTTTAACAGGATTTCTCCATAGTGCAGGCACTGCTAAAAGGTTAAATGCCCAGCCAACGGGTAATGCTAGTATTGGCGCAAAAGTCAGCGTTAGTCCGAATTTTTATCATGTATTTTCAACAGCAACTTCTGATCAGGAGTTGAGCTTAGAAACTGCTGAAAATGTGATTTTTATCGATGATTTACAAGCTCTCCATGCTGGAGTTAAATCCTTGCAAGGTTCCTTTTCTTTGCCGTTTGATGGTTGGCTAGTTAATAAGGGAGTGAGGACAAGTATTGAGTCAGCAACTGTTGCTGGCGACTTCTTAGAACTCTTGAAGTCAATTATTTATGTAGAAAAAGAGCCAGAGTTAACGCCAGGTGGGGTTTGCCCGAAAATCTGGGTTAATGAACTATCGATTACCGGCGAATAAAACTTAGGAAGTGCAGAGTTAAGAGTTTAACTCTTAACTCATCACTTGGAAATCATGACTGATCATTAGTATTCACCACCAATGCTAATGGCAGTATTAAATACATCAGCACCCTTTAAATCAACACCAGCTAAAACAGCGCCATCTAGGTCACTATTATATAAACGGGAATTACTCAAATTCACGTTGGTAAGATTGGCATTATTTAACATCGTATCGCTAACAAATGCTTGTGTAAGATTAGCAGACTTTAAATTAGCTCCAGTTAAATCTGCACCTTCTAAGTTGGCACCTTCGAGATTAGCTCCTTTTAAATTTGCATTTCTCAAGTCAACACCGATTAGATGAGCGCCTTTGAGGTTGGCTCCTGCTAGATTGCATCCCGAACATTCTCTAGTTTCTAACAAGCGGCGGACAGGGGCGGAGTTTTCGGCTTTGACGGGAATGGGAGCAGCTAAAGATAGCGTGCTGAGTAAGGCTGCTGCCGTCAAAAAAATTCGTTTCATATTCACCTCCGACACTTCTAGAAGTTATTGAATTCTCAACTTCTCTGAACTTGTACGATACCAGTGTGCCAAGATTAAAAAATTCTGTCCTCATGCGCTCGGAGGAATATATAATTTCGATGAGACTAGGTATTCTTCCGTTAGGTAGTCCGATGGGAGTAAATTTCAAACTGAAATTATATTAAGCTTTGCCGCTACCTAATAGGTACAACAGTGCCATCCGAACAGCAACACCGCTGGTAACTTGTGATTGAATGAGACTAAATTCTGGGTCATCCATCAATTCAGAACTAATTTCAACACCACGGTTAACTGGGCCTGGATGCAAAACTTTGACATTAGGTTTACAAAGTTGCAGTTTTGTGCGTGTAATGCCAAACAGCTGATGATATTCTCGCAAACTTGGTAGTAAATGAGCTGTCATCCGTTCCTTTTGCAGGCGCAAAGTCATGACAAAATCGGCATTTTGCAAAGCTGGTTCTAGCTGCCAATGTAAAAAAAGTTGGGGATTGGGAGAATAACTCCTGACTTCTAACTCCTGACTCCTACCTTCTACTTCCTCCGAGATAAACTCAGCAAATAATTTAGGTAAGAGGGTTGGTGGTGCTGCCAGATGCACTTCGGCACCACTGGCAATTAAACTCCAAATATTCGATCGCGCCACACGAGAATGGAGAATATCCCCAACAATGGCAATCTTTTTCCCTTTTAAAAGTTCCAGTCGTGGGCGATCTGGGTCAATTAGAGTAGTTATGGTAAATAAATCTAGCAGTGCTTGGGAAGGATGCTCGTGTTGACCATCACCAGCATTCAGGACGCTAACTCGTACACCTAGACGATCCATTTCAGCTGCGATCACATTCGGTACTCCTGCCTCTCGATGGCGAACTACCATGATATCAGTTCCCATAGCCAAATAGGTTTTCGCCGTGTCGAGAATTGTTTCTCCTTTAGTCATAGAAGATGTGGCTGCGGCAAAGTTCAGCGTATCCGCACTTAAGCGTTTGGCTGCGAGTTCAAAACTACTGCGAGTCCGGGTAGACGATTCAAAAAATAAATTCGCCACTACCTGTCCCTGCAAAGTTGGCACTTTTTTTGTTCGCCGTGATAGCACCTCTTGAAAACTGGCCGTAGTTTGCAAAACTGTATCGTATTCAGCGGCAGTAAAGTCAGCTAGGGAAAGAATGTGATGACGATTCCAGGTGCTAGTAGGCATAGGATTTAGGGAGGGATAAGGGGAGAAGGGGAGTAGGGGAGCAGGGGGAGTAGAGTTAAAAGACTCATTCACAAGTATTAAAGACTCGTCGGCGAGTATCAAAGACTCATTCACAAGTATTAAAGACTCGTCGGCGAGTATCAAATACTCATTCACAAGTATCAAAGACTCGTCGGCGAGTATCAAATACTCATTCACAAGTATCAAAGACTCGTC